>NZ_JBVJDL010000001.1:0-154784 GCF_055582305.1 Streptomyces sp. NPDC042102
CAGATGTGGAAGCCCGGTAACGGGTGGAGCTGACTGGTACTAATAGGCCGAGGGCTTGTCCTCAGTTGCTCGCGTCCACTGTGTTAGTTCTGAAGTAACGACCGTGTTTGCCTTCCGGTCTAACTTCATAGTGTTTCGGTGGTCATAGCGTTAGGGAAACGCCCGGTTACATTCCGAACCCGGAAGCTAAGCCTTTCAGCGCCGATGGTACTGCAGGGGGGACCCTGTGGGAGAGTAGGACGCCGCCGAACAACCCGCCCTTTTAGCTCAGTCGGTAGAGCGTCTCCATGGTAAGGAGAAGGTCAACGGTTCGATTCCGTTAAAGGGCTCCAACAGAAAAGGCCCCCGCCATCAGGCGGGGGCCTTTTTGCGTTCCCGGACTCTTTCAGTAGTAGCCCGTTTCGCCGTCGAGGAGCTCACGTATCGCGTCCAGGTGCCCCGCGTGCCGGGCCGTCTCCTCGATCATGTGGAGCAGGATCCAGCGGAGCGAGGCGGAGCCGGCCTTGTAGTCGGTATTGAGCCCCGTGGTGTCCAGGGCATGGGCGGCGGTGATCTCGTTCGACACCGCGCACTGGTCGTCGTACTCCTCCAGCAGCTGGGCGAGGGGGATGCCCTCGACCATCATGTCCGCGTCCTCCGGACCCACGAACTGCGGTCCGGTGGCCGGGCGGTTCAGGAGCATGACCTCGAACCAGCACTGCTCGACCCACCGCAAGTGGGAGATCACGCCGGCCACGGTCATCAACGGGGAGGACGGAAGCACGGGGCGATGAGCGTCCTCGTCGGAGACGCCCCGGCACTTCCACTGGATGATGGAGCGCTGCATGTCGAGCCATCCGACGAGCTGCGTCCGTTCGTCGGCGGTGTAGTCCGGGCGGGTACGGGGAATCGGCATGGCCGCTGACGTTAGCGCAGGTTTTGGCCAAAGGGCAGCGGTTTTGCCGGGGTTTCATCGCCTGTCCGCTGTTCCGGTACCCGGAAGGCGAGGATGGCCATGTCGTCCGAGGCGGGCTCGGCCGCGAAGCGTTCCACGGCCCGCAGGATACGGGCGGCCACCGCGCCGGCGGTGAGGCCCGTGCATGTGGTCAGCACGTCGGTGAGACCGTCGTCGCCGAGCATGCGCGTGCCCTCGCGGCGTTCCGTCACCCCGTCCGTGACGCACAGCAGGACGTCACCCGGGTCGAGGGTGAGGGTCTGCTCGTAGAGTTCGAGATCGTCCATGACGCCCAGCAGCGGCTGCGGTTCGGCCGCGGGGACGACCTCGCCGTCCGGACGCAGGCGCAGCGGCAGCGGGTGACCGGCGCAGACGACCTTCATCAGGGCGCCGCCGTCGGGCTGCGGGTGGAGCTCGCCGTACAGGAGGGTCAGGAAGCGGCTGCGGGCACCCTCGTCGAGGATGGCCGCGTTCAGGCGCTCCAGGACCGCCGGGCCGCCGAGCCCCTCGCGGGCCAGCAGGCGCAGGGCGTGCCGGGCGAGGCCGGTGACGGCCGCGGCCTCCGGTCCGGTGCCGCAGACGTCGCCGATCGCGAAGCCGTACGCGCCGTCGCGGATCGGGAAGACGTCGTAGAAGTCGCCGCCGACCTCGTTGCCCTCTCCGGCCGCGCGGTAGATGACCTCGACCTCCATGCCCGGGATGGCGGGGGAGCCGGGCGGGAGCAGGCTGCGCTGGAGGGAGCGGCTGATGGCGGTGCGCTCGGAGTACAGGCGTGCGTTGTCCAGGGCGAGGGCGGCCCGCCGTGACAGGTCCTCGGCGAGTTCGAGGATCTCCTGCCGGAAGTGCTCCTCCGAGGGATTGCCCAGGGTGAGCATGCCGATCACGCGGTTGCGCGCCAGGAGGGGAAGGACGACGGTCTCGCCGCCGACGGCGGCGGTGGCCGCGTGCCAGGGCCGGGCGCCGGGCGGGTCGGTGACCGGTTCCGGCGGGCTGACCCGGTTGAGCAGGTCCTTCAGACCGTCGATGCGCTCCTCGTCCTCGTGGAGCACGTACGACAGGTACGGCTCGGAGGCCGGGTCGGCGATGGTGTAGACCGCGCACCAGGTGGCCAGGGTCCGGACGGTCATCTGGGCCATCAGGGCCAGGGTCTGGTCCCGGTCGAGGGTGCCGGCCAGCAGGTCGGAGGCTTCGACGAGGAAGGAGAGGGAGCCGCGGCGCAGTCGTTCCAGCTCGCCCAGGCGGGCCGACTCGACGGCGAGGGCGATGCGGTCGGCGGCGAACTGCAGGCGCAGGGCGTCCTCGTTGGAGTAGCGGCCGGGCATCTCGGCGGCGACCCCCAGGGAGCCCGTGAGCCGGCCCTCGACCTTCAGCGGGACGGTGATCACGGAGCGCATGCCGGTGGATTCCAGGAGCGGGACGGCTCCGGGGACGGAGACGACGTCCTCGTGGACGGCGGGCATCCGGGCCGATCCGAACCGGTGGGCGCCGGCCTCGACGGGGACCCGGGCGAAGCGCTGGCGGGTGGAGGGCAGGCCCGTGGTGGCGCGGACCTCCAGCTCGGTCTCGTCGTCGGTGGCCAGCAGCAGGAAGGCGGAGTCGGCGTCGAGCATGTCGCGGGCCCGTTCGACGGTGCGCTGGAGCAGGCCGTCGAGATCGTCGGGGGCGGGGGAGCCGATGAAGATCTCGAAGGGGTCGGCGGGGCGCGGCTCGCCGAGGCGGTTCTCGTCGGTGGGGGCCGGGCCGCGGGCCGGGGTCTGCAGCAGGGCGCGCTCGTCGTCGTGGACGAGCAGGCAGACGATGGAGGGTTCCCCGTGGGCGTCGCGGACGCGCAGGTGGGAGGCGTAGACGGGGATGATCCGGCCGTCCGCGCCGCGCAGGCCGTAGCTGCCCTCCCAGCGGGACAGGCGCAGGGCCTCGGCGAGGCCGGTGCCGGTGCCGGGGGTCTGCGGCCAGGCGGCGAGCTCGGCGAGCGGGCGGCCCACGGCCTTCCCGGCGGCGTGGCCGAAGATCTGCTCGGCGTCGTCGTTCCAGGCGCTGATCCGTCCGTCGCCGTCGACCTGGACGACCGCGACGCGGACGCGGGTGTCGGCCAGCGGCAGCAGCCGGTCGGACACGACAGGGCCGGCGGAGCGGGTACCGACCGGCCGGTCCGGCAGATCGAGCCGGAACCACACCTGTTTGTGGGTGGCCGTGTACTCGACGCCCCAGCGGGTGGCGAGGGCGGCGCAGAGCATCAGGCCGCGGCCGTTCTCGCGGTCGGGGTCGGCGTACGGGCGCTCGCCGGGGTGCTGGAGCGGCAGCCCGCGCTCGGGGTAGCGGTCGGCGACCTCGACGCGTACGCCGTCCTCGGCCCGCAGGCACAGTACCTCGGCCCGGGTGCCGGCGTGCACCACGGCGTTGGTGACCAGCTCGCTGGTGAGGACCACCGCGTCGTCCATGATGTCCAGGAAGCCCCAGCCCTGCAGGGTGTCGCGCACGAATGCGCGGGCCCCGGCGACCGAGCGTCCTACGGGATCGAAGCTGGCAGCCGCCCGTGCCGTGATCACGAGTCTCCTTCGCCGCGGTTGGACAGTCGGGTGCCAGGTTACTTACCTTCGCGGTCGGTACGGGTGCCTCGTGGGGAAGTCCACCCGCAGGGTGTGGGCTCTGTGCGAAGGTGCCGAAGTGTTATGGCCGGGTTCCGCCAGGGTGAAACACTGGGCAGGCTTTCAGGAGGCCGGCCCCGGTGTTTCGCCGGGGGCCGGTCGGGCAGCGGTCGAACCCCTTCGGGAGGGACACGGTGGAGTCTGGCGTAGCGGCGCGGAGGACGGGGACGCGCGCGAAGGGCGGACGACCCCGGCGCGGAGGGACGACGGAAGTCGACACCGCCGCACTGAACCGGCTGCTCGCAGCCCTGGTGTCGATGCGGGACGGGAACTTCCGCAGGCGGCTGACGGTGTCCGGCGACGGCGTGATGGCGGAGATCGCCGCCGTCTACAACGAGGTCGCCGACCGGAACCTGCATCTGACCGGCGAGCTGTCCCGGGTACGGCGGATGGTCGGCCGCGAGGGCAAGCTGAGCGAGCGGCTGGAGGCGGGGGCCTGCGAGGGCTCCTGGGCCGCCGCGATCGATGCGTCGAACCAGTTGGTGGAGGACCTGGCCCGGCCGGTGTCCGAGGTCGGCCGGGTGCTGTCGGCGGTCGCCGAGGGTGATCTGGCCCAGCGGATGGACCTGCGCACGCAGGGGCCGGACGGGGTGGGGCACCCGCTGCGCGGGGAGTTCCTGAAGGTCGGGCGTACGGTCAACAACCTGGTCGACCAGCTGTCGGCGTTCACCGACGAGGTGACGCGGGTCGCGCTGGAGGTGGGGACCGAGGGCAAGCTCGGCGGTCAGGCCCAGGTGCGTGGAATGTCTGGTTCCTGGAAGGACCTGACCGATTCCGTCAACACGATGGCGTACCGGCTCACCGCCCAGGTGCGTGATATCGCGCTGGTGACGACCGCGGTCGCCAAGGGCGATCTGTCCCGCAAGGTCACGGTGCACGTGGCCGGCGAGATGCTCCAGCTGAAGAACACCGTGAACACGATGGTGGACCAGCTGTCGTCGTTCTCCTCCGAGGTCACGCGCGTGGCGCGGGAGGTCGGCACGGAGGGCGAGCTGGGCGGTCAGGCCACGGTGCCCGGGGTCGCGGGCGTGTGGAAGGACCTGACCGACTCCGTCAACACGATGGCGGGCAACCTGACCGCGCAGGTGCGCGGGATCGCGCAGGTCACGACGGCCGTGGCCAACGGTGACCTCACCCAGAAGGTGACGGTGAGCGCGCGCGGCGAGGTGGCCCAGCTCGCCGAAACGATCAACCAGATGACCGATACCCTGCGCACTTTCGCGGACGAGGTCACCCGCGTGGCCAGCGAGGTGGGCGCGGAGGGTCTGCTGGGCGGTCAGGCGCAGGTGCCGGGTGCGGCGGGTACGTGGAAGGACCTCACCGACTCGGTGAACACGGTCTTCCGCAACCTGACCACGCAGGTGCGGGACATCGCCCAGGTGACGACGGCGGTGGCCAACGGCGACCTGTCGCAGAAGGTCACCGTGGACGTGGCCGGCGAGATGCTGGAGCTGAAGAACACCGTCAACACGATGGTGGACCAGCTGCAGGCCTTCGGTGCCGAGGTGACCCGCGTGGCGCGGGAGGTCGGCGCCGAGGGCGAACTGGGCGGTCAGGCGCAGGTGCCGGGTGCGGCGGGTACGTGGAAGGACCTCACCGACTCGGTGAACACCGCCTTCCGCAACCTCACCGGCCAGGTGCGCAACATCGCCCAGGTGACGACGGCGGTGGCCAACGGCGACCTGTCGCAGAAGGTCACGGTCGACGTGTCGGGCGAGATGCTCCAGCTGAAGGTCACCGTGAACACCATGGTCGACCAGCTGTCGTCGTTCGCCGACCAGGTCACGCGGATGGCGCGGGACGTCGGGACCGAGGGGCGCCTGGGCGGTCAGGCCAGGGTCGAGGGGGTCTCGGGCACCTGGAAGGAGCTGACGGACTCCGTCAACTTCATGGCCGGGAACCTGACCTCGCAGGTGCGGCAGATCGCCCAGGTCACCACGGCGGTGGCGCGTGGTGACCTGTCGCAGAAGATCGACGTGGACGCGCGGGGCGAGATCCTGGAGCTGAAGAACACCATCAACACGATGGTGGACCAGCTCTCGGCCTTCGCCGAGCAGGTGACCCGGGTGGCCCGGGACGTGGGCACCGAGGGGCGCCTGGGCGGTCAGGCGCAGGTGCCGGGCGTGGCCGGCGTGTGGCGGGACCTGACGGACTCGGTGAACGGCATGGCCGGGAACCTGACGTCGCAGGTGCGCAACATCGCGCAGGTCGCGACCGCCGTGGCGCGCGGTGACCTGTCGCAGAAGATCGACGTGGACGCGCGGGGCGAGATCCTGGAGCTGAAGAACACCCTCAACACGATGGTGGACCAGCTCTCGAACTTCGCGGAGCAGGTGACGCGGGTGGCCCGCGAGGTGGGCACCGAGGGCATCCTGGGCGGCCAGGCGGAGGTGAAGGGGGTCTCGGGCACCTGGAAGGACCTCACGCAGTCCGTCAACTTCATGGCCAACAACCTGACCTCGCAGGTGCGCAACATCGCCGAGGTGACGACGGCGGTCGCCATGGGCGACCTCTCCAAGAAGATCACGGTCGACGCCAAGGGCGAGATCCTCGAACTGGTCACCACCGTCAACACGATGGTGGACCAGCTGAGTTCGTTCGCGGAGCAGGTGACGCGGGTGGCCCGCGAGGTGGGCTCCGAGGGCATCCTGGGCGGGCAGGCGCGGGTGCGCGGGGTGACGGGCATCTGGAAGGACCTGACCGACAACGTCAACCTGATGGCGAACAACCTGACGTCGCAGGTGCGCAACATCTCGCAGGTCTCGGCGGCGGTGGCCAACGGCGACCTGACGAAGAAGGTCACCGTCGAGGCGCGCGGTGAGGTCGCGCAGCTCGCGGACACGGTCAACACGATGGTGAAGACGCTGTCCTCGTTCGCGGACGAGGTCACGCGCGTGGCGCGGGAGGTGGGTACGGAGGGCCGCCTGGGCGGGCAGGCGCACGTACCCGGTGTCTCGGGCACGTGGAAGGACCTCACCGACTCGGTGAACTTCATGGCCTCCAACCTCACCGGTCAGGTGCGGCAGATCGCCATGGTCACGACCGCCATCGCCAAGGGCGACATGACCAAGAAGATCGACATCGACGCGCGCGGGGAGATCCTGGAGCTGAAGACGACCATCAACACGATGGTCGACCAGCTGTCGTCGTTCGCCGACCAGGTGACCCGGGTGGCGCGCGAGGTGGGCACCGAGGGCATCCTGGGCGGCCAGGCGCGGGTGCGGGACGTGGACGGCACCTGGCGGGACCTGACCGAGTCGGTGAACGAGATGGCCGGCAACCTCACCCGTCAGGTACGGGCGATCGCGGCCGTGGCCACCGCGGTGACCCGCGGGGATCTGAACCTGAAGATCGACGTGGACGCGGCGGGCGAGATCCAGGTCCTCCAGGACAACATCAACACGATGATCGCCAATCTGCGCGACACCACCCTGGCCAACAAGGAGCAGGACTGGCTCAAGGGCAACCTGGCCCGGATCTCGGCCCTGATGCAGGGCCGGCGCGACCTCGACGACGTGGCCTCGCTCATCATGAGCGAGCTGACGCCGGTGGTCTCGGCGCAGCACGGCGCGTTCTTCCTGGTGCAGCCGGCCGGCGGGCCGGGCGAGATCGGCGCCGAGGGCGGCCGGGACGGCGCGTACGAGCTGCGGATGCGCGGCAGTTACGCGTACGCGGGCGGCCAGATGCCCACGTCGTTCCGCCCGGGCGAGGGGCTGATCGGGACGGTCGCCGAGGAGAAGCGGACGATCCTCGTCGAGAACACCCCGCCGGGCTACCTGAAGATCTCCTCGGGGCTGGGGGAGGCGCCGCCGGCGCATGTGATCGTGCTGCCGGTGCTGTTCGAGGGCAAGGTGCTCGGGGTCATCGAGCTGGCGTCGTTCCAGCCGTTCACGCAGATCCAGAAGGACTTCCTGTCCCAGATCGGCGAGATGATCGGGACCAGCGTCAACACCATCAGCGTCAACTCCAAGACGGAGATGCTGCTCAAGCAGTCGCAGGAGATGACCGAGCAGCTGCGCGAGCGCTCGGACGAGCTGGAGAACCGGCAGAAGGCGCTCCAGGCGGCCAACGCCGAGCTGGAGGAGAAGGCCGAGCTGCTGGCCCAGCAGAACCGGGACATCGAGGTGAAGAACACCGAGATCGAGGAGGCCCGGCAGGTGCTGGAGGAGCGCGCCGAGCAGCTCGCGGTCTCGATGCGCTACAAGTCGGAGTTCCTGGCCAACATGTCGCACGAGCTGCGCACGCCGCTCAACTCGCTGCTGATCCTGGCCAAGCTGCTGGCGGACAACGCGGACGAGAACCTCTCGCCGAAGCAGGTGGAGTTCGCCGAGACCATCCACGGCGCGGGGTCGGACCTGCTCCAGTTGATCAACGACATCCTGGACCTGTCGAAGGTCGAGGCGGGCAAGATGGACGTCTCGCCGACCCGGATCGCGCTGGTGCAGCTGGTGGACTACGTGGAGGCGACCTTCCGGCCGCTGACCGCGGAGAAGGGCCTGGACTTCTCGGTGCGGGTCTCCCCGGAGCTGCCGGCCACCCTGCACACCGACGAGCAGCGGCTGTTGCAGGTGCTGCGCAACCTGCTGTCGAACGCGGTGAAGTTCACCGACACCGGGGCGGTGGAGCTGGTGATCCGGCCCGCCGGTCCGGACGTGCCGCAGGCCATCCGCGAGCAGCTGCTGGAGGCCGGTTCGCTGCGCGAGGCGGACGCGGACCTGATCGCGTTCTCGGTCACCGACACCGGGATCGGGATCGCGGCGAGCAAGATGCTGGTGATCTTCGAGGCGTTCAAGCAGGCCGACGGCACCACCAGCCGCAAGTACGGCGGCACGGGCCTGGGGCTGTCCATCAGCCGGGAGATCGCGCGGCTGCTGGGCGGTGAGATCCACGCGGCGAGCGAACCGGGCCGCGGCTCCACCTTCACGCTGTACCTGCCGCTGCACCCCAGTGAGCTCCCGCCCCAGGGGTACGCCTCCGCGGGCCCCGGGGCCCGCGGCGAGCTGTACCGGCGGCCGGCCGACGAGGGGACGTCCGTACGGCAGGCGCCCGCGCCGCAGGGCGCCGGCACGCTGCCGGGCGACGGGCCGGCGGCGGAGTTCGGCCCGGGGACCGGACCGGGCCAGCTCGGGCTGGGCCAGGGCGGACCGGGTCAGGCCGGGCTGGGCCAGGTCGGGCTGGGCCAGGGTGCACCGGGCCAGGGCGGGCACGGTTCGGCCGCGCTCTTCCGGCGCCGGCGCAAGGCGCTGGGCGAACCGCTGCCGCGGCTGTCGGTCCCCGGTCAGCCGACCGCGGACCCGGAGTGGGCGCTGGGCGAGGAGCTGCCGGCGCCGCCGCGGACGTACGACTTCCACCACGAGAAGGTGCTGATCGTCGACGACGACGTGCGCAACGTGTTCGCACTGACGAGTGTGCTGGAGCAGCACGGGCTGACGGTGCTGTACGCGGAGAACGGGCGCGAGGGCATCGAGGTGCTCGAGCAGCACGACGACGTGACGGTCGTGCTGATGGACATCATGATGCCGGAGATGGACGGGTACGCGACGACGGCGGCGATCCGGCGGATGCCGCAGTTCGAGGGGCTGCCGATCGTGGCCCTGACGGCGAAGGCCATGAAGGGGGACCGGGAGAAGGCCATCGACTCCGGGGCCACCGACTACGTGACCAAGCCGGTCGATCCCGACTACCTCCTTTCGGTGATGGAGCAGCACATGCGCCGGAGGTGACCGGCCGGCGGGCGCAGGGGGAACCTTCTGCCCTTCCATCACGTTTCTGCTATGTGCACAGTGACATCTTGGTGACAGGGTGTGGCGATCTCGGGACTGGGGCTACGATGACCGGCACAAGGACGGGCGGCGCAAGGAAGCCGTTCTCTGGGGCGGGACCCGGCGCTGAGCCGGCCGCTGCCAGGAGCCGGGGAGGCCCCATGCCGGGGCGAGGAGGACAGGGCATGGTGCAGAAGGCCAAGATCCTCCTGGTCGACGACCGGCCGGAGAATCTGCTGGCGCTGGAGGCCATCCTCTCCGCGCTCGATCAGACACTGGTCCGGGCGTCGTCGGGGGAGGAAGCGCTCAAGGCGCTGCTGACGGACGATTTCGCGGTCATCCTGCTGGATGTGCAGATGCCCGGGATGGACGGTTTCGAGACCGCCGCGCACATCAAGCGGCGGGAGCGGACCCGGGACATCCCGATCATCTTCCTCACCGCGATCAATCACGGTCCGCACCACACGTTCCGGGGCTACGCCGCCGGGGCCGTGGACTACATCTCCAAGCCCTTCGACCCGTGGGTGCTGCGGGCGAAGGTCTCGGTCTTCGTCGAGCTGTACATGAAGAACTGCCAGCTGCGCGAGCAGGCGTCGCTGCTGCGCCTCCAGTTGGAGGGCGGCGGCCCGGGCGGTGTGGAGGGCAAGGAGGCGGCCGGGCTGCTGGCCGAGCTCTCCGCGCGGCTCGCGGCGGTCGAGGAGCAGGCCGAGGCGCTGACCAAGCAGCTCGGCGAGGAGGCGGCGGATCCGGCGGTGGTGGCGACCGCCGCCCATCTGGAGCGCAAGCTGACCGGGCTGCGGCGGGCCCTGGACGCGCTGGAGCCGGGAACCGGCGGCACCCCGGCCGTCCTGCCCGCGCAGAGCTGACCGTACGGGCCGCCGCCCGTGACGGCGCGGCCCGGTCCGGCAGGGATGCCGAGGCCGGGTCAGGCTGTCCGTGCGTCAAACCGTGTACGGGCAGCCCGACACGAAAGGGTGAAGGGGTGGGCACGCGTGTCCACCGGCGCGCGCACCGGTAACCTCGCCCTCATGGCCTCAAGTACGTCCGGCAAGGGTTCCCAGAGCACCGCGGGCACCGCGAAGGCCCGCACCGGCCGTACGACGCCGGCGGCGAAGAAGGCGGCGCCCGCGGGCAGACCCGCGGCCAAGAAGGCGGCGGCCGCCAAGCGCGCCCCGGCGAAGAAGGCGGCGCCCAAGCCCGCGCCGTCCCCGACCGGGGGCGTGCTGCGGCTGGTGCGCGCGCTGTGGCTGGGCATCGCCCACGCGATCGGCGCGGTCTTCCGCGGCTTCGGGCAGGGGGCGAAGAACCTCGACCCGGCGCACCGCAAGGACGGCGTCGCGCTGCTCCTGCTCGCCCTCACGCTGATCGTCGCCGCTGGCACCTGGTCCAACCTCAGCGGCCCGGTCGGCGATCTGGTCACGATGCTGGTCACCGGCGCGTTCGGGCGCCTGGACCTGCTGGTGCCGATCCTGCTCGGCGTCATGGCCGTACGTTTCCTCCGCCACCCCGAGCAGACGGACGCCAACGGGCGCATCGGCGTCGGCCTGACCGCCCTGGTGATCGGGGTCCTCGGGCAGGTGCACATCGCCTGCGGGGCGCCGGGCCGGGGCGAGGGCGCCGAGGCCATGCAGGACGCCGGCGGGCTCATCGGCTGGGCCGCGTCCAAGCCGCTCATCTTCACCATGGGCGCGCCGCTGGCCGTCCCCATGCTCCTGCTGCTCACGGTCTTCGGCCTGTTGGTGGTCACCGCCACCCCGGTCAACGCGATCCCGCAGCGGCTGCGCGCGCTCGGCGTCAAGCTGGGCATCGTCCAGGCCGCCGCGGACGACACGGACGACGACGCGGACGACGGGGACGACGTGAACGCCGGGCGCGGGGCGCGGGCGGCCCGGCGTGCCGACCGGCACGACCCGGAGCGGTGGCGGGCCCGTACCGGCCGCGGCCGTGCCGCAGACGACGAGTACGCAAACGACACGGACGACGCGGGCGAGGCCGGCGCCGCCGAGGAGGCGGCACTCGCCCGGCGCCGCCGGCCCCGGCGGGCCCCGGTGCAGCCGCCCCTGGACCGCGAGATGGACGCCGTCGACGTGGCCGCCGCGGCGGCCGCCGCCCTGGACGGCGCCGTACTGGGCGGGCTGCCGCCCTCGCCGCTGGTCGCCGACCTCACCCACGGCATCACCCCCGAGCGCGGCGGCGGCGATGCCACCACGCCGGTGCCCTCCGCTCCGGTTCCGGCCGCCCCGGTGCCCGCCGCCCGCGAGGAGCGCGCGGCCGCGTCCGCGCCGGCGGTGGTGCCGGACCTGACCAAGGCCCCGCCGGAGAACCGGCCGTTGCCCCCGCGCGCCGAGCAGCTCCAGCTGCGCGGGGACATCACCTACGCCCTGCCCTCGCTGGACCTGCTGGAGCGCGGCGGCCCCGGCAAGACCCGCAGCGCCGCCAACGACGCGATCGTCGCGGCGCTCACCAACGTCTTCGCCGAGTTCAAGGTCGACGCGGACGTCACCGGATTCACCCGCGGCCCGACGGTCACCCGCTACGAGGTCACCCTCGGCGCGGCGGTCAAGGTGGAGCGGATCACCGCGCTGACCAAGAACATCGCGTACGCCGTGGCCTCCCCGGACGTACGGATCATCTCCCCGATCCCGGGCAAGTCGGCGGTCGGCATCGAGATCCCCAACACCGACCGCGAGATGGTCAACCTGGGTGACGTCCTGCGGCTGGCGGCCGCGGCCGAGGACGACCATCCGATGCTGGTGGCGCTCGGCAAGAACGTCGAGGGCGGCTACGAGATGGCCAACCTGGCGAAGATGCCGCACGTGCTGGTGGCCGGCGCCACCGGTTCGGGAAAGTCCTCCTGCATCAACTGTCTGATCACCTCGGTGATGGTGCGGGCCACCCCGGAGGACGTCCGGATGGTGCTGGTCGACCCCAAGCGGGTCGAGCTCACCGCGTACGAGGGCATCCCGCACCTGATCACGCCGATCATCACCAACCCCAAGCGGGCCGCCGAGGCCCTGCAGTGGGTCGTGCGCGAGATGGACCTGCGCTACGACGACCTGGCCGCCTTCGGGTACCGGCACATCGACGACTTCAACGAGGCGATCCGGGCCGGCAAGGTCAAGCTGCCGCCGGGCAGCGAGCGGGAGCTGACGCCGTACCCGTACCTGCTGGTGATCGTCGACGAGCTCGCGGACCTGATGATGGTCGCCCCGCGCGACGTCGAGGACGCGATCGTGCGCATCACGCAGCTGGCCCGCGCCGCCGGCATCCACCTGGTGCTGGCCACCCAGCGGCCCAGCGTCGACGTGGTCACCGGGCTGATCAAGGCGAACGTGCCCTCGCGGCTGGCGTTCGCCACCTCCTCGCTCGCCGACAGCCGGGTCATCCTGGACCAGCCGGGTGCGGAGAAGCTGATCGGCAAGGGCGACGGACTGTTCCTGCCGATGGGGGCGAACAAGCCCATCCGGCTCCAGGGCGCCTTCGTCACCGAGGACGAGATCGCCAGGATCGTCCAGCACTGCAAGGACCAGATGGCGCCGGTCTTCCGGGACGACGTCACGGTGGGGCAGAAGCAGAAGAAGGAGATCGACGAGGAGATCGGCGACGATCTGGATCTGCTGTGCCAGGCCGCCGAGCTCGTGGTGACCACCCAGTTCGGTTCCACTTCCATGCTCCAGCGCAAGCTGCGCGTCGGTTTCGCCAAGGCCGGACGCCTCATGGACCTCATGGAGTCGAGGGGTGTCGTGGGGCCCAGCGAGGGTTCCAAGGCGCGGGACGTCCTGATCAAACCGGACGAGCTGGACGGTGTCCTGGCGGTCATCCGGGGCGAGTCTCACCCGTAAGGGATGCGGGCACAACCGTTTCCCCCGTCCACGCGTCCAGTTGAGCAAAGGGGCGGTGCCGGACCCGGCGCCGCGCCGTAGCTCCGCCCGGACTCCTGCGCGCCATACAGATGGCGTAGGGAGTCCGCCCTCCGGTTGCTCCACCCTTTCGTCACCCCCCTAGACTGGAAATCCAGCAGGTGGCTACACGCTCGAAAGGCGCCCTCGTGTCCATCGGCAACGCCAACTCCCCCGAAGAAGACCGGCCTTCCCCCGACGACGGCTCCGCCGACCGGCCCGCCGACGGACCCTCCATCGGGACGGTCCTCAAGAAGGCGCGGATCGTCGCCGGCCTCACCGTCGAGGAAGTCAGTTCCACGACGCGCGTGCGCATCCCGATCGTGCACGCGATCGAGCAGGACGACTTCACGCGGTGCGGCGGCGACGTGTACGCCCGCGGCCACATCCGCACCCTCGCCCGTGCCGTGCACCTCGATCCGGATCCCCTGGTCGAGGCCTACGACGCGGCTCACGGCGGTCGTCCGGCGCCGACCTCCGCCGCACCCATGTTCGAGGCGGAGCGGATCCGCCCCGAGCGCCAGCGGCCCAACTGGACCGCCGCCATGGTCGCGGCGATCGTCGCCGTGATCGGCTTCGCCGGTTTCACCGCCTTCAGCGGTGGTGAGGACACCGGCAAGAAGCCCGTGGCGGAAGGTTCCGTCTCACCCAAGCCGGCGCCCAAGCAGTCCGGCGGGCAGCCCGCGGCCCAGCCGTCGCCGGCCACCCCGACGGTGCCCAAGCCCGTCAAGCCCGAACCCACCGACAGTGCCATCGCCGCCGCCCCGAAGGACATGGTCACGGTCGTGCTGACCGCGGCCGACGGCGAGAGCTGGATCTCGGCCAAGGACCACAGCGGCCGCACGCTCTTCGACGGCACCCTCCAGCTCGGCGACTCCAAGACCTTCACCGACAAGGAATCCATCGACCTCGTGCTCGGCGACGCCGGGGCCGTCCAGCTCTTCGTGAACGGCAAGGAGATCAAGGACGACTTCGAGTCGGGCCAGGTGGAACGCCTCACCTACACCAAGGACGACCCGCGCCAGGGCCAGCCCCAGGCGGGCTGACCTGCCCCACGAGGTCCCCGGGATGCCGTCCGGCACCCCGGGGATCTTGGTTTACCGGGACTTGGGGCGGGGGTCGGCGTTTGGACAAAGTAGTCTTGAGTCCATGCCCGAACGCCGTACCGTCGCCCTTGTCACTCTTGGCTGCGCCCGTAACGAGGTGGACTCGGAGGAGCTCGCAGGCCGCTTGGCGGCGGATGGCTGGGAGCTCGTCGAGGACGCCGCCGACGCGGACGTCGCCGTCGTCAACACCTGCGGCTTCGTCGAAGCCGCCAAGAAGGACTCCGTAGACGCCCTGCTGGAAGCCAACGATCTCAAGGATCACGGCAAGACCCAGGCCGTCGTCGCCGTCGGCTGCATGGCCGAGCGCTACGGCAAGGAGCTCGCCGAAGCCCTCCCCGAGGCCGACGGCGTGCTGGGCTTCGACGACTACGCCGACATCTCCGACCGCCTGCAGACCATCCTCGCCGGCGGCGTGCACGCCTCCCACACCCCGCGCGACCGGCGCAAGCTGCTGCCGATCAGCCCGGCGGCCCGCCAGGACACCGCCGTGGCCCTGCCCGGCCACGCCCAGGCCGCGCCCGCCGAGGAGCCGGCCGAGGCCCCCGCCGACCTGCCCGAGGGCCTCGCACCCGCCTCCGGGCCGCGCGCCCCGCTGCGCCGCCGCCTGGACACGAGCCCGGTCGCCTCGGTGAAGCTCGCCTCCGGCTGCGACCGGCGCTGCTCCTTCTGCGCCATCCCGTCCTTCCGCGGCTCCTTCATCTCGCGCCGCCCCAGCGACGTGCTGGGCGAGACGCGCTGGCTGGCCGAGCAGGGCGTCAAGGAGATCATGCTGGTCTCCGAGAACAACACCTCCTACGGCAAGGACCTCGGCGACATCCGGCTGCTGGAGACCCTGCTGCCGGAGCTGGCCGACGTCGACGGCATCGAGCGCGTCCGCGTCAGCTACCTCCAGCCCGCCGAGATGCGCCCCGGCCTGATCGACGTCCTGACCTCGACCCCGAAGGTCGTGCCGTACTTCGACCTGTCCTTCCAGCACTCGGCCCCCGACGTGCTGCGCGCGATGCGCCGCTTCGGCGACACCGACCGCTTCCTGGAGCTGCTCGACACCATCCGCTCCAAGGCCCCGCAGGCCGGTGTGCGCTCCAACTTCATCGTGGGCTTCCCCGGTGAGAGCGAGGCGGACTTCGCCGAGCTGGAGCGTTTCCTCACCCACGCCCGCCTCGACGCGATCGGCGTCTTCGGGTACTCCGACGAGGAGGGCACCGAGGCCGTCACGTACGAGAACAAGCTCGACGACGACGTGATCGCCGAGCGGCTGGCCCACATGCAGCGGCTCGCCGAAGAGCTCACCTCGCAGCGCGCGGAGGAGCGGATCGGGGAGACCCTGGAGGTACTCGTCGAGTCCGTGGAAACGGTCGACGAGGACGGTGACGGTGCCTACGGGCGCGCCGCGCACCAGGCGCCCGAGACCGACGGCCAGGTCGTCTTCACGGACAGCACGGGCCTGGTCGCGGGACGTATGGTGACGGCGAAGGTGGTCGGGACGCTCGGCGTGGACCTGGTCGCCGAACCCCTGGGTCTTGAGGAGGCGGCCGGATGAGCGGAGTCCCGGCTTCGGCGGCGGGCGGGACCGGCCGCCGGCCGTCGCCCGGCGGGAAGCTGGGGGCCGCGGCCGTCAATCAGGCCAGCCTGTGGAACATCGCGAACATCCTGACGATGGTCCGCCTCGTCCTCGTGCCGGGGTTCGTCGTGCTGCTGCTCGCCGACGGCGGGTACGACCCCGTGTGGCGGGCCTGGGCCTGGGCGGCCTTCGCCGTCGCCATGATCACGGACATCTTCGACGGGCACCTGGCCCGGACGTACAACCTGGTCACGGACTTCGGCAAGATCGCCGACCCCATCGCCGACAAGGCGATCATGGGGTCGGCCCTGATCTGTCTGTCCTGGCTGGGCGACCTGCCCTGGTGGGTGACCGGGCTGATCCTCGGGCGGGAGCTCGGGATCACGCTGATGCGCTTCTGGGTGATCCGGTACGGGGTGATTCCGGCCAGTCGCGGCGGCAAGATGAAGACCCTGGCGCAGGGCACGGCGGTGGGCATGTACGTGCTCGCGCTGACCGGGCCGCTGGCGACCCTGCGCTTCTGGGTGATGGCGGTCGCCGTCGTGCTGACGGTCGTCACCGCTCTGGACTACGTCCGGCAGGCGATCGTGCTGCGACGCAAGGGGCTGGCCGCGGAGCGGGCCGCGACGTGACACATCGGGCGGGGGACGGCCGGGGGAACGTGTGTGCGACCGGGGGTGGCGCAGGTGACGCCGCCCATGTCACGCCCGCCCCTGGTGTCGCGGCCGAGGTGCTGCGGCTGCTCGCGCAGAGTGATCAGAGCCTCGCCGTCGCCGAATCCCTGACGGGCGGCCTGGTCGCCGCGGAGCTGACCGCCGTCCCCGGGGCCTCCCGCTCCTTCCGCGGCTCGGTCACCGCGTACGCCACCGAGCTCAAGGAAGCCGTCCTCGGTGTGGACGGTGCCCTGCTGGCCGCGCACGGCGCGGTGAACGCGCAGGTCGCCGAGGAGATGGCGGCGGGGGTACGGCGGGCACTGGGGGCCTCGTGGGGGATCGCGACCACCGGAGTGGCCGGCCCCGACCCGCAGGACGGGCAGCCCGTGGGCACCGTTTTCGTCGCCGTGGTGGGCCCGGGGGGCAGGAAAACGGCCCGCCTGAGGTTGAACGGCTCCCGGGCGGAAATCCGTAGGGAGAGTGTACGGAACGTGCTCGAACTGCTTTCGAGCGAACTCCGCGAAAATGCGCGGAGGCAGGATACGGAACAGAACGGGGGGATTTGATGTTTGCAGCCCTGAGTGAACACGACATCGCTCCCCGCACGGCCGCGGCGCGAGGCGGTACGGTGGGGCGTGAAGGATGCGGCTACACGGTCAGAGGAGGGAGCCACCGATGATTCTGCTCCGTCGCCTGCTGGGTGACGTGCTGCGTCGGCAGCGCCAGCGCCAGGGCCGTACTCTGCGCGAAGTCTCCTCGTCCGCCCGAGTTTCGCTCGGCTATCTCTCCGAGGTGGAGCGGGGGCAGAAGGAGGCGTCCTCCGAGCTGCTCTCCGCCATTTGCGACGCGCTGGACGTACGGATGTCCGAGCTGATGCGCGAGGTCAGCGACGAGCTCTCGCTCGCCGAACTCGCACAGTCGGCCGCGGCAAGCGATCCGGTACCGGCACCGGTACGCCCGATGCTCAACTCCGTCTCGGTGACCTCGGTCGCCTCGGGACCGGAGCGGGTGACCATCAAGGCGCCGGCCGAAGCGGTGGATGTCGTAGCCGCTTGAGCATGTGTGCATGAGTGTGGCCGGAGCCCCGGTCGGTGCGTGAAGCACCGGCCGGGGCTCCGTGCTGTCCGGGCCGGGCGTTCTGGGTGCGACCGGTGGGGGTCTGCGGGACCATGGGAGCCCCGGTCCGCGGCCCCTGGGAGGCAGGCTTGCGACGGATATGGATACCCGGACGGATATGGATGCCCGTAGGCCTGGCCGTCGGCGTGCTGTGGTGGTGGGCGGCGCTCCGCCTGGTCCTCGCGCCGCAGGAGGCCGGGCCGGTCGAGGGGGCGATGACGCTCGGCGGCTGGAGCCTGAGCCTGCTGCCGGTGCACTGCGCACGCTTCGCCGGACGCCCGGCCCGGGCGTCGCGCGGCACCGGGGCGCCGCGCCCTACCAGGGCATCGCGCCCTACCAGGGCATCGCGACTCCACCGTTCGGGCGAAGGATCTGGCCCGTCATGAACGACGAGGCGTCCGAGGCGAGGTAGAGCACGGCCTGGGCGATGTCCTCGGGCTCGCCGACCCGGCGCAGCGGGGACATCCGGACCATGGCCGCCTCGGTCTGCTCCTGGACCTCGGGGCTGTGCCGGCCGGTCATCGGGGTGCGGATCCAGCCCGGGGCGACGGCGTTGACCCGGATGCCGTGCGGGCCGGCCTCGGTGGCGAGGGTCCTGGTCAGCTGGACGACGGCGGCTTTGGCCGCGCTGTAGCAGAGCAGGCCCGGCTGGGCGGCGTCCACGGCGCCGGAGGCCATGGTGATGATCGAGCCGGGACGGCCGTCCCCGATCATGGCGCGGGCGGACTCCTGGCAGGTGTACAGGACGCCCTTGAAGTTGATGTCCAGGACCCGGTCGAGATCCTCGTCGAGGGTGTCCAGGACGGTACTGGTGTGCATGACCCCGGCGATCGCGGCGGCGATGTCCAGGTGGCCGGCCGCCCGGACGGCCGCGCGCAGCGCGCCGCGGTCGGTGACGTCGAGGGGGTGGGCGACGGCCCGTCCGCCCTTGTCATTGATCAGGGCGGCGGTCTCGGCGAGGCCTTGCTCGTCGCGGTCCGCGCAGTGCACGGCCGCGCCGGCCCCGGCGAGCAGGACGGCGGTGGCCCGGCCGATGCCGCCGGCGGCGCCCGTGATCAGCGCGGTGCGGCCGGTGAGGTCGTACGAGGCTATGGGTGTGGGCATGCCGGGACGGTACGACCGAATCTGACGGACCGTCAACCGGTGGGGAGCTAGGGGCTGTCCGGCCATGATCCGCCGGACAGCCCCTAGTCCTCGTGGACGTGCCAGCGCGTGACCCGCCCGGCGCGGACGGTGGCACTCCAGCGGGCGGGGCCGGCCAGGCGGGGATCGGAGCACTCGCTGCGGCCGACGGCGATGACGACGTCGTGGTGGGCGGTGACGGTGGTGAGGACGTTGCGGTAGTCGGGGAAGGCGGCGAAGAAGCCGCGCCAGGCCTCCACACAGGCCTCCTTGCCGGCGACGACGGTCCCGGCGGTGTCGACGAAGGTGTGGTCCTGCGACATCAGGGCGGCCAGGCCCGCCAGGTCGTGGGCGGTGATCCGGTCGTTGAAGCGGAGCACGACGGCCCTGGGGTCCTCGCCCTCCGGACCGCTCTGGCAGCGCGGGCACCAGTACGTGGGGCGGTCGTCCTGCGGGGCCTCGCGGACGGGCGTGTGGCAGCGCAGGCAGGGGCGGCCGGCGCGGCCGTAGACGAAGAGGTCCTGGCCGGGGCGGCGCAGACCGGTGGTGTTGCGCGGGCGTTCCTCCGCGGTGGCGGTGTTGGCCTTCAGGAGGCGGTGGGCGGCGCCCGGGATCCGGCTCAGCGTGCCGCCGGGGAGGTCGCCGACGGGTGTCCAGGGGGTGACGCCCGCCATGAAGCACAGCTCGGACTTGTACACGTTGCCGATGCCGGCCAGGTTCCGCTGGTCCAGCAGGGCCTCGCCGAGCGGGCGGCCGGGGTCGGCCAGCAGGTGGCGGGCGGCGAGCGCGGGGTCCCAGTCGGGGCCGAGGAGGTCGGGGCCGAGGTGGCCGACGACCGCGGCCTCCTCGGCGGTGCGGATCAGCTCCAGGACCGGCAGGCGGTAGCCGACGGCGGTGCGGTCGGCGGTCCCGAGCACGGCCCGGACCTGGTGCTCGGGGCCGCCGCGCCAGCGCTCGCCGGCGGCGTAGACGTGCCAGGCGCCGTCCATGCGCAGGTGGCTGTGGAGGGTCAGGCCACCCTCGATCCGGGCCAGGAGGTGCTTGCCGCGCGGGGTGACGTCCAGCACGGTACGGCCGGCGAGGTCGGCGGTGGCGAACCGGGGCACCCGCAGCTCGCCCCGGGTCAGGACCTGACCGGCGAGCGCCGCGTGCAGGCGGTGCGCGGCGCGCCAGACGCTGTCTCCCTCGGGCATGGCTCCATTGTCCCCGGCCCGCCCGGGCCCCGCCGTCGGCCACCTCGGCGACGCCGCCGTCACGGTTGGGGGCGGTGTCGGCGTGTGCGCCGCTCGTTTCCGGGGCGCGGGGGTCAGGCTCCGCACGAGCGGTGAACACGCGAGGAGAAGGAGAGACGGATGAAGGTCGCGGTACTGGGCACCGGCGGCGGAGGCCGCGCGCACGCCTCCAAACTGCTGGAACTGGGGCACGACGTGTGCGTGGGCACCCGGGACTCGCAGGTCACCCTCGGGCGGACCGAGCCGGACTTCATGGGCATCGAGCCCTTCGGCCAGTGGCTCGCCGGCTACCCCGGCATCGAGCTCATGAACTTCGCCGACGCCGCGGCGGGCGCCGAACTGGTCGTCAACGGCATCGACGGCGCGAACGCGGTACGGGTGCTCACCGGCATCGCCCGCCACCTGGACGGCAAAACGATCATGGATTACGCCGTCCCGTACATCTACAACCCCGAGCGGGCCCACCCCTGGCCCACGCCCTGGGGGGTCATGCCGGCCCTGGACCCGGTGGACTCCGACAGCCTCGGCGAACGGATCCAGCGCGCCCTGCCGCGCGCCAAGGTGGTCAAGGCCGGCGTCACCCAGGAACAGGAGACCGTCGTCGACCCCCGGGCCGTCGGCGGCGGACACCACACGCTGTTCATCGCCGGGGACCACGCGGACGCCAAGGAGCAGGTCACCGCACTGCTGCGGACCTATGGCTGGGAGGACGTCCTCGACCTCGGCCCGATCGTCTCGGCCCGGGCCCTGGAGATGTACGCCCACCTGCACAGCGCGATCCAGTTCGCGCTGGGCGGCGGCCGCTTCGGCGTCAAGGTGGTGCGCTGAGCGCAGCCGCTGTGCCGACGGTGCGCCGGTGCCCTTCGTCAGTTCCGCAGCCGCAGCCCCCGCGGGGTGGCGTGGAACCCGGCCGTCTCCAGGGCGAGGCCCAGCGGAGAGGTCAGCGCCGCGGTGGCGTTGATCCGCTCCACCGTGAGCGCGGGCAGGGCGCCCGCCCGGGAGGCTTCGGCCAGCGCGCCGGTGGCCGCCGTCAGCCGCGGATCGTCGACCGGCGGCCAGGCCAGCAGCGTCTTGCCGCCGCGCTCCAGGTAGAGCACCAGCTCGCCGTCGACCAGCACCACCAGCGAGCCGGCCTTGCGCCCCGGCTTGTGGGTGGCCCCGGCCGGCGGCTCCGGCCACGGCAGGGCCGCGCCGTACGCGTTCGCCGGATCGGCGGCCGCCAGCACCACCGCGGCCAGCGGCGGCGGGGTCCGCTCGGCGGCCCGCAGCCGGTCCACCGCGCCGTCCATCGCGAACTGGGCGGCGCCCAGCCCCTCGACCACATAGCCCCGGCGGGCCTGGCCGCTGTCCTCGAAGGCCGACAGGATCCGGTAGACGGCGCTGAAGCCGCCCTCCACCCCCTCGGCCTGCACCGCACCCCGGGTGACCACCCCGTGCCGGTCCAGCAGGGTCCGCGCCAGCGCGTGCGCCCGGTGCGTGGGATCGGGCGCCGCGGCGGGCAGCAGCGACCAGCGGCCCGACACCGTCGGCGGGCCGGGCCGCGACACCGACGCGCTGAGCGTGCCGTACCGCCCGCGCGGCACCGTACGCCGCGCCCGGTGGGCCGTGGACCCCGCCGTACGCCCCGAGCCCAGCAGCGAACGCAAGGGGGCGAGGGTGTCGTTGGTCAGCCGGCCCGACCAGGCCAGGTCCCAGATCGCCTCGGACAGCTGTACGTCGGTGGCCTCCGGCCAGGCCGTCCGCACGCTCTGCGCGATCTGGCGGAAGAACAGGCCGTAGCCCCCCGACAGGCAGTCCAGGACCGCCTGGTGCAGGGGGCTCGGCTCCAGCGGGTGCGCCGGCGGCAGCAACAGGGGCGCCGCGTCCGCCAGATAGAGGGAGACCCAGCCGTCCTTGCCGGGCAGCGCGCCCGCGCCCGCCCACACGACCTCGCCCGTGGTCGTCAGCTCGTCCAGCAGGGCGGGGGAGTAGCCCGCCACCCGGGACGGCAGGACCAGCCGCTCCAGCGCGGAAGCCGGCACCGGCGCGCCCTGCAACTGCTCCACCGCCCGGGCCAGTCCGTCGATCCCGCGCAGCGCCCCGCCCAGGTGCTGCCACTGCGGCAGGAACGTGGCCAGCGCGGCGGGCGGTACGGGCTCCAGCTCCTGGCGCAGCGCCGCCAGCGAGCGGCGGCGCAGCCGGCGCAGGACGGCCGTGTCGCACCACTCCTGACCGATGCCGGCCGGGTGGAACTCGCCCTGGACCAGCCGACCGGCCGCCGCCAGCCGCTGCAGCGCCCCCTCGGTCACCGCCGTGCCCAGTCCGAAGCGGGCGGCGACGGCGGCGGAGGTGAACGGGCCGTGCGTGCGCGCGTACCGGGCCAGCAGGTCACCCAGGGGGTCCTTGACCGGCTCGGTGAAGGCCTCCGGGACGCCCACCGGCAGCGCCGTGCCCAGCGCGTCCCGCAGCCGGCCCGCGTCCTCGACGGCCGCCCAGTGGTCCTCGCCGGCGATCCGGACCCGGATGGCGCGCCGGGCGGCGGCCAGCTCCCCCGCCCAGGACTCCTCGGCGCCCCGCTCGGCCAGCTGGTCCTGCGTCAGCGGGCCCAGCAGCCGCAGCAGATCGGCCACGCTCTCGGCGTCCTTGGCGCGCCGGTCCTCCGTCAGCCACTGCAGCTCCCGCTCCAGGTCGGCCAGGACCTCCGGGTCCAGCAGCTCGCGCAGCTCGGCCTGGCCCAGCAGCTCGGCCAGCAGCCGCGAGTCCAGCGACAGCGCCGCCGCCCGCCGCTCCGCCAGCGGCGAGTCCCCCTCGTACAGGAACTGCGCCACGTACCCGAACAGCAGGGAGCGGGCGAACGGGGACGGCTCGGGGGTGGTGACCTCCACCAGCCGGACCCGGCGCGCCTCGATGTCGCCCATCAGCTCGGTCAGCCCCGGCACGTCGAAGACGTCCTGGAGGCACTCGCGCACCGCCTCCAGCACGATCGGGAACGACCCGAACTCCGAGGCCACCTGGAGCAGCTGGGCCGCGCGCTGGCGCTGCTGCCACAGCGGGGTGCGCCGGCCCGGATTGCGGCGCGGCAGCAGCAGGGCGCGCGCCGCGCACTCACGGAACCGGGAGGCGAACAGGGCGGAGCCGCCCACCTGGTCGGTGACGATCCGGTCGACCTCGCCCTTGTCGAAGGCGACGTCGGCCGCGCCCAGCGGGGCCTGCTCGCTGTCGAACTCGAAGGCGGGCGCGGCGGGGTCGTGGTCCAGCAGGTCCAGGCCCATCAGATCCGCGTCCGGCAGCCGCAGCACGATCCCGTCGTCGGCGTGCATCACCTGGGCGTCCATCCCGTACCGCTCGGCGAGGCGGGCCCCGAGGGCCAGCGCCCACGGGGCGTGCACCTGGGCGCCGAAGGGCGAGTGCACCACCACCCGCCAGTCGCCCAGCTCGTCCCGGAACCGCTCCACCACGATGGTCCGGTCGTCCGGCACATGGCCGCAGGCCTCGCGCTGCTCCGCCAGGTACGCCAGCACGTTGTCGGCGGCCCACGCGTCGAGCCCGGCCGCCAGCAGCCGCAGCCGCGCGTCCTCCTGGCCCATCCGGCCGACCTCGCGCAGGAACGCGCCCACCGCGCGCCCCAGTTCCAGCGGACGGCCCAGCTGGTCGCCCTTCCAGAACGGCAGCCGGCCCGGCACCCCCGGCGCCGGCGAGACCAGCACCCGGTCGCGCGTGATGTCCTCGATCCGCCAGGACGTGGTCCCCAGGGTGAACACGTCGCCCACCCGGGACTCGTAGACCATCTCCTCGTCGAGCTCTCCGACCCGGCCGCCGCCCTTCTTCGGATCGGCGCCCGCGAGGAACACCCCGAACAGGCCGCGGTCGGGAATCGTGCCGCCCGAGGTGACCGCCAGCCGCTGGGCACCCGGCCGCCCCGTCACCGTGCCCGCGACCCGGTCCCACACCACGCGCGGGCGCAGCTCGGCGAACGCGTCGGAGGGATAGCGCCCCGCCAGCATGTCCAGCACCGCCGTGAACGCCGACTCCGGCAGCGCGGCGAACGGCGCGGCCCGCCGCACCAGGGCGAGCAGGTCGTCCAGCTGCCAGGTGTCCATGGCGGTCATCGCGACCAGCTGCTGCGCCAGCACGTCCAGCGGGTTCGACGGGATCCGCAGGCTCTCGATCGAGCCGCTGCGCATCCGCTCGGTGACCACCGCCGCCTGCACCAGGTCGCCCCGGTACTTGGGGAACACCACCCCGGTGGAGACCGCGCCGACCTGGTGTCCGGCCCGGCCCACCCGCTGCAGGCCCGAGGCCACCGACGGCGGCGACTCCACCTGCACCACGAGGTCCACCGCGCCCATGTCGATGCCCAGCTCCAGGCTGGAGGTGGCCACCACCGCCGGCAGCCGGCCCGCCTTCAGGTCCTCCTCGACCAGCGCCCGCTGCTCCTTGGACACCGAGCCGTGGTGGGCCCGCGCCAGCAGCGGCGGCGCGCCCCGCGCCGCCCCCGACTGCGCCATGATCTCGGCGGGCGGCGCCCCCTGCGGCAGCGCCTCGCCCACCGCCCGCTCGTAGGCGATCTCGTTGAGCCGGTTGCACAGACGCTCCGCGAGCCGCCGCGAGTTGGCGAACACGATCGTCGAGCGGTGCGCCTGCACCAGGTCCGCGATCCGCTCCTCCACATGCGGCCAGATCGACGGCTTGTCGCCGCCCTCGCGCTCCTCGGTGGCCGGCGAGCCCGCCAACTCCCCCATGTCCTGCACGGGGACGACCACGGACAGGTCGAACTGCTTGTCCGACGGCGGCTGGACGATCTCCACCCGGCCGCGCGGCGCGAGATAGCGGGCCACCTCCTCCACCGGCCGCACCGTCGCCGACAGCCCGATCCGGCGTGCCGGGCGCGGCAGCAGCTCGTCCAGCCGCTCCAGCGACAGCGCCAGGTGCGCGCCCCGCTTGGTGCCGGCCACCGCGTGCACCTCGTCCAGGATCACCGTCTCGACCCCCGCCAGCGCCTCCCGCGTGGCCGAGGTCAGCATCAGGAACAGCGACTCGGGCGTCGTGATGAGGATGTCCGGCGGCCGGGTGGCCAGCGCCCGCCGCTCCGCCGGCGGGGTGTCGCCGGAGCGGATCCCGACCCGGATCTCCGGCTCGGGCAGCCCCATCCGTACGGCCTCCTGCCGGATGCCGGTCAGCGGGCTGCGCAGATTGCGCTCCACGTCCACCGCGAGCGCCTTCAGCGGCGACACGTACAGCACCCGGCAGCGCTTGTGGGCCTCGGCCGGCGGCGGCGTGGACGCCAGCCGGTCCAGGGCGGCCAGGAACGCCGCGAGCGTCTTGCCGGAGCCGGTGGGCGCCACCACGAGCACGTCCGAGCCCGCGCCGATCGCCCGCCAGGCGCCCTCCTGGGCGGCGGTCGGCAAGGCGAAGGCCCCCGTGAACCAGGACCGGGTCGCGGGTGAGAACGATTCGAGTGCGCCAGTGGCCATGACCCCATCGTGCACCTCCCCACTGACAACGGGCCGGACCTGCGTAAACGCGCTCCCGCCGGAGGGCGCAGAATGGGGGGATGGGGAAGCCCGAGCAGCCCGAGCAGCTCATCCAGGCCGAAGAGCCCGACGGGGAGTGGGCCCGCCACTGGCGCTGCGACGGGCTGCCCGGCCTGGACCTGCTGCGCGCCCACTACGTACGGCACACCTTCCCCCGCCACGCCCACGACGGCTACGTCCTGGCCGCCGTCACCGGCGGCATCGAGGAGGTGGGCCTGCCCGGCGGCACCGACCTGGCCGGCCCCGGCAGCGTGGTCCTGATCAACCCGGAGGTCCCGCACACCGCCCGGGCCGGCGCCCCCGAGGGCTGGGCGTACGCCACCCTCTACCCCGACCGCGACCTGGTCGCCGAGGTCGCCGCCGACATCGCCACCGTCCGCGGCACCCCCGGCTTCGCGCTGACCACCGTCGCCGACCGCGAGGGCGCCCGCCTGATCGCCGAGGTCCACCGGGCCGCCGAGGCGGGCAACGCCCTGGCGGCCGACAGCCTGCTGCGCATCGCCGTGGCCCGCATGCTGCGCCGCCACGGCGCCCCGCTGCCCGCCCGTACGGTCCCCGGGGCCGGCGCGGCCGCGGCCGAACGGGCCCGGGCGGTCCTGGAGGACCGGCTGGCCGACCCGCCGACCCTGGAACAGCTGGCCGCCTCGCTCGGCACCAGCCCGTTCGCCCTGCTGCGGGCCTTCCGCGAGCGCTACGGCATGCCGCCGCACACCTGGCTGACCGACGCCCGGGTCCGCCGTGCCCGCCGGCTGCTGGAGCGGGGCACCCCGCCCGCGCGGGCGGCCGTGGAGGTGGGTTTCACCGACCAGCCGCACCTGAACCGGCACTTCACCCGGATCGTCGGCGTCCCCCCGGGGGCCTACCGCCGCGCACGCGTCGTCGGGGACACCCGATAGCAGTGACGGGTCACCGGCTCCGTCCGGTCCGGTCCGCGCCCCGCTCCTCCGGCCCGAGCGCGGCGGCCGCCGCCCTGCCGAGGTGGTGGCCCAGCGCCCGGTACGCGTCGAACTGCGTGTGGTCGAACCACTGGTCGAACGTGGTCTGCCGCGGGAACAGCTTCTCCTTGAGCGCGTAGCTCAGCAGTTCGTACGGCATGTCCGGGGTCAAGGCCGCCTTCGCGACGACGATGGTCCCCCACCGGGTCGGCTCCCGTCCCTCGGCGAACACCACGGGCTCCGGGTACTCGATCACCCCGCGCACCACGCAGTTCGCGGAGAACCGGGTGTTCAGCGCGGCCAGCGGCGCGGTCGGCTCGACCTCCGGCGCGCTGCCCGGCACCAGCTTCAGCACCTCCTCCCGGTCGAAGCCGATGCGTACGCCGAGATCCTCGTACGCCAGGGTCACGGCCTGGGCGAGCGTGGAAGCCAGCGGCGGCGAGTCCCCCGAGGAGTCGACGACGTACACCGTCTCGCAGCGCAGCCGCAGCAGCTCGACCAGGCCCAGGTTGTCGAAGTGGCCGCCGTCGGTGCACAGCAGCAGCGGGCTGGTGTCGGAGTAGCGGCCGGCCAGTTCCTGGAACTGGTAGCGCAGCCGGCGGAACCGCGGCACCCGCGGCAGGACCCAGTCCGGCCCGCGCTCGGCCACCTTCGCCAGGTACAGCGGATTGGGCACCCAGGTGCCCAGCCGCAGGTTGGACAGGGCGAACAGCCGCTGCACCGCCTTCTCCTGGGCTCCCATCGCGGAGGCGAACGCGGCGCCGGACACCGCCATGGCCGACTGCACCGTGAGGTCGCGCCGGACCAGCGGATGGGCCGTCGCCTCCAGGGCCGTCGTGCGCACCCACCCGGTGTCGGGGCCGCCGACGTAGTCGTGGGAGAACGTGAACGGCACGGCCGCGCGGCCCGGCGCCGTCCGGTTGCGTCCGGTCATCGCCGCCGACGCGGCGAAGAGAACCTGCGGGAAGCCCGCCACCCGGGCGCCGTGCGTGGAGAGCGTGGTCGCCTCCGTGTAGTAGTCGTACGGCAGGGCGCCGGCCGATCCGTCCCGCATGACGGCGCGCCGCACGGCGAACGTGCCCGCCAGCCGCTGCCGGTAGAAGGGGTGCAGGCTGAACGTCGTCTGGTCCAGCAGCAGCGCCGCCACCAGCAGCACGGCCACGAGCGTGACGCGTACCGGGCCGCTCCAGTCGCGGGATTCCACCGCGGCCCAGGACATCAGCGCCAGCCCGAAGAACACCAGCAGGAGCAGCACCAGCCAGACGACGATCCACTGGACCCAGTCCTTGCCGGTCTGCGCGGTGAGCAGGGTGGTGCCCCGCGAGAACCAGCTCGGACGCTCGCCGTCCGGCTGCACGGCCTTGACCCGGCTCTTCGTCGCGCTGAACAGACCGGCGAGGGCGGTGGCGGCGGCGGTCAGCGCGGCCAGGCCCGAGATCCCCCGGGGGCCCTGCGGGAAGATGTCCTGATGGTCCGCCAGCCAGGCGAAGAACCAGATCACGGCGGGCAGCACCACCCCGAACAGCACGAGCGCGCCCGCTCCCACGAGGATCGCCCGCACCGTGGCGCGGACCCAGGCGGGCCGCGAGCGCCCGGTGAACGCCCGCACGACGGAGGCCGCCACCGCCACCAGACCCGCCAGCCCCACCAGGAGCGCCAGCGGCCACGCCAGCTGCGGGTGCAGCCACAGAGAGGGGAAGGCCCCGCTCGGCCCGGGTCGCAGACCGTCCAGCGCGGCCATGGGCACGGTCCGGTAGAACTGGCCGAGGTACACGCCCGCCACCGTGAAGACCAGCGCGAGCAGCCCCAGCGAGATCAGGACGCCGCGCAGGACGACCAGGACGGCCTGCAGCATCTCGCGCGGGCCGTCCGCCAGGTACTTGGCGTGCCGGCGGATGTGGTCCTCCTCCGGGCTGCCGGGCGCGAACGCGTCGTGCACGGTGGCCAGATCGGCCCGTACG
Source organism: Streptomyces sp. NPDC042102 (assembly GCF_055582305.1). Taxonomy (NCBI): domain Bacteria; kingdom Bacillati; phylum Actinomycetota; class Actinomycetes; order Kitasatosporales; family Streptomycetaceae; genus Streptomyces; species Streptomyces sp. NPDC042102. The sequence continues at coordinate 28,440 of NZ_JBVJDL010000001.1, forward strand.
GGCGGCTCGCCGTCCCACTCGGGCTGCCGCCCGGTGAGCGCGAGCTGGAACGCGCCGGCCGTGTAGCCGCCGCCCGATACGGACACCAGGTAGCGGGCGCGCGTCAGCACCCCCGCGGTGCGCAGCGCCTGGAGCGCGCCCAGCGTGACGGAGGCGGAGCGGATCCCGCCGCCCGAGACGCAGATCCCGGTCCCGGCGGCCTCCCGGCCCGGCAGCTCCAGCGCCCGGGTCCGCCAGCGGGCCGCGGCGCTGTCCGGCGGCGGCTGCTGCGCTGCCTCGCCCGCCCAGTCGGGCAGCGGGGTGGTGGTGTGCGGGGCGGCGGCCGGGGCGATGACGTCCGGGTCGTCCCACGGCTGCGAGCCGTCGGCGAGCAGGGGCGCGTGCTGGACCCTGGGCCGCCCGGCGTCCTTCGTGCCGTGCACCGCGGCCCGGCCCAGGACCAGCCGGGCCAGCAGGGTCACGGTGATCCACAGCGCGGCGGCCGCCACCGGGCCGGCCAGGGACCACTTCAGCAGCGCGCACCAGGAGGCCCGCGCCAGATCGCCGTCACCTGCCGGCCCGAGCCGGTCCAGGCCGCGGAGGAGGAACAGGTCCTCCAGGACGTCGGCCGCGGCCATCGCCGCCGTGGCCCACAGCCCCCGTACGGCGAACCGGCGCGAGACCGTGCGGTACAGGAAGCAGCACCCGAAGCCGAACAGCGCGGCCCCGATCAGCGCGTACCCGGGGACGCACAGCCACAGGTCGGCGCGCAGCGCGTCACGGAACAGCTCCAGGCGGTCCGCGCCCGTGCGGCACCACAGGTTCTGCCCGAGGACGGCCTCGCAGGCCCGTTCCCAGCCGCCGGCCAGCTCCAGCGCCACCTCGCCGTCCAGGTCCCGGGGCCGGACCGCGGCGTACACCCCGACGAGGACGGCGCCCACGGCCAGCCCGAGCCAGCACAGCCAGGGGGCCCAGCGGGGACAGGGGCGGATCATGGACGCCTGCTTGCGCGCACGGGGCATGCACTCACGGTAGTGGGGCCCGTGCTGTCCGTACGCGATGCGCGCCGCGCACACCGCGCACCGCCCGCCGTCATGGCCGTCGTCGCGGTCGTCGCGGTCGTCGCGGTCGTCGCGCAAGAACGTACAAGACCGTGCGCGGGGGACCCGCCTAGCGTCGCGGTCGTGACGAAGACACAGCCGGAGACGCAGCCGGAGCCGGAGAGCCGGACGCAGACGCAGACCCCGAAACCGCCCGGGGTACGGGCGGAGGCACGGGCAGGCGCCGTGGCGCCGGCCGCAGCGGCGGCCGCCGGGGACCGGCGCGCGGTCGTGCGCGACGCGCTCGGGGTCGGCGTGGCCGTCGGCCTGTCCGGGTTCGCCTTCGGGGTGACCGCCGCCGGGTCCGGGATCAGCGTGGTGCAGGCCTGCGTGCTCAGCCTGCTCGTCTTCACCGGTGCCTCGCAGTTCGCCCTCGTCGGCGCGCTCGCCGCCGGCGGCAACCCCTTCACGGCCGCCGCCGGAGCCTTCTTCCTCGGCACCCGCAACGCCTTCTACGGGCTGCGGCTGTCCCAGCTGCTCGCCCTGCCCCGCGCCGTACGTCCCTTCGCCGCGCACTGGGTGATCGACGAGACCGCCGCCGTGTCCCTGGCCCAGAAGGACCGCGGGTCCGCCCGCCTCGGCTTCGCCGTCACCGGACTGAGCCTGTACGTGCTGTGGAACCTCACCACCCTGCTCGGCGCGCTCGGCGCCGAGGCCATCGGCGACACGGCCGCCTGGGGCCTGGACGCCGCCGGTCCCGCGGTCTTCCTCGCCCTCCTCGCGCCCATGCTGCGCACCGCCACCGAGCGGGCCGTCGCCGTCCTCGCGCTGGTGCTCGGTCTCGGATTCCTGCCGCTGCTGCCCGCCGGGGTGCCGGTGCTGGTCGCCGCCCTCGCCGCCCCCGCCGTTCTGTTCCTGAAGGGACGCCGCCGCTCATGAACGTCTGGATCGCCATCGGCGTCACCGTCCTCGGCTGCTACGCCGTCAAGCTCGCCGGTCTGCTCGTCCCGGCGGGCGCCCTGGAGCGCCCCGCGGTGCGGCAGCTGGCCGCCCTGCTACCGGTGGCGCTGCTGGCCGCGCTCACCGCCCAGCAGACCTTCGCCACCGGCTCCGAGCTGGTCCTCGACGCCCGGGCCGCCGGGCTCGCGGCCGCCGGGCTCGCCCTGCTGCTGCGCGCCCCGTTCCTGGTCGTGGTCGCCGCCGCCGTCGTGGTCACCGCGGGCGTGCGGGCCCTGGGCGGCTGACGCCGGGCCGGTGGCCGTACGCGCGCAGCGTCAGCAGCGCCTCCAGGGTGGCGATCGGGCGTCGCTCCAGACAGCTGCCCGGCGCCCAGGCCCGCCGACGCACCGGCCAGCCGCCGTCCTCCTGCTGGTCGGCGACGAGGAAGTCCAGCGAGCGGGTGATCTCCTCGTCCGTGAACCAGCCGCGCGCAAGCGACTCGGGCCGGCGCGCGTAGTCGTACGCGAAGAGGTGCTCGCCCGGTGCGTAGCCGGGGGCCACCGGGTGCTGCGCCCGCAGGTCCGGGTCGAGCAGCACCAGGCCCCGCTCCCGCACCAGGCGGCCCAGCCGGTCCGCGGCGGCCGCCGCCCGGGACCGGTCCGGGGCGCCGTCCAGGAAGGCGACGGCGCTCTGGACCTCGTACGGATGGGTGTGGCGCAGCGTCTCCACCCGCTCCCAGCAGAAGTCGGTGGCCCGGAACAGCCACGCGTGCCACACCTGGTTGCGGTGCAGCAGTCCGACCACCGGGCCGGTGGTGAGCAGTGCGCCCGGCGGGTCGTCCGGGGCCGGGTGGTACGGCGCCGAGGGGTGGGCGCGCGGCGCCGGGAAGCACACCGGGAGCGCGCCGTCCACGGTGGAGACCCGGGTCAGGTGGCGGCACAGCCGCTCGATCCGCTGGCCCGCGCAGCGGCCCAGGCTGTCCAGCACCCGCAGCGCGTGGGCGGTGTGCAGCGGCTGGCTGAGCGGACCGCGCAGATCCGGGTCCAGGGCGTGGCCGTAGCCGCCGTCGTCGTTCAGGTACGGGCCCAGCGCCGCGTCGACCGGGTCGGGATCGCCGCCGAGGAAGTGGAACGCGAACCGCCGCTGCTCCAGCACCCGGGCCGTGAGCCAGATGAACTGCTCAGCGCGGGCCAGCATGGATGTCTCGTCTCCGGCCATGGCGAAACCGTAGGACCTCCGGCGGGCCGGGGAGGGGGTGAACGGGTCCGGTCCACTCCGACGGGGCGGGATACTGGGCGCATGCGGTTGACGATTTTCTGGGAGCGGATGGCGGAGCACTTCGGGGCCGGCTACGCCGACTCCTTCGCGCGGGACCACGTCATGGCCGAGCTCGGCGGGCGCACGGTGCTCCAGGCGCTCGACGCGGGCTGGGAGACCAAGGACGTGTGGCGCGCGGTGTGTTCGGCGATGAACGTGCCCGACACGCTGCGCTGAGGACGGGGCGGGGCAGCCGTACGGACGCGCCGTCGGCGGCGTAGGCGAAACTGGTGCGCGTGGCAGCCACCGATGAGACCGATCAGCCCGACCCGTCCCACCGGGCCCCCGGCACCCCGGACGCCGGCGGCGCGCCCGGCATGCCCGGGGCGCCCGGCGCGTCCGCGCCCGGCCGCCGGCCCGCTCCGGAGCCACGCGGACCCGTACCCGGCGCCCGCCGCCCGGTGCAGGAACCGGGCGGCGTACGCACCGGGCCGCCGACGGATACCGACGTGCACACCGGCAGCGACACGTACACCGACACGCACACCGGTACGGACGCCGGTACGGACGCCGGCACCGACGCGGATGCCGGGAGCGGACCGGAGCCCGCCGCGGGCGGTTCCGGCGGCCGCGCCACGGCCGGCCCGGTGGACCCCGGCGCGCGGATGCCGCGCTGGCTGCCGCGGGCCGTGCTGCTGGTCCTGGCCCTCTACGCCTGCTTCCAGCTCGGCAGCTGGGCCTTCCACCAGCTGATCGGCCTGCTCGTCAACATCCTCATCGCCTTCTTCCTGGCGCTGGCGATCGAGCCGGCCGTGGCCCGGATGGCGGCGCGCGGCATGCGCCGCGGACTCGCCACCTTCCTGGTCTTCTTCGGGGTGTTCGTCGCGGCCGTCGGCTTCGTCGTGCTGCTCGGCTCGATGCTCGCCGCCCAGATCATCGACATGATCGCGGACTTCCCGGGCTACCTCGACGACGTCATCGGCTCGATCAACTCCACCTTCCACACCGAACTGTCCCGCCTCGCGATCCAGGACAGCCTGCTGCACTCCGACTGGCTGCAGAAGTACGTACAGAACAGCGCCTCGGGCGTCCTGGACATCTCCACCACCGTTCTCGGCGGGCTCTTCAAGTTGCTGACGATCGGGCTGTTCGCGTTCTACTTCGCCGCCGACGGGCCGCGGCTGCGCCGCGCGCTGTGTTCCGTCCTGCCGCCCGCCAAGCAGGCCGAGGTGCTGCGGGCCTGGGAGATCGCGGTCGCCAAGACCGGCGGCTACCTCTACTCGCGCGGGCTGATGGCGCTGATCTCCGGCATCTCGCACTACATCCTGTTCGCGTTCCTGGACGTGTCCTACGCGCCCGCGCTCGCCGTGTGGGTGGGCCTGGTCTCCCAGTTCATCCCCACGATCGGCACCTACCTGGCGGGCGCGCTGCCCATGCTGATCGCGTTCACCGTGCACCCCTGGTACGCGCTGTACGTCCTCGGGTTCGTGGTGGTCTACCAGCAGTTCGAGAACTACGTGCTCCAGCCGAAGCTGACCGCGAAGACCGTGGACATCCACCCGGCGGTGGCCTTCGGATCGGTCATCGCGGGCACCGCCCTGCTGGGCGCGGTCGGGGCGCTCATCGCGATTCCCGCCGTGGCCACGCTCCAGGCCTTCCTCGGCGCGTACGTCAAGCGGTACGCGGTGGCGGACGAGCTTACGCCGGGCCGCCGGACGTCTCGTGCCCGTCGGCCGAGGCTGCCACGGCGGCCAGGACTTCGCTGACGGTCGCCTCGACACCGGCCTTGTCGACGCCGAGGCCGCTCAGCACGCCCTCGCCGTCCTCCAGTTCGAGGAGGGCGAGCAGGATGTGCTCGGTGCCGACGTAGTTGTGGCCCAGGCGCAGGGCCTCGCGGAAGGTGAGTTCCAGGGCCTTCTTGCCGCCGGCGTCGAACGGGATGAGGTCCGGGACCCCGTCGGCCGCCGGCGGCAGGACGGCGGTGACGGCCGCGCGCAGGGCCTCCGGCCCGACGCCCTGCGCGCCCAGCGCGAGCGCGGCGAGGCACTTCGGGTCGGCCGGCAGGCCGAGGGCGAGGTGCTCCGGGCGGATCTCGGTGTTGCCGGCCGCGCGGGCCTCGTTCTGGGCGGTGACGACGACGTTGCGGGCGCGGGGGGTGAAGCGGGAGAAGCCCTGGGCGGGGTCGAGGTCGGCGTCGGCCTTGGGGACGAAGCGCTTCTGGGCGGCCTGGCGGGTGACGCCCATGCTGCGGCCGATGTCGGTCCAGGAGGCGCCCGAGCGGCGGGCCTGGTCGACGAAGTGGCCGATGAGGTGGTCGGCGATGTCCCCGAGGGACTCGGCGACGACGACGGCGCCGCTGAGCTGCTCCAGGGTGTCGGTGTGGACGTTCTTGATGGCCTCGATGAGGTCGTCGAGGCGTACCGGATTGGCCATGCGAACGGGTTCCACGGAAGGGTTCGTCATGGTGCAACCGTAGGTTGACACCCAGAGGGTGTCAACCTTGGGTTGTCAGTCCGGTCCGGTCCGGTCCGGGGGCGGGGCCGGTGGGCCCTGGCGCGCCTGGGCGGCCGGCGTGGCCCCGCTGGCTAGCCTGCGGCCATGGACGACTGGGACGCCGACCTCGCCGGGCTCGGCCGGGAGGAGCTGGCCGCGGAGGTCCGGCGGCTGCGCGCGGGCATCCGTGCCCATCGCGACGCCTCCGGGCACGACCTGTGCTGGCACCACCCGGGGCTGTGGGGCCTGCTCCCCGAGCGGATCGAGCCGGACGTGGCCGTGCCGCCCTGGCCCCGCTTCCTGCGCGGCTGCGTCCGGTATCGCGAGTCCCTGGACGCCCAGCTCCCGCACGCGCCGGTGGACGACCGCGAGTACGGCCCGGACGTCTGAGCCCGAGCGGGTGCCGGAGACGGTGCCCGAGCCGGTGCCGGGCGGCGCGCTTGACACGGAATTCGAACATCCATTCTCATGGCTTGTCCACAGCCGAAACGGGCGCGGAGGCGCATTGTCAGTGGCAGGCGTTAGCGTCTTTGGCGTGAAGCGATCGACTCAAGCAAACCGGGTGGAACCCATGGCAGGCACCGACCGCGAGAAGGCGCTCGACGCCGCGCTCGCACAGATTGAACGACAATTCGGCAAGGGCGCCGTGATGCGCCTCGGCGACCGGCCGAACGAACCCATCGAGGTCATTCCCACCGGTTCGACCGCTCTGGACATCGCCCTCGGCGTCGGCGGTCTGCCGCGCGGCCGCGTGGTCGAGGTCTACGGGCCGGAGTCCTCCGGCAAGACGACCCTGACGCTGCACGCCGTGGCCAACGCGCAGAAGGCCGGCGGCACCGTCGCGTTCGTGGACGCCGAGCACGCGCTCGACCCCGAGTACGCCAAGGCCCTCGGCGTGGACACCGACAACCTCATCCTGTCCCAGCCGGACACCGGTGAGCAGGCCCTGGAGATCGTGGACATGCTCGTCCGCTCCGGCGCCCTCGACCTGATCGTCATCGACTCCGTCGCGGCGCTCGTCCCGCGCGCGGAGATCGAGGGCGAGATGGGCGACTCGCACGTGGGTCTGCAGGCCCGCCTGATGAGCCAGGCCCTGCGGAAGATCACCAGCGCGCTGAACCAGTCCAAGACCACCGCGATCTTCATCAACCAGCTCCGCGAGAAGATCGGTGTGATGTTCGGCTCGCCGGAGACCACGACCGGTGGCCGCGCGCTGAAGTTCTACGCCTCCGTGCGCCTGGACATCCGCCGTATCGAGACCCTGAAGGACGGCACCGACGCGGTCGGCAACCGCACTCGCGTCAAGGTCGTCAAGAACAAGGTCGCGCCCCCCTTCAAGCAGGCCGAGTTCGACATCCTCTACGGCCAGGGCATCAGCCGCGAGGGCGGCCTGATCGACATGGGCGTGGAGCACGGCTTCGTGCGCAAGGCCGGCGCCTGGTACACGTACGAGGGCGACCAGCTCGGCCAGGGCAAGGAGAACGCCCGCAACTTCCTGAAGGACAACCCCGACCTCGCCAACGAGATCGAGAGGAAGATCAAGGAGAAGCTGGGCGTGGGTGTCCGCAAGGCCCCCGACGCCGAGCCCGGCACGGACGCCGCGGCCGCACCCGCCGCGGACGCGACCGTGCCCGCCCCGGCCTCGAAGGCCAAGACCGCCAAGACCGCCACCGCCAAGAGCTGAACCGGTGGGGGAGCATGCCCGGGGAGAGGGCTCCGGTCCGTCGAGGGCCGGACAGGAGCCGCCTCCCCAGAGTCCCGAGGAGCAGGCGCGGGCGATCTGCCTGCGCCTGCTCACCGGGACACCGCGCACCCGGCGGCAGCTCGCGGACGCCCTGCACAAGCGGGGCATCCCCGAGGAGGTGGCGCAGGAGGTCCTCTCCCGGTTCGAGGAGGTGGGCCTGATCGACGACGCCGCGTTCGCCGGCGCCTGGGTCGAGTCCCGGCACCACGGCCGGGGCCTCGCCCGCCGGGCGCTCGCCCGCGAGCTGCGCACCAAGGGGGTGCACGCGTCGCTGGTCGACGAGGCGCTGGAGCGGCTCGATTCCGAGCAGGAGGAGGAGACCGCCCGCGAGCTCGTGGCGCGCAAGCTCCGCGCGACCCGGGGGCTGGAACGCGACAAGCGGATCCGGCGGCTCGCCGGGATGCTGGCCCGCAAGGGCTACCCGGAGGGCATGGCCCTGCGGGTGGTCCGGCGCGCGCTGGAGGAAGAGGGCGAGGACACCGAGGACCTGGGCTACGAGGCCTTCTGAGGCGAGGGCCACGCAGGCGGCGACGGCCGGGGCGGCCGCCGCCGCGCGCGGCCCGTTACGCGGGGACGACCGGGAGCCCGGCGGCCTTCCACGCCTGGAAGCCACCGACCAGGTCCGTGGCCCGGTGCAGACCCAGCTGGTGCAGGGAGACCGCCGCCAGGCTGGAGGCGTACCCCTCGTTGCAGACGAGCACCACCCGCAGGTCGTGCGAGGTCGCCTGCGCGGCCCGGTGGCTGCCCACCGGGTCCAGGCGCCACTCCAGTTCGTTGCGCTCGACCACCAGCGCGCCCGGGATCAGCCCGTCGCGCGTCCGCAGCGCCTGGTAGCGGATGTCCACCAGCAGGGCCCCGGCGCGCGCCGCCTCGTAGGCGGCGTCGGCCTCGATCCGGTCGTAGCTCCGCCGGACCCGCTCCAGCAGTTCGTCGATGCCCACCGGGGCCACCCGGTCCGCCGCGCTCACTGCCAGTCCTCCGGACGCTCGACGTGCTCCAGGGTGAGGACCGGGCCGCTGCGGCTGTAGCGGCGGATCAACGGCAGCGGCGGGTAGTAGGCGTGGACCGAGACGGCGTGCTCGTCCGGGGACTCGTTGAGCACCTCGTGGACGTGGTGCTCGCCGAACGCCCGCCCGGTGCCCGGGCCCAGGCCCCGGGACCGGTCGTGGCCGGGGGCCAGGCTCAGGCTCTGCCAGCCCTCGGAGGGCAGCCGGACCGCGAGCGAGTGCTCGGTCAGCCTGCCCCGGGCGGTGGCGAACGCCCCGCGCGACTCGGCGTGGTCGTGCCAGCCGGTGCCGGTGCCCGGCGGCCAGCCGATCAGCCAGGCCTCGCTGCCGCCGGGACCGTCGAGCCGGATCCAGGTCCGGCCCTCGGGGTCGAGCGGGAGCGAGTCGATCAGCTCGGTGTCGGCGGCGGTGCGCAGGGCGAAGGCGAGGAGCTCGGCGGCGGCGGGGCCGCCGGTGGTGTGCGGGCGTGCCGGGGCGGCGGCCTGCGGGAATGCGGACATGGGGTGTGACCGTCCTGTGGGTTCGCGAACGAGCGCGCCGACGGGCGCGCGGGGAAGGGCGAATCAGCAGGAAGGGCGACAGACGCAGCCCGCGTAGCGGAGGAGGTCCATGTGGACCCTCCGCCACAGGCGAACGTCGGTGCCGGTCATGTCCGCGAGTGAACCATGAGTGCCCTTGACGGTCAATCGATCACTGCTGGGGCGTGGCGGACGCCTCGGCCACCGGCGCGGGAACCACGGCCGCCGCCGGAGCCGCGCTCGATGCCGGTGCCGCGGCCGATGCCGGAGCCGCCGACAGGGCAATGGCCGTGCCCGCCGCACCCGCCGTGCGACCGGCGGCCGGGCGCCGGCCCTGTTCCGTCTCCTCCGGCGCGCCCGCCCGGACCGCGTCCGCCGCCTCGTACAGCTCGGCCGGCCGCACCCCGGCGAAGGTCGCCGCCAGGTGCCCGTCGGGCCGCACCAGCAGCACGGTGTGCGCCGGAGCCCCCGGGTAGGCGTCGGCCACCAGCAGTTCCGCGCGCATCGGCAGCGCGCTCACCGCGGCCGCCAGCCGCGGCATCAGCCCGGCCTTGACCCAGTGCCGCCGGTCCCACACCCCGGTGCCCGGGGCCACCAGCACCACCAGCAGCCGGCCCCGGCCCAGCAGGTCGCGCAGCGGCACGGTCGCGCCGTCCGGCGCGGTCACCGGTACGTTCTCCACCGGACCGCCCGGTTCCGTGGCGGTCGGCACCTCCCGTACGGCCATCGGAGGGGCGTACACCGGGGGCGCGCCCAGCGGGCCGCGCCCCACGTGGCCGTCGGTCAGCAGCAGTTCGGTCGAGCGGGCCGAACCCAGCAGGGTGCGCAGCCCGCCCCCGCCGCGCAGCACGGCCATCGCCTGGTCGGCGGCCCGCAGCCGGGCGGCGACGGCGGTGCGCCGCTCGGCCTCGTAACTGTCCAGCAGTTCCTCGGAGGCCCCGTGGTGCCAGGCCTGGGCCAGCTTCCACGCCAGGTTCTCGGCGTCCCGCAGCCCCTCCTCGACGCCCTGGGTGCCCAGCGCGCCCAGCAGGTGGGCCGCGTCCCCGGCGAGGAAGACCCGCCGGTCGCGCCAGCGCCGGGCGAGCCGGTGGTGCAGGGTGTACACCCCGGTGTCGATCAGGTCGTAGCGGGGCGTGTTGCCGTCGCACCAGCCGCCCAGGGTGTCGCGTACGAGCGTCACCAGTGCGTCCGGGGTCACCAGTTCGCCGCGCGGTTCCAGCAGCCAGTCCAGCCGCCAGACCCCGTCGGCCAGCGGCCGCGCGGTCACCTCCTGCGGGCCGGCCGTCTTGTGCGCCGGCGGGCTGCGGTGCAGCAGGGCCTCGCCGGGCCAGGGCAGTTCGGTGCGCAGCGCGGCGACTGCGTGCCGCTCGACGGCGGTCCGGCCGGGGAAGCGGATCCCCAGCAGCTTGCGGACGGTGGAGCGGGCGCCGTCGCAGCCGACCAGGTGGCTCCCGCGCCACCAGGTGGCTTTCGCACCTGCGGTGCGGGCGGTGACGCCGCGGCCCTCCTGTTCCACGGAGTCGAGCCTGCTGTCGGTGACCAGCTGGACCATGGGGTGCGCGGCCGCGGTGTCGCGCAGCGCCCGGGCGAGGGCGTGCTGCGGCACGTGCAGGGGTGCCGGCAGGTCCTCGAAGGTGATCCGCCGGGTCTCCTGGCGGCGGCGCATCGTGCGCCAGGCGGCGTAGTACGCGCCCTCGTCGCGCAGGGTCCGGCAGCCCAGCCGGTGGACCATGGCGGCGGTGTCCGCGTGCAGGACGACCGTACGGGCGGGACGCGGCTCGTCCTTGCCCGGGCCCTCGTCGAGGACGACGCAGGGCACTGCCTGGCCGGCCAGGGCGAGCGCCAGGGACAGCCCGACGGGCCCCGCACCCACGACGATCACCGGGTCCATGCGGCGGCTCCCGATGTCCGGTATGTGATCACAGAACGTATGCAACCCACTGTAACTGCACGCGTCAAGTGACAGTGACGTACGACGGACATGTCGGAGCCCGTGTGCCGCGGCGGAATACTACCGCCGCAGCACACGGGCTCCGTAAGAAGACTGACTCAGGATCAGCTGGTGCCGCCGCCGTCGCCGCCCCCGCCGTCGCCGGCACCTCCGTCGATGCCCGCCGTGACCGGCGCGCCCGAGAGCTCCCCGGTCCGCTGCTCGGGCAGGACCGTCCGGCCCTTCTTCGAGCGCCGCAGCCGCCGCTCCAGCCAGGAAGCGAGGGAGGTGAGCGCGAAGTTGAGCACCACGTAGATCAGGGCCACCACGAACAGGGTCGGGATGACGTTGCTGTAGTTGGCCGAGATCTGCCGGATCGACGTCATCAGCTCGGCGAAGCCGAGCAGGGCGCCGGCCAGCGCGGTGTCCTTGAGGATGACCACGAGCTGGCTGACCAGGGCCGGCAGCATGGCCGTGATCGCCTGCGGCAGCAGGATGGTGGCCATGGTCTGGCCCTTGCGCAGACCCAGCGCCCGGGCCGCCTCGGCCTGGCCGCGCGGCAGCGACAGGACGCCCGCCCGGACGATCTCGGCGATCACCGCGGCGTTGTAGAGCACGAGACCGGTGACGCACGCGTACAGCGGGCGGATCTCGGAGTCGACGCCGGACTGCACGTACAGCGCGGAGGCGAAGACCATCAGGATCAGCACCGGAATGGCCCGGAAGAACTCGACGATCACTCCGACGGGAACCCGCACGTAGGCGTGGTCGGAGAGCCGGCCCAGGCCCAGCAGGGCGCCGAGCGGCAGGCCGATCACCATGGCGAGGACGGCGGCCTGGAGGGTCTGGAGCAGACCGGGGATCAGGTACGTGGACCAGATCTGTCCGTCGTTGACGAACGGGGTCCACTTGTCGGCTTCCAGCTGGTTCTGGTCGGCCAGCGCGGACAGCACCCACCAGCAGGCCAGGGCCATCAGCACCAGGAAGCCGGCGGTGTAGACGAGGTTGCGCACCTTGGCCTTGGGGCCCGGGGTGTCGTACAGCACGGAGCTCATCGCTTCACCGCCACTCGCTTGGCCACCCAGCCCAGCAGCAGACCGGTCGGCAGGGTCAGCAGGACGAAGCCGAGGGCGATGACCCCGAAGACGGCGAAGAGCGCGTCCGCTTCGTTCTCGATCATTTCCTTCATCAGCAGTGAGGCCTCGGCCACTCCGATGGCCGCCGCCACCGTGGTGTTCTTGGTGAGGGCGATCAGTACGTTGGCCAGCGGCGCGATCACCGCGCGGAAGGCCTGGGGGAGCACGATCAGCGTGAGCACCTGGAAGAAGCTCAGGCCCAGGGCCCGGGCCGCCTCGGCCTGGCCGACGGGAACGGTGTTGATGCCCGAGCGCAGGGCCTCGCAGACGAAGGTGCCGGTGTAAGCGACCAGGCCCAGCACCGCGAGCCGGAAGCCGATCTCCTTGAAGTTCTCACCGCCGAGCGAGATGCGCAGGGTCTGGTTCAGGCCCAGCGAGCAGGCGATGATCAGCACGGTCAGCGGGATGTTGCGGACGACGTTGACGTACGCCGCGCCGAAGCCCCGCATCAGCGGGACGGGGCTGACCCGCATACCGGCGAGCACGGTTCCCCATATGAGGGAGCCGACGGCCGAGTAGAGGGTGAGCTGAACCGTCACCCAGAAGGCACCGAGCAGGTCGTACTGCCCGGAGTCGAGAAAATCAAACACGATGCCCTGCGCTCTCCCCAGGATGGTCGGTGGCGCGCGCCGCCGCCCGTGGCAGGCGGGCGGCGACGCGCACCACCGTGGACTCAGCTGCCTTCGGTGATCTGCGGGGCAGGCTCGTTCTTGTAGTTGGCCGGGCCGAAGTTCTTCTTCACGAACTGCTCCCAGGAGCCGTCCGAGACCATCTTCCTGAGCGCGGTGTTGATCTTGGTCTGAAGGTCCTTGTCACCCTTCTTCAGACCGATGCCGTAGTTCTCGTTGCTCAGGCTCAGGCCGACCAGCTTGAACTTGCCGACGTTCTTCTCCTGCGCGGCGTAGCCGGCGAGGATCGAGTTGTCCGTGGTCAGGGCGTCGACGGACTTGCTCTCCAGGCCGGTCAGGCACTCGGAGTAGCCGCCCTGCTCCAGCAGGTCCGCCTCGGGGGCCAGCTTGGTCTTGACGTTCTGCGCGGAGGTGGAGCCGGTGACCGAGCAGAGCTTCTTCTTGTTGAGGTCCTCGGCCTTGGTGATCGAGGTCTCGTCGGCGCGGACCAGCAGGTCCTGGTGCGCGAGGAAGTACGGGCCGGCGAAGTCGACCTTCTCCTTGCGCTTGTCGTTGATCGAGTAGCTGGCGACCACGAACTTGACGTCACCGTTGGAGATCAGGTTCTCGCGCTCGGCGCTGACGGCCTGCTTGAACTCGATCTGGTCGGCGCCGTAGCCGAGCTCCTTGGCCACGTACGTCGCCACGTCCACGTCGAACCCGGTGAACTTGCCGTCCGGGGTCTTCAGGCCCAGTCCCGGCTGGTCGAACTTGATGCCGACGACGATCTTGTCCTTCTTGGCGTCACCGCCACCGTTGCCGCTGTCGCTGGTCTTGCCGCTGCCGCCCGCGCACGCGGTCGCGGTCAGCGCCAGGGTGACGGCCGCGGCCGCGGCCGCACCGGCCTTGAAGAGCTTCATGGTGAACTTCCCTCGGATGAGACGTTGTTGTACGACGAGCGACGAGCGCGGCGGGCCGCAAGGGCGTCCCCCGATTGCTCCGTCGAGCGGATCACTACCAGACGGGAAACGTCAGTGGTGCAGGATCTTCGAAAGGAAGTCCTTGGCGCGGTCACTGCGCGGGTTGCTGAAGAACTGTTCGGGCGTGGCCTCTTCGACGATCCGGCCGTCCGCCATGAACACGACCCGGTTGGCCGCGGACCGGGCGAAGCCCATCTCGTGCGTGACGACGACCATCGTCATGCCCTCCCCGGCGAGCTGCTGCATGACCTCCAGCACCTCGTTGATCATCTCCGGGTCGAGAGCCGAGGTCGGCTCGTCGAACAGCATCACCTTCGGCTCCATGGCCAGCGCGCGGGCGATCGCCACACGCTGCTGCTGGCCGCCGGAGAGCTGCGCCGGGTACTTGTCGGCCTGGGTGCCGACGCCCACCCGGTCCAGCAGGGCGCGCGCCTTGGTCTCGGCCGCCGCCTTGTCGGTCTTGCGGACCTTGACCTGGCCCAGCACCACGTTCTCCAGCACCGTCTTGTGCGCGAAGAGGTTGAACGACTGGAAGACCATGCCGACGTCGGCGCGGAGCTTCGCCAGCTCCTTGCCCTCCGACGGCAGCTTCCTGCCGTCGAGGGTGATGGTCCCCGAATCGATCGTCTCCAGCCGGTTGATCGTCCGGCACAGCGTCGACTTGCCCGATCCCGAAGGACCGATCACCACGACGACCTCACCGCGGGCAATGCTCAGATCGATGTCCTGAAGCACGTGCAGCGCGCCGAAGTGCTTGTTGACGTTGCTCAGTACGACCAGGCCGTCCGCGGCCACGGCCGCGTCCTGTCCACCCTTGGTCACTGATACTCCGCTCATCGGCTTCTTGCTCCGTCCTCCTCGGTTGGGAGGACAGTAGTGAGAGCCCGCGCACACCGTCATCACATCTGAGCGAGAATTGAGGATAACGATCCGGCCTCGCCCGGACACGCTCCGTACGCGCGCGCGGGTGTACGCGTACCGGGTGGATAACGGAAGACGCGCCTGACCGGAACCCCCTTGACGTGGGACTCTTCATCGGCGTGGATGCATGGTGGCCACGAACGTGACGCATGCGAGACATATGCACGACACATCGACCGCGCGGTACTCCGCGCGGCCGGCGGCGCGACCAGCCGCCATACCGACGGCGCGGCCCACCGCGCGGCACACCGGTCCGGAAGGGGGACGTATGAGACTGCTGCTCGTCGAGGACGACGACCACGTCGCCGCGGCCCTGTCCGCGATCCTGGCCCGCCACGGCTTCCAGGTCACCCACGCCCGCAACGGCGAGGAGGCCCTGCAGGCGCTGCTGCCGGCCGGCGCCCAGGCCGCCGTCGCCCCCTTCGGCGTGATCCTGCTCGACCTCGGCCTGCCCGACCAGGACGGCTACGAGGTCTGCGGCAAGATCCGCAAGCGCACCTCGACGCCGGTCATCATGGTCACCGCGCGGGCCGACGTACGCTCGCGGATCCACGGCCTCAACCTCGGTGCCGACGACTACGTGGTCAAGCCGTACGACACCGGCGAACTGCTCGCCCGGATCCACGCCGTCGCCCGCCGCACCGGAGCCCCCGACGAGGCCTCCGCGGCCGCGCCCGGCAACGGCGGGTCGCCGGCCGTGGTCCGGCTGGGCCCCGTCAGCATCGAGCTGTCCACCCGGCGCGTCAGCGTCGGAGGCGCCGACGTACCGCTCACCCGCAAGGAGTTCGACCTGCTCGCGCTCCTCGCGCAGCGCCCCGGCGTCGTCTTCCGGCGCGAGCAGATCATCAGCGAGGTCTGGCGCACCAGCTGGGAGGGCACCGGCCGCACCCTGGAGGTGCACGTCGCCAGCCTGCGCTCCAAGCTGCGCATGCCCGCGCTGATCGAGACCGTCCGCGGGGTGGGCTACCGGCTCGTCACCCCGCCCGCCCCGTAGGCGGCGCGGTTGCGCGCCCGGCTGCTCCCGCTGCTCGTCGTCCTCATGGCGGGCACCCTGCTCGCGCTCGGCTTCCCGCTCGCCGTGAGCCTGGCCGCCGGGCAGCAGCAGCGGGTGGTCGTCGACCGCATCGACGACAGCGCGCGGTTCGCGGCCCTGGCGCAGTTCGTCATCGACGCCGAGGGCGCCGGGGCCTCGGGAGCCGACGAGCGCCGCGAGACCCTCCAGCTGGAACTCGCCCGCTACCAGGAGCTGTACGGCATCCGGGCCGGCATCTTCTACCGCGACGACAACGCCATGGCGCGCGCCCCCGGCTGGTGGCGGCTGCCCGGCGAGGGCGAGGGCCGGCGCGCCTTCGAGGAGGCGCTGGCCGGGCGGCGCAGCCATGACCCCGCCCAGGTGTGGCCCTGGCAGACGCACGGCAAGCTGCTGGTGGCCTCCCCGGTCGTCCTCGACGGGGACGTCGTCGCGGTCGTCGTCACCGAGTCCCCCACCGACCAGATGCGCGCCCGCACGCTGCGCGGCTGGCTGCTGATCGCCGCCGGGCTGGCCGCCGCCATGCTGGTGGCCTTCGGCGCCGCCCTGCGGCTGACCAGCTGGGTGCTCAAGCCCGTACGGACGCTGGACGCGGCCGCGCACGGCATCGCCACCGGGCGGATGAACTCCCGGGTCGCGACCGCGGGCGGTCCGCCGGAACTGAGACGGCTGGCCCGCTCGTTCAACGAGATGGCCGACAACGTCGAAGAGGTACTGGAGCAGCAGCGGGCGTTCGTCGCGGACGCCTCCCA
This sequence comes from Streptomyces sp. NPDC042102, assembly GCF_055582305.1. Classification (NCBI taxonomy): domain Bacteria; kingdom Bacillati; phylum Actinomycetota; class Actinomycetes; order Kitasatosporales; family Streptomycetaceae; genus Streptomyces; species Streptomyces sp. NPDC042102. Next base: position 44,774 of record NZ_JBVJDL010000001.1, read on the forward strand.
CCAGCTGCGCAACCCGCTCGCCGCGCTGCTCCTGCGCATCGAACTGCTGGCCCTGGAGCTGCCCGAGGGGAACGAGGAGATCGCCTCGGTGCGCACCGAGGGCAAGCGCCTGGCCCAGGTCCTGGACGACCTGCTGGACCTGGCGCTGGCCGAGCACGCCTCCGCCGAGCTCAGCGTCACCGACATCGCGGCGCTGGCCGCCGAGCGGGTCGCCGCCTGGCGCCCGCTCGCGCAGGAGAAGGGCGTCCGGCTGGTGGAGAGCGGCCGGTCCGCCGTCACCGGCTGGGCCGACCCCATCGCGCTGTCCAGCGCCCTGGACGCGGTGATCGACAACGCCCTGAAGTTCACGCCGGCCGGGGAGGAGGTCGAGGTCGCGGTGTCCGCCGAGGGCCGCTCGGCGCTGGTCGTCGTCGCCGACCGGGGGCCGGGGCTCAGCGAGGAGGAGCTCGCCCGCATCGGCGACCGGTTCTGGCGCAGCGGACGGCACCAGAACGTCAAGGGTTCGGGGCTGGGGCTGTCCATCTCCCGGGCGCTGCTCGCCGCGGGCGGCGGGTCCCTCGCGTACGAGACGAACCCGCCGCACGGGCTGCGCGTGACGGTGTCGGTGCCGCGCACCGCACCGCACGACCGCGGCGGGGCGGGCTGAGGACGGGGCCGGGGCCCGGTCCTGGTCTCCTGGTGTCGGTCCTGGTCTCCTGGTTTGGTCCCGGTCCGGCTTACCAGGGGTGGGTGATACGGGCCGGCGCGGACACGTCGTACAGCTCGCCCACCGCGCGCACCTCGACGACGGCCGTCCGCTCCCGGCCCGCGCGCTCGATCCGGGGCACGTGCAGGGCCGTGCCGCAGGTGCCGCCGAGGAAGCGGCGGCTGCCGTCGGGCAGGGCATGGTGCAGCTCGTAGTGGCGTACCGGGCCGTCGGCGCGACGCCAGGACAGCCGCAGGGCGAGCGCGGCGCCGTCGCGCTCGGCGGCGTCGACGGTCGGCGCGGCGGGCGGCCGGGGGCGGCCGCGGCCGTCGCGGTCGTGGACGGTCAGGGCGCCCAGCCGCCAGAGCACGGGCCCGCGGTCGCGGGCGGTGAGCCGGACCGCCAGCGCGTACGCGGTGCGGCCGGCCAGCGGGGCGAGCGGGACCCGGGAGACCTGCCAGCCGGGGGCGGAGGCCCGTCCGGCGGTTCCGGCGGGCAGCCAGGTGTACGGGACGGGCGCACCCGGGGCGGCCGGCTCCCGGGTGGCGATCCCGGCCTCGACGCGGACGGGTCCGGAGCCGGTGCGGTGGACCAGTTCGAGCACGGTGGCCGCGGACAGGGGCAGCCGGGTCGCGTGCAGCCCGACCGTGACGGGCGCGGTCAGGGCCCCCTGGACCAGCAGGCTGGAGCCGCCGCGCCAGGCGTCGGCGAAATCGAGGGTGACGGCGGGGCGGGCGCCGCTGGTGGTGAGGGCCCAGCGGCGGCCGGGGAGCAGGTCCTGGAGGCCCAGGTGACTCCAGGGAGCGGCGGAGGTGACGCGGCCGTGCTCGTACCACCGCAGCCCGTGGCCGGTGGTGAAGGCGCAGCCGAAGGGCAGGGCGGCGACGGTGGAACGGTCGGCGACGACGGCGGCCGGGGGCCGCCACGCGGTGTCGGCGCGGCTCGCGGGGCCGAGGGAGTCGCCGGTCCAGAAGCGGTCGTCGGCGGCGTGGAAGGCTCCGGGGGAGCGGTCGGCCAGGTGGTTGCGGGTCCACTCGGGCCGGTAGAAGGCGTAGCTGACCACGTGGTCGCGGCCGGGCGGCACGATGGCGTCCCAACGGGCGTCGGTGTCCCAGCCCCGGGACTCGACGTCCACGCCCGCCCACAGCTCGTACCGGCTGCGCCCGAGCCGGTCGGCGAGCAGCCCGGAGCCGCGCAGCGTGTCGGGGGTCCAGCGGAAGTCGACGAAGAAGCCGTCGGCCACGGGTCCGTCGCGGTCCTCGTAGAACTCCTGGTTGAGGTGGTTGAGCGCGCCCTGCCAGCGGACCCGGCCGGTGGTGTCCATGGCGTCGTACCAGGTGATCCGGAGCCCGCCGGCCCGGCCGGCGGCGCGCAGGGCCTTGAGGAAGGCCCGCATCGTGGCGGCGAGTTCGCTGTCGCCGCCGTCGGTCTCGGCGTTGACGAACCAGCCGTCGAAGCCGTACGCGGTGGCCACGCGGACCAGCTGCTCGGCGAGCGGGAACCGGCCGGTGGCGTCCCGCTGGACCAGGTCGCGGGTCCAGCGGAGGTCGCCGCCGTAGACGACCGGTGGCAGGAAGACGTTGCCGAGCACGCGGACGCCGTTGCGGTGGGCGGCGTCGGTGACGGGCGCGGTGGGGGCGAGCACGATGCCCTCGCCCGCGGAACCGCCCCAGAAGACGAGCTCGTCGATGTAGGCCCAGTGGCTGAGGGCGTAGGTGTCGGCGGTGGGGGAGCCCTGGGCGGGATGCCCGGAGGTGCCCCCGAAGGAGACGAGCGCGGCGATCCGGGCCTGCCCGGCGCGGGCCGTGGTGTTGGCGGGCACCGGCGTGAAGCGCGGGGCGAGGGGCACGGTGGCGGTGTTGTGGGCGAGATCCGGATCGGCCGCGGGGCTCCAGTCCTTGAGCGAACGCCAGACGATGCCGGGGCCGGGGGTGCCGGCCGGCAGGCTGTCGGGGAACCAGTACGACGCGTACGCCCCGATCCCGGTCGGGGCCGCGGGCACGGCCCCGGTGCTGTTCCCGGCCCCGGTCGCGTGTGCGGTTGCGGTGCCGGTGCCGTCGGCCGCCCGCGCGGTGCCGTTGCCCCACACGGCGCCGGCCACCGCGGCTCCGGTGCCCAGCAGCAGGCGGCGCCGGGTGGGACGGACCGGGGGACCGGGGCGGGGGACGGAGCCGGGGTGGGCGTGCGGGTGGGGCGGGGCGTCGGCGTGCGGACCCGGTTCGCTCTGGGACATGACGTCTCCTTCGGATGGTCGTCCAACGGCCGTACGGGTGGGGGTGGCTCGGGACATGGATCGCGAGCCTCGGGCAGGGGGCCGGCCGGCCGGGGCCCGGGAGGGTCAGAGGACCTCGTCCACGCGGACCAGTTCCGTGATGCCCCGGGCCGCCAGGTGCCGGACGTCGGCCGTGCGGTCCGCCAGGACCACCGCCGGGCGGACGCCCTCCGCGGCCAGGCGGGCCCAGGCCTCGAAGACGGGGCGGCCCGGCGCGCACACCGAGCGGCGGGGGGCCGCCTCCGTGCCCCCGACGTCGGCCACCAGCGCCGTCGACCGCACCCGCGCCCGCCCCGGACGCCCGGCCAGGGCCCGCGCGAGACGCGCCACCGCCCGCCCCGCCGGCTTCACCCGCCGGTCGTTGGTCAGCAGGCCGAGCCCGTACTCCAGCTCCGGGAAGTCCGCCAGCTCCCGCGCCACGTCGTGCGAGCACCACCACGTCACACCCCACACGTCCGTGCAGTCCAGCGCGTTCGTGACCGTCGCCTCGGTGAACGCCGCCGCGTGCTCGGCGGGGATCAGCGGCGCCGGGGCGCCCACCTCCTGGAGCCACACCGGGCGGGCGGGATCGTGCGCGTACGCCTTGGAGAGCTCGATCATGTACGCCGCATGCTGCTCGGTCGCCGTCCCCGCCCACCCGTGCCGCTGCGCCGTGCCGTTGAACACCCACGAGTGGACGGCCGTCGCCGCGCCCAGGCGGGCCGCCTGCGCCACCGTGAAGGGGTGGCCGTCGCGGTACCAGGCCGCGTCGTACGCCGCGTGCACGTGCAAGCGGCCCGGTGCCCCCTTCTCGCACGCCGCCAGCATCCGCGCCAGCCAGGCCTCCGCCTCGGGCCGCGTGATCCGGTCCGGCTCCGGGTGCGGATCGTCCGCGAACTGGTTGATCTCGTTGCCCACGGTCATCCCCAGGAAGTTGGGCCGGTCCGCCAGCGCCGCCGCCAGCGTGCGCAGGTACTCCTCCTGCCCGGCCACCAGCTCCGGGTCGCGGAAAAGGTGGCGCCGGTGCCAGGTGCGCGTCCACGCGGGCAGAAAGTCGAAGCTCGACAGGTGGCCCTGCAGCCCGTCCACGCAGACGTCCAGCCCGCGTGCGGAGGCCGCGTCCGCCACCGCCACCAGCTGCTCGACGGCGCGCGGCCGGATCAGGGTCCGGTTGGGCTGGAAGAGCGGCCACAGCGGGAACACCCGTACGTGGTCCAGCCCGAGCGCGGCGAGCGAATCGAGATCGGCCTCCACCTCTCCCGGATCGAAATCGAGCCAGTGGTGGAACCAGCCCCGCGTCGGCGTGTAATTGACGCCGAATCGCAGTGGCCGGATTCGGGGCGGCGGGTGGGCGACGTCGTTCTCGTGCATGCGGAGTCCCGGGGTCGAGGGCCTGGAACGGGGTCGAGGGCCTGAAAGGGAACACGGGGAATTCGCCGGCGCCCCCACAACGTGCCGCCCCGCCCCGGAGAAAGTCAACAGGGCCTTCGATCCCTTCCTCGGCGGGGTGCGGCGTATGCGCTGCCCACCGCACTAATGCGGTTTAGCCGGTCGATGGAATCCGCCTCGGAAAGGAGGCGCGGGAGGGAATGACGGCGGCGGCGTGCCGGTCCCGGCGGCCGGGGCGCGGGCAGCGGGGACGGGACCAAGACGGTCATCCCGGCGGTCTGCGGGGGCCGGATCGCGTACGGTCCGGCCAGTGCCGTCCACGCACGCAGCCGGAGGGGGATGAGGCAGGTCATGGCGCGCAGACCCACGATCAAGGACATCGCCCGCCGGGCCGGGGTGTCCCAGAGCGCCGTCTCCTTCGCGCTCAACGGGCGGCCGGGGGTGTCCCGGGAGACCCGCGCCAGGATCCGCCGGGTCGCCGAGGAACTGGGCTGGCAGCCCAACAGCGCGGCGCGGGCGCTGTCGGGCGAACGCGCCGGTGCGGTCGGGCTGGTGCTGGCCCGGCCCGCCCGCACCCTCGGCGTGGAGTCGTTCTTCCTCCAGCTCGTCTCCGGCGTCCAGGAGGTGCTCTCGGCGGCCCGCACCGCCCTGCTCTTCCAGGTCGTCGAGGACATCGACGCCGAATGCGCGGTGTACCGGCGCTGGTGGGCGGAACGGCGCGTGGACGGCGTCCTGGTCGTCGACCCGCGCACCGACGACCCGCGCCCGGAGCTCCTCGTGGGGCTGGGCCTGCCCGCCGTCGCCGTCGGTGAGCCGAGGCCGTCGTCCGCGCTGTCCTCGGTGTGGGCGGACGACGCGCGGGCGATGGCCGACGTGCTGGACCACCTGTACGGGCTGGGCCACCGGCGGATCGCGCACATCGCCGGCATGCCGGACCTCGCCCACACCGTGCGCCGGATCGACTCGCTGCGTACGCAGGCCGCCCGGCGCGGGCTGACGGAGGCGGAGGTCCGCTCGGTGCCGACCGACTACTCGGACGCGGAGGGCGCGGAGGCGACCCGGCGGGTGCTGCGGGGGCCCGCGCCACCGACGGCGCTGATCTACGACAACGACGTGATGGCGGTCGCGGGCACCGGGGTCGCCGCCGAACTGGGCCTCGCCGTACCGGCCCGGGTGTCGGTGGTGGCCTGGGACGACTCGCCGCTGTGCCGGGTCACGCACCCCCGGCTGACCGCGCTGGTGCGGGACACGGCGGGGTTCGGGCGGCTCGCCGCGCAGGAACTCCTCGACGTGCTGGCGGGGGGTCCGCCGCGGGCCCGGGAGGGCGAGCAGCCGCGCCTGGAACCCCGCGAGAGCACTGCTCCGCCGCCGCCCGCATACTGAAACCGACCCCTTCGCAGGAGCGCCACCGTGACCACTCCCACCTCCGCCGTCCCCGTACCGCGCGCCGGCGCGCTCCCCGCGCCCGCCGAGGCCGCCGCGGTGTCCGCGGTGTCCGCGGGCCTGACGGTGGCCATCGACATCGGCGGTACGAAGATCGCCGGGGCGCTGGTGCGGCCGGACGGCACGATGCCCGTGACGGCGCGGCGGCCGACGCCGAAGGACGCGCCGGCGGAGGGGGTGCTGGCGGCGGTCGTCGCCGTGATCGCCGACCTGGCCGCCTCCCCGCTGTGGGCCGAGGCGGTCCGGTGCGGGATCGGGAGCGCGGGGCCGGTGGACGCCTCGCGCGGCACGGTGAGCCCGGTGAACATCGGAGCCTGGCGGGACTTCCCCGTCCAGGCCCGGGTCGCGGCGGAGCTGGCCTCGCGCGGCGCGGACGTGCCCACGGTGCTGGTGGGCGACGGGGTCGCGATGACGGCGGCGGAGCACTGGCTGGGCGCGGCGCGCGGCCACGCCAACGCCCTGTGCATGGTGGTCTCCACCGGGGTCGGGGGCGGGCTGGTTCTCGACAACCGGCTCCAGCCGGGCCCCACCGGCAACGCCGGCCACATCGGCCACATCAGCGTGGACTTCGAGGGCGAGCCGTGCGTGTGCGGGGGCCGCGGCTGCGTCGAGGCCCTGGCCTCCGGCACGGCGATCGCCCGCCGGGCCGCGGCGCAGGGCTGGACGGGACCGGACCCGACGGCGGCCGGCGTCGCGGCCGCCGCCCGCGCCGGCGACCCGGTGGCCCTGGCCGCCTTCGACCGCGCGGGCCGCGCCCTGGCGGCGGCGATCGCGGCCACCGCGACCCTGGTGGAGACCGACATCGCCGTCATCGGCGGCGGCGTCGCGGCCGCGGGCAACATCCTCTTCACCCCGGTCCGCACCCACCTGGCGTCGTACGCCACGCTCTCGTTCGTCCGCGACCTGACGGTCGTCCCGGCGGCCCTGGGCACGGACGCGGGCCTGATCGGCGCGGCGGCAGCAGCGACAACCCTCCTGACGAACCCCGCCCCCTGACCCGCACGCCCGGCACGCCCGTCCCCGTCCGCGCACCCGTCGGGACGGGGTCCAGGCCGCGCGCCCGGGAACCACCCACCCCGGGTGGCCGGCACCCCCTGGGTGCGGGCCCGCGCACGCGGTGTTCACCGCTGCACCGAGCGGTGGTCCGCCGCAGCTCCTCCGCCGGCCTGAGGGTCCGCCGAAGCCCTCATGGGCGTTGCCGCCACCGGTACGGCGGTCCGGGGACGGCCGTCGGCCCGAAGGACGGTGCCGGGCGTGGCCCGACCCGGCCCGACACGGTGTCGCGGCCGCCGGCGGCGCGGGTGCGTTCGGCGGGCGTTCCCGCGTCAGGGGCTGGCGGACGGAGATCCCCGCGCCGACCGCGGCGGCGCGTCCCGCGCCACCCGGCGGATACGGCGGCCCGCGTACCGCCGAGGGGCGGGCGTACGGCGTGCCCCGGGCCCGGAGGTCAGTGGGGGTGCCGAGGGTTGGGCGGGGTGGCGTGCCCGGGTTGCGGCGTGGAGCCGGACGGCCGCCGGTCCGGGCGCGGCGTACCCGTGGTCAGGGCTTCACCGAACGGTAGTACGTCCGGGCCCCCTGGTGCAGCTCCAGCGGATCCGTGTAGATCGCCGTCCGTAGATCCACCAGCTGCGCCGCGTGCACCTCGTGGCCGATGCCGTCCCGGCTCTGGATCACCGTCCGGGTGAACCGTTCCGCCAGCTCCGTCTCCGTACGGTCCGTCGTCACCAGCAGGTTCGGCACCGCCAGCGTCGACACCGCCGACGTGTTCCGCGCCAGCGCGTACGCGTCCTGCGGCATCACCGCCGCCCGGTAGTAGTGCGCCGGGCTGCCGCCACCGCCCTGGAGCGCCTCCACCAGGTCGCCCAGCTGCACCAGCCGGATGTCGAACCGTTCCGACAGCTCGCGCACCGCCGTCGTCGGCAGGCCCCCGGACCAGAAGAACGCGTCGATCCGCCCGGCCTGCAGCTCCGCCGGCATCGTGTCGATCCCTATCGGCACCGCCGTCACGTCCGTCGCCGGGTCCAGCTTCGCCGCCCTCAGCAGCCGCTCCGAGATCAGCCGCACCCCGGACCCCGGCTGCCCCACAGCGACCCGCTTGCCCCGCAGGTCCGCCGTGGAGTGGACCGACGAGCCCGCCGGGACGACCAGCTGCACGTAGTCGTCGTACAGTCGCGCGACCCCGCGCAGGTGCTCCGCGCCCGGTTTGCCGTCGAGCCGGTACTTCGCGACCGCGTCGGCCGTCGCGATCGTCACGTCCGCCCGCCCCGTGGCCACCCGCTCCAGGTTCTGCTGCGAGCCCTCGCTCGTCTCCAGGCGTACGTTCACCTCCGGCATGTCCCGGGCCAGCTCCTGCTTCAGCAGCTCGCCGTAGCGCTGGTAGACGCCGGCCCGTACGCCCGTACTGAACGTCAGCTCACCGCGCGGCTGCGACTCGCCGAACGGCCACAGCCACCACGCCAGCACCCCGAGCACCGCCAGCGCGGCGAGCAGGCTCCGCAGCGCGCGGCGCCTGGTCAGCGGGGGGAGTACGAGGGGCATGCGCGCGATCCTGCCACCCGCTCGCCGTCCTGTCACGGCCGGCCGGGTGCCCCGGCGGCCCCCGCCCGCGCCCCCGCCACCGCCGGCAGACCGGCCCGCAGTGCCGCCAGCAGCGCGCGTGCCGCCGGCCCCGACGGGCCGTCGGTACGCCAGGCCAGCGCGACCCGGCCGCTCAGTCCCGGGCCGGTGATCCGCAACTCCCGTACGCCCCCACCGGCCCCCAGCTCCCCACCGGCCCCCGGTTTCCCACCCGCCCCCGCCGGCACCACCGCGACGCCCAGCCCCCGCTCCGCCAGCCGCACCAGCACCGCCGGCGCGGCCGCCTCGAAGTCCACCCGGGGCGTGAAGCCCTCCGCCGCGCACGCCCGCTCCAGTACCGCGCGCACCCCCGTGCCCCGGGGCAGGCAGATCACCGGTCGCCCGCGCAGGCCCGCCAGCCCGACCGTGCCCGCCGTCTCCGTCGCCGACGTCACCAGCGGATCGTCCGCGCGGACCACCGCCACCAGCGGCTCGTCGAGCACCACCTGCACGGTGACCCCCTCGGGCTCCGCGCCGGTGAGCCCGATCAGCGCGACGTCCAGTTCCCCGCGCCGCAGCGCGGCCAGCATCCGCTCCGAGGTGTCCTCCGTCAGCGCCATCTCCACCCGCGGATGCGCGTCGTGGAAGTCGCCCAGCAGCGCCACCACGTCGAACCCGGCCACGGCCGTGCCGGCCGCCCCCGGCAGCAGGCCGATCGCCACGCGCCCGCGCAGCAGCCCCCTGAACTCGTCCGCCGTCCGCCGGATCCCCTCGACCGCCGCGAGCGCGGCCCGCGCGTACGTCAGCACCGCCGCCCCCGCCTCCGTCGGCGTCACCCCGCGCCGGGCCCCGGCCGCACCCCCGGACCGGTCCAGCAGCCGCTGTCCCAGCTCCCGCTCCAGCCGCTTGACCTGAGCACTCACCCCCGGCTGGGAGACGTGCAACCGCTCCGCGGCCCGGGTGAAGCTCCCTTCCTCGACGACGGCGACGAAATAGCGCAGCTGAGCCAGTTCCATAACGAAGGATTCTAGGAAGGAGAAAGACCAGCTCTTGGACTTATGCCCGCCGGACCGCCCAGGCTGGACGCATGACCGAACCCGCCACCCGCAGGGACCTGCGCGCCATGACCGCCGCCGAGCGCCGCGAGCTGGCCGACGTACTCGACTCGCTCCGCCCCGACCAGTGGGACGCCCCCAGCCTCTGCGCCGGCTGGCGCGTCCGGGAGACCGCCGCCCACATGTCGCTGGGCTTCCGCACCTCCCTGCCCGGCTTCGCCGTCGAGGTGCTGCGCTCCGGCGGCAGCCTGCACCGGATGACCGACCGCTGCGCCCGCCGCGACGCCGCCGCCTTCAGCCCGGCCGAGCTGGCCGCGCTGCTGCGCGAGAACGCCGGGCATCCGTGGAAGCCGCCCGTCGGCGGCCCCGCCTCGGGCCTGGGTCACGACGTTCTCCACGGCCTGGACATCACGGTCGCCCTCGGCCTGGACCGGAGGGTTCCACCGGAGCGCCTGCTCCCCCTGCTGGCCGCCGTCACCCCGCGCACGGCGCGCTTCTTCGGCGCCGACCTGGCCGGCGTACAGCTGCACGCCGACGACCTGGACTGGTCCTTCGGAACCGGAACCCCGGTCTACGGCACCGCCCAGGACCTGCTGCTCGTCCTGTACGGCCGGCGGCTGCCCGCGGGCCGTCTGCACGGGGGACCGGAGGGCTCCCGGGTACCGCCTACCCTTGTTGCATGACCAGCAGCGACCGGAGCCAGGCAGTGGGCGTGAACAAGAGCTATGAGATCCGCACCTACGGGTGTCAGATGAACGTGCACGACTCCGAGCGGCTCTCCGGTCTGCTGGAGGAGGCGGGCTACGTCCGCGCGCCCGAGGGGGCCGGCGAGGGCGAGGCCGACGTCGTCGTCTTCAACACCTGCGCGGTGCGCGAGAACGCCGACAACAAGCTGTACGGCAACCTCGGCCGGCTCGCCCCCATGAAGACCCGGCGCCCCGGCATGCAGATCGCCGTCGGCGGCTGCCTGGCCCAGAAGGACCGCGAGACCATCGTCAAGAAGGCCCCCTGGGTCGACGTGGTCTTCGGCACGCACAACATCGGCAAGCTGCCGGTGCTGCTGGAGCGCGCCCGTGTCCAGGAGGAGGCGCAGGTCGAGATCGCCGAGTCGCTGGAGGCCTTCCCCTCCACGCTGCCGACCCGTCGCGAGTCCGCCTACGCCGCCTGGGTCTCCATCTCGGTCGGCTGCAACAACACCTGCACCTTCTGCATCGTCCCGGCGCTGCGCGGCAAGGAGGAGGACCGCCGCCCCGGCGACATCCTCGCCGAGATCGAGGCGCTCGTCGCCGAGGGCGTCTCGGAGATCACCCTGCTCGGCCAGAACGTCAACGCCTACGGCTCCGACCTCGGCGACCGCGAGGCGTTCAGCAAGCTGCTGCGTGCCTGCGGCGAGATCGAGGGCCTGGAGCGGGTCCGCTTCACCTCCCCGCACCCGCGCGACTTCACCGACGACGTGATCGCCGCGATGGCCGAGACGCCGAACGTCATGCCGCAGCTGCACATGCCGCTGCAGTCCGGCTCCGACACCGTCCTGCGGGCGATGCGCCGCTCGTACCGGCAGGAGCGGTTCCTCGGGATCATCGAGAAGGTGCGCGCCGCGATCCCGCACGCCGCCATCTCCACCGACATCATCGTGGGCTTCCCCGGCGAGACCGAGGAGGACTTCGAGCAGACGATGCACACGGTCCGCGAGGCCCGCTTCGCGAACGCCTTCACCTTCCAGTACTCCAAGCGCCCCGGCACCCCGGCCGCCGACATGGAGGGGCAGATCCCCAAGGAGGTCGTCCAGGAGCGCTACATGCGTCTGGTCGCCCTCCAGGAGGAGATCTCCTGGGAGGAGAACAAGAAGCAGGTCGGCCGGACCCTGGAGGTCATGGTCGCCGAGGGCGAGGGCCGCAAGGACGGCGCCACCCACCGCCTGTCGGGCCGCGCCCCCGACAACCGCCTCGTCCACTTCACCAAGCCGGAGGCCGAGGTCCGTCCGGGCGACGTCGTGACGGTCGAGATCACCTACGCCGCCCCGCACCACCTGCTCGCCGAGGGCCCGACGACCTCGGTGCGCCGGACCCGGGCGGGCGACGCCTGGGAGAAGCGCAACGCCGCGCCCGCCCAGCTGGCGGGGGTCATGCTCGGCATCCCGACGCTGGGCGTCCCGGCGCCGCTGCCGGCCGCGACCGGCGGCTGCTCCATCGGCTCCTGACACCGGCCGGCTCCTGACGTCGCCAACTCCTGGCCGCGCGTACGTCCAACGCCGGGTGGTGCTGGCTCCGGGGGGTCAAGGTCCCGGGGCGCGGCCGCCCCCGGGCCTTGGCGCGCCTCCGGCCGCCGGGCGGCTACGCTGCGGATCATGCTCGTAGCCGCCGCCGTCTGCCCCTCGCCCCCGCTGCTCGTGCCGCAGGTCGCGGCCGGGGCGGCCGGGGAGCTCGCCGATGCCCGCACCGCCTGCTCCGACGCGCTCGCGGTGCTCGCCGCCGCCCGCCCCGACCGGCTGGTCGTCGTAGGACCCGCCGACGAGGAAGGACTCGGACCGCATCCGCAGGGCGCGCGCGGCACCTTCCGCGGCTTCGGCGTCGATGTCGACGTGACGCTCGGCGACGGCCCCGGGGCCCGGCGCGAACTGCCCACCTCGCTCGCCGTCGGCGCCTGGCTGCTCCAGCGGGTCGGCTGGAGCGGCGCGCCCCTCGAAGGGCTCGGCGTCGGCGAAACCCTGGCGCCCGAGCGGTGCCTGGCGGCCGGCCGGGAGATCGCGGCCACCGACCGGCGCGTCGCCCTGCTGGTCATGGGGGACGGCAGCGCCTGCCGGACGCTGAAGGCCCCCGGCTACCTCGACGAGCGGGCCGAGGGCTTCGACGCCGAGGTCGGCCGTGCCCTGGCCGCGGCCGACATCACCGCGCTCGCCGCCCTGGACGCCGAACTCGCTCACGAACTCAAGGCCGCCGGCCGGGCCCCCTGGCAGGTGCTCGCCGGCGCCGCCGAATCCGCGGCCCTGGAGGGCCGACTGCTCTACGAGGACGCCCCGTACGGCGTCGGCTACTTCGTCGCCACCTGGGCCTGAGGGCCACCTGGCGAGACCCGGCCGGGCCCGACGGGGCCCGGCGACACCCCGTACGCCGTCCGCACGTACGACGTCCCCCTACGCCCCGCACGCCGCCTGCCCGTGACGAAGGGGCGGTGGGCCGACCCGGCTCCCCGCCCCTTCCGCGATCACGTCACGACGCCGCCGGCGGCGGGGTCGACCCGCCCGGACGGTCCTTGTGCGCGATCTTGCCGAGGGTGTCCTTCGCCTTGCCCGTACCGCTCGCTATCTTGTCGCTGTACTTGCCCTTGGTCCTGGAATCCACGGCCTTCGCGACCTTGTCGAGCCCCTCACCGATCCGGCCCTCGTTCTTCTGTGCGAGGTCGCCGACCTTGTCCTTGGCCGGCGCGAGCTTGGCCCTCAGATTGTCCAGCAGGCTCATGGGTCACCTTCCCGTGGCGTAGCTACTTACGGGCGCCCTCGCCGGCCTCGTTGTCCGCGGCCTTGTCCGCCGACTGCTGCTTGGGGATCTCCACGCCCTCCGGCGCGGTGCTCCCCGCGGCTGCCTCCGTCGCGGTCCCGGCCACGGGCTCCTCGGCCTTCGTCTCCTCCGCCCCGTCCGTGCCGTCGACCACGTCCACCGACTCGGCCGACGGCGTCGCCGCCGCGGCCTCCTCGGTCGACGCCTCGGACTTACGGCGGCGGAACCGGCTGAAAACGCCCATGTCTACTCCCTTAACGGTACTCGTGCGAGTGAAGTTCCGCCCCGGTCGAACCGGCTCGCGCCGGGCGCGCACCCCGCGCACCACCGGCCGGAACCTCGCCAGGGCAACGACCCCGCCACTACCCCGTCACCTCACTCGATCGGGTACATGCCCGCGTGTTTGCGAGACTGGGTCGGTGAGAAGTGCAGCCCCCGCACCGCGGGTCATCGCCGTCGTCGGTCCCACCGCGGCCGGAAAGTCCGATCTGGGCGTCGCCCTGGCCCGCCATTTCGACGGCGAGGTCGTCAACGCCGACTCCATGCAGCTCTACCGGGGGATGGACATCGGCACCGCCAAGCTGACGACCGAGGAGCGCGGCGGCGTCCCCCACCACCTCCTGGACATCTGGGACGTCACCGAGACCGCCAGCGTCGCCGAGTACCAGCGCCTCGCCCGCGCCGAGATCGACAAGCTGCTCGCCGCCGGCCGTACGCCCGTCCTCGTCGGCGGCTCCGGGCTGTACGTGCGCGGTGCCCTGGACGCCATGGAGTTCCCCGGCACCGACCCCGCCGTCCGGGCCCGCCTGGAGGAGGAGGCGGCCCTGCGCGGCCCCGGCGCCCTGCACGCCCGCCTCGCGGCCCTCGACCCGGCCGCGGCGCAGGCGATCCTGCCCTCCAACGCGCGCCGGATCGTGCGGGCCCTGGAGGTCATCGAGATCACCGGCAAGCCGTTCACCGCCAACCTGCCCGGTCACGAGTCCGTCTACGACACCGTCCAGATCGGTGTCGACGTCGGCCGCCCCGAGCTGGACGAGCGGATCACGCTGCGCGTGGACCGGATGTGGGAGGACGGCCTCGTCGAGGAGGTCCGCACCCTGGAGGCCGCCGGGCTGCGCGACGGCGTCACGGCCTCCCGCGCCCTGGGCTACCAGCAGGTGCTCGCCGCGCTCGCGGGGGAGTGCACCGAGGAGGAGGCCCGTGCCGAGACGGTCCGCGCCACCAAGCGGTTCGCCCGCCGCCAGGACTCCTGGTTCCGCCGCGACCCCCGGGTGCACTGGCTCAGCGGAGCGGCCGCCGACCGGGGGGAACTCCCCGGGCTCGCGCAGTCGTTGGTCGAACGAGCGGTCACAGCCTGATCACGTGATGGCATCGGGACGCTCCGAGCGGCAGTTCGGGGCCCGGGGCCGTGCCATCATCAAACTTCCACCGGTGTCGTCACCGGTGGTGAACGGCGGCGTACGAAGTCCGAGTGGGGAGGGCGCGTGGCGATGGAGGCCGGCCCTCGCGACACTGGGCGGGACGACTCCCGACGGGAAGCGGACCCGATGCTTCAAGGCGAGCTCGGCCTGCCCGCAGAACCGGCACGGCTGTCCCCGGACGGCCCCGACGCCCTCGCCGACGGCGGCCCGCAGGACATCTCCGGGCCCGAGTTCGAGGTCGAGCTGCGCCCGCAGCGCAAGCTGCGGATCTGGCAGATCGCCCCGATCGTGATGCTGGCGGCCGCCGGCTCGCTGATGTTCGCCTTCCCCCTCGCCTTCGAGTTCGGCGACGGCGGCGCCGTCGTGGCCATGCTGGGGCTGCTGATCAGCTGCTGCGCGGGCGGCTGGGGCATGATGGCCGCCCGCCGCGTCGGCTACACCTGGCCCGGCCTGCCCCCGCGCGGCTCCGGCCGGCTGCCGGACTGGCGGATCGCCGCGCTCTACGCCCTGGTCGCGCTGACGGTGGCGGCCCTGGCGGTGCTCCGGGTGGCCCGCCTGCGCTGAGCTCCGCGCGGCGGCGGACGCCCGCCCGCGGACGCCCGCCCGCCCGCGGTGACGGCCCCGTTACCATGGGCCCGTGACCAGCAGCCTCTCCTTCCTCAAGGGCCACGGGACCGAGAACGACTTCGTGATCGTTCCGGACCCGGACAACGCCGTCGACCTGCCCGCCGCCGCCGTCGCACGGCTGTGCGACCGCCGCGCCGGCATCGGTGCGGACGGCGTGCTGCACGTCGTACGGTCCGCCGCCCACCCCGAGGCCGCGCACCTGGCCGACGAGGCCGAGTGGTTCATGGACTACCGCAACAGCGACGGCTCCGTCGCCGAGATGTGCGGCAACGGCGTACGCGTCTTCGCCCGCTACCTCGAATACGCCGGCCACGTGGAGCCCGGGGACCTCGCCGTCGCCACCCGCGGCGGCGTCAAGCGGGTCCACCTCGACAAGGCCGGCGACGTCACCGTCTCCATGGGCCGCGCCGTCTTCCCCGAGGGCGAGGTCACCGTCGCCGTCGGGGACCACAACTGGCCTGCCCGCAACGTCAACATGGGCAACCCGCACGCCGTCGCCTTCGTCGACAGCCTCGACCAGGCCGGCGACCTGCTCGCGCCCCCGCCGTTCAGCCCCGCCGAGGCCTACCCCGACGGCGTCAACGTCGAGTTCGTCGTCGACCGCGGCCCCCGCCACGTCGCCATGCGGGTCCACGAGCGCGGCTCCGGCGAGACCCGCTCCTGCGGGACCGGCGCCTGCGCCGTCGCCGTCGCCGCCATCCGCCGCGACGGCGCCGACCCGGCCGTCACCGGCGAGAGCGCCCGGTACACCGTCGACCTGCCCGGCGGCACCCTCGTCATCACCGAGCACCCCGACGGCGCGATCGACATGACCGGACCGGCCGTCATCGTGGCCGCCGGAGAGTTCGACCCGGCCTGGCTCACCGAAACGGCTTTCGGCTGAAGATTCCCTCTCATGGGTGATCCGTTTCACGCTCAGCGAGAGCCGGACTGCGCCACGTGGTGGGGTCGGTAACATCAGGCACCGGCCCTGAGGGCTCACCCCATGCCCACCACCGCCGGTCGAAGCCGCCGGAGGTGCCCATGAGTGCAGAGGCCACGAACCCCGACGCACGCCCCGAGCTCCGCAGACGCGGCCGGGCCCGCCTGGATCTGCGCAGGCTAGGCCGCGCGGCGCTGCTCGGTCCCACCGCCCGGGACCGTCTCCCGGACGCCATCAGCCACGTCGCCGAGGCCCACCGCGCCCACCACCCGGACGCGGACCTCTCCGTACTGCGCCGGGCGTACATGCTCGCGGAGACCTCGCACCGCGGCCAGACGCGCAAGAGCGGCGAGCCGTACATCACCCACCCGCTCGCCGTGACCCTGATCCTCGCCGAACTCGGCGCCGAGACCACCACCTTGACCGCCTCGCTCCTCCACGACACCGTCGAGGACACCGAGGTGACCCTCGATCAGGTCCGCGCCGAGTTCGGCGACGAGGTCTGCTTCATCGTCGACGGCGTCACCAAGGTCGAGAAGATCGACTACGGCGCCGCCGCCGAGCCCGAGACCTTCCGCAAGATGCTCGTGGCCACCGGCAACGACGTCCGGGTCATGTCCATCAAGCTCGCGGACCGGCTGCACAACATGCGCACCCTGGGCGTGATGCGCCCGGAGAAACAGGAGCGCATCGCCAAGGTCACCCGCGACGTCCTCATCCCGCTCGCCGAACGCCTCGGCGTCCAGGCCCTCAAGACCGAGCTCGAAGACCTCGTCTTCGCGATCCTGCACCCCGAGGAGTACGAGCGCACGCGGGCCCTCATCGCCGCGCACGCCGGCGAGAACGACCCGCTGCCCGTCATCGCCGACTCCGTACGGACGGTACTGCGCGACGCGGGCATCCAGGCCGAAGTCCTCGTCCGGCCCCGGCACTTCGTCTCCATCCACCGCATCACCCTCAAGCGCGGCGAGCTGCGCGGCTCCGACTTCGGCCGGTTGCTCGTCCTGGTCGGCGAGAACGCCGACTGCTACGGAGTCCTGGGCGAGCTGCACACCTGCTTCACCCCGATCGTCTCGGAGTTCAAGGACTTCATCGCCGTACCCAAGTTCAACCTCTACCAGTCCCTGCACACCGCCGTCGCCACCCCGGACGGGGACATCGCCGAGGTCATCGTCCGCACCCGGCAGATGCACCGGGTCGCCGAGGCCGGCGTGGTCGCGCTCGGCAACCCGTACGCGATCACGACCGGCACACCCGGCACACCCGGCACGCCCGGCACGCCGGCCGCGACCGCCCCCGCCACCACCTCCACCGCCGGCTCCGGCTCCCTCGGCGACCCCGATGAGGAACGGGCCGACCCCACCCGCCCCGGCTGGCTGTCCCGGCTGCTGGACTGGCAGCAGTCCGCGATCGACCCCGACACCTTCTGGCGCTCGCTGCGCGCCGAGCTCGCCCAGGACCGCGAGATCACCGTCTTCCGCGCCGACGGCGGCACGCTGGGCCTGCCCGCCGGCGCCACCTGTATCGACGCGGCCTACGCCCAGCACGGCGAGGCCGCCCACGGCTGTATCGGCGCCCGTGTCAACGGGCGCCTGGTCTCCCTGGCCAGCGTGCTGGCCGACGGGGACACCGTGCAGCTGCTGCTCGGCAGCGACCCCGCCGCCGGCCCCGCTGCCGACTGGCTGGAGCACGCCCGTACCCCCGCCGCCCGGATCGCCATCAGCGGCTGGCTCCAGACCCATCCCGGCGGTGCGCAACCCGCCGACGCGGCCCCCCGGGCCCCGCTGACCGTCGTCAACCTGCGGCCCGGCGGCGGAAACGCCGTCGCCGACCTCCCCGACGCGCACGTCCGGCTCGCGGGCTGCTGCACCCCGGTACCGCCGGACGCCGTCGCCGGATTCGTCGTACGCGGCGGCGCGGTGACCGTGCACCGCGAGCAGTGCCCGGCCGTCGCGCAGATGCGGGCCCTGGGCCGGACCCCGGTCGCCGTGCACTGGCGGGCCACCGCCGACTGCCGGGTGACCCTGACCGCTGAATCGTTCGGCCGCCCCCACCTGCTGGCCGATCTGACCGAAGCCATCGCCCGGATGCGCGTTGAAGTCATCTCCGCCACCGTGGACCCGCCGGTCGAGGGCCGCGTCCGGCACACGTACACCCTCCACCTGCGCGACGCCACCACCCTGCCCGCCCTGATGCGCGCCATGCGGGACGTCCCCGGCGTGTACGACGTGAGCCGCGCGTAAGGGGCGACCGCTGCGGGCGGGCCGGGCCCGCGGCGCCCGCAGACCCCCGTACGGGTGGTTCCGCCGCGCGCCGTGGCCGGGCGCGGCGGGCCCCCTGGTAAGCGGTGGTGGATGCGCCTCACCTCCGCCCGCCTGCGCGCCGCTCTGCTCGCCGCGGCCTCCCTCACCCTCGTCGCCGCCGTGCTGCCGCCGCCGCAAGCACTGGGCATCGGCGACCGGCTGTTCCCCGCCCTCGGGAACCCCGGCTACGACGTCCTCGCCTACGACCTGTCCTTCACCTACACGAACAACACCACCCCGCTCGACGCCGTCACCGCCGTCCGCGCCCGCACCCTCACCGCCCTGGAGCGGGTCAACCTCGACTTCGCCCACGGCACGGTCGCCTCCGCCGAGGTCAACGGCGAGCCCGCCGCCTTCGAGAGCGTCGGCGAGGACCTCGTCCTCACCCCCCGCACCCCGCTCCCGCAGGGCGTGCCCCTGCACATCACCGTCCGGCACACCAGCGATCCGCGCGGGCGCGGCGACGGCGGCTGGGTGACCACCGAGGACGGCCTGGCCATGGCCAACCAGGCCGACGCCGCCCACCGGGTCTTCCCCTGCAACGACCACCCCGCCGACAAGGCCCTCTTCACCTTCCGGGTCACCGCCCCCGAGGGCACGACCGTCGTCGCCAACGGGCTGCCCGCGCTGCCCGCCCACCGGGCGGCCACCGCCGCGGCGGCCACCACCTGGACGTACCGCACCCACCACCCCATGGCCACCGAGCTGGCCCAGGTCTCCATCGGCGACTCCGCCGTCGTGCACCGCACCGGCCCGCACGGGCTGCCGATCCGCGACGTCGTCCCCGCCGCCGACCGCACCCGGCTCGAGCCCTGGCTGCGCAAGACCCCGGCGCAGCTGGAGTGGCTGGAGGAGCGCGTCGGCCGCTACCCCTTCGAGACGTACGGCGTGCTGATCGCCCGCGCCACCACCGGCTTCGAGCTGGAGACCCAGACGCTCTCCCTCTTCGAGCGCGGGATCTTCACGCAGGACGGCTACCCCGAGTGGTACGTCGAATCGATCATGGTGCACGAGCTCGCCCACCAGTGGTTCGGCGACAGCGTCACCCCGCGCACCTGGTCCGACCTGTGGCTGAACGAGGGCCACGCCACCTGGTACGAGGCCCTGTACGCCGACGGCCTCGGGAAGTACTCCCTGGAACGGCGCATGCGCGAGGCCTACCAGCGCTCCGACCAGTGGCGGGCGGCCGGCGGACCCCCGGCCGCGCCCAAGCCGGCCGCGCCCGGCGAGAAGATCGGCCTGTTCCGGCCCGTGGTCTACGACGGCTCCGCCCTGGTCCTCTACGCCCTGCGGCAGCAGATCGGCACGGCCGCCTTCGAACGGCTGGAGCGGCGCTGGGTCACCGAGCACGCCGATTCCGTCGCGGACACGGCGGACTTCGTCCGCATGGCCTCGCAGGAGGCGGGCACCGACCTGACCGCGTTCCTGGAGCCCTGGCTGTACGGGAAGACCACCCCGCCGATGCCCGGGCACCCGGAGTGGAGCGGGCAGCGGGCCGCGGGCAAGGAAGCGGGCGCCGAGAAAACGGTATGACGGCCGCAGAAGGGGCATGTCACCATCGAGAGGTGCGCGGGTGAGCGGTCCCCCTGGGGGAATCCCGGACCGGTGTGACACGTTGTACCCGTACGGCATCACCAGCTGTCCACCAGCGGTGCCGTACCGCACACCCATCGTGACCGAAACGACGTAAGGATCCAATGACCTCCTCTTCTTCCCCTTCACAGGACGCACAGAGCTTTACCGAGAGCCTTCGGGCCGATGCCCTGATGGAAGAGGACGTCGCCTGGAGCCACGAGATCGACGGGAACCGGGACGGCGATCAGTTCGACCGCTCCGACCGCGCCGCCCTGCGCCGCGTCGTGGGCCTCTCCACCGAGCTCGAGGACGTCACCGAGGTCGAGTACCGGCAGCTGCGCCTGGAACGCGTGGTGCTCGTCGGTGTCTGGACCTCGGGGACCGTCGCCGACGCGGAGAACTCCCTCGCGGAGCTCGCCGCCCTCGCCGAGACGGCGGGCGCCCTCGTCCTCGACGGTGTGATGCAGCGCCGCGACAAGCCGGACCCGGCCACCTTCATCGGTTCCGGCAAGGCCCGCGAGCTGCGTGACATCGTCGTCGAGAGCGGCGCCGACACCGTCGTCTGCGACGGTGAGCTCAGCCCCGGCCAGCTGATCGCGCTGGAGGACGTCGTCAAGGTCAAGGTGGTCGACCGGACCGCACTGATCCTCGACATCTTCGCCCAGCACGCCAAGTCCCGCGAGGGCAAGGCGCAGGTCGCCCTGGCGCAGATGCAGTACATGCTGCCGCGGCTGCGCGGCTGGGGTCAGTCGCTGTCCCGGCAGATGGGTGGCGGCGGCGGTGGCGGCATGGCCACCCGAGGCCCCGGTGAGACCAAGATCGAGACGGACCGGCGCCGGATCCGCGAGAAGATGGCGAAGATGCGCCGGGAGATCGCGGAGATGAAGACCGGCCGCGACCTCAAGCGGCAGGAACGGCGCCGCAACAAGGTGCCCTCGGTCGCCATCGCCGGCTACACCAACGCCGGCAAGTCCTCGCTGCTCAACCGCCTCACGGGCGCGGGCGTGCTGGTGGAGAACGCGCTGTTCGCCACCCTCGACCCGACCGTGCGCCGGGCCGAGACGCCGACCGGCCGGGTCTACACCCTGGCCGACACCGTCGGCTTCGTCCGGCACCTGCCCCACCACCTCGTCGAGGCGTTCCGCTCCACGATGGAGGAGGTCGGCGACTCCGACCTCATCCTGCACGTGGTCGACGGCGCGCACCCGGCACCGGAGGAGCAGCTGGCGGCCGTACGCGAGGTCATCCGCGAGGTCGGCGCGGTCGACGTGCCCGAGATCGTGGTGATCAACAAGGCGGACGCGGCGGACCCGCTCGTCCTGCAGCGCCTGCTGCGCATCGAGAAGCACTCCATCGCCGTCTCGGCCCGTACGGGCATGGGTATGGACGAGCTGCTCGCGCTGATCGACGCCGAGCTGCCGCGGCCCGAGGTCGAGGTCGAGGCACTGGTGCCGTACACGCGGGGCTCGCTGATCGCCCGGGCGCATGCCGAGGGCGAGGTCCTCTCCGAGGAGCACACTCCGGAGGGCACCCTGCTCAAGGCACGCGTCCACCAGGAACTGGCCGCGGACCTGGCTCCGTACGTGCCCGCCACGCGCTGAGCCCGCCGGGGCTGACCGGACGAAGAAGGGCGGTGCCCGCAGCCATGAGGCTGGGGGCACCGCCCTTCACGTATCGCGGCGCGCGCCGCGCGCCGTGTGGTGCGCCCGACGCTGCCCTAGCGGGCGAACTTCTTGCTGACGGCGTCGAAGACGCCCTTGGCCTCCGGACCCAGGCGCGGGCCGGCCAGCCAGCCCGCCTTCGCGGGACCGATCGAGGTGTTCGACACCAGTGCCGGCTTGCCGTCGGCGCCCGCCGCGACCCAGCCGCCGCCCGAGGAACCACCGGTCATCGTGCAGCCGATGCGGTACATCGCCGGGTCGGTCGCGTTCAGCGACAGCCGGCCGGGCTTGTCCGTGCACATGAAGGCGCGCTGGCCGTCGAAGGGCGCGGCCGCCGGGTAGCCGGTCGCCGTGATGCTCGCGACCTTCGGCGTGGCCGGGGCGTTGAACTCCACCGGGAGCGCCGAACCGACGGTCTCCTCCAGGGACTTGCCGCCGCCGCCCTTCTCCGGGGTCACGTGCAGCACCGCGAAGTCGTACGGGGCGCCCTGGCCACCGGTCGGACCGCCCTGGGCGATCCACTGGTTCGAGGTCTGCGCCCAGTCGCTCCACCACACGCCGTACGGCGCGACCTCGTCGCGCTTGGCACCCTTGAGCTGCGCCTGCGACTTGCCCGCGTTGTTGTACGACGGCACGAAGGCGATGTTGCGGTACCAGCCGCCCGACTTGCCCGCGTGCACGCAGTGGCCGGCGGTCCACACCATGTTGGACTTGCCGGGGTGCGCCGGGTCCTTGACGACGGTGGCCGAGCAGACCATCGAGCCCTCGGGGCCGTCGAAGAAGACCTTGCCGGCCTCCGGGACGTTCTGGTGGTACGGGGCGGCCGCGGCCTTGGCGGTCACCGGCGCCGGAGTGGGGTCGGAGACGCCCTGGTCCTTGCCGAGGTCCGGATCGGTGACCGGCTTGTCGGGACGCTGGGCGTCACGCATCCGGTCCGGGTCCCACAGGTCCTCGATGATCGGGTTGATGAAGTCGTTGGCCTCGCGCAGCCAGTCGTCCTTCTTCCAGTCCTTCCACGCACCCCCCTTCCACTTGTCCATGTCGATGCCGTGTTCCTTGAGCTTGTCCTTGAGGTGGTCCGGGATCTTGATCCCGTCCGCCCCGGACGGATTGCTCGCCGCCACGGTCGGCTTGGCGTCGCCGCCGGCCTCACCGTCGCCGGGCCCACAGGCCGCGGCGGTCAGCGCGAGCGCGGCCGCGCACAGGACCGCGGTGACCGGTCGGTTCGGTCGCATGTCGTGAATCCCCCATGTGGTGTTCGAGCGTGGAGTGCGGCATCCGGGCGGTACCCGGAGCGCAGCACCCCACTATGCCGCTGACGGCCAGGACGCCACAGCCCGGGGCCGCGGTTGCAAGGATCTTCGACCGGCCCGTGATCGGTCGCGGTCACCGTCGTTGGTACGTACGGGGGATGGGGCGCCGTAGTTCATGTGCGAGACGCAACTCACATGGGAGGACCGACAGTCGTGGCCGTGACGACCGAGCAGGCCGCAGCCGCGGCCCCCGACCTGCCCCCGGACCGACGCCCGGAGCCGCACGCTCCCCACCAGCCGCCGGGCCCGCCCTCCCTCCCCGCCCAGCCCGGCCCACCGAGCCCGGAGAACCGCCCCGGCCCACCGGGCCCCGAGAACCGCCCCGGCCCACCGGGCCCGGAGAACCGCCCCGGCACGCCAGGCCCGGAGAACCGGCCTGGCCCGCCCGCTCCGGCCGGCCGGGCCGGGGCAGCCGGTGCGGTGGTGCCGGCAGCGCGGAGCCTGGGACCGGAGGGCATCCTGCGCCGGCAGGCGCTGCGGGAGTCCGCGGCCCGGACCTACGCGCGCTCGCTGCCGATCGTCCCGGTGCGGGCCCGGGGCCTGACCATCGAGGGCGCGGACGGGCGCCGCTACCTCGACTGCCTCTCCGGCGCCGGCACCCTGGCCCTCGGACACAACCATCCCGTGGTCCTCGAAGCCATCCGCACGGTCCTCGACTCGGGCGCGCCGCTCCAGATCCTCGACCTCGCGACCCCGGTCAAGGACGCCTTCACCACCGAACTCTTCGCCAACCTGCCACCCGCCTTCGCCCAGAACGCCCGGATCCAGTTCTGCGGGCCCGCCGGCACGGACGCGGTCGAGGCCGCGCTCAAGCTCGTGCGCACCGCGACCGGCCGCACCGGACTGCTCGCCTTCAGCGGGGCCTACCACGGCATGACCGCCGGATCCCTGGCCGCGTCCGGCGGTGCCCCGGACGTCCGGGTGACCCGGCTGCCCTACCCCCAGGACTTCCGCTGCCCCTTCGGCGTCGGAGGTCCCGAGGGCGCGGCCCTCGGCGCCCGCTGGACCGAGAACCTCCTCGACGACCCCAAGGGCGGGGTTCCGGTGCCCGCCGGAATGATCCTCGAACCCGTCCAGGGCGAGGGCGGAGTCCTCCCCGCCCCGGACGCCTGGCTGCGCCGGATGCGCGAGATCACCGCCGCCCGGGGCATTCCGCTGATCGCCGACGAGGTCCAGACGGGCGTCGGACGCACCGGAGCCTTCTGGGGCGTCGACCACGCGGGCGTGATCCCGGACGTCATGGTCCTGTCCAAGGCCATCGGCGGCAGCCTCCCGCTCGCCGTGATCGTCTACCACCGCGACCTCGACACCTGGCGACCCGGAGCCCATGCGGGCACGTTCCGTGGCAACCAGCTCGCCATGGCCGCCGGCACCGCCACCCTCGCGTTCGTCCGTGAGAACCGCCTCGCCGAGCGCGCCGCCGACCTCGGCGAACGGATGCTCGCCGCCCTCCACGGCCTCGCCACCGGTCACCCGTGCGTCGGCGACGTCCGCGGCCGCGGCCTGATGATCGGCCTCGAACTCGTCGACCCGGAGGCCCCCGAGACCGACGCCGGCCGCGCCCCCGCCGCCCCGGCCCTCGCAGCCGCCGTCCGCCAGGAGTGCCTCGCCCGTGGCCTCATCGTCGAACTCGGAGGCCGCTACGCCAGCGTCGTCCGCCTCCTGCCTCCCCTCACCCTGACGGACGAACAGGCCGACGCCGTCCTCGACCGGCTCGCCGACGCCCTCGCCGCCGTCACCCACCCCCACTGACCCGCGCCCCACTGATCCGCGCCCCAAGGAACCCCGTGACCTCCTCTCCCGACCCCACAGGGCCAGCCCCCGAACCCACGCCGGGGCCCTCCGCCGCCTCCTCCCAGTCCGAGCCGTCCTCCGCACCCGCACCCACCCCCGCCCCACAGGCCGACACCCCGGCGGACGGCGCGGGTGCCACGGCGAGCCACGGCGCCGGCGACGCCACGGGGCACACCACCGGGCACGCCACGGGGTCCGGTGCGGGACAGGCCGCCGGAACACCGGGCCAGGCTGCCGATGCCCCGCCCGCCACCGCGCCCCCGGCACTGGCGCCCTCCACCGCGGCGCCCATGTCGGCGCCCCCGGCCACCGCGCCCGCCGCCACCGTCCCCCGGCAGAAGGACGGCACCCCGCGCCCGCGCCCGGCGGCAGTCACCGGCCCCGACCCGGCCCTCCTCCCCGATCTGCTCGACCATCCCGACCCGGCCGTCGCGGCCGAAGCGGCCACCGTCGAGAACCTGCTGCGCTGCTGGGTTCGCGAGCGCGGCATCGGCCGCCCCGACGGTCCCCCCGGAACCCTTCTGTGCATCCCCCTGCCCGCGTCCGGCACCTCCCTGATCACCGTCGTCCGTCACTGGTCCCCGGCCGGCTGGCACCGCTTCGCCCCCGCCCGCCTCCTGGGCACCCCCGCCGGCGCGCCCGCCCTGGACGCCGTCACCCTCGCCGCACTCCTCGCCCGCGAGGCAGGCCCCCGCGGCGGCGCCGACCTCGTCGCCCGGGTCGCCGACTCGGTCCGCCGTACCACCGAGTTCATCGCCGACCGGCGCCGACGCCCCGAACCCCCCGCCCCCGTCGCCGCGGACCGCTTCCTCACCGCCGAACAGTCCCTGCTCCTCGGCCACCCCCTCCAGCCCGACCCCAAGAGCCGCGAGGGGCTCTCCGAGGCCGACGTACGCCGCTACTCACCCGAACTGCACGGCTCCTTCCCCCTGCACTGGATCGCAGTCGACCGCTCCGTCCTCGCCACCGACTCGGCCTGGACCGAACGAGGCCGCCCGGTCCGCGCCGACGAGCTGCTCGCCCGCCTCACCCCCGCTCTGCCGCTGCCCGACGGCACCGCCCCCCTGCCCCTGCACCCATGGCAGGCCCGCGACCTCTTCCAGCGGCCCGCCGTCGCCGCCCTCCTCGACGCCGGCCTGCTGCACGACCTCGGCCCGTACGGCGCGCCCTGGTACCCCACCTCCTCCGTCCGTACCGTGGCCCGCTCCGGGGCCCCCGCGATGCTCAAGCTGTCCCTGGGCGTGCGCATCACCAACTCCCGGCGCGAGAACCTCCGCAAGGAACTCCACCGCGGTGTCGAGATCCACCGGCTGCTGCGCACCGGCCTCACCGAGGAGTGGCAGGCCGCCCACCCCGGCTTCGACATCATTCGCGACCCCGCCTGGGTCGCCGTCGACTTCCCGGCCGGCACCCCGGTTCCCGGGCTCGACACCGTCCTGCGTCACCATCCCTTCCGTCCCGGTGACGACGCGGTCTGCGTCGCCGCACTGACCTCACCCCGCCCCCGGCCCGGCCGGGCCCCCATGCGTTCCCGGCTCGCCGACACCGTGACCCG
Source organism: Streptomyces sp. NPDC042102 (assembly GCF_055582305.1). Classification (NCBI taxonomy): domain Bacteria; kingdom Bacillati; phylum Actinomycetota; class Actinomycetes; order Kitasatosporales; family Streptomycetaceae; genus Streptomyces; species Streptomyces sp. NPDC042102. Next base: position 70,821 of record NZ_JBVJDL010000001.1, read on the forward strand.
GCTCGCCCTGAGCACCGGCCGCCCCACCTCGGCCGTCGCCGCCGAGTGGTTCCTGCGCTACCTCGACCACGTCGTTCTGCCGGTCCTCGGCCTCGACCACCTCGCCGGCATCGCCCTCGAAGCCCACCAGCAGAACACCCTGGTCCTCCTCGACCCGGCCGGCTGGCCCGTCGGCGGCCGCTACCGCGACAACCAGGGCTACTACTTCCGCGCCTCCCGCCGCGCGGAACTGGAGCAGCGGCTGCCCGGCATCGGCAGCGCCAGCGACACCTTCGTCTCCGACGCCGTCACCGACGAACGCTTCGCCTACTACCTCGGCATCAACAACGTGCTCGGACTCATCGGAGCCTTCGGCTCCCAGCAACTCGCCGACGAACGCGTCCTCCTCGCCGCCTTCCGCCGCTTCCTCGGCAAGGCGTCCGGCCTCGGCCCGCTCCCCGCTCGGCTGCTCGACTCACCCACCCTCCGCTGCAAGGCGAACCTCCTCACCCGCCTCGGCGGCCTGGACGAACTCGTGGGCCCCGTCGACACCCAGTCCGTCTACGTCACCATCGCCAACCCCCTGCACGACTGAGCCGAGAAGAGCCACCCATGCATCGCGACGACACCCTGGAACTGCGCTACCCCGCCGGCCTGTTGCCGCTGCTCGCCGAGGCCGACCTGCTCGACTGCCCGTCGGACTGGGGACCCGTCACCACCCCCGCCGGAGCCTTCCGCCTCGATCCCGTCCGGATCGACCGCGACCTCGAACGCCTCACCGGCTGGATGAACGACCCCGACGTGGCCGAGTACTGGGAGCTCGCGGGTCCCGCCTCCCGCACCGCCGCCCACCTGCGCGCCCAGCTCGACGGGGACGGCCGCAGCATCCCCTGCATCGGGGTGCTCGACGGAACACCGATGAGCTACTGGGAGATCTACCGGGCCGATCTCGACCCCGTCTCCCACCACTACCCGGCGCGCCCCCACGACACCGGTATCCACCTGCTCATCGGAGACGGTACGAACCGCGGCCGGGGTCTGGGAACCGTGCTGCTGCGCGCCGTCGCCGACCTCGTGCTCGACAACCGCACCCGCTGCACACGCGTCATCGCCGAACCGGACATCCGTAACGCCCCCTCCGTGTCAGCCTTCCTGAATTCCGGCTTCCGCTGTACCGCGGAAATCGCCCTGCCCGCCAAGCGCGCCGCCCTGATGATCCGGGAACGGGCCCTTCGCACTCTGCTGTGAAGAAGCCTGCTGTGAAAAGCACGCTGTGAAGAAGCCGCTGTGGCACAGCCTGCTGTGACGCGCCCCCGCGTCCCGACCCCTGCGAACCCGCTCCGAACCGTCTCTGATCAGTGAAACTCCCGGCTGTCGCGCCGAGTTCCCGTTCCCGAGGAGTGCTGTGACGAATTTCCTCCATACCCCCGACCGCACCGAACCGCCCGTGCCGCCGTCGCCCCAGCACCCCTGCACCCCACCCGAGATCAACGCCGTGACCTGGGACGCCGTCTCCCGCAGGCTGCTCGCCAAGATGCTCGGCGAGTTCGCCTATGAGGAGATCATCGTTCCGGAGCCGGCTCCGGCCGCCGACGGCGACGCCTGGCGGCTCTCCCTCGACGACGGCAGCAGCCTCGGCTTCCGCGCCCGCCGCCGCAGCTACGGCAGCTGGCACGTCGACCCCGACACCATCACCCTCACCGCCGCCGCGCCCGCCCAGGAGCCGGCCACCGCCTTCGGGGACCCGTACGTCTTCCTCGTACGCGCCCGCCGCCTGCTCCGCCTCGACGGCGCCACCCTCGGCCACCTCGTCCGCGAACTGAGCGCCACCCTCGCCGCCGACGCCCGGCTCGCGCACACCGCCCTGACCGCCGACGTCCTCGCCGACCTCGACTACGCCGACCTCGAAGGCCACCAGACCGGCCACCCCTGGATCGTCGTCAACAAGGGACGCCTCGGCCTGTCCGCCGCCGACGCCGCCGCCTGGGCCCCCGAGTCCCGTACCCGCCAGCGGCTGCCCTGGCTCGCCGCCCACACCTCCCTGGCCGACTACCGCGGCACCGCCGGCCTGGAGGACCCCGGACGGCTCTACTCCGCCGAGCTCGACCCCGTCACCCGCGCCGCCTACGACCGGACCCTGCGCGACCGCGGCCTCGACCCGCGCACCTACCTCTACCTCCCCGTCCACCCCTGGCAGTGGGACCAGATCGTCCTGCCCCTCTTCGCCCCCGCCCTCGCCTCCGGCGCCCTCGTCCCGCTGCCCGCCGACCCCGACGCCCGGCTCCCGCAGCAGTCGATCCGCACCTTCCTCAATCTCACCAGGCCCGAGCGGCACAGCGTGAAACTGCCGTTGTCCGTCTTCAACACCATGGTCTGGCGCGGCCTGCCCAGCGACCTGACCCTCGCCGCCCCCGCCGTCACCGCCTGGATCCACTCCCTGCGCGAAGCCGACCCGTTCCTGCGCGACGAATGCCGGGTCGTCCTGCTCGGCGAGGTCGCCTCCGTCACCGTCCGCCACCCCGTCTACGACGCGCTGCCCGAGTCCCCGTACCAGTACAAGGAGCTTCTCGGCGCGATCTGGCGCGAGCCCCTGACCGGCCACCTCGCCCCCGGCGAGCGCGCCCGTACGCTGGCCTGTCTGCTGCACACCGATCCGCGCGGCCGCTCCTTCACCGCCGAGCTCGTCGCCCGCTCCGGGCTCGCCCCCACCGCCTGGCTGCAGCGCCTCTTCGCCGCCGTCCTGCCCCCGCTGCTGCACTTCCTCTACCGCTACGGCACCGTCTTCTCGCCCCACGGCGAGAACGCCGTCGTGATCTTCGACGACCACGACGTCCCGGTCCGGCTCGCGGTCAAGGACTTCGTCGACGACGTCAACATCAGCGCCGAGCAGCTCCCCGAGCACGCCACCATGCCCGACGAGGTCCGCGCGGTCCTGCTCACCGAGCCCGCCGACTTCCTGCCCCAGTTCATCCACTCCGGGCTCTTCGTCGGCGTCTTCCGCTACCTCTCGGCCATCTGCGAGGACCGGCTCGGCGTCCCGGAGAGCGCGTTCTGGTCCCTGGTACGCGCGGAGATCCTGCGCCACCACGCCCGCTTCCCCGAGCTCAAGGAGCGTCACGCCCTCTTCGACCTGCTCGGCGAACGCATCGGAAGGCTCTGCCTGAACCGGAACCGGCTCTACGAGGACGGCTACCGCGACCGGCCCGACCGCCCCCATGTGGTGGTCCACGGCACCGTCCCCAATCCGCTCCACGCCCCGTGACGCCTGGCTGGATCCCGCCGCACCGTCCGCTGAGCGGTCGGCGGGATGCGGTCACTGTCAGTGGAGCCCCGTAGGGTTGTGAGTGCTATGACGAAGCCCTCCCTCACCGACCTCCTGCACGCCGCCGTCTCCGCCGTCGGCGGTACGGAGCGTCCCGGCCAGGTGGCCATGGCCGAAGCCGTCGCCGAAGCCATCGACGACGCCTCGCACCGGCTCATCCAGGCCGGCACCGGCACCGGAAAGTCCCTCGGCTACCTGGTGCCGGCCCTCGCCCACGGCGAACGCGTGGTGGTGGCCACCGCCACCCTCGCCCTCCAGCGGCAGCTCGTCGAGCGCGACCTGCCCCGCACGGTCGAGGCGCTCCATCCGCAGCTGCGCCGCCGGCCCCAGTTCGCCATGCTCAAGGGCCGTTCCAACTACCTCTGCCTGCACCGCCTGCACGAGGGCGCGCCGCAGGACGAGGAGGAGGGCCTCTTCGACCAGTTCGAGGCGGCGGCCCCCAGCAGCAAGCTCGGCAAGGACCTGCTGCGGCTGCGCGACTGGGCCGACGAGACGGAGACCGGCGACCGCGACGACCTGACCCCGGGCGTCTCCGACAAGGCCTGGTCGCAGATCTCGGTCTCCTCCCGCGAATGCCTGGGCGCGACCAAGTGCGCGTACGGCGCGGAGTGCTTCGCCGAGGCCGCCCGCGAGCGCGCCAAGCTCGCGGACGTCGTGGTCACCAATCACGCGCTGCTCGCCATCGACGCCATCGAGGGCGCGCCGGTGCTGCCGCAGCACGAGGTGCTGATCGTCGACGAGGCACACGAGCTGGTCTCGCGCGTCACCGGAGTGGCCACCGGCGAGCTCACCCCGGGCCAGGTCAACCGCGCCGTGAAGCGCGCCGCCAAGCTGGTCAACGAGAAGACCGCGGACGCCCTGCAGACGGCGTCCGAGACCTTCGAACGGATCATGGAGCTGGCGCTGCCCGGCCGTCTGGAAGTGATCCCCGAGGACCTCGGCTACGCACTGCTGGCCCTGCGGGACGCCTCCCGCGATGTGATCTCCGGGCTCGGCGCCACCCGCGACAAGTCCGTCCAGGACGAGGACGCCGTCCGCAAGCAGGCCCTCGCCGCGGTGGAAAACATCCACGCGGTCGCCGAGCGGATCACGAACGGTTCCGAGTACGACGTCGTCTGGTACGAGCGCCACGACCGCTTCGGCGCCACCCTGCGCGTGGCTCCGCTGTCGGTGTCCGGGCTCCTGCGCGAGAAGCTCTTCGAGGACCGCTCCGTGGTCCTGACCTCGGCCACCCTCAAGCTCGGCGGCGACTTCAACGGGGTCGCGGCCTCGCTGGGCCTGTCCGCCGAGGGGGTGGAGGGGGACGACGTACCGGTCTGGAAGGGCCTGGACGTCGGCTCGCCGTTCGACTACCCGAAGCAGGGCATCCTCTACGTGGCCCAGCACCTGGCCACCCCGGGCCGGGAGGGCACCCGCGGCGACATGATGGACGAGCTGGCCGAGCTGATCCAGGCGGCCGGCGGCCGTACGCTCGGCCTGTTCTCCTCCATGCGCGGCGCCAAGGCGGCCGCGGAGGAGCTGCGCACGCGGCTGGACAACCCGATCCTGCTCCAGGGCGAGGAGACGCTCGGCGAGCTGATCAAGAGCTTCGCCGCCGACCCGAAGACCTGTCTGTTCGGCACCCTCTCGCTCTGGCAGGGCGTGGACGTGCCCGGCCCCAGCTGTCAGCTGGTGGTCATGGACCGGATCCCGTTCCCGCGCCCCGACGATCCCCTGATGAGCGCCCGGCAGAAGTCCGTCGAGGAGCACGGGGGCAACGGGTTCATGGCGGTCGCCGCGACCCATGCGGCCCTGCTGATGGCCCAGGGCGCGGGTCGGCTCGTACGGGCCTCCGGCGACCGCGGCGTGGTCGCCGTCCTGGACCCGCGGCTGGCCAAGGCCCGGTACGGCGGCTTCCTGCGGGCCTCGCTGCCGGACTTCTGGTACACCACGGACCGTAACCAGGTACGCAGGTCGCTGGCCGCGATCGACGCGGCGGCGGTGGCGGACGGGGCCTGAGCCCCCAGTCCGGCGGCAAGGGGATACGCGGGCATGGAAACGCCCCGGGACCGGCGCAGTGGTCCCGGGGCAGCTCGGACGGCGGCGAGGCGGCTGCGTGGCCGCCCCGACGCGCGGGCGCGACGCTCAGACGCGCCGGAGGACGGCGACGACCTTGCCGAGGATGGTCGCCTCGTCACCGGGGATCGGCTGGTAGGCGGCGTTGTGCGGGAGGAGCCAGACGTGGCCGTCCTCGCGCTTGAAGCGCTTGACCGTGGCCTCGCCGTCGAGCATGGCGGCCACGATGTCGCCGTTCTCCGCGACCGGCTGGCGGCGGACCGTGACCCAGTCGCCGTCGCAGATCGCTGCCTCGATCATCGAGTCGCCAACGACCTTCAGAACGAAGAGCTCACCGTCGCCGACCAGCTGCCGGGGGAGCGGGAAGACGTCCTCGACCGACTCCTCGGCGAGGATCGGGCCGCCGGCCGCGATCCGGCCGACCAGGGGAACGTAGGAGGCGGCGGGCTTGCCGGTGGTGTCGGTCGGCTGCGAGCTGGGCTGGTCCGAACCGCGGACCTCGTAGGCCCGGGGGCGGTGCGGGTCGCGGCGCAGGAAGCCCTTGCGCTCCAGGGCCATCAGCTGGTGGGCGACCGACGAGGTGCTGGACAGGCCGACCGCCTGGCCGATCTCCCGCATCGACGGTGGGTAGCCGCGCCGCTGCACCGAGTCCCTGATCACTTCGATGACCCGCCGCTGCCGGTCGGTGAGGCCGGAGCTGTCGGCGCGGATGCCGGGAGGTCGCCCGGGGAGCGAGCGTGCGGGCCTTACGGACTCCGGCTCCGGGTTCGTGGATGCGTCATTCATGGCATGCACCGGCTCGAGTCGGCTCTGGGAGCGGTTCTGGGCAGTGATGGTGGCACTGTCTGCGGTGGTGGTCACGTCGGCGGCCCCTCTCGGAATGTTCTCCCTAGTTAGCCAACGGTAGTTGCTTTCGAAAGGTTGCGCCAAACACACGTTCGAGTGAAAAATCGCAGATCGACCGTCACGCGGGCATTCAGGGGTGTATGGACGATCGGTCCGTCGAACGCGGGTTCGGTCCGCCGTACGCCGCTTACGCTACCCTTCCCGGTCGGATCGACGCCTTCCGGGTGTCCGCCCAGTGTGGCAGCAGTGCCGCATGTAATCGGTGCGTGGGCGAGGCGACACGCGGAGTGTCGTAAATCCCGCCGAACCCAAGATCTAGTGGTTGGATGGCCGGGTCCGCCCAGAAGTAGTGGTCCCTGGGTCTGCTGAGGCTCCCGGGATCGCATATGCTGGTGACCGCTCCAGGGGCCCCGACGCAGCGCTGCCGCTGCCGTCGAAGGCTGCCCCGGGCTATTCAGTCGTGCCAAGAGGGAGGGTTGGGAAACCGTGCACTGTCCCTTCTGCCGGCACCCCGACAGCCGTGTCGTAGACAGCCGTACGACGGACGACGGTACGTCGATCCGCCGGCGCCGCCAGTGCCCGGACTGCTCCCGCCGCTTCACCACGGTGGAGACGGCGTCACTGATGGTGATCAAGCGCAGCGGGGTGACCGAGCCCTTCAGCCGTACCAAGGTCATCTCCGGCGTCCGCAAGGCGTGCCAGGGGCGGCCGGTCACCGAGGACGCCCTCGCCAAGCTCGGCCAGCGGGTCGAGGAGGCGGTGCGTGCCACCGGGAGCGCCGAGCTGACCACCCACGACGTGGGTCTGGCCATACTCGGACCGCTGCAGGAGCTCGACCTCGTCGCGTACCTGCGCTTCGCGTCCGTCTACAAGGCGTTCGACACGCTGGAAGACTTCGAGGCCGCCATCGCGGAGCTCCGCGAGCCGCGTCCTCACTCCGAAGAGTGCGAGTGCGGCGGGACCCTTCCGGTCCCCGTGCCCGCCTCCGCCACCGACTGACCGGGCGGCCGCGCCGCGGCCGGTCAGCCAGGTGACGTACGTAGATCAACAGACAGAACCGTGCCATGGGATTACTGCGGCACATCAGGGTGTTTTTGCCCGTATATGGGAGGCGGCATGACAGAGACGGCGAGCGGTCCGGCACGTGGGTCCCGCAAGGGAACCAAGGCGAAGCAGGGCCTGCGCATCGAGCGGATCCACACCACTCCCGGCGTGCACCCGTACGACGAGGTGGTCTGGGAGCGCCGTGACGTCGTCATGACCAACTGGCGCGACGGCTCGGTCAACTTCGAGCAGCGTGGCGTCGAGTTCCCCGACTTCTGGTCGGTGAACGCGGTCAACATCGTCACCAGCAAGTACTTCCGCGGTGCCGTCGGCACCCCGCAGCGCGAGACCGGGCTGAAGCAGCTCATCGACCGCATCGTGAAGACGTACACGAAGGCCGGCCAGGACTACGACTACTTCGCCTCCCCCGCCGACGCGGAGATCTTCGAGCACGAGCTGACCTACGCCCTCCTGCACCAGATCTTCAGCTTCAACTCGCCGGTCTGGTTCAACGTCGGCACGCCGCAGCCCCAGCAGGTCTCCGCCTGCTTCATCCTGTCCGTCGACGACTCCATGGAGTCGATCCTCGACTGGTACAAGGAAGAGGGCATGATCTTCAAGGGCGGCTCCGGCGCCGGCCTGAACCTCTCCCGCATCCGCTCCTCCAAGGAGCTCCTCTCCTCCGGCGGCAACGCCTCCGGCCCGGTCTCCTTCATGCGCGGCGCCGACGCGTCCGCAGGGACGATCAAGTCGGGCGGCGCCACCCGCCGCGCGGCCAAGATGGTCGTGCTCGACGTGGACCACCCGGACGTCGAGGACTTCATCGCCACCAAGGTGAAGGAGGAGGAGAAGATCCGCGCCCTGCGCGACGCGGGCTTCGACATGGACCTGGGCGGCGACGACATCACGTCCGTCCAGTACCAGAACGCCAACAACTCCGTCCGCGTGAACGACGAGTTCATGACGGCCGTCGAGAACGGCACCGGCTTCGGCCTGCGCGCCCGCATGACCGGTGAGGTCATCGAGGAGGTCGACGCCAAGGCCCTCTTCCGCAAGCTGGCCGAGGCCGCGTGGGCCTGCGCCGACCCGGGCATCCAGTACGACGGTGTGATCAACAACTGGCACACCTGCCCCGAGTCCGGCCGCATCACCGCGTCCAACCCGTGCAGCGAGTACATGCACCTGGACAACACGTCCTGCAACCTCGCCTCGCTGAACCTGATGAAGTTCCTCAAGGACGACGGCAACGGCAACCAGTCCTTCGAGGCCGACCGCTTCGCCAAGGTCGTCGAGCTCGTCATCACCGCGATGGACATCTCCATCTGCTTCGCGGACTTCCCGACGCAGAAGATCGGCGAGAACACCCGCGCCTTCCGCCAGCTCGGCATCGGCTACGCCAACCTCGGCGCCCTGCTGATGGCGACCGGCCACGCGTACGACTCCGACGGCGGCCGCACCCTCGCCGCCTCGATCACCTCGCTGATGACCGGTACGGCGTACAAGCGCTCCGCCGAGCTCGCCGCGGTCGTCGGCCCGTACGACGGCTACGCCCGCAACGCCGAGCCGCACCAGCGCGTCATGAAGCAGCACGCCGACGCCAACGCCGTCGCGCCGCGCTCCGACGACCTCGACACCCCGATCTGGGCCGCGGCCACCGAGACCTGGCAGGACGTCCTGCGCCTCGGCGAGAAGAACGGCTTCCGCAACTCCCAGGCCTCCGTCCTCGCCCCGACCGGCACCATCGGTCTGGCGATGTCCTGCGACACCACCGGTGTCGAGCCGGACCTGGCCCTGGTGAAGTTCAAGAAGCTCGTCGGCGGCGGCTCGATGCAGATCGTCAACGGCACCGTTCCGCAGGCCCTGCGCCGCCTGGGCTACCAGGAGGAGCAGATCGAGGCGATCGTCGCCCACATCGCCGAGCACGGCAACGTGGTCGACGCCCCCGGCCTGAAGACCGAGCACTACGAGGTCTTCGACTGCGCGATGGGCGAGCGCTCCATCTCCCCGATGGGTCACGTCCGCATGATGGCCGCGATCCAGCCGTGGATCTCCGGCGCGATCTCCAAGACGGTCAACATGCCGGAGACGGCGACCGTCGAGGACGTCGAGGAGATCTACTTCGAGGCCTGGAAGCTCGGCGTCAAGGCCCTCGCGATCTACCGCGACAACTGCAAGGTCGGCCAGCCGCTCTCCGCCAAGAAGAAGGAGGACGTGAAGGCCGAGGTCACCGCCAAGGCGGAGGAGACCATCCGCACCGCGGTCGAGAAGGTCGTCGAGTACCGCCCGGTCCGCAAGCGCCTGCCCAAGGGCCGTCCGGGGATCACCACCTCGTTCACGGTCGGTGGCGCAGAGGGCTACATGACCGCCAACTCCTACCCGGACGACGGTCTCGGCGAGGTCTTCCTGAAGATGTCCAAGCAGGGTTCCACCCTCGCGGGCATGATGGACGCCTTCTCCATCGCCGTCTCGGTCGGCCTGCAGTACGGCGTCCCGCTGGAGACGTACGTCTCGAAGTTCACGAACATGCGCTTCGAGCCGGCCGGTATGACGGACGACCCGGACGTGCGGATGGCGCAGTCGATCGTCGACTACATCTTCCGCCGCCTGGCGCTGGACTTCCTGCCGTTCGAGACCCGCTCGGCGCTGGGCATCCACACCGCCGAAGAGCGCCAGCGCCACCTGGACACCGGCTCCTACGAGCCGCTCGACGACGAGCTGGACACCGAGTCCCTGGCCCAGTCCGCCCCGCTGGCGGCGGTCCCGGCGACGCCGAAGCCGGCCGTCGAGATCCCCGCCCCCAAGACGGCGCACACCAACGCCGAACTGGTGGAGATGCAGCTCGGCGTCTCGGCCGACGCCCCGCTCTGCTTCTCCTGCGGCACCAAGATGCAGCGCGCCGGCTCCTGCTACATCTGCGAGGGCTGCGGCTCGACCAGCGGCTGCAGCTGATCGACCCACGACGGAGCGGGGACCGGCATGGCGCCGGTCCCCGCTCCGTCGTACGGCGGCGTGCCGGGTGCTCAGTGCGGGATGCGGCGGGCCGGCCGGGTGACCGTCTCGTCGCGGAACTCCGCGATCGCGCTGCTGACCTGGCGCAGCAGATGGGTGTCCTCGATCCGGTCGAGGTAGAGGCAGCGAGCCGCCAGCCCCTTGAGGTCGAAGGCGAAGCACAGCGACATCAACGGGTTGATGAACAGCTCGCTGTCACGGGTGCGCGCGGTGAACCGGACGTCGCCGAACGCGCCGCGGACCGCCGCCGCGATGGAGCCGTTCACGATGCTCGGGTGGTCGGGCGTGTGCTCCTGGGCGTGGGCGACGGCGTCCACGAAGAGGGCGCCCTCGCGGGTGGCCCGCGAGATCGAGAACGCGCCGAGATAGGCGCCGTCGCGCTCCAGCGCGGCGATGTTCTCCAGCACCAGCGCGTGACTGACCCCGTGGTACGCGTCCACGCCGAAGCCCACCGACACCACCAGACGCGCGGGTACGTCGTCCAGCGCGGCGAGGGCCGCGACGCTGGTCAGGTCCTCCTCCGGCGTGCCCAGGCCCGCCTCGTCGCCCCGCATCAGGATGTCCGTACCGCCGTCGACCAGCACCACCGCGTCGATGTCGTGCCGCTCGATCAGCGCCCGGTACGCGGCGCGCAGCGGCTGCACCCCGGTCCGGGGGAAGGCGTACACGGTGCTGTCGTACCGGTGCAGGGCCAGCCACTGGGCCAGGGTGCGCTCGGGGAAGTACGTCTGGTGCGGTGCCGAGTGCGGGGTCACCGCCACCACGTCCGGGGCCACCCAGTCCGCCGGCGGCAGGCCCTCCACGGCGCTGAACGAGAGGTTGGCCAGGTGCACCCGCTTGCCCTGGTGCATCAGGGACAGGGCGACGGGCAGGCCGGCGTAGATGTCGAAGCCGCCGCCCGCGCCGGCGACGAGGACGCGTTCGGCGTCTTCGAGGCGGGCGAAGAGCGGGTTGGTGTGCAGGGCCGTCATGATGATCAGTGTGCGGGGGTGCGGCAGGAGTACGCCCGGGATTTTCGTACGGGGGAACCATGTGGAGCGGTGACGAGCTGGACCTGGACGCCTATCTGGCGCGGATCGGGATCGGGGGCGGGATCGGGGGCGGGAGCGGGGAACTCCGCTCGGATCTCGACACGTTGTTCGCAGTGCACCGGGCCCATATCGCCGCCATCCCGTTCGAGAGCCTGGACGTCCTGCTCGGCCGCCCCGTCGCGCTGGACGTCAAGAGCATCGAGGACAAGCTCGTGCACGGCCGCCGCGGCGGCTACTGCTACGAGCAGAACTCGCTGCTCGCGGCCGCCCTCGAACGGATCGGGTTCGACGTGTCCGCGCGCGGTGCCCGCAACCGCACGCGGGGCGAGGCGCTGCTGCCGGTGACGCACGCCGTCCTCGTCGTCACGGTGGCCGGTGAACCGTGGCTGTGCGACGCCGGGTTCGGGGCCAACGGCCTGCTGGAGCCGATCGCGCTGCGCCCGGGGGCCCAGGCGCGCCAGGGAGGCTGGACGTTCGGCGTCGCCGAGGAGCCGGAGGGCGTCCTCGTGCTGCGTTCGCGCAGGGACGGTGAGGAGTGGCGGGACCTGTACGCGTTCGCGGCGCAGCGGCTGCACCCCGTCGACTTCGTCGTGATGAACCACTACAGCTCCAGCCACCCGGCCTCCTTCTTCACCGGCCGGCTGATCGCGATGCGGCCGGGGGCGGCCGAGCGTGTCGCCCTCGTGGACAGCACCCTGACCTGTTTCCTCTCCACGGGGGAGGAGCGGCGCGAGATCGCCTCCGACGAGGTGATCGGGCTGCTCGACCGGGAGTTCGGGATTCGGCTGTCCGATCGGGATGCGGCGGAACTGGTGCGTATCCACCGGTCCGGGGACTGACCGGGGCAGGCCTGGGCACCGTACGATGGCGCGGTGCTGGTCAAGTGGATTCGCTGCACGGTGACGGACCGACGCGGGTTCGAGCGGGGACAGCGGAAATGGGCGGGGCTGCCGGGCGAGCCGGGATTCCGGGGGCAGGGCGGCGGCTGGAGCCGGGGGAGGCAGGGGGTCGCGCATGTATTCGCGTTCTGGGAGAGCCGGTCGTTCTACGACTCCTTCATGGCCCGCTCGCACGATCGGCTGGCCGCCTCGCAGCACGGCACCTACCGCGATGCGCGGGTGACGCTCTTCGACCACCGCTTCGACGTGAAGACCGGCTTCGAACCGCGCTTCACCGACGCCGACGTCGTACGCGTCGCCCACTGCCGGGTGCGCGAGGGCCGGCTGGACCACTTCGCGCTCATGCAGGAGAAGGTGTGGAACCCGGCGATGGCCGGCTCACCGGGCATGCTGCGCGGGCTCTTCGGCGAGGCGCCGGGCCGGGAGTTCCTGGTCCTGTCGATGTGGCAGTCGGCCGCCGAGCACGGCAAGTACCGCCAGGAACGGGTCGAACGGCTCTCGCTGCGCGCCCAGACCGAGGCCGATGTCGAGGCGCTCACCGGCGACGTCGTGGACCTGGAACCCTCCTGGACCGTGTGACCTGTGACCTGTGGCCTGTGGCCTGTGGCCTGTGGCCTGTGGCCTGTGGCCTGTGACCCCGCCCCGTCCTCCGGCGCCGCTCGGGGCGGGCCCGGGGTCGTGGGCCGGGAGCGGTCGCACTAGGGTCGAGGAATGGCACGACCGCGGCGCATCGTCCTCGTCCGGCACGGCGAATCGGAGGGCAACACCGACGACACGGTGTACGAGAGGGAGCCCGACCACGCCCTGCGGATGACCCGTACCGGCCACGCCCAGGCGGCGGCGGCCGGCGTACGGCTGCGCGAGCTGTTCGGCGACGAGCACATCAGCGCGTACGTCTCCCCGTACCGCCGGACCCTGCAGACCTTCCGCGACCTCGGCCTGGACCCGGCCCGGGTGCGGATGCGCGAGGAGCCGCGGCTGCGCGAACAGGACTGGGGGAACTGGCAGGACCGCGACGACGTCCGGCTGCAGAAGGCCTACCGGGACGCCTACGGACACTTCTTCTACCGGTTCGCGCAGGGGGAGTCGGGTGCCGATGTGTACGACCGGGTCGGGTCGTTCCTGGAGAGCCTGTACCGGAGTTTCGAGGCCCCGGACCATCCCCCGAACGTTCTGCTGGTGACGCACGGGCTGACGATGCGGCTGTTCTGCATGCGCTGGTTCCACTGGTCCGTGGCCGAGTTCGAGTGCCTGTCGAACCCGGGGAACGGCGATTTCCGGATGCTGCTGATGGGCGACGACGGGCGCTACCGGCTGGACCGCCCGTTTGAGCGGTGGACCACACCCGAGCCTTACGACCTGGACGGCTAGAGTGACCCGCGATGACCCCTGATTCCTCTTCCGAACGGCGCTACGCACGCGCCCTGGCCAGCCTGCGCGGGCTGGCGATCGGGGACGCCCTGGGATCCCAGTTCTTCGTCCCCGCCCACTACCCGCTGCTCAAGCGGCGCGAACTGCCCGCCGGTCCCTGGCAGTGGACCGACGACACCGAGATGGCCTGCTCCGTCGTGGCCGTCCTCGCCGGACACGGCCGCATCGACCAGGACGCGCTGGCCGACTCCTTCGCCCACCACCACGACTTCGACCGCGGCTACGGCCCGGCGGTCAACCGCATGCTGCGCCTGGTCAGGGAGGGCGGGGACTGGCGCACGCTCGCCGCCGAGCTGTTCAACGGGCAGGGCTCGTGGGGCAACGGCGCGGCGATGCGGATCGCTCCGCTCGGCGCCTGGTACGCCGAGGACCCGGAGCAGGCCACGCACCAGGCGGAGATCTCCGCGTACACCACCCACCAGCACCGCGAGGCGGTGTGCGGGGCGATGGCCGTCGCGGCGGCGGCGGCGCTGGCGGCCGCCCCGGACGGTCCCCCGAAGCCCGAGGCCCTGCTGGACGGGGTGATCGCGCTCGTGCCGCGCAGTGCGGTCGGCGCGGGGCTGCGGCGGGCCCGGGACATGCTGGACTACGGCGACGCGACGACGGTGGCGGCGGTGCTGGGCTGCGGGCGGCGCACCAGCGCCCACGACACGGTGCCCTTCGCCCTGTGGTCGGCGGCGCGGGCGCTGCAGGACTTCGAGCGGGCCTTCTGGACCACCGCGCAGGTGGGCGGCGACGTGGACACGACCTGCGCGATCGTCGGAGGCGTGCTGGGTGCGCAGGGCGACGAGGCACTGCCGCCGGCCTGGCTGGCGCAGACCGAGGCCCTGCCGGCCTGGCTGCCGGAGACCGTGCGCTAGCGGGCGGCGCACGGGCCGGTGCTGGTCCAACAGACCGGCCGGCGGCCTGTTTTGGCCGGATCTGTTTGTCACGGTCCTGCCACAGGAACCCGCTGATCCTGGCCGGAACCGCACGTCACGGGCCTACTCTGTCCGCTTCGCGGCGACAGGGGAGGGGACCCGAATGACCGAGAACGCAGAGGCGGATCCCACGGCCGGGGACGGCCCGGAGCCGGGGGAGGCCGCACAGGCCGCGCCGACTGGCAGGGATGGTGCGGCTAGTGATGCTGGGGTGACCAGCGGGGATCGCGCAGCTGGTGGTGCCGGTGCGGCTGGCGGCGCCGGTGTGACCGGCGGGGCCGGATCCGCGCCCGGTGCCGGTGCCGGTGCCGGTGGCCCGGCCGCGGCCGGGGGCAGGCCGCAGGGCGTGGCCGCCGGGGGCTCCGGGCAGCCGCACGCCGTACCGGCCGGCGGACCGGACCGGCCGCCCGCCGGGGTACCGGGGCAGTCGCACGGTGGGCCCGGGGCGGGGCCGGTCGGCTCCGGTGCCGGCGCGTGGCCCGGCGGGCGTCCGCAGGTGCCGTACGGAGCGCGCCCGCCGAAGGCGCCCGGCTGGGCGGAGGTGATCCGGCCCGCCGACCCGGCTCCGGTCCGTACCGCGACACTGGTCGCCGTCCTGCTCAGCGGCCTCGCGGCGGCGCTGCTGCTCGGTGACGGGCTCGGCCCCGGTCTGCTGATCGCCGTCGTACCGGCGGTCGTCGCGGCGTACGTCGCCGCCCGCGCAGCCGGCCGTACCGCCCGCCCCTGGACCCTGTTCTGGGCGCTGGGCTGCCTCGCCCTGCTGGCCGTGCCCGCGCTGCGCGACTCCGCGTGGCCCGCCACCCTCGCGCTGCTCGCGGCCGTCGGGCTCGGCGCGCTGGCCCTCTACGGCAGCCGTACCTGGCCCGGCGTCCTGCTCAGCCCCCTCGGCTTCTTCGACGCCGCGCCGACCGGCGTCGCCTGGGCGTGGACCGGGCTGATGGCACGCAGCGGCGGCAGCCGCGAGCGCTGGTGGCCACTGGTCAAGGCGGCGGGCGTGGCGGTCGTCCTGCTCGTCCTGTTCGGCGCCCTGTTCGCCTCCGCCGACGCCGCCTTCGCCGACCTGCTCGGCGGGCTGATCCCCGAGGTCTCGGTCGCCGACGGCCCGTTCCGCTTCCTGCTCTTCATGGTCGGCCTGCTCGCCGCACTCGCCGCCGCCCGCGCGGCCGCGGCACCGCTGCGCTGGGACCGGATCAAGGTGGCCCCCGGGAAGCCGCGCTCGCGCGTCGAGTGGGCGCTGCCGCTGGTCCTGCTCAGCCTGCTCTTCGCCGGCTTCAACGCCGTTCAGCTGACGGTGCTGTTCGGCGGCTACTCCGAGGTCCTGGACCGCACCGGGCTGAGCTACGCCGCGTACGCCCGCCAGGGTTTCTGGCAGCTGCTGTGGGCCACCCTGCTCACCCTCGCGGTGATCGCGCTCGCCCTGCGCTGGGCCCCGCGTTCGGGCCCCGCCGACCGGCGCCTGGTGCGCGGCGTGCTGGGCAGCCTGTGCCTGCTCACCCTGGTCGTGGTGGCGTCCGCGCTGCGCCGTATGGATTTCTACGTCGACGCGTACGGGCTGACGCGGTTGCGCGTCTCGGTGGCGGCCATGGAGCTGTGGCTCGGGCTGGTCATCGTACTGATCATGGCGGCAGGAGTGTTCGGCGCGCGCTGGCTGCCGCGCGCGTTCGTGGCGAGCGCGGGGGCGGCCGTCCTGGCCTTCGGGCTGCTGTCGCCGGACGGCATGGTCGCGGAACGGAACGTGGCCCGTTTCGAACGGGACGGCACGATCGACCTGGCCTACTTCCAGTCGCTCTCGGCGGACGCCGTGCCCGCGTTGGACCGGCTCCCCGAACCGCAGCGCTCGTGCGCGCTGCGCGGGATCAACGACAGGCTCGCGGAGCGTGGCCGCACGCCCTGGTACGCGGCCAGCCTGGGCGAGCAGCGGGCCAAGTGGCTCCTGAAGGACCGTCCGGTGACGGCCTCGTACGAGGTCTGCTCGAAGCTCGGTGCGTTCGGCAGCCGCGTCGAGTACTGACGACGCGCGCACGGCTCCGTACGCGGGCGCGGGCCCTGCACGGCAGGCGCGGGTCCGTACGGCGGGCGCAGGTCCCGTACGGCGGGCCCGGGCGCGGGATCGTCCCCCGCGTCCGGGCCCGCGTCCGGCGTCCGTACGTGGTGCTCGTGCGCGGCCTTCAGGCCGCCGGTCCCGCCCCCGCGGCGGAACCGCTCAGGGCCTCCAGGTCGCTCTTGCGTACCCGGATGACCAGCAGCGCGGTGAGCAGGGCGAGCGCGGCCATGGCGACGGCCGCGAAGAACGAGGTGGAGATGCCGTGGGTGAGCACGGCGTCGCCCCATGGGTCCGGCAGCTGCTTGGTCTGCAGGAACGCCGCCTTCTGGGCCTCGTCGGCCTGTCGCATGAAGTCCGCGGTCTGCCGGGCACCCTCCTCGCGGGCCGCCGTGCCGAAGACGGTGACCAGGATGGACAGTCCGAGCGAGCCGCCCACCTGCTGGCTGGCGTTGAGCAGCCCCGACGCCGCGCCCGCCTCGTGCGGCGCCACGCCGGAGACGGCGGTGAGGGTGAGCGTGACGAAGTTCAGGCCCATGCCGAAGCCGAACAGCAGCATCGGGCCGAGCACGCCGGTGACGTAGGAGCTGTCGGTGTCGATGAAGGCCAGCCAGGCCAGCCCGGTGCCGGTGATCGCCGACCCGGTGACCATGAACGGCTTGGGGCCCAGGCGTGGCAGGAAGCGCTGGGACAGGCCGGCGGCCGTGACGATCGCGACGGTCACCGGGAGGAAGGCGAAGCCGGACTGGATGGGGGAGAAGCCCAGTACGTTCTGCACGAACTGGACGATGAAGAAGAACATGCCGAACATCGCGGCGGCGAGGCTGAGCATGATCAGGTAGGTTCCGGCGCGATTGCGGTCGGCGAACATCCGCAGCGGGGTGATCGGTTCGCGGGCCCGGGACTCGATGAGCGCGAAGAGCGCGAGCAGGACGACGGCGGCGGCGAACGACCCGATGGTGAGCGGGTCCCGCCAGCCCTCCTCCGAGGCGCGGATGAACCCGTAGACGAGCGAGGCCATGCCGCCGGTGGAGGTGAGCGCGCCCGCGACGTCGAAGCGGCCGGGGTGACGCTCGGACTCGTTGATGTAGAGCGGGGCGAGGACGGCGATCAGTACGCCGATCGGGACGTTGACGAACAGGACCCAGCGCCAGTCGAGCCACTCGGTCAGCATGCCGCCGGCGAGCAGGCCGATCGCGCCGCCGCCCGCCGAGACGGCGGCGAAGACGCCGAAGGCCCGGTTGCGTTCCGGGCCTTCGGCGAACGTGGTGGTGATCAGCGCCAGTGAGGTGGGTGACGCGATCGCGCCGCCGACCCCTTGCAGCGCGCGGGCGGCGAGCAACTGCCAGGGCTCCTGGGCGAAGCCGCCGAGCAGGGAAGCGGCGGTGAACAGCAGGATTCCGGCCATGAAGACCCGGCGCCGACCCAGGATGTCACCGGCCCGGCCGCCCAGGAGGAGCAGGCCTCCGAAGGCGAGGGTGTAGGCGCTGAGCACCCAGGAGAGGTCGGTGGTGGAGAAGGAGAGGGCGGTCTGGATGTGCGGCAGGGCGATGTTCACGATGGTCGCGTCGAGGACGACCATGAGCTGGCACGCGGCGATGACGGCGAGCGCCACTCCAGGGCGCCCCGCACGGCGGGCCTTGCCCGGTATTCGGGGCGCGGCCAGTTGAGAGCTTGTCACTGAGGATCCCCCCAAAGTGAAATAGTGAACGCGATCGTTCACTGAGGCACCACGGTAGGAGGTGCCGACTAGTGAACGCAAGCGTTCACTACGGCTGAAAACATGTGCGACGGGCGTACGGGCCGGGGCGGAGGTGCCGGAGATGATGGGTGCGCGCTGGCCGGAGGTTCCGGCGGGGGCCGCGGGGCGGCGGCGCGGGGCCGAGCTCGTGCGGGCGATCCTCGATGCCGCGCTGGAGCAGCTCAGTACGGTCGGCTGGAACGGGCTCACGATGGAGGGTGTCGCGGCGCAGGCCCGTACCGGCAAGGCGGCCGTCTACCGGCGCTGGCCCTCCAAGACCGACCTTGTCGCCGCGGTGCTGCGGGCCGGCCTGCCGTCGCTGGGGGACATTCCGGACCAGGGGTCCGTCCGGGAGGACCTGATCCTGCTGTGCCGCCGGATGCGTGACTCGATGCACTCGCGCTCCGGGCAGGCGCTGCGCTCGGTCCTTCACGAATGCGACAGCGGTAGCGCGCAGGCCTTCCGCGAGATCATCCGGTCCGTGGTCATCGATCCGTCGGCGGGGCTGGTCGGAGACCTTGTCCAGCGAGGAATCGAGCGAGGGGACGTCCGGCCCGACGCCACGGGCGAGTACATCGCCGACGTGATTCCGGCAATGATGATGTACCGCTCGAAGGTGTGCGGGAGCGAATGGGAGGACTCTGACATCACGGAAATGATCGATCAGGTGCTCGTGCCGCTTCTCAGGGTGTGAGCCACGCCCGGCCCGGGGTGTCGCAGGGGGCTCCGGGCGGCGTACCCTTGCTGGCGCCATGCCGTACGAAGCACCCACCCACACCGTCGAACGCTCCCTCCGCGCTACCACCGGCGCCAAGGTCATCGCCGGGGTCGACGAAGTCGGACGAGGGGCATGGGCCGGTCCCGTCACCGTCTGCGCGGCGATCACCGGCCTGCGCCGGCCGCCCGAAGGGCTCACCGACTCCAAGCTCCTGACCCCCAAGCGGCGCGACGAGCTCGCGGCCGTGCTGGAGGACTGGGTCACGGCGCACGCCCTCGGGCACGCCTCCCCGGAGGAGATCGACGAGCTCGGGATGACGGCCGCCCTGCGGCTCGCGGCGGTACGGGCCCTGGAGGCCCTGCCGGTGCGGCCCGACGCGGTGATCCTCGACGGCAAGCACGACTATCTCGGCCCGCCCTGGCGGGTCCGTACCGTCATCAAGGGCGACCGCTCCTGCGTCGCCGTCGCGGCGGCCTCGGTGATCGCCAAGGTCCGGCGCGACCGGATGATGGCCGAGCTGGGTGAAGGGGGCGGCGGAATCGGCGACTTCGGCTTCGCCGCCAACGCCGGCTACCCATCGCCCGTGCACCGGGCGGCACTTGAGGCGCTCGGGCCCACCCCGTACCACCGGCTGTCGTGGGCCTACCTCGACACGCTGCCCCAGTGGCGGCACCTGAAGAAGGTCCGCCGCAGCGAGGAAGCGCTGGAGCTGGAAATCGGAGGCCAACTCGGCTTCGATTTCTGATCGCACCCACGTGCCACCCACCGGTACGTTTCGTACCGGTGTTTGATAGACATCAACACATGCCTCTCACCCCCGAGGAGCCTCAGATTCACGAGAGTGCCCAGGGTCCCCGCGTCACGCCGGCCGCAGGCCGCACGCAGACCCCCCGTCCCGTACCTGGTCCGCGTCCCGCAGCCGTACCCCGGCCCGGACGCCCCGGTCCCCGTCCCGCTCCGCCCGCGCAGCGCGGTCCGGCCGGCCACGGAACCTCCGCCACCCCCACCGCACCGTCGGTCTCCGCCGCGGTGCCGCAGATCCAGCTCATCCCGGCCTCCGCCGAGGGCGCGCTGGACGCGGCCGAAGAGGCCGTCGACCTGCTGCTCGACACCGGGCGCGCGCCCGGCGACATCCTGGTGCTGACCACCGGCGACCCGCACCCGTGGGCCGCGCACGAGCTGTCCTTCGGCGAGGCCGCCTACTGGGCCCAGCACGATGCCGGGGACGACGTCTTCTACGCCGATGCCGCGCAGGTGCAGCGTGCCGGGGGCCGTGCGGTCGTGGTCTTCGCGGTCAACGGCGGATCGGCGGACGCGACGGCCGGTGCCCTGCCGGTCGCGCTCGAGCGCGCCGGTGCGCTGCTGATCGTGTGCGGCGACCCGCAGCAGATCAACTCCGTGCTGGGGGCGGGCGTCTGACGCCCCGTACCCGGCCGAGGGCGAGGGGCGGGGCAGGCCACGAGCCGGCCCCGCTGTAGCCCCCTGTCGTCCGCCGTCGCTCCGCGGGACCGTCGGTACGGCGCGCAGCAAGTGGCAGTACGGCGCGCGGTGCTCCGGCGCTCAGCGGGTGGCAGTACGGCGTGCAGCGCTACGGCGACCAGTGCGTGGCGGTACGGCGCGTGGTGGTGCCGCGCTCAGCGCGCGGCGGTACGGCGCAGTGCCTCGGCCGAGCCACCGCCCGTACGCAGCGTCAGGGGAACGTGCTCCGGCGTGGCGTCGCCCAGCCGGACCGGCCGTGAGTCGGAGCTGGGCCGACGGCCGCCCCGGCCTTCACCGAGCACCTGCCAGCCCTCGCGCGTCAGGGTGATGTACGCGCCGCAGCGCAGCCCGTGCAGCGTGCAGGCGTCGCGCAGCCCCCACATCCAGGCCCCGTCCTCCTCGGTCCACCGCTCGTCGCCCTCGCGGCAGTAGAGCAGTACGGCCGTCCTGACCGGAGCACGCCTTCGCAGGTCGTGCGGGATCACCCGGCGCAGCCGCGCGAGCAGCGCGTTGCGGTACTCCCAGCCGTCCGCCGAGGCCGACCGCTGCACGAACGAGGCGCTCGCCACCAGCCGTTCCTCGGGGTCGAGGACGGCGATCACAGCCGTCGAGAGCACCGGAGCGTGCCGCGAGTGCAGTCCGCCGACCAGCTCGCGCGGATTGCGCAACAGCGGGATTCCGGCGGCAGTCCACTCGGCCGGCTCCAGCAGCCTGCCGTGCCGCCTGACGCCGTCGGTGGCCGCCTGCGGTGACGAGGCCGCGGGCGGGGCGAATCCGAAGGTCACGGTCCTCCCTTCGGGTACACGCCCGCGGACGGGCACGGCTGGGGTGTGGGCGCGCCGCAGCGCGGCCCTATGGGTGCCGACGAGCCGTGCGGGAGCCCTCCGATTCTCGCGTGGCCCGTGAGTGTGCGGCAACGAGCAATTGACGCCGCCGACCGGAATTGGTTGGTTTGCCGTTCATATCCTTGCCCCGGAGCGTTCACCATGACGCCTCCCGTTACGGCTGAACGGCCAGGACCAGCGGGAACACTTCCTGAGTGCCCGCCAGCCGGAGTAGCCGGGCGGCGACGGCCAGAGTCCAGCCGGTCTCCGCGCGGTCGTCGACGAGGAGCACCGGACCCGCTGCTTCCGCCAGCGTGGCGGCCAGCTCCGGGGGAACGGTCAAGGACTGGTGGAGCCCGCGCACCCGCTGCGCGCTGTTGGACGAGGAGAGCCCGAACTCCGGCATCTGCTCGGTGTACGCCAGCGTGCCGAGCAGCGGAATCCGCCCGACCGCCGAGATCCGGGCGGCCAGGGAACCGACCAGCTGAGGCCGGCTGCGCGAGGGCAGCGCCACCACGCCCACCGGCCGGGCCGGCGCGTCCGGTGCGCCGGAGGCCCAGCCGCCCGGGCCGCGCGCCCAGTCGGCGAGCACCGCGACCACCGCCTGCGCGACGTCGTCCGGAATCGGCTGATCCGGAGCCTGCGGTGCGAGCATCGGACGCAGCCGGTTGCCCCAGCCGATGTCGGAGAGGCGCCCCAGCGCCCGGCCCGTCGCGGCCTGCTCCCCGGCCGGGATCCGGCCCTTGAGGTCGACCCCGACGGCCGCCAGACCCGTCGGCCACATCTTGCGCGGCTCCAGCTCCACGCCCGGCCGGCCCAGCTCCCCGCGAGCCGTGTCCAGCGCCGCGGGGGAGACGTCGGCCGTGAACCGGGCCCCCGCGCAGTTGTCGCAGCGGCCGCACGGGGCGGCCTCCTCGTCGTCCAGCTGGCGGCGCAGGAACTCCATCCGGCAGCTCGTGGCCGCCGCGTAGTCGCGCATCGCCTGCTGCTCGGCGGCCCGCTGCCGGGCCACCCACGCGTACCGCTCGGTGTCGTACACCCACGGCTCGCCCGTCGCGGTCCAGCCCCCCTTCACCCGGTGCACCGCGCCGTCGACGTCGAGGACCTTCAGCATCGTCTCGAGCCGGGTGCGCCGCAGGTCGACCAGCGGCTCCAGCGCCGGCAGCGACAGGGGCCGGCCGGCCTGCGCCAGCACGTCGAGGGTGCGCCGTACCTGCTCCTCCGGCGGGAAGGCGACCGAGGCGAAGTACTGCCAGATCGCCTCGTCCTCCCGGCCGGGCAACAGCAGCACCTCCGCGTGCTCCACTCCGCGGCCGGCGCGGCCCACCTGCTGGTAGTAGGCGATCGGCGAGGACGGCGAGCCCAGGTGCACCACGAAGCCCAGGTCGGGCTTGTCGAAGCCCATGCCCAGCGCCGAGGTCGCGACCAGCGCCTTGACCCGGTTGGCCTGCAGGTCCTCCTCGGCCTGCTGGCGGTCGGCGTTCTCCGTCCTGCCCGTGTACGAGGCGACCGTGTGCCCCCGGTGGCGCAGGTACGCGGTGACCTCCTCGGCCGCCGCCACCGTCAGGGTGTAGATGATCCCGGAGCCCGGCAGCTCGCCCAGGTGGTCGGCCAGCCACGCCAGCCGGTGCGCCGCGTCGGGCAGCGTCAGCACCGCGAGGCTCAGGCTCTCCCGGTCCAGCGGGCCGCGCAGCACCAGCGCGTCCGTGCCCGCGCCCGTGCCCAACTGCTCTGCGACGTCCGCGGTCACGCGGGCGTTCGCCGTCGCGGTCGTGGCCAGCACCGGGACGCCCGGCGGCAGATCGGCCAGCATCGTGCGCAGCCGGCGGTAGTCGGGGCGGAAGTCGTGGCCCCAGTCGGAGATGCAGTGCGCCTCGTCGACCACCAGCAGGCCGGTCGCCGCGGCGAGCTTGGGCAGCACCTGGTCCCGGAACTCCGGGTTGTTCAACCGCTCCGGACTCACCAGCAGGACATCGACCGCGCCCTGCGCGACCTCGGCCTGGATGCCCTCCCACTCCTCCGGATTGGCGGAGTTGATGGTCCGGGCGTGGATGCCGGCCCGGGCCGCGGCCTCGACCTGATTGCGCATCAGCGCGAGCAGCGGGGAGACGATCACGGTGGGCCCGGCACCGGCCGCACGCAGCAGCGACGTCGCCACGAAGTACACCGCGGACTTGCCCCAGCCCGTCCGCTGCACCACCAGGGCGCGCCGCTTGTGGGCGACGAGGGCCTCGATCGCCCGCCACTGGTCCTCGCGCAGCCGCGCGGCGCCCGTCGGGTCTCCCACGAGACGGGCGAGCACGGAATCGGCCGAGGACCTCAGGTCTGCGTTCATGCCCCCATGCAACCCGATGCGTCGGACATCGCGCCAACGGCGTCTCGGAGGATGTGGATGTTGAAGGGTGAAGAGAAGTTATCCACAGGGGTTTTCGGATCGGATCATGCGCGGGACCGTCGAGCCATGACGAAGCAACTCGAACCACGCGACCCGTCCGGACCGTCCACCGACCCGCAGATCACCCTGCGCGGCCCCGCGGAGCTGGCCGACGCATTGCCCTACATGGTCGGCTTCCACCCCACCGACTCCCTCGTGATGGTCGCCGTGCACGGCGAGGGCGGCCGCTTCGGCGGCCGGCTGCGCGTGGGCATTCCGGCATCTCCCACGGAGTGGGAGGACACCGCCCAGCAGGCGGCGGAGTGCCTGATCCGCGGCAGCGAGCGGCGCGCGAGCAAGCCCGACGGGATCGTCGTCTTCCTGTGCCAGGATCCGCGCGACGGCGAGACCGGCCAGCGGGTGATGACCAGGCTGCGGCCGCTCGCCCAGCGCCTCCGGCTCGCCTGCGGGGCCCTCGACGTGCCGGTGCTGGAGGCACTGTGCATCTCCGCCGGCCGGTACTGGAGCTACTGCTGCCCCGACCCGCGCTGCTGCCCGGCCGAGGGCAACGCGCTGGCCCTGCCCGGCACCTCGGTGATGGCGGCGGCCGCCGCCTTCGCCGGACTCCAGGTCCGCGGCTCGCTCAAGGACATCGAGAGCCGCCTGCTGCCCCTGCGCGGGCCCGCCGCCGAGGAGCAGGAGCGGGCCCTGGACCGGGCCGCCGTCGCCCTCGTGCCGAGGATCCTGGGCGGTGCGACCAAGGAGGAGGTGGGGGCCGAGACCCTCACCCTGGCCCGCAGCCTGATGGAGCGCCTCACCCTCGCCCCGCCCCCGGAGGGCGGGCCCTGTGCCGACGACCGGGACGACGCACTGCTATGCCACGACGAGGCCGCCACGCTGATCCTCGGGCTCCAGGACCGCGAGGTGCGCGACATCGCCGCCGAGTGGATGGAGGACGAGGAGGCGGCCCCGGCCCTGCGGCTGTGGCGGGCACTGGCCCGGCGCTGCGTCGGGGCGTACGCCGAGCACGCGGCCGCCCCCCTCACCCTGGCCGGCTGGGTCTGCTGGTCGACCGGTGACGAGCCGACCGCACGCATCGCGCTGGCGCTGGCCCTGCGGGCCGACGCCGACTACCGCTTCGCCCAGCTGCTCCACCACGCCTGCAACGAGGGCATGGACCCCGAGGGGCTGCGCCACTGTCTGCGGGAGGAACGCCGCCGACGCGAACCGTCCCGCAACCGCCCCGTGGCCGGACGCCCGCCCGGGCGGGCCACCCGCACCGCCCGCCGCGGTACGCGCAGGACGACCGGGAGCGGGCAGTGAACGGGGCCGAGCGGTGGTGGACCTCGCTGCGCAGGGGTGTGCGGGGCGTGACCCGGGCGGGGGCGGCCGCGTTGCGCTGTGGGGTGGTAGTGGCCCGCCCGTGCCGCCCAGCGAAACACACCGGAGCGCAGACAAGGCGACGCATGGCCCACCTCGATTCCCCCGCTCGCCCCCACGACCATCCCCCCGGAGCGCACCCGGCCCGGCCGCCCGCGGCCCCGCCCGCCCGCCGGCCCGACCTGCCGCCCGTGCACGGGGCCGTGCTCTGTGTCGCCGCGCCCAGCCTGGTGATCTCGCCGGAACACGGACAACTGACCGGGCGTGGACTGGACGGCATCTACCGCTCCGGCCGCCGGCTGCTCTCCCGCTGCCTGCTCCGGGTCGCCGGGCACGACCCGGTCGCCGTGCAGGGCCGCAGTCTCGGCGCCGACCGGGCCTCCTTCACCGCGACGGTCCGGACCGGGGCGGAGGCCGGTCCCGACCCCGACATCGGCGTGGAGCGGGTGCGGCACGCCGACGGCACGGAGCGGATCACCCTGCGCAGCTACGCCGCCCGCCCGGTGCGGCTGCCCGTGGAGATCTCGCTGGGCACCGATCTGGCCGAGCTGGCCGCCGTCGCGGCCGGCCGGGCCGGGCCCGAGCTGCCCGCCGGCGTGCACACCTCGGGGCTGCGCTGGAGCACCCCCGAAGCCCAGGCGGTCACCACCGCCGAACCGCCGCCCGACGACGCCCTCGCCTCCGCCGGGCTGCTGCGGTGGCAGCTGGAACTGGCGCCGGGCGAGTCCCGCACCATCGAGCTGCGCACCACCCAGGACCGCAGCGCGCGGGCACCGGCAGGGCAGGTGGCCAGTCCGCTGGCCCGGGCGCGCGCCGAGGGCGACGACCCGAGGGTGGAGGCCTGGTTCCGCACCAGCCTCGCCGACCTGCGGGCGCTGCTGCTGAGAGACCCCGAGGAGCCCGCTGACGCCTTCGTGGCGGCCGGAGTGCCATGGCGGTGTGGTCTGGCCCCGGCCGAGTCCCTCTGGGCCGCCAGGATGGCACTGCCGCTCGGCACGGGGCTCGCAGCAGCCACCCTCCGGGTCCTCGCCCGCAGCCAGCTCGAGCCCGGCGGCAAGGACACCGGCCAGGGCGCGGGCAAGGGGACCGGGCAGGACGCCGGCAAGATCCCCGGGCCACTGCGCAGCGCGGGGCCGCACCTGCCGCCCGGGTGCACGGGGACGGAGGCCACCCTCGCCTTCCCCGTCGTGCTCGCCGAGGCCCGGCTGTGGGGGCTGCCCGAGGACGAGGTGGCGCGGCTGCTGCCGGCCGCCGAGCGCTGCCTGGACTGGCTCCGGCGCGGGCTCGGGGAGGACGGGCTCCTGGCCGACCCCGATCCGGGGCCGCGGCGCTGCGAGACCCAGGCCCATGCCCACCGGGCCGCGCTGCTCGGCGCCGACCTGCTCGCCGCGTGCGGGCGGCCCGGCGCCGAGGAGTGGCGGCAGTGGGCGGACGCGCTGCGCGCGCGGTTCCACGAGGCCTTCTGGGTCGACGGACCGGACGGCGGGCGGCCCGCAGCCGCCCTGCACCCCGACGGGCGGCCGCTGCCCCGGCTGACCGGAGCCGCGGCGCACCTGCTGGACACCGGACTGCTGGGCGGCGGCCGGGTCGCCCCCGGGCTGCTCGACAAGGTCCGTACCGAACAGCTGGCCCGGCTGCTGGGCGCCCCGGCCATGGACTGCGGATGGGGGCTGCGCAGCATGGCCGCGCGGGAGCCGGGCCACAATCCGTTCGGCCACCGCTCGGGCGCGGTGCGGCCGTACGAGAGCGCCGTCGCGGTGGGCGGGCTGGCCGCCGCGGGCTTCGAGAAGGAGGCCGGGGGCCTGCTGCGGGGGCTGCTGGACGCGGCCGAGTGCTTCGGCCACCGGCTGCCGGAGATGTACGCCGCCGAGCAGCGCACCGCGGGCAGCGCTCCGCTTCCGCATCCGGCCGCCTGCCGCCCGGCCGCGGTGGCGGCGGCCGCCGGGATCCACGCGCTGACCGCGTTGGCCGGGA
The DNA here is from genome assembly GCF_055582305.1 of Streptomyces sp. NPDC042102. NCBI lineage: Bacteria > Bacillati > Actinomycetota > Actinomycetes > Kitasatosporales > Streptomycetaceae > Streptomyces > Streptomyces sp. NPDC042102. The sequence goes on from NZ_JBVJDL010000001.1 coordinate 97,888, forward strand.
TCCGCCCCGACGTCCCGGCGGGCACCGTCGCGCTGTCCCCGCTGGCCGGGGCCCCACTCGGAGCGGTGCGTCTGTCGGACCTGCGGGTCGCGGGCGAGCCCTTCACCGTCCGGGTCAGCCGGCTCGGCCTCGGGATGGTGGAGGAGGCGGCCGATGCCTTGCAACTGGGTGGGTAGCGGGTCACTTCCCGGCCCAGTCGGGCGCAGGGGGCGTGGCCGGTCCCCGTGGAGCCCGCTCGCGTTCCGCATTCGGTGGTCCGGGATGGCCAAAGGACTGTTTATCGTCAGGCAGACGACTATGATCGCCGCATGTCGCCCTACGACCCGTCGGCCTATCCGCCCTTCGCTGTCACCGTCGACCTGGTCGTGCTCACCGTGCGGCGCCACGCGCTCTGCGCGCTGGTGGTCCGGCGGGGTGAGTCACCGTTCCAGGGACGGTGGGCGCTGCCCGGCGGTTTCGTCCGCGGTGACGAGGACCTGGCGGCCGCCGCGGCCCGCGAGCTCTCCGAGGAGACCGGGCTGTGCGCCCACGACGCCGGTGAGCCCGGCGCGGGCAACGGCGCGCACCTGGAGCAGCTCGCCACCTACGGGGACCCCAAGCGCGACCCGCGGATGCGGGTGGTCAGCGTGGCGCATCTGGTCCTGGCGCCTGACCTGCCGGCGCCCCGGGCCGGTGGAGATGCCAACAGCGCGCGCTGGGCCCCCGTGGACGAGCTCCTCGCCGGCGGTGGCGAGGCCCCCTCGGGGCTCGCCTTCGACCACGCGCGGATCCTCGCCGACGGTGTCGAGCGGGCCCGTTCGAAGATCGAGTACTCCTCGCTGGCCACGGCCTTCTGCCCGCCGGAGTTCACCGTCGGTGAGCTGCGCCGGGTGTACGAGGCGGTGTGGGGCGTGGCCCTCGACCCGCGCAACTTCCACCGCAAGGTCACCGGGACCCCCGGGTTCCTGGTGCCGGCCGGGGGCACGACGACCCGTCAGGGCGGACGGCCCGCCCAGCTCTTCCGGGCCGGCGGGGCGACCCTGCTCAATCCGCCGATGCTGCGTCCGGAAGTCTGACGACCCGACATTCGACCGGGGCGCTTGCATCGAAAATCGGACATATCGCGTTATCTTGTGTGGGGTACTCACACTGCCGCAGAGCGGTCTCACCCCCCGCGGGAGAAGCGATGCTCCAAGCCATCGGACTCACCAGTGCGCCCCGCCGAGACCTCCCGCCCGCCGTGGACGACCTCACCTTCGAGGTCCACCCCGGGAGTGTCACCGCTCTGCTCGGCGAAGCCGGTGCGGGCAAGACCACCGCTCTGCGGCTGATGCTCGAACTCCAACCGGGGCGCGGCGTCACCTACTTCCGCGGCCGCCCCCTGCACCGGATCCCGCATCCCGGCCGTGAGGTGGGCGTCCTGCTCGGGGACGTCCCCGGGCACCCCGCTCGGACGGTCCGCGGCCAGTTGCGGATGCTGTGCGCCGCCGCCGGTGTGCCGGCCTCACGGGCCGACGCCATGCTCGACGTGGTGGGCATCGCGGGCCTGCGCGACCAGCGGCTCGGTTCGCTCTCGCTCGGCATGGACCGCAGGGTCGGGCTCGCGGCGGCGCTGCTCGCCGACCCGTGCACCCTGCTGCTGGACGAGCCCGCCGCCGGGCTCTCGCCCCGGGAGCGGAACTGGCTGTTCGGGCTGTTGCGCGGTCATGCGGCCCTGGGCGGGGCGGTGTTGTTCACCACCGACGACCCCAAGGAGGCCGCCCGCAGCGCCGACCGGGTCGTCAGCATCGACGCGGGCCGGCTCGTCGCCGACCAGGACGTGAGCGCGTTCGCGCGGACCCGGCTGCGGCCGCGGGTCGCGGTGCGCACCCCGCACGCGGCCCGGCTGGCCGACGTACTGGGCCGCGAGGCGCGCGCCGGACGGCGGGCGGTGGAGATCGTCGAGGAGAGCGGCAGCCGGCTGTCGGTGTACGGCAGCAGCTGTGCGGAGGTCGGTGAGGCGGCGTTCCGGCACGGGGTGCTGGTCCACCAGCTCGCCGACGAGACCGGGGACACCGGCGCGCCGGTCCCGCCGGCCAGGACCGAGCCGGGTGACGGCCGCGGCGAGCGCGCCCGGGCGGTGCGCACCGCCGAGCCGCCCGTCTCGGCCGTGCGCAGGATGGGCGGGCCGCTGCGGCCGCTGCGCTACGAACTGCGGCGGGTCTTCGGCACCGCCACCCCGGTGCTGACCGCGGCCACCGTGGTCGCCGTGTCCATGGTCACCGCGCTGATCCTGGCCCGGGCCGGGCAGACCTCGCAGAACCGGCTGCTCGCCGCCTGGCCGCAGCTGTTCCCGCTGCCGCCCGCCGCCATCGGCGCCGGCCTGCTCGGCGCCCTGGCCTTCGGTGAGGAGTACCGCTACCCCGCCCTCGCGGCCGACCGCGGCACCGTCCCCCGGCGGCTGGGGCTGCTGGCCGCCAAGCTCGGCGTCTGCGGCGCCCTCTCCCTGCTCCTCGGCGCCCTCGCCGTCACCGCCGACGCGGTCGCGCTGGGGCTCGTGTTCGACCGCGGCCCGCTGCGGGTCCCGGCCGAGTGGCTCGCCCCGGCGGTGAGTTGGGCCGGGCTCCTCATCGGCTGCGCCTGGGCGGGCGTACTCGCCTCCGGGGTGTTCCGGTCCGCTACCGCCGGCCTGGCCGCCGTGTTCGCGGTGCCGCTGCTCGTGGTGCCGCTGGTGCGCAAGGCTCTCGACGGCCCCTCCGCGTACCCGGCTTCGGGGATGGCGGCCCGGCTGCGCGGGCTGACCTGGGCGCAGTGGCCGCCGGAGGCGGACCGGCTGGTCCAGGGGGTGCTGCGGGTGATGGCCCAGCCCGTCGGGACCGCTCTGGTGCTCTCGTTGATGGTCCTGTTGTGCGCCTATGGGTTCACCGGCCTGCGCGGCCGAGTCCGCCTCTGATCACTTCGGGACCGAAGGCGGGTCCAAGGCGACCGAAGACGCCCGGAACACTCGAACAGGATCACAACTCCCCGCAAAAGGCCCGGTTCTTTACGATAAGTCGTCAATTGCGCAGGTGGCACCGATCACCCTTTCGTGTGCTTTTCACCAAAGACCTCAAGGGTCGCTGAAGCACGGCCGACAAAGGATTCGTGAGTACCCTTGCGCACACCATGATGACCGCCGCCCGCCACGCCGACACCGGCCTCGCCGGCCCGGGCGAACTCGATCGCTACCCCTACGCGGAGGCCTCCGGCACCGACCGCGTCGGAGCGCCCCACTGGGACGGCGCCGACGTCGAGTTGAGCCGGGTGGGCCGTCGCGCGGCGGGCAGCCGCGGCCGGGGCCTGCACGGCCAACTCGTCCAGCAGCTCGGTCAGATGATCGTCTCCGGCGACCTCGGCGCGGACCGCCCGCTGGTCCCCGAGGAGATCGGCCAGCGGTTCGAGGTCTCCCGCACGGTCGTCCGCGAATCGCTGCGGGTCCTGGAGGCCAAGGGCCTCGTCAGCGCCCGCCCCAACGTCGGCACCCGGGTGCGGCCCGTCAGCGACTGGAACCTGCTCGACCCGGACATCATCGAGTGGCGCGCCTTCGGCCCCCAGCGCGAGGACCAGCGCCGCGAGCTCAACGAGCTCCGCTGGACGATCGAGCCGCTCGCCGCCCGCCTCGCCGCCGGCCACGGCCGCCAGGACGTCCAGCAGCGCCTCGCCGACATGGTCGAGATCATGGGCCACGCCCTCGCCCAGGGGGACGCGATCACCTTCGCGCGCGCCGACAACGAGTTCCACGCCCTGCTCATCCAGGTCGCCGGAAACCGCATGCTGGAGCACCTCTCCGGCATCGTGTCCTCCGCGCTCCAGGTCTCCGGCAGCCCGGTCACGTCCTGCGACCGGCCCAGCGAGACCTCCGTCGCGCACCATGCGCGCATCGTCGAGGCCCTGGCCACCGGGGACGCGGTCGGCGCCGAGAACGCGATGCGCCAGCTCCTGACGGTCCACCCCGAGGTCGAGCGCGTGGTTCCGGCCCCGCGCGAGCACTGAGGGCGCCCGGCGGGCGGGGGCGCGGGGACGGAGCGAGCGGTCGCCGGGCCCGGTGGGGGCCCGGCGACATCCATGTGCGGACACGATGTGACTCGGGGATGTGACTCGGGCCACGAATATTGCGCGTAACACTCTGCGAGGTCACGCGATGACTTAAGAGGTGATGGCCGACGGAGGGAAGACAGCAGCCCTTGGGGGTGCTGTACAGCTCCCCGGCCCCTGCCCGCGCCGCCGGACCATCCCCAGGTCGGTGGTCGTCGGCTCCGGTCCAGCACCAGGCCGGGGTCGGAAGCCGTTCCCATCGTTCCGAGAGGTTGTTCGTGTCGGCCAGCACATCCCGTACGCTCCCGCCGGAGATCGCCGAGTCCGAGTCTGTGATGGCGCTCATCGAGCGGGGCAAGGCCGAGGGGCAGATCGCCGGCGATGACGTGCGTCGGGCCTTCGAGGCTGACCAGATTCCGCCAACCCAGTGGAAGAATGTTCTGCGCAGCCTCAACCAGATCCTCGAGGAAGAGGGTGTGACGCTGATGGTCAGTGCCGCGGAGTCGCCCAAGCGCCCCCGCAAGAGCGTCGCAGCGAAGACCCCCGCCAAGCGGACGGCCACCGAGCCCGTCGCCAGGAAGGCAGCGGCGAGGACGACGGCCGCCAAGACCGTCGCCGCCGCGGCCCCGGCGGCCGGGCCCGTGGAGCCGGACACCACCGACGCGCTCGCGGACGAGACCGGAACCGAGACCGCCCCCGCCAAGAAGGCGGCGGCGAAGAAGACGGCCGCCAAGAAGGCCGCCCCCGCCAAGAAGACCGCCGCGAAGAAGACGGCGGCGAAGAAGACGGCCGCCAAGAAGGACGTCGACGAGGCCTCCGAGGAAGAGCCGCTCGAAGAGGGCCCCGGTGCCGTCAAGGCCGAGGACGAGGAGGAGAGCGGCGAGACCAAGGGCTTCGTGCTCTCCGACGACGACGAGGACGACGCCCCGGCGCAGCAGGTCGCGGTCGCCGGCGCCACCGCCGACCCGGTCAAGGACTACCTCAAGCAGATCGGCAAGGTGCCCCTCCTCAACGCCGAGCAGGAGGTCGAGCTCGCCAAGCGCATCGAGGCGGGCCTGTTCGCCGAGGACAAGCTGGCCAACTCCGACAAGCTGGCCCCCAAGCTCAAGCGCGAGCTGGAGATCATCGCCGAGGACGGCCGCCGCGCCAAGAACCACCTGCTGGAGGCCAACCTCCGCCTCGTGGTCTCCCTCGCCAAGCGCTACACCGGCCGCGGCATGCTCTTCCTGGACCTGATCCAGGAGGGCAACCTGGGCCTGATCCGCGCGGTCGAGAAGTTCGACTACACCAAGGGCTACAAGTTCTCCACGTACGCCACCTGGTGGATCCGCCAGGCGATCACCCGCGCGATGGCGGACCAGGCGCGCACCATCCGCATCCCGGTGCACATGGTCGAGGTGATCAACAAGCTGGCCCGCGTGCAGCGCCAGATGCTCCAGGACCTGGGCCGCGAGCCCACCCCGGAGGAGCTGGCCAAGGAACTCGACATGACCCCCGAGAAGGTCATCGAGGTCCAGAAGTACGGGCGCGAGCCGATCTCCCTGCACACCCCGCTCGGCGAGGACGGCGACAGCGAGTTCGGTGACCTCATCGAGGACTCCGAGGCCGTCGTCCCGGCGGACGCCGTGAGCTTCACGCTCCTGCAGGAGCAGCTGCACTCGGTGCTCGACACGCTCAGCGAGCGCGAGGCCGGCGTGGTCTCCATGCGGTTCGGGCTCACGGACGGCCAGCCGAAGACGCTGGACGAGATCGGCAAGGTCTACGGCGTCACGCGTGAGCGCATCCGTCAGATCGAGTCCAAGACCATGTCCAAGCTCCGGCACCCCTCCCGCTCGCAGGTCCTGCGCGACTACCTCGACTAGGAGCCGGCGCGGGCCGCGCGCGGGTGCGCACGGCCACCGGGCGTCCCACTCTGGGTGGAGTCATGCACACACAGAGTCAGGAGGCCCTATGCGTCGTCCCTTTTCCCGTGTCCTTGCGGGCGCGCTGACCCTGGTGGCGGGAGCGGCCGTGGCACCTTTGGCCCAGGCGCCACGGGCTGTCGCCGACGGCGTGGTGATCGGCGGCAAACCCGTGAAGGTGACCGACAGTCCGTGGGTGGTGGCGCTCTCCAGCCGTCACCGGTTCGGGGGTACGCGGGCGGGGCAGTTCTGCGGAGGTGTGATCGTCGCCCCGACGAGGGTGCTCACCGCGGCGCACTGCCTGAGCCGCGCAGTCCTGGGGGGCACCGTCGAGTCCCTGCGGGACTTCCGGGTGATCACCGGACGGACCGAGTTGCAGTCGTCCGAAGGCCGCGAGATCGCCGTCCGGGCGGCCCGGGTGAATCCGGCGTACGACGCCGTCACCAACGCCGGGGACCTGGCCGTACTGGAACTGGCCGAATCCGTCCCGGCGGCACACGTCCTGCCGCTGGCCGAGGCGGAGCACCCGGCGTACGGGGCCGGTACGGAAGCGACCGTATACGGCTGGGGCGATACGAGTGGATTCGGTGACTATGCGTACGGGCTCAATGCCGCTCCGGTGACCGTGCTCTCCGACGAGGAGTGCGGGCGGTCGTACCCGGGGGACGCCGACGGGCAGTACCGGGCGGACTCGATGGTGTGCGCGGGGGACCCTGAGGGGGGCAGGGACGCCTGTCAGGGCGACAGCGGGGGCCCGCTGGTGGCCGGGGGCCACCTCATCGGGCTCGTGTCGTGGGGGCGCGGCTGCGGGCGCGCGGACAGTCCGGGCGTCTACACGCGGATCGCACCGCTGGCGGACTTCGCGCGCGAGCCGGTCGTACGCCGCGGCTGAGCGCACGCAAAGGCCGGGAACCGGGAACGAGGACGGGCGGCGCCCTGGGTCACAGGGGCCGCCCGTCGACCGGCCTGGCCGGTCCTGGCTCGTCGGGATGCGAGGTGTCAGCGTTCCTCGGTGTCGGCGCTGGCCGGAGCGGTCGTGAGCCGCTCAGTCTCATCCTGTATTTCCGCGGCGATCTTCTTGAGTTCCGGCTCGAACTTGCGCCCGTGGTGGGCGCAGAAGAGCAGTTCACCGCCGCTCATCAGGACGACGCGCAGATATGCCTGGGCGCCGCAACGGTCGCATCGGTCAGCGGCCGTCAGCGGGGTCGCGGGGGTCAGAACAGTAGTCACGTCGCCTCTTCTCTAGCTCGACGAGCTGTCGTACCAGGGTCAACATCCAACCAGGCCGAAAACGTTCCCGCTCGCGGCTTTTCCTCGAAACTTCCTTCCGAAGCTGGCCGGCTGCTGCCGGTTGGCGGCGAAGGAGCCGTATTGCGTTGCTTTACGGTTTCGCGTTGTTTGTCGGTGCTGCTCGTTGTCGCATCGGTCATGTCCTCCCCGGCGTGGGTGCCGGTTGTGCATGAGGACGTGCCCGAACCCTAAATGGTTCATGCGCGGAAGGGAACGTGATGTTTGCTTCACCCCTTCGGGCGATCGAACGCACGTGCGGTTCTGTACTAGGCTGAAGAACGCACGAGGGTGGCGTTGCATCGGCTCTACCTGGCCTCGGTACCCTCTGGACGGCAACCGAGCCACCCCTGAGCCCGACCGGGCCAGAAAAGAAATTCAGCGAGGAGCGAACTGCGTGACCGCCGACACGTCCGTGCCTTCCAGCGCGCTGCTGACCGGAGCAGACCGGGACGGCTCCAACTACACCGCGCGGCACCTGCTCGTCCTCGAAGGTCTTGAGGCCGTCCGCAAGCGCCCCGGAATGTACATCGGGTCCACGGACAGCCGTGGCCTCATGCACTGCCTCTGGGAGATCATCGACAACTCCGTCGACGAGGCCCTGGGCGGCTACTGCGACCACATCGAGGTCGTCCTCCACGAGGACGGCTCGGTGGAGGTCAAGGACAACGGCCGGGGCATCCCGGTCGACGTCGAGCCGAAGACCGGCCTGTCCGGCGTCGAGGTCGTCATGACCAAGCTGCACGCCGGCGGCAAGTTCGGCGGCGGTTCGTACGCCGCCTCCGGCGGTCTGCACGGCGTCGGCGCCTCCGTGGTGAACGCGCTGTCCGCCCGGCTGGACGTCGAGGTGGACCGCAACAGCGCCACCCACGCCATCAGCTTCCGCCGCGGCGTCCCCGGCATCTTCACCGAGCAGGGCCCCGACAGCCCCTTCGACCCCGCCAACGGCCTCCACAAGGGCAAGCGGGTCCCCAAGGGCCGCACCGGCACGCGCGTGCGCTACTGGGCCGACCGCCAGATCTTCCTCAAGGACGCCCGGCTCTCCCTGGAGACCCTCTACCAGCGCGCGCGCCAGACCGCCTTCCTGGTGCCCGGCCTGACCCTCGTGGTCCGCGACGAGCGCGCCATCGACGGGGCCGGCAAGACCGAGGAGGTCTTCCGCTTCGACGGTGGCATCAGCGAGTTCTGCGAGTACCTCGCCCAGGACAAGGCCGCCTGCGACGTGCTGCGCCTGACCGGCCAGGGCACCTTCAAGGAGACCGTCCCGGTCCTCGACGAGCGCGGGCACATGACCCCCACCGAGGTCACCCGTGAGCTCGGCGTGGACATCGCCCTGCGCTGGGGCACCGGGTACGACACCACGCTGAAGTCCTTCGTGAACATCATCGCCACCCCCAAGGGCGGCACCCACGTGTCCGGATTCGAGCGCTCGGTCACCAAGACCGTGAACGAGGTGCTCCGCTCCGCCAAGCTGCTGCGCGTGGCCGAGGACGACGTCGTCAAGGACGACGCGATGGAGGGCATGACGGCGGTCGTCACCGTCCGGCTGGCCGAGCCGCAGTTCGAGGGCCAGACCAAGGAGGTGCTCGGCACCTCGGCGGCCAACCGGATCGTGGCCAACGTGGTGGCCAAGGAGCTCAAGGCCTTCCTGACCTCCACCAAGCGCGACGACAAGCAGCAGGCCCGCGCGGTCATGGAGAAGATCGTCGCGGCTGCCCGGACCCGCATCGCGGCCCGCCAGCACAAGGAGGCGCAGCGCCGCAAGACCGCGCTGGAGACCTCCTCGCTGCCCGCCAAGCTGGCCGACTGCCGCAGCGACGACGTGGACCGCAGCGAGCTCTTCATCGTCGAGGGCGACTCCGCGCTCGGCACCGCCAAGCTCGCGCGGAACTCGGAGTTCCAGGCGCTCCTCCCGATCCGCGGCAAGATCCTCAATGTCCAGAAGTCGTCGGTCTCGGACATGCTCAAGAACGCCGAGTGCGGCGCGATCATCCAGGTCATAGGAGCCGGCTCGGGCCGGACCTTCGACATCGACACCGCCCGCTACGGGAAGATCGTCCTGCTCGTCGACGCCGATGTCGACGGCGCGCACATCCGCTGCCTGCTGCTCACCCTGTTCCAGCGCTACATGCGGCCGATGGTCGAGGCCGGCCGGGTCTTCGCCGCCGTGCCGCCGCTGCACCGCATCGAGCTGGTCCAGCCCAAGAAGGGCCAGGACAAGTACGTCTACACGTACTCGGACAGCGAGCTGCGCCAGACGCTGCTGGAGTACCAGCGCAAGGGGATCCGCTACAAGGACTCCATCCAGCGCTACAAGGGTCTGGGCGAGATGGACGCCGACCAGCTGGCGGAGACCACCATGGACCCGCGCCACCGCACCCTGCGCCGGATCAACATCGGCGACCTGGAGTCGGCGGAGCAGGTGTTCGACCTGCTCATGGGCAACGAGGTGGCCCCGCGCAAGGAGTTCATCACGAGCTCGGCCGCGACCCTGGACCGCTCGCGCATCGACGCCTGATCCGCACCGCCGCCCGCAGGCCGCCGACCGCCCGCGCCCGCGCGTCGACGGCGGAGCGGGCCGCGCGCGCCGGGCACGCGCCGTACGCGCGCCGCGTACGCGCCGGGGTGCTCTTCACGCCATCACCTGATGGGGTGAAGAGCACCCGGACATCAGTCTCGAAACCGTCCCTCCGCACATCCTTGTGCACACGCGGCCACTGCGGCCGCGGACAAGGAGAGTTCGGTGGACAAGCACGATGGTCGTGATGCCGGAACGATCCGGCTGGACGACCCCTGGTACGACGCGCTGGCCGCCGGCTGGGGCGAGGGCGAGGGCGGGGGACCGGCCGCGGCACCCCCTTCCGAGGACGCGCCGCACCGCCCGTCGGCATCCGACATCTACCTCGAGGTCCAGCGCAGCCCCGCCTTCCAGGAGGTTCGCAGTCGCTACCGCCGTTTCGTCGTCCCGGCGGTCATCGGCTTCTTCCTCTGGTACGTCGCGTACGTCGTCGCCGCCGTCGCCGCGCCCGGCCTGATGGCCCGCCCGGTCGTGGGCGCGGTCAACGTGGCGCTGCTCGCAGGCCTCGGACAGTTCGTCAGTACCTTCCTGCTGACCTGGGCCTACGCCCGCCACGCCCGGTTGCGCCGGGACCGGGCGGCACTCGACCTGCGCTGGACCGTCTTCGAGCAGGCCCGGGACCTCGGGCGCCGCGACGAGCACACCCGGGGGGCCGGCCGGTGACCACCGAGCACCAGACCCTCGCGCTGATCCTGTGCAGCGTCTTCATCGCGGTCACGCTGGGCATCACCACCTGGGTGAGCCGCAACCGGCGCGGCTCGCCCGAGGAGTTCTACGCCGGGGGCCGGCTCTTCTCTCCCCTGGAGAACGGTTTCGCCATCGCGGGCGACTACATGTCCGCAGCCTCCTTCCTCGGCATCTCCGGCCTGATCGCCCTCTTCGGCTACGACGGCATGCTGTACTCCGTCGGCTTCCTCGTCGCCTGGCTGGTCGTGCTGTTCCTGGTGGCCGAACTGGTCCGCAACTGCGGCCGTTTCACCCTCGCCGACGTGGTCGCGGCCCGGATGAGCGAACGGCCCGTACGGATCGCGGCGGGCACCGCCTCGGTGACCGTCTCGGTGCTCTACCTGGTCGCCCAGATGGTCGGCGCGGGCAGCCTGGTCGGGCTGCTGCTCGGTTCGTCCGGCGCCGCCGCGCGCACCTGGACCGTGGTCGGCGTGGGTGCGCTGATGGTCATCTACGTCTCCTTCGGCGGCATGCGCGCCACCACCTGGATCCAGATCGTGAAGGCCGTCCTGCTCATGGGCGGCGCCATCGCGCTCACCGTGCTGGTCCTGCTGCGCTTCCACGGGGACTTCAACCAGCTGCTGACCAGCGCCGCGGACCGCAGCGGGCACGGCAGCCGGTTCCTCAGCCCGGGGCTGCGCTACGGCGGGGACTGGACCGCGCGGCTGGACTTCCTCAGCCTCGGCCTCGCACTCGTCCTCGGCACGGCCGGACTGCCCCACATCCTCTCCCGCTTCTACACCGTGCCGACGGCGCGGGCCGCGCGCCGGTCGGTGGTCTGGGCGATCGCGCTGATCGGCGGCTTCTACCTGATGACCATCGTGCTGGGCTTCGGGGCGGCCGCGCTGGTCGGCCCGGACGCGGTCCGCGCCTCCCACGCCTCCGGCAACACGGCCGTACCGCTGCTCGCCGCCCTGCTCGGCGGCGGCGCCGGTTCCACCGGCGGCGCGGTGCTCTTCGCGCTCGTCGCCGCCATCGCGTTCGCAACGATCCTCGCCGTGGTCGCCGGCATCACGCTGGCCTCCTCCGCCTCCGTCGCGCACGATCTGTACGCCTCGCTGAAGCGCCCCCGGGCCAGGCAGCGCAGCGAGGTCACGGTCGCCCGGTCCGCCGCGGTGGGCATCGGGACGGTGGCGATCGGACTCGGGCTCCTCGCCCAGGACCTCAACGTGGCCTTCCTCGTGGGCCTGGCCTTCGCGGTCGCCGCCTCCGCCAATCTGCCCGTGCTGATGTACTCGCTGTTCTGGCGCGGATTCACCACCCGCGGAGCCGTCTGGGCCGTCTACGGTGGCCTGATCCCGTCCGTGCTGCTGGTGCTGCTCTCGCCGGTGGTCTCCGGAAGCCCCGACTCCCTGTTCCCGGGCGTGGACTTCCAGCTCTTCCCGCTCCAGAACCCCGGACTGGTCTCGGTCCCGCTCGGTTTCCTGGCCGGCTGGCTCGGCACGGTCCTCTCCGGCGAGGTCCCGGACGCGGCCCGGCACGCCGAGACCGAGGTCCGCTCGCTGACGGGCGCCGGCGCGGTCTGAGGCGGGCGGGGCCCGCGGGTCACACCGCGGTGCCCGGACCGGCCGGGACCCAGGCGTAGCGGTGCTCCGGCCGGCCGGTCTCGCCGTAGCGCAGGGTCAGGCGGACCCGGCCGGTCCGGTCCAGCAGCTTGAGGTAGCGCTGGGCGGTCTGGCGGCTGATGCCGGCGCGGTCGGCGATCTCCTGGGCGGACAGCGGACCAGCGGCGGCCAGGAGCACCTGGCGCACCAGCTCCGCCGTGGTCGGGGAGTGCCCCTTGGGCAGCTCGTTGGGGGTGGCGGCCGAGGCCAGGGCGCCGAAGATCCGGTCCACCTCGGCCTGTTCGGCCTCGCCGCCGCCCGCCAGGGTCCGGCGCAGGGACGCGTACGCCTCCAGCTTGGAGCGCAGGCCCGCGAAGGTGAACGGCTTCACCAGGTACTGCAGGGCGCCCAGCCGCATGGCGGCCTGCACGGTGGCGAGGTCCCGGGCGGCCGTGACCATGATCACGTCGGTGTGGTGGCCGCTCTCGCGCAGGCGGCGTACCAGGTCCAGGCCGCTGCCGTCGGGGAGGTGCTGGTCCAGGAGGATCAGGTCGACCGGGCGGGAGGCGATGACGTCCAGCGCCCGCGCGGCCGAGTGGGCCTCGGCCGCCACCCGGAAGCCGGGAACCTTCGCCACGTACGCCGCGTTGATCCGGGCGACACGTACGTCGTCGTCCACCACCAGGACGGCGAGCGGCTCGCTCATCGCAGCGCCTCCGGGAGTACGACGGAGAACTCCGCCCCTCCGTCCGCCCCCTCGCCCACCCGGGCGCTGCCGCCCTGGCGTTCGGCGAGCCGGCGCACGAGCGCGAGCCCCAGCCCGCGCTCGCGGTGGGCCGCGGGCTGTTTGGTGGACCAGCCCTCCGTGAAGATCTCCTCACGGCGGGCGGCGGGCACGCCCGGACCGCTGTCGCGCACCCGCAGCTCGACGGCGTGTCCGGTGGCGCGCAGTTCGACCTCCACCAGCGGCGCCGGCGAACCGCAGGAGGCGTCCAGCGCGTTGTCCACGAGGTTGCCGACGATCGTGACCAGGCCGCCGGGATCCACCAGACGGTCGGGCAGGTACGTGGCCCCGGCCAGCCGGAGCGGGACGCCGCGCTCGGCGGCCACCGTGGCCTTGCCCACCAGCAGGGCGGCCAGCAGCGGGTCCTGGACCTTCTCGGTGACCTGCTCGGCGGTGGTCCGGTGCACGCCGACGACCTCGGTCACGAAGTCCACGGCCTCCTGGTGCAGCCCCAGCTCCAGCAGGCCCATCAGGGTGTGCAGCCGGTTGGCGTGCTCGTGGTCCTGGGCGCGCAGGGCGTCGATCAGCCCCTTGGTGGAGTCCAGTTCCCGGCCGAGGTGCTCCAGCTCCGTGCGGTCGCGCAGGGTGGCGACGGCACCGCCGTCCTCGGTCGGCATCCGGTTGGCCACCAGCACCCGGGGCCCGCGCACGGTCAGCAGGTCGCGGCCGGTGACCCGGCCCGCGAGGACGTCGGTGGTGCGGCCGGGGCCGAGTACGTCGTCCAGCGCGCGCCCGGCCGCGTCCGGGCCCAGGCCCAGCAGCCGCGCGGCCTCGTCGTTGACCAGCCGGATGCGGCCGTGCCGGTCGAGGGCGACCACGCCCTCGTGGATGGAGTGCAGCATCGCCTCGCGTTCGGCGAGCAGCCCCGCGATATCGGAGAAGGCCAGGTCACGGGTCTGCCGGTGGATCCGGCGGGAGATCAGCCAGGCGGCGAGCGCACCGGCGGCCAGCGCGCCGCCGGCGTAGGCGAGCAGGCCGGGGATGGCCCCGAGCAGCCGGTCGCGGACGCTGTCGTACGCGATGCCGACCGAGACCGCGCCGATGAGCTCGCCGTCGGCGGCGATCAGCGGCACCTTGCCCCGGGCCGAGCGGCCCAGGGTGCCCTCGTCGATCTCCATCACCTCGCGGCCCGCCAGCACGTCGGCCGGGTCGGTGGAGACGTGCCCGCCGATCCGCTCGGGACTGGGGTGGGAGCGGCGGATGCCCTCCAGGTCGAGGACCACGACGTACTCGGCGCCGGTGGCCCGGCGGACGCGTTCGGCGGCGGCCTGGACCGGGCTGTCCTGCGTGGGGCCGGAGGCCAGCACACCGCCCGCGACCGCGGGGTCGGCGGCGGTGCTCTGCGCGATGGCCAGCGCCCGCCGCATGGCCTGGTCGTCGAGCTGCGCGCTCAGCGGGGCGAGGAAGAGCCCCGTGGCCAGGGCCGTGACCCCGGTGGCGATCGCCAGCTGCGTCAGCAGGATCTGCGAGACGGCCCGCCGGGGCAGCCCGAACCGCCGGGTCCTCCCGGGACCCGGCCGTCGTCCCCCGTCCGGTGCGGTGCTCATGACCTGAAACCGTACGGTGGCCCTCCGCCTTTGCGGAACCTCCGCCCGCGCGAAAGCCACCGGCTACGGCCGGCGCGCCCGGCTCCGGCCGGGGCGGCGGTGGCCCACGGCGCGGCTGCGGTGGCCCAGGGCGCGGCGGCGGCCGTCGCTCACGGCATCGGCTGCGGCGGCCGGGGGCCGGTGTACTGGCCGCTCGGGCGCATGCGCAGCGGGCGCTCGCCGTACTCCTCCAGGGCGTGGGCGATCCAGCCGGCCGTCCGGGACACCGCGAACACGGTCTCGCCGGCCTCGGCGGCCATCCCGCAGGACACTGTCAGCACGGCCATCGCCAGGTCCACGTTCGCGTGCAGCCGGCCGTCGTGCCGGGCGGTGACCGCGACCACGTCCCGGGCGGCCGCCAGCGCCGCCGCGGCCTGCGGCAGCTGCGCCAGCCGGGCGAACAGGGCCGCGGCGCGCGGGTCCTCGCCCTCGTAGAGCCGGTGTCCGAGCCCCGGTACCCGGCGCCCCGCGCGCAGCAGGTCCGCCACCACGGGCGCGGCCCCGCCCCGCTCCAGCACCTCGGCGAGCATCCGGTGGGCCAGCGCCCCGGCCGCGCCGTGCAGCGGCCCCTCCAGCACGCCGAGACCCGCCGAGACGCAGGCGTACGGATGGGCGTGGGCCGAGGCCGCGACGCGCACCGCCAGGGTGGAGGCGGCCAGGTCGTGGTCGGCCAGCAGGGCCAGCGCGAGATCGAGGATCTCCACCGCGGCGGGCTCGGCGGGCCGCGCGGTCAGCCGCGCCCACAACTGCCGGGCCAGCCGGTCCGGCACACCGGCCCCGTCTCCCGGCGCCCCCGCGCCGCCGTCCGGCACACCGGCCCCGTCCCCAGGCCCTCCCGCGCCGCCGTCCGGTGCTCCCGGCGGCGGCAGGGCTCCGACCAGCGTCGGGATCAGACACCGGGCCGTGCCCAGCACCGCCTCCGGCGCCAGGTCGAACCGGAGCGGGTCGGCCGCGGCCGCCGCCGCCGTGGCCACGCGCAGCCGGTCGATCGGACCGCTGTGCTCCGGCAGCGCGGCCACCGCGCGGCGGGCCGCCGCCAGCAGGTGCGGCGGGGCCGTCAGCCGCGCCCCGTGCGGCAGCCGTCCGGTCCAGAGCCACTCGGCGACCTCCTCGTAGGCGTACCGCTGCGCCAGCGCGACGGCGTCCACGCCCCGGAACCAGTAGCGGTCCGGCTCGATCAGCGTGAGCCCGGTGCGTACGGAGAGCTCCCCGGCGGCCGGGGCCGCCGCCTCCCGGCGGTTGCGCCGGGCCAGCGCCTCCACCTCGGCGGCGTCGAAGGTGCTGCCCCGGCCCACCGGATCGCGGCGGCTGCTGAGCTGGCCGCGGCTGACGTACGCGTAGACCGTCGCGGGCTTGACGCCGAGGAGTTCGGCCGCCTCGCGGGTCGTGAGCCGGTTGTCCATGGAGCCACCCTATACAGACATCCGTACATGTTGATTGGATCAATATTGACAACGATCGAGTCAAGCATGGATGGTCGACATATGAACGCAGCCACCGTCACCACCCCCGCCACCCCCGTCGACGTACCGCGCGGCCTCGCGGGTGTCGTGGTCACCGACACCGAGCTCGGTGACGTCCGAGGCCGCGAGGGCTTCTACCACTACCGCCAGTACTCGGCCGTCGAGCTCGCCGGCAGCCGCTCCTTCGAGGACGTCTGGCACCTGATGTTCCGCGGCACGCTGCCCGGCCCCGCCGAGCGCGCCGCTTTCACCGCCGAACTGGCCCCCCTGCGCCGGCTGCCCGCCGAGGTCCGCGACGCGCTCCCCGGGCTCGCGCGGGCCACCGCGCTCTCCGGCCCCCTCGCGGGGCTGCGCACCGGGCTCTCGCTGCTGGGCGCCTGCGCCGGCTTCCGGCCCGTCTACGACCTCGACCCCGCGCGCCGGGCCGCCGACGCGCTGGCCGCCTGTGCCGCCGTACCGACCCTGCTCACCGCCCTGCACCGGCTCGGCCAGGAGCTCACGCCCGTGGAGCCGCGCGACGACCTCCCGTACGCCGCCAACTACCTGTACATGCTCACCGGCGAGGAGCCCGACCCGGTCCGGGCCCGGGCCGTCGAGCGCTACCTGATCTCGACGATCGACCACGGCTTCAACGCCTCCACCTTCACCGCCCGCGTCATCGCCTCCACCGGCGCCGACGTCGCGGCCTGCCTGACCGGCGCCATCGGCGCGCTCTCCGGGCCGCTGCACGGCGGGGCGCCCAGCCGGGCCCTGGACACCCTCGACGCCATCGGGACCGTCGACCGGATCGACCCGTGGATCCGCGAGCGGGTGCTGGCAGGGGACCGGATCATGGGCTTCGGGCACCCCGTCTACCGCACCGAGGACCCCCGGTCGCGGATGCTGCGGGAGATCGCCCAGCAGTTCGGCGGCCCCCTGGTGGACTTCGCCGTCGAGGTCGAGGCCCGCGTCGAGGCGATCCTCGCCGAGCTCAAGCCGGGTCGCGCGCTGCACACCAACGTCGAGTTCTACGCCGGCGTGGTCATGGAGCTGTGCGGACTGCCGCGCGAGATGTTCACCCCCACCTTCTGCGCGGCGCGCGTGGTCGGCTGGAGCGCGAACGTCCTGGAGCAGGCCGCCGACTCGAAGATCATCCGCCCGGCCGCCCGGTACGTCGGCCCCACCGCGCCGCAGCCGGTCCCACTGACGGCATGAGACCGACGGCATGAGGCCGCCGGCGTGACGCCGCGCTGGTTACGATCGGGCGGGTGAACAGCAGGCAGCCCATCCCCGTCGTCGTCCTCGCCGGATTCCTCGGATCCGGGAAGACCACCCTCCTCAACCACCTGCTCAGGAGCAGCCGGGGCACCCGGATCGGGGTGGTGGTCAACGACTTCGGCTCGATCGAGATCGACGCGATGAAGGTCGCCGGGCAGGTCGGCGACTCGATGGTCTCGCTCGGCGGCGGCTGCCTGTGCTGCGCCGTCGACGGCAGTGAGCTCGACGTCTACCTGGAGAAGCTCTCCCGTCCCGCCCACCGGATCGACGTGATCGTCATCGAGGCGAGCGGACTGGCCGAGCCGCAGGAGCTGGTCCGGATGCTGATGGCCACCGAGAACACCGCCGTCCGTTACGGCGGCATGGTCGAGGTGGTCGACGCCGCCGAGTTCGACGCCACGCGGGAGCGGCACCCCGAGACCGACCGTCACCTCGCCGTCGCCGACCTGGTCGTCCTCAACAAGACCGACCGGGTCGGGGCGGGCGAGGTCGCGCGGATCGAGGGCGTCCTGGCGGACCTGTGCCCGGGCATTCCGGTGGTCCCGGCCGACCACGGCCGGATCGACCCGGAACTCCTCTTCGACCGCCGGGAGTGGACCGGGACCCGCGGCCAGCTCTCCTTCGAGGACCTGCTCGCGGAGGCGGACGACCACGAGGGCCATGGCGGGCACGGGGACCACGGGTGCCATGGCGGGCACGGGGAGCACGGCGACCACGGGTGCCACGCCGGGCACGCGCACACGCTGTACGAGAGCACCGCATTCGTCTCCGACCAGGCCCTCGGCCCGCGCCCCTTCATCGACTTCCTCGACCGCCGGCCGCCCGGCCTCTACCGGATCAAGGGATACGTGTACTTCGGCGTGCCCGGCCACGAGGAGAAGTACGAGGTCCACGCCGTGGGCCGGTTCCTCCGCTTCGCCCCGCAGCCCTGGGGCCGCGACGAACCCCGCCGCACCCAGCTCGTCCTCATCGGCGCCGGTACCGACGGCGCCGCGCTCCTCGACGAGCTGGCCGCCTGCCGCGAACCCCGCCCCGAGACCGCCGACCCCGCCACCATGTGGGGCGTCCTGCGCTACGTCGGCCGGCACGAACCGGACCCGGCCGCGGACCCGGCCGCCCACCTGGCCGCGGACCCGGACCCGGAGCCCGACCTGGTCTAGCCGATCCCGGCCCGGACCTCGTCGGCCAGCAGCCGCGCCGCCGTGTCCGCCGCGCCGCCGACCAGCCGCGTCCGGGTCAGGGCGAACGCCAGCCCGCGCCCGCGGTCGGCGAACGCGATGCTCCCGCCGCTGCCGTGATGGCCGAACGCGGACCGCTCACCCGCCATGGCCGGCAGCGCGAGGAAGTACCCGAGCCCCTTGGCGTGCCGGGCCAGCAGCATCCGGTCCTTGCCCTCGACGGCCACCCCGGCCGCCAGTGCCACCCGCTCCGGGGAGAGCAGCCGCACCCCCTCGACCTCGCCGAGCAGCGCGGCGTACATGCGCGCCGCGGCCCGCGCCGTCGTGGTGCCGCAGGCCGGCAGGTCGGCCAGCAGATAGGCCCGTTGGTTGGCGAGCTCGGCGGTGGTCCACACGTCCGGGTTGGGCACGACCAGCCGGCGGAAGGGCACCGAGGGCGGCAGGGCCGCCAGGTACGCCGCCCAGTTGCCCTCCACCAGCGGCACGCCGCGGGCCAGCGCCTCCTCGGGCAGGCCGAAGAACATCTCGTCGGCCACGCCGAGCGGTTCGGCCACGTACCGGCGCAGGGCCTGGCCCGGTGTCAGGCCGGTGACCCGGCGCACGGTCTCGCCCAGGATCCAGCCGAAGGTCCAGCCGTGGTAGCCGCTGGCCGTGCCCGGCTCCCACAGCGGCTCCTGGCCGGCGACGACCGCGCACATGGTGTCCCAGTCGCACAGCTCGGCGCGGGTCAGGCCGGCCGGCACCTGCGGTACGCCGACCGCGTGCGTCAGGGCGTGGCGTACGGTGGCCCGCTCCTTGCCACGGGCGCCGAACTCGGGCCAGTAGTGCGCGATCGGGGTGTCGTAGTCGATCAGGCCGCGCTCGGCGAGCACATGGACCAGGGTCGCCGTGAACCCCTTGCCGGTGGAGAAGCTGTGCACCAGGGTGTCCGGACCCGGCAGCCCCGCGTGGGCGTCGACGACCCGTTCGCCGTCCACGTAGGCCGCCACCTGGAAGCCGTCCTCCCCGCCCGGGGCCGCGAGCCGGCCGAGGACGGCGGCGACCCGCTCCGGCAACCGCGCACTCACCTGGCGACCCATCCCCGCATCATGGCACCGCCGCCGGCGTCCACCGGGCAGGACGGCTCCGCGACACCGGGGGCGGACCCCCGGCAGGACCTACGCCACGTCGACGCCGAAGTCGCCCAGCAGGTCCGCCAGTCCGCCCCGGTAGCCCTTGCCGCCGATCACGAAGTCCCAGTCGCCGTTGGCCCGCCGCCGGAACGAGCCGAGCACCAGCGCCGTCTCACCGGCCCGGCCGTCGGAGACCTCCAGCTCGCCCGCCGGCGCTCCGGCCGCGTCCAGGAGCCGGATCCGGGCGTCGGTGAACCCGGCCAGATCGGCGCGCGGATCGGCCTCCGGGTCGACGGCGGCCACCAGGACGAGGCGGTCCGCCTCCGGCGGCAGCGCCTCGAAGGCGACCTCCAGCGCGGCCCGGTCGGGCGCCGCGTGCGCCCGGGCGCGCACCGAACCGTCCGGGGTGCGGGGGTTGTTGTAGAAGACGAAGTGGTCCTCGCTCAGCACCCGGTTGCCCGTGCAGACCAGCGCGCACACGTCCAGCGCGACCCGGCCCGACCAGGACATGCCGAGCACGTTGTGGTCCGCGGGCGGGGCGGCGGCACCGGGGGTCCGAGGCGCCGCAGCGCCGCCTCCCAGGCGGCCGCGCAGCCCGTACTGGTGCAGCAGTTCCACGAGCTGGACGCCGGAGACCAGCTCCAGCGGCTTGCCCTCGGCGAAGTCGTAGGACCCCTGGCCGAAGGAGGCGGTGGTGACCAGCACGCCCTTGTTCGCCCCCGTGGCCTGGACCGTGCCGTACAGCTCGCGGACCACGTCGGGGTTGAGCCGGCTGCGGTAGCGCTTGACCTGCACCACGATCCGCCCGCCCCGCAGCGGGGCCGGGTCCCGGGCCTCGATGTCGACGCCGCCGTCGCCCGACCGCTGCGTGGTCACCGCCTCCATGCCCATCGCCCGGAAGAGATCCGCGACCAGGTGCTCGAAGTCGATCGGGTCCATGGCGAACAGGTCCGGCTCGTCCTCCGCGCCGTCCGCGTGCCCGCCGTGGCGGACGACCCCGCCGCCGACCTCGTCGGGCCGCCGCCCGGGACGTACCGGCGTCAGCTGGTCGGGCCGTGCGGACAGCTGCCCGCGCAACCCCTCGACCAGGCAGTCCACCGCGCTGACCTGCTCCAGCCGCATCCCCGCGAAGGCGCCGCGCGCCGCCGGCACCGTGGCCAGCACGGACCGCGCCTCCTGCCCGGTCACCGGATCGTGGCAGTCCACGAAACCGTTGACCACGACCGAGTCCAGGACCCCGAACTCGTCCGCCGCGAACAGCTCGCGCACCACCAGCAGCATCACCTGCGCCAGCAGGTCCCGGTACAGCGAACGGCGCTCCGTCACCGGGCGCGGCTTCACCTTGTCCTGGTCCGTGCTCGGCAGGTACTGCACCGCCCTGGCCTCCGGGACCACCGCGTACCCGGGGAGCTCCCAGTCCAGCACCAGCTGGCGCGCGGCCGGGTCGTACGCCGCGCTCACCTGGCGCGGCAGCGTCTCGGGCCAGGCCGTGGAGGCGTACAGGGCGGCCGAGAAGTACTCCACCGCCGCCTCCGCGTCCCCGGCGCGCAGCGCCGTCGCCAGCTCGGCGAGTCCGCTGTTGTGCTCCCGTACCCCGGCGAGCTGCTCCGCCGCCCACCGGTCGTACTGCTGCCGGTAATCGGCCAGTTGCCGCTGGCGCTGCGCCTCCGCCGCGCTCGCGGCCTGCCACGCCTGCGTGTAGCGGGCGTGCGCCTCGCGCTCCGCCTGCGCCCGGTGCTGCGAGCCGAGGGTCCAGCCGCTGCTCTGCTGGAACTCCTCGATACGGGGCATGGGTACGGGGTGGGCGAGCGCGCCGGGGCTGAAGGGTTCCAGCCGCTCGGGCCGGGCCAGGGCGGATATCCGGAACGCCGGGGCGCGGCAGCCCGCGACCAGCAGGCCCTTGAGGGCGGCGACCTCGGCGTCGAGCTGCGCGGTGCGGCGCTGGGCCTCGGCCTCGCGGTTCTGCCGGTGGCTGCGGTTCGCCTCCCGTTCGTAGGCCCGCTGCCGGCGGTCGGCCTCCCGCTGCTGGATCAGCTGCGTCTGCTGCTGACGGCGCTGCGCCTCAGCCCAGTTCCCGATCAGTCCGCTGCCCGCTCGACGGCTCATCAGCTGTGTTCTCCCCCCACCGCGTCCACGGGGAAAACACTAGTAGGCATTCAGGTGGTACGTCCCCCAATGGGCGTACCACCTGAACGCCTTTCTCCGCGTCGTGCGACCGCCTACAGCGGGGCGCCCGCGATCACCGCGACCACCGTCGGCAGGGCCGTGCCCGAGCCGTCGCGGCGCGGGTCCGGCTCCGGCAGCTCCACCGGGGTGCCGTTCGCCGTGGCCGCGCGGGCGGGCGCGGCGCCGGCCCACGCGAAGGTGAGCAGGTCCTCGCCCTTGAGGAAGCGCTGGCAGCGCACCCCACCGGTGGCGCGGCCCTTGCGCGGGTACTGGTCGAACGGGGTGAGCTTGGCGGTGGCCACCGAGTCGTCCAGGGTGCCGTGCGAGCCGGCGACGCTGAAGACGTACGCCTCCGCGGCCGGGTCGACGGCCGAGAAGTGGATCACCTTGGCGCCCTCGGAGAGCTTGATGCCCGCCATACCGCCTGCCGGGCGGCCCTGCGGACGGACCTGGCCCGCCGGGTAGCGCAGCAGCTGGGCGTCGTCCGTGAGGAAGACCAGGTCCTCCTCGCCCGTGCGCAGCTCGACCGCGCCGACGATCCGGTCGCCCTCCTTGAGGGTGATGACCTCCAGCTCCTCCTTGTTGGCCGGGTAGTCCGGCACGACCCGCTTGACCACGCCCTGCTCGGTGCCCAGCGCGAGGCCCTGCGAGGTCGCCTCGTCCAGCGAGGTCAGGCAGATCACCTTCTCGTCCGGCTCCAGGGCCGAGAGGAACTCGGTGATCGGGGCGCCGCCCGCCAGGTTCGGCGCGGCGTGCGTGTCCGGCAGCTGCGGCAGGTCGATCACCGACAGGCGCAGCAGCCGGCCGGCCGAGGTGACCACGCCGACGTCCGCCCGCGCGGTCGCGGCGACCTGCGAGACGATCACGTCGTGCTTGGCGCGCCGCCCGTCGCCCGCGGGCAGCGGCTCGGCCGTCACCGTACGCGCCAGCAGGCCGGTCGAGGACAGCAGCACCCGGCACGGGTCGTCGGCGACCTCCAGCGGGACGGCGGCCAGGCTCGCGCCCGCCGACTCCAGCAGCACCGTACGCCGCTCCGTGCCGAACTTCTTCGCCACCGCCGCCAGTTCGGAGCTGACCAGCTTGCGCAGCTCGTTGTCCGACTCCAGGATGCCCGTCAGCTCGTCGATCTCGCCGGTCAGGCGGTCGCGCTCGGACTCCAGCTCGATCCGGTCGAACTTCGTGAGCCGGCGCAGCGGGGTGTCCAGGATGTACTGGGTCTGGATCTCGCTCAGCGAGAAGCGCTCGATCAGGCGCTCCTTGGCCTGCGCCGAGTTGTCGCTGGAGCGGATCAGACGGATGACCTCGTCGATGTCGACGAGCGCCACCAGCAGGCCCTCGACCAGGTGCAGCCGGTCCCGGCGCTTGCCGCGGCGGAACTCGCTGCGCCGCCGGACGACCTCGAAGCGGTGGTCGAGGTAGACCTCCAGCAGCTCCTTCAGGCCCAGCGTCAGCGGCTGGCCGTCGACCAGCGCCACGTTGTTGATGCCGAAGGACTCCTCCATCGGCGTCAGCTTGTACAGCTGCTCCAGCACGGCCTCCGGGTGGAAGCCGTTCTTGATCTCGATGACCAGGCGCAGGCCGTGCGAGCGGTCGGTGAGGTCCTTGACGTCGGCGATGCCCTGGAGCTTCTTCGAGCCGACCAGGTCCTTGATCTTCGCGATGACCTTCTCGGGGCCCACCGTGAAGGGCAGCTCGGTGACGACCAGGCCCTTGCGGCGCGCCGTGACGTCCTCCACCGTCGCCGTCGCGCGGATCTTGAAGGTGCCGCGGCCGGATTCGTACGCGTCCTTGATCCCCGACAGGCCCACGACGCGGCCGCCGGTCGGCAGGTCCGGACCCGGGACGAAGCGCATCAGCGCCTCCAGGTCCGCGTTCGGGTGCCGGATCAGGTGCCGGGCGGCCGCGATGACCTCGCCCAGGTTGTGCGGGGGCATGTTGGTGGCCATGCCGACCGCGATCCCGGACGCGCCGTTGACCAGCAGGTTCGGATACGCCGCCGGCAGCGCGACCGGCTCGCGCTCCTGGCCGTCGTAGTTCGGGGTGAAGTCGACGGTGTCCTCGTCGATCGACTCCGTCATCAGCGAGGTGGCGTCCGCCATCCGGCACTCGGTGTAGCGCATGGCGGCCGGCGGGTCGTCGTTGCCGAGCGAGCCGAAGTTGCCGTGGCCGTCGACCAGCGGCAGGCGCATCGAGAAGGGCTGGGCCATGCGCACGAGCGCGTCGTAGATCGACGCGTCACCGTGCGGGTGCAGCTTGCCCATGACCTCGCCGACGACGCGCGCGCACTTCACGTACCCGCGGTCGGGGCGCAGCCCCATCTCGTTCATCTGGTACACGATCCGGCGGTGCACCGGCTTCATGCCGTCCCGGGCGTCCGGCAGGGCACGGGAGTAGATCACCGAGTACGCGTACTCGAGGAAGGAGCCCTGCATTTCGTCGACGACGTCGATGTCGAGGATCTTCTCCTCGAAATCCTCCGGCGGCGGGGTCTTCGTGCTGCGGCGGGCCATCGCTGCGCGGCTCCTTAAACCAAGATGGGGGTCTGACGCGGACCATTGTGGCCCGAGGCACTGACAGCGCCGACCCCGACCCGGGACAGGCCCCGGGGGAGTGACCCGGGAACTTCTCCGGCGGGCGACGCGCTTGCATACAGTGACAGGTCTGACAGAAATCTCTGCATCGCGATCGATCGAAGGGACCACATGCCCATGGGTCACACGGCCACAGCTCAGGCCGGCTCCGGCGGCCTGACAGCGACCGAGCACCGGCTGGCCAACGGCCTGCGCGTGGTGCTCTCCGAGGACCACCTGACCCCGGTCGCGGCGGTCTGCCTCTGGTACGACGTCGGCTCGCGCCACGAAGTCAAGGGACGCACGGGTCTGGCTCACCTCTTCGAGCACCTGATGTTCCAGGGCTCGGCGAGCGTACCGGGCAACGGTCACTTCGAGCTGGTCCAGGGCGCCGGCGGCTCCCTCAACGGCACCACCAGCTTCGAGCGCACCAACTACTTCGAGACGATGCCCGCCCACCAGCTGGAGCTCGCGCTGTGGCTGGAGGCGGACCGGATGGGCTCGCTGCTGGCCGCCCTGGACGACGAGTCCATGGAGAACCAGCGCGACGTCGTCAAGAACGAGCGCCGCCAGCGCTACGACAACGTGCCCTACGGCACGGCCTTCGAGCGCCTGACGGCCCTGGCCTACCCCGAGGGCCACCCGTACCACCACACGCCGATCGGCTCGATGGCCGACCTGGACGCCGCCTCCCTGGAGGACGCGCGCGCCTTCTTCCGTACGTACTACGCGCCGAACAACGCGGTGCTGTCGGTCGTCGGCGACATCGACCCCGAGCGGACGCTCGCCTGGATCGAGAAGTACTTCGGCACCATCCCCTCCCACGACGGCAAGCAGCCGCCGCGCGACGGGACGCTCCCCGACATCATCGGCGAGCAGCTGCGCCACGAGATCGTCGAAGAGGTCCCGGCCCGCGCGCTGATGGCCGCCTACCGGCTGCCGCACGACGGCACCCGCGAGTGCGACGCCGCGGACGTGGCGCTGACCATCCTGGGCGGCGGCGAGTCCTCCCGCCTGCACAACCGGCTGGTCCGCCGCGACCAGAGCGCCGTCGCGGCGGGCTTCGGCATGCTGCGGCTGGCCGGCGCGCCCTCCCTGGGCTGGCTGGACGTGAAGACCTCGGGCGGCATCGAGGTGCCCGCCATCGAGGCGGCCGTGGACGAGGAGCTCGCGCGGTTCGCCGCCGAGGGCCCGACGGCCGAGGAGATGGAGCGCGCCCAGGCGCAGCTGGAGCGCGAGTGGCTGGACCGGCTGAGCACGGTGGCCGGCCGCGCCGACGAACTGTGCCGGTTCGCGGTGCTGTTCGGTGACCCGCAGCTGGCGCTGACCGCCGTCCAGCGGGTCCTGGACATCACCGCCGAGGAGGTGCAGGCCGTGGCCGCCGCCCGGCTGCGCCCCGACAACCGCGCGGTGCTGGTGTACGAGCCGCTGGCGGCCGAAGACGCCGAGGACGCCGCGGCCGACGAGAACGACGAGAACGAGGGGGCGCAGCAGTGACCGCCGAGCCCGCAGTGACGATGACCTTCCACCCGCAGCCCGCCGCAGGCGAGGCCAGGCCGTGGGCCTTCCCCGCGCCCGAGCGCGGCGCGCTGGACAACGGCCTGACCGTGCTGCGCTGCCACCGGCCCGGCCAGCAGGTGGTGGCCGTCGAGATCATGCTCGACGCCCCGCTGGACGCCGAGCCCGAGGGCCTGGACGGCGTGGCCACGATCATGGCCCGCGCGCTGTCCGAGGGCACCGACAAGCACTCCGCCGAGGAGTTCGCCGCAGAGCTGGAGCGCTGCGGCGCCACCCTCGACGCGCACGCCGACCACCCGGGCGTCCGGGTCTCCCTGGAGGTCCCGGCCTCCCGGCTGCCCAAGGCGCTCGGCCTGCTCGCCGAGGCGCTGCGCGCGCCCGCCTTCGCCGACAGCGAGGTGGACCGCCTGGTGCGCAACCGCCTCGACGAGATCCCGCACGAGCTGGCCAACCCGCAGCGCCGCGCCGCCAAGCAGCTCTCCAAGGAGCTCTTCCCGGCCTCCCTGCGGATGTCCCGTCCGCGCCAGGGCACCGAGGAGACGGTCGCCCGGATCGACGCCGCGGCCGTCCGCGCCTTCTACGAGGCCCACGTCCGCCCCGCCACGGCCACCGCCGTCATCGTCGGCGACTACGCCGGCACCGACCTGGACGCCGTCCTCGCGGACACCCTGGGCGGCTGGACCGGCGGCACCGCCGCCGCCCGCCCGGTCCCGCAGATCTCCGCCGACGACACCGGCCGCGTGGTCATCGTGGACCGCCCCGGCGCGGTCCAGACGCAGCTGCTGATCGGCCGGATCGGGCCGGACCGGCACGACCGCGTCTGGGCGGCCCAGCTGCTCGGCACGTACTGCCTGGGCGGCACGCTCACCTCCCGCCTGGACAAGGTGCTGCGCGAGGAGAAGGGCTACACCTACGGCGTGCGCTCCTTCGGCCAGGTGCTGCGCTCCACCGCGCCGTCCTCGCCCGGCGGCGCCACGGGCGCGTCCATGCTGGCCATCAGCGGCTCCGTGGACACCCCCAACACCGGCCCGGCGCTGGACGACCTGTGGAAGGTGCTGCGCACCCTCGCGGAGGGCGGCCTGACCGACGCCGAGCGGGACGTGGCGGTGCAGAACCTGGTGGGCGTGGCCCCGCTGAAGTTCGAGACGGCCGCCTCGGTCGCCGCCACCCTCGCCGACCAGGTCGAGCAGCAGCTCCCCGACGACTACCAGGCGCAGTTGTACGCCCGGCTGGCCGAGACCGGCACCGTGGAGGCGACCTCCGCGGTGGTCAGCGCCTTCCCGGCGGACCGGCTGGTGACGGTCCTGGTGGGGGACGCCTCGCAGATCGAGGAGCCGGTGCGCGCGCTCGGCATCGGTGAGGTCACCGTCGTCTCCAACTGACGCGGTGTCCGACGCGGCGGCTGACGCCGTATCACCAAGGGGCCCCGGCGGGTTGTCCGCCGGGGCCCCTTGTGCGCTCAATGTCCGGTTGGTGGTGAGGTTGCTCGTATGTGATGTGGCGTACGCAACAAAAGCGCTCGTCTGTTTGGCGATCGGCTGATGATCCGCCTAGCGTCGGGCGTGCTGTCCGTCAGTTGTGTCCGCCGCACCCGCGGCACCGGGCAGCGATCGCCGAGTCCCCGTCAGGCGCGAGCCTGGGGAGCCGGGGACCCACATCAGTCCCTGGGGTGAATCGGACCGCCTCGTCAGAGGGGGCCCGTAGGAGACCTTCCTGCTCCGAACCCGTCAGCTAACCCGGTAGGCGAGAAGGAAGGAAAGGACCAGCCTTTTCATGGCGTTTGGCAGCAGCACCAGCCGTGCCACCGGTAAGCACCGTGGTGGTAGCCGTCTGAGCCGCAAGACCGCAGGCATCGCCGGGATCGCCGCCCTCGCCACGACGGGCGTCGTCGGCACGCTGGCCGCCCCGGCCTTCGCCGCGGACAACAACTCCTCCGCCCCGCAGGACACCGGCCTGAACAACGTGGTCGTCGCGGACGAGCTCGCGGGCGACCTCGAGACCCAGGCCGCCTCCCAGCAGCACGCCGCCGAGGTCGCCGCCGCCAAGGCGCAGGCCGAGGCCGACGCGAAGCAGAAGGCCGCCGAGGCCAAGCGCCTGGCCGAGGCCAAGGCGAAGGCCGAGCGCGAGGCCAAGGAGCGCGCGGCCCGCGAGGAGGAGCGCAAGCGCCTCAACACCTTCGTCTCGCCGCTGGACGACTCCTACGTCAGCACCAGCTACGGGGCCGGCGGCGGCATGTGGTCCTCCGGCAGCCACACCGGCATCGACTTCCACGCGGCCTCCGGCACCTCCGTCCGCGCGGTCGGCGCCGGCGTCATCGTCGAGGCCGGCTACGGCGGCGCGTACGGCAACAACGTCGTCATCAAGCACAACGACGGCACCTACACCCAGTACGCCCACCTGTCCTCGCTGAGCGTCTCGGCCGGCCAGCAGGTCACCCCGGGCCAGCAGATCGGCCTGTCCGGCTCCACCGGCAACTCCAGTGGCCCGCACCTGCACTTCGAGGCCCGCACCGGCTCCGGCTACGGCTCGGACATCGACCCGGTCGCCTACCTGCGCTCGCACGGCGTCCGCGTCTGATCCTGCGGCCGCGCGGCGGCCCACCGCTTCCTCGTAGACCCCGGCTCCCCGAGCCGGGGTCTTCGCGTTGCGTGCGCCGCGCGCGCCGCGCCACCCCCGTCGCGCAAGCCGGCCCGCCGCCACCCTTTCCGATTTCCGTCGCTTATTGCGCCGTATTTTCCTTCCGCGCTCGGAAACTGCGGCGCATTGTCATAGAGTCGCAGTCATGACGTTGGCTCAGGGCGGAGGTCCGGCATTGCGTATTCCCGCGCACGCGGTCTGCACCGCAATCCGTGACGACATCGTCTCCGGTGTATTCGAGCCCGGCGGCAGACTCACCGAGGACCTGCTCGCCCGCCGGTACGGCGTCTCCCGCGTCCCGGTCCGCGAGGCGCTGCGCACCCTGCAGTCCGAGGGCTTCGTCACCACCCGGCGGCACGCCGGCGCCTGTGTCGCGGAGCCGACCGAGCAGGAGGCGGCGGACTTCCTGGAGGTCCGGATGCTGCTGGAGCCGCTGGCGGCCTCCCGCGCCGCCCGGCGGCGCACCGAGGCCCACCTCAAGGTGCTGCGCGGGCTGGTCCGGCTCGGCCAGGAGCGGGCCAGGCGCGGCCAGGGGGAGGATCTGCGGTCCCTGGGCGGCTGGTTCCACGAGACGCTCGTCCAGGCCTCCGGCAGCCCCGGGC
Organism: Streptomyces sp. NPDC042102; assembly: GCF_055582305.1. Taxonomy (NCBI): domain Bacteria; kingdom Bacillati; phylum Actinomycetota; class Actinomycetes; order Kitasatosporales; family Streptomycetaceae; genus Streptomyces; species Streptomyces sp. NPDC042102. Next base: position 126,829 of record NZ_JBVJDL010000001.1, read on the forward strand.
TCATCGCCCTGCTCACCCAGCTGCGCCACAAGGTCGCCTGGATGTACGCCGTGGAGCCGCCCGCGCGGCCCGCGGAGTCCTGGGCGGAGCACGGTGCGATCGTGGACGCGGTGGCCCGTGGCGACGCCGAGCGGGCGCGGGCGCTGACCGCCCTGCACGCGGACCGGGCGGCCGCGGCCCACCGGCTGCGTGTGAGGACTCCGCAACATCCCGTCAACACGGCGAGCGGCCGCCTTTAACAAAGGCCGTATACAAAGGACGGATATCGCGGGTGCCGCGGCCGGGATCGATATACGCCGCTACGCCCGCGCGAATTCCAGGAATTCCTGCCGCGCCCGGAGAAAGCCGGGAGAAGCCGGCCGGGCCGGGAAAGCGAAACGGCGGAGCCGCGGCACCGGTATTCCGGGCGCCGCGGCTCCGCCGCACGCGTACACGGGCCGAACCCGAAGGGTCAGACGGTCTCGGGGAGCTCCTCGAGGCCCTCGGCGACCAGCTTCGCGAGGCGGTCGAGCGCGATCTCCGCGCCCTCGGCGTCCGAAGCCAGGACGATCTCCTCGCCGCCCTGGGCGCCCAGGCCCAGCACCGCGAGCATGGAACCGGCGTTGACCGGGTTGCCCTCCGCCTTCGCGATGGTCACCGGGACGCCGGAAGCCGTGGCCGCACGGACGAAGATCGAGGCGGGACGAGCGTGCAGGCCCTCGGCCCAGCCGACGTTGACGCGGCGCTCTGCCATGGTGATGCCCTTCAGGTTTCAGCGGTTGTCTAGACCAGTCTCTCACGGCGCCCGGAATGCTCCGACCGGCCTTCGGCCCGGACGTCCCGCCGTTCGGCCTTCCCCAGCTTGCACCCGTTTGTTCCTCTTTGTCGTACGCGCCGCGCGGGAGCAGATCCGGCCCGTCCGGCCTTAGGGTGTGCCCCATGACCACCGCGTCGGACCCCTCGTACCCGGCCCACTGGGAAGCGGACGTCGTGCTGCGCGACGGCGGCACCGCCCGTATCCGCCCCATCACGCCCGAGGACGCGGGCCGCCTGGTCAGCTTCTACGAGCAGGTCTCCGACGAGTCCAAGTACTACCGGTTCTTCGCCCCCCACCCCCGGCTGTCCGACCGCGACGTACACCGCTTCACGCACCACGACTACGTCGACCGCGTCGGCCTCGCCGCCACCGTCGGCGGCGAGTTCATCGCCACCGTCCGCTACGACCGGATCGGCGCCGACGGCCGCCCCGCCACCGCCCCAGCCGACGAGGCCGAGGTCGCCTTCCTCGTCCAGGACGCCCACCAGGGCCGCGGCGTCGCCTCCGCCCTCCTCGAACACATCGGCGCGGTCGCCCGCGAGCGCGGCATCCGCCGCTTCGCCGCCGAGGTGCTCCCCGCCAACACCAAGATGATCAAAGTCTTCAAGGACGTCGGCTACGAGCAGCGGCGCAGCTTCGAGGACGGCGCGGTCCACCTCACCCTCGACCTCGAACCCACCGCGCAGTCCCTCGCCGTCCAGCGCGCCCGCGAGCAGCGCGCCGAGGCCCGCTCCGTGCAGCGGCTGCTGGCCCCCCGCTCGGTCGCGGTCGTCGGGGTCAGCCGCACCGGGTCCGGGGTCGGCGCCGCGGCCCTGCGCAACCTGCGCGACTGCGGCTTCCGCGGCGACCTCTACGCCCTCAACGCCGCCCGCGCCCCCGGCATGGCGGGCGACCTGCTGGAGGGCGTACGGGCCTACCGCACGTTCGCCGAGATCGCCGCCCCCGTCGACCTCGCCGTCGTCGCCGTCCCCGCCGACCGGGTCCCCGAGGTGGTCGCGGCCGCCGGCGAGCACGGCGTGCAGGGCCTGGTCGTGCTCTCGGCCGGGTACGGCGAGAGCGGCCCCGAGGGCCAGGCCCGCCAGCGCGAACTCGTCCGCCAGGCCCGCTCGTACGGCATGCGCATCGTCGGCCCCAACGCCTTCGGCCTGATCAACACAGCGCCCGGGGTCGGCCTCAACGCCTCCCTCGCCCCGGCCCCCGCGCCGGCCGAGGGCCGTATCGGGCTGTTCACCCAGTCCGGCGCCATCGGCATAGCCCTTCTCGCCGGGCTGGTACGGCGCGGCGAGGGGCTGTCGTCCTTCGTCTCGGCCGGTAACCGCGCGGACGTCTCCGGCAACGACATCCTCCAGTACTGGTACGACGACCCGGCCACGGACGTCGCCCTGCTCTACCTCGAAACCCTCGGCAACCCGCGGAAGTTCACGCGCCTGGCCCGCCGCACCGCCGCCGTCAAGCCCGTCGTCGTCGCCAAGGGCGGCCGCCACACCGGTGTCACCCCGGCCGGCCACGCCGTCCCCGGCACCCGGCTGCCCGACGCGACCGTCTCCGACCTGCTCAACCAGGCCGGCGTGATCCGCGTCGACACGGTCACCGAGCTCGTCGACGCGGGCCTGCTGCTGGCGTCCCAGCCGCTGCCCGCCGGACCCCGGGTCGCGATCCTCGGCAACTCCGAGTCGCTGGGGGTCCTCACGTACGACGCCTGCCTGTCGGAGGGGCTGCGGCCGCGCCGCCCGCTGGACCTGACGACCGAGGCGGGACCCGCGGACTTCCGCGCCGCCCTCGCGGGGGCGCTGGCCGACGACGCCAACGACGCCGTGGTGGTCACCGCCATCCCCTCGGTGGGGGAGCCGGGGCTCGCCGACGACCTCGCGGACGCGCTGCGCGCGGCGCTGGCGGAGGTCCCGGGCAAGCCGGTCGTGGTGGTCCACGTCGAGCTGACCGAGCTCGCGACCGCCCTCTCCGCCGCCCGCGGCTCCCTCCCGGCCGGGCCCCGACCGGGGGCCGGGCCCGATGCCGACCCCGATGCCGGCGCCGGGACCGGAGCCGAAGCAGGAGGAGGGGGAGCCGGGCACCGCTCCTGGCACGTGCCGGGCGCCGCAGCCGCGCCCGGGTCCTCACCGGCGCCCGCCGACCGGACCGCCGCCGACCGGACCGGCCCCGCCGACGCCGGGTGTCCCGCACCGGAAGGGGCCCCGCGGCCGCCCGCCGCCGGCGACCCGCTGCGCATCCCGACCTTCCCCGCCCCCGAGCGCGCGGTCGGCGCCCTCGCCCGGGCCGTGCGCTACGAGCAGTGGCGGCGGGCCAACGCCGAGGCCGGGCACGTCCCCGAGTACGAGGACATCGACGAGAGCGGCACCGCCGCCCAGCTCGCCGCCCTGCTCGCCCACGTCGCCGCCGAGGACACCGTCACCCTCGCCGACGCCGAGGCCGACCGCCTCCTGGCCCGGTACGGGATCACCGTCGTGCCCACCCTGCCCGCGCCCACCCCCGGCGCGGCCGCCGCCGCGGCCGCGCGACTCGGCTACCCCGTGGCCCTCAAGACCACCGCCGCGCACCTGCGCCACCGCGCCGACCTGGGCGGCGTACGCCTGGACCTGACCACCGAGGCGGAGCTGCGGCGGTCCTACGAGGAGCTCACCGAGGCCCTCGGCAAGCCCGCCGAGCTGCTGCCGGTCGTCCAGCCGATGGTCCCGCGCGGGGTGGACACCGTCGTCCGCTCCGTCATCGACCCGGGCGTCGGTGCCGTCCTCTCCTTCGGGCTGGCCGGTGTCGCCTCCGAGCTGCTCGGCGACACCGCCCACCGGCTCGTCCCCGCCACCGCACGGGACGCCGCCGACCTCATCCGCTCCATCCGCACCGCCCCGCTCCTGTTCGGCTGGCGCGGCAGCGACCCCGTCGACACCCCCGCCCTCGAAGACCTGCTGCTGCGGCTGTCCCGGCTGGTCGACGACCATCCCGAGGTCGTCGGGGTGTCCCTCGAACCGGTCGTCGTCGCCGGTGAGGGCCTGTCCGTGCTGAGCGCCACGGTCCGCATCGCGCACCCGCCGGCCCGCACCGACCTCGGTCCGCGCACGCTCCCCAGCTACTGAGCGTCGCCCGCCGAGGCCGGAGCGCCCCGTACGGGCCTTAGGATGGACCTCATGGCGAAATCCGGTACGACGACCCAGGGGCTGCGCGCAGCGATCGAGCGCAGCGGCTACTACCCGGCCCTCGTGGCCGAGGCCGTGGAGGCCGCGGTGGGCGGCGAGCCGATCTCGTCGTACCTGGTCCACCAGGAGACCACCTTCGACTCCAACGAAGTGCGCCGGCACGTCACCGTCCTGGTCCTGACCGGCAACCGCTTCATCGTGAGCCACACCGACGAGCAGGCCGCCGACGCCGGCTCCCCGTCGCCGTACGCGACCACGTCCACCGAGTCGGTCAAGCTCGCCGGCATCTCCTCCGTGGTGCTCAGCCGCGTCGTCGCCAACCCCGAGTCGTACACCCCCGGCACGCTGCCGCGCGAGGTCGTGCTCACCATCGGGTGGGGCGCGGTCTCCCGCATCGACCTGGAGCCCGCCGCCTGCGGCGACCCGAACTGCGACTCCGACCACGGCTACACCGGCAACTCCACCGCCGACGACCTGAGCCTGCGCGTCAGCGAGGCCGGCGACGGCCCGGAGGCGGTCCGCCAGACCCTCCTCTTCGCCCAGGCGCTCTCCGAGGCCACCGCGGCGACCTCCTCGGCCCGCTGATGGCGTACTCAGCGGCGCAGGACTGGCAGGAGCCGGAGCTGCTGGACCTCGCCGGGGCGCCCGTCCCGCAGTACGGCAGCGGCTCGCTGGCCGACCTGCTGCCCACGCTCGCCGCGCACCACGGCGTGCCCGGGTTCAGTGCGGCGATCTCCGAGCTGACCCCGGCCGACCGCGCCTGCGTCTTCCTGGTGGACGGGCTGGGCTGGGAGCAGCTGCTGGCCCACCCGGCCGAGGCCCCGTTCCTCACCGGGCTGCTCGGCACCTCGCGCGGTGCCACCGGGCGCCCGCTGACCTCGGGCTTCCCGGCCACCACGGCCACCTCGCTGGCGTCCGTCGGCACCGGACTGACCCCGGCCCGGCACGGCCTGCCCGGGTACGCGGTCCGCAACCCCGCCACCGGCGAGCTGATGAACCAGCTGCGCTGGCACCCCTGGACCTCGCCGCAGGTCTGGCAGCCGTACCCGACCGTCTTCCAGCTCGCCGACGCGGCCGGGGTGCACACCGCGCAGGTGTCCGCGCCCGCCTTCCAGTCCACCCCGCTGACCAAGATCGCGCTCAGCGGCGGCACCTTCCACGGCCGGATGACCGGCGAGGAGCGGATGGACCTGGCCGCGCTGCAGCTCGCCGCGGGCGAGCGGTCGCTGGTCTACACGTACTACAGCGAGCTCGACGGCGCCGGCCACCGCCACGGTGTCGACTCCGACGCCTGGCGCGGCCAGCTCATGTACGTCGACCGGCTCGTCCAGCGGCTGGCCGAGCAACTCCCGCCGCGCACCGCGCTGTACGTCACCGCCGACCACGGCATGGTCGACATCCCCTTCGACGAGGACGCGCGCATCGACTTCGACGAGGACTGGGAGCTCGGCGCGGGGGTCGCCCTCCTCGGCGGTGAGCCGCGGGCCCGGCACGTGTACGCCGTCCCCGGCGCCGAGGCCGACGTCCTGACCGTGTGGCGCGAGGTGCTCGGGGACCGGTGCTGGGTCGCGAGCCGCGAAGAGGCCCTGGAACTGGGCTGGTTCGGGACGCCGGGCGAGTGCGACGAGCGGGTGCTGGGCCGGATCGGCGACGTGATCGCGGCCGCGCACGACACGGTGGCGATCACCGCGACCGTGAACGAGCCCAACGAGTCGGGGCTGACCGGGATGCACGGCTCGTTGACCCCGGCGGAGCAGCTCGTCCCGCTGCTGGAGATCCGCTCCTCCTGACCCGCCCGCCGTCCCCACCCGCCCCGCCGTTCGTCCCGTCCTCCTGACCACGACCCGAAAGGTCACGCTTTCCCGATGTCCGAATTGGTGTTTTTCTCCGGCACGATGGATTGCGGGAAGAGTACGTTGGCCCTCCAGATCGGGCACAACCGTTCGGCGCGCGGCCTGCAGGGCGTGATCTTCACGCGGGACGACCGGGCCGGCGAGGGCAAGCTCTCCTCGCGTCTGGGTCTGGTGACGGAGGCGGTCGAGGCCGGCGAGGGCATGGACCTGTACGCCTACCTGGTCGGGGAGCTGTCGCGGGGCGGCAAGGCGGACTACGTGATCGTGGACGAGGCCCAGTTCCTCGCCCCGGAGCAGATCGACCAGCTGGCCCGCATCGTGGACGACCTCGGCCTGGACGTCTTCGCGTTCGGCATCACCACCGACTTCCGCACCAAGCTCTTCCCCGGCTCGCAGCGCCTGATCGAGCTGGCGGACCGCATCGAGCAGCTCCAGGTCGAGGCCCTGTGCTGGTGCGGTGCCCGCGCCACGCACAACGCCCGCACGGTGGGCGGGGAGATGGTGGTCGAAGGTGCCCAGGTCGTGGTCGGCGACGTGAACCGGCCGGCGGAGGAGATCGGCTACGAGGTCCTGTGCCGCCGCCACCACCGCCGCCGCATGACCAGCGCGGCCGCCCGCGCGAGCACCCTCTCCCCGGACGTCCTCCCGGTCAACCCCGCCTGAGGCCCGTCCCCCGAACCGGCTCCCGCCGACCGCGCGTTGAGCGCGTGCCCGCACGCGATACCCGCCCCCGGCACCCGCTGACGGGGCGTCGGACGCACGTCCTATGATGCGGTGATCATCATCGGCTCGGGGGGAACGGCGCAGTGAGTCACGGGTACGGGCAGCGGGGGACGTCGGGCCGGGGAGGCGCGGGCCGGGGAGGCGGCGGGGGAGGATGTGCCGCCGGGTGCGGCACGCTCCTGGTCCTGCCCTTCGTCCTGGCCGCACGCCTGTACCGGCCCGCCCGCCCGGACCGCATCGTGGACCCGGCCATCGAACGCGCCCAGATCGCCCGTACCGTGATCGGCCTGAGCGCCACGCTCTGGCTCGTCCTCTCCTACCCGCTGCGCGAGGGCGCCGGCGCCGTGGTCGAGGACAAGCTGGTCGAAGTGATCCTCACCGCCGGGCTGTTGCTGGTCGTCGGCCCGCTCGCGCTCACCGCCTTCGTGATGGCCGCCCGGCCGCCCGGCCGGGCCTTCTACCGCAGCCGGCTGCGCGGGCCGCTGACGGCACTGGGCACGCTGTGCGGCACCGCGGCGGCGTTCTGGTTCCTGGTGGGCGGCGGGCGGGACCTGCCCGCCTTCGACGGGGGCTGGAGCCTGGTGATCACCCCGGTGCTCGGGCTCCTCGCGCTGTTCTCCATCCCCTTCACCCTCGCCTCGGCGGTGCTGTGCGTGCACTACGCCTTCCGCACCGCCGACGTCCACGAGGTCCTGCCGCCGCTGATATCGCCCGTACTGGTGTGGGTGATGTCCATCGGCCGGCTCTTCGACGACGCGCCCGTCCACGCCCCCCTGGCCGTACGCGTCCTGTTCCTGCTCGGGCCGCCGCTGTCCGTCACCGCCCTGTCGGCGTGGGAGCTGCGGCGGCTGCGCGTCGGCTACGGGGTCACCGTGCGCGGGGCGCTGGGCCGCTCCGGCTCCGTCAGCTCCTCGGCGCCACGATCGTGAAGACCGCGCCCTCGGGGTCCGCGACGGTCGCCGTCCGGCCGTGCGTGCCCTCGTGGGGCGCGTCGACGACCCGCCCGCCGAGCTCGGCGACCCGGGCCGCCGCCGCGTCGGCGTCGGCCACCGCGAAGTACGTCATCCAGTGCGCGCCCCGGTCGTGCGGCAGGGCCTTGCCGACACCGCGCACCGAGCAGACCGGATCGCCCGACACGTGCAGGGTCAGGTAGTCGACCTCCGTGGAGAGGGCCGCCTCGTGCCCGAAGACCGTCTCGTAGAACTTGCTCACCCCGGACTCCTGGGTGACCAGCTCGTTCCACACCGGTGTGCCGGGGACCCCGCTGAGCCGGGTGCCGAGGTGGGTGCCGCCCTGCCAGATCCCGAAGACGGCACCGAAGGGGTCGGAGCAGATCGCGAGCCGGCCGGCGTCGGCCGTGTCCAGCGGGCCCACCGCGACCGTGCCGCCGCAGGCGCGGATCGCCTCCGCCGTCGCGTCGGCGTCGTCGGTGGCCAGATACGTCGTCCAGGCCACCGGAAGATTGCGGTCCGGGGGCATCTGGCCGATTCCGGCGACCTCCCGCCCGTCGAGCAGTGCCCGGACGTACGGGCCGAACGCCTCGGGGCCGGGTACGTACTCCCACCCGAAGAGATCGGCGTAGAAGTCCTCGGTCGTGCCGAGGCCGTGCACCATCAGGCTCACCCAGCACGGAGTGCCCGGCGCGCGTCGCGCCGCTCCCGCCGCTGCCTCGGTCATGTCTGCCGTCTCCTCCGTCGTGGCGGTCCTGGCGTTCGTCAGCCCGATGCTTCCACTCCGGGAGGCACCGTGCGCCCCGACCGCGCCGGATTTCCGTGCTGCACGGCAGAGATGACCGAATCGGTACGGCGGAGGAAGATGGGGTCATGACTGCGACCTCCGCCCTCATCTCCGCCTCCGAACTGACGACCGGGCTGGCCGGCTCCCGGCCGCCCGTCCTCCTCGACATCCGCTGGCAGCTCGGCGGCCCCGATATGCGGCCCGCGTACGAGGCCGGGCATCTGCCGGGGGCGGTGTACGTCGACCTGGACCGCGAACTGGCTGGTCCGGCGGGTTCGGGTGGCCGTCATCCGCTGCCTCCGGTGGAGGGCTTCGGCGCCGTGATGCGCCGGGCGGGGGTGTCCTCGGGGCGCCCGGTGGTCGTCTACGACGGGGGCCTGGGCTGGGCGGCCGCCCGCGCCTGGTGGCTCCTGCGCTGGACGGGCCACACGGATGTGCGGGTGCTCGACGGGGGAGTGGGGGCCTGGACGGCCGCCGGTGGCGCCCTGTCGGCGGACCGGGTGACGCCGACGGAAGGCGATTTCCGGCCAAAGGCCGGTTCGCTGGGTCTGTTGTCGGCGGACGAGGCCGCCGACCTGGCGCGCACCGGGGTGCTGCTGGACGCGCGGGCGGGGGAGCGGTACCGGGGCGAGGTCGAGCCGATCGACCGCGTCGGGGGCCACATTCCGGGCGCGGTGTCGGCGCCCACGACCGAGAACGTCGGGGCGGACGGGCTGCTGCTGGCGCCGGACGCGCTGCGCGCCCGCTTCTCCGGTCTGGGTGCCGCCGGCTCCGCCGACGTGGGCGTCTACTGCGGCTCGGGCGTGTCCGGCGCGCACCAGGTGCTCGCCCTGGAGGTGGCGGGGATCCCGGCGGCGCTGTACGCGGGCAGCTGGTCGGAGTGGTCGTCGGACGAGGCCCGTCCGGTGGCCACGGGACCTGACCGGTTCTGAACGCCCGCCACCCGCCGGCCGGCGCCGTTGGTGCGGCGGGCAGCCGGTGTGCGGGGCCCGCGAGGACCGCGCGCACCGGCACTCCCGGGGCGCCGCTGGCCCGCCACTCCTGCCGCTCCTGCTGTTCCCGCCGCTCCTGCTACTCCTGCTTCTTGCGGCGTGTGCCGAAGACGATCTCGTCCCAGCTCGGGACCGCCGCCCGGCGGCCCGGGCGGACGCCGTCCGCCTCGGCCTGCCGGTCCGTCGTCCCCGTCAGGCGGTCCCGGTGGCCCGCGACCGTACGCGGCATGAGGACGTCGGCGTACGCCGCGCCCGCCGATGCCGCCGCGGCGGCCGGGGGCTCCTCCGCCGCCGGTTCCTCGGTGTCGGGCTCCGCCGAGGGGCGCTCCGGTACGACCAGGTCGCCGCGGAAGCTCGGTACCGCCTCCAGCAGGCTGGTCAGCGTGTCGCGCTCCTCCTCCGGCTCCGGGGCCGGCGCGGGCGCGCGCTCCAGCTGACGGTCCAGGGTCCGGTCCAGCGGCCGGTCCCGCGGCAGACGCGCGATCCGCGGCACGAACGGGAAGCTCGGCTCCGGGGCCGCGGGCAGGTCGTCCGCCTCGCCGATCAGGGAGCGTGCCTCGTCGTCGACCGCCACGACCAGCCGGCGCGGCGGGTCGTACGTCCAGCTCGCCGAGTGCGGTTCGCCGGCGACCCGGTAGACGAGCAGCACCTCCCAGGTGCCGTCGTCGCGGCGCCAGGAGTCCCACTGCACGGAGTCCTTCTCGGCCCCGCGCAGGGTCAGTCGCTCCTGCACGGCCTCGCCGAGCTGGGGTCCGGTGTTCTCGCCGGGACGGCGCACGGGGGTCTTGCGGGCCCGCTCGGCCATGAAGGCGCGCTCCGCGAGCACCGGTCCCTCGAAGCGGCGTACCCGGTCGACGGGGATGCCGGCGAGCTGGGCGACCTCCTCCGCGGAGGCACCGGCCCGTATCCGGGCCTGGATGTCGCGGGGCCGGAGGTGGCTCTCCACCTCGATCTCGATCTGGTTCAGCCGGGCACGGTCGTTGCGTACCGCCGCGCGCAGCCGTTCGTCGATCGGAAGCGTGTACTCCGTGCTGTCCGCAGCCTTGAGCACCAGTCGTGTGCCGTCATTGGAGACGGCCACGACACGCAGTTCGGGCATGGGGACCTCCCGGGTGGTGCCTGCCGACGTCACGTGCGTCGCTGCTTCCGCTAGTCGAGTGTGGCCTGCCCGGGTGCAGCCTGCCACAACCTTGCCGAGTTAAACCGGCGTGTCGGGCAAGCGCCCTTGATCGCCGTTATGGCACGGTTACCTGTTGGCCACATACAGTGACCGACGGTCACTCTCTGCATCAGGCGTCCGTGCGGTGCCGCGGCGCCGCCGGTTTCGAGTGCCGCTTCCCTGCCATTCGGCCCCGTCTCCCGGGTCCGGACATCCGCAAGGAGGGACGGCCCCAGGGCTCGCCACAGTACTCCATTCGGGCCACCTGGGTGGACCGCCGCGCCGCCGAAGTTGTCGCGGGCGCGGGGAGTTGAGCGATCAACATTCCGCTCGGACCTGGGACTGCGCCCGATTTCGGGTGTCTTGTTTCACAGAATCCACAGAAATGGAACTATCCGTTTCGCCCATCTGTCAGTAACTGCTGTAACCGGTGAAGCAGGGGTTGGAGATGGGTCGCAAGACGTCACGGAGCACGTGGAGCAACAACGTGCCGCAGGAGGAGGGGAAGGACGGCGCGGAGGGCGCGAGGAAGAAACTCGACCTGAGCGCCACTCAGGTCGCGGGCAGTTCCCTGGCCACCGTCGCGGCCGCCCTGCTCGCCTCGGAGCTCGGCGTGTACGGGACGATCCTCGGCGCCGGTGTGGTCAGCGTCGTCGCCACCGCCGGCGGACCGGTCATCCAGCACGTCTTCCGCCGTACCGGGGACCAGATACGCGAGAGCGCCCGCCCCCGGTCCCGACGGGCACCGGCGGCGGACGCCCCGCCCCAGGAGCCGGTGCCCTCCGGTGAGTTCGGCGCCGCCACCACCCACGGCACCCGGGTGCGCGGCTGGCGGCGGACCGCCGTCGCGGCGGGCGCGGCGTTCGCCATCGCGCTGGGCGGCATCGCCACCGTCGAGGCGCTGACCGGCGGTTCGGTCGCCGACCGGCCCCTGTACACGGCCGTCACCGGAGGTTCCGGCCACCAGGGCGGGGGCGGCTCGAAGGACGAGCGGCCCGAAACCCCCCGGCCGGGCGGCACGCCCGACCGGGACACCGGCGCCACCCCCGGATCCGGCGGTTCCCCGGACCCGGACCGGCCGGGGGGCAGCACCCCCGGCCCCGGTCCGAGCCCGAGTCCCTCGCACTCCGGGCGGCCCACGCCCACGCCGACCCCGCCGGGCCCCGCGCCGACGACGCCCGGACCGGCCCCGACGACCGGGGCGCCCACGCCCGGCACGGACACCGGCGACGGCCCGGGGAACGCGCCGGGCGGGCGCAGCGCCCGCTGACCCGTCGTCCGTCAGTCGCCCAGCACCCGGCGCAGGTAGTCGTTGCCGAACACCCGGTCCGGGTCCAGCCGGTCGCGCAGCGCGGTGAACTCGCCGAAGCGCGGGTAGACCTCGGCGAAGTACTCCGCGTCCCGCGTGTGCACCTTGCCCCAGTGCGGACGCCCGCCGTGCGCGGTGAAGATGCGCTCGGCCGCGGTGAAGTACGCCTGGTAGGGCGTGCCCCGGTACATGTGCACCGCGATGTACGCGGTGTCCCGCCCGGAGGCGGTCGACAGCGCGATGTCGTCGGCGGGGGCCGTGCGCACCTCGACGGGGAAGCTGATCCGCAGCCGCGAGCGGTCGACCATCGACCGGAGTTCGCGCAGCGCCGCGACGACGTGCTCGCGCGGCAGGGCGTACTCCATCTCCACGAACCGCACCCGGCGCGGGCTGGTGAACACCTTGTACGGGATGTCCGTGTACGTCCGCGCCGACAGCGCGCGGCTCGCGACCCTGGCGATCGTCGGGATGGTGGCGGGCACCGCACGGCCCAGGGAGTTGACGGCCTGGAAGACGCCGTTGGAGAGCAGCTCGTCCTCGATCCAGCCGCTGACCGCGCCGTTCGGGGCCGCCGGGCCGGTGCTGCGGTTGTTGCGCTTGGTGTTGCAGTTGCCGGTGTGCGGGAACCAGTAGAACTCGAAGTGCTCGTTCTCCGCCCAGTGCTGGTCGAACTCGGCCGTCACCTGCTCGAAGGCCATCGGCTCCTCGCGGGCCGTGAGCAGGAACAGCGGCTCCACCGCGAAGGTCAGCGAGCTGACCACGCCCAGCGCCCCGATGCCGACCCGGGCGGCCGCGAAGACCTCGGGGTTCTCCTTCTCGGAGCAGACCAGCAGTTCGCCGTCGGCCGTGACCAGCTCCATGGCGCGGAGCTGGGCGGCGATGGAGGCGGAGTCGCGGCCGGTGCCGTGGGTGCCCGTGCTGGTGGCCCCGGAGACGGTCTGCTCCATGATGTCGCCCATGTTGGTGAGCGAGAGCCCCTGGCCGGCCAGGGCCAGGTTGAGGTCCTTCAGGGCGGTGCCCGCGGCGACCGTGACGGTCCCGGCGGCCCGGTCGATCCGCTGGATCCCGGCCAGTGCCTGCGGCCGTATCAGGACACCGTCGGTGGCGGCCGCCGCGGTGAAGGAGTGGCCGGTGCCCACCGCCTTCACCCGCAGTCCGTCGGAGGCGGCCCGGCGGACCGCCTCCTGAAGCTCCCCGACCGAGGTCGGGCTCACCACCCGCGCGGGGGTGGCCGAGACATTCCCCGCCCAGTTACGCCACGCGGTCCCGTACTTCGTTGCTGTCGCCGTCCCCATCGGTAGAGGGCTCCTCCCCTAGCGCCGGCCTCGTCAGCCGGCGGTAACCCGCGAACGCCACCGCCGCCGCGGCCGCCCCCGACGCGATGGAGACGACGTACCCGGTCCTCGCCCCCGCCGCGTCGATGACCCAGCCGGCCACGGAGGAGCCGAGCGCGACGCCGACCGCCAGCCCGGTGCTCGTCCAGGTCATGCCCTCGGTCAGCTTCGCGCGTGGTACGTGCGCCTCGATCAGGGCCATCGTGGTGACCATCGTGGGAGCGATGGCGAGGCCCGAGACGAAGAGCGCCACGGCCAGAAACGGAAGGTTCCCGGCCAGTAGGAGGGGGATCATACTCACGGCCATCGCACATACGCCCAGTACCCAACGGAGTTCGGCCCGACCCTTGAGATGCAGCAGGCCGAAGACGATGCCCGCCAGGCAGGAGCCGAGCGCCCAGATGGCGAGGATGAAGCTGGCGGCGGCCTTGTTGCCCTGCTCCTCGGCGAAGGCCAGGGTCACCACGTCGATGGAGCCGAAGATCGCGCCGGTGGCGACGAAGGTGGCCACGAGCACCTGCAGGCCGGGGGAGCGCAGCGCCGAGCCCTTCTCGTGCTGCTTCTCGCGCGGGTGCGGGGCGGGTTCCGTGCCGCGCTGGGCGGTCAGCAGCCAGGTGCCGACCAGCAGGCAGACGGCGGCGACCAGCGGTCCGGCCTCGGGGAACCAGGTGGTGGACAGCCCGATGGCCAGGATCGGGCCGAAGATGAAGCAGACCTCGTCGATGACCGACTCGAAGGAGTACGCGGTGTGCAGCTCGCGCGGGGAGTCCCGGTAGATCGCCGTCCAGCGGGCCCGGATCATCGAGCCGATGCTCGGGACGACACCGGCGGCCGCGGCGAAGACGAAGAGGGTCCAGTCCGGGAGGCCGTTCGCGGCGGAGAGCAGCAGGCCCGACACGGCCGCGACGGCGATGAGGGTGGCCGGGCGCAGCACGCGCCGCTGTCCGTACTGGTCGACCAGGCGGGAGACCTGCGGGCCCAGGACGGCGGCGGACAGCGCGAGGGTGGCGGTGACCAGACCGGCGAGCTTGTAGCGCCCGGTGATCTCGGAAATCATCGTGACGATGCCGATGCCCACCATGGACAGCGGCATCCGGCCTATGAAGCCGGCCGCGCTGAACGCCTTGGTGCCGGGGGCGCTGAATATCGCGCGGTAGGGACTGGGCAAGGGGCCCTCCGTAAGGGACGTGGATGGCCCATACAGGTTACGGCCGCACCGACGGCACCCGCACGGGGGACAAGTCATCGGAGCGGGCCGGGAGCCCACCCAGAAGTAAGGTTCACCTTACCTGCGGCCGGAGATGTCCAGCTGGTGAGGCCGGTTACCGACGGTGGGCGCCGGGTGGCAGGATTCTGGACATGTCTGACCAGCTCCCGAACCGCGCCACCGGCGAGGGCGGCCCGGCCCGCCCGTACGACGCCCTGCTCCTGCTGTCCTTCGGGGGGCCCGAGGGCCCCGACGACGTCGTGCCGTTCCTGGAGAACGTCACGCGCGGCCGCGGCATCCCGCGCGAGCGGCTCAAGGAGGTCGGACAGCACTACTTCGGCTTCGGCGGCGTGAGCCCGATCAACGCGCAGAACCGGGCCCTGCTGGACGCGCTGCGCAAGGACTTCGCCGGGAACGGGCTGGACCTGCCGGTCTACTGGGGCAACCGGAACTGGGCGCCCTACCTGACCGACGTGCTGCGCGAGATGGTCCAGGACGGCCGCCGCCGCATCGCCGTCCTCGCCACCAGCGCGTACGCCTCGTACTCGGGCTGCCGGCAGTACCGCGAGAACCTCGCCGACGCGCTGGCGACCCTCGCCGGGGAGGGCCTGGAGCTGCCGCGGGTGGACAAGCTGCGGCACTACTTCAACCACCCCGGTTTCGTGGAGCCCATGATCGACGGGGTGCTCGCGGCGCTGGAGTCGCTGCCCGACGCCGTCCGCGCGGGCGCGCACCTGGCCTTCACCACCCACTCGATCCCCACGGCCGCCGCGGACACCTCCGGCCCCGTCGAGGACCACACCGAGGGCGGCGCGGGCGGGGCGTACGTCGAGCAGCACCTCGACGTCGCCCGGGTGATCGCCGACGAGGTCGCCGTACGGACGGGCCGCGCGCACCCCTGGGAGCTCGTCTACCAGTCCCGCAGCGGCGCGCCGCACATCCCGTGGCTGGAGCCGGACATCTGCGACCACCTGGAGGCCGAGCACGCCGCCGGCGCCCCGGCCGTCGTCATGGTGCCCATCGGCTTCGTCTCCGACCACATGGAGGTCCTGTACGACCTCGACACGGAGGCCACCGCCAGGGCCGCCGAGCTGGGCCTGCCCGTGGCGCGCTCGGCCACGGTCGGCGCGAGCCCCGTTTTTGCCGCGGCCGTGCGCGAGCTGGTCCTGGAACGGGCCGCCAGGGAGCGCGGAGAGGCGGCCGCAGAGTGCTGGATCGGCACCCTGGGCCAGAGCCACGACCTGTGCGCGGTGGGCTGCTGCCCCGCCCGGGCCCCGCGGCCGGCCGCCGCGGGCGCCGACAGTCCCTACGCCTGAGGAGCACCTCCGTGACCGAGGAACACGCCGTGACCGACGCACTGAAGCAGGAGCTGCTGGAGCTCGCCCTGGAGGCCGCCCGGCAGGCCGGCGCGCTGCTGCGCGACGGCCGTCCCGACGACCTCGCGGTGGCCGCCACCAAGACCAGCCCGATCGACGTGGTGACCGAGATGGACCTCGCCGCCGAGAAGCTGATCACCGGCTTCCTCGCGGAGCGGCGGCCCGCGGACGGGTTCCTCGGCGAGGAGGGCGCGAGCAGCGAGGGAACCAGCGGCGTGCGGTGGGTCATCGACCCGCTGGACGGCACCGTGAACTACCTCTACGGGCTGCCGTCCTGGGCCGTCTCCATCGCGGCGGAGTTCCACGGCGAGGTGGTCGTGGGCGTGGTCGAGGCGCCGCTGCGCGGGGAGACGTACCACGCGGTGCTGGGCGGCGGCGCGTGGCTGGGCGGCGTACGGATGTCCTGCCGGGAGGCGGCGCCGCTGGACCAGGCCCTGGTGGCCACCGGCTTCGGCTACCTCCAGACCCGGCGGGCGCACCAGGCCGAGGTCGCGGCACGGATCATCCCGGTGGTCCGGGACGTCCGGCGCGGCGGTTCGGCGGCGGTTGACCTGTGCGACGTGGCCGCGGGCCGGCTGGACGGCTACTACGAGCGCGGGCTGAACCCCTGGGACCTGGCGGCCGGGGACCTCATCGCGCGGGAGGCGGGCGCGGTCACCGGCGGCCGGCCCGGGCGGGCGGCCTCGGGCGAGCTGGTGCTGGCGGCGACCCCGTCGGTGTTCGCCGCCCTCCAGCCGCTGCTGGAGGACGCGGGGGCCTGGCACGACGGCGACGCCTGAGCCCGGCGCGGGCCCCGGCGCCGACCGGCGCGGGTGAACGCACGGACGCCGGGCGGGCCGTGTGGCGGCCCGCCCGGCGTCCGTACCGTGCGAGAAGGGCGCCCGGGGACGCACGAAGGCGTCCCCGGCGCCGGTATCAGCCGCAGGCAGCGGCCGTGACCTGTACGCCGTGTTCCGCGGCGAGCCGGTGGAGATCGTCCAGCTCCGCCTGTTCGACCTCCGCGAGGAAGTCGTCGCCGGCTTCACGGGCCTGAAGGAGGTCCGACTGCGTGGCTTCGATGCGCTGCAGGAGACCCGCGGTGAATGCGTCCATGGTGGTGCGCCCCCTCTTCGTGGGTCGGCGGCGGCTACGAGGGACGTGGCACGCCGCTGTCAGGGAGTGGTCGGGGTGTGCTGACGTCCTCCCCGGCACCCTGGGCGCAGAAACCTCGTGAGGCGAGGGAATCCTCGCCTCCGCCCCCTCGGACCCCCTCCACTTGCGTCTTACAGCCGGTTTACGGCCGAAACCGGCAGGATGGATGACGCAATACACGTGTGCCCTGGAGGGCTCGGAGGAAGGAAATCGACGTGCGCGTACTCGTCGTCGAGGACGAGCAGCTGCTCGCCGATGCGGTGGCCACCGGACTGCGCCGGGAGGCCATGGCCGTCGACGTCGTCTACGACGGCGCGGCCGCCCTGGAGCGCGTCGGGGTGAACGACTACGACGTGGTCGTGCTCGACCGGGACCTCCCCCTGGTGCACGGTGACGACGTCTGCCGCAAGATCGTGGAGCTGGGCATGCCCACCCGCGTGCTGATGCTGACCGCGTCGGGCGACGTGAGCGACCGTGTCGAGGGCCTGGAGCTCGGGGCGGACGACTACCTTCCCAAGCCGTTCGCCTTCAGCGAGCTCACCGCCCGGGTGCGCGCGCTCGGCCGGCGCACCACCGTGGCCCTCCCGCCCGTACTGGAGCGGGCCGGCATCAAGCTGGACCCGAACCGGCGCGAGGTCTTCCGCGAGGGCAGGGAGGTGCAGCTGGCGCCCAAGGAGTTCGCGGTGCTGGAGGTCCTCATGCGCAGTGAAGGGACCGTGGTGTCCGCCGAGCAGCTGCTGGAGAAGGCGTGGGACGAGAACACCGATCCGTTCACCAACGTGGTGCGGGTGACGGTCATGACGCTGCGCCGCAAGCTGGGCGAGCCCCCGGTCATCGTGACCGTGCCCGGCTCCGGCTACCGGATCTGACGCGGGTGGCCGCGTCCGCGGCGCCACACCCGGCGCCACCGAAGCCCACCTGGGACCCCGGCCAGCCCGAGGGTCCCTTCCCTTGGCTGAGACCGACCATCCGGATACGGCTCACGCTGCTGTACGGCGGGATGTTCCTGATCGCCGGCATCCTGCTGCTGTCGATCATCTACCTGCTGGCGGCGCAGGCCCTGCGGGAGGGCAACGCCCTCACGTTCAAGATCCTCAACGTCACCGGCGGCCGGATCGAGGTCTCCAGCCCGACCTGCCCGGGCGTGGGCACCAACCAGCCGCTGGACGAGTTCAACGCCGCGATACAGGCCTGCACCCTCGACCAGCGCAAGCACGCCCTGGACGACCTGCTCAGCCGCTCGCTGATGGCCCTCATGGGCCTGAGCGTCATCGCCTTCGCCTTCGGCTACGCGATGGCCGGCCGGGTGCTCTCGCCGCTGGGCAAGATCACCCGGACCGCCCGCCGGGTGGTCGGCTCCGACCTGACCCGGCGCATCGAGCTGGACGGGCCGGACGACGAGCTCAAGGAGCTCGCCGACACCTTCGACGAGATGCTCGACCGGCTGGAACGGGCCTTCACGGCCCAGCAGCGGTTCGTCGCCAACGCCTCGCACGAGTTGCGGACCCCACTGGCGATCAACCGCACCCTGCTGGAGGTGCACCTGTCGGATCCCGGCGCTCCCGTGGAGCTCCAGCAACTGGGCAAGACCCTGCTCGCCACCAACGAGCGCAGCGAGCAGCTGGTCGAGGGCCTGCTGCTGCTGGCCCGCAGCGAGAACCAGATCGTCGAGCGCAAGCCCGTGGACCTGGCCGAGGTGGCCTCGCGCGCCCTCGACCAGGCGCGCGGCGAGGCCGACGCCAAGGGCGTCGAGATACGCGGCGAGCGGGCTCCGGCGGTGGTCCAGGGCAACGGGGTGCTGCTGGAGCGGATCGCGTTGAACCTGGTGCAGAACGCCGTGCGGTACAACGTGCCGGAGGGCGGCTGGGTGGACGTGGCGACCGAGGTCCAGCACGGCCAGGCGGTGCTGGTGGTCTCGAACACGGGTCCCGTGGTTCCCGCGTACGAGATCGACAACCTCTTCGAGCCCTTCAGGCGGCTGCGTACGGAGCGAACGGGCAGTGACAAGGGTGTGGGGCTCGGCCTGTCGATCGCGCGTTCCGTGGCGCGCGCACACGGCGGGCGGATCCACGCGGAGCCGCGCGAGGGCGGTGGCCTCGTGATGCGTGTCACCCTGCCCATCTGACCCACCCGTCACGGTTTCGCCCACGGCTGAAATTCCGTGACCGAGGGGTGGGCGGAATGTGTGTGATCGATCACATTGTCGAGTGCTCGGTCATGCGCGTTCCGTGACCTCTGAATGGTCGGAAAGCCCGGGAAAGTCCGGGTTTCCGGCCCCCCAATTGGCGGGAAATACCAGGGGTGGCGCTCGTGCACGACGGGTGCCAGACCGTGTACGGTCCCGCTCGACATCACAGCTGATCGCTCCTTCAGGCGTGCGGCTGGGTGTCGATTGAGTAACAGACCTTGATGTGAGGCAAAATCTCCGCCTCAGGTCGGGCACAAGTCCGGCCTCTCGCGCGTTACGTGCGCTGAGACACCGCTAACACCCAGAGGGGGAGAGCGAACAATGGCAACGGACTACGACACCCCACGCAAGACCGACGACGATGTCGACAACGACAGCATCGAAGAGCTGAAGGCCCGGCGCAACGAGAAGTCGTCCTCGTCGGTCGACGTCGACGACTTCGACGCCGCCGAGGGCATGGAGCTGCCCGGCGCAGACCTGTCCAACGAGGAACTGGCCGTCCGGGTGCTGCCCAAGCAGGCCGACGAGTTCACCTGCATGAGCTGCTTCCTGGTCCACCACCGCAGCCAGCTGGCACGCGAGAAGAACGGCCAGCCGATCTGCCGCGACTGCGACTGAGGACGTCGGCCGTGACGGGCTCGACGCCGTTTCGGAAGCGACGCTTCCGTAGGCAGGACACTTCGGTGGAGACGTACGTGGAGACCCCGGGCCCGGAAACGGGCCCTGGAGCCGCGGGCGAGCTCGCCGTGACCTCGGATGCCGGAGCCACGCTCCCGTCGGCCACGGGGGCCGACGAGGCGCCTCGGCGCGCGTCCGCGGGCCGACGGCTGGAGGCCGCTGTCAGGAACGGCGTGCGCAGGAGCCGGGAGGGCGCGAAGGCGGCGATCGTCTATCTCGCCGACCGGATCATCGAGAACGCCCCGCGCGTTCCGGTGCGCGACCTCGCGACCTTGCGCGCGCAGTTCCCGGGCCTGGGCCCCGACGAGCTGGCGGACAAGCTGATCGCGGGCGCCGCCAACGCCACCTCGACCGTCGGCGCGGGCATCGGCGCGGCGGCCATGCTGCCCGTGCCGCCCGCGATGCCGGCCGAACTGGCCGCGGAGGTCACCTCGGTCGCCGCGATCGAGCTCAAGCTCATCGCCGAGCTCCACGAGGTCTACGGGCTGCGCCCGCCCGGCGGTCTCAAGGACCGCAGCATGGCGTACCTGACCTCGTGGACGGAGGAACGCGGGGTCGACCTCACCAAGCCGACCACGCTGAACGCGGCACTGGGCGGCCAGATGAAGCGCGAGCTGCGCCAGCAGATCACCAAGCGACTGGTGCGCAACCTGCCGAACCTGATGCCGTTCATGGTGGGCGCGGCCGTCGGAGCGGTCATGAACCGCCGCGACACCAAGAAGGTCGCCGAGAAGGTGCGCCGCGACCTGCGGGCCCACGCCGTCGCGTGGGACGCCCTGCCCCCGCTGCCGCCCCTGGAGCGGCCCGAGCACCCGCTGCCCCCGCCGGGCGGCGCGCACTACCTGGAAGGGCCGGCCTGAACCGGGCGGGCCCCTTGCGCCGGGTGGGCCCTACAGGGCCCTTTCCCGGCCTTCCCGAGGCCGTCTCCCGGCCTTCCCGACGCCGTCAGGCGCTCTGCCCCTCGGTGTCCCGCTGCTCCTCGCCGGTCCGCCCCTCGGCGGCCTGCTCCCCGGCCCCCTCACGGGCCCCCTCACGCCCCTGCGCCTTCGCCGCGCGGATCGCCGCCGCCAGCGCCCGCGGCTCCCGGGTCGAGAGGTAGACGTACGGGGTGGGATCGGCCGGGTCGGTGATCTCGATCCGGACCGCCGTCGGGACGTAGCTGCGCATCACCATGAACGCGCGATTGTCCGCCTTGTACGTGCGCCAGGCGCGCGCCTCCTCGGCGTCGAGCACCTCGGGCTCCCCCAGCGCCGCCACCGGGATCCGGGCGTCACCGGCGGCCAGTGAGCCGTTCACCACGCGCACGCGCACGGAGCCGTACGTGCTGACCAGCAGCCCCGCCAGGGCGGTGCCGCCCACCAGGCCGGCCAGCAGCGGCAGCGTGCCCAGCGGCAGCATGATCAGCGCACCCGCCAGGCCGACGAGCAGCGCGATCACCCACCAGGCGCGCGGGGCGGTCAGGCGTTCGTCATGGTGCACGGGCGAGAGCTGCATGCCCCCAAGCTTGGCACGGGGCGACCGGCGGGTAGCCGCGCGGGTAAGGTCTGCGGCTGTGAGTGGACGAAACCCAAGCCTGACGCCGCCGGCCGACGCGGCGCCGCCGGTCCGGCACCCCGACGCCCCGGCCCCCGGCGAGCTCCTCGGTGCGCACTACGCGCACTGCTTCGGCTGCGGCGAGGGCCAGCCCCACGGCCTCCACCTCCAGGCGAGGGCCGGCGAGGGCGTGCGCGTCACCGCCGAGTTCACCGTCAAGCCCGCCCACCAGGGCGCCCCGGGCCTGGCCCACGGCGGCGTCCTGGCCACCGCCCTGGACGAGACCCTCGGCTCGCTCAACTGGCTGCTGCGCGTCATCGCCGTCACCGGCCGCCTGGAGACCGACTTCCTGCGCCCGGTGCCCGTGGACACCGTGCTGCACCTGGAGGCCGAGGTCACGGCCGTGGCCGGGCGGAAGATCTACTCCAGCGCCGTCGGGCGGATAGGCGGTCCCGAGGGTCCCGTCGCCGTCCGCGCCGAGGCGCTCTTCATAGAGGTCAAGGTCGACCACTTCATCGACAACGGACGGCCCGAGGAGATCCGGGCGGCGATGGCCGACCCGGACCAGGTCAGGCGCGCCCGCGCCTTCGAGGTGAACCCTTAAATGTCGCAGAACCATGCACCCGTCGACGTACTGATCAAGCGCGTCGACCCCGAGGTGCCCCTCCCCGCCTACGGTCACCCCGGCGACGCCGGCTGCGACCTGGTGACCACCGAGGCCGCCGAGCTCGCCCCCGGCGAGCGCGCCGTGCTGCCCACCGGGGTGTCCATCGCGCTGCCCGACGGGTACGCCGCCTTCGTCCACCCGCGCTCGGGCCTGGCGGCCCGCTGCGGGCTCGCGCTCGTGAATGCCCCGGGGACGGTGGATGCCGGGTACCGTGGGGAGATCAAGGTGATCGTGGTCAATCTCGACCCGCGCGAGAGCGTCCGGTTCGAGCGCTTCGACCGCATTGCCCAGCTGGTTGTCCAGCGGGTCGAGAAGGTGCGCTTCCACGAGGTGGCGGAGCTTCCCGGCTCGGCCCGGGCCGAGGGGGGTTTCGGCTCCACCGGCGGTCATGCGGCCGTGGCCGGAATCGGCGCTGGTCAGCAGGGTGGGAATGGCTACGCTTCGGTCGTATCCGACCGGGAAGGACAGTGACGTGTTCGGACGTCGCAAGAAGAACAGCTCCGTCAAGGACGGTGGCGAGACCGAGCAGGTCGTCGACGGCGTCGGCACGGACGAGGAGCAGGATGCCGATGAGACCGACGTGGCCGAGCCGCGCCGGGTGAACCTGCCGCCTGCCCCCCGCCCCGACGGCCCGTGGGACGTCTCCGAGGTACCGGGGAACCCCGCCGACGGCCGGGTCGACCTGGGCGGCATTCTCGTCCCGGGTGTCGAGGGCATGGAGCTGAGGGTCGAGGTCGCCGGCGACGCGATCGTCGCCGCGACCGTGGTGCTGCGCGACAGTGCCGTGCAGCTGCAGGCGTTCGCCGCGCCGAAGAAGGAAGGCATCTGGGGCGAGGTCCGCGAGGAGATCGCCACGGGTATCACCCAGCAGGGCGGCGTCGTCGACGTGGTCGAGGGCCCGCTGGGCTGGGAGCTGCGCGCGCAGGTCCCCGTACCGCTGCCGGACGGGCAGACCGGTGCGCAGCTGGTCCGGTTCGTCGGTGTGGACGGTCCGCGCTGGTTCCTGCGCGGCGTGATCTCCGGCCAGGGCGCGGTGCGTCCGGAGTCGGCCGGTCTGCTGGAGCAGATCTTCCGCGACACCGTCATCATCCGGGGCGAGGGCCCGATGGCCCCGCGCGACCCGATCGTCCTCAAGCTGCCGAACGACGCGCAGATGGTGCCGGACGGTGTGCAGACCGAGGACGCCGAGGGCTCGCGCTTCTCCGGCGGCATGGGTCAGCTGGAGCGGGGCCCGGAGATCACCGAGGTCCGCTGAGCCGGTCGGCTCGATCGGCTCCTGACGTCAAGGCGGCGGCCCGTACTCCCCGGGGGGTGCGGGCCGCTCGCCGTCGTGCGCGGAGACCCGGAGAGCGCTGTGAGCGCCGTGTCAGGGATCCGTATGGGATCTCGTCCCGGCCGCCCCCACGTGCGTGGACGGGCGGAATGTCCCTGAGAATGGGCCCATGGGACGCGGCAGGCTTCGGATCTATCTCGGCGCGGCGCCCGGTGTGGGCAAGACGTACGCGATGCTGTCCGAGGCCCACCGCCGGGTCGAGCGCGGGGCCGACTGCGTCGTGGCCTTCGTCGAACACTACGACCGGCCGCGCACCGAGGTGATGCTGCACGGGCTGGAGCAGGTGCCGCGCCGGCGGCTCACCCACCGGGGGGCGTCCTTCACCGAGATGGACGTGGACGCGGTCCTCGCCCGGCGTCCCGCGATCGCGCTGGTGGACGAGCTGGCGCACACCAATGTGCCGGGCTCGCGCAACGCCAAGCGCTGGCAGGACGTGGAGGAGCTGCTCCAGGCGGGCATCGACGTGGTGTCCACCGTCAACATCCAGCACCTGGAGTCGCTGGGGGACGTGGTCGAGACGATCACGGGGGTGCGTCAGCGCGAGACGGTGCCGGACGAGGTCGTCCGGCGTGCCGACCAGATCGAGCTGGTGGACATGTCGCCGCAGGCGCTGCGCCGGCGGATGGCGCACGGCAACATCTACAAGCCGGACAAGGTCGACGCGGCCCTGTCGAACTACTTCCGTCCCGGCAACCTCACGGCCCTGCGCGAGCTGGCCCTGCTGTGGGTCGCCGACCGGGTCGACGAGTACCTCCAGGAGTACCGGGGCGAGCACAACATCCGCACCACCTGGCAGGCCCGCGAACGCATCGTGGTGGGCCTGACCGGCGGCCCCGAGGGCCGCACCCTCATCCGCCGGGCCGCGCGCCTGGCGGAGAAGGGCGCGGGCGGCGAGGTACTGGCCGTCTACATCGCGCGCAGTGACGGCCTGACGGCGGCCTCGCCGAAGGAGCTCGCGGTGCAGCGAACCCTGGTCGAGGACCTGGGAGGAACGTTTCACCATGTGATCGGCGACAGCATCCCCGCCGCCCTGCTGGAGTTCGCGCGCGGGGTCAACGCCACCCAGATCGTCCTGGGCTCCAGCCGCCGCAAGAGCTGGCAGTACGTCTTCGGCCCCGGCGTCGGGGCCACCGTCGCCCGCGAGTCCGGCCCCGACCTCGACGTCCACATCGTCACCCACGAGGAGGCCGCCAAGGGGCGGGGACTGCCCGTGGCCCGCACGACGGCCCGGCTCGGGCGGCCCAGGATCGTGGCGGGCTGGCTGGTCGGCGTGGTCTGCCCGGTGCTGCTGTGCCTGGTCCTGACGCACATGGACACCGACCCCGGCCTCGCCAACGACATGCTGCTCTTCCTGTCGCTGACGGTCGCCGCCGCCCTGCTGGGCGGACTGTGGCCGGCGCTGGCCTCGGCCGCGGTCGGCTCGCTGCTGCTGAACTACTACTTCGCGCCGCCCCTGCACCAGTTCACGATCTCCGACCCGCGCAACATCGTCGCCATCAGCGTCTTCTTCGGCGTGGCCGTCTCGGTGGCGTCCGTGGTCGACCTCGCGGCCCGCCGCACCCACCAGGCCGCCCGGCTGCGCGCCGAGTCCGAGATCCTCTCCTTCCTCGCCGGCAGCGTGCTGCGCGGCGAGAACTCCCTCGACGCCCTGCTGGAACGGGTCCGCGAGACCTTCGCCATGGAGTCCGTGACCCTGCTGGAGCGGGCGGGCGACGTCGATCCCTGGATCCCGGCCGGCAGCGTCGGCCCCCACCCCGCCGCCCGCCCCGAGGACGCCGACGTCGACATGCCCATCGGCGACCACATGGCGCTGGCCCTGACCGGCCGGGTGCTGCCCGCCGAGGACCGGCGCGTGCTCGGCGCCTTCGCCGCCCAGGCCGTCGTGGTCCTGGACCGCCGGCGCCTGGTGGACGAGGCCGACCGGGCCCGCCGGCTCGCCGAGGGCAACCGGATCCGTACCGCGCTGCTGGCCGCCGTCAGCCACGACCTGCGGACCCCGCTGGCCTCCATCAAGGCCTCCGTCAACAGCCTGCGCTCCGACGACGTGGACTTCTCCGAGGAGGACCGGGCCGAGCTGCTCGCCGGGATCGAGGAGGGCGCCGACCGGCTCGACCACCTCGTGGGCAACCTGCTCGACATGTCCCGCCTCCAGACCGGCACCGTCACCCCGCTGATCCGGGCGATCGACCTCGACGAGGTGGTCCCGATGGCGCTCGGCGGCGTACCGGAGGACAGCGTGCTGCTGGACGTGCCCGAGAGCCTGCCCATGGTCGCGGTCGACCCCGGGCTGCTGGAGCGGACGGTCGCCAACGTCGTCGAGAACGCCGTCAAGTACAGTCCCGCCGGTGCCCCGGTCACGGTCTCCGCCAGCGCGCTGGGCGACCGGGTCGAGGTGCGGATCACCGACCGCGGGCCCGGCGTACCCGACGAGGCCAAGGACGCGATCTTCGCGCCCTTCCAGCGGCACGGTGACGCACCGCGCGGCGCGGGCGTCGGCCTCGGCCTCGCGGTCGCCCGCGGATTCGCCGAGGCCATGGACGGCACGCTCGCCGCCGAGGACACTCCGGGGGGCGGCCTGACGATGGTCCTCACCCTGCGCGCCGTGCGCCACGGGGCCCCGCCCGACGATGCCCCGCCCGACGCCGCACCGCCCGACCAGCTCCTCGACGGTCGTCCCGACCGCTCGGAGAGCATCACGCACGCACACGACGACGACGTACGACAGAAAGCAGGCCCTCAATGACCCGGGTGCTCGTGGTGGACGACGAGCCGCAGATCGTCCGAGCCCTCGTGATCAACCTCAAGGCGCGCCGGTACGAGGTGGACGCCGCCGCCGACGGCGCGGGGGCCCTGGAACTCGCGGCCGCCCGCCACCCCGACGTGGTGGTCCTCGACCTCGGCCTGCCCGACATGGACGGCGTCGAGGTGATCAAGGGCCTGCGCGGCTGGACCCGCGTACCCATCCTCGTGCTGTCCGCCCGGCACTCCTCCGACGAGAAGGTCGAGGCGCTCGACGCGGGCGCCGACGACTACGTCACCAAGCCCTTCGGCATGGACGAGCTGCTGGCCCGGCTCCGGGCCGCCGTCCGCCGCGCCGAGCCGGGCACCGGCGCGGGGGAGGACGACGTGATCGTGGAGACGGCCGGGTTCACCGTCGACCTCGCCGCCAAGAAGGCCGTGCGCGAGGGGCGCGACGTACGGCTGACGCCGACCGAGTGGCACCTGCTGGAGGTGCTGGTGCGCAACAGCGGCAAGCTGGTGAGCCAGAAGCAGCTGCTCCAGGAGGTGTGGGGGCCCTCGTACGGGACCGAGACGAACTACCTGCGGGTCTACATGGCGCAGCTGCGCCGCAAGCTGGAGGCCGACCCCTCGCACCCGCGGCACTTCATCACGGAGCCGGGCATGGGATACCGCTTCGAGCGCTAGGTGGGGCGCCGGTACGCTTCCTGTATGAGTGCTGAACCGCGCCCCGAGAAGCCCGCGAAACCGGTCAGGCCGGCGGGCCGGTTCCGCCGGATGATAGAGCGGCTGTCCACCTCCCAGGAGGAGCTGCATTCGGCGGAACTGCAGGAGGACGCAGAAGCCGCGGGGTGCACGCGGATCTGCGACTGCCACGACCGCCAGATCGTCAAGGTGACCGGTACGCTGCGCACGGTCACGCTGCGGCCGAGGGCAGGGGTTCCGGCGCTGGAGGCGGAGCTCTTCGACGGCTCCGCCGCGCTGGACGTCGTCTGGCTCGGCCGTCGCTCGATCGTGGGAATCGAGCCCGGCCGGCGCATGATCGCGTCCGGGCGGATCGCGATGAGCCACGGCCGACGGGTCCTCTTCAACCCCAAGTACGAACTCCGACCGCTCGGACAGGAGCACTAGCCGGTGACGTCATTCGACAAACCGACGCCTTCCCCGTCCCCCGGCTCCGCGCCGCAGGAGGACGGGCCCGACGTCAAGGCCGTGACCCAGGCGGCGCTCTTCGACGCCTTCGGCGGCATCCGGGGCACCGTGGAGACGATGCTGCCGGGTCTGCTGTTCGTGATGATCTACACGTTCAACAAGGACGTGCGGATGTCGGCGATCGCGGCGGGCGCGGTGGCCGTGCTGCTGGTGATCGTGCGGCTGGTCCGCAGGGACACCGTCAAGCACGCCTTCAGCGGTGTCTTCGGCGTCGGCGTCGGCGTCGCCTTCGCCCTCTTCACGGGCACCGCCAAGGGCTTCTACCTGCCCGGCATGATCTACGGCGCCAGCCTGGGCGTCGCCTTCACGGTCTCGGCGCTGGTGGGCTTCCCGCTGCTCGGGGTGGTGCTGGGCCCGGTCTTCCGGGAGAACCTCTCCTGGCGCACCCGCAACCCCGGCCGCAAGAAGGCGTACGTCAAGGCCTCGCTGGCCTGGGGTCTGATCTTCCTGGCCAAGTACGCGATCCTCTTCCCGCTGTACTGGTGGGGCGACGAGACGCAGCTCGGCTGGCTGCTGGTGGCGCTGAAGCTGCCGCCCATGGTGCTGGCCGTGTACTTCACGTGGCTCTTCCTGGCCAAGGCCCCGCCGCCGATCGACGTGATCGCGGAGTGGGAGGCCGAGGAGGAGGCGGAGAAGGCCCGCAAGGCGGCGGCGAAGGCCGCCGGGCGGGGCGAGGTGTAGGTCCCGGCCGTCGCGGCCGGGACGATGACGACGCAGGGGCGGGGGGGGCCCCCCGGGGCCCCCCCCCGGGGGGGGGCGGGGGGGCGGGCGGGGGGGCGCGCGGCGGGGGGGGGGGGGGCCCCGGCGGCGGCGGCGGCCGGGGGGGGCCCGCACCCCCGC
>NZ_JBVJDL010000001.1:154794-1803545 GCF_055582305.1 Streptomyces sp. NPDC042102
TTTGTTGGGGCTGTATCGGCCCCCAAGGGGGGGGCGGAGGCCCCGGGGGGGGGGCGTGTTTTGGCCCGGGCCCGGGGGGGGGGGGGGGGGCCGCCGGGGGGGGGGGGGCCCCCCGGGGCCCCCCCGCCCCTGCGTCGTATGTGCCGCGCGTCCGGTCAGCGACGGGCCTGGAGGAGTTCCTCCAGCTGCTCCTCGCGGGCCTGGGCGGCCACGAACAGCAGCTCGTCGCCCGCCTCCAGGGTCTCCTCCGGGTGCGGCGTCAGGACCCGGTTGCCGCGGATGATCGTGACCAGGGAGGTGTCCTCCGGCCAGTTGATCTCCATGATCTGGGTGCCCGCGACCGAGGACTCGGCCGGGAGCGTCAGCTCGACCAGGTTGGCGTCGCCGTGGCTGAAGCGCAGCAGCCGGACCAGGTCACCGACGCTGACGGCCTCCTCGACCAGGGCCGACATCAGGCGCGGGGTGGACACCGCGACGTCGACGCCCCAGGACTCGTTGAAGAGCCACTCGTTCTTGGGGTTGTTGACGCGGGCGACGACGCGCGGGACGCCGTACTCGGTCTTGGCCAGCAGCGAGACGACCAGGTTGACCTTGTCGTCGCCGGTCGCCGCGATGACCACGTTGCAGCGCTGCAGCGCGGCCTCGTCCAGCGAGGTGATCTCGCAGGCGTCGGCCAGCAGCCACTCGGCCTGCGGCACCCGCTCGACGGAGATGGCCGTCGGCGCCTTGTCCACGAGGAGGACCTCGTGGCCGTTCTCCAGGAGCTCGCCCGCGATGGAACGGCCCACCGCGCCGGCCCCGGCGATCGCGACCCTCATGCGTGTGCCTCCTCGGGGCCCTCGGCGAAGGCCGCCTCGACCTTGTCGATCTCGTCCGTGCGCATCATCACGTGGACGAGGTCACCCTCCTGAAGCACCGTCTGCGACGTCGGCAGCATCGCCTCGCCCAGACGGGTGAGGAACGCCACGCGGACCCCGGTCTCGTCCTGGAGCCGGCTCACCTTGTGGCCGATCCAGGCCGCCGAGGCGTGCACCTCGGCGAGCTGCACCGCACCGCTCGGGTCGCGCCACAGCGGCTCCGCGCCCGAGGGCAGCAGCCGGCGCAGCATCTGGTCGGCGGTCCAGCGCACCGTGGCGACGGTGGGGATGCCCAGGCGCTGGTAGACCTCGGCGCGCTTGGGGTCGTAGATGCGGGCGGCGACGTTCTCGACGCCGAACATCTCACGGGCCACCCGGGCGGCGATGATGTTGGAATTGTCACCACTGCTGACGGCGGCGAAGGCACCCGCCTCCTCGATACCGGCCTCGCGCAGCGTGTCCTGGTCGAAGCCGACGCCGGTGACCCGGCGTCCGCCGAACCCCGCCCCCAGCCGACGGAACGCGGTGGGGTCCTGGTCGACGACGGCGACCGTATGCCCCTGCTGCTCCAAGGTCTGCGCGAGGGCGGAGCCCACCCTTCCGCAGCCCATAATGACGATATGCACGGCCGTCCTTCCGGCTGTCGGCGGCTGTCAGTCCAGCCTCGTTCATGCTCAGGCTTAACAGGGTCTCAGACCGTGCCCCAAGCTACACACAGGCGGTCATCAATATGACTTCTTGATACTTGGGTACGATCCACTGCGTGTCCAAACTGACCGACGTGCCCAAACGGATCCTGATCGGCCGGGCGCTGCGCAGCGACCGCCTCGGAGAAACGCTCCTCCCCAAGCGGATCGCCCTACCCGTCTTCGCCTCCGACCCGCTGTCCTCTGTCGCATACGCCCCCGGAGAGGTCCTGCTGGTCCTCTCGATCGCGGGCGTATCGGCCTACCAGTTCAGCCCGTGGATCGCGGCGGCGGTCGTCGTCCTCATGTTCACCGTGGTCGCCTCCTACCGGCAGAACGTCCACGCGTACCCGAGCGGCGGCGGCGACTACGAGGTCGCCAACACCAACCTCGGGCCCAAGGCCGGCCTCACCGTCGCCAGCGCCCTGCTCGTGGACTACGTCCTGACCGTGGCCGTGTCGATCTCCTCCGGTGTCGAGAACCTCGGATCCGCCGTGGACTTCGTCATCGAGCACAAGGTCCTCTCGGCGATCGTCATGATCCTCCTCCTCACCCTGATGAACCTGCGGGGTGTGAAGGAGTCCGGGAAGCTCTTCGCCATCCCGACGTACGTGTTCATCGCCGCCGTCTTCATCATGATCGCCTGGGGTGTCTGGCAGGGCTCGGTCATGGGCGAGACGCTCAAGGCGCCCACCGCGGATCTGGAGATCAAGCCCGAACACGAGGGGATCGCGGGATTCGCCCTGGTCTTCCTGCTGCTGCGGGCCTTCTCCTCCGGCTGTGCGGCCCTGACCGGCGTCGAGGCGATCAGCAACGGCGTACCCGCCTTCCGCAAGCCCAAGAGCAAGAACGCGGCCACCACCCTGGCCCTGATGGGCATCTTCGCCGTCACCATGTTCTGCGGCATCATCGGCCTGGCCATGGCCACCGACGTCCGGATGGCCGAGAACCCGGCCCACGATCTGCTGCGCGACGGCGTCCCCGTCGGTGACGGCTACGTCCAGAACCCGGTGATCACCCAGGTCGCCGAGGCCGTCTTCGGCGAAGGCAGCTTCTTCTTCATCCTGCTCGCCGCCGCCACCGCGCTGGTCCTGTTCCTCGCGGCCAACACGGCGTACAACGGCTTCCCGCTGCTCGGCTCGATCCTCGCGCAGGACCGCTACCTCCCGCGCCAGCTGCACACCCGCGGCGACCGCCTCGCGTTCTCGAACGGCATCGTGCTGCTGGCCGGCGCCGCCATGCTGCTGGTCTGGCTCTACGACGCCGACTCCACCAAGCTGATCCAGCTCTACATCGTCGGTGTGTTCGTCTCGTTCACGCTCAGCCAGATCGGCATGGTCCGGCACTGGAACCGGCACCTGCGCACCGAGCGGGAGCCCGCCGCGCGCCGCCGGATGATCCGCTCCCGTGCCATCAACACCTTCGGTGCCTTCTTCACCGGCCTGGTGCTGGTCGTCGTCCTCGCCACCAAGTTCACGCACGGCGCGTGGGTCGCCCTGCTCGGCATGCTGATCTTCTACGGCACCATGAGCGCGATCCGGAAGCATTACGACCGCGTCGCCGACGAGATCGCGGCGGCCGAAGGCCCCTCCGACGACAGCGTGCGCCCCTCCCGGGTCCACTCCATCGTCCTGGTCTCCAAGGTCCACAAGCCGACCCTGCGCGCGCTGGCCTTCGCCAAGCTGACCCGCTCGGACGCCCTGGAGGCGCTCAGCATCAGCGTCGACGCGGCCGAGACCAAGGCGCTGCGGGCCGAGTGGGAGCGGCGCGGGATCAACGTGCCGCTCAAGATCCTCGACTCGCCGTACCGCGAGATCACGCGGCCGGTCGTGGAGTACGTCAAGGGCCTGCGCAGCGAGAACCCGCGCGACGCCGTCAGCGTGTACATCCCCGAGTACGTCGTCGGCCGCTGGTACGAGCACCTGCTGCACAACCAGAGCGCCCTGCGCCTGAAGGGCCGGCTGCTGTTCACCCCGGGCGTGATGGTGACGTCGGTGCCCTACCAGCTGGAGTCCTCCGAGCTCGCCAAGCGGCGGGCGAAGAAACGCCAGGAGTGGAACGCGCCGGGAGCGGTGCGCCGCGGCCCGGTGGACACCCCCCGTCCGAAGGCCTTGGACGACTCGCGCCCGAAGTAGGACGTAGACTGATGGGTCGGCCGCCACGGCCGGCCCATCGGCATTTGTGTGATCCACTTCTACACCCACCTGGAGAACCTCCCCACCATGCAGAACGAGAAGCAGTCACTGGTCGGGGAGGAGTACGAGGTCGAGGTCGGCCCCGTCGCGCACGGCGGCCACTGCATCGCCCGTACGTCGGACGGCCGTGTCCTGTTCGTCCGCCACACCCTCCCCGGCGAGAAGGTCATCGCCAAGGTCACCGAGGGCGAGGAGGACTCCCGCTTCCTGCGCGCCGACGCGATCACGGTCCTGGAGGCCTCCAAGGACCGGGTCGAGGCCCCGTGCCCGTACGCCGGCCCCGGCAAGTGCGGCGGCTGCGACTGGCAGCACGCCAAGCCCGGCGCGCAGCGCCGGCTCAAGGGCGAGGTCGTCGCCGAGCAGCTCCAGCGGCTCGCCGGCCTCACTCCGGAGCAGGCCGGCTGGGACGGCACCGTCATGCCGGCCGAGGGCGACAAGCTGCCGCCCGGGCAGGTCCCGCAGTGGCGTACGCGCGTCCAGTACGCGATCGACGAGGAAGGCAACGCGGGCCTGCGCCGGCACCGCTCGCACGACGTCGAGATCATCGACCACTGCATGATCGCGGCGCCGGGCGTCTCGGAGCTCGGCATCGAGAAGCGGGACTGGCCCCAGATGGCGTCGGTCGAGGCCATCGCCGCCTCGGGCTCGAACGACCGCCAGGTCGTCCTGACCCCCCTTCCCGGCGGCCGCCTCCCGCTGGTCGAACTCGACAAGCCGGTCTCGGTCCTGCGCGTGGAGGAGAAGGACGGCTCGACGCACCGCGTCCACGGCCGCCCCTTCGTGCGCGAACGGGCCGACGGCCGCACGTACCGCGTGGGCATGGGCGGCTTCTGGCAGGTCCACCCGCAGGCCGCCGACACCCTGATCAAGGCCGTGATGCAGGGCCTGATGCCGCGCAAGGGCGAGATGGCCCTCGACCTGTACTGCGGCGTCGGCATCTTCGCGGGCGCCATCGCCGAACGCGTCGGCGAGACCGGCGCCGTCCTCGGCATCGAGGCGGGCAAGCGCGCGGTGGAGGACGCCCGCCACAACCTGGCCGACTTCCCGCGGGTCCGCATCGAGCAGGGCAAGGTCGACCAGGTCCTGCCCCGCACGAAGATCACCGAGTGCGACCTGATCGTCCTGGACCCGCCCCGCGCGGGCGCCGGCAAGCAGACGGTCCGCCACCTGGCCTCCCTGTCGCCGCGCCGCCTCGCGTACGTGGCCTGCGACCCGGCGGCCCTGGCCCGCGACCTGGCCTACTTCCGCGACCACGGCTACCGCGTCCGCACGCTGCGCGTCTTCGACCTCTTCCCGATGACCCACCATGTCGAGTGCGTCGCGATCCTTGAACCGGCCGAAAAGGGCCGCTGACCTGCGACTTTGTCGAGTGTGCATTATGTGCGTTACGTGCGTTACGGGCGATATCTTGACGCATATCTGACGCGCGTGACGCACGTTTGACGCACGAACGGCCCGTTGTCTGACGAGTCGTCACGCGTGGTGTGAGCCTGCCAGGAAGGGTGCTCGCCCACGTGGGGGTGGTCTCCGCGGTGGGGTGGTGAGGCCGGCTGCCGAGCGGTTGGCCGGCCCCTTCCCTCCCCTTCTCGGCCGTGACGTTCCGTGATGCTGGGGAGGGTGTCGGACGGATGTCTTGTCAGTGGTCGTGCCCGAGGAAGGGCGTCAAGTCGTCTGCTCCTGGTTCGGGGATGTCGGACGGCCGGGACGGCGTGCTTAGCGGCCGCAATAACGCTCAGTTCGGCGCTTGGGTGACGGTCATCGTCTGGAGGTCGCTGTTGCCTGCCGTATCGGACTCCCGAAGTGTCAGCGCCCTCCTTCATAATCGGGGCACCGTCTTCAACGAAGGACCTCACCTCTGTGACGATCACCCAGCACGAGCTCGAGTCCCGGCTGTGGGACGCCGCGAACGCGCTCCGCGGCCCCGTCGACCCCGCTGACTTCAAGACCTACGTCTTCCCAATGCTGTTCTGGAAGTGGATCAGCGACACCTGGGTCCACGAGCATGACGCGGCGTTCGATAAGTACGGCGACGACCTCGACGACGAGATTGAGGCCGAATTTCACCGGTTCGAGCTGCCCGAGGGTACGCTCTGGAGCGAGGTCACCGGGAAGGTCGCCAACCTCGGTGCGGAGATCGCGAAGACCTTCCAGCGAATCGAAATGGCCAACCCCCGCTCGCTCGCCGGCGTCTTCGGCGACGCCTCGTGGGGCAACCAGGAGCGCATCCCGGAGTCGGCCCTGCTGGGGCTCATCCGAGCGTTCAACAAGATCACGCTCGACCCGACGACAGTCTCGCACGATCTGCTCGGCGCGGGCTATGAGTACTTGCTGAAGAATTTCGCCGACGAGTCGGGCAAGAAGGCCGGCGAATTCTTCACGCCCCGTGAGGTCGTGAATTTGCTCGTCGGGATCCTCCAACCCCAGCCGGGCGAGTCCGTCTACGACCCGTCCTGCGGCTCCGGGGGGATGCTTGTCGCGACGATCAACCAGCTGCGCGAGTCCGGCAAGGACCACCGCACGCTCAGGGCGTACGGTCAGGAGATCAACCTGACCACGGCCTCGATCGCCCGGATGAACCTGTTCCTGCACGAGATCGAGGACTTTGACATCAAGCGCGGTGACACCCTCCGCGCTCCGGCGTTCAAGGCCCCCAGCGGTGCGGTCCGTCAATTCGACGTTGTGATCGCCAACCCTCCGTTCTCACTCGTGAATTGGGGTGCGGACCGCTGGTCCTCGGATCCGCGAGCCATCTGCGGCGTGCCGCCGGCGCAGAACGGCGACTACGCCTTCGTCCAGCACATGGTCTCGTCAATGAAGCCCGGATCCGGTCGTGTCGGCGTGGTGATGCCCCGAGGCGTGCTGTTCCGCGGAGGCGCGGAGGCGAAGATCCGCCGGGGCCTCATCGGGAAGGACGTTCTGGAAGCCGTCGTCGGCCTGCCGCCCAAGCTGTTTTACTCGACCGAAATCCCGGCATGTCTGCTGATCTTCCGCGACCAGAAGCCGGCTGAGCGCAAGGATCACGTGCTCTTCATTGACGGCTCGGCGCGGTTTATCAAGGGCAAGAAGCAGAACCTGATGTCCGAGGATGACGTCAGAGCTGTCATCAAGGCGTACCAGGAAGGTAGCGACTCGGCGGGTGAGGGCGGTGCGAACGTCCGGCTGGTGCCGCTCGAGGAGATCGAGCAGAACGACTTCGACCTGAACATCGGCCGATACATCCGGGTCGCTGCAGGAGAGACCGCCGACCTTGGCACCGCGCTCGTGGAGTATGCCGACGCCCGGCAGCATCGCATCGACACCGAGACTGCCATGTTCGAGCGGCTCGCAGCCGCAGGCGTCGACCTGAGCGTGTTCGGGGTGTCCAGTGAGTGAGTGGGAGCACGTCCGACTCGACGAGGTCGTCGCATTGGACGTCGAAGCAGTCCCGGTCACGGCGACAGCCTCCTACGACATCGTCGGTGTCTTGAACCGCGGTCGAGGCCTGTTGTTCCGGGAACCGATTGCTGGCGATGAGACCTCATACAAGACGCTGAATCGCATCCGGCCGAACCAGATCGTCTACAGCCGTTTGAAGGCGTTCGAAGGAGCGATCACCGTTGCTCCGAGCGATCTGGGCGAGGTCTACGCGTCGCAAGAGTTTCCAACATTCACGTGTGGCGAGCGAATGCTTCCCGCGTACTTCCAACTCCTTACGACCACAACACGAATGTGGGAGCAGCTGCAGGCGTTGTCGACCGGCATGGGCGGCAGGCGTGAGCGGGTCAAGCCTGCTGACTTCGTGACGATCGGAGTCGCTCTCCCGTCCTTGCCGGAACAGCGCCGCATCATTGACGTCGTGACTGCGGTCGACGTGCAGATTGAGTCCGTTCGATGCGAGCATAAGTGCGCTACCGAGGCCGTTCGGCGAGCAAGGCTTTCATTGCTTTCCGTGGGTGCTCGCGGAGAGTGGCAGAGCGAGGTGACCGACTCACACACCTCGCTCACGTGGACGGAGCGACTACCTGCCGGCTGGCGGCGCGAGACCATCGGAGCAGTATCGGTCGTGCGCTCCGGTGCAACTCCTCGTCGCTCCGAGCAGGCTCGGTACTTTGACGGCGGCTCGATCCCGTGGGTGAAGACGGGCGACCTGAACGAGCGCGTGATCGGCGAAACGGACGAGTGCATCACGGAGGTCGGGTTTGCGGAGTCGTCAGTGCGGCTTCTTCCTGCCGACACCGTCTTGGTTGCCATGTACGGAGGATTCGGTCAGATCGGCAGAACCGCCCGCCTTGCTATCCCATCCACGACGAACCAAGCAATCAGCGCCCTGACGGCTTTGCGAGCGGATGTGATTCCCGCTTACTTGCATCAGGCTTTGAAGGCTGGCCGACCCAAGTGGAGACTCGTGGCGGCAAGTTCCCGCAAGGACCCCAACATCAGTAAGAGAGATGTCGAGAACTTCGACTTCCCTCTGCCTGACCCTACTGAACAGCTGGAGATCGTCGACATCCTGGAGGGCATGGAATCTGCGGTGGACATGCTTGCCGGGGAACTGCAAAGGCTCAATGCCTTTCGGTCGGCCCTTCTAACGTCTCTCCTCAACCAGGAGATCGAAATTTCCGAGTCCTACGATGCTCTCCTGGAAGGGGTGTCCTGACATGGCATGGACAGAGTCGTCTACCATCCAGCGCTCCCTACTCGAGTGGGCCGAGGAGGCCGGGTGGGAGCACATCCCAGGTGACGAGCTGCCGCGCGACCATCACGATGTCGTCATCGAGACCTGGGCGCGTGAGGCGTTACTCGCCCTGAACCCTGAGCTCGCCGACGATCCCGAGTCTGCGGAGCTGGTGCTCCATGAGCTCAATCAGGCTGTCCTCGATGCGCACAACGGTCTCGTTGCGGCCAACGAGCGGCTGACCGTGATGCTTCGTGGCGACCACGCGTTCACGACGATCGACGGTAGGCATGTGCCTCGTCGGCTGATCGACTTCAAAGACCTCAAGAACAACCGCTTCACCGTGGCCGACGAGGTCACCATCAACGGTGCGACCAAACCACGCCGGTTCGATGTCGTTTACTACGCCAACGGGTTCCCGCTGGTCGTAGCCGAGACCAAGACGCCTGTGAAGCATCAGGTCTCGTGGGTCAACG
Source organism: Streptomyces sp. NPDC042102 (assembly GCF_055582305.1). Classification (NCBI taxonomy): domain Bacteria; kingdom Bacillati; phylum Actinomycetota; class Actinomycetes; order Kitasatosporales; family Streptomycetaceae; genus Streptomyces; species Streptomyces sp. NPDC042102. Next base: position 163,663 of record NZ_JBVJDL010000001.1, read on the forward strand.
CCGCGAAGGACCTTCACGACGTGTACGAGGAGGAATACCCGAACTTCTTCGCGGCGAACGTCTTCAACGTCGCCACCGAGGGCTTGGAGTTCCGCATGGCTCCGATCCGTGCGGTGCCGGACCCCGATTCCGAGATCTGGGCCCCGTGGGGATCCACTGAGGACGACCCGAAGACCGTCACGGGCCCGGCTCGTGTTGAGCGGGCTGCGCGCCTGTTGCTGCGGCCGGAGACTATCCTGCCGGTCCTGAAGGACCTGGTGATGTTCCGTCACGCTCGGGACGCCTCCGAGGTCGACATCAAGTTCTTGCCTCGCTACCCGCAGTTCGAGGCGGCTCTGGCGATCCACGCCAAGGTGCTTGCCGACCGTCCTGGCGGACTGATCTGGCATCACCAGGGATCGGGCAAGACCGAACTCATGGCGTTCGCCGCCGCCCGATTGCTGCGCGATGAGGCGGTAACGGAGAAGTTCGGGAGCGCGCCGACGGTCATCGTGATCGCCGACCGTAAGGATCTGGTCCGGCAGACGGCGGAGATGTTCGAGACTGCCGGCATGCCGCGGATGACGGTGCCCCGTAACCGGCGCGAGCTGCACGGTCTGCTACGCAGCGGTGAGTCGGGCGTGGTCATCACGACCGTGCACAAGTTTGCTGAGGCTGGCCATCTGAACAACCGGTCGAACATCGTGGTCCTCGTCGACGAGGCGCACCGCTCGCAGGAGGGGAAGTTCGGCGACGCGTGGCGCGCGGCGGTGCCGAACGCGAAGTTCTTCGGCGCGACGGGTACTGCGATCGAGGACAAGGACCGTTCGACGTTCAAGCTGTTCGGCGACGCTGACGACCCGGACTTTGTGATGTCGCGGTACACGCCGGAGCAATCGATCGCCGACGGGTTCACCAAGCCGGTGATCGTGGAGGGCCGGTCTGTCGGGTTCAACCTCGACAAGGAAGCCTTGGACGAGGCCTTCGACGAGCTGGCCACTGAGGAGGGCCTGGACGAGGAGGAGAAAGTCTTCCTGTCGGGAAAGGCTTCTCACATCGAGACGATCCTGTCCAACCCTGAGCGCGTGGCGGCTGTCTGCGCCGACATCGTCGACCACTTCCTAACCTATGTCGCACCTTTGGGGCAGAAGGCTCAGGTCGTGGCCTACAACCAGCGCCTTGTGATCGCGTACACCAGGGCCATCGAGGCCGAGCTGGAGCGCCGTGCTGCAGTCATGCCGGACGGACAACTCCGTGAGGTCGGTGTGGTGATGCACGTCGCCGACAGCAAGGAGACCCCCAAGGAATACAAGAAGCACCTGCTTACTCCCGAGCAGGAGGAGGCGCTTAAGCGCCGCTTCAAAAAGGTCGATGACCCGTTGTCGTTCATCGTCGTCACCGCGAAGTGGATGACCGGCTTCAATGCACCCATCGAAGGCGTGCTGTATCTCGACAAGCCTGCCAAGGACACGAACCTCTTCCAGACGATCACGCGGCCCAACCGTCCGTGGAAGAACCCGGTCACCGGCCAGCGCAAGGACTTCGGGCGGGTCGTCGACTACATCGGTCTCGCGAGGGCCATCGGTAAGGCAGTCGCCGGTCCGAAGGTGCAGGACGACGAAGAGGACCAGCTCAACGTCACCGACGCCTCCAAGCTGGCGGGGAAATTCGTCACTGACCTCACGCGTCTGCTCCATCTGTTCGACGGCGTTGACACCAGTGACTCATCATTCGAGTCCCTCGCCGAAGCTCACGAGCGAATCCCCGAGGGCGGTGCGCAGCGCACCGAGTTCATCGAGACCTACGTCGCGTTGCAGACGGTGTGGGAGTTCCTCGACCCACACCCGATGCTGCGGCCGTTCAAGGGGCAGTACTTCTGGCTCGCGAAGGTATACGAGTCGATCCGACCCAAGGACGTCTCCAAGGCTTTCCTCTGGGCACGTCTCGGTGCGAAGACCACTGACCTGATTCACGGCCACATGACCGATGTGGGAGTGAAGTCGATGCCGTCGAAGACAGTCACGCTGGACGCTGCCGGCCTAGCGTTGGTGAAAAAGATCGCCGAGCAGCTCAAGCTGTCCGAGCGGCAGGCTCCGGAGTCGAAAGCCGAAGACGTTTACCAGGAGGTCCTCGACTCCATCGAGGCACGCCTCAGACGTCGGCTGGCCGATACCGAGAGCCCTGCGTATCGGTCGCTGGCGGAGCGGATCGAGAAGCTCCGCGCCAAGGCGATCGAGAACGTCGAAGACTCGCTGGCCTTCCTCGAGGAAGCCCTGAAGATCGCTCAGGACGTGGTCGCCGCGGATCGGGCAGCGGAACAGGGTGACCAGGGAGCGCTCGACCGACTGGCCGATCCCAAGCGTGGGGCGCTCACTCAGATCGTCGCGGAGAACACACCGCCTGGGCTGCATAAGATCGTCCCCGACATAGTCTCGCGGATCGACTCGATCGTCGTCGAGGTCGCCTATGCCGGTTGGAGCGCGAGCGACGCGGGGGACAAACGCGTGCGTCGCGAGCTACGTTCCGCCTTGAAGGAGTACAGCTTGCCGATCAAGGGCGAGCTGTTCGACCGCACTTACGAGTACGTGCGGGAGAACTATTGAACGACGTCACGACCGGAAGCATTGTAAGTAGTGCGCAAGTGTTCTGGGTGGAAATGCCAGGGCAAGGTCACCAGCCAAGCTCCATCTGGACAGCGATACCGCTGGCGACCTCGTTCTGACCAGCCGGTGCGATCTCCACCGGTACGCCGAGCTGCGTGGCGACGGGCGTGTACAGGTCGGTGGAGACCTCCGGGGTCTGCAGCGAAACCAGGAGGGCGTAGCTGACGGGCAGGCCGATTCGGTCCTTGCGCTTGTTCGCCTTCCACCAGCCGCCGACGGGGTAGACCGCGAGCATGCCGCAGTCGGCGAGTTCGGCGGCGGAACCGCGCCAGATGTCCGCGTGCAGGGAGCCGAGGTTGCGGGATCGGGGGCCGACCAGCCAGCGGCTGTCGGACTCGAACGCTTTGGGGTTGCCGGTTCCGTCGGTTTCTTGTTCGGCCTGTTCGGCCAGGCGGCTTTGGAAGGCGTCGGCGGATTCGGTGGGGCCCTTGATGGCGAAGCGCAGACCGTGCGAGGCGTAGCTGTAGCGACCGACCATGCCGCGCCGACCGGGGTTGGGTTCGATCATGTAGGCGAGCGTCACGCGCAGGTCGACTGTGGTCTCGGCCAGGTCGCGCAGCTGCTCCAGCGGCCAGGGCAGTTCGTGCAGTTTCAGTTCGGCCAGCCGGACCTGTCCGTTCTTGCCCTGCTTCAGCGGGACCAGGGTGTTCTGGATGATCATTGTGACGGCGTTGGAAGCGCTGCTTCGGATGCGTTCGGCGGTGGGGACTCCCCAGCCGTACCGGCGGATCACCTGTCGCATGAGCTCGCCCTTGTTGAGTTTGGGGGCGCCGGTCTTCTTGAACAGGCCAGGCTCGACCATGGCCGGAGTCCACTGGGCCTCGTGGACGAGCAGGGCTCGGACCGTCTCCGCCCGCAGTCCGGGGTAGGTGGTCATCGCGGTGGCGGCAAGGGCTGCTGCCTGGGCGGTCGCGGCGCTCGTGGCGTTGGCCCAAGCCAGCTGGTGCGCGGCGTCGTGGTGGGTGGTCGGCACGCTCAACAGCTCGTGCGGGTCCAGGAAGCTGTCGTCCGGGGCAACGAGCAGGTTGCCGCCCTCCAGGACGATGTCGGGCTTGGTGATGGCCGCGTTGGTTAGGGCCACCGAAGTCCGGCTGAACGGGGACAGGCCTCCCGGAGCGGCCAAGGGCCGGTAACCTTGGAACAGGGGGGTGGCGGGGACGGTGTCCAGATGGGTGCAAGCGCCGACGGTCAGCACATTGTGTGCCTGGGCGGGTTCCTCGATCCGGGATAGGTCGCATAGCAGCAAGGGGTCGAGCTGGCCGTTGTCGTCACGCATCTGGTGGGGGAGGTGCCCGCGGACGTTGCCGGCGCTGACGATGATCAGCCGCGACGCCTGCGGGTCCGGTGCGCCGATGAGGTCGATACGGTCCTCGCGTACAGCCACACTTGTTCCGGCTGCCAAAGCGTCCAGGGTGGCCGACCACAGGGTCGCTGTGCCGTCGACACCGTTCTCGCCGTCCCGGGACCACCGGGTGACGGCCATGGAGAAGACCCGGGCGGACGGTGTGGGACCACCGTTGCCGATCTCAGCGGTCGCCACCGCGTTCGCGGTCGTCTCGGCCAAGGTCCGCGGGGACTCGACCGGCGCAAGACCGTCGTCGAGGATCTTCACGGACTCAAGCCCGTGGCCGAGAACCACGGGGCCCTGTGCTTCCAGGGCGGAGGTGAGATCGCCGAACAGAGCGAGTCCGGCCATCTGTGTGCCGTGTCCGTTCCGATCGGCCGGGACCCTGCCGGGCAGCACACTGTAGGCGCGCTCGTGCAGTGCCGGCTTTAGCAGCGGATGCTCCTGCGCTATCCCCGTATCCAGGACGCACACCGTGGGTGCGTGCGGGGCGGCCGGTTTGACGCGCTGGGCGAGGTCCTTGACGAGGTTCACCCGGAAGGAGCGGTCGACGGCGTAGAGGCCCTCGGCGAACGTCGGTGTGCGGATCTCGACAGGGCAGGCGTTCGTGCCCAGCAGGACCGCGAGGTCGTTGCCGGTCGCCGAGACGTGTGCTACGAGGCGTTCGCCCACATGGATCGCCCGGTCGCTCATCCGCCACTGCCGCGCCTCGGCCAGGGCACGCAGAGTGGCGACCGGGTCCGTCGGTGAGATCCGCGGGTCGAACCACAGTTCCCACCACCGCTCGTCGTCCAGCGGCGGCAGCTCGTGCCGCTCCTGCCAGAGGTGTTCCAGTAGCGCTCGCTGGATCTGCTCCATGTTGGCCACGAGCGCGGCCTGCTGAGGATTGCCGTCGTCGGTGTCCTGGGTGAAGGCGGCGATCCGCTGCGTGAACGAGGTGACCTTGTCGAACGGGATCCACACCAGCGCGTCTTGCTGACGGTCGTCGGTCTGCGGATGGCTGCTCATCAGGGTCAGACCGGAGCCGTCCAGACGCTCCAGCTGCAGCGGATGGTCACGCGCTGCCTCGATCCGCACCGCGAAACCGTCGGGACGGAACCCGTCGGGTGCCTCCTGGGCGAGCCGGGTCGATTCCCGCTCGGCCGTTTCCAGACCGTCGATTAGCGCGGCTGCGTGCCTGTTGCGGTCCTCACGACGGACAAGCTTCGAACCGCCTCCACCGGAGGGCTCGGAACGCGGTGTCAGGGTGGCGGCCTGCCAGGGCACCACCAGGTGTGGCGTGGAACGTGCGGCGAAAGAGGGCTCAGGCATGGTGTGAGGCGTGCCGTTCGCTCAGTGCTTCCAGCAGCAGCTGCTCGTCCACCACGTCCTGGTCGGCGAGGATGGCCCGCTTGGCCGCGGCTTCCGCGGCTTTGACCAGCTCGGCATGGCTCAAACCGGATGCACTGTCTGTCACAGCACCCCACCGTAGTGTGCTCGTATCCATTCCGGCTAGGCGTCGGCGCATCACCTGAACCGCCTGCTCGGGAGTGGGAGGGCCGTAGGTGACGACCATGTCGAAACGGCGGAACAGCGCCCGGTCCAGAAGTTGGTGGTGATTGGTGCCAGCCACCACGAGGCTCTCGGAGGGCGCCTCGTCGAGGAAAAGCAGGAACGAGTTCAGGATCCTTCGGGCCTCGCCGACGTCATTGCCCGCCGCCCGCTCAGCCCCGAGCGCATCGAACTCGTCGAACAGATAGACCGCCCGTGTCTGGGCCACCGCGTCGAAGACCAGCCGCAGCTTTGCCGCCGTCTCGCCCATGAACCGGCTGATCAGACCGTCCAGGCGGATGGTGAACAATGGCAGCTTCAGCTCGCCGGCCAGTGCTGAAGCCGTCATACTCTTGCCCGTGCCGGGGGGCCCCGACAGCAGGATCCGGTGTACTGGAGTGAAGCCGAAACGCTCCAGCCTGGCACGCTGGCGTTGCTCGTGCAGGACCCGGTCCAGAGACGCGAGCAGCCCGGCATCCAGAGTCATGTCGTCCAGCTGTGTGTCGGGGTACCCGGCCGTCAGCAGGCTGGAGAGCTCGCCGCGGGGCTGCACCACCGGCGTCGCGGCACGCCGTTTGTCGGCCTGCCCCTGTTTCTGTCGTGCGGCCTCGACCAGCTCCCGCAGGTCCACAGCGAACTTTCCCTGCCCTTGGCGGGCGGACTTCGCCGCCACCTGCAGGGCCACGCTGTAGAAGAGATCGTCATCGGCTTCGGCATGCGCGCGCACCAGGGCTTTCAGGTGCTCGGCGTTCGCTGCCATCGCCTGTCACCCTTCTGATGCTGGCTTCCTCGTACGAGAGCGTTCGGTGATTCGATACCCGGGAGCCAAGAAGGCACCCGCGCCTGCATCGTACGGCCCTATTGGACCGGCCGCCGCCAGAGTGGGCATGGCCGGCGTGAGCCGCAGCGACTCCACACCGACGGCGACCGTATCCCGCTGCCGCCGGACACGGTCGCCAAGAAAACCTTCCACAGCCGGTCTCACTACAGGCCCTGGCGTTCGATGAGCCTGCCGCGTCAAGCGGACACGGCACCGGGGCGGAAGAGCTGGGTCCGTGTCCAGGACTGGTGGCCCCGGAGCGGGGGAGGAAGAGGGCCTCTACGTGTGTCATGTGATCGATGTCGGCTGGATCGACGCTTTCGTTGGGAGCGTGGGTGAGGCACTGGGGTTCTTCGACGTGGGGGATCTATTCAGCGAGGCCGTTGCGCAGGGGGATGGAACCGCCCTGTCCGAGGTAGGTCATGGGCTTGCCGTAGACCTCGGTGGTGGCCTGGTCGAGGGTGGTGTAGGCGGGGCCAGCGATGCCGCGCGGATGGCGGAGCCGCTGCTCTCGGTCTTGACGGTGACGCGCGCCGCAGGGGACGGCGGCGCGCAGGGGGGGTGAGAGCTGCGACGGCGTCGTTGGCGTCGGTGCCGGGCTGGACGCGCAGCGAGCCGCAGGCGCGGGCGGGAGGGACGGAGGCGGAGGAGCCGACGACGGGCGGGCAGTCGATGCCGGGGACGATTGACGGCGGGCCGGGCCGACAGCTGGTCAGCCATGTGCCGGTACCGGTGAGCCGGCGCCGTCAAGAACGCCAGCGTGGGTGCGGACTGCTGCTCGTCAAAGCCGACCCCGTCCCCGCCTTCGCGGTCGAGGCCGTCGATGCGCGTGGCGTCGGTCTTGGGGGCCCACGAGGTGGACAAGGCATAGAGATGAGGGCGGTGAGGGCGTCCAGGGCGGGGCCTCCAAACATGCCGGAGTGGATCTCGCCCTATGAGCCTCTCGACGGTGACGACGATGTTCGCCAAGCCCTGCAAGGAGGCGGTCGCGGCTCCCGTGCCGACGGCGGCGTTGCCGATGTCGCAGATCATGAAGGCGTCGGCCTGAAAGTGCTCGGGGGTGCTGGGCGCCTCTGTCCGAGTCTCTGTCTGAGGAGATCCGTCCGCGCTCTCTGGTGTGCGTCAGAGGTCGCCCGTAGCGCCCATAGCGCACGTAATGCACATTGATCTTGAGTCCGTTTTGTGATCTGCGTGCTGCTGACCTGCGGTTTTCCTTGACCTGTTTTGGCTCTACATGTTTGCGATGACCCACCACGTGGAGTGCGTGGCGATCCTGGAGCCGGTGGAAAAGGGCTTCTGACCCGCGGTTTTGTCAGCGCGCATGAGGTGCGTCGTGGCCTCTCCCGGATGCGTTCGGGAGGGTGGCCTTCTCAGGCTGTCGCCGTCACAGGTGCGGCGGCGGGCTCGTGTTCGCAGGCGTCGTCGATGCCGTACGTCTCCCACGCCGGGAACGCGTCCTCGGCCGGGACCGGCTCGTCGGGGCTGAGCAGGCAGGCTTCGAGCGCCGCCCGGAGCGCCTCGGTGCGCAGCCCGATGCCGATGAAGACCAGCTCCTGGCCCTGGGCGGTGTCCGTGCCACGGGCCCCCGAAGGCTCGAACCGGGCCACCGCACCGGCCTGGGACCACAGGCCGGTCACCCGGGGGCGGCTGGCGAGCCAGAAGAACCCCTTGGAGCGCAGGATCCGCCCGAAGGTGCCGCTGTCGAGGCCCTTGGTGACGAACGTCCACAGCCTGCCGGGATGGAAGGCCGCGTCGGCGCGGAACACGAGTGAGGAGATGCCGTACTCCTCGGTTTCGGGGACGTGGTCCCCGTTGAGCTCCTTGACCCAGCCGGGGGCCTGCTGGGCGCGCTCCACGTCGAACAGTCCGGTGCCCAGGACGTGTTCGAGCGCTACGTGGCCGCGTACGGCGGGTACGACCCGGGCCTCGGGATTGAGGCGGGAGAGGGTGGCGCGCAGCCGTGCGGCGTCGCCCGGCCCGACCAGGTCGAGCTTGTTGAGGACGATGACGTCCGCGAACTCGACCTGGTCCATGAGGAGATCGCTGACCGTCCGCTCGTCGTCCTCGTACTGATCGAGGCCGCGAGCTGCGAGTTCGTCCCCGCCGGCGAGTTCCCGCAGGAAGTTCGCGGCGTCGACGACGGTGACCATCGTGTCGAGTCGGGCCAGGTCTCCGAGAGTGGCACCGTCGTCCCGGGGGAAGGAGAAGGTGGCGGCGACCGGCATGGGCTCGGAGATGCCGCTGGACTCGATGAGCAGGTAGTCGAAGCGGCCTTCGCGGGCGAGCCGGTCGACTTCCTCCAGCAGGTCGTCGCGCAGGGTGCAGCAGATGCACCCGTTGGTCATCTCGACCAGCCGCTCCTCGGTGCGCGAGAGCGCCGCTTCGCCACCGCGCACGAGCGCGGCGTCGATGTTGACCTCGCTCATGTCGTTGACGATCACAGCGACCCGCAGGCCCTCGCGGTTGCTGAGCACGTGGTTGAGCAGGGTGGTCTTTCCCGCGCCGAGGAATCCGGACAGAACGGTCACCGGCAGGTGGTCGAACGGGGTCACGAGATCAGCCTTCGGGGTGGATGAGGCCGCGCTCGTACGCCTTCACGAGGCGCTGCGGCACCTGGTAGGCGGAGCCGTCGACGGTGATCGGCACGAGCTGGGGCGTCGTCGCCTTCCACTGGGCGCGGCGGTGGCGGGTGTTGCTGCGGGACATCTTCCGCTTGGGGACGGCCATGGTGGGACTCCTCGGTCTCGGGGTGCACGGAAAGGCTATATGAAAACGAATCCCATTACCAAGCGTGCTTTTGGGTCGGTTCCGCTGGCGACGGGGCGGTGCTCGACGTGTACGCGTGCGGCACTCTCCGGGCTCCTTGTCCTCGTGTCGAGGTGCCGCACGCGTACGGGTGTGGGTGTCGACTACCAGGAGGACTTGGTCACTCCCGGCAGGAAGCCGGCGTGTGCCTGCTGTCGGGCTCGCACGCGGGAGAGCCCGAACTTGCGCAGGTAGCCGCGGGGGCGGCCGTCCACGCTGTCGCGGTTGCGGACGCGGGTGGCGCTGGCGTCGCGCGGTTGCCGGCGCAGCTCCGCCTGGGCGGCTTCGCGTTCGGCCGCGGTGGCGGACGGGCGGCCGATGACCTCCTTGAGCTCGGCGCGCCGGGCGGCGTACCGCTCGACGATCACCTTGCGCTTCTCGTTCTGCGCGATCTTGCTCTTCTTCGCCATCAGACCTTGCCTCCCCGGGCGCGGATGCGCGCCACGGCGGCCTCGACGCCGATCACGTCCACCGTCTTGATCGCCTTGGCGCTCAGCGTCAGGCGGACGTGGCGCCCCTCGCTGGGCAGCCAGTAGCGCTTGCGCTGGATGTTCGGGTCGAAACGGCGCGAGGTGCGCCGGTGCGAGTGGGAAATGTTGTTGCCGAAACCGGGCTTGGTGCCGGTCAGTTGGCAGTGGGCGGACATGGGTCCTGCTCCTTCTTCAAGGGGATCGCCTTGTTGGTAATGGAAACCATTGCCATATAGTAGCGCCATGGCACGCAACGAGATCCGCCCGGTCATCAAGCTCCGCTCCACCGCGGGCACCGGGTTCGCCTACGTCACCCGCAAGAACCGTCGCAACGACCCCGACCGGCTGGTGCTGCGCAAGTACGACCCGGTCGTCGGCCGCCACGTCGACTTCCGCGAAGAGCGCTGACCCCCGGCAACACCGCCCCTGTCCCACAGTCGAAAGGTTCCTGCCGTGAAGCCCGGCATCCACCCCGCCTACGGGCCCGTCGTCTTCCGCGACACCGCCTCCGGCACCGCTTTCCTGACCCGGTCCACGATGACCAGCGACAAGACCGTCGACTGGGAGGACGGCAACACCTACCCCGTGGTCGACGTGGAGATCTCCTCCGCGAGCCACCCCTTCTACACGGGCACCGCCCGCGTCCTCGACACCGCCGGCCGCGTCGAGAAGTTCCAGCGCCGCTATGGAACCCGGTGATGGACCGCGAGCACCAGCTTCCCGTCGTGATCGTCGCCGGGATGCACACCGAGGCACGCCAGGAGGTCGTCGAACGCCTTCTCCAGTCCGTACAAGGAAGCGTGGCACTGCACCACGATCTGACCGGGGCGTCCGATGGCACCGTGCTCCGCGTGATCCGCGATGCCTCCGGCACCCTCTCCACCGGTGATGCACCGCTGGTCAACGACTGCGCGTGCTGCGCACTGCGCGAGGACCTGGTGCCGGAGCTGGAGCGGATGGCGGACAGCGGCCTGACCCGGCTTGCCGTGGTCGAGCTGTGGGACTCGGTCGAACCGAAGGCCATGGCCGAGGTCATCGCCGGGCACGGCGGGGACCGGCTCGTCCTGACGAACGTGATCACCGCCGTGGACCCCGCACTCGTCCTGCCCTGTCTCGGCAACGGCGACGACCTGGCTGAGGCAGGCCTCGCGGCGACCCCCACCGACCAGCGGACCGTCGGGGACACCTGGGCCCGCCAGCTGGAGTACGCGCCGGTCCTCGCCCTCGTCGACAGCGACGAGGCCGACGACGAGGACCGCGCGCTCCTCGCCCAGCTGCATCCCACCGCCCGGCGGGTACCGGCCGGTTCCGTCGAACTCGCCCGGGCCGCGTTCGCCGGCTTCGACGTCGAGGCCGCCGCGGCCGCCCAGCACCCCGCGTGCGCGCTTCTGCCCCACGACGCCGACGAGGCCGGCGTCGCCACGCTCGTGTGGCACCGTCGCAGGCCGTTCCATCCGGAACGCCTCTACCAGGCGCTGGAGGACCTGTGCTGTGCCGCCGCCCGCAGCCGCGGCCGGTTCTGGCTCGCCGACCGCCCGGACACGCTACTCGCCTGGGACGCGGCCGGCGGGGCGCTGTGCGTGGAGAGCGCCGGGCCGTGGCTGGCGTCGCTGCCGGACGCGGCCTGGGACATGGTGCCGCCCATGCGCCGCGCGGCAGCCGCACTCGACTGGCACCCCGAGCACGGCGACTGCTGCCAGCACCTGGTCTTCACCTCGCCCGGCCTCGACCGGGACGGGCTGGAACGACTCCTCGATTCCTGCCTCCTGACGGACGCGGAGTACGCGTCGGGGCGTGAGGCGTGGAAACACCTGCCCGCCGCCTTCGACTCTCTGCTCGACGCGGCCTGACACCCACCACATACGACCCGGTCACGGCCCGGCACGACCGTGACCAAAGCTTCCTGCAAGGAGATACCGACATGGCCCGACGCCACGACATCCGCAAGCCCGTCAAGTCCCGGCCCAACCCGCTCGACACGGCCGAGATCACCTACATCGACTACAAGGACACCGACCTGCTCCGGAAGTTCATCTCCGACCGCGGAAAGATCCGCAGCCGACGCGTCACCCGGGTCACGGCCCAGCAGCAGCGAGCCCTCGCCACCGCCATCAAGAACGCGCGCGAGATGGCCCTGCTGCCGTACGCCGGCCGCTGACGACACCCCGGGCGCAGCGAGCATCGGAACGAAAACGGGAGTCGCCAGTGCCCGCACCCAAGGAACTCGACCCGAGCGCCTCCCTCGCCGCGCTCTACGGCGCGAAGCTGCGCAAGCTCCGCATCCGCGCCGGGCTCACGCAGCGGCAGTTGGGCGACATGATCCCGATCGCGCACAGTCGGATCGCCCAGTTCGAGCTGGGTCACGAGATCCCTCCCGAGGACGTCAACAGCAAGTTGGACGTACTGCTCGATGCCGATGGCGACTTGATCGACCTGTGGAGTCACGTCAAGCCAATGCCGCACCCGCAATACGTGCGCCGGTTCATGGACCTTGAGCCCAAGGCCGTCAAGATGCTCAAGTACCTGTCGCAGGTGGTGCCCGGCTTGTTGCAGACGGAGGCGTATGCCCGGGCGCAGATGCGCATTGGTAGCCCCCGAGAGCCGGATGCACAGATCGAAGAGTGGGTGCGCGGCAGACTGGAACGGCAGTCGATCCTTCGTAGCAGCAAGCCGCTCCTGCTCTGGTGCATTCTCGATGAATCTGTCTTGCGGCGGCCGATCGGAGGGCCGCTGGTGATGGCTGAGCAGTTGGGCCACCTGATCGCCTCAGCCCAGTCGCCGCATGTGATCGTGCAGGTGCTGCCCTTCTCGGCAGGTGGTCACCCGATGCACATGGGGTCGCTGTCGATCCTGAGCTTCAAGCGCGGGCCGGATGTGGTGTACGTGGAGGGTTCACATTCCGGCGAACTTCTGAAGAGCTCGGACGAGGTAGCTCGATATGCCCTTGCCTACGATCTCTTGCAGGCGAGTGCTCTGTCGCCGGACAAGTCACTGGCCGTCATTCAAGGCTTCATGGAGGAGTACCAAGCATGCGCACCACGCGAACCGAACTGAGCAACGTCAGGTGGCGCAAGAGCACCTACAGCAGTGACAACGGCGGTGACTGCGTGGAGGTCGCCGACTACTGGCCCGGCGCCGTGCCCGTCCGGGACAGCAAGACGCCCGCCGGTCCCGTGATCCTCGTCGGGAACGCCGCCTGGAGCGCCTTCGTGCAGCACGTCCGAGAGGCGTAGAGCGGTCCGCCGCCGGGGCGCGGATTCCTGGGCCCCGGTGCGGCGCGCCGCCCGTTAAAGGAACGGGAGAGAACCCCACCCAACCAAACCCGGTGGCCCAACTCCCCTCGCCACACGATCGGGTGAAGGGGGCGACACGCACCCTGACCGGTGGGGTACGGTCGGCCGCAACAACCCCATACACGCAGACGGCCCCCGACAGGATTGCAGTCCTGGCGAGGGCCTGACCGATCCGGAAGATATGAGCTTCCCGATGGCTGATCCGCAGTCTAACGCGGTCGCGCCCGCGCGCCCCGCGAATCCGATCCCCACCGACGCCCCCGGCGCCGGGGTGATCCACTTCCGCCACCGCCACACCGACCGGTTCACGGTCGTCGGCAACCACCTGGCCCAGCATGCGCAACTCTCCGCCGTCGCGATCGGGCTCGCCGTCTACATCCAGTCCGTTCCGGACGGGGTCAGTGTCACGGCCAAGGCTCTGACACTGCGCTTCCGTGAGGGCGAGATCACCATTCGCCGGGCCCTCAACGAGCTTGAGGAAGCCGGGTACCTGGAACGCCGGAGGATTCCGCTCGGTGGCGGCCGTTTCGCGACCCGCACCCTCGCCTACGACAAACCAGGTTGCGCAGCAGTACCGTCCGCTGCGCCAGCCCCGCAGGAACCGGCCGCGCCGGTACCCGAACCCGAACCCGAGCCCGCTCCGCCACCGGCCGCAGGCCCGGCGGCGGACCTCCTGGCCCGGCTGCGGACCGTCGACGCCCGCCTCATCCTCTCCGTGCGCGACGTCCAGCGGCTGTCGCCCGCCGTCGAGGAGTGGCTCGCTCGGCACGCGACCCCCGAGCAGATCACGCGCACCCTCACCGCCAACCTGCCGCCCGCACCGGTTCCCATCCACCACCCGCCCCGCTTCCTGGAGCACCGGCTCACCACCCTCCTGCCGCCACCCCTCCCGGTATCCGCGCCCGAGCCGCAACGCCCCCGGCCCGCACCCCTCATCACGTGCGACGGCTGCGAACGTGCCTTCCGCAGCCACGTACCCGACGCCCGGTGCGGGGACTGTGGCCCCGCGCCGGACCGGTCCGCCGCGTGAGCCAGTGCGCCCGCTTCTGTCGGATGTGGACTTTGCCCTGGTCAGGGGCCCCGGGCTCCGAGCCGGCGCGCGCCGCGGAACACGTGGCGGAGCTCCAGCGCACGGGCGTCCTCCAGCGCCTCTGGTGATGTCGCCCGCGGGCCGGACACGATCGGGACCGATGTGAATCGGCCAAGTACCAAAGTTCCTGCCGATCATGGACAGGGCTCCAGGAGGATGTCGGGCAATGGACATGACTTCTCCGCACCCGGAGGGAGCGCCCGGCAGGTACGGCCCCTTCGCGCATCTCACCGCCCCGAACGTGCTGCTCTACCGGGCGGTGATGCGGTCCTTCCTCGTCGCCAAGGAGCGGTTCGCCGTGCATCTGCGGCCCGAGGACGTGTACGCGGGGCTGGCCCCCGAGGCCCGGCCGGCGGAGCCCGACGCCGTGGTCAAGGCGCTCGACAGCCTGGTGGGATGGGGGAACCTGCGGGCCGATCCGGACACCGGGCGGGTCACCGCCGTCGAGGACTTCTACCGCAAGCGGTTCATCTACCAGCTCACGCGGGAGGGAGAGGCGGCGGAGGAGGCCCTGTCCGCGTACGACGAGGCGCTCGGGCGGCGGGGCGCGCTCCAGGCTGTCGCGCTGCACGACATCGTCACGCAGCTGCGGGCCCTGCTCGTGCTGGCGGCCGAGGAGGAACCTGATCCGGCCAAGACGCATCTGGCGCTGGACGGGCTCGCGAGTCGGTTCGGCGCGCTCGCCGACAACGCGCGGGCCTTCATGGGCTCCCTCCAGCGGACCATCGACCTCCACGACGTGGGGGAGGAGGCCTTCCTCGCCTACAAGGACCAGCTCATCCAGTATCTGGAGCGGTTCATCCAGGACCTGATCACCCTCGGCGGCCGCATCGCCCGGCTGATCCTGGAGCTGGAGGCGGCCGGGAGCATCGAGCGGCTGTTGCGGGCCGCGGCCGCCCGTGAGGCGGCGGACGCCACCCCGCAGGAGGCGGTGTACGCGGAGACGGCCGCGTACGAGCGGTGGGCCGGCCGGTGGGCTGGGCTGGCGGCCTGGTTCCTCACCCGGGACGGACGGGAGTCGCAGGCCCGGCTGCTGCGCGGCCGGGCACTGGGCGCGATCCCGCAGCTGCTGGCCGTCGTACGGTCGCTGAACGAGCGGCGGGCCGGGCGTTCGGACCGCTCCGCCGACTTCCGTACCCTCGCGCGGTGGTTCGCCGAAGCGCCCGACGACGACGCCCGGCACCGGCTGTGGCGCACCGCCTTCGGCCTGTACCCGGCCCGGCACCTCACCGTGGACGCAGAGACACTGGCCGCCCGCCACGCCCGTCCGGAGCCCGCCGCAACGGCGTGGGCCGATGCCGCGCCGCTGCGGATCAGCCCGCAGCTGCGCCGCACGGGAAGCTACGAGCGGCGCGGAAAACCCCGCAGGGTCGAGGACCGGCAGGAAGCGCGCCGACTGCTCGCCGAGACGGCCGCCAAGCAGGCCGCCGAGACGGCCGCCGCCAGGGCCCGGCTCGTCACCCACGGCATCACCAGGCTGTCCGGACTCGGCGAACTCGATCCCCTCAGCTTCCGGCTCTTCCTCCAGCTCCTCGGCGACGCGCTGGCCACCTGGCGGCCCGGTATGACGCACACCGCCGCCACCAGCGGCGACGGCTCCATGGAGATCCGGCTGACCGCACCGACCGACGGATCCACGGCCGAGGTCCGCACCCCGGACGGGATCTTCCGCGGCCCCGACCACACCATCGAGATCGTCGACCTCACCGAGACACCAGGAACAGGAAGGGGCGGGGCGTGATGGCGACACCGCTCACCGAAGTACTCGACGGGCAGCACGCCGCCGAGCGGCGCAAAGCCGCCCGTGCCCTGCTGAAGCAACCGCTGCTGCTCGCCCACGGCGCGTACGCCGACGAGTTCCGGCTCGTCCGGCGACACGCCTCCGAGCTGCGCGAGTGGTTCGACCGCAACACCGGATGGTCCCTCCAGGTCGACGCCGAGAGCGCCCGGCTGGGCAAGATCCCCGGTGTGCTGGACAACGCCACACACCCGGCGCGCGAGGTCACCCGCAGCGCCGTCCCCTTCAGCCGCCGTCGCTACGTCCTGCTCTGCCTCGCCCTGGCCGCCCTCGAGCGCGGCGAGGCGCAGATCGCGCTGGGCCGCCTCGCCGACCAGATCGTGCTGGACGCCAAGGACCCCCGGCTGGCCGCGGCCGGCATCCAGTTCACCCTGGACCGCCGTGACGAGCGGATCGACCTGGCCGCCGTCGTACGGCTCCTGCTCCATCTCGGAGTCCTGCGGCGCGTCGCCGGCGACGAGGACGCGTACGTCAGCGGAGCAGGCGACGTCCTGTACGACGTCGAACGGCGGGTACTCGCAGGTCTGCTCGCCACCCGCCGGGGACCCTCCACCGTCCGGGCCGAAACGCCGGAGGCCCGGCTCGCGGAGCTCGCCGCGGAAACCGCCCTCGACAGCGACGAACTGCGCTTCCGTGCCATGCGCCGCTCGCTGACCCGGCGACTGCTCGACGACCCCGTCCTCTACTACGACGAGCTGACCGACGCCGAACTCGGCTACCTCACACGCCAGCGCGGCTTCCTCACCGCCCGCATCAACGAACTGACCGGGCTGGTCGCCGAAGTGCGCGCCGAAGGCATCGCCATGGTCGACCCCGAGGACGACCTCACCGACGTCCGCATGCCGGAATCGGGCACCCGCGGGCACGTCACCCTGCTGCTCGCCGAGTACCTCACGGCGGTCGCAGGCGTGGTGGTCCCCATGGCCGACCTCGAGCGCCGTGTTGTCGAACTGGCCTCCGAGCACGGCGGATTCTGGTCCAAATCGGCCCGGGAGCCCGGGGCCGAGGGTGACCTGGCCGAGCAGGCCGTCGCCCGGCTGGCTGCTCTGGGCCTGGTCGCCCGCACCGCCGACGGCGTCATGCCACGCCCGGCGCTCGCGCGCTACGCGGTCGGCGAGACCGTCGTACTCGAACCCCGTACAACCGGCACCGCGCAGGTGCCGGCGCAGCGAAAGGCGTACCTGCCTTGACCCCCCGTCCCGTACTCCCCGCCCCGGCGCGCCCCCGCTGGCAGCCCCTGCGGATCGGTCTCGTCGACCTCTTCCACTACGACGTGGAGGAGTTCCACTTCCGCGACGGCCGGCTGCTGCTCCGGGGGAACAACGGCACCGGCAAGTCCAAGGTGCTGGCCCTGACCCTGCCCTTCCTCCTCGACGGGGATCTCAGCGCCCGCCGGGTCGAACCGGACGGCGACGCCGGCAAGCGGATGGAGTGGAACCTCCTGCTCGGCGGTGAGCACCCGCACTCCGAACGCCTCGGCTACACCTGGGTGGAGTTCGGCCGCTGCGACGCGGTGAGCGGCGAGGAGCAGTTCCGTACGCTCCTGTGCGGGCTCAAGGCGGTGAGCGGACGCGGCATCGCCCGGCACTGGTGGGCGGTGACCGGGCAGCGGATCGACCATGGTCCTGCCGACCTGCGCGCGGACGGGTCACTGAGCCTGCTCGACCCCACCGGCACCGTCCTGTCACGGGACCGGCTCATCGAAGCCG
Source organism: Streptomyces sp. NPDC042102 (assembly GCF_055582305.1). Taxonomy (NCBI): domain Bacteria; kingdom Bacillati; phylum Actinomycetota; class Actinomycetes; order Kitasatosporales; family Streptomycetaceae; genus Streptomyces; species Streptomyces sp. NPDC042102. The sequence continues at coordinate 181,165 of NZ_JBVJDL010000001.1, forward strand.
TCGACGGACACGGAATGGTCTACGACCAGGCCAAGGCATACCGCCGGGCCGTCGACGAGGCGTTGTTCGGCCTCGGGGAGCAGCGCTACGCAGCCCTCGTGGACCTGCTCATCCAGCTGCGCCAGCCCCAGCTGTCCAAGCGTCCCAACGAGGCCGCCCTCTCCCGCGCCCTCACCGAGGCCCTTCCGCCGATGGACCAGGCCGTCATCGCGGACGTGGCCGAGGCCTTCCGCTCCCTGGACGAGGAGAAGGAGGAGCTGCGGGCAGCCGGGGCCGCCGAGAAGGCCGCCTCCACGTTCCTGGACCACTACCAGCGCTACGCCCGCGCCGCCTCCCGCCGTCGCGCCCGCCTCCCGCGCAGTGAGCACTCGAAGTACGAGCAGCTGCTGCGCGATCTCGCCGAGGCGCAGGCCGAGAAGACCGCGGCGGAGGAGGAGCGGACGGCCGCGGAGGAGCGCGTCGCCGCACTGACCGAGACCCGGGCGCGGCTGGAGGCGGCCGACGCCGCCCTGCGCGAGGGCCCGGAGATGCGCAGCGCCCGCGAACTGGAGCGGACGGCACAGGCGTTGGAGCGAGCGGAGCACGACTTCAACCGCGCGCACGACGACCGGGAGAAGGCGTCCCTGCAGCACACCAAGGCGCTCGGCCGCCTCGGTGCCGCGGAGAACCGGCTCAGGTCCGCCCAGGAGCTGTCCGGGGACACGCTGCTCCGGGCCCGGGAAGCGGCGGCGGCAGCCCGGATGAGCCTCCCGGGAGACGAAGGGCGGGCGGCCGCCGACCTGCGGGCCGCAGTAACCGAAGCGACCGACCGCAGACGTCGCACGCTGACGCATGTGGAGGCGCTCGCCGACCAGGCCGAAGGGGCGGCGGCCGGGCGCCGGACGGCCGTACTGCGGCTCGACGAGACGGAGACCGAGCTGGCGCACGCCGCCGAGGCGCTGGACGCCGCCGAGGGCACGGAGCGGGCCGCCGGACGGGCTCTGGTCGACGCCGTACGCGAGCACGCGGGCCGGTGCGGGGAACTGGCGTACGCCGACGCGCCCGGACTCCTGGACGAGCTCCAGGAGTGGACCCGCCACCAGGACGGCCCCTACCCGGCACGCCTCCGCGCCGCGGAAGCACACAGCGCCACCGCAGCGGTACTCGCCGACCGGGCGGCGCAAGCAGCGCACCACAGGGCAGGCCTGGCCGCCCGGACCCGCGATGCCGAACAGGAACTCGCCGGGCTGGAGTCCGGCGGCCGGCGCGGGCCGCAGGCCCCGTACACCCGGACCCCGGGCCTGCGGGACCAGGCGCCCGGTGCACCACTCTGGAGGCTGGTCGACTTCCGGGAAGAGGTCACGGACCACGACCGTGCCGGGCTGGAGGCGGCCCTGGAGGGGGCCGGACTGCTGGACGCGTGGGTGCGCCCCGACGGAGCGGTCCTCGCCGCGGACGGTCATGACGTGCTCCTCGCCCCGAACACCGGACCGGTGGCGGCGGAGTCTCTGGCCGACGTACTGCGCCCGGCCGTCGACCACGGCGACGCGCGTGCCGCACAGGTCGGCGTGGCGGCGGTGACCCGGCTGCTGGAGGCGATCGGCCTCGGCGCCACCTCCGCAGACGCGGCCGGGACGTGGGTCGCGCCGGACGGACGCCACCGCGTCGGTGTCCTCACCGGCCGCTGGGCCAAACCCGCCGCCGAGTACATCGGAGAGGGCGCCCGGGAAGCCGCGAGGCGGGCCCGGATCACAGCCCTGCGGGCGGAACTCACGCTCCTGGGGCAGGAGTCCGCAGAAGCCCACGCGCAGGCCCGGGCTCTGGCGACGCGTCGGCGTACGCTCGACACCGAGCTGGCCGCCGTCCCTGACGACGCCCCCCTGATCCGGGCGCACGCCGACACCGCGGCCGCCGCCGACACCGTGCGCCGCGCCCGGAACCGGCGCGACGAGCGGGCCACCGAGGTGGCGGCCGCCGCCGAGCGGGCCGAGTCGGCCACCGCCGAGCTGCGCGAGACCGCAGCCGATCTGGGCCTGCCCCCGGAGCGGCCGGCGCTGGCCGCCGTACGACAGGCCCTCGCCGAACTCGACGTCGTCCTGGCCGGACTCTGGCCCGCACTCCGTGAGCGGAGCGAGGCGTCCCGGCAGGCGGACGACGAACGCGAAGAGGCGGTCCGGGCAGGGGAGCGGACCGCCGAACTCGCGGCGCGGGCGGAGGAGGCCGCCCGCGAGGTCGCGGCCGCGGACGAGAGGCTGGCCACGCTGCGCTCGACCGTCGGCGCCGCCGTGGCAGAGCTGCAGCGGCTGCTCGAGGAGACCGCGGAAGCCCTGCGCGGCTGCGCGGCCGACCGGCGGCGCGCCCAGGACCAGCGCACGGAGGCGGACCGACGGGCCAGCCGGGCGGAGGGTGCGATCGCCCAGTTGGAGAAGGCCGTCACCGACGCCGCCGCAGCGCGCTCCGAGGCCATCGCCGCGCTCCAGCGCTTCACCGCCACCGGACTGATCGCCGTCGCACTGCCCGATCTCGCCGTACCGGCCGCGGACGACGGCCCGTGGGCGCCCACCCCGGCCATCGCCCTGGCCCGTGCCCTCGAATCGGAGCTGTCGACGACGGACGACTCGGACGGCGCATGGGAACGTGTACAACGGCGACTGAGCGAGGAGTTCAAGACCCTCCAGGACGCACTGTCGCGGCACGGCAACACCGCCTCGGCCCGCGTGGTCGAGGACGGGATGATCGTCGACATCGTCTACCAGGGCCGTGAGCGAGCCGTACCCGAACTCGCGGAGGCGCTGGCCGTCGAGGTCGGCGAACTCACCCGCATCCTCTCCGCACACGAGCGCGAGATCCTCGAAACCCACCTCATCACCGAGGTGGCCGGCACCCTCCAGGAACTGATCGCAGCCGCCGAGCGGCAGGTGCTCGCCATGAACGCCGAGCTGGAGGACCGGCCCACTTCCACCGGTATGAGGCTGCGTCTGGTGTGGCGGCCTTCCCACAAGGCCCCCGTCGGCCTCGCCCAGGCTCGTGGCCGCCTGCTCCAGACCGCTGACGCCTGGACGGCCGAGGACCGCGCTGCGGTCGGTGAGTTCCTGCAGGCGCAGATCGCCCGCCAGCAGACCGAGGACGTGGCGGGCAGCTGGCTGGAGCACCTCACGGCCGCCCTCGATTACCGCTCCTGGCACGAGTTCGCCGTCGAACGCCAGCAGCACGGCCGCTGGGTACCCGCCACGGGACCCGCGTCCGGAGGCGAACGCGTCCTGGCCGTGTCCGTTCCCCTGTTCGCCGCCGCCTCCTCACACTATGCGAGCGCGGGCAGTCCGTACGCGCCACGCCTGGTGACCCTGGACGAGGCGTTCGCGGGTGTGGACGACGACTCGCGCGCCAAGTGCCTGGGGCTCCTGCACGCCTTCGACCTGGACGTGGTCATGACCAGCGAGCGGGAGTGGGCCTGCTATCCGCAGGTGCCGGGCATCGCCATCGCCCAGCTCGCCCGCGTCGACGAGGTGGCCGCCGTCCTGGTCACCCGATGGGAGTGGGACGGTACGGCCCGCACACGCCGTGAGGATCCGGTGCGTCCGGCGGACCCGGAGCCCCTGTGGGCGTGAGCGGTCCGCCGGTGGACGAAGCCCGCCTGCGCCGGCTGCTCGGCGGCGATGATGTGGCCTGGCTGGTGGAGCGGGCGCGCCGCCGGCTGGAACGTGGTCAGCCACTCACCGGGGTGGTCTCGCTGGCAACGCCGAGCCCGGCCGAGCGGGCAGCGGCCGAGCGCCTGCTGGGCCGGCCGCCCGGCTCCGGCAGGGCGTTGACGGTCCGGCTCGACGCCGTGGACGCCGTGCTGGTCAGATCGGGGATCAGCCCCGAAGGCCTGGAGGCTGCCGTGACAGCGCTCACCGGGCGGGTCGTCCCGCTCGACGAGGCCCGCCGGAGCGAGGAACAGGCCTGGAGGGAGGCGTACGAGCCTCTCGCTTCGCTGGCCGCAGACCGTCCTGCGTACGCTGCTTGGGCCGTTCGTGTGCGTGACGACGGCCTCGTGCGCCGTCTCGCCCGTACTCCCGCCGCCGCCCGTCCGCTGTTGGAGCAGACCGTCCGCGTCCTGCGGGAGCTGCCCGTGGAACCGGCCCGGTCGCTCGCGGTCTTTGCCGCGGACACTCTGGGGAGTGCCCACGCGCTCGACGACGGGACACCGGTGGCCACGCTCGCGCTCTCCGGCACCCGCGCTCTGACCGGCCACCCTGAGGGAGCGGGAGCGGGAGCGGGAGCGGGAGCGGGAGCGGGAGCGGGAGGGCGGCGGGCTGCATGGGCTTCCGCCGGCCTGCTCCGGGACGACGTCTCCTCGACGGTGCTCACACTCAACCTCCGCGGGACTGCGGCCCTGGACTGGATGGCCGATGCGGGTGAGCCGTGCGTACTCACCCTTCGACAGCTCGCCCGCCATCCCTTGCGGACGGCACCGTCCGTGGTCCACATCTGTGAGAATCCTGCAGTCCTGTCCGCCGCGGCAGACAGCCACGGACCGGATGCCCGGCCGCTGGTGTGCGTTCAGGGCCAGCCCTCGGCCGCCGCGCTCACCCTTCTCGCCCGTCTGTACGAGCTCGGTGCCGCTCTCCGCTACCACGGCGATTTCGACTGGGGTGGGTTGCGCATCGCCACGACGTTGTCGGGGCACGTGCCCTGGCGGCCCTGGCGCTACACGGCTGACGACTACCGTGCGGCGATAGCAGCCGCGGGACCGGATCTGCGCCCGTTGGACGGGAAACCGGCGCTTTCGCCCTGGGACCCGGACCTGGCACTCGCGCTCGGCGAGCACGCCCTGCGCGTCGAGGAGGAAGCAGTACTGGATGTGCTGCTGACGGACCTCGCGGGGTGACACGGCCACGACACGTTCGGGTAGACGATGACCCACCACGTGGAGTGCGTCGCGACAGCCACTGCGGCGGTCATCGCAATCGGCGTGTTCGCCTACGAAGAGTGACGGCCGTGCGGGGGATCGTGGCGGGGCCGGGGAGGGGTGTTCGGGCAGGGTGGTGCTGGGGCGTGACACTGACGGCCCTGCCTGAGGGGTCCGGGCTCGATGAGCACGCTGAGTGCATATCGTCCTACATGTGTGACTGTGGGTGACCGCCGCCCATGGCAGGCTCTCCGCCTGTCCGCACCTGCTCACAGGTGAGGAGTCACATGTCACGCAGGCACCGCCCCAGGAGAATCGCGGCGTCGCTCTCCGCCATCGCGGCCACCGCCCTCTTCGTCGCCGCGGTTCCGGCCACCGCCCACGACGGGGCCAGTCATCCCGATGAGGCCGCCGAGGCCGCGACGCTGGGGGCCGGGCATGCTCAGGAGCATGCCAAGATCCGCGCGGCGGCCCAGGCTCTGGGCGGGTACTCCCAGCTCGCGCGGATCGAGAGCCTGAGCAATCTGACCAGGTCCCAGGAGCTGGCGAACTCGAAGTTCCACCCCAAGGCGTTCGGGCAGTTCGCGGAGTACTTCCAGTCGCCCGATTTCGCCGCCCACATCGCCATGCTGCCCACCGGCAAGGTGCTGCTGTTCTCCTTCGAGCGCGTGGAGACCGACCCCACGGAGGAGCCGGCGCCGACCAACACGCTCGGGCCGGAGAACGCCGGCCGCGCCTTCCTCTGGGATCCCGGGAAGGGGACCGGCCCGGCAGCGTTCACCAAGGTCACCCCGCCCGAGCTGGTCGTGCCGGACGGTACGAACGAGCGGCGCCCGGCCCCCTTCTTCTGCGCCGGGCACGCCTTCCTCCCCAACGGCATGCTCGGCGTCTTCGGCGGGAACCTCGGCTACGGCGGAGGCGCCGGAGCGAAGCTGTCCCTCGTCTTCGACCCGTGGACCGAGACGTGGGTGGTCAACAAGGACATGGCGGTGGGCCGCTGGTACCCGTCCGTCGCCACTGCCCCCGACGGGCGGCTCCTCATCATGTCCGGCCACACCGAACAGGGCTGGGGCACCTCCACCTCGGTCATCGAGCGGTTCCCGGCCAAGACCCACCCGGTCCCCTACGAGAAGACCCTGATCCCGCGGGGCTTCCCCACCGACACCCTGGCCGTCGACGCCCCGTTCGGCGAGGACAGCGACTACCCGCACCTGTTCACCCTGCGCGACGGCAAGGTGTACGGCCTGGGCCGCCACGCCACCAAGCAGTGGGCCTTCGACCCGGTCGCGGAAACGCGTGCAGACCTGCCTGCTCGCCCGGACGGCGTCCACCGCGGCTACGGCTCGGCGGTACCGCTGCCCGCCGGATTCCGCGGCCCGAACTCCGTACTGGTCCTCGGGGGTGACCGCGACGACCCCAACACCTACCAGCTCGCGAACGGGGTGTGGGAGAAGAAGCAGCCGCGCGCCTTCGGCCGGACCCAGGACAACACCCTCCTCCTCCCGGACGCGAGCCTGCTGACGGTCAACGGCGCCTTCGGCATCCGGGACTACGGAAACGGCGACTACAACCCCAAGTCCGACCTCAAGTACCGCCAGATCGAGACCCGCAACGCGCTCGGGGAATGGCGGCTCGGCCCCGTGCAGCGGCTGCCGCGCGGCTACCACTCCAACGCGGTCGTCCTCCCCGACGGCCGGATCATGGTCACCGGCGACGAACTCCAGCAGCTCGCCAACGACCCGAAGATCGACGACGACATGAACGGCAGTATCGAGATCTTCGAGCCCGCCTACCTCCACCAGGGTGCCCGGCCCAAGCTCGACAACGTACCGAGCGTCCCGATCGGCTACGACTCCCGCTTCAGGGTGACGACTTCGACCCCCGGTCAAGTCAAGAAGGCCATCCTGCTGGCGCCGACCACCGCGACCCACGCGCTCAACACCAGCCAGCGCCATCTGGAGCTGCGGATCGTCCAGCGTCAGGGCAACTCGATCGGGCTCCAGGCCCCGCCCTCCGCCAATGACGCCCCACCCGGCTACTACATGCTCTTCCTGCTCGACGAGAAGGGGGTACCGAGCACGGCCAAGTTCGTGTCCCTGCGCTGAACCGAACGAACGGGAGCGACGGCCCGGTCCCTGGATTCCCTGCTCTCCGGATCCTCGGGATCAGGGTCGGGCCGTCGCCCGTGCGTGGTCGTAGAGGCTGAACAGGCGCAGCCGGTCGGGGGCAGGACATGCTGAGCCGGGTGGCGGCCCCGCCCTGCGGCGCGCGCTGCGCGCCGTACCGGGACGCCACGGCCGCCAGGGGGTCCCGGGCGGTACGCAGGACGCGGTCCAGTACGAGGACGTCTTCGAAGCCCGCGTTGATGCCCTGACCGAGGAACGGCGTCATGGTGTGCGCGGCGTCCCCGACGAGCAGAATCGATTCACCGTGGTGCGGGGTACCGCACGTCACCTCCTCGATGCGGGACGCCGGACCGTGCGCCCGGGGCAGGCCGTCCCAGTCGACGCGGGCGGCGATGGAGCCGAAGTGCCGGCCGGCGAACTGCCGCAGGCCCAGGGCCCGCCGCATCCGCCTGTGGTCGGCCTCCGGGACGCAGAGCAGTCCGTGCCGGGCGAGCAGTCGGTGGCTCGCCAGCAGATCCTCCGGCAGGGCCGGCGGAAGCCGGGGGTAGTGGCTCAGTTCGGTGCTGAAGCGCCGGTCCGTGAGCACGGTGACGACCCAGCCGTGGGCGGCTGGCCACCAGTACACGGGAGTGTGTTCCCATAGCCGGTCCCAGGTGGGATGGGGGTCCCGGTCGAACTCCGGAGCGCCGGGGTCGAACACGAAGCTGTCTTGTCCGTCCGTCACGTCCTCGGTGTTCATGCGGCGGTTCCGCTCGGCCGGGGACGGCCGGCCGGTTCCGGAACAACCGCCTTCGGAGTGTCGGTCAGGGTGGGGTGCGGTCCGTCGCCGGTCATCCTCAGCAGACCGCGCAGGCAGCGGGCGGTCAGGAGCCAGTTCCTGGGGTTCTTCATGTCCAGGCCGCCGATGAGCTGCTTCAGCATCGTCAGGCTGTCGAAGTAGACCCGCTCGCAGACGAGGTTCTCCTCCGCGTCGAAGATGAAGTACGCGGTCATGCGGACCCGGAAGCGGCTGCCGGTGGGCGGGATCGTACCGAGCGGGCCGAGGTGGGTGCCCAGCAGCCAGAACTCGACGATGACGGCGTCGTCGCTGTGCCGCAACGCGATGATCTCGTGGTCCTGGTCGGGGAAGGCGGTACGGGTCTCGCGGTAGTAGGCGCGGACGGCGGCGTCCCCGTCGTGGACCGTCATCGTGGAGACGAGTTCGTAGTGGGGATGCGGGAACGTCGCGAGCACCTCGTCCCAGTCCTGGCGGACCTCGTCGTGGAAGTGGTCCAGGACCAGCTTCTGCCGTGCCGCGCGGGTCTTCTCGTCGATCACTGCTGCCTCCTTGAGCGGTCAGGGCGAGGGGAGAGCGGGGTCGATTCGCCGTTCGATGCGGCGGAGCATCGCCAAGCGGCTGCGGGCCACGCGCAGTTCACCGGCGCGCGCCGATGTGGCGGGGGACTGCGGGGCGCAGGCGGCCTCGGCCGCCACCTCTCGCGCGGCCGCGCGCAGCCGGGCCTCCATGGCGTTCAAGGTGAGGAAGACGCCGCGTTCCTCGTACTGCCACCCGTCCCGGGTCGGGTCCTTCTCCTCGACGATCGTGCTGATCCTGGGCAGGGTGTCGTCGAAGTCGGTGACCTGGACGGCGTAGAGGAAGTGCTCGATGGGTCTGTGCGGGCTGCGCTTGCTCAGGGCCATGCCCACGAAACCCGTGCAGGTGCCGACTTTGCCGACTGCTCTCCGCAGGTCGAAGCCGTGCTCCTCGGACGTCTCCCGGACGGCCGCCTCGAACGGGCTCTCGATCTCGACGGAGAATCCGTGCTCCAGGAGGAGGCGGACGAGCTGGTGGTGCAGGGCGTTGATGTCGGCCGCCCGGCGCCGGCAGGGATCCGGATCCGCCGGGTGGGGGGTGGGCCCGGGGAGGTCGGGGCGGGCGCCGAGGGTCTCTATCAGGTGCATCAGCCGGCGCATGCCGGTGGGGTTGGTCTCGATGGCTGCGTAGTGCAGTTCCGCTCTTCGGCGGGAACCCGGGTCCCACCGGGGGACGTCGACGGTGTGGATGCGGGTTCCCGGAGGGGGGATCCGGCCCGGGGCCAGAGGCTCCACGCGGCCGTCGGGGTGCTGGGCGAACAGGCCGCAGGGGCGGCCGTTGGGTATGTCCGGGTAGCCGGTGAACGTCGAGAGGATGGCGAGCGCTTCCGGCGTGAGCGGCGGAACGAGGGGCACGGCTTCGGACAACCCGCTTCCCTTTTCCGCTGTCGGGATGGCACGTGGGTCATTAGTGCCGCCTCGCGCCCCTGGGGGACAAGGGGTTTGCACGCCATTCGGGCCGCCGTCCGTACGCCACCGCCGCGGCCGGTACCGCCGGACGATCGGGAGGGCGCCCCGGCGTGCGCGTGCGCGTGCGCGGGCCGGCCACGCCGGGGAGGCGGCGCCGTCCGCGTGGACCAGGGCGACGACCACGGCCGGCACGCACCGGGCGAGCACGTCCTGGAGGCGGCGCAGGCCAGCACGAGCGCGCCGATGCGGGTGGCGCGCAGCCCGCGGTCGGCGAGGATGCGGGCCAGCACCGGGAAGGCGGTGATCGACCTCGCCACGCCCTGGAAGAGCGCGGGCCCGAGCGGGCCGTCCCCCGGCGGGAGGAGCGTCACGGCCAGGCCCACACCCAGGGCGAACGGCAGCGCGAGCGCGCCGAGGGACACCGCTGTGAGGTGCCGGCCGAGGCCCCGCAGGTGGGCGGGGTCCAGGCGCAGGCCCACGCCGAACATGAAGAGCACCAGCCCGAGCTGGGCGAGGACCCGTAAGGACGGCGGGACCTGCTCGGGGAACAGCAGGCCGGGAACGTCGCCCGGGAGCTGCCCGAACAGGCTGGGCCCGAGCACCACGCCCGCGACGATCTCCCCGACCACGGCGGGCTGCCGCAGGTGTACGGCGAGCCGGCCGCAGACGTGGGCCGTGGACAGGAGCAATGCGAGGGCCAGGGGCGGGGGCAGCGTCAGGGGCAGGGGGGCGCCGCCCGGTGGGCCGAGGCCGGGGGCGGGGGCAGTGGCCAGGGCGTGGCAGGGGAGGGCCTCGTGCGTGGTGTGCGGCGTGGGTATGTCTTCATTGGCCTGGCCGGGTGTCCAGCCGTCGGCCGCGCCTTCGTCACGTCCGGGCCTCGCCGACCCGTTCGATGGCGACCATCGCCGCGTCGTCGCCCAGCTGGCCGCCCGGGGTGTATTCCAGCAGGTCGGCGCACAGGTGGTGCAGCAGGGCGTCCGGGCCGTCGCCGAGCCAGTCGGCGGCGCGCTCCGGCAGCGGGTAGAACTCGCCGGCCTCGTCCCGCGCCTCGATGACGCCGTCCGTGTACAGCAGGATCACGTCACCGGGCTCGAAGGAGAAGGCCTGCGGGGTGGCGGCGGTCTCCATGAAGTCGGCCAGGCCCAGCGGCGGCGCCGGCTGGTCCACCTGCAGCGGGACGACCCGGCCGCCGCGCAGCAGCAGCGGCGGCGGATGCCCGCAGCTGATCAGGTGCAGGGTCATCTCCTGGTCGGGGATGTCGAGCACGGCCGCGGTGATGAAGCTCTCGCCGGGCGGGTCCGGATCGTCCGCCCCGGGTACGCCGTCCAGGTCCGCCGCGACCGCCGCCTCCAGGTGGGCGACCAGCTCCGGCAGGTCGACCTCCTTGTGGGCGGCCGCCCGGAACGCGCCGAGGACCAGGGCGGCGTCGCCGACCGCCTCCAGCCCCTTGCCGCGCACGTCCCCGACGATCAGCCGGGTCCCGTGCGCGGTGCGCGCGGCGGCGTACAGATCGCCGCCGATCTGCGCCTCCTCCTCGGCCGCGAGGTACACGGAGGCCACGCGCAGCGGGCCGATCCGGTCCCGCAGCGGTCGCAGGACCACCTGCTGCGCGGCCTCGGCCACCGAGCGCAGCTGGGTCAGCTGTTTCTCGTGGACCTCGCGGAGGTGGGCGAAGAGCGTGACGAACACCGAGATCAGGATCAGGGCGATGATCTGGAACGTGTGGTTCAGGTCGGTGAGCGTGGTGCGGACGATCGCCACCACCGCCTGGGCCAGCACCGCCACCGCCCCGACGAACCCCGTCATCCAGGGGCCGGCGAAGGAGGCGGTGAGCGCCGGGGCGGCCACCAGGAACGGCCCGAGGTGCACCTCGGGCGGGGCCAGGATGTCGACCACCGTGACGATCGCGATCAACGCGAAGGGGACCGACAGCAGCACCAGGCGCGACGGACCGGAGCGCCCGTGACTCAGGTACGTCAGCCGTTGATCCATGACTCCTGGATACACCGCCCTTATAGTTCGCGCGCACCGGACGGGCCGGGACCCGCGTGTCGCGCCCCGCGACCCGCGCGGGTCGGGCGGGTCGGGCGGGCTCCGGTCCGGTCAGCCGGACACCGCCGTCCCGTCGGTCGCGGCTGTCAGAGCCGTCAGGTCGGCCAGTACCTCGCAGGCCAGGACCGGGTCGAGATCGGCGACGCGCCAGGGATGCTCGCGCCGGGGGAAGTGGTCGCCGGGCAGCGTGTCCAGCCACACCGTCTCCAGGGTCTGGTCGGGGGTCCGGTCCACGTTTCCCACCTGTATGCCCGTCCGCAGCGCGATCACCACGTGGCACCGCTCGCCCAGCCGTCGCGAGATCCACCGCTCGGTGCCCGCGTCCGCCGGCGCGCCCCGCTCCCAGCCACGCCGGGTCAGCCCCAGCACCGCGCCCACGGGAACGGTGACGCCCTCGAAGCGGGCCAGCCGGTAGCCGCCGGACTCCTCGGCCGTCGGGGTGAACACCGGCCGCTCCAGCTGCGGGAACGGCTGCGTGAGCGCCTCGTCCGCGAACCGCTTCGACCACCGGGCCACCGCCCGCGCGCCCAGGAGCAGGGGGTGCGGCAGGGTGATCACCGCGTCGTCGGCCACGGTCACCGGCATGCCCTCGACGTCCGCGTACGAGCCATCCGGCGCGACCCGGAAGGCGGTGGGCGTGCCACCGGCCGCGGGCGCACCACCGGCCGCGGGCTCCGGCCCCGGCCCCACGTGCCACACCAGGCGCCGGGTCAGGTGCCCCACCAGGGGGTGTTCGACGAACAGCCGGCGGAACTCGGCGCCCGTCCACGCCCGCCCGCGCACCATCGCCGACTCCAGCCGCCGCACCTGGTCGGAGGCGGTTGCGCGGACCTCCTTCTTCAGCGCGGCGAACCGCTTGCGCCCGTCCTGCGCGAGCCCGGCGTCGTCCTGCGCGCCGGGCGCCGGCAGGTTCTTCAGACGCTTGCCCGCCCCGTCCAGGACGTACGGCGCCAGCTGCGCGTCGAAGCCGACCGTGAAGCGCCGCCCGCCGTAGTCGATCACCAGGGAGCCGGCCGCGTCGAGCCCGAGATCGGGCACCAGCCGGTCCGCCAGCTGCTCGCCGGTCAGCCCGAGACCGGCGGCGACCTCGTCCACCTTCTCCGTCGCCCGTGCCTTGAGGGCCTTGAAACGGACCCGCTGGGCGATCTGGTGCAGGCTCAGCAGCGCCGTGTCGGTGCCGATGGCCGCCAGTGCGTCCAGCCCGTCCACGGCCCGGTGGTGGGCGCCCTCGCCCGGCCAGGCCCGGATCACCGGGGCCAGCCGGCGGGCGGTCCCGTCGTCGCCCAGCAGCCCCAGCGCGTGCACCGCCCAGGCGTCACCCGGCTCCATGCCCGCCAGCCGCCACTCCTCGAACACCGCCCAGGCGAACGCGGCCAGCGACGCCGGCTCGGCCAGCGCACGGACCGCGGCGAGCCCCGGGTACGGGCTGTCGGACCGGGACAGCGCCAGCATCATCAGGACGTGCCGCGTCGCCGCCGCCGGCAGCGCGTTCCCGGAGCGCAGGGCGATCTGCGGCAGCACCCGCTCGTCCGCCCACGCGCCGGGCACCGGGAGCTTCGCCGGCAGCGCGGCCTCGAGCGGATCGGCGTCCAGCAGCACCTCGATGCCCGCGGCGGCCTCCGGCCCGTACCCGGCGGCGGCCGCGCGGACCACGTCCGCGCCGTGTTCCCGGGCGATCAGCAGCAGCGCCGCCTCGGCGGCCGTGCGGGCGCGGCCGGGGCGGGCGAGGGCGTCGGGCACCAGCAGGGGCGCGGCCCCCGCCGCGCCGTGCCGCAGCAGCCAGGCACGCGCGGTGCGCCCGGCGGCCTTGAGCCGGACGAGCCAGTCCGCCATCAGACGGGCGACGCGCACGTCCACGAACGGCAGCAGCAGCGGACCCATGCTGCCCGGCATCCGCTCCGCCACGACCAGGGCCGTGGGCAGCGCGACCGGCCCGTGCGCGGCGACGACCGGCCGGAAGGCATCCATCTCGTGGTACGTCCGCAGCGGGCCCTCCCACCGCTCCAGCAGCGGACGGACGACCTCCACCGGGCCCCGCGCGAACAGCCGCAGGGCGTCGTCCTCGCGCAGCCAGCCCGCGCGCAGCTGCCCGGCGAGCCGGTCCATGTCGGTCTCGGCCCAGGGGTTGGTCCACACCTCGGCCGCCGCCCAGCTCTCCCGCTCGCCCGGCAGCCACCGGACGTGCCCCTCCCCGGGGGCGGCCAGGCCGGTCACCACCGGCGCCTCGACGACCACCCGCTCGCGGGTCCACGGTGGGCTGGTCAGCACAGTGGGCAGGCCGGCGGCATCGGCCTCCGGCAGCCGGTCGTCCTCGCGGGCGAGCGGTCCGACGAGCGCGGCCGCCGCCTCGGGCAGGTCCGCCAGCGCGGCCAGCGTCTGCGCGCGGTGGGCGGCGACATGGCCGACCAGCAGCCGCCGGGTCGCGCCGCCGGCCTTCGCGGCCGCCGGGCCGTCCCCGGCCTCCTCCGCGAGCACCGCCTGCGCCAGCAGGCGCAGGGCCCGTACGGGGAACCGGCGCGCCGCCGCCAGCAGGGCCGGCCGTACCTGCTTGCCCCGTACGGCGTCCCGCGCGCCCTCCAGCAGGGCCGCGAACGCCGCGTCGGCGGGCAGCTCGGCCAGGCTCTCGGCGAGCATCCGCAGGGCCCCGGCGTCCAGCGGGTACGGCGGGTCGGTCAGCTCGGCCGCCAGCAGGGGCGCCAGCGCGGGCCCGATGCCCTCGGCGACGGTGGCGATCAGCGCCGGGTTCCAGCCGCGGTGGCCGAGGGCGAGGCGCGGCGCCCCGTCCAGCAGGAGGGCGAGCTGCTCGGCGGAGCCGAGCGCGCACAGCAGCCGGGCCCGGACGGCGAAGCCGGGGTGGGCCGCGGTGGCGCGGTCCGCGCAGCACTCGGTGACCCACGCCCGTTCGGTGGGCACGAGGTAGGAGACGGTCACGCGGCGGCGCGGGGTGTGCCGGTGGGCGGCCAGCGCCTCGACCGCCGCCGCGTACGTCGCCCCGTCCGCCACCGCCAGCAGGGCCCGCGCCCGGTCGGCGAGCGGCCCGGGCGCGCCGCCCCAGCCGCCACCGGACTCCGGCAGCCTGTCGACGCCCCCGGCGGTGCGGACGGTGCCGCTCTGGGTGTACCGCAGCCGGATCTCGTCGAACTCGACGGCGGCGCGGGCGGCGAAGGGCAGCCCGGAGGTGGTGGCCCAGGCGTCCACGACGAACCCGGCGTCGCTGACGCCGCCGTGGGTCGGCTGGGCGAGGACGGCGGCGCCCACCGGGTCGGGCCGTCCGTCCCGGTGGCGGCGGACCGCCGCCACGAGCTCGGGGTCGCTGTCCGGGGCGCCGAGCATTTCGGTGGTCCAGCCGGCGTCGCGGGCCAGCAGCCGCTCGGCCTTGGGCACCGCGCGCGGGTCGACCGCGGGCACCGGCCCGTGGGCACCACCGCGGCGCGGGTGGAGGTTCCGCTTCCAGCCGTCCGGCAGCGTGAAGACGTCCTCGGTGGTGTGGTCCTGGGTGTGGTCCTGGGTGTGGTTCTCGGTGTGGTCCTGGTCCTGTCGCACGGCCCCCGCCGCCTTTCTCCCGTGTGATCACCTGTACGCACCGTAGCGGTGGCCACTGACAGTGCCGGGCGGGGCAGGTGTTCAGCGGTCGACCGGCAGGCCCGTCGGTTCCTTGATGCGCTTCATGATGATCTGCGAGTTGACCTCGGTGACCCCGGACAGCGCCGTCAGCTGTTCGATCCACAACCGCTCGTACGCCCGCAGGTCCGCGACCGCGATCCGCAGCAGGCAGCCGGGGCTGCCGAACAGCCGGTACGCCTCGATGACGTCCGGAATGTCCTGGAGTGCCGCCTCGAAGGCCTCCACCGCCTCGCGGTCGCGCCGGACCTCCACCGAGACCAGCACCTCGAAGCCGCGGCCCACCGCCTCGGGGTCGATCACCGCGCGGTAGCCCTGGATCACCCCGTCCTGTTCCAACTGCCGTACCCGGCGCATGCAGGGGGAGGGGGTCAGCCCCACGCGTGCGGCCAGTTCCTGGTTGCTGAGCCGGCCGTCCTTCTGGAGCTCGCGCAAGATATCGCGGTCAATGGCGTCCATGGCGCAATCATCCACCATGGTGGGAGGGGAGGTGTGCCTCAGAACGCAAGCACATTGCGCGCCGACCTTCCTATGATTGCTGATTACCGCAAACACATTCGAGAACCACACCGAGGGGAAGGCAGGGGCCGTGGGACGGATCGTCGTCATCAGCACCGGCGGGACGATAGCGAGCCGCTGGCAGGGTTCCGGTTTCGCCGCCGACGCGGACGGCCGCGAGGTCATGGCCACCGCGCCGCTCCCCGAGGGGGTGGACGTCGAGGTCGTCGACCTGTTCAGCGTCAACAGCCCGCGGCTGACCACCGCCCACCAGCTGACGCTGCTGCGCACGGTCCACGAGGTGCTCGCCGACCCGGGCGTCGAGGGCGTCGTCGTCACGCACGGCACCGACACGCTGGAGGAGTCGGCCTTCCTCGTCGACCTCCACCACCACGACCCGCGCACGGTGGTGTTCACGGGCGCGCAGCAGCCGATGGGTACGGAGGACGGGGACGGGCCGGGCAATCTGTACGACGCCCTGCTCACCGCCGCCACCACCCGTGGCCTGGGCGTGCTGATCGCCTTCGCGGGCCGGGTCCATGCGGCCCGTGGCACCGTCAAGACCCAGACGCTGGCCGCCGACGCCTTCGCCGACCCTTCCGGCGAGTGGCTCGGCAAGGTCGGCTTCGGCAAGGTCACGGTGCTGCGCCGGCCGCGCCGCCACGAGCCGCTGGCGCTGCCCGCGATGCCGGAGCTCGCGCCGCGCGTGGACATGGTGATGCACCACGCCGACGGCGACGCGGTGCTGCTGAACGCCGCCGTCGAGGCGGGGGCCAAGGGTGTCGTCCTCGTCGCCACCGGTGCCGGCAACGCCACGCCGCAGATCGTCGAGGCCGTCCGGGACGCCGTTGCGCGCGGCGTGCTGGTGGCTCTGACGACCCGGGTCGCGGCCGGCCCGGTCACCGAGATCTACACCCACGGCGGCGCGGTGGACCTGGTCGCGGCGGGCGCGGTCCCCACGGGCACCCTGCGGGCGGGCCAGGCCCGCATCGCCCTGCTGGCGGCGCTGCTGGCGTCGGCGAACCCGGCCGAGCGGGTGCGGGTGCTGCGGGCGGCTCTGCGGGAGCCGGAGGCGGCGCTGGCCACGGCCTGACGTTCCCGGTGGGGCGAGGTGGGCCCCGGGCGTGCGGCCGCCGCTGGCCCTGCGGGCGGCTCCTTCCCCACCCCGCCCCTTCCCGAACCCGGGGCTCGGCCCCGGGGCCCCGCGCCTCAATCGCCGGCGGGGCTCAGAGATCGGGGGCTCCGCCCCCGTGCCCCCGCGCCTCAAACGCCGGCGGGGCTGGGATGGTGTCCGGCCCCGGGGCCCCGCGCCTCAAACGCCGGCGGGGCTGGAGTGGTGCTCGGTCCCGGGTCCCGCGCCTCAATCGCCGGCGGGGCTCAGAGATCGGGGGCTCCGCCCCCGTGCCCCCGCGCCTCAAACGCCGGCGGGGCTGGAGTGGTGCCCGGCCCCGGGTTCCGCGGGTTCGGGGCCGGGCCTTCGGCTCAGGGGCCCGTTGTGAATGCCGACAGGAGTTGGTCCGCCGCCGACGTGGCCGTCAGTTCGCCTTCGCGGACGCGCTGTTCCAGTGCCGGGGCCAGGGCGCGGACCGCCGGGTGCGAGCGGAGGCGGTCCAGGAGTTCGTCGCGGACCATCGACCAGGTCCACTCGATCTGCTGGTCCCGGCGCTTGGCCGCCAGCCGGCCCGTGGAGTCCAGGACCGTGCGGTGCTGCTCCAGCCGGTTCCACACCTCGTCCAGACCCAGCGACTCCCGTGCGCTGCACGTCAGGACCGGCGGGGTCCAGGCCGCGTCGGCCGGGTGCATCAGCCGCAGCGCGCCCGACAGTTCGCGGGCCGCGGCCTTCGCCTCCCGCTCGTGCGGGCCGTCCGCCTTGTTCACCGCCAGGACGTCCGCCAGCTCCAGGACGCCCTTCTTGATGCCCTGGAGCTGGTCGCCCGTACGGGCCAGGGAGAGAAGGAGGAAGGAGTCGACCATGCCCGCGACCGTCGTCTCCGACTGGCCCACGCCGACCGTTTCGACGAGGACCACGTCGTAGCCCGCCGCCTCCATCACGATCATGGACTCGCGGGTCGCCTTCGCGACCCCGCCCAGCGTCCCCGCCGAGGGGGAGGGGCGGACGAACGCCGCCGGGTCCACCGCCAGGCGTTCCATCCGGGTCTTGTCGCCCAGGATGGAACCGCCCGTACGGGTCGACGACGGGTCCACGGCCAGCACCGCCACCCGGTGGCCCCGCCCCGTCAGCAGCGTGCCGAACGCGTCGATGAAGGTGGACTTGCCCACCCCCGGCACCCCGCTGATGCCGATCCGGCGCGCCCGCCCCGCGTGCGGCAGCAGCTCCGTCAGGAGCGCCTGCGCCAGCGCGCGGTGATCCGGCCGGGTGGACTCGACGAGCGTGATCGCACGCGCGATCTGCGCGCGCTTCCCGTCGAGCACACCCTTCACGTACGCCTCGATGTCGATACGAGGGGGCATCCGGCGCCGCCCCCGCCTACAGCTCGTGACCGAGGTCCGCGGCCAGCCGCGACACCAGGTCGTGCGCCGCGTCCGGGATGACCGTGCCGGGCGGGAACACCGCCGTCGCGCCCATCTCCAGCAGCGTGGGGACATCGGCCGGCGGGATGACACCGCCCACCACGATCATGATGTCCTCGCGGCCCTCCTCCGCCAGCTGCTCGCGCAGCGCCGGTACGAGGGTCAGGTGGCCGGCCGCCAGCGACGAGACGCCCACCACGTGGACGTCCGCCTCGACGGCCTGGCGGGCCACCTCCGCCGGGGTCTGGAACAGCGGGCCGACGTCCACGTCGAAGCCCAGGTCGGCGAAGGCGGTCGCGATCACCTTCTGGCCCCGGTCGTGCCCGTCCTGGCCCATCTTGGCGACCAGGATGCGCGGACGGCGGCCCTCCGCCTCCTCGAACCGGTCCACCAGTGCGCGCGTGCGTTCCACGGCCGGGGACTCCCCTGCTTCGTTGCGGTACACGCCCGCGATCGTACGGATCTGGCTCGCGTGCCGTCCGTACACCTTCTCCAGCGCGTCCGAGATCTCGCCCACCGTCGCCTTGGCGCGCGCCGCGTCCACCGCCAGGGCGAGCAGGTTGCCGTCGCCGCGGTCCGCCGCGTTCGTCAGCGCCCGCAGCGCGTCCTGCGTGAGCGCCTCGTCGCGCTCCTCGCGCAGCCGCCGCAGCTTGGCGATCTGCTGGCTGCGCACCGAGGAGTTGTCGACCTTGAGGACGTCGATCGCCTCGTCGTTCTCCACCCGGTACTTGTTCACGCCGATCACCGGCTGCCGCCCGGAGTCGATCCGGGCCTGCGTACGGGCCGCGGCCTCCTCCACGCGCAGCTTCGGGATGCCCGCGTCGATGGCCCGCGCCATGCCGCCGGCCGCCTCGACCTCCTCGATGTGCTGCCACGCCCGCCGCGCCAGGTCGTACGTCAGCTTCTCGACGTACGCGCTGCCGCCCCACGGGTCGATGACCCGGCAGGTGCCCGACTCCTGCTGGAGCAGCAGCTGGGTGTTGCGGGCGATGCGCGCGGAGAAGTCCGTCGGCAGGGCCAGCGCCTCGTCGAGGGCGTTGGTGTGCAGCGACTGCGTGTGGCCCTGGGTCGCGGCCATCGCCTCGATGCACGTGCGCGTCACGTTGTTGAAGACGTCCTGCGCGGTCAGCGACCAGCCCGAGGTCTGCGAGTGCGTGCGAAGCGACAGCGACTTGGCGTTCTTCGGGTCGAACTGCTTGACCAGCCGCGCCCACAGCAGGCGGGCCGCACGCAGCTTGGCGACCTCCATGAAGAAGTTCATGCCGATCGCCCAGAAGAAGGACAGGCGCGGCGCGAACGCGTCCACGTCCAGCCCGACGGCCTGCCCGGCGCGCAGGTACTCCACGCCGTCGGCGAGGGTGTAGGCGAGCTCCAGGTCGGCCGTGGCACCGGCCTCCTGGATGTGGTAGCCGGAGATGGAGATCGAGTTGTAGCGGGGCATCTTCTGCGAGGTGAACGCGAAGATGTCCGAGATGATCCGCATCGAGGGCTTCGGCGGATAGATGTAGGTGTTGCGGACCATGAACTCCTTGAGGATGTCGTTCTGGATGGTCCCGGCGAGCTTGTCGGGGGAGACGCCCTGCTCCTCCGCCGCCACGATGTACAGCGCCAGCACGGGCAGCACCGCGCCGTTCATCGTCATCGACACCGACATCTTGTCCAGCGGGATCCCGTCGAACAGCTGCCGCATGTCGTAGATCGAGTCGATCGCCACGCCCGCCATGCCGACGTCGCCCGTCACCCGCGGGTGGTCGCTGTCGTAACCGCGGTGGGTGGGCAGGTCGAAGGCGACCGACAGGCCCTTCTGGCCGGCCGCGAGGTTGCGCCGGTAGAAGGCGTTGGACTCCTCGGCCGTCGAGAAGCCGGCGTACTGCCGGATCGTCCACGGCTGGTTGACGTACATCGTCGGGTACGGGCCGCGCAGGTACGGGGCCACACCCGGGTACGTCGCGAGGAAGTCCAGGCCCTCCAGGTCGCGCCCGGTGTACAGCGGCTTGACGCCGATGCCCTCCGGGGTCTCCCACAGCAGGTCACCGGTGGCGGAGCCGGTGGACTCCTTCACCGCCGCCCGCCACTGGTCCTCGGTGACCCCGGCGGCGGCGCCTGAGCCCAGGCCCAGCTCGGAAAAGTCGGGGATGCTCAAGGAGCCACTCCCATCCGGTCGAGTACGGAGGTCAGCACGGCGACGGCGTCACAGCCGGCGAAGACGTAGGCGTCCACGTCCGCCTCCGCCGTGCCCGGCCGGCCGGCGAGGAAGACCGTGGTCGCGCCGGCCGAGCGCAGCGCGGCCGCCACCGCCCCGGCCTGCTCCTCGTAGAGCGCGTCGCTGGAGCACAGCACGGCCATGCCGTCGGCGCCGGACGCGGCGTACGCCTGCGCGGCCGACGCCGCCGTGACCGTCACCGGGTCGTGCACGGCCTCGACGCCGCCCGCCTGGAAGAGGTTCGAGGCGAACGTGGCGCGGGCGGTGTGCGCGGCCGCCGGTCCCAGCGCGGCCAGGAAGATCCGGGGCCGGGCGCCGGTCGCCGCGAGGTGCGCGTCCGAGCGGGCGCGCAGGGCCTCGTACGCCTCGTCGCGACGGACCCGGGGCAGCCCGCCGGACGGCGCGGCGGGCGCGCTCTCGCGCTCCACCGGCTTCTCCGACAGCAGCGGGAACTCGCTGACGCCCGTGACGGGTTCGCGGCGCTTGGCCAGCTTCTTCGAGCGCTCCGCCCAGGTGACGGCGAGCGCGTCCGCGACCGTGCCGGAGCGCAGGCAGGCCGCCTGGCCGCCGGCCTTCTCGACGGACTGGAAGAACGCCCAGGCCGCCTGGGCGAGTTCGTCGGTGAGGCGTTCGACGTAGTACGAGCCGCCGGCCGGGTCGATGACCCGGGCCAGGTGCGACTCCTCCAGCAGGATCGTGGAAGTGTTGCGGGCGATGCGGCGCGCGAACGCGTCGGGCAGGCCCAGCTCGTGGTCGAAGGGGAGCACGGTGACCGAGTCCGCGCCGCCGACGCCCGCCGCCATGCAGGCGATGGTGGTGCGCAGCATGTTCACCCACGGGTCGCGCCGGGTCATCATCACCGGCGAGGTCACCGCGTGCTGCCGCTGGGCGCCCGCCTCCGGGACCCCGCAGGCCTCGGCGACGCGGGCCCACAGCCGGCGGGCGGCGCGCAGCTTGGCGATCGTCAGGAACTGGTCGGCGGTGGCGGCGTAGCGGAACTCCAGCTGCCGCAGCGCCGCGGCCGTCCCCAGGCCGCCGTCGGTCAGGGCGCGCAGGTACGCCACGCCCGTCGCCAGCGACAGGCCGAGCTCCTGGGCCGCCGAACCGCCGGCCTCGTGGTACGGCAGGGCGTCGACGGTCAGCGCGCGCAGGCCGGGCCGGCCGGCCGCGCTCTCGCGGGCCAGTGCGACGGCGGGCGCGAGGTCGAGGGCCTCGCCGGTGCGGGCCTCGTGGCCCAGCGGGTCGGCGCCGAGGTTGCCGCGCGCGGCCTCGGGGGCCACCCCGCGCTCGTCGTACAGCGCCAGCAGCGCGCGGGCGGCCCCGGCGTAGTCCGCACCGGCGTCCAGCACGACCGGCGCGAGGTCCAGGTAGACGCCGTCCAGGGCGCGGGCGAGGCCGTCGACGGGGATCCCGGCGCGGCCCACGGGCAGCCACAGCGAGGTGACGCCGTTCTCGAGGTCGCCGAGGACCGCCTCGTTCAGCCGCTCGGGGTCGGCGGCGACCAGCCGCTGCCGTACGTCCCAGCCGCCGGCGGCGTTGCCCACGGCCGTGCCGCCGCGCACGAAGGGAGCGAATCCGGGCAATCCGGTGCCGGCGTCCCCGGTGGTGGCAGCGGTGTACAGCGGGCGGGTGCTGAGCCCGTCCTCGAGCGTGGTGGACAACGCCTCTTCAGCTGCCTCGCCGGAAGCTTCCTTGCCCGACTTTCGCAGTACGCCCTCGACCAGGCGCTGCCACTGCTCATGTGTCGCGTCAGGGAATTCGGCGGCCAGAGAGAGCCCGTCATCAGGCAGGACCGTCATGGCTCGAATGCTAGGGGGGTCGCCTTAAGCACGCCTATATCCACTGCGTGTGATCTCCCCCTCTCATGTGAGACGGGAGGGGGCACGAAAGAGCGGCTCGGAGCCACGGTCGCCGCGGCCCCGCCGTCAGACCGTCAGGACGATCTTGCCCCGGGTGCGTCCGGAGGCGCTCAGCTCCCAGGCCTTCGCCGCCTCCTCCAGCGGCAGCGCGTGCGCGACGTTCACCGTGAGCTTGCCGGCGTCGGCCAGTCCGGCCAGGAAGGTGAGGTCGGCGGGGTCGGGCCGGACCCACAGCTGGTGGGAGCCCTTGGCCGCGGCCTCGACGTCGGCGATGGAGACCACCCGGTCGGGCCGGCCGGTCAGCGCCTGCAGGATCTCCACGGCGCCGTCGCCGTAGAAGTCGAGCCCGGCGGCCACGCCCTCGGGTGCCAGCGCGCGGATCCGGTCGGCCATACCGTCCCCGTACAGCACCGGTTCCGCGCCCAGGGAGCGCAGGAAGTCGTGGTTGTGCGCCCCGGCCGTACCGATGACACGGGCGCCGAGGGCCACCGCGATCTGCACGCCGAGCGAGCCGGTGCCGCCGGCCGCGGAGTGGATGACGACGGTCTCGCCGGAGCTCACACCGGCCCGCCGCAGCGACTGGTACGCGGTGAGGCCGGCCAGCGGTATGCCCGCCGCCTCCTCGAAGCTCAGCGCCCGCGGCTTGCGGGCCAGGGTGCGCACCGGAGCGGCGACCAGTTCGGCGTAGGTGCCCAGCTCCACCCACTCCTTGCGGACGTAGCCGTACACCTCGTCGCCGACGGCGTAGTCGAAGGTGTCCGCGCCGACGGCCTCCACGACGCCGGCGACGTCCCAGCCGGGGATGACCGGGTAGCGCACTTCGAGAAGGGGGTCGAGGTAGCCGGCGGCGAGCTTCCAGTCCACCGGATTGACCCCCGCGGCCCTGACGCGGACGAGCACCTCGTCGGGGCCGACCTTGGGCGTGGGCGCGTCGACTGCCGTGAGGGTGGCGGGAGTTCCGTATGCGCTGTACGTGATTGCCTTCATGATCACGCTCAACCCGGGGCGGGCCGCCCGCATTCCCCCGGGGTGCGTGGACCGCGGCGCGCGGGTGGTTCAGGCGGGCAGCGTGTTGCGGTGCGAGAGCCGCCGCGCCTTGCTCAGCAGGGCCTGGATCTGCGGGCCCGACTGCTCGACGTCGTCCAGCGGCGAGGGGAAGGGCAGGCGCGCGTCGCGGTGCCCGTCCCGGCTCTCCAGGCGCAGCGTGATGCCGTACCGGTCCATGGCGACCGGGAGGGCGCGCAGGACACCGCCGGCCGGCTGGGGGCGGACCAGCCGCAGCAGCAGGGTGACCAGCTCGGCGTGGTCGTCGAGGAGGTGGGTGAGCATGCCCGCCTCGTACGGGGCGAGCGGGTCGGGCTCGGCGATCTCCAGCTCGTCGAGGCCGACGTACGCCGTGCCCTCGGCGGTCTCCAGGACGGCCCGCCCGAACTCCAGGCAGGTGCTCTCGGTGCCCTCCTGCGTGTACGGGGTGAGGAGCCGGCCCAGGATCGTGACGCGGGCGCGGACCCGGTCGCGTACGGGCGTGGGCGCGACGTCGGTGAACTCCAGCCGGACGGCCGGGCGGTCCTCGGCGGCGGGGACCGAATCGGCGGGGTGCAGGTGCAGCCGGCCCAGCGGATCGCTGCCGTCCAGGTGGCGCACTTCGGCGCGCAGCCCGTCGGTGACCACGGTCATCGAGTGGGCGGCGGCCAGGACCGAGCGGACGCGTTCGGCGTCGGTGGGCCGGGCGGCGGGAGCGGCCGGGTGGGCGTGGGCGCCGAACATGCGCATGCGGATCTCTCCATGGTCCCGAGTGGGTTAGGTATGCCTAACCTAACCTATCTCGGTCGTGCGGAGTACCCGGCGTGCCAGCCGGCCCAGGGTCCGGTTGATCCGCTCCGGCGCGAGCCCCAGCGTGTGCCGCTGGTGCTGGTACACCTCCGGCGACAGCGGGCTCAGCAGGATGTCGACGCAGGCCTCCGGATCCTCGACGCCCGCGTCCGCGAGCAGCTCGCGCACGTGCGCGCGCCAGTAGCCGTACGCCGCGCCGCGGAACCGGGCCGGACCCGTCTCGGCGCCCAGGGCCAGCGGAAGATGGCGCTCCAGCAGGTCGACGGCGGCCGCGTAGAAGGCCGCCAGCCGCTCGGGGGCCGGCGCGCCCGGACCCAGCGGCGGCGGCCCGTACGCCAACTGCCCCTGGAGCATGCGCTCGTGCTCGTCGAGGAGGGCGACCGCGATCGAGGACGGGTCGGGGAAACGGCGGTAGAGGGTGGCCCGGCCGACCCCGGCCGCCTTGGCTATCTGGTCCATCGTGACCGTGCGCGGGTCGCGCTCGGCGAACAACTGCTCGGCCGCGGCGAGGATCTGGGCCCGGTTGCGCACCGCGTCGGCCCGCTGGCGCGGCCGTGCCGGGCGGGGGCCGAAGCCGGCCGCCCCGCCACCGCGCGGGTCGGGGCCCGTGCCGCGGCCCGTGTCGCGGACGCCGCGGAGCTCGTCGCCGTGTCTCATGGCGTGACGATACGTGGTTCGTGTCGGTGTTGGGCTGAACGGGTGAAACGAGGGAGGATGGGGGGATGCACAAGAAGCGTCTGGCCGAGGCGGCCCGGTGAGCAGGTACGACGTCACCGACGAACAGTGGGAGGGGCTCGCGCAGGTGGTGCCGCTGCGCAGCCGCAACGAGTGGCCGTCCCGTGTGGACCACCGCACCGTCCCCGCGCCCCACGGGCATGCCGCGGCCGAACAGCGGCGCATGGTGGTGATCCGCGTCCAGGTGTTCGCGGACGCGCGCGAGGTCGCCGAATACCTCATCGCGCAGATCCCCGTGCTGCTCGACCTTACGAGCGCGGACGCCGAGGTCGCCAAGCGCATCCTCGACTTCAGCAGCGGCGTGGTCTTCGGCCTCGGGAGCGGCATGCACCGCGTCGACCGCAACGTCTTCCTGCTGGCCCCGGTCGGTACCGAGGTCGAGGGCATCGCGGCGGGGGCCGTCCCCCGATCGTAGGAAGGTCGCGTCGGTGGAACGGTTCACCGGCGCCGTGCCCGGCCCGGCGCCCCGTAGCGTCCGCCCATGGACGCCATCACGGACGCCGGGCCGCCCGCCGGGGCCGCCGCCACCGCTCCCCTCGTTCCCTCCGCCCGGTCCGCCGGGGCCCGGCCCGGTCCCGCCGGCCCCGCCGCCCCGCCCGCCGGGGCACCGCCCGTTCCCCTCTTACGTCCCGCAGTCACCGAGCTGAGGCTGGACTCCTTCGGCCCGCACCGGCGGGCCGTGCTCCCGCTCGGTGC
This sequence comes from Streptomyces sp. NPDC042102, assembly GCF_055582305.1. Classification (NCBI taxonomy): domain Bacteria; kingdom Bacillati; phylum Actinomycetota; class Actinomycetes; order Kitasatosporales; family Streptomycetaceae; genus Streptomyces; species Streptomyces sp. NPDC042102. Next base: position 206,452 of record NZ_JBVJDL010000001.1, read on the forward strand.
GGTCACCCTGCTCGCCGGACCGAGCGGCAGCGGCAAGTCCCGGGCGCTCGCCGGGTTCGAGGCCCTGGCGCGCCTGGGGTCCGGGGCGGGTCTGAGGGAGGTCTTCCCCGACCCGCGCGCCTGCGTCCCGGAGCGGGCCCTGCCCGACGCCCAGGGGCGGCGGGGGTTCCGGATCGGCTGCACGGTCGACGGCCCCGCCGGCCCGGTCCGCCTGGACCTCGCCGTCCAGGCCGAACCCGGCCTGCGCATCGTCGGCGAACGGCTCACCGCCGACGGCCAGATCCTGCTCACCACCGCCCTGCGCGACCCCGGCCGCCGCTGCGTCCAGGCCGCCTGGCTGACGGGCGGCACCACCGGCGTCACCCGGGCCCCGCTGCCCGACGACCGGCTCGGTACGGCCCTGCTCCCGCTCCGGGTCGCCGGCAGCACCCCCGCGCAGCTCCAGGTGCTGGCCGCCGCCGAGCAGGTCGTGGTCGCCCTGCGCTCGGTGTTCCCCTGCGACCCGAGCCCCGCCCTGATGCGCGAACCCGTCGAGCTCGGCGCCGGCCGGCTACTGCGCGGCTGCGGGAACCTGGCCGACGTACTGCACCGCACCCGCCACGAGTGCGCCACCCGCTACGGGCTGCTCGTCGGGGCCGCGCGCGCCGGCTGCGCGGGCCCGGTCCGCGACCTGGCCGCCCGGGCCCTGCCCGACGGCCGGCTCACGGCGGAACTCGTGCGCGCCGCCGGCCCCGGCGCCGGCCCGCCGTCCACCCCGCTGGCCCGGCTCGGCTCGGGCGAACTGCGCTACCTCGCCCTGGCGCTGGTCCTGCTGACGGGGCCCGGGGTGCTGGCCGTGGACCCGGCCGCCGAAGTGCCGGCCGCGCGGCAGGCGCTGACGGTCCTCGCCGACGGCTTCGACCACCGCATGGACCGGCGCCAGGTCGCCGAACTGCTGCGGCTGGCCCTGATGTGCGGCGGGCGCGGCCACGTCCGGCTGGCCGCGGAGGTCGGGGAGGCGACCGCGCGCCTGGCCCGTGAACTGCCCGGCGTGGCAGTGGTAGACCTGACCCCGTGAACGAGAAGTCTTCGAACGGTGGCGACGAGCGGCTCGCCCAGCTCCAGCGGCGGCTGGCCGACTTCGCCGCCGCGCGCGGCTGGGAGCCGTACCACACGCCCAAGAACCTGGCCGTGGCGCTGAGCGTGGAGGCGTCCGAACTGGTCGAGATCTTCCAGTGGCTGACACCGGAACAGTCGGCGAAGGTCATGGAGAAGCCGGAAACCGCGCACCGCGTGACCGATGAGGTCGCGGACGTGCTCGCGTATCTGCTGCAATTCTGTGAGGTTCTCGGGGTGGATGTGCTGGATGCGCTCGCCGCGAAGATCGACCGGAACGAGCACCGCTTCCCGGTGTCGGGTACTTCGACACCGAATCGTCACTCTTCGGAGTGATGGCGTCGTCCACAACCATGTTTGTGTCCAGAGATTTCCGAATACCCCTGGCTTTACTGGCCCGTTGCCTTCACTCTGGGTAGTGGTGAGAAGGTCGGGATGTCGTGCGGACGGGGGACGGCATATGGATGCGGTGCGGCTCATCGCAGCCGGTCGGCATGCGCTGGCGCAGAGCGGGGCGGCGATGGACATCGTGGGCGAGGCCTGGCAGGCCCAGGCGCTCGCCCAGGGACTGGGGAACTGGCTCTCGGTGGGCGGACCACCGGAGCTGAGACAGGAGGCACGGGGGCTGGACGAGGCGGGAGGCAGAGGCTGCGGGGTCTTCGACCGCGCGGCGATAGGCAGCAGCGACAGCAGAGCACCCGACCACCCGCCGCGCGCGGCGCAGCTGACGGAGGTGTCCGATGTCCGTCAGGCCCTGCTGGGGCTCCAGGCGCTGCTGGGCGAAGTGGGGATCGCGCTGGTCGGGGTGGCGTGCGCCACGGACGACGAGGGCCTGTACTGGCAGTGCATAGAGTCGATCGACGCGGCGGACGAGGCCGGCGACCGGGTCCGGGCGATCCTGCGCCGGCTCGCGGTCCGCGAACGGGGATCGGCCTCCGGAGTGCTCTGAGGGCTCTGAGGTCCGAGGCCGGGGATCCGCGGTCCGGGACCCGGGGTCCGGGATCCGTGGCCCGGAGTCGAGGCCTGCGCCGGACCGGGCCGGCTCGGGTCCCGCCGCGGGCCAGGGGTCCGTGCGGCGGGACCCGCGAGGGTCACGAGGACCAGGAGCCGCTGTCAGGGGCGCGTTCCGCGGCCGGCCGCGGGGACTGCTGCGGGGACGCGTGCGACGACGACTGCGAGGACGACTGCGAGGACGACTGGAGGTCGGCGTCGAGCTGCGAGAGGTCGGCGTTGAGTGCGGCCATCAGCTCTTCCATCTGCTGGAGGAGACCCTTCGGCGCACCGCTCCGCACGGGTGCCGCGGGGTCCTGCCCGGTGTGCTCGGGCACGGGTCCGGTGTGCTCCGGCACGGACTCCTGGGACATGGCGGCCTCCTCGGCCCGGGCCCTTCCGCGTGGCGGAAGGGGGTGGGTGGACGCACCGGTCGTCAGCCGCCGGCGCGCGGGCCGGGCGGTCCGGCTCCGATCGAGCCAACGAGTGCCATCCGTGCTGGTCACTGGCCGGGCCGGGGGCGCCGCTCCCGGTTGACGCAGATTCACCCTGCCGTGGTCGGGAGGGCAGGATAAGAGCATGGATCTTCGCATTTTCACCGAACCGCAGCAGGGCGCGAGCTACGACACCCTGCTGACGGTCGCCCAGGCCACCGAGGACCTCGGCTTCGACGCGTTCTTCCGCTCCGACCACTACGTGAAGATGGGCTCGGCCGACGGGCTGCCCGGCCCCACCGACGCCTGGATCACCCTGGCGGGCCTGGCCCGCGAGACCCGCCGCATCCGGCTCGGCACCCTGATGACCGCCGGCACGTTCCGGCTGCCCGGCGTGCTCGCGATCCAGGTGGCGCAGGTCGACCAGATGTCCGGCGGCCGTATCGAGCTGGGCCTGGGCGCGGGCTGGTTCGAGGAGGAGCACAAGGCGTACGGCATCCCCTTCCCGGCGGAGCGCATCGCCCGTCTGGAGGAACAGCTGGCGATCGTCACCGGCCTGTGGTCCACCGCCCCCGGCCGCACCTTCGACTACGAGGGGCGCTTCTACCAGCTGGAGAAGTCGCCCGCGCTCCCCAAGCCCGCCCAGGCCAAGGTGCCTGTCCTCATCGGCGGCCACGGCGCCCGCCGGACCCCGCAACTGGCCGCCCGCTACGCCGACGAGTTCAACATGCCGTTCGCCTCGGTCGCCGACAGCGAGCGGCAGTTCGGCCGGGTCCGGGCCGCCGCCGAGGAGGCCGGCCGCAAGGCCGACGACCTCGTGTACTCCAACGCGCTCGTGGTCTGCGTCGGCAGGGACGACGCCGAGGTCGCCCGCCGTGCCGCCGCGATCGGCCGCGAGGTGGACGAGCTCAAGGCCAACGGCCTGGCCGGCTCCCCGGCCGAGGTCGTCGAGAAGATCGGCACCTATGCGGCCATCGGCGCCTCGCGCCTCTACCTCCAGGTGCTCGACCTCGACGACCTCGACCACCTGGAGTTGATCTCCTCGCAGGTCATGTCCCAGCTCGGCTGAGGAGGAGCCCGCCGTGCCCCGTGCGTCCGGTCCGCTCGCGGCCGCCCTCGCCCACCGGACGGTCCTCCTGGACGGTGGCCTGAGCAACCAGCTCGCCGACCAGGGCTGCGACCTGTCCGGCGGCCTGTGGACGGGCCGGGTGCTCGCCGAGCACCCGGCCCAGGTGGAGGCCGCCCACACCACGTACGCGCGGGCCGGTGCCGAGGTCCTGATCACCGCCGGCTACCAGGTCGGCTACGAGGCCTTCGCCCGCCGGGGCTACGACCGGGCCGCGACCACCGCCCTGCTGCGGCGCAGCGTCACGCTGGCCGCCCGCGCCGCGGAGGCCGCGGACCACGAGGTGTGGGTGGCCGCGTCCGTCGGCCCGTACGGGGCGCTGCTGGCCGACGGCTCCGAGTACCGCGGCCGCTACGGGCTCGGCGTACGGGAGCTGACCGCCTTCCACCGCCCGCGGATCGAGGCACTGCTGGCCGCGGAGCCGGACGTACTGGCTCTGGAGACCATCCCCGACGCCGACGAGGCCGAGGCCCTGCTCGCCGTCCTGGCCGGCAGCGGGGTGCCGGCCTGGCTCTCGTACACGGTCGCGGAGGGACGTACCCGGGCCGGGCAGGACCTGGCCGAATCCTTCGCCCTCGCCGCGGCCCTGCCCGAGATCATCGCGGTCGGTGTCAACTGCTGCGCCCCCGCCGATGTCCTACCCGCGCTCCGGGCCGCCGCCTCGGTCACCGGCAAACCGCTGCTGGCCTACCCCAATGACGGATCCACCTGGGACGCCGCGCACCGGATCTGGCGGGCCCCCGACACCCCCGAACCCTGGCCCACCGCCGCTTGGCAGCGGGCCGGAGCCCGCCTCATCGGCGGCTGCTGCCGGATCGGCCCGGCCTGGATCGAGGGGCTCCGTTCGTCGACTTGAGCCAAACGTGGGCCAGTTCTCGCCAAAGAGCGGGGCGGCGGACGCCACGGGAGCTGACAGGGCCGGTCGGTCCGGGGCACCATGCTCCGACCATCGAACGGGGGGTCTGATGAGTGCTGCCGAGGCGCATGCCGCGACCGGGGCGGACGACGACGGCGCCGACGGCGATGCCGCGGCCGGCGCAGGAGCGGGTCCCGGGTCTGGGGCGGGTCCCGGGGCCGGAGCGGGTCCCGGCACCGATGCGGGGCCCGGCGCAGGGCAAGGCGACCCGGGCCCGGCCGACCTCGCGGAGCGCGTCTTCACCGGGCCGGAGCGCTGGGGCTGGGAGTTCGTGGCGCCGCCGGAGCCGCCACCGCACCCCGCCGCCCAGACGCCGCCCGTGTACGCCGAACCCTCCACCGCCGGGGTGGAGCGGCTGAAGGAGAAGCTGGAGGACAAGGTCGACGACGGGCGCTCCGCCTCCGCCTCCGCCCTCATCGTCGTGATCGTCGGTGTCGTCGCCTTCCTGGCGACCGGGCAGAACGTGGCGGCGACCGTGGCCGTCACCGTCCTCGCCCTGGCCCTCGTCGTCGTCGCCTCGCTCCGCTTCCGGCTCTTCATGGCCCGCCGCCGCCTCAGGAACAGGCGTACCCGCGCCGAGGCGGGCCACCGGGACAGCGTCCAGGCCTGGCAGCGGGAACTCGACGAGCACCGCGCCGCCCACCTGCGCGCGAGCGAGCGGCTGGACACCTGGTTCCCGCTCGCCCTCGAGACCACCCCCAGCCGCGTCGACGTCTTCGGCGGTACCGGCAACGGCTGGGCCAGCCTGCTCACCAGCGTCGGCGGACCGCTGCTGAGCGCCGGCCAGTGCGTCGTCGTGCTCGACCTCACCCAGCAGACGGTGGCCCTGGAACTGGCCCTCCTCGCCTCCGGCCGCGGGATCCCGGTCGGCCACGTGCCGCTGCCCGGCGGCCTGCTCGGCGTCGACCTGAGCGCGGAGTTCACCCCCGAGGAGCTGGCCGAGGCCCTCGCCGAGACCTTCTCCACCATGCGGCCGCCCACCGCCGACGTCGACCTGCACACCATGGACGTGGACCTCGTCCAGACCGTCGCCACCCTGCTCCCGGGCCCGCTCACCTTCGCCCGCCTCGCGGCGGGGCTGCGCGCCCTCCTCGGCCGCCAGGAGCCCGGGGCGGGCGCGGGGGACGGGACCGGACCGCTGACGCCGGCCGAGGCCGAGGCCCTGGCCCGCGCCGCCGGCTCCGTCGCCCGCGGGGAGCGTGCCCAGGACGAACTCCGCTACGTCCGCGCCCAGATCGATCTGCTCGCCCGCGCCGAGCAGGCCGAGCTCACCGGCGTCACCGCGGCGGCCGCCGACTGGTGGCAGCCGGGTCGGCTGACCCTGCTCACCACCGAGGACCTCGTCCACCGCCGCAAGGACCTCACCGACCGCTTCGCCTTCTTCCGCCTCCTGCACACCCTGCGCAAGCGGCCGGTGGCCCCCGGCACCGCCACCGTGGTCATCGCCGGAGCCGACCACCTCGGCCGCCAGGCCCTGGAGTCCATGGCCCGCCAGGCCCGCGCCGCCGGGGTCCGCCTCGTCCTGCTGCTGGAGCACCTGCGGGAGGCCGCCCTCCAGGTCGCCGGCGGCTCGGACAGCGCGACGGTCTTCATGCGGCTGGGCAACGGCGAAGAGGCCCGGGCGGCCGCGCAGTTCATCGGCCAGGAGCACAAGTTCCTCGTCAGCCGGCTCACCCGGCAGTCCGGCGAGACGTTCACCGAGAGCCGCGGCACCAGCTACGGCGCCCGGACCGGCCAGGAGCACACGGCGGGCACCGGCGGCGGCACCTCCCCGGGGCGCGACTGGGGCGCCTCGCGGTCCTTCTCCACCGCCCTCTCGCGCAGCTGGCAGCAGTCGACCACCACCACGGCCACGGCCGCGGCCGGCCGCTCCACCACCGAGGGCGAGACGCTGGGCCGCGTCTACGAGTTCACCGTCGAGCCCGTCCACCTCCAGGGCCTGCCGGTGACCGGCCTGGTCCTGGTCGAATCGGGACCGCTCGGCCGCCGGGTGTCCTTCGGCGACTGCAACCCCGGCATCGCCTTCCTGCCCCGCCTGTCCGCGCGGCCGCGTACCGGCATCGACCCGGTCTGAAAAGCAGTGTGCCGGCGGGCGCGCGCGGCACATACTGAAGCGCATGTTCCTGACGATCTCTACGACCGGCACCACCGAACGTCCCGCCACTGACCTGGGCTTTCTGCTGCACAAGCATCCCGGAAAGGCGCAGTCGTTCACCACCTCCCACGGCCGGGCCCACGTCCTCTACCCCGAGGCGACGGACCAGCGCTGCACGGCCGCCCTGCTGCTGGAGGTGGACCCGGTCGCGCTCGTCAGGCGGGGCAAGGGCAAGGGCCGCGGCGGGGCACCCGACGCCGCCCTCGCGCAGTACGTCAACGACCGCCCGTACGCCGCCTCCTCGCTGCTCGCGGTCGCGCTGAGCACCGTGTTCCGCACCGCCCTCAAGGGGCAGTGCGCCGCCCGCCCGGAGCTGCCGGAGCGGCCGCTGCCGCTGCGCGTCGAGATCCCGGCACTGCCCGCCCGCGGCGGGGCGGACCTCGTGCACCGGCTGTTCGGCCCGCTGGGCTGGACCTCGGTCGAGGTCACGCCGGTGCCGCTGGACGAGCACTTCCCCGAGTGGGGCGACTCCCGCTACGTCCGCCTCGTCCTGGCGGGCGAGCTGAAGCTCGCCGAGGTGCTGCGCCAGCTGTACGTGCTGCTGCCGGTCCTCGACGACGCCAAGCACTACTGGGTCGCCCCCGACGAGGTCGACAAGCTGCTGCGCGCCGGTGACGGCTGGCTGGCCGGGCACCCCGAGCACCGCCTGATCACCGACCGCTACCTGGCCCGGCGCCGGAGCCTGACCCAGGACGCCATGGAGCGCCTGGAGCTGGCCCGGCTGGCCGAGGCCGACGGCAGCGAGGCCGAGGAGCTCGACAACGCCGTCGACGAGACGCACGACACCGAGGAGCGGCCGGTGCCGCTGGCCGTGCGCCGGCGCGAGGCGATCCTCGCCGCGCTGCGCGCCGCCGGCGCCCAGCGGGTGCTCGACCTCGGCTGCGGCCAGGGCCAGCTGGTCCAGGCGCTCCTGAAGGACGTGGCCTTCACCGAGGTCGTCGGCGTCGACGTCTCGATGCGCGCCCTCGCCGTCGCCTCCCGGCGGCTGCGCCTGGACCGCATGGGCGAGCGCCAGAGCGGCCGCGTGCGCCTGCTCCAGGGATCGCTCGCCTATACCGACAAGCGGCTCGCCGGGTACGACGCCGCGGTGCTCAGCGAGGTCATCGAGCACCTCGACCTGCCGCGGCTGCCCGCCCTGGAGTACGCCGTCTTCGGCGCCGCCCGCCCCCGGACGGTCCTCGTGACCACGCCCAACGTCGAGTACAACGTCCGCTGGGAGAGCCTGCCCGCCGGCCATGTCCGCCACAGCGACCACCGCTTCGAGTGGACCCGCGCGCAGTTCCGTGCCTGGGCGGACACGGTGGCCGGACGGTACGGGTACGCGGTCGACTTCGTCGCCGTCGGCGACGACGACCCCGAGGTCGGCCCGCCGACCCAGATGGCCGTCTTCCACCGGAGCGCGGGCGACACCGACACCACGCACACCACCGACACCGCCGCCACCACGCACACCACCGACACCGCCGAGACCCCGAAGGAGGGCCGGGCCGCATGACCACCGCCGACGCCACCCCCGCCGACACCACCACGGAGCGACGACGGGTGCTGCCCGTCACCGACCTCTCCCTCGTCGTCCTGATCGGGGCCACCGGGTCGGGCAAGTCCACCTTCGCCCGCAAGCACTTCAAGCCCACCGAGATCGTCTCGTCCGACTACTGCCGCGGCCTGGTCGCCGACGACGAGAACGACCAGAGCGCCAGCAAGGACGCCTTCGACGTCCTGCACTACATCGCGGGCAAGCGGCTGGCCGCCGGCCGCCTCACCGTCGTCGACGCCACCAGCGTGCAGTCCGAGGCCCGCCGCCAGCTGGTCCAGCTGGCCCGCGCCCACGACGTGCTGCCCATCGCCATCGTCCTCGACATGCCCGAGCAGGTCTGCGCCGAGCGCAACGCCGCCCGCCCCGACCGGGCCGGACTGCCCCGCCAGGTCATCCAGCGCCACCGCCGCGAGCTGCGCCGTTCCCTGCGCGGGCTGGTGCGCGAGGGTTTCCGCAAGGTGCACGTGCTCTCCAGCGTCGCCGAGGCCGAGACGGCCGAGGTGGTCCTGGAGAAGCGCTTCAACGACCTGCGCCACCTCACCGGCCCGTTCGACATCGTCGGTGACGTCCACGGCTGCTCCTCCGAGCTGGAGACCCTGCTCGCCGAGCTCGGCTACGTCGACGGCGTCCACCCCGACGGCCGTACCGCCGTCTTCGTCGGCGACCTCGTCGACCGCGGCCCCGACAGCCCCGGCGTGCTGCGCCGCGTGATGGGCATGGTCGCGTCCGGCAACGCGCTGTGCGTGCCCGGGAACCACGAGAACAAGCTCGGCCGTTACCTGAACGGCAGGAACGTCCAGCACACCCACGGGCTGGCCGAGACCATCGAGCAGCTGGCGAAGGAGGACGAGGAGTTCGTCGCCGAGGTCCGCGCGTTCATCGACGGCCTCGTCAGTCACTACGTCCTCGACGAGGGCAGGCTGGTGGTCTGTCACGCCGGTCTGCCCGAGAAGTACCACGGCCGCACCTCCGGCCGGGTCCGCTCGCACGCGCTGTACGGCGACACCACCGGCGAGACCGACGAGTTCGGCCTGCCCGTGCGCTACCCGTGGGCCGAGGACTACCGGGGCAAGGCGGTCGTGGTCTACGGCCACACGCCCGTCCCCGACACCTCGTGGATCAACAACACCATCTGCCTGGACACCGGCGCCGTCTTCGGAGGCCGGATGACCGCGCTGCGCTGGCCCGAGCGCGAACTGGTCGACGTACCGGCCGAGAAGGTCTGGTACGAGCCGGCCAAGCCGCTCGCCGCCGAGGCGCCCGGTGGCCTGGAGGGCCGTCCGCTGGACCTCGCCGACGTGCACGGCCGCCGGATCGTGGAGACCCGGCACCTGGGCAACGTGAGCGTGCGCGAGGAGAACGCGGCCGCCGCCCTGGAGGTCATGAGCCGCTTCGCGGTGGACCCGCGCCTGGTGCCGTACCTGCCACCGACCATGGCGCCGGTGGCCACCTCGAAGGAGGAATCCCGCGGCGGAGCCGCTGATGGGCACTTCCTGGAGCACCCGGCGGAGGCCTTCGCCCACTACCGCGACGAGGGCGTCGAGCGGGTGGTGTGCGAGGAGAAGCACATGGGCTCCCGGGCCGTCGTCCTGCTCTGCAAGGACGCCGAGGCCGCCCGGACGCGCTTCGGCGTGGCCGACGGCCCGACCGGATCGGTGTGCACCCGCACCGGCCGGCCCTTCTTCGACGACCCCGCCGTCACCGAGGAGGTGCTCGCGCGGCTGCGTACGGCCGTCACCGGCGCCGGGCTCTGGGAGGAGCTCGGCACCGACTGGCTGCTGCTCGACGGCGAACTGCTGCCCTGGTCGCTGAAGTCCACCGGACTGCTGCGCCACCAGTACGCCGCCGTGGGCGCCGCCGCCCGCTCGGTCTTCCCCGGGGCGCTGGACGCCCTGGAGGCGGCCGCCGCCCGCGGCGTCGACACCGGCGAGCTGCTGGAGCGCCAGCGGGCCCGGGCCGCCGACGCGGCCGCGTTCACCGACGCCTACCGGCGCTACTGCTGGAGCACCGACGGGCTGGACGGCGTACGTTTCGCGCCCTTCCAGCTGCTGGCGGTCGAGGGCCGCAGCCTCGCCGCCGTCCCGCACGACGAGCAGCTGGCGTGGCTGGACCGGCTCGTCGAGGCCGACGAGCGCTCCGGCACGGGGCTGCTGCGCCGTACCGGGCGGATCCACGTCGACACCACCGACCCGGACTCCGTGCGCGCGGGCACCGACTGGTGGCTGGAGCTGACGGAGGCCGGCGGCGAGGGCATGGTCGTCAAGCCGTTGCGGGCGTACGCCCACGGCAAGGACGGGCGACTGGTCCAGCCGGGCCTGAAGGTGCGCGGCCGCGAGTACCTGCGGATCATCTACGGTCCCGAGTACACCCGGCCGGAGAACCTGGAGCGGCTGCGCACCCGGTACCTCGGGCACAAGCGCTCGCTGGCCCTGCGCGAGTACGCGCTCGGTCTGGAGGCGCTGGACCGGCTCGCCGCCGGGGAGCCGCTGTGGCGGGTCCACGAGGCCGTCTTCGCGGTGCTCGCGCTGGAGTCGGAGCCGGTCGACCCGAGGCTGTGACGGCGGGCGCCGCCGGCGGGCGCCCGCGTGGGCGAAGGCGTGGGCGTCCGCGCGGGCGTACGTGTGGGCCCAGGTGCGGGCTCAGGCGCGGGCGCGGTGACCGTCGGCGCGCGGGATCGTTCTTCCAGGGCAGCGGAGTGTATGCGACCCCTGGAAGGACGGAACGTCAGATATGAAGATGACCGCGCGCGGAAGCATTGCGGCCCTCATGACCTGTATGGCCGCGGCGGGGGCGGCGGCCCCGGCCGTCGCCGACGCGGTCCCGGTGGAGGTTCCCCTGGACGCCGTCAAGAGCTCGCTGGGCGTGGACACCCCGCGGGTGGGCACCGCCGTACCGCTCCCGGTGGTGGGCGCGCCCGAGGCGCCCACGTTCCACAAGGGCGACATGCTGCCCACGCCGCTGCTCCCCGCGGTCCCGGTCGGCGGCGAGCTGGGCCGCACCCTGGTCACCTCGCCGGTGCCCAACCTGCTGGGCGACCCGGCCACGGACGGCGAGGGCTCCGTGGAGGCGCCGTCCACCACGCTGCTCGCGCGCGGACCGGGCGCGATCGTGGGCTCCCCGCTCACCATGCCGAACGCCGGCAACTTCGGGCTGCCGGACGTGGTGGACCCCAAGCTCGGCATCCTCACCCCCTCGCTGAAGGGCACGCCGACGGCCCTCCTCGGCCTGCGCTGAGGCGACGGCACGTCAAAGAGCCGTCCGGTCTGCGAACGTGTAGGCATGGGTTTCCATGTCGATTCCGAGACCGGGCGGCTGCGCCGCGTCATCCTCCACCGACCCGACCTGGAGCTGAAGCGGCTCACGCCGAGCAACAAGGACGCACTGCTCTTCGACGACGTGCTGTGGGTGCGCCGGGCCCGCCAGGAACACGACGGCTTCGCCGACGTCCTGCGCGACCGGGGCGTCGCGGTCCACCTCTTCGGCGATCTGCTGCGCGAGGCCCTCGACATCCCGGAGGCCAGACGCCTCGTCCTGGACCGGGTGTTCGACGAGAAGGAGTACGGTCCGCTCGCCACCGACCACCTGCGGACCGTCTTCGACGGGCTGCCCGCGGCGGAGCTGGCCGAGGCGCTGGTCGGCGGGATGACCAAGCGGGAGTTCCTGGAGCGGCACTCCGAGCCCGTCTCCGTCCGCTTCCACGCGCTGGAACTGGACGGCTTCCTCCTCGGGCCGCTGCCCAACCACCTCTTCACCCGGGACACCTCCGCCTGGATCTACGACGGGGTGTCCATCAACGCGATGCGCTGGCCCGCCCGGCAGCGCGAGACCGTCCACTTCGAGGCGATCTACAAGCACCACCCGCTCTTCACCGCCTCCGGCGCCTTCCACTACTGGTCGCAGGGCCAGGCCGACTACCCCTCGACGATCGAGGGCGGGGACGTCCTGGTCATCGGCAACGGGGCGGTGCTCATCGGGATGAGCGAGCGGACCACCCCGCAGGCCGTCGAGATGCTGGCGCGCGGCCTGTTCGCAGCCGGTTCGGCGCGCACCATCGTGGCGCTCGACATGCCCAAGCGGCGGGCGTTCATGCACCTGGACACGGTGATGACGATGGTCGCGGAAGATACGTTCACCCAGTACGCCGGGCTCGGCATGCTCCCCTCGTACACCATCGAGCCGGGCGACGACGAGCGGGAGCTGAACGTCACCGATCACGCGCCGGAGCACATGCACCGCGCGATCGCGGCGGCGCTGGGCCTGGACTCGATCCGGGTCCTGACCGCCACGCAGGACGTGCACTCGGCGGAGCGCGAGCAGTGGGACGACGGCTGCAACGTGCTGGCGGTGGAGCCCGGGGTGGTCGTGGCGTACGAGCGGAACGTCACCACCAACACCCACCTGCGCAAGGAGGGGATCGAGGTGATCGAGATCCCGGGCAGCGAGCTGGGGCGGGGCCGGGGCGGGCCGCGGTGCATGAGCTGCCCGGTCGAACGGGACGCGGCATGAACCGCTTGTATATCAATGCAGAGCATCGTATAGACTTCCAGTATCCCCGTCCGCGCGACCCTGGAGCGCCCCCATGGCCACCGACCTCGTCGGCCGCAGTTTCCTCAAGGAGCTCGACTTCACCGCCGCCGAGTTCCGCGGCCTGATCGAGCTGGCCGCCGAGCTGAAGGCGGCCAAGCGGGCCGGTGCCGAGCGGTGCCGCCTCCAGGGCCGGAACATCGCGCTGATCTTCGAGAAGACCTCGACGCGCACCCGGTGCGCGTTCGAGGTCGCCGCGGCCGACCAGGGCGCCCGCACCACCTACCTCGACCCCGCCGGCTCCCAGATGGGCCACAAGGAGTCGGTCAAGGACACCGCCCGCGTGCTGGGCCGGATGTTCGACGGCATCGAGTACCGCGGCGACAGCCAGGACACCGTCGAGCAGCTCGCCGCGCACTCCGGGGTGCCCGTCTTCAACGGGCTGACCGACGACTGGCACCCCACCCAGATGCTCGCCGACGTGCTCACCATGACCGAGCACTGCGCCAAGCCGGTGGAGCGGATCGCCTTCGCCTACCTCGGCGACGCCCGCTTCAACATGGGCAACTCCTACCTGGTCACCGGTGCGCTGCTGGGCATGGACGTGACGATCGTGGCGCCGCGCGCCTACTGGCCGGCCGAACCGGTCGTCGAGCGGGCCCGGGAGCTCGCGCGGGGGAGCGGCGCCCGCATCACCCTGACCGAGGACGTCGCGCAGGGGGTCGACGGGGCCGACTTCGTCGCCACCGACGTGTGGGTGTCCATGGGGGAGCCGAAGGAGGTCTGGGACGAGCGGATCGAGGCGCTCGCGCCGTACGCCGTGACCATGGACGTGCTGCGGGCGACCGGGAACCCGGAGGTGAAGTTCCTGCACTGCCTGCCGGCCTTCCACGACCTGGGCACGAAGGTCGGGCGGGAGATCTACGAGCGGCACGGGCTGGAGTCGCTGGAGGTGACGGACGAGGTGTTCGAGTCCGCGCACTCGGTGGTCTTCGACGAGGCCGAGAACCGGCTGCACACCATCAAGGCCGTGCTCGTCGCGACGCTGGCCGGACCCGGCGCATAGTCATACGCGGCGTATGCCGCCATACGCGGTCATACGCCGCTTCCGGCAACGCCTCATACGGCCGCGGCCGGCCGGGCCGGGAGGGTGAACCAGACCGCCTTGCCCCGCGCGGTGGGGCGGTGCCCGCAGGCCGAGCTCAGGGCGCGGATCAGCAGCAGCCCGCGCCCGTGCTCCTGCCAGGGGTCGGGGTGTGCGTCCCCGGCGCGGCGCCGGTCGAGGTCACCGGGGGGCTCCGTGCTGGAGTCGTGCACTTCGACCTGGCAGCCGTCCGCCAGCAGCTCCACGACCAGCTCGATGGGGGCGTCGCCGCGGGTGTGTTCCACGGCGTTGGCGACCAGCTCCGCCGTCAGCAGCTCCGCCGTGTCGGGGCAGGCCGGGGTCCCGACCTGGGCCAGCGCGGTGCGGACCAGGGCGCGGGCGAGCGGAACCGCGGCCGTGCTGCGGGGCAGCGCGAGGTGCCAGGCGGCGGCGTCGTGCATGGCGGGGTCCGTCCGTTCCGGCGGGGAGGGGCAGGGACGAGGGGTGGCATGCGTGCGGGTTCCGGGCGGATCCCGTGGAGATCCGGGATTCAACCACACGGAGGGGGCGCGCGGTGCCGTGGGGTACCCCGGCGCCGGCGGACCCGCGCCGCGCGTGGCGTCGTATCGCGTATCCATGACGACAGTCACATCTCAGTGATACGGTCGAGAGGTGAGCCCCTTCCTTGGTTCCGCAAGCAGCACCGAACGGTGGCGCCACCTCCGGGTGACCCGGCAGGACGGCGTGGCCACCGTCACCCTCGACCGCCCCGAGAAGCTGAACGCGCTCACCTTCGGCGCCTACGCCGACCTGCGCGACCTGCTCTCCGAACTGTCCCGCGACCGATCTGTCCGCGCCCTGGTCCTCGGGGGCGAGGGCCGCGGCTTCTGCTCCGGCGGCGACGTGGACGAGATCATCGGCGCCACCCTGTCCATGGACACCGCCCAGCTCCTCGACTTCAACCGGATGACCGGCCAGGTCGTGCGCGCGATCCGGGAATGCCCCTTCCCGGTGGTCGCCGCCGTGCACGGGGTCGCCGCCGGCGCCGGCGCGGTCCTCGCGCTCGCCGCCGACTTCCGCGTCGCCGACCCCACCGCCCGGTTCGCCTTCCTCTTCACCCGCGTCGGCCTCTCCGGCGGCGACATGGGGGCCGCCTACCTGCTCCCGCGCGTCGTCGGCCTCGGCCACGCCACCCGGCTGCTCATGCTGGGCGAGCCGGTGCGGGCCCCCGAGGCCGAGCGGATCGGGCTGCTTTCCGAGCTCACCGAGGAGGGCAAGGCGCACGCGCGCGCGACCGAACTGGCCGAGCACCTGGCCGCCGGGCCGGCCCTGGCCTACGCGCAGACCAAGGCGCTGCTGACCGCCGAGCTGGACATGCCGCTGGCCGCCTCGGTGGAACTGGACGCCAACACCCAGGCCCTGCTGATGAACGGCGAGGACTACGCCGAGTTCCACGCGGCCTTCACGGCGAAGCGGCCGCCGCGGTGGCGGGGCAGGTAGCGCCGTGGACGCGGACGGCGCGGTCGGCGCGATGAGCCCCTCGGACGCCGTGGACGCCGTGGACCTGGTGGACGCGGCGGGTGCGGAAGGCGGCGCGCGGCCGGCGCCGCTGCGGGTCGCCGTCGTCGGCGGCGGTCCCGGCGGGCTCTACGCGGCCGCCCTGCTCGCACGCCAGGGCCACACGGTGCAGGTGTGGGAGCGCAACGCCCCCGACGACACCTTCGGCTTCGGCGTGGTGCTCTCCGACGAGACCCTCGGCGGCATCGAACGTGCCGACGCCCAGGTCTACGCCGACCTGCGGGCGGAGTTCGTGCGCTGGGACGACATCGACATCGTCCACCGCGGCCGGACCCTGACCTCCGGGGGCCACGGCTTCGCCGCCCTCGGCCGCCGGCGCCTGCTGGAGATCCTGCACGCGCGCTGCGCGGAGCTCGGCGTACGGCTGCGCTTCCGCACGCCCGCCCCGGAGCCCGCCGCCCTCGCGGCGGCGTACGACCTGGTGGTGGCGGCCGACGGGGTGCACAGCGCGATCCGCACCGACGGCGCGCTCGACTTCGGGCCCCGGCTGACCACGGGGCGCTGCCGCTACATCTGGCTCTCCGCCGACTTCGCCTTCGACTCCTTCCGCTTCGAGATCGCCGAGACCGAGCACGGCGTCATGCAGCTGCACGGCTACCCCTACGCCGCGGACGCCTCGACCGTCATCGTCGAGATGCACGAGGAGGTCTGGCGGGAGGCGGGCTTCGACCTGTGCGACGAGAGCGAATCCGCGGCCCGCTGCGCCAAGATCTTCAGCGACGCGCTGCGCGGGCGCCCCCTGACCGGGAACCGCTCGGCCTGGACGGCGTTCCGTACGGTGGTCACCACCCACTGGTCCCACGGCAATGTGGTGCTGCTCGGTGACGCGGCACACACCGCTCACTTCTCCATCGGCTCGGGCACCAAGCTCGCCGTCGAGGACGCGCTCGCCCTGGCCGAGGCCGTGGCGGCGGAGCCGGACGTTCCGGCGGCGCTGCGCGCGTACGAGGAGGCCCGCCGCCCGGCGGTCGCCTCCACCCAGCGCGCCGCGGCCGCCAGCATGCGCTGGTTCGAGGAACTCGCCGGGTACGTCGACCAGGCCCCCCGGCAGTTCGCCTTCAACCTCCTCACCCGCAGCCGCCGGGTCACCCACGGCAACCTGCGGCTGCGCGACGCCCGCTTCACCCGTACCGTCGAGGCGGACTTCGGCTGCCCCGACGAGCACACCCCGCCCATGTTCACGCCGCTGCGCCTGCGCGGACTGACCCTGCGCAACCGGGTCGTGGTCTCCCCGATGGACATGTACAGCGCCGAGGACGGCATGCCGGGCGACTTCCACCTCGTCCACCTGGGGGCGCGGGCCCTGGGCGGGGCCGGCCTGGTGATGACCGAGATGGTCTGCGTCTCGCCCGAGGGCCGCATCACCCCGGGCTGCGCGGGCCTGTGGACCGACGCGCAAGGAGACGCCTGGGCCCGCGTCGCCGACTTCGTGCACACCTCGGCACCCGGCACCGCCCTGGGCGTCCAGCTGGGCCACTCCGGCCGCAAGGGCTCCACCCGTCGCATGTGGGAGGGCATGGACGAACCCCTGGAGGACGGGAACTGGCCCCTGGTCGCCGCCTCGCCGCTGCCCTACCGGCCGGGCGTCTCCCAGCTCCCGCGCGAGCTGACCGGCACGGACCTGAACCAGATCCGCCAGGCGTTCACGTCGGCCGCCGTCCGCGCCGCCCGCGCCGGGTTCGACCTGCTCGAACTGCACTGCGCGCACGGCTACCTGCTGTCCGGCTTCCTCTCCCCGCTGACCAACCGGCGTGATGACGGCTACGGCGGCAGCCTGGCCGGCCGGCTCCGCTTCCCGCTCGAGGTCTTCGACGCCGTCCGCGAGGTCTGGCCCGCCGACCGCCCCATGACGGTGCGCATCTCGGCGACCGACTGGGCGCCCGGCGGCACCTCGCAGGCCGACGCGGTCGCCGTCGCGGCCGCCTTCGCCGCCCACGGTGCCGACGCCATCGACGTCTCCACCGGCCAGGTCGTCTCCGACGAAGCCCCCGAGTACGGCCGCTCGTACCAGACGCCGTACGCCGACCGGATCCGCAACGCCCTCGGCGTGCCCGTGATCGCGGTCGGCGCCATCTCCTCCTGGGACGACGTCAACTCCCTGCTGCTGGCGGGCCGTGCCGACCTGTGCGCCCTGGCCCGCCCCCATCTCTACGACCCCCACTGGACCCTGCACGCGGCGGCCGACCAGGAGTACGAGGGCCCGGGCGCCCCGTGGCCGGCCCCGTACCGGGCGGGCCGGCGCAAGCCGCCGACGGGCCGAGGCTGACGGCACCCGCCCGGCTGGTGCGCGGCCGGGCGGCCACCGCCCGAAAGGTGCGCGCCGGGCGGCCACCGCCCGGGCTACGGCTCCTCGCCCGCCTCCACGAAGCGGGCGCCCAGGTCCCGCAGGCGGGCGTGGAGTTCGCCGAAGACCGCCGCCGCGCGGTCGCCCGGCCAGTCGGACGGGAGCAGCTCGCGGGGCAGGCCCGGGTCGGCGTACGGCAGGTGGCGCCAGCTGTCCAGGGCGAGCAGGTAGTCCCGGTAGGCGGCCTCCGCCACCTCCGGGGCCGGCCCGGCACCACCCTCGACGGCCGGCCCCGTCGGACCGGTCGGACCGGCCAAATCCGTGGGACCCGCCGGACCCGCCGCCGCGCGGTCGGGCCGCTGCCACCGCCGCAGCACCGGCTCGTGCTGGTCGAGGAACTCCTCGTGCTGTTTGGCCAGTGACGTCAGGTCCCACCACCGGGCCACCGCCTCGGCGGTCGGCGCGAAGCCCAGGTGGTGGCCGCGGAACAGCTCGACGTAGCCGGTCAGCTGGAGCCGGTCCAGAGTATGGCGGGTCTCGTCGTACAGCCGGGCCGGTGCGATCCACACGCCCGGCGCCGCCGTGCCGAAGCCCAGCCGGGCCAGCCGGGAGCGCAGCAGGTGGCGCTTGTGCCGCTCCTGCTCCGGGACCGAGAACACCGCCATCAGCCATTCGTCCGCCGGCCGGCCGGGCGGCGCGTACACGCGCCGGTCCCCGTCCTCCAGCAGTTGGTGGGCCTCCGCCGACAGGTCGTACGCCGCCGAGCCGTCCGCGGCCCGGGCGGGCAGCAGGAAGCCGCGCCGCTTGAGCCGGGAGACCGACGAGCGGACGGAGGGCGCGTCGACGCCCGCCGCGCCCAGCAGGCGGACGAGGGCGGACACCGGGACCGGGCCGGGGAAGGCCCGGCCGTAGGCGCCGTAGAAGGTGACGATCAGGGATCGCGGGGTGTGCTGCTCGGCCACGTCATCACTCTAGATCGCGCAGCCGGAACCGCTGCAGCTTCCCCGTCGCGGTCCGGGGGAGGGCGGGGACGAAGACGAAGGAGCGGGGACACTTGTGGGGGGCCAGCTCGGCCCGCATGAACGTGCGCAGCGCGTCCTCCGTGACCACCGCACCGTCACGGGTGACGGTGTACGCCACGACGATCTGGCCGCGTCGCTCGTCCGGGCGGCCCACCACCGCCGCCTCCAGCACGTCCGGGTGGCGCAGCAGCGCTTCCTCGACCTCGGGTCCCGCGATGTTGTAGCCCGCCGAGATGATCATGTCGTCGGCGCGGGCGACGTAGCGGAAGTAGCCCTCCGGGTCGCGGACGTAGGTGTCCCCGGTCAGGTTCCAGCCGTCGCGGACGTACTCACCCTGACGGGGGTCGGTCAGATAGCGGCAGCCCACCGGACCGCGCACCGCCAGCAGCCCCGGTTCGTTGTCGGCCACCGGCCGGCCGGAGTGGTCCACGACCCGGGCCTGCCAGCCGGGCACGACCCGGCCGGTGGTGCCCGGGCGGATGTCGCCGTCGGCGGCGGAGATGAAGATGTGCAGCAGCTCGGTGGCGCCGATGCCGTTGATGATCCGCAGGCCGGTGCGTTCGTGCCAGGCCTGCCAGGTGGCGGCGGGCAGGTTCTCGCCGGCCGAGACGCACCGGCGCAGCGAGGACACCTCGGCGCCGCTCCCGCTCAGGTCGTCGAGCATCGCCCGGTAGGCGGTCGGCGCCGTGAACAGCACCGTGACCCGGTGCCGCGCCACGGCGGGCAGCAGCTGTTTCGGCCCCGCCTGCTCCAGCAGCAGCGCCGAGGCGCCCGCGCGCAGCGGGAAGACCACCAGGCCGCCGAGGCCGAACGTGAAGCCGAGCGGCGGGCTGCCCGCGAAGACGTCGTCGGGGGTGGGGCGCAGCACCTGCCGCGAGAAGGTGTCGGCGACGGCGAGGACGTCGCGGTGGAAGTGCATGCAGCCCTTGGGGCGGCCGGTGGTGCCCGAGGTGAAGGCGATCAGCGCGACGTCGTCGGCGGAGGTGGCGACCGCCTCGTACGGGCCGGCGGGCGCCCGCCGCGCGCGGCGCAGCAGGTCGTCGCCGGTCCGGCCGCCGTACGCGGTGACGGCCAGCCCCGGCACCTCGGCCTTGACCAGGTCGTCCAGCACGCTCGCGTGGCACAGCGCGTGACGGGCCTCGGCCATCGCGCACACCGTCGCCAGCTCCTGGGCGCGCGCCTGCGCCAGCACGGTGACGGCCACCCCGCCCGCCTTCATCACCGCCAGCCAGCACGCGGCCAGCCAGGGGCTGGTGGGGCCGCGCAGCAGCACCCGGTTGCCGGGGACCACGCCGAGCTCGGACGTCAGGACGTGGGCGAGCCGGTCCACGCGGTCGCGCAGCTCGCCGTACGACCAGACCTCGCCGGCGGCGTCCCGGAAGGCGGGGCGGTCGGGGCCGTACCGGGCGATGGTGGCGTCGAGCAGTTCGGCGCCGCAGTTCAGCCGGTCCGGATAGGCCAGTTCGGGCAGTTCGAACAGCAGCCGCGGCCACGTCTGCGCGGGTGGCAGGTGGTCGCGCGCGAACGTGTCGGCGTGGGCGGAAGGCTTGAGCTCCAAGGCGGGATCGCCCCCTTGCGCAACGGTCCTTCAAAGAAGTCTTCGATGAGGTGGAGCAGGCCGTGCGGGTACGCGACGAGCGTATCGTGATGGTGACGGGAGTCAACCAGACGCGATAGAACTCACCGGGACGGACGCGGTCGGGAGCGGTCGGACGCCGTCGGACGCGGTCGGACTGGCGACGAGAGACGAGAAATGAGGCAGACGGATGCCCGGTTTCACGCTCGAACCGGAACAAGCCCGCTGGTGCGCGGAGCTGCGGACCCTGGCGGCCGAACGGCTGCGGCCGCTGGCCGACAAGGGCGAACCGGGCCGCGTCAACCGCCCCCTGCTCGCCGCGCTGGGCGAACTGGGCCTGTTGGAACGGCTGTTCACCTCCGGCGCGCTGGAGCTGTGCCTGCTGCGCGAGTCCCTCGCGCACGCCTGCACCGAGGCCGAGACGGCGCTCGCGCTCCAGGGCCTGGGCGCGTACCCCGTCCTGCGTTCCGGCAGCGCGCCGCAGCGCGAGCGCTGGCTGGGGCCGGTGCGCGCCGGACGGGCCGTGGCGGCCTTCGCGCTGAGCGAGCCGGACGCCGGCTCGGACGCGGCCGCCCTCGCCCTGCGGGCCGAGCCGGACGCGGGCGGCTGGCGGCTGACCGGTGAGAAGTGCTGGATCTCCAACGCCCCCGAGGCGGATTTCTACAGCGTGTTCGCCCGAACGGGTGAGGCGCCGGGTGCGCGCGGCGTCACCGCCTTCCTGGTGCCCGCCGACCGCGCCGGACTGACCGGCCGCCCGCTGGACATGCTCTCCCCGCACCCGATCGGCGCGCTCGCCTTCGACGGCGTACGGGTCGACGCGGACGACCTGCTGGGCGAGCCGGGCCGCGGCTTCCGCGTCGCCATGGACACCCTCAACCTCTTCCGTCCCAGCGTCGGCGCCTTCGCCGTCGGCATGGCACAGGCCGCCCTGGACGCCACGCTCGCCCACACCGCGGCCCGCACCGCGTTCGGCGGCACCCTCGCCGACCTCCAGTCGGTCGGGCACCGGGTCGCCGAGATGGCCACCCGGGTCGAGGCCGCCCGGCTGCTGGTCTACGCGGCGGCCAGCGCGTACGACGGCGGCGCCCCGGACGTACCCCGGCGGGTGGCGATGGCGAAACTGCTGGCCACCGAGACGGCGCAGTACGTCGTGGACCACGCCGTGCAGCTGCACGGCGCCCGCGCGCTGGTCCGTGGCCACCTGCTGGAACACCTGTACCGGGAAGTACGGGCCCCGCGCATCTACGAGGGGGCGAGCGAGGTGCAGCGCACGATCATCGCCAAGGAGCTCTACCGGCAGGAGGCGGCCCGATGAGCCTGGAACGCGTCAACCCGCCCGAACTCTCCCCGCCCACCGGCTTCTCCCACGCCGTCACCGCGACCGGCTCCCGCCTGGTGCTGCTGGCCGGGCAGACCGCCCTGGACGGCGCGGGCAAGGTGGTCGGCACCACCCTGCCCGACCAGTTCGAGGTGGCCCTGACCAACCTCCTCACCGCCCTCGCCGCCGCCGGCGGCACCCCCGCCGACCTGGCCCGCGTCACCGTCTACACGACGGACGTCGCGGCGTACCGCACCCACGCCCCGGCCCTGGGCCGCACCTGGCGCCGCCTGGCGGGCCGCGACTACCCGGCGATGGCGGTGATCGGCGCGGTCCGCCTCTGGGACGAGGAGGCCCTGGTCGAACTGGACGGCCTGGCGGTCCTGGACTGACCGTCGCCGACAACGCCGGCGGCCGCCTCCCGCCCGGACGGGCGGGAGACGGCCGCCTGTCGGCTGCGGGAACGGTTCAGGGCGCGGGCACGGGCAGCGGCGCGGTGCCGAGAACGGGCACGGTCCAGCGCTGCGCGTCGCTGCGGTTGCAGTCCCAGATCCACAGGGGAGTGCCGGGGGTGGTGTTCATGGCGCCCAGGTCCAGACAGCGGCCGGAGGCGGCGTGGTGGATGCTGCCGTCGGCGCGGGGCTGGAATTGCTGGGCGGGGGTGCCCTGGCAGGTCATGAGCAGGACGGGCGTCGCGTTGCCGGTGCCGGCGTTCTGGGTGGTCAGGCACATGTTCTGGATGCGGAGGGTGCCGTCGGCCCGGACTTCGAAGTTCTGGGCGGAGGCGTCCTGGTTGCAGGGCGCGATCTGGATCCTGTTGCCGTCGGTGGCCGTGCCGCCGTCGAGGTCGGCGCAGTGGGCGCTCGCCGCGGTCAGCGTGATCTTCCCGGCGGCCCCGGGGGCGGCCGGGGGAGCGGCGTACGGGTAGACGGCGAGGTTGCTGATGCCGCCCCGGAACCCCTCACCGAAGAAGTCGGGCTCTCCGCTGACCTTGTAGCGGCCGGCGACGAGCGGGCCGACGGGGGCGGGGCTGTCGCTCGCCCGGTGGTGACCGGTGTGAGGGGCGCCTGTCCGTCGAACCTGCCGCCGTCACCGTCGTTGGTGTAGAGGTACAGGTCGCGCTGGTTCGGCTCGTGGGCGAAGAGGTCGTCCACGTTCTTGTACCCCGGGCTGCCCCGGTGCGTGATCTGGGTGCTGCTCCAGCCGTTGCCGCTCGGTGACGGACGGCTGCGCGCATGGGGTGCGGCGGCCGGATCCGTGCCGCCGTTGAACTGCCGGAGGTTTCCAACCGAGTCGGGGAGCAGCACGTCCGCCTTGCGGTCCCCGGTGACGTCGCCGTAGATCGGGGCGGGGCTGTTCGGGTTCGACGGCGCGTAGTAGCTGTACGCAACCGGCTGGGAGAGGTTGCCCGCGTTGTCCTGGGTCTGCAGGTGGACGTAGTTGGTGCCCCAGCGCGGCGGGGTGACCTTGATGGTGGCCTTGCCGTCGACCAGCTTGACGATGCCCGGGGTGGTGTCGGTGCACTTCCAGTTGGTGGCCGCCGCCTGGATGGCGTCGGTCGTCCAGCGGGCGCAGGCCAGGCCGGAGCTGCGGCCACCGGCGGGCGGGGCCGGGTCGGTGCCGGTGAGGGTGAAGACGCCTTCCTCGCCCGCGCGCTTGGGGTGGGCGCCGATGCTGCCGGAGGCCGGGAAGTCGGTGGAGCCGACCGAGGCGGTGGGCGGGGTGCGGTCGACGCGGAAGAAGCACCATTCGGTCGGGGTACTGGTGAGGGTGTCGTCGGTGGTGCGGGCCTGCCAGCCGTACTGGTGGCCGTCGGTCAGCGGGCCGACGTCGACGCCGGCCGGACCGTAGTCACCGAGCCAGCCGGTCGGCACGTACCTGGACTCGCCGTTGGTGTCGTCGTCCCAGATCTGGAAGGTGGTCTGGAGCTGCCGCTTGGTGGGGGACCAGGTGTTGGTGGTCAGCGTGATGTTGCTGTTGGCGCCGACCCAGCCCGGGTTGTCCAAGGCATTGGCGGTGCCCGGCGTACGGCAGTCCGCGTAGGAACCGGTGCCGGCGAAACCGGGGGTCGGTGAGGCGCGCGGCCACCACACGGTGGGCGTGATGTCGTACGTGACGACCACGTGCGGGGTGTTGTTGAACCGCTGCCGGTAGTACTTGTTGCCCTCGTCGTCCGGGGCGAGGCCGAAGGTGAAGGTGCCCCAGCGTTCCTTGGCCGCGGCCTTCATCTGGGCGGTGACGTCGTAGGAGATCTCCCCGGACCCCGACATCCAGATGCCGCCGATCTTGGCGCAGCCGCCCATGACGGAGCCGGTGCCGCAGGGCTGCCGGTTCCAGCTGGTCGGGTTGCCGATCCCGGGCGTGTGGTAGAGGCCGAGAGGCGTACTGGTGGAGGGGCTGGAGGAGGAGACGACCGTGGCGTACAGCCGGGCGTTCAGGACCTCGGCGCCGTGGATCGCGGAGTTGACCCCGACCTGGAAGTACGCGCGGGTACGGCCGATGCCGGTGCACGGCGGGTTGCCGATGTTGTAGCCGCAGTAGCCCGTGGCCGGCCGGTCCTGGCCGTTGGCTGTGCCGTTGAACTCGTTGGTGTCGGGGTAGGCCTCCTGGACCTGGGACCAGGCCTGGGTGGTGCTGTCCGCGGACGGGTTCATGCCCGGGTCGATGTACCAGGGGCCGGTGCCCTCCGTCAGGAGCTTGGCGTCCGGGACGAGCTGGATGCCCTTGGCGTCCACGGTCGTACCGATCGGGCGGACGGTGGCGCCGCCGCCGGGGCCGTCCGTGCTGGAGACCGGCGGCGCCTCGCCCCCGCCCTCGCCGGAGCCCGACGCGAGAGCGCGTGAACCGGCGCTCTTCGCACCCGCCTTCGCCCCGTCGGTGGCCGAATCCCACATCATCGAGGTCGGGGAGGAGAAGCGGGTCCGACCCTGGCCGTCGGTGGCCTTGAGGTTGCCCGCGCCGTCCGCCGAGACGGTCAGTCCGTCGGCCTCGATGCCCAGCTGGATCTTCTTGAGAGCCGGGTTCGCGGCAGCCTGCGGGGTACGGACGACGAGGACCTGCCGCCAGCCACCGAGGGCCGTGGCGGTCAGTTCGAGGTCCACGTCCGGCAGCACCGACTTGTACAGGGCGCTGTCGCCGTTGAGTTCGGGCCTGGGCAGCGTGAACGGTGCCTTGACGGCCAGCTTCTTGCCGTCGGCCGTGGTGGTCGTGGCCATGGGGCCCGAACCGCCGCCGGAGAAGCTGACCTTGGAGGGCACGGCGGTCGGTGCGACGGTGCCGTCGGCGCCCGCGCGCAGGGTGGTGTCGACCGGCTGCCAGGTCCCGGCCGCCGTCCGGACCCGTTGCGGCACGGGCGCCGTGTCGGTGGTGAGGGTGCCGTCCGAGTTTTCCCTTCCGTTCTGCAAATCTGTCAACGGCCTACTGGGCGCGCACGCCCTTTTTGCTCCACGACTCGCCGCATTGTCCCGTGAGTGACATGGATCATGTATCAGCGTTTTGGTAATTCGCTATACGACTCGAACGCTCGTTCTTTACAGTGCGTTCGATCTGGGCCGAGCCGGTCCGGAATTTCGTGTTCCTGTTTCCTGTGGGGGGATTCAGTTGTCTCGTCGGGGTAGACCAGTCGTGCGCTCGAAACGGGCGCGAGCTCGGGTCGCGATCACGGCCGCACTCGCGATTCTCTTCTCTGGCCTGGGTCTTCCCCTGGTCGAGGCGGCGGAAAAGCCGCCCAAGGTATGGGTTCCGCCGAATACGCCGCTGCCGGACGCCAAGCCTGTCAAGGGGGCGGACGCAAAGATCCCGGCCAATCAAGTGCCGTCTGGCCAGAAATGGATTCCGCCCAAGGATTCGAACACGCCATCTGGCTCATTTGCGGTGGCCGTCGGTAATGGTGTGGCGGACCGAGCGGAGAAAGGGCCGGCCTCGATTCAGGCCGGAAAGCTTCCCGTCTGGATCGCACCCGGGAATGGCGCAAACCGTTCGGTGCCCCTGTCGCAGAGCGCTGTCGGCGCTGTGACCGCGGACAGCACCGTGCGCGTCGACGTGAAGGACGCGGAGCAGTCCCGTGCCGCGGGAGTCAACGGCGCGCTCGTCGGGCTCACCGACACCGCGGGCGCGCAGCCATCGGGCACGGTGCGGTTCGGCTTCGACGTCACCGCCTGGGCCAAGTCGGCAGGCGCCAACTGGGCCGACCGGGCCCGGCTGGTCCGGCTGCCCTCCTGCGCGCTGACCACCCCCGGTGCGCAGGGCTGCACCGAGCGCACCCCGGTGGCCTCCCACCGCGACGCGTCCGGCCGCCTGGTCGCCGAGATCGACGTTCCCAGGAGCCCGGCCTCCTCGGCGCTGACCTCGCCCCAGGGCGCGAAGTCCGCACCGGCCCAGGCTCCTCAGGTGCTGGCGGCCGAGTCGGTCGCCGTGGCAGTCGAGCCGGGCCCTTCCGGCGCCTCCGGTGACTTCACCGCGACGCCGCTCCTGCCGTCGGCCTCGTGGCAGGCCGGCTCGAACGCGGGCAACTTCACGTACGGCTACAGCGTCGAGCTGCCGTCCACCATCGCCGGGCCCGTTCCCGGCATCGCGCTGGGCTACGACTCGTCGTCGATCGACGGCCGTACCGCCTCGACCAACGCCCAGGCGGGCGGCTTCGGCGAGGGCTGGGACTGGCACCCGGGGTCGATCTCGCGCTCGTACAAGGGATGCAAGGACGCCGGGATCAAGGACTCGGGCGACGAGTGCTGGGCCGGCGACATCCTCTCCCTCAACCTGGCCGGCCACGCGGGGCAGATCGTCCGCGACGACACCACGTGCGTGTACCGCCTCCAGGGCGAGGACGGCACCACGATCGAGCGGCTGACCGGCCAGCGCAACTCCGCCTGGAAGGGCGAGGGCTTCAAGGTCACCACGGTCGACGGGACCCAGTACTACTTCGGTGCCAACCGCCTGCCCGGCGGCGACGGCACGGACCCGGAGGCCAAGTCGGTCTCCACCGTTCCCGTCTACTTCAACAGCGGCCGGGACAAGTGCCTGGGCGCCGACACCCCCGCCAACGGCTCGTGGGTGCAGATGGGCTGGCAGTGGAACCTCGACTACGTCGTGGACCGCCACCAGAACCTCGTCTCCTACCGGTACGAGCAGGAGGGCAACCACTACGCCCGCAGCGGCGGCCAGAACAACGGCAACGGCACCCCGACCGCGTACCAGCGCGCCAGCCACCCGACCTGGATCGGCTACGGCCAGCGGCTGCCGGAGCAGATCGCGGCCAAGGGCGCGGCCAAGCCGGCCGCACAGGTGACCCTCAAGACCGCCGAGCGCTGCGTCCCGGGCGGGGCCGTCACCTGCGACCCCGCACAGCGGACCAAGGCGAACGCCAAGTCCTGGCCGGACACCCCGGTCGACCAGGAGTGCGCCGCCAGCGGCCAGTGCCTGAACCTGTCCCCGACGTTCTTCACGACCAAGAAGTTCACCGAGATCTTCACCGAGGTGTGGACCGGCACGGACTGGCGCAAGGTCGACTCCTACACCCTGAACCAGTCCTTCCAGGACCCCGGTGACGGCACCTCGCCGACGCTGTGGCTGGACTCCGTCCAGCGCACCGGCTCCAACGGCAAGACCCCGGTCACCCTGCCCGCGGTCCACTTCCAGCCGCTCCAGCTGGCCAACCGCGTCGACGGCGTGGTCAAGCGCCCGGACGGGACCGAGGCCTCCGCGCCCCCGTACAAGCGGCCGCGCATCCAGGCGATCACCACGGAGACCGGCGGCCGGATCAACGTCGTCTACCGGACCCCCGAGTGCTCGCGGGACAAGGGCACCATGCCGTCCTCTGAGGACAGCAACGCGATGGCCTGCATGCCGGTCAAGTGGTACCTGCCCGGCCAGTCCTACCCGGACCCGGTCAACGACTGGTTCAACAAGATCGTCGTCCAGTCCATCACCCAGCAGGACATGGTGGCGGGCCAGGTCGCCACCGTCACGGAGTACGAGTACGGCGGCGGCATCGCCTGGCACCGCAACGACTCCGAGTTCACCGACGCCAAGACCCGCACGTGGGACCAGTTCCGCGGCTACGCCACCGTCACCACCCGCACGGGTACCGGTACCGACGGCCCGCGCACCAAGTCCGTCGCCACCTATCTGCGCGGCATGGACGGCGACGTCCTCGCCAACGGCACCAAGCGCTCCGTCAGCGTGTCCGACACGCACGGCGGCACCATCAAGGACGAGGAGGTCCTCTCCGGCTTCGTCCGCCAGAGCGAGACCTACGACCGCGACGGCGGCACGGTCATCGCCGACCAGGTCACCACTCCCTGGCTCGGCAAGGTCACCGCCACCCGCGCCCAGTCGGGCGGCATGCCGCCGATCACCGCCCGGGCCATGAACACGGCCAAGGTCACCAGCCGGGCCAAGCTCGCCGACGGCACCTGGCGCACCTCCGAGCGCACCTCGACGTACGACGACACGCTGCTCTCGCGCCCGGTGACGGTCGACGACCAGGCGGACCTGTCCCGCCCCGACCAGCGCCTGTGCACCAGCTTCACGTACGCCACCGGCCCCGGTGGCCTCCTGACCCAGCTGGCCTCCCGGACCCTGGTCCTCTCGGGCGAGTGCGGCAAGGGCGCGACCGCCGCCAACACGGTGGCCGACACCCGCGCCTACTTCGACGGCCTGCCGCACGGCCAGTCGGGCCCGCTCGCCGAGCAGACCGGCACCGAGGTGCTGGAGAAGTACGACGCCGAGGGCAAGCCGGTCTACCGTCTCAACGCGACGTCGGCCTTCGACGCGTACGGCCGGGTCACCAGCACCACCAACCACACCCGCAAGGACGCCGCCCACCCCGGCGGCGCCGTCACGACGACCGAGTACAAGCCGGCCACCGGCGTACTGCCGTCCGAGGTGACCCACACCAACCCGCTGGGCTGGAAGTCGGTCAACACCCTGGACATCGGCCGCTCGCTGCCGCTGAAGACCACCGACGAGAACAGCCACGTCGCCGAGCGCGAGTACGACGCGCTCGGACGTGTCGTCTCCGTCTGGCAGCCCGGTCAGGAGCGGGCCAAGCAGTTCCTCCCGGTACGCAAGTTCTCGTACGCGATGAACGGCATCTCCGCGCCCTCGGCCGTGCTGAGCCAGGCGCTCATGAGCAACAACACGTATACCTCCAGCTACACCATCTACGACGGCATCGGCCGGGTCCGGCAGACCCAGGCCACCGCCGCGTCCCGCGCCGACGGGCGCCTCATCACCGACGCCCTGTTCGACTCGCACGGCCGCCAGGTCAAGACCACCGCGGCGTACTACAACGACGAGGCCGCGCCGTCAGCGGCGCTGTTCCTGCCGAACGGCGGCGTCCAGCCCGACAGCAAGGTCCCGTCACAGACCCTCCAGGTCTTCGACGGCCTGGGCCGCTCCACCGCCAGCGTCTTCCAGTCCTACGGCGTGGAGCAGTGGCGCTCGAAGACCGAGTACGCCGGCGCCGACGAGGTGCGCTCCATCCCGCCGAACGGCGGCTACGCCTCGGCGTCGATCACCGACGGCCTGGGCCAGACGGTCGCCGTGCGCCAGTACAAGGCCAACACGCCCACGGGCCCGTACGACGAGACGACGTACGGCTACAACGCGCAGGGCAAGGAGCTGTGGCGCAAGGACTCCGCCGGCAACCGGTGGACCTTCGAGTACGACCTGCTCGGCCGCAGCGTCAAGACCACCGACCCCGACTCGGGCACCGCCACCACGGTCTACGACGACGCCAAGAACCAGACGACCGCGACCGACGCCCGCAACAAGAGCGCCACCACCGTCACCGACCTCCTCGGCCGCACCGTGGCCACCTACGAGGGCACGGTCGCCGACCCGGCCAAGCAGGTCGCCGGCTTCACGTACGACACCAAGGCCGTGGGCAAGCCGACGTCGAGCACCCGATACGTCGGCGGTGTGAACGGCCACGCGTACACCAGCGAGGTGACCGGCTACGACGGCGGCTACCGCCCCCGGGGCACCAGGACCACCATCCCGACGGTCGAGGGCGAGCTGGCGGGCACGTACGAGACCACCAACACCTATGACGCCTACGGCCAGCTGAAGTCCACGGCCCTGCCGGCCATCGCCAAGGCGGGCCTGGCGGCCGAGAAGCTCACCTTCGGCACCGACATCCTGGGCAACCTGACCTCGCTCGGCGGCTCGTTCGGAGTGGTGCAGGCGCCGTACGTCGTGGACGTGCGCTACGACCCGTACGGCCGCGGCATCCGCACCACGGTCGGCGCCACCGGCAAGCAGGTCGTCTCGACGACCGACTACGACGCCGGCACCGGCCGACCGGTGCGGTCCACCCTCGACAAGCAGACGGCGGCGCGGGCCAGCGTCGACGTCACCGAATACACGTACAACCAGGCCGGTGCGCTGACCTCGATCGGTACCACGCAGGACGGGGCGGCCCGGGACCTGCAGTGCTTCACCCACGACTACCTGGGCCGGCTCACCCAGGCCTGGACCGACACCGGCACCCAGACCACCACGCCGCAGCCCTCGGTCCGCGGGATCGGCGGCTGCGCCAACGGCGGCGGTCCGGCGGTCGACGGCGCCGGTAAGCCCAGCGTCGGCGGCCCGGCACCGTACTGGCAGCAGTACGAGTACGACAAGCTCGGCAACCGTACGAAGCTGGTGAGGAAGGACCCGACCGGTAACGCGTCCAAGGACGTCACGGTCACCCAGACCTTCGGCACCGGCCCCAACACCCCGTCCTCCGACCCCAAGACGGGCGGCGGCACGGGCGGCCCGCACGCACTGCTGACCTCCACCGAGACCAGCGCGTCGGGCAGCAAGCTCACGTCCTACACCTACGACGCCACCGGCAACACGGCGTCGATCACCAGCACGCCCGGTACCAAGACCCTGACCTGGAACGACCAGGGCAAGCTCGACAAGATCACGGGCACGGGCGAGAGCGCCGGCACCAGCTACCTGTACGACACGGGCGGCAACCAGCTCATCCGCCGCGACCCGGGCAGCACCACGCTCAATCTGGGCACCGACCAGATCACGCTGGACACCGCCAGCAAGAAGGTCTCCAACGTCCGTACGTACGGCGCCCCCGGTGGCCTGTCCATCACCCGCACCACCACCGGCGGCACCTCCACCCTGAGCTACCAGGGCTCGGACCACCACGGCACGGGCGGCGTCCAGTTCAGCGCGACGGACCTCTCCCAGGTCCGCCGCCACACGGACCCCTTCGGCAACGACCGCGGCACCCAGCCGGCCCCGGGCTCCTGGGCGGGCGACAAGGGCTTCGTGGGCGGCACCAAGGAGAAGGCCACTGGCTTCACCCTCCTGGGCGCCCGCGAATACGACCCGACGACGGGCCGCTTCATCAGCCCGGACCCGATCATCGACGCGGGCGACCCGCAGCAGTGGAACGCGTACACGTACTCCGGCAACAGCCCGATCAACAAGTCGGACGCGTCGGGCCTGAAGCAGATGTGTGACAACTCCACGGCCTGCAACTACAACTCCCAGACCGGCCGCATCAGTGACGCGGACCTGGTCGACCCTGGCTTCGTCGGCGGTGGTGGCGACGACGGTGGCGGTGATGGCGGTGGTGGCGGTGGTGGCGGTGAGCTGCAAGAGCAGTCGGACCGAGCTGACCGCCAGCTGACCAAGGCAAGGCAGCGGACCGACCAGCTCAAGCACGAGGTCGTCAACCTGATCGGTGACCTCATCGGCTACAACGACGCCCGCGACTGCTTCACCAAGGGCGATGTCATGGCCTGCATCAACACAGCTCTGGGCGCTGTCCCGTGGGGCAAGATCGCCAAGGCCATCAAGGCCGGCATCAAGGCCTTCAAGATCTACAGGGAACTCAACAAGGCCTACGACGCCGTACACGCGGCGGAACGCAAGGCGTCCGAGGCCGCAGGCGCACTCAGCCGCCACAAGAAGGCGGTAGAGGAAGCCCGCGATGCCGAGGCCAAGGCTGCCAAATCAGCCAAGGAGAAAACAGAGTCAAGATCCGAGAGCGATAGTGCCGGAACCGAAGCCAAGTCCGCGAAGGCGGAGGCGGACGCCAAATCGTCTGCTGAGGCTGGCGAGGCCAAGAGCCGCGGCGACGGCGGGGGCGAGGCCGCCCCGACCAAGTGCAACAGCTTCCCCGCGGGCGTCCGTGTCCTGATGGCCGACGGCACGTCGAAGGCCATCGAGGAGGTCAAGGACGGCGACAAGGTCGAGGCCACCGACCCGCAGACCGGTGAAACCCGCGCCCAACTGGTCACCACCACGATCACCACGCCCGACGACAAGGACTTCACCGACCTCACCCTGACCGACGACGCCAACCCCCGCGGCCCGCCCGCCAAGATCACCTCCACCTACCACCACCCCTACTGGAGCGAAACCCGCAACCAGTGGGTCGACGCCGGCGAACTCAAGGCGGGCGAACAACTCCGCCAGTCGACGGGCACGACCCTCACGGTCCAGGCCACCCGCAACTACCCCTTCGCCGTCACCACTCACAACCTCACCGTCGCCGACTTCCACACGTACTATGTGCTCGCAGGAGCCACGCCGGTTCTCGTCCATAACTGCGGTGGTGAAGCCACGGTCCACTTGGCTAATTACCCGGATGGCAGGCAGCACGCATTGATCACGGTTCGGGATGGCGGCGAGGTCCTCAGTACTCACCAGTATGGCAGTCTCGGCAACCCGGACAATGGAGTTGCTGAATTCACTCCCGCAGATCTCCCAGCCATCACGATCAACTTGAGGATCCCTCTGTCTAACCCTCAGGCCGCTATGGCTTATGCCGAGTCGGCGATGGCTAAGACGCGGCGCGGAGTCTATCCAGCGTACGACATGCCGAATCAAGCATGCGTCACTTATTGTGCGCAAGTATTGGAGGCGGGTGGAGTTGCTGGGATTCCAAAGAATAATCACGAGGCGCAAGCCTGGCTGATTCAGCGCTATGGGTAACGAGTGGAAGGCGAATCATGTCTCGTCCTGATGGTTGGGAGTGGCTGGACGAACCGCGAGAGCAGTGGACGGTTCCGGATTCCCTACGGGGTCCTGTCAGGTCAACTCCATCCAATCTCGCCATCGCGATGCTCTCCTGTGACTTCCTGGGGCATGAGATCTCGGCGCTCGTAGGTAGATTCATCGCAGAGCACTCTCTGCTATACCTCCGCCCATCCGGAAAGGGGTTGGGCTTCCGGGAGCAAGCGCTGCTTGCCGATGTACTGACCCGGCACACGCGACGTACGTTTGAAGCGTGGGAGAGGTTCAGGTCGATTGCAGAGGAAGATGGCCCCGATGAGGAGATTCGTCGAAATCTAGAGGCGAGTCGCGAGGCTCTCAAAGTTGAGCTCAATAATGCGATCTCGGCGTTCAGGGAACTCCCCGGGAGTGTTATTTGAGCCCGCAATGAGAAACTGTCAATCCCCTTGAGTGGGTGTCTATTGTTCCCGGGTTTAGGTGATGACTGAAAGCGGGGCGGGGCGAAAGCGGGCAGCTGTAGTTATCCCCTGAGGAGGGTGAACGACCTCCCAAGGGCAAGTTCTAGGGCGAGACGTGACATTCCAAGGAAGCCCCGCCGGATTAGGTTTCGGCGGGGCTTTCGGGGTGCTTGACGGCAACGTTGCCGCTGAGGTTGAAAGGGTGGGGTGTCAGCGGGCGTTGGCGGTGTTACATCCTCGTCATGAGGTACGCGGATGGCGGCGGCCTGACCGCTGCGGGGCGGGCGAGGCGTGAAGCAGTGCGTTTTGAGGCCGCGGAGATGTTCGGGCAGGGGGTGCGGCCGCCGGAGGTGGCCCACCTGTTACGGGTGTCTCGGAAGTCCGCGTACGCCTGGCACGCCGCCTGGCGCGAGGGAGGCTCGAGCGGTGGCGGACGGAGCAGTGGTCACGGGTAAGAAGACGGCCCAGCTCCTGGGCGTGGATGGTCTTCGAAGGCGAGGCCGGGCAGGACCTGAAGCCCGGCAAGGGCCGGACCTGGTCGTGACGCGGGCGGACGCCGCTGATCAGAGTGACGGGCAAGGGTTCCGGCCGGGATTTGATGGCCGGGATGATCTGCGTCAGACCCGGACGCGAGACCAGGCTGATCTACCGGACCCAGACGTACCGGGGCCGTACCGGCGAGAAGAAGGGTTTCCGGGCCCACGAGTTCGCGGACCTGCTGACCTCTGCCCGTCGGCAACTCGGCGGTGCCCCGCTGATCGTGGTGCGGGACAACGCCGGCACCCACCACGCCAAGCCCTTGCGGAGTTCTGCGAACGCAACGGTGACTGGCTGACCATCGGCAAGCTGCCGCCCTACGCGCCCGACCTCAACCCCGTCGAAGGCGTATGGGCCCAGCTGAAGAAGTCCCTGACCAACCTCGCACCCCGCACGATCGACGACCTCATCCCACTCGTGAAGAACCGCCTACGAGGCATCCAACGCCGACCCGAGATCCTCGACGGCTGCATAGCCGAGACCGGACTCGGGCTGGAGCCTCCGTAGCCCTGTCACCCCACCCTTTCAACCTCAGCGGCACCCGAATGCGCGTCGTCGTGCGGCGCGGCGGCCGTGTGTTCGTGCGGGCCGCACCCGCCGAGGGGTGCATCTGTCCCCGTGGCGCTTCCTGCCGGGGACCGGAGGAACCGCAGTTGGTGCGGGGTGCGGACAACGGTCGCGGAATGTTCGCCGTATGTGCAGAACCGATAAAAAACCCGGTCAACACGTGCCTGTTCCGCCACCCTCACCTGCATGGAGCACACCTTCCCCGGCGTCCCGAGCGTTGGGTGGACTATGACAACAGCAAACCACTCGGCAATGTTTCCGGGGCGTCCTGAAGACGACGGACACCACGCCCGTGCAGGGGCCACGAGAGTGGGGAAGTGGACGTATACGCCGGTCTCGAAGGACTGGGACCCGGACGGGAACGCGACGCTGCACCATGAGGGGCGGGACGTGGACCTTCACTACTCGTCCTCGGTTCTCGAGGACTTCCTGGAGGCGATGAGCGCGATCCAGAGCGACTTCGTCCGACGGTCCCAGGAGATGGCCGCGGTCCAGCCGTCCCTCGGCGAGCGCTCCGGGCGGCCCTCCCTTGTATGAGCAGTACGGCCCTTACGAGGCGAACGGCTTCCACATCCGGCCGGAAGCCGCGGCTTTCTGGCCGGGTACCGGCACCAACTCCGGTACGAGCACGAGCACGGGCACCCGTATCGGACCGGGTGCGGGCACCTATACCGGTCCAGGGGTGAGCGCCCATACCGGTCCGGGGGCGGGGCCGGACACCGAACAGCTCGCAGCCCTCGGACAGCCGTTCCCCGGGCTGGGCGAGGTGAACTCCGCGTGGGATCCGGCGGAGGAACTCGCCTGTCTCCTTCAGGAAGCCAGGGGACCGGGGCAGCCGGAGCCGCCCGGCCGGATCGGGTTCGCCGACGCCGGCGACCCGGCCGGTGCCATCGGGTTCGCCGACAGCGGCGACCCGGCCGCCGCCGGTTTCGCCGCCGGGTTGCCCCAGGGCACCCTCAAAGGGCCGCGTCCGGAAGCCTCCCACGGGCACCGGCGGGTTCCGCCGAAGGCCCCGGTGATGACCCTGTTTCGGACGGGCAGCCTCTTCTCCGCCCTGCTGGTCGCCGTCATCGCCGCCGTGGTGAGCATCTTCAGTGGTCTGGCCGTCTCCGACGCCCTGCGCCACAGCGCCGGACCGGGCACCGCGCACGACGTGGTCAACTGGTGGCCCCTGCTGATCTACGGACCCTGGATGGTCGCCTCCCTGTCGATCCTCCGGGCCGCCCTACACCAACGCCGTGCCATCCATTCCTGGTCCATCGTCCTTCTGTTCTCCACCCTCGCCACCCTTCTCTGCGTGGCTCAGGCGCCCCGGACATTCGCCGCGCTGGCGGCAGCCACCCTGCCTCCCATCGCGGCCCTGGCCTGCTTCCAGCAACTCGTCCGCCAGATCACACTCACACGACCACCCCGCCATCCCGTCCCGCGCCATCGCAACCGGACGATCCCCCCGCTCCGGCACCCGGCCACGCCGAGCGGCCCGGGTACCCCGCATCCCGACTACCCGGCGGTGGATCAGAAGGCCGCCGGGCATTCCGTCTCCGGCTACAGATTCCGCTACGGGTCATGAGGGGGCCGTGAGGGGGCCGTGCGGTTCTGCCCGGGCAGCAGCCGGGCACCCGTTGCCGAACGGCAGTCGAGCGTCACTGACTTCTCGGACAA
This sequence comes from Streptomyces sp. NPDC042102, assembly GCF_055582305.1. Taxonomy (NCBI): domain Bacteria; kingdom Bacillati; phylum Actinomycetota; class Actinomycetes; order Kitasatosporales; family Streptomycetaceae; genus Streptomyces; species Streptomyces sp. NPDC042102. The sequence continues at coordinate 242,286 of NZ_JBVJDL010000001.1, forward strand.
CTCGGTCCCTTCCCGGATTTCCACGAGCGTGATCACTTGCATCTCAGGAACGAAGATCGAAACCGATAGGTCACGGTCTGGGCACGGTCTCAGTCCTACGGGTTTGCCGCGCTGAACAGCCACAACCTGGACATCACTGACCGAACCGCGCCCAACCGACCTGATCGGCGCCGCGCTTCAGCGCTCCGTTCCCCGTCCATGGAGAGAGAAACACGTCATGCTGCACGATCTCGCCCGCGCCGAGCGGATCCGGTACGAGCGGCGCCAGGCCGCCGCGTACCAGGCCGGCGAGGAAGCCGTCGCACGCCTCGGGGCCGCCCTGGCCCTCGCCGGCCTGGTCCTTCCCTCCCTCAGCAACGACGGACCGGTGGGCTGCCGTGGCCTGGTCCGGCTCGGGGGGTGCAGCACGGACCTTGCCCACCGGCTCGCAGAAGTCATCGCCGCCGGCGCCCACGCCCTGCAGGAGCAGTAACGGTGAAGAGGCGCAGCGCAGCCTCCTTACCACAAGTGACACACTCGCGGAGGTTCTTGCATGAATGCGTGGCGGCACTTATCCCAGGTCCCGAAGGTGCCCAGCACGACACTCGACCCCTACCGGTTCCCGGGCATACGGGGCTATCCGGACGCGGAGGAACCGGCCGCCCGGGCCCCCCGCGCCCCCCTCCCCGCGCCGGACTGTCCGCCGGGCAGCCTGAGTCCCGCCGACCGCCGCCGCCTTGACCTGCACGCCTGCCTGACCGCCGCGGGCATCTCGCCGCCGGCCGGTGACCTCCGGGCCATCGCAGTGCTCTCCACGCTCGATGACGCCACCAACGCGGTCATCCGACGGTGGATCACCAGTGCCCCCGGCTCCTTCTTCGCCTCACGGCTGCGAACCCCGCCACCGGGTTAGTCCGAACAGGTGGTGCTCGTGGTGCAGATGCGTCACGTCACAGGCCGGGTATGGAGAATGCCTTCTGCCGATGTCGGCCGTGGGGTGCGGGGGGCCTGCGTGAGGTCCTTGAGCTGGAGGTGCACCGCCCGTGACGGCGAACGGAAGTCCCACGGTCAGAAGGCGCCGCCTCGGCGCGGAGCTTCGCCGGCTCCGCCGGGCAGCGGGAATGACGTCCGTGCAGGTGGCGAAGCACCTGCTCGTGTCACAGTCCAAGATCAGCCTCATCGAGACCGGTCGCCGCCCCATCAATCCGCGTGATGTGCGCGATCTGTGCCGGCTCTACGGAGTCACCGAGCGGGAGTTAGTCGACTCGCTGATGCGCATGGCGAAGGAATCGGCCCGGCAGGGCTGGTGGGTTGCCTGCGGCGATGTCCCCTACGGCGTGTACATCGGGCTGGAGACAGAGGCCGCCGCCATCCACTCCTACGAGCCGCTGGTGGTTCCCGGCCTGCTGCAGAGCCGTGCCTACGCGGCGGCCGTCATCGCGGAATCGTTCCCTTGCCCTCCGACCGATCAGGCCTCGGTCCGTCTCGAGGTGCGGTTACGGCGCCAGCACCGCGCGCATCACCCCGCCCGGCCACTGCGCTTATGGGTCGTCCTGGACGAATCCGTACTGCACCGCATCGTCGGCAACCGCGACGTCATGCGTGAGCAACTGGAGCACCTGAACACCCTCGGTGCACAGCCGCACATCACCGTTCAGATGCTCCCGCACAGCGCCGGCGCCCATCCCGGGGCCACAGGCCAGTTCTCCATCCTCACGTTTCCCGATACCGACGCGGGAGTGGTCTATCTGGAGCGCTTCACCGGGGATCTCTACCTGGAGAAACACTCCGACCGGCGCCAGTACCACATCATGTACGACCACCTTCAGGCACAAGCCCTCAACCCCCACGACACACGCCACTTCATCAACGACATGATCAAGACGTACACCTGACGGACCCGAGCCCCCTTGAGCCCCGCCGATGCCGACACCCTGGCCCGTACTGGAGTCGGGGAGAGGCCAAGCGTCTGACGGGTGATCACCCTGATCAGCGGCGTCCGCCCGCGTCGCGACCAGGTCCGGCCCTTGCCGGGCTTCAGGTCCTGCCCCGGTCCCCTCTCTGAGGGGACCGGGGGATGTGCGGCAGTCCGTGAAGGTGGGTGAGCCCTTCTTCCTGTGCCTATTGGGGGCCGGTCAGGGGGAAAGGGTCAGGGCTCCAGGAGGTTGGACATCCAGGATTCGATCGCCGTCGGGGTGCGGGGGAGGGCTGATGACATCAGGTGGGCGCCCGTGGCCGTGATGACCAGGTCGTCCTCGATGCGGACGCCGATGCCGCGCAGTTCCGGGGGGAGGGTTTCGTCGTCGGGCTGGAGGTAGAGGCCCGGCTCGACCGTGAGGACCTGGCCCTCCTCCAGGACGCCGTCCAGGTACGTCTCCGCGCGGGCCTTGGCGCAGTCGTGGACGTCCAGGCCCAGCATGTGGCCGCTGCTGCACAGGGTGTAGCGGCGGTGCAGGTCGCCCTCGGCGTGTTTCAGGACGCCCCATTCGGCGAGGCCTTCGGCGATGACCCGCATGCCCGCCCGGTGGAAGTCGCGGAAGCTCGCGCCCGGGCGCAGGGCGGCGATGCCGGCCTCCTGGGCGGCCAGGACCAGTTCGTACACCTGGCGCTGGACCGGGGAGAAGCGCCCGGAGAGGGGGAGGGTGCGGGTGATGTCGGCCGTGTAGAGGGTGTCCGTCTCCACGCCCGCGTCCAGGAGGAGGAGTTCGGAGGGGTCGAGCGGGCCGTCGTTGCGGATCCAGTGCAGGACGCAGGCGTGCGCGCCGGACGCGGCGATGGTGTCGTAGCCGGTGCCGTTGCCCTCGGCGCGGGCCCGCAGGCCGAAGACGCCCTCGATCCAGCGTTCGCCGCGCGGGTGGGCCAGCGCCCGGGGCAGGGCGCGGACGACGTCCTCGAAGCCGGAGACCGTGTGGTCGACGGCCAGTTGGAGCTGGGCGACCTCCCATGGGTCCTTGATCAGGCGGAGTTCCGAGAGGGTGGTTGCGAGGGCGGCATCAGTTGCCGCGTTGCGGGCCGGCGGGGTGCCGAGCGTGTCGAGGTGGGCGCAGCGGATGCCGGTCAGGCGTTCGGTCTCGGCGAGGTCGGGGCGGCGGCCGACCCAGAACTCGCCGTAGCGACGGTCGCGGTAGAACTCCTCGTTGCCGTCCGCGCGCGGTGAGCGGGGACGGAGGTACAAGACCGCCTCGTGGCCGTGCGGGCCGTTCGGCTCCATCACCAGGACGTGGCCGACCTGGTCCTCGCCCGTGAGCCCGGTCAGCCAGGCGTACGCGCTGTGCGGGCGGAAGCGGTAGTCGCAGTCGTTGGAGCGGACCTTCAGTTCGCCGGCCGGGACGATCAGCCGCTCGCCGGGGAAGCGGGCCGAGAGGCGGTCGCGGCGGGCCGGGGTGACGGCGTACGCGGCGGCCCGCGCGGTGGCGGGGAGCGGGGACGGGGCCCAGTCGCCCGCCATGAAGCGGGACAACTCGGCTGATACCGGCAGGTCGTGGCTGCCGATGTTGAGGGTGGGAGGGGCTTCGGCCATCGGGGCTCCCCGGGGGTGGGTGAGAAGAGGGCGAGAACTGGTGGGTGCACAGGTCTTGTCAGTGCAATTTCACATTACTATGTTACAGCTCACACACCGGCACGTTAATCCCCGTCAAATGCCTTGTGGCGCAGGGTGGTTCGTCCATCCAGGCGGTTCGCCCGTCCGGGCGGTTCGTCTATCAGGGCAAGCACTTCGCCCGTCCGTTCGCGCACCAACCCCCACGTTTCCTCCCCAACCAGGAGTTCTTGGTGTCCAAGCACAGAGCCGTACGCTCTTCCCTCCTCGCCTCCGCCATCGCCGTGACCCTCCTCGCCGGCGCCGGACAGGCCACCACCCAGGCCGCCCCGCAGGTCCCCGCCACCTTCACCCAGGGGAGTCAGGCCGAACACGCCCATGGCGAGAACCCCTTCGACGAGGTCGACCGCCTCGGTTCCGCCCCCGAGGTGCTGCCCGCCCCCGCCTTCGCCCCCGGCGGGACCGCGCCCGGCAAGGCGGCCGGCCAGGTGCCCGGCGCCGCCCCGGCCGAGCAGAGCGCCGTACCGCTCACCCCGCAGGCCGAGAAGGAGAGCAGCCGCAAGCTCGCGCAGGGCGCGCCCACCGCCCGCTCCGTCGCCGCCGGCGTCCCCTGCACCCTCGACGGGATCACGGGCCTGTCACCCGAGCAGTTCGCGGACTTCCTCGCCGACCCGGCCGTCCTGGCCAACGGCTGTCTGCGCGGGCTGATCTGGACCTGGGACGCCCGCCTGGCGCCCGTCATGTCCGACGCCCACGTGCAGGCCGTCTCCCGCCGGATATCCGGCCTCGCCGCCTCCCACGACGGCAAGAACTCCTCCCACCTGGAGGAGATGTTCACCTACCTGCACGCGGTCGTGTACCACGACTTCTCGCGCGGTGAGATCGACGTCACCGACGCCCCGACCGTCGACGCCATGCGCCGCGCCGTCGCCGACTTCGGCAACGCCGCCCGCACCTTCGACGCCACCCCCAGCAACGCCAGCACCCTGCGCGAGGCCCTCTACGCCGCCAGCGGCCCGGGCCTGCGCCAGCACCAGCTCCCGCTGATCACGAAGGTCCTGGCCACCATGGACCCGGCCCACCCGGCCACCCACCTCGACGCCGGCTGGGCGGGCGCCGCGCTGGCCGCCCTCTCCGTCAACTACCTGGGCGTCTACCCGGGCAACCAGGACGCCGCCTTCCACGCCGCGGTCGCCGCCGACCCGGCGTACCGGGCCGCGTTCAAGGCGTTCGCGTCGTACGCGCACCTCAAGGGCACGGGCAACGCCTGGGTGGTGCGCGACGCGCTCAGCGAGTACGCCCGCTTCGGGCAGGTCGCGGGGCTCAAGGACCAGATCGCCGCCGACCTCGGGGGGCTGCTGGAGCCGGTCAAGGCGACCTTCGGCAACGGCAGCGAGCCGTGGGCGAAGGTGGTCTCCTGGCTCAACTTCTACGAGGCCTGCAAGCCGTACGGGGTGTGCAAGGAGGACATCGAGAAGCAGATCTTCCCCCACACCTACACCTACGACAACGGTGCCATCAAGGTCCGCACCGCCCTCGACCGGGCCACCGTCGACCAGCTCTACTACGCGAGCAAGCAGGTCAAGGCGCAGTTCCACCGGGTCCTGGGCACCGACCAGCCGCTGGCCGGCGACCCCAATGCCGCGCTCAACATCGTGCTGTACGCCTCCCGTGCCGACTACGAGAACTACCACCCCATCCTCACCGGCATGGGCACCAACAACGGCGGCATCTACATCGAGCGCGGCGCCACCTTCTACACCTACCAGCGCCGGGTGCCGCAGGACTCCTCCCTCACCCTCGAGGAGCTCTTCCGCCACGAGTACGTGCACTACCTCAACGGCCGCTTCGCCGTCCCCGGCTTCTTCGGCGAGGGCCCCTGGTACGAGGGCGACCGCACCACGGCCATGGACGAGGGCACGGCCGAGTTCTTCGACGGCGCCACCCGCGACAACGGCATCGCCGTCCGCAAGTCGCTGGTCAAGAGCATCATCAACGACACCGCCGGCGGCGGCCCGCGCATGACGGTGGAGCAGGTGCTGAACGCCACCTACGACGGCGACGGCTTCCGCTTCTACAGCTACGCGGGCACCTTCTTCGAGTTCCTGTGGACCGAGGAGCCCTCGCTGCTGCGCGAGATGTACACGCACCTGCGCACCAACAACGTGGCCGGGTACGACGCCTGGCGGCACCGGCTGTCCGCCGACACGTACCTCCAGCGCGACTACGACCGCTTCCTCGACGCGCAGATCGCCAAGGTGGACCAGCTGTTCGTCCCGAACACCACCTTCACGCCGGGCGACCAGCTGCGCGACTCCGCGCTCGCCTCGGTGAAGTCCTCGTTCGCCACCGCCACGTACAACACCCCCGACTGCGTGGAGAACGGCGAGCCCGGCAAGCGGCGCTTCACCTGTACCGGGCGGATCACCGCGAACCTGAAGGACTGGCGCAGTGACGACCAGAACTTCAAGGACATGAGCGAGACGGTCGACTACTTCATCCTCGACCGGGCGGGCGCGGCCTCCAACAACCTCGCCGACATGAACTGCAGCTTCGGACCCGTAGAGATCTGGTCGAACAAGGTGGCCGGTACCTCCGGTTACAGCTGCGAGGGCCCGCTGCGCGGCTGAGCGGCGGCAGGCAGTACCGGGGCCGGCCCCGATACGCGAACGGGGGGCGGGGCCGGCCCCCTGCACCGGTCCGCCGACCCGTGCGGCGGACCCTGGGCGGACCCTAGGCACCCTCTAAAGAATGTGACATATTACTGCCGTGCTCAACAGACACCCTCTGGACGCCGTGATCATCGGCGCCGGCGTCGTCGGAGCGGCGTGCGCCTACTACGCCGCGCGCGCCGGACTCTCCGTGGCCGTCGTCGACCGGGGCCCCGTCGCCGGTGGCACCACCGGCGCCGGGGAGGGCAACCTGCTCGTCTCCGACAAGGAGGCGGGCCCCGAGCTCGACCTCGCCCTCCTGTCCGCGCGGCTGTGGCGCGAACTGGCCGACGTGCTCCCGCCGGAGACCGAGTACGAGCCCAAGGGCGGCCTCGTCGTCGCACCCGACGAGACCACCCTCAAGGCCCTGCGGACGTTCGCCGAGGGCCAGCGGGCGGCCGGCGTCGAGGCGGCCGAGGTGAGCGCCGACGGCCTGCACGACCTCGAACCCCACCTGGCGCGGGGCCTCGCGGGCGGCTTCCACTACCCGCAGGACGCCCAGGTCCAGCCGGCCCAGGCGGCCGCGCGCCTGCTCGCCGCCGCCGCGGCCGCCCCCACCGGTGCCACCCTGCACCTGGGCGAGGAGGTCACCGCGATCCTGCGCGACGCCTCCGGCGCGGTACGGGGCGTCCGCACCGCGCGGCGCGAGCTCCTCGCCCCCGCCGTCGTCAACGCCGCCGGCACCTGGGGCGGGACGGTCGCCGGTCTCGCCGGCGTCACCCTGCCCGTCCTGCCGCGCCGCGGCTTCGTGCTCGTCACCGAACCCCTGCCGCGCGTGGTGCGGCACAAGGTCTACGCCGCCGACTACATCGCCGACGTCGCCAGCGGATCCGCCGCGCTGCAGTCCTCGGCCGTCGTCGAGGGCACCCCGGCCGGCCCGGTGCTCATCGGCGCCACCCGCGAACGCGTCGGCTTCGACCGCTCGCTGTCCACCGAGGCGCTGCGCCGCCTCGCCGGGCAGGCGGCCGCGCTGTTCCCGGTGCTGGCGGACGTCCGCGTGCTGCGCACGTACCACGGCTTCCGCCCCTACCTCCCCGACCATCTCCCGGCGATCGGCCCCGACCCGCGCGTCCCGGGCCTGCTGCACGCCTGCGGCCACGAGGGCGCCGGCATCGGACTCGCCCCGGGCACGGGCCTGCTGATCGCGGCCGCGCTCGCGGGCACCGCCCCCGCCCTGGACCCGGAGCCGTTCCGGCCGGACCGTTTCGGCGACGGCGCGGGGCCGGACGGGCCGGGGGACCCCCACGATCCGGTCGATCCCGCCGGTCCGGTCGATTCCGCCGGTCCCGCCGCCCCGAAGGAGGCCGCCCCATGAACCGCCCCACCGAACCGGCCGGCGGCACGGGTACGTCGCGCACCCCGCGCGCGCTGGTCGGCGGCGCCGCGCAGGCGGCGTACGCGATCGAGTTCGACGGCCGCGAGATCCCCGTGCTCGCGGGCCAGAGCATCGCCGCCGCCCTGTGGGGCGCCGGGATCCTGTCCTGGCGGACCACCCGCGACGGGGCCGCTCCGCGCGGCGTGTTCTGCGGGATCGGCAGCTGCTACGACTGCCTGGTCACCGTCAACGGCCGCCCCAACCAGCGCGCCTGCCTCGTCCCGGCGCGGGCGGGGGACACCGTCACCACCCAGGAAGGGACGGGCCATGCCGAGCTCGCCGTCTGAGCCCACTGGTCCCAGCGAGCCCACCGACCTCGCCGACCTCACCGATCTCGCCGATCTGGCCGTCGTCGGTGCCGGGCCGGCCGGGCTCGCGGCCGCCGTCACCGCCGCCGGACTCGGCCTGCGCGTCACCCTCCTGGACGCGGGGACACGGCCCGGCGGGCAGTACTACCGCCACCCGGACCCCGCCCTGGGCGCCGCCCGCCCCGAGGCGCTGCACCACGACTGGTCCGCGTTCGCGCGCCGCGAGGCGGCCCTGCGGGCGCACATCGCGGCCGGCCGGATCGACTACCTGCCCGGCCACCACGTCTGGACGCTGGTCCCGGCCGTACCGGCCGGGAGCGGTCCCCACGGCTGGCTGCTGCACGCCGTCGGCCCCGACGACACCGCCGCCCGCGTCCGGGCGCGCGCCGTGCTGCTGGCCACCGGGGCGTACGAGCGCCAGCTGCCCTTCCCCGGCTGGACGTTGCCCGGGGTGATCGGCGCCGGCGGCGCGCAGGCGATGCTCAAGGGCGGGCTGGTGCTGCCCGGCCGGCGCGTGGTCGTCGCCGGGAGCGGGCCGCTGCTGCTGGCCGTGGCCGGTTCGCTCGCCGCCGCCGGGGCCACGGTGCCCGCCGTCGTCGAGGGCGCGTCCTACCTCGGGTACGCCGGCCGGGTGCCGGTGCTGCTGCGCAACCCGGGCAAGCTCGCCGAAGGCGCCACGTACGGCGGGGCGTTGCTGCGGCACGGCGTACGGCTGCTGACCCGGCACGCCGTCACCGCGGCGCACGGCAGGACCCGCGTCGAGGCGGTGACCGTGGCCCGGCTGGACAAGGACTGGCGGCCGGTCCCGGGCACCGGACGCCGGATCCCCTGCGACGCGGTCGCCGTCGGGCACGGGCTGGTGCCCCAGCTGGAGCTCGCCACCTCGCTGGGCTGCGCCACCTTCACCTCGGCCGACGGCACCCCCGCCCTCGTCCTCGACGACGACCAGGCCACCTCCGTGCCCGGCATCTGGTCGGCCGGTGAGACCGGCGGCATCGGGGGCGCGCAACTGGCCCTGGTGGAGGGCGAGCTGGCGGCCCTGGCGGTCGCCTGCACCGTACGGCCGTCCGCGACCGCGGCCCCGCCGGCGGTCACGGCCACGGCCGACGACCGCCGCGCCGCGCGGCTGCGCCGCCGCCGCGCCCGGCTGCGGGGGTTCGCCGACGCCATGGCCGCCGCCCACCGCCCCGGCCCCGGCTGGACCGGCTGGCTGGACGACGACACCGACGTCTGCCGGTGCGAGGAGGTCCCGGCCGGGCGGATCCGGGAGGCGGTCGCCGACCTCGGCGCGCGGGACGCCCGTACCGTCAAACTCCTCACGCGCGCCGGTATGGGCTGGTGCCAGGGCCGGATGTGCGGTCCGGCCGTGGCCGCCCTGACCGGGCAGGATCCCGCCGCCGACCGCCGGCCCTTCTCCTGTCCGGTACCGCTGGCGCACTTGGCGGACCTGCCCGCTGACGGCTGATCAGCCGCCGGAGCGCCGGGCGGACCTCCGCCGGCCGACCGGCGCATGCCCGGCCGATGTCCGGCCATGCCCGGCCGATGCCCGTCGAATGCCCGTCGAATGCCTGTCGATTGGTCCTCGATCGCCCTCGATCCGCCCGGGCGTGGCCCTTGTGGCCACATCGAACCCACTAGTAAAATGTCACACACCACACTAGGGAGTCACCCATGACCCACGCGCCCACCCCCGCGCCCCGTCCCCGCACCCGCCCCTGGCACGGCATCATGGTCGCCACCGCCCTCCCGCTGCGCGAGGACCTGTCCGTCGACTACGACGCCTACGCCGAGCACGTGGCCTGGCTGATCGCCAACGGCTGCGACGGCGTCGTCCCCAACGGCTCCCTCGGCGAGTACCAGACCCTCACCGACGAGGAGCGCGCCCGCGTCGTGCGCACCGCCGTCGAGGCGGCCGGCGGGGACGGCGACCGCGTCATGCCGGGCGTCGCCGCCTACGGCAGCGCCGAGGCCCGCCGCTGGGCCGAGCAGGCCGCCGAGGCGGGCGCCGGTTCCGTCCTGCTGCTGCCGCCCAACGCCTTCCGGGCCGACGAGGACGCCGTGCGCGCCCACTACGCCGAGGTGGCGCGGGCGGGCCTGCCGGTGGTCGCGTACAACAACCCCATCGACACCAAGGTCGACCTGACCCCCGCCCTGCTGGCGCGGCTGCACGCCGACGGCAGCATCGTGGCCGTCAAGGAGTTCAGCGGCGACGTCCGCCGCGCGTACGAGATCGCCGAGCTGGCCCCCGGACTGGACCTGCTCATCGGCGCGGACGACGTCCTGCTCGAACTCGCCCTCGCCGGCGCGGTCGGCTGGATCGCCGGCTACCCCAACGCCCTGCCGAACTCCTGCGCCACGCTCTACCGGGCCGCCGTCGCCGGTGACCTCGCCACCGCCCTGCCGCTCTACAAGTCCCTGCACAGCCTGCTCCGCTGGGACTCCAAGACCGAGTTCGTCCAGGCCATCAAGCTGTCCATGGACCTGGCGGGCCGTCCGGGCGGGGCCACCCGGCCGCCGCGCTTCCCGCTCACCGGGGAGACCGAGGCCGCCGTCCGCGCCGCGACCGAGAAGGCCCTGGCCGAGGGGCACAACTAGGGCCGGGGCACCGGATCCGCGCCGGGCGACCCGCACCGGCGCGACCGACCCGCACCGGCCCGACCCGTACCCGACCGATCGTCCACGCACAGCCGACAGGGGGATCCCCATGCGCACCCGTCACGTCTACCACGCGGTCGACTCCCACACCGAGGGCATGCCGACCCGGGTGATCACCGGGGGAGTCGGGGTGATCCCCGGCGCCACCATGGCCGAGAAGCGGCTGCACTTCATCGAGCACATGGACCACGTCCGTACGCTGCTCATGTACGAGCCGCGCGGCCACTCGGCCATGAGCGGCGCGATCCTCCAGCCGCCCACCCGCCCCGACGCCGACTTCGGCGTGCTGTACATCGAGGTGTCGGGGCTGCTGCCGATGTGCGGGCACGGGACCATCGGGGTGGCCACCGTCCTGGTGGAGACGGGCATGGTGCCCGCCGTCGAGCCGGTCACCACCGTCCGCCTCGACACCCCGGCCGGGCTGGTGAGCGTGGACGTCCGGGTCGAGGACGGCGAGGCCCGCGCGGTCACGCTCACCAACGTGCCGTCCTTCTGCGTCGGGCTCGATCTGAAGGCCGACGTCCCCGGGTACGGCACGGTCACCTACGACCTCGCCTACGGCGGCAACTTCTACGCCTTCGTCGACCTCGACGCCCTCGGGCTGCCCTTCGACCGGGCCCGGAAGGACGACCTCCTCGCGGCCGGGCTGGCCGTCATGGACGCCATCAACGCCGGCCCCGACCGCCCCGTCCACCCCGAGAACCCCTCCATCGCCGGCGTCAAGCACGTCTACCTGGCAGCCCCCGGCTCCGACGCCACCCGCTCGCGCCACGCCATGGCCATCCACCCGGGCTGGTTCGACCGTTCCCCGTGCGGTACGGGCACCAGCGCGCGCATGGCCCAGCTGCACGCCCGCGGCCTGCTCCCCGTGGGCCGGGACTTCGTCAACGAGTCCTTCATCGGCACCGAGTTCACCGGTCGGCTGGTCGAGGAGACCACCGTCGGCGGCCGGCCCGCCGTCGTGCCCACCGTCACCGGGCGGGCCTGGATCACCGGCACGGCACAGTACTTCCTCGACCCGTCCGACCCCTTCCCCGGAGGGTTCCTGCTGTGAGCACCATCCGTACCGTCCGCACCACCGACTACCACACCGCCGGCGAGCCCTTCCGGATCGTCGACGCCGCGGCCGGCGGGCTGCCGCCGGTGCCCGGGGACACCGTGGCCGAGCGCTGCGCCACCGTCATCGGCCCGGGCGGCTCGGGCACCGCGCCGCGCCGGGGCGGGCTGGACGACGTACGGCGGCTGCTGGTGCAGGAGCCGCGCGGGCACGCCGGCATGTACGGCGCCTTCGTGGTGCCGCCCGACGACGACGGCGCCCACTTCGGGGCGCTGTTCTGGCACAAGGACGGCTACTCCACCGCGTGCGGGCACGGCACGATGGCGCTCGGGGCGTGGGCGGTGGACACCGGCCGGGTCGCGGCCCCCGACGACGGCGAGGTCCAGGTGCGCGTCGACGTGCCGTCGGGGCGGGTCACCGCGACCGTCCACCGCGACGGCGGCCGTACCACCGGCATCACCTTCCGCAACGTCCCCGCCCGCGTGAGCGCGCGCAAGGTGCCGGTCGCCACGTCGTCCGGCGTCGCCGAGGTGGACCTCGCCCACGCGGGCGCCTGCTACGCCTCGGTCGCCGCCCGTGACCTCGGACTGGAGGTCACGCGCGCCGCGCTGCCCGCACTGACCCGGGCCGGCCAGGAGATCCGCGCGGCGCTCGCCACCCACCCCGGCACCTGGCACCCCGACAGCGCGCTGCTGTCCGGGGTGTACGGGGTGATCCTCTACGAGGAACTGCCCGACACTCCCTTCGGACCGCACCAGCGCAACGTGACCGTGTTCGCCGACGGCCAGATCGACCGTTCGCCCTGCGGATCGGGCACCTCCGCGCGGCTGGCCCTGCTCGCCGAGGACGGCCGGCTCGGCAGCGGCGAGGACCTGCTCCACGAGTCCGTGGTGGGCTCCGTCTTCACCGGGCGGATCCTGGCCGGCGGGGTCACCGAGGTCACCGGCACCGCGTACCGGACCGGCGAGCACGCCTTCGTCGTGGACCCCTACGACGCCCTGGGCGCCGGGTTCCAGCTGTGACCGCGCTGCCGCAGCTGGGCGAGGGGGACGTCCTGCGGCTCCTCGGCCCGGCGGGTGCCGCCGACGCGCTGGCCGGCGTCCTGCGGGCGGGCCTCGACCCGGAGGCCTGCCCGCAGCGCACCTCCGTGGCCGTGCCCGGCGGCGAGCTGCTGCTGATGCCGGCCGCGACGGGGGCGTACGCGGGCGTGAAGATCGCCGGGGTCGCGCCGGGCAACGCCGCGCGCGGGCTGCCCCGGATCACCGGGTCCTACCTGCTGCTGGACGGGGCGTCCCTGCGGCCGCTGGCCCTGCTGGACGGCGCCGCGCTGACCGCGCTGCGCACCCCGGCGGTCTCCGCGCTCGCCCTGCGGTACCTGGCGCCGGCCGGCCGGCCGCTGCGGCTGGTGCTGTTCGGGTCGGGGCCGCAGGCGTACGGGCACCTCGAAGCGGTGCTCGCGGTGCGGCCGTTGGCGGAGGTCCTGGTCGTCGCGCGCAACCCGTTCGGGGCCGGGAAGCTGGCCGACCACGCCCGTACGCTGGGCGTCCCCGCCCGGACGGGTACGGCCGAGGACGTGGCCGGGGCAGACTTGATCGTCTGCTGCACGACCGCGCGCGAACCGCTGTTCGACGGGCGGCTGGTGCCGGCGGGCGCGACGGTCGTCGCGGTCGGCTCGCACGAGCCGGACGCCCGCGAGACCGACACGGCGCTGGTGCGGCGGGCGGCCGTGTACGTCGAGTCGCGGGCGGCGGCGCTGCGCGAGGCCGGGGACCTGCTGGTGCCGGAGGCGGAGGGGGCGATCGGGCCCGGTCACATCACCGGGACGCTGGCCGATCTGGTGACCGGCCGGGTGCGTCCTCCACAACCGGGAAGTTGTCCACAGCTCTTCAAGAGTGTGGGCATGGCCTGGGAGGATCTTGCGGTGGCGGTGGCGGTGTACGCGGCGGCCGGGGAGAACAGCGAAACGTGACATTGTACGCTGTTCCTCTGCTGGGGGCACCGCCCAGCGGTAGCTGGGGGATCTTCGGAGGACATGCGATGGGCGACCTGAAGCAACACAGTCTCATCAAGGCCCAGGAAAGGCTTCGTGACCAGGTCGGTCATGCCCTCCGTGCCGCCCTGATAGCGGGCGAACTGCGCCCCGGCAACGTCTACTCGGCACCGGGCCTGGCGACCGAGCTCGGCGTCTCGGCCACCCCCGTGCGCGAGGCCATGCTCGACCTGGCCCGCGAGGGCCTGGTCGAACCGGTGCGCAACAAGGGCTTCCGGATCACCGAGGTCAGCGAGCGCGACCTGGACCAGTACACCGAGCTGCGCACGCTGATCGAGGTGCCGATGATCGGCCGGGTCACCCGGCTCGCCACGGCCGGGCAGCTGGAGGAGCTGCGGCCCATCGCCGAGGAGATCGTCACCAGCGCCCGCGAGCACAACCTCATCGGCTACCTGGAGGCCGACCGCCGCTTCCACCTCACCCTGCTGGGCCTGGCGGGCAACGAGCGGCTGGTGGAGACGGTCGGCGACCTGCGCAAGCGGTCGCGGCTGTACGGACTGACGGGCCTGGACGAGGCCGGCAAGCTCGTCTCCTCCGCCGAGGAGCACCTGGAGCTCCTGGACCTGATGATCGCCGGTGACGCCGAGGCGGCGGAGGCCTGCATGCTCCGCCACCTCGGCCACGTGCGCTCGCTGTGGGCCCAGGGCCGCGACGAACCGGTGGGCCGCATCGAGGGCGGCCTGGGCAGCGGGCTGCGGTAGCGGGCTGCGACAGCCGCCTGCGGGCCGCCGCCCTCAGTGGCCCGGTCCGCCGGCCGCCGCCGAGGCGGTGGCGGCCGGAGCCTCCCAGGCCAGCAGCATCCGCAGCGCGTCGTGCGACGGGGTGCCCGGCTCGGCGGCGTACGTGATCAGGGCCTGCTCGGTGTCGTCGGCGGCGCGCAGGGTCTCGTAGGAGAGCTCCAGGTCGCCGACCACCGGATGGTGGTACAGCTTGGTGCCCGAGGTCTTGTCCTGCACCGGGTGCTGCGCCCACCACGTGCGGAACCGTTCGCTGCGCAGGGACAGTTCGCCGATCAGCTGCGCGAGCCGCGGATCGTCGGGGTGCCGTCCCGCCTCCAGGTGCAGGTAGGCGACGTTCTCGCGCGCGCATCCCTCCCAGTCCCCGAACAGCGCGCGGGAGGCGGGGTCGAGGAAGGTGATCCGGGCGATGTTGCGCTCGGCGGGAGCCAGGGCGCCGTAGTCGCCGAACAGGGCACTGGCGGCGGAGTTCCAGGCCAGGATGTCCATCCGCCGGCCCATCACCACCGCGGGCACGTCCCGCAGTTCGTCGAGCAGCCGCCGCAGCATCGGCCGCACCTGCTGGGGCCGGGCCGGCGCGCGCCCGGCCGCGGGCCGGACGGTGCGCCGCGGCCCGGCCAGGTGGCGCAGGTGCGTCCGCTCGTCCTCGGTCAGCCGCAGGGCGCGGGCGAGCGCGTCGAGCACGGAGTCCGAGGGGTGGGGGACGCGGCCCTGTTCCATGCGGGTGTAGTAGTCGACGCTGACCCCGGCGAGCTGGGCGACCTCCTCGCGGCGCAGACCGCTGACGCGTCGCCGGCCGCCGTAGTCGGGCAGGCCGATCTCCTGCGGGTGCAGGCGGGAGCGGCGGGTGCGCAGGAAATCGCTCAGGCTCGTGGAGGCGGGCATGCCCCGATTCTGGCCGACGGGGCGGGGCGCTGCCTGGCCCTGCCAGGACCAGGCAAGGTCACACGGCCGCGACCGGGGTCCACGGGACGGCCGGGATGACGGTCACCAGCCCGCCGTCGACCGCGATGTCCTGGCCGGTGATGTACGAGGAGCGCGGCGAGAGGAGGAAGGCCACGGTCTCGGCGACGTCCTCGGCCTCGCCCAGCCGCCCGAGCGGGACCTCGGCCCGGATCGCCTCGTGCGCGGCGACGTCGGGGATGTTGGCGTGGAACATCTCGGTGACGATGTAGCCGGGGCTGACCGAGTTGATCCGGATGCCGCGCTCCGCGAGGTCGCTGCCCAGCGTACGGGTGAGGTTGTGGACGGCGGCCTTGCTCGCCGCGTACACCGGCGCGTGGGCCATGCCGCGGTGCAGGGTCCACGAGGCGTTGATGACCACCGAGCCTCCGGCACCTCCGGCACCTCCGGCAGCTCCGGCGCCTCCGGCGGCGAGCAGCGGCAGGGACTTCTGCACGGTGAAGAAGACGCCCTTGAAGTTCACGCCGATGACGTGGTCGAAGTCCGCCTCGCTCACCTCGGCCGCGCGCTGGAAGACCCCGACGCCGGCGTTGGCGAAGACCCCGTCGAGCCGCCCGTGGCGTTCGCCGATCACGGTGGTCAGCCGGTCCAGGTCGGTGACGGAAGCGGCGTCGGCCCGTACGGTG
Organism: Streptomyces sp. NPDC042102; assembly: GCF_055582305.1. Lineage (NCBI taxonomy): Bacteria > Bacillati > Actinomycetota > Actinomycetes > Kitasatosporales > Streptomycetaceae > Streptomyces > Streptomyces sp. NPDC042102. The sequence goes on from NZ_JBVJDL010000001.1 coordinate 258,285, forward strand.
AGCAGCCGTTCGCCGCCGTCGGAGGCGGCCTTCAGCCGGTCGGCCGCCCGCTGGAGACGGGCGTCGTCGCGGCCGGTGACCACGACGTGGGCGCCGGCGTCCAGCAGCCGGCCGGCCGTGGCCAGACCCATACCGCTGGTCCCTCCGGTGATCAGGACGACGCGGTCGCGGAACTCGGTGGCGGTCGCGGTCGCGGTGGCTTCCGTGGCGGTCGCGGTGACTTCGGTGGTGTGGTGGTTCGTCATGCCCGTAGCCTCGCCCGCGTCCCGCCGGCCCGGCCAGGCCCGCCGTGACCCTGGGTCCACCAGGGCCACCCTCGCGACCCGCCCCCCGGCGGCCCGCCTTCCCGTGGCCCCCCAACTCGCCCCGCCCACCCCTGTTTTGGACACGGCTGGATAACAGGGAGCCCGACCCCTTGTCAGTGCAATTTCACATTACTATGTTACCGGTCACATCACAGAGTGCCGCCCTTCCCTGGAGTGACCATGACCAAGCGCACCCAACTCGCCCTCGCCACCGCCCTGGTGGCCGCACTCGGACTCGGCGTCACGGGTTGCTCCGGTGGCACCACCAAGGGCGCGGGCGGCGGGGCGGGCGCCGCCAATCCGGCCGCCGCCAACGACGGCAAGACCCTCGGCGGGACCCCGGTCAAGGGCGGCACCCTCACCGTCCTGTCCAACCAGGACTTCTCCCACCTCGACCCGGCCCGCAACTGGACCATGCCGGCCATGGACTTCGGCACCCGGCTGCTCTACCGCACCCTGGTCACCTTCAAGGCCGAGCCGGGCGCCGCCGGCAGCGAGCTGGTCCCCGACCTCGCCACCGACCTCGGCACCCCCTCCAACGAGGGCCGCACCTGGACCTTCACCCTCAAGGAGGGCGTGAAGTACGAGGACGGCACGCCCATCAAGGCCCAGGACATCAAGTACAACGTCGAGCGCTCCTTCGCCCCCGACCTCACCGGCGGCCCCGACTACGCCGCCCAGTACCTGGCCGGCACCGAGGGCTACAAGGGCCCCCTCCAGGGCAAGCACCTCGACTCCGTCAAGACCCCCGACGACCGCACCATCGTGTTCGAACTCAAGCGCCCCGTCGCCGAGTTCTCCGCGACCGCCACCCTGCCCACCTTCGCGCCGGTCCCGCAGTCCCAGGAGAAGGGCACCCAGTACGACGCCCGCCCCTTCTCCTCCGGCCCCTACAAGATCGAGACCTACGACCGCGACAAGAAGCTGGTCCTGGTCCGCAACGAGCACTGGGACCCCAAGACGGACACCGTCCGCAAGGCCTACCCCGACCGGTTCGTGGTCGTCATGGGCCTCAAGGGGGTCCAGATCGACGACCGGATCATCGCCAGCGACGGCGCCGACGCCTCCGCCGTGGAGTACTCCAACATGCGCCCGGAGAGCGCCCCCAAGGTGCTGCCCAAGCCCGACGTCAAGGCGCGCCTGCTCGCCGAGTCCCAGGGCTGCACCACGATGCTGCACCTGAACAACTCCCGGGCCCCCTTCAACGACCCCAAGGTCCGCGAGGCCATGCACTACGCCCTCGACAAGGAGGCCGTCATCACCGCCGCCGGCGGCCCGGCCCTCAACGAGGTCGCCACCGCCTACCTGCCGCCCGCCCTCACCGGCGGCAAGCAGGCCGACACCCTGAAGACCGCCCCGGCCGGCGACCCCGCCAAGGCCAAGGAACTCCTCAAGGCCGCCGGCAAGGAGCGCCTCAAGGTCTCCCTCGCCGTCTCCACCGGCGACAAGAACCGCGCCGAGGCCATCCAGCAGGGCCTGGCCCGCGCGGGCGTCGAGGTCGTCATCGACACCGTCGACCCGGGCGCCTACTACGACTCCATCGGCGACCTGTCCACCACCCCGGACATGACGTTCACCGGCTGGTGCCCGGACTACCCCTCCGGCTCCACCTGGATCCCGTTCGTCTTCGACGGACGGACCATCAAGGAGAAGGGCAACCAGGGCAACTACAGCCAGTTCCGCGACGAGGCCGTGCAGAAGCGGATCGACGAGATCAACGCCATGTCCGACGCCAAGCAGGCGGGCCAGGCCTGGATCGACCTCGACGCCGAGATCATGAAGAAGGCCCCCTCCATCCCGGTCCTGCTGGAGCGCAAGCCCCTCCTCGTCGGCACCAACATCGCGGGCGCCTTCGGCCACCCCGTGTGGACCGGCAGCATCGACTACGCCACCGTCGGCCTCAAGGACCCGGCCAAGAGCCAGGGCCAGGGCTGAGAGCGGACGAGGCCCATCCCGTCATGACCGCCACCGCACCGGCCGCAGGTCCAGCGGCCCCGGGCGGGGACCCGGCCACGGACCCGGCCACGGACCCCGCCACGGACCCCGCCACGGACCCCGCCAAGGGCCCGGCGGACGGCCGGGCAGCCGGTCTCCCCCCGGGCAGCAGCCCCTGGCAGCTCGCCCGGCGGGAGCTCCGCCGCCGCCCCGCCGTCCGCGTCAGCCTCGCCGTCGTCCTCCTCTTCGTCCTCATGGCCGTCACCGCCCCCTGGCTGGGCGCACTCGGCGGCTGGTCCCCCGACGCGTTCGACAAGAGCGCCGTCGACCCCTACCTCGGCGGCCTGCCGATCGGCCCGCTCGGCGGCATCAGCTCCGAGCACTGGCTCGGCGTCGAACCCGTCAGCGGCCGCGACCTGTTCGCCCGCGTCGTCCACGGTGCCCAGGTCTCCCTCCTCATCGCCTTCGCCGCCACCGCCATCGTGGTCCTCGCCGGCACCGCCGCCGGGATCGCCGCCGGCTACTTCGGCGGCCGCACCGACGCCGTCCTGTCCCGCCTGATGGACCTCACCATGTCCTTCCCGTCGCTGATCTTCATGATCGCGATGATGTCGGTGGCCAAGGACGTCAACCGGATCGTGCTGATGACCGCCGTCATCGGCCTGTTCGGCTGGCCCGGCGTCGCCCGCGTGGTCCGCGGCCAGACCCTCTCCCTCAAACACCGCGAATACGTCGACGCCGCCCGCGTCGGCGGATCGAGCCCCTGGCGGATCCTGACCCGCGACATCCTCCCCGGCGTCGCCGGCCCCGTGATCGCGTACACGACCCTGCTCATCCCCGGGATGATCAGCACCGAGGCGGCGCTGAGCTACCTCGGCGTGGGCGTCCGCCCGCCCACCCCGTCCTGGGGCCAGATGATCGCCGAGTCCGTCGCCTTCTACGAGACCGACCCCATGTACTTCCTCATCCCCAGCACCTTCCTCTTCCTCGCGGTGCTCGCCTTCACCCTGCTCGGTGACGCCCTGCGCGACATCCTCGACCCCCGGGGCGGCCGCACATGATCCTCTATCTGGTCCGCCGGCTGCTCGCCCTCGCGGGCGTGCTGCTCGCGATCGCCGCCGTCACCTTCCTCGTCTTCTACGTGCTGCCCGCCGACCCGGCCGCTGCCGCCTGCGGCAAGACCTGCACCCCGGAGCGGATCGCCGACGTCCGCGCGTACCTGGGCCTGGACCAGCCGCTGTGGCGGCAGTTCGCCGACTTCCTCACCGGCATCTTCACCGGCCGCACGCTCGGCACCGGCCCGTACGCCGTCGCCTGCGACTTCCCGTGCCTGGGCTACTCGTACGAGAACTCCCTGCCCGTCTGGGACCTGCTGATGGACCGGCTCCCGGTCTCCGCCTCCCTGGCCGTCGGCGCCGCCGCCCTCTGGCTGCTGCTGGGCCTGGGCGCCGGCGTCACCGCCGCCCTGCGCAAGGACACCGTCACCGACAAGGCCCTGATGGTCGGCGCCGTCGCGGCCGCGTCGCTGCCCGTCTACTTCACCTCCGTGATGCTCATCTACGGAGTCATCCGCGTCGCCGGCCTGCTGCCCTACCCCACCTACCAGCCCTTCACCGAGAACCCCGCCGCCTGGGCCTCGAACCTGCTGCTGCCCTGGACCGCCCTCGCCCTGCTGTACGCCGCCATGTACGCCCGCCAGAGCCGCGGTTCGATGATCGAGGCGATGGCGGAGCCGTACATCCGCACCGCCCGCGCCAAGGGCCTGCCCGAGCGCACCGTCGTCGTCAAGCACGGCCTGCGCTCCGGCATGACCCCGGTCCTGACCATCTTCGGCATGGACCTCGGCGGCCTGCTCGCCGGAGCCGTCATCACCGAGTCCATCTTCGGACTCCCCGGCGTCGGACGGCTCTTCTACGGCGCGCTGGTCGGCGCCGACCAGCCCGTCGTCCTCGGCGTCACGCTGCTCGCCGCCTTCTTCATCGTCGTCGCCAACCTCGCGGTCGACCTCCTGTACGCCGTCGTCGACCCGAGAGTGAGGTACTGATGACGCACCCCGCACCCCTGCTCGACGTGCGCGACCTCCAGGTCACCTTCACCACCCCGCGCGGCCGGGTCCGAGCCGTGGACTCCCTCTCCTTCACCGTCGAGGCCGGCCGCACCCTCGGCATCGTCGGCGAGTCCGGCTCCGGCAAGTCCGTCACCTCGCTCGCCGTGATGGGCCTGCACCGCGGCGCCGAGGTCACCGGATCCATCGCCCTGGACGGGCGGGAACTGACCGGGATGGCGGAGAAGGAACTCTCCCGGCTGCGCGGCCGCCGCATGGCGATGATCTTCCAGGACCCGCTCTCCAGCCTGCACCCCTACTACACCGTCGGCGAGCAGATCGCCGAGCACCACCGGGTGCACTTCCGCGCCGGGCGGGCCGCCGCCCGCCGGCGCGCGATCGACATGCTCGGCGAGGTCGGCATCCCCGAACCCGCCCGGCGGGCGGGGGAGTACCCCCACCAGTTCTCCGGCGGCATGCGCCAGCGCGCCATGATCGCGATGGCCCTGGCCTGCGAACCCGACCTGCTGATCGCGGACGAGCCGACCACCGCCCTGGACGTCACCGTCCAGGCCCAGATCCTGGAACTGATCGCCCGGCTCCAGCAGGAGCGCGGCCTCGGCGTCGTGATGATCACCCACGATCTGGGCGTGGTCGCCCGCGTCGCCCACGAGGTGCTCGTCATGTACGGCGGCCGGGCCGCCGAACAGGCCGCGGTCGACGACCTGTTCACCGACCCCGCACACCCCTACACCCGCGGGCTGCTCGACTCGCTGCCGCGCCTCGACGACAGCGACGACCAGCCGCTGCGGGCCATCCCCGGAGCCCCGCCCTCCCTGCGCGAACCGGCCCCCGGCTGCGCCTTCGCCCCGCGCTGCGCCCGCGCCGCCGCCGGCACGGACGAGGACCGCGCCCGCTGCGCCACCCTCCGCCCGGCGCTGCGCCCGTACCCGGTCGCGGCCGCCTCCCCGGCCGCCGCTCCCGCCCGTACCGCGGCCTGCCACTTCGCCGGTCCGCACGACCCGCCGGCCGGCGCCGGCCCCGCCGCCGGGTCCGCCGCGGACCCCGTCCAGGAGGTGTCCCGATGACCACGGCGAACCCCACCGAGGCCCCCGAGGCCACGGCCGCGGCCGCCCCCGCTGCGGAGGGCGGCGACCGGCCCCTGCTGCGCGTCCGCGAGCTCACCATGGCCTTCCCCGGCCGGCGCGGCGCGACCGGCCGCCGCGGCCCGTCCGTGCGCGCCGTCGACGGCGTCTCCTTCGACCTCGCCGCCGGCGAAACCCTCGGTCTGGTGGGCGAATCGGGCTGCGGCAAGTCCACCACCGGCCGGATGCTGGTACGGCTGCTGGAACCCACCGCCGGCAGCATCACCTTCGACGGCCGGGACATCACCCATCTCCCCCAGGGCCGGCTCCGCCCGCTGCGCCGCCACCTGCAGATGGTCTTCCAGGACCCGCACTCCTCGCTCAACCCCCGCCAGACCGTGGCCCGGATCATCTCCGACCCGCTGCTGGTGCAGGGCTGGACGGCCGCCGACGCCCGCCGCCGCGCGGCGGAACTGATGGACCTGGTCGGGCTGATCCCGGAGCACATCGACCGCTACCCGCACGAGTTCTCCGGCGGCCAGGCCCAGCGCATCGGCATCGCCCGCTCGCTGGCCACCAGCCCCCGCCTGGTCGTCGCCGACGAGCCGGTCTCCGCCCTCGACGTCTCCGTCCAGGCGCAGATCGTCAACCTCATGGAGCGGCTGCGCACCGAACTGGGCCTGGCCTACGTGTTCATCGCCCACGACCTGTCCGTCGTCAAACGGGTCAGTGACCGGGTGGCGGTCATGTACCTCGGGCGGATCGTCGAGATCGGCGACAAGAAGTCCCTGTACGAGAACCCGCAGCACCCCTACACCCGGGCCCTGCTGTCCGCCGTGCCCCTGCCGGACCCGGCCGCCGAGCGCCGCCGCGAGCGCATCACCCTGCTCGGCGACCCGCCCAGCCCGGCCGCGCCGCCGCCCGGCTGCACCTTCCACCCGCGCTGCGCCAAGGCCCAGGAGATCTGCCGGACCGAGCGTCCGCTGCTGCGGATCGCCGGGACCGGCGCCGGCCGCGAGGTGGCCTGTCACTTCCCGGGGGACTGACGGGGAAACCCGGGAAGGAGCAAGGGCCCCGCGGCCGACGATGCCCGCGGGGCCCTTCGCTCGTGCGGCTCCCTGCGTTCAGCTCCCCGCGCTCAGCTCCCGGCGGAAGAAGGCCAGCTCCTGCCACATCAGCTTCTCCCGGACGCCACCGGGCGTCATGTGCGTCACCCCGGGCAGCGCCAGCAGCTGGTGCGGGCGGCCCGCGTCGGTGAGCGCCTGCGACAGCCGCAGGGTGTGGGAGGGGTGCACGTTGTCGTCGGCCAGGCCCGTGATCAGCAGCAGCGGCCGGGTCAGCGCGGGCGCGTCACCGATCAGGCAGTCCCGCTCGTAGACCTCCGGGTTCTCCTGCGGCAGGCCCAGGTAGCGCTCGGTGTAGGCGGTGTCGTAGGCGCGGAAGTCGGTCGGCGCGGCCCCGGCGGCGGCCGCGTGGAAGACGTCCGGGCGGCGCAGTACCGCCATCGCGGCCAGGTAGCCGCCGTACGACCACCCGCGCACCCCCACCCGGCCGAGGTCGAGGTCGGCGTGCCGGGCGCCGAGCGCCCGCAGGGCGGCCACCTGGTCCTCCAGGGTCACCGCGGAGAACCCGCGGAACATGGCGTGCGTGAAGGCGGGGGAGACGTACGGGGTGCCGCGGTTGTCGGCGGTGACGACGGCGAAGCCCTGGTCCGCCCACCACTGGCGGGCCTGCCAGCGGCGCGGTTCGGCGCAGACGTCCTGGAAGCCCGGGCCGCCGTAGGAGTCCATCAGCACCGGCAGCCGGCGGCCGGGGACATGGCCGCGCGGCCAGACGACCGCGGTGGGCACCCCGTGCTCGGTGACCCGTTCCAGCACCGGCGCCACGCGGTACGGCAGCGGCCGGGCGAGGTCGCGCGGGGTGAACTCGCGGCCGTCCGCGGTGCGTACGGTGCGCCGGAAGCCGCCGGCGCCGGCGGCCGTCAGCAGTAGTGCCCCCTCGGACGCCGTCACCGTGTGCACGCCGGGGGCGTCGGCGAGCGCCGTCAGCTCCCCGGAGTCCGGGTCGAGCAGCAGCACCTGCTGCTCGGAGGGGTCGCGCAGGCCCGCCTCGATCAGCAGCTTCCCCTCGTGCACGCCGGCCACCCGCCGTACCTGCACCATGTCGCCGGTGATCAGGGCGCCGTCCACGGCCAGCGCGCGGGCGGCTCCGCCCGGGTGGTCGGCGGCGGTGAGCATCCGGCCGTCGGGCAGCCGGGCGGGGGTGCCCGGCACCAGGGGGTCGACCCACTGCGGGTGGGTGGTGCGGGAGAGTTCGCGGGTGCGGCCGGTGGCCGGGTCGGCGCCGAGCAGGACCACGTTCTGCTGGAGCCGGTCCTGGACGGTCAGCAGGATCTCGTCGCTCGACTCCCACCCGGCGTCCGAGACGTACGGGAAGGTCTCCGCGTCCCACTCCAGCCGGACCCGGCGGCCCCCGGGACCGAGCACCCACAGCTGGACGTCGGCGTTCGGGCCGCCGGCCTGCGGGTACGCGAAGTCCTCGGCGGGCCGCTCGGGGTGGGCGGCGTCGGCGAAGTGACGGCGCGGCAGGGCGCCCTCGGCGACCCGGGCGGCGAGCAGGGTGACCCCGTCGGGCGACCACCAGTGGCCGCGGGCGCGACCGAGTTCCTCGGCGGCGGCGAACTCGGCCAGGCCCCAGCGGGCCCCGTCGGCCGGGCTGACCCGGCCGCCGGGGGCCGTGTACAGGGCGTCCCCGCAGACGTACGCGACGCGCGAGCCGTCGGTGTTGGGGCGCGGGTCGACGACGGGTCCGGCGGCCGGGACCTCCTTGGGGGCCGCGCCGCCGTCGCCCGGGACCTCGTAGAGCCGCCCGTGGAGCGCGAACACCGCGCGCAGGCCGTCGCCGGACAGGGCGTACGCTCCGATGCCGGCCGCGACCAGCCGGATCCGCTCGCGCAGCCGGCGTTCGGCGAGCGGCAGTTCACCGGGTTCGGGGGCCAGTTCGGCCGCGTCGGCGAGCAGGCGCTCGGCGCCGGTGGCGGTGTCGAGGACCCACAGGCTCTCCACGGGGTCGGTGGGGCCGGTGGAGCGCAGGAAGTACAGCAGCCGGGCCCCGTCCCCGAAGGCGAAGGCACGCGGGGAGCCGTAGGAGAAGCGTGCGGTCCGGGCCGAGAGGTCAAGGAAGTCATCCATGACTCTGTAGTGTGACATGTGAAATGGCACATCGCCTAGGCCATTCGAGTGGTGACCCGTAGGGGCCGGGCATAGCGTCGTAAGAGTGGATCAAAGCCCCCGGCCGACCCGGCACGGGAGCGCCGGTACGGCCGGGCCGCCCCGGCGCGGCCTCACGCTGTTCGTCATCGCCTCGTGCCAGCTCATGGTGGTCCTCGACGTCACCATCGTGAACATCGCGCTGCCGCACATCCAGACGGCCCTGGGCTTCTCCACCGAGAGCCTGTCCTGGGTGGTCAACGCCTACACCCTCACCTTCGGCGGACTGCTGCTGCTCGGCGGCCGCGCCGGCGACATCCTGGGCCGGCGGCGGGTCTTCGTCTTCGGCGTGCTGCTGTTCGGGCTGGCCTCGCTGCTCGGCGGCCTCGCGCAGAACTCCGGCCAGCTGATGGCGGCCCGCGCCCTCCAGGGCGCCGGTGGCGCGATCGCCTCCCCGACCGGGCTCGCGCTGATCAGCACGAACTTCCGTGAAGGGCCGGACCGCAACCGCGCGTTCGGCGTGTTCTCGGCCGTCTCGGCGGGCGGCGGCGCCATCGGGCTGCTGGCCGGCGGCATCCTCGTCGAATGGCTCGACTGGCGCTGGGTCCTCTTCGTGAACGTCCCGATCGCCGCGCTGATCGCGCTGGCCACCCCGCGCGTGATCACGGAGTCCGCGCGCCACCCCGGGCACTTCGACCTCGCCGGCGCCCTGACCTCCACGCTCGGCATGGTCGCGCTGGTCTACGGGTTCATCCGCGCGGCCCAGGACGGCTGGCGCGACCCGGTCACCCTGGCCTCGTTCGGCGCGGCGGTCGTCCTGCTCGCCGCGTTCGCCCTGGTCGAGCGGCACTCGCGGCAGCCGATCACTCCGCTGCACATGTTCGCCGACCGCAACCGTGCCGGGACGTACGGCATCATGCTCTTCTTCGCCTGCTCGGTCTTCGGCATGTTCTTCTTCCTGACGCTGTTCGTGCAGAACGTCCTCGGCTTCAGCCCGCTCCGGGCGGGTGTGGCCTTCCTGCCGGTCAGCGTGGTCGTCGCGGTCACGGCTGGCTTCACCTCGCGGATGCTGCCGAGGTTCGGGCCCAAACCGTTCATGGTGGCCGGCGCGCTGTGCGCGGCGGGGGGCCTGGCCTGGCTGACGCGGATCGACGTCCACTCCACGTACCTGGGCAGCATCCTGGGCCCGATGCTGGTGTTCAGCTGCGGTATGGGCATGCAGTTCGTGTCCCTGACCCTGATGGCCCTCTCCGGCGTCCCCGACCGCGAGTCGGGCGCGGCCTCGGGCCTGCTGAACACCACGCAGCAGGTGGGCGGCTCGCTGGGACTGTCCATCCTGGTCACGGTCTTCGGTACGGCCGGCCGCAACGAGGCGAGGGAGCAGGTGCCGGCCTTCCTCGCCGAGGCCCGCCCGGCGCAGAAGGTCCTCTTCGCCCGCACCGGCCGGCTCCCCGACCCCTGGGGCGACCAGGTCCTGGCCTCCGGCGTCTCGGCGGCCTTCGTCATGGGCTCCTGCTTCACGCTGGCCGCCGCCCTGATCGCCCTGTTCGTGATCCAGGTCCGCTCCTCGGACATCGAACGGCTGAAGGGCAACCACACCGCGGTCGGGGTGTGAGGGTCCCGTCCGCGGATCAGGGGCGCGGGCGGGCGCGCAGGCGGCAGCGGGCCGGGCCCGTGGGGCGCAGGGTGATGCCGGTCGTGACCGGGACCTCCGGGTCGACGGCGTCGAACGCGTAGCGGTCCAGGATCATCGCCAGGGCGATCACCGACTCCAGCATCGAGAAGTGCTGGCCGATGCACGCGCGCGGGCCGCCGCCGAACGGGAACCAGGCGTAGCGCGGGCGGCCCGCCTCCTGTTCCGGGGTGAAGCGGTCGGGGTCGAAGCGGTCCGGGTCGGGCCAGTGCCGCGGGTGGCGGTGGGTCACCCAGGGGGACACGATCACGTCCGCCCCGGCCGGCACGGTGTACCCGCCGATCTCGGTGGCGGCGACCGCCCGCCGCCCGATGACCGGCGCGGCCGGGTACAGCCGCATCGCCTCCTTCAGCACCCGCGTCAGGTACGGCAGCCGGTCCAGGTCGGCCGCCTGCGGCGGACGGCCGCCCAGCACCCGGTCGACCTCCTCGTGCGCCCGGGCCTGCTGCTCGGGGTGGCGGGCCAGCAGGTGCAGGGCGAACGCCAGTGAGGTGGCCGTCGTCTCGTGGCCCGCGAGCAGGAAGACGAGGACCTGGTCGCGCAGTTCGGTGGCGTCGAAGCCGGCGTCGCCGTCGCTGCGCGCGGCGGCGAGCAGCGCCAGCAGGTCCTGGCCGCCCTCGCCCGCCTCACCGGCCGCCCGCCGCTCGGCGACGATCCGGTCGCACACCCCGTACAGCTCGTCCATCGCCGCCGCGGCCCGCCGGTTGCCCGGAGTCGGCCAGTGCCGGGGGAGGTTGGCGGGGGAGTAGCCGCGCCGCATCACGTACGCGGCGATGACCGGGAAACACCGGTCGACGACCCCCACCGTCTCGTCGACGTCCGTACCGAACAGGATCCGGGCGACGGCGCGCAGCGCCAGCCGCATCATCTCGTCGGACACGTCGACCACCGCGCCGTCGTGCCAGCCGCCGATCGAGGCCGCCGTCTCGGCCGCGACCGCGTCGGCGTACCCGTCCACCCGCCTGCGGGTGAACAGCGGCTGCACCAGCCGCCGCTGGCGCAGGTAGTCCTCGTCCTGGCTGGTCAGCAGGCCGTTGCCGAAGGAGTCGCGGACCTCCTGGTAGAAGATGTTGTCCTTGCGGAAGTTGGCCGATTCCGACGCCAGCACCTGCTGGGCGCCCTCCGGGGAGAAGACGCAGTACATCTGCGCGCGCAGCCCGGGCGGCCCCGCGGCGATCCGTACGACGTCCCCGTGCGCCTGCTGGGCGCGCAGGAACGTGCCGAGGGAGTCGTTCCGGAGGTCGAGCAGCGACCCGAGCAGCGGTGTTCCGGCCGGGCCGGGGACCTCCGTACCGATCGTCGCGTCCACTGCCATGCCCGCCGCCCCCTCGACCCGCTGCCGTACCACTGCTCCGCCGCGTCGATTCTGCCCCCGCCGGGCCGGACCGGGCGAGCGTGCGGTCACCCGTCCGGCTGAATTCCGACGGTGGCTACTTGTCGCAGGCGATGCCGTCGTTGTCGCGGTCGAGGTGCCTGCCGTAGCCGGGCTGACCGCGCCGGATGGGTGCCGCGCCGGCCGCCTTGGCCTCGGCGCAGTTCTTGTAGGAGACGCTGCCACCGCCCCCGCCCGTCGTCGTCGGCGCGTCCGGGGCCTTCGTGGAGGGTGCCGGCGCGGGTGCCTTCGACGGGGCCTTCGAGGCCGCGGCCGACGGCCCCTTCGCCGGTGGCGGTGTGCTCGGACCCTTTCCGGGCTTCAGGGTGGCCCCGGCCTGTTCGGGACACGGCGTCCCGGGCGCCGTCAGCGACAGCTCGACGCGGCCGCCGGGCGTGACCTCGGCCCCTGCCGCCGGCGTCTGGAAGCACACGGTCCACGCCGCGTGGTCCCCGGGGAGCCGTACGTCCGCGTACGCGCTGCGCGGTTCGAGCGTGACCGCGACGCCGAGCTTGTTCACGGCCGCCGCGGCGTCGGTGAACCCCTGCCCGACGACCTGCGGCATCACCGGTGCGGTGGGCGCGCTCGGCGCGGCCGCGGCCTTGTCCGCGCCCTTGGTGCCGGACCCCTTCCCCGTGCCGCCCCCGCAGCCGGCCCCGAGCAGCACCACCGCCCCCACCACGGCCACCACGGCGACTCTTCGAGCACCGAAACCACCGAACCCACCGAATCCACCGAACACGATCAAGCCCCCCCAGGACCGGAACTCCGCGAAACCGCCGCAGCATATGCGCCCATCGCCGCGGACGTGGGGCTTTTCCGGTATGTCCGGCGACGACCGGGGCACGCCGTACGGACGCCCTGCTCCTGGTGCCGGGAGAGGGGGCACTGCTGTGTCTGGGCACGGCCGGTCAGGCCAGCGCCTCCGGGTTCCACGCTGCCAGGTGGTCGGACAGCACCGTGGCCGCGTCCGGGGTTGTGGCGCGCAGGGCCACCATCGCGGCCACGATCGTGTCGCAGAGCTCGGCCTGGAGGTCGGTCACGCCGTGGCCTCTACGATCAACGTGCCGATCGTCTGCTTGTCCTTCGGGCAGGGGAGCCGGCGCCCCGTCGCCGACGTGAATCCGGCGTCCAGCAGCTTCTTCTCCCACATGTAGGGCCGATAGCACCAGCGGGTGATGGTCACCAACTCCTCGCCCGGCGTATACATGTCGTACTCGTGCGGGCCGGGGCACTCGCCGGACGGCGGGAGGTGCGAGAACACGAAGCGTCCCCCTGGTTTGAGGGCGCGGCGGACCAGCGGCAGCAGCACGGCGGGGTCGGTGAACCAGACCGCGCCGAAGACGGAGTACACCGAGTCGAACTCCGCCGCGTGCTCGGCCAGATACTCCTCGGCCCTCGCGCAGTGAACCTCGATCAGCTCTCCGAACCTCTCGCGGGCCGCTGCGGCCTGCACTGCGGAGACGTCCACACCGACCGCTACAGCCCCGGTGCGCGCCACGAGGGAGAGGTTGTCGCCCTTGCCCATGCCGAGGTCCAGGACGCGCTTGCCGGGGCCGGTGTGGAGGAGTTCGAGGCCGGGTCCGTGGGCGCTGTACTGCGTCCATGCGAACCGGCCCCAGGGTTCCTCGGAAGCCGGCCATTCTCCGAACTTCTCCCAGGACGGCTCGCCCATGTGGTCGTCTCCTTTGTGGCCGAGGTGCGCTGCATGGGGATGGTGCTCCTGTGGCGTGACGGTCTTAAGGGCAGAGGCGCCGCTGGGCGAGCAGCAATGCAAGGGGGCCGCCCGGGAGGAGGAAACGGCCTCCTTCCGCGGCCTTGACGGCATCCTCCATCGGCCACCACATGAGCTTGAAGTCCTCTTCCCCCTCGGCGAGCTGCTGGGGGCCGAGGGTGAGGTCTTCGGCGAGGAAGAGAGACATGCGGGCGGGCGAGGCGAGGGTGATGGCGTAGGTGCCGAGTTCGGTCCATGCGCCGGCGGAGATTCCGGCTTCTTCGCGGAGTTCCCGGCGTGCGCCTTCCAGCGGTGTCTCGCCGCGGTCGAGACGTCCTCCGGGAAGGAAGAGGTCACCGTGCTTGGCGGTCCGGCTGGTCAGCAGGGCGATGAGTCCCTGGCTGTCGCGGGCGACGATGACAGCTGCGTCACGCTGTTCGGGAAGGATCTCCATGTGCCCGGAGGTTACTCCGGGGGCCGGCCGTGAACGCGGCGAATGGCACGTTCATCACCGTGGGGTGGACGATTCCGCGACCGTAGTATCCGTCCTCGCCGAAGGCGTCGCCGTGGTCGGCGCAGATGATGACCAGCCACCGCTTCTTGGTGGTGAAGCCGGTGATCAGGCGGCCGAGGTGCTCGTCGGCGTAGGCGAGGGCGGCGCTCTGGGATTCCCACGTGTCGGTGCTCTGGCCGAGGTAGTGGCCGTGGGGGACGTGGGTGGCGGAGACGTTGACGAACAGGAACAGCGGGCGGCCTTCGTACTTGGCCGCGATGGCGAGGGCCTCGTCGGTTTGGTGGCGGGTTGAGTCCGGCTCCGGCGAGCAGAATTCGGGGCGCCAGTGGTCTTCGTCGAAGAGATCGGGCAGGACGGAGCCGAGCGGAGTCTCGCGGGAGAAGTAGGTGACCCCGCCGACGCAGACGGTCCGGTAGCCGTGGTCCACGAGGCCGGCGAGCAGGTTGGGCGCGTCGAAGACGAACGTCTGCGAGGCGACGTCCTTGAACGCGGGCGGGCGGCATTCCCACAGCCGCGGGGGTTGCTCGGGCCGCGGCAGCTTGGGCAGGAAGCCGGAGAAGAAGGCCATGTGCGCGGGCAGCGTGAAGGTTCCCGGGGTCCGGCGCTCCTCCCACTGGCCGCCGGGCAGGATCTTGGCCAGGTGCGGGGTCTTCCCGGCGTGTGTGGTGGCCCGTGCGACGTCATAGCGCAGGGAGTCGAGGGTGACGAAGAGGATGCTGGTCCCGGCGTGGATGATCTCGGCGGTGTTGATCACAGAGTCTCCTCGGGGTACCGCTGGATGCGGCCCTTGCAGCCCGCGTTCACGGGGATGGGTACGCGGTCTTCGGCGATCATCAAGCGGATCAGGGCGATCCCGGTGTCCTCGGTCAAGCGGGAGCCGTACCGGTCGTACAGGGTGACGGTGACCGTGCTGCCGGCCGTGGCGACCCGCATCCCGGGGATACCGTCGGCCTCCTTCATCGCGGCCAGCAGCTGGCCTTCGTCGGCGGTGCCGAGGTCGAGGACGGTGCACGCGTAGTGCTGGGCGTTGATGGCGCCCAGGCACATACGGTCGAAGAACTCGGCGGTGGTCGGCTGTCCGTCGTGGGCGACCAGGAGCCGGTCTGCGCGGGTGGTGACGACGAAGCAGGCGCCCATCCACCAGGCAACGCCGGGATGGATCTCCTCCGGGAACCGTCCGGTGGCGCCACCGTCGCGGATGACGGCCTCGGTGTCGATGGGGTTAAGCACGGGCGCTCTCCACATGAGCGGTGATGATGTCGGCGATGTCGTTGGGCGTGAGGTCGTCGGTGTCCAGGACGATCGCTGTGGGGTCGTCCGCGGCAACGGTCTCGAAGTTGGCTACGAGCTGCTTGAGCCGGCCGGGGACGCCGAATAGGTCGGTGTCGTCCTGCTTCTTGTCGTGCTTGACGGCCATGCGCTGGCGGAGGGTGGCCTCGGAGCACCGTAGGTAGAAGGTGAGGGTAGGCGCGACGAGATAGGGGCGGAACGGAGCGATCAGCCGGTCGACTTCGGCGGGGTCGGCGCCGTGGACAGCTGCCTGGCAGGCGGTGACCGACGGCGCGTAGCGGTCGGCGATGACCGGGCCGACGGCCAGGGCACGGCGGATGCGGTCGGAGACGTGCAGGAGGCCGGAGAGGTAGAACGCGAGGCCGGGGAGCGGGTTCATGCGGTGGGCTTCGTCGGACCATCCGGAGTGGGGTGGGGCCAGGGTGTGCAGGGCGATGCCGCTCCAGCGTTCGGCGAGGAGAGCCGCCAGCCTGGTCTTGCCGACGCCGGAGAAGCCCTCCAGGGCGACGAACGAGTGGTCGTCGTACTCGTCATAGGTGATGGGTTCGAACGCGGCGGGGAGAGCGATGGTCTCGGTCACAGGGTCCCCTCGGTGAAGGCGGTGACGTGCGCGGCGATGGCTTCGGCGAGTCGGGCCGGGTCGTCCAGCAGGTGCTTGATGTCCAGGCGCAGGTCGTCGCGCAGGAGGCAGGGCTGGATGCCGCCGGCGTGGTCGGCGCGCAGGGCCCAGAGTCCTTCGACGCACTTGGGACGGACGGGGCAGGTGCCGCACTGGCCGACGTGGTGGCGGCCGAGGTCGCGGTGGATGACGTCGATTTCCACACCGTCGATGCCGAAGACTCGGCGGCCCTGCCCGACCCCGGCGATCTCGGTGCGTTCGTCGGTGGCCAGCGTCCGCAGGTGGCTGATGATGTCGTCGGCCGGGACCGCGGAAGCGGCGCGGTCTTCGTTGAAGTCGGTGCCGACCAGCTCGATGAACTGCACGGGCATGCGGCGGTCCAGGGCGAAGCCGAGGATGTCGCGGACCTCGTGCGCGTTCTCCTTCTGGAGCAGACAGTTCAGCTCTACGTTGTCGAAGATCTCGCGGGCGGCTTCGATTCCGTCCAGCACGCAGTCGATTCCGATGCGGGTGCCGGCGATGGCCTTGACGCTCTCGTCGGAGAAGTAGTGCAGCGACACCTTGACCGTGTCCAGCGGGGTCTTCGCGAGCCACGACTGGTGGGTGCGGACGTGGGTGCCGTTGGTGGTCCTGGACTGCGTTGACGACGGTCAGGAAGTCGTCGGCGCTGTAGTGCCGAGTGCGCGGCTGGCGGGTGCGGTCCCGGCGCGTGAGGGGCGGCGGCACGTCGGCTTCGTTGTGGCAGAACCAGCAGGCGATGTTGCAGCGGGGCGTGAGCGAGACCCGGAACTGGCCGCCCAGGGCCGCGAAGTTCCGGAACGCGGTCCAGTCGACGGAAGGCGGGGCGGGAAGGGTGGATGCGACGGTCACGTGGTGCGCCTCTCGGTCGTATCGAGTGGTGCGAGTGGTGCGGCCCGCCCCGGGCCGTAGGAAGCGGGGCGGGTGCCTGTGGGGTGCTACCGGGGGTCGGCTTCGCGGAGCGCCTGGTGATCGGCAATGACCCACTCCACTCCACCGCCGGGGGGCCGCAGGAAGACGGCCTCGGGGATGACCCGTCGGGTCTGGGGGTCCTCCCACTCGCCGATGAACTGCTCGATGCCCTCGCGGTCCTTGGCGGGGTCCAGAACGCGGGCGCCCTCGTGAAGCCAGCCGGGCCGCCTGCTCACGTCTCTTCCTCCCGCGGCACCTCGGAGCGGCGCAGGAGCTTCAGCCCGCTGCGTGGGGGACGTCAACGGCCTTTCCCCTTCCGGGTGCTGTCCGTTTCCGCGTCTTGAACGTACGGTCGCTGGAGACGCGATAGGACTGACTGGCAGTACGTGTTGGGGGACGGAGCGTCGTCGGGGAGCTGGGCATGGCGGGTGCACCGCCCGCACGGGGACGTGCGGCCACAGGAGCGATTGCCGGCTTTGTGCTGAGGCTGGCGCGGGAGAGCATCCCGCGTACGCAGGTGGCCATGGCGGAGGCCCTGGGCGTGGACCTGGGCACCTTGCAGGGCTGGGAGTCCGGCCGGCGCCCGCTGGCGAACATGAAGGCCGGGGCGCTGCTGAATCTGCGGCGACGTCTTGGGGCCCTGGGTGCGGACGCGGGTCTGGTGGGGCTGCTCGATCCGGCGATGGACGCAGACCTGATCATCGGGGCCGCCCTCGATCCGCCCGAGGAGATCGCGCTTCATCCGCTGGCGTCGTGGGTGCACACCAGGGAGACCGCGCACATGCTGGCGTGGGCCTTGACCGGTACGCCGCCGCCTGCTCTGGCGGGGCGGGTTCCGGCTCCCCGCCGTGGCCCGTCGGCGTCGGCTCCGCTGCTGGGCGCGGGCGAGCGGGCGGAGTTCTTCGAGCACCTGCGGGAGACCGCCGAGTCGGCCCGGCGCGGCGAGGGCAGGGTGCTGCTGCACCGGCAGGCCCTGTATCTGGCGTCGTACGACCGGGGGCCGGAGGCGGTCTCGTGGACGGCGCACGCCTTGCACGCCCGGCGGGGAGTGCTGGGCCGCCGGGGATGGTCGGAGCACTGGGCGGAAGCGCGGTCCACGGCAACGGCACTGGCCCGGCTGGGCGACCCGCAGCCGCTGCTCGATTTCATCGAGCGCTCGCTGGCCGGCGACGACACGGCGGAAGCGGCGAACCTGAACTACTGGGCGTACTGGCTCGGCGGAGTCCGCCTTCCGCAGGCTGACGACGGGTTCATGCGCGACCGGGATCTGACCGGCTGGGATCCGGTGACATTGCTGCGGGGGCTGACCTACGGGCTGCACTATGCACCCGGGTACGCGGACCTGTACGCCCACACGCTGTGGGCCCTGCTGACGGCGCATCCCTGGCTGCCTCGGGCATCGGGGGTGCTGGTGAGGGAGCTGGAGGAGCGTACTGGGCGGTTACTGGACGGGCGGGGGATCTCCGAAAGGTCGCGGCACGAACTGAGCGCGGTGCATTACGTTTTGCGTGATCGCACCTGAGAGCGGAGGTCACCACATGGCAGACGAGACGGCGAACGCGCAGGCAACGGCCGCGTTCATCTTCGAGATGGGCGTCATGAAGCAGGCCAAGCGGACCGGGTGGTGGTTCACCGGCAACAACAACCCCGAGTCGATCGCCGACCACTCGTTCCGCGTGGGCATCATCGGTGCCGTGCTGGCCATGATGGAGGGCGTGGATCCGGCGAAGGTCGCCCTGATGTGCCTCTTCCACGACACCCAGGAGACCCGGATCGGGGACATCCCGCACATCGGCCGCCGCTACATCGACGTCGCCGACAACGTGGACGTCACCGCGGATCAGGTGGCCCGCGTACACCCCGCCGTCCGCTCCGGTGTGCTGCGTGTGGTCGAGGCGTACGAGGCCAACGACACCCCCGAGGCGATTGTCGCCAAGGATGCGGACAAGCTGGAGTGCCTCGTGCAGGCCGTGGAGTACCGGGCGCAGGGCAACACGCTGGTCCAGGACTGGATCGACACCTCGCTGGCCAGCCTCAAGACCGCGTCCGCGCAGGCTCTGGCCGAGAAGGCCCTGACGATGTCCCCACTGGAGTGGCGGCAGGCCTTCCTCGGCTGATCCTGGCGTACAGAAGCCCCCGCGGGGCCGGCTGGGTGCCGGTACCGGTGCGGGGGCTTCGGGCGTTGTACGGGTCAGTTGTGCCCCCTCAGGGCCTTCCGCCTCCCACAGGGGATGGTCGATGGAAAACGCTGGGAGGTGTCGAGAGGTGTTGGAAGGTGTTTCCGCAGGTCAGGGGGCTGGATTCGGGGGAGTGGCGCTGAGTCCCGACTGGTCCCGTTTTGCTCCCCGCGTTAGATGTCCCGGAACGTCTCGATCTGGGCGCCGACCGAGTTGAGGCGTTCGGCCAGGTCCTCGTAACCGCGGTTGATGACGTAGACGTTGCGCAGCACCGAGGTGCCCTCCGCCGCCATCATCGCCAGCAGGACCACGACCGCCGGGCGCAGGGCCGGCGGGCACATCATCTCCGCCGCGCGCCAGCGGGTGGGGCCCTCGACCAGGACGCGGTGCGGGTCCAGGAGCTGCAGGCGCCCGCCGAGGCGGTTCAGGTCGGTCAGGTAGATGGCCCGGTTGTCGTACACCCAGTCGTGGATCAGGGTCTGGCCCTGGGCCACGGCCGCGATGGCCGCGAAGAACGGGACGTTGTCGATGTTCAGCCCCGGGAACGGCATCGGGTGGATCTTGTCGATCGGGGCTTCGAGCTTGGACGGGCGGACCGTCAGGTCGACCAGGCGGGTACGGCCGTTGTCGGCGACGTACTCCGCCGACCGGTCGTGGTCCAGGCCCATCTCCTCCAGCACCGCGAGCTCGATCTCCATGAACTCGATCGGCACCCGGCGGATGGTCAGTTCGGACTCGGTGACGACCGCCGCGGCCAGCAGGCTCATCGCCTCGACCGGGTCCTCGGACGGCGAGTAGTCCACGTCCACGTCGATGGTGGGCACACCGTGCACGGTCAGGGTGGTGGAGCCGATGCCCTCGACCTTGACGCCCAGCGCCTCCAGGAAGAAGCACAGGTCCTGGACCATGTAGTTGGAGGAGGCGTTGCGGATGACGGTGACGCCGTCGTGCCGGGCGGCCGCCAGCAGCGCGTTCTCGGTGACGGTGTCCCCGCGCTCGGTCAGCACGATCGGGCGGTCGGGGTGCACGCCCGTCTCGACCTGTGCGTGGTAGATGCCCTCGGTCGCGGTGATGTCCAGGCCGAACCGGCGCAGCGCGATCATGTGCGGCTCGATGGTGCGGGTGCCGAGGTCGCAGCCGCCGGCGTACGGCAGCCGGAAGCGGTCCATGCGGTGCAGCAGCGGGCCGAGGAACATGATGATGCTGCGGGTGCGGCGGGCCGCCTCCGCGTCGATGGCGTCCATGTCGAGCTCGGCCGGCGGGACGATCTCCAGGTCCACGCCGTCGTTGATCCAGCGGGTGCGCACGCCGATGGAGTTCAGGACCTCCAGCAGGCGGTACACCTCTTCGATGCGCGCCACCCGGCGCAGCACCGTGCGGCCCTTGTTGAGCAGCGAGGCGCACAGCAGCGCGACACACGCGTTCTTGCTCGTCTTGACGTCGATCGAACCGGACAGCCGGCGGCCGCCGACGACGCGCAGGTGCATCGGGCCGGAGTAGCCCAGAGAGACGATTTCGCTGTCGAGGGCCTCGCCGATCCGGGCGATCATCTCAAGGCTGATGTTCTGGTTGCCGCGCTCGATCCGGTTCACTGCGCTCTGGCTGGTGCCGAGCGCATCGGCAAGCTGACTCTGTGTCCAGCCCCGGTGCTGCCGGGCGTCACGGATGAGCTTGCCGATGCGTACGAGGTAGTCGTCTGCCATGGGTGCACGGTATCTCAGATATGAGATGTCGTTCGCATCGGGCGTGGCGGACGGGTGTTACCGACCGTCAGATTCCATCGGGCCGGTCCTCGCGGCGAGATGACCGCCGGCCGGGAGAATGGTGGGATTTGTACTCCTTCCGGACGATGGGGGCGATCGGGGTGATTCGGAGTGGATGAAGGGGGTTCGGAACGTCAGTGCGTGCCGTGGCCGCACGCCGCGTGCCGGTCGCCGTGCACCGCGCCGTACGACGCCGGGCGGGACGCCGCGCCGCGCGCCACCCGGTCCGCGGCGGCCCGGCCGGACGCCGACCCGGCGTCGTGCACGACGCGCCCGCCGACCAGCGTCATCCGTACCTGCGTACCGCTGATGTCGGCCACCGGGCAGCGCGTCACATCGCGGTCCAGCAGCACCAGATCCGCCGCCCGGCCCCGCTCGACGGTGCCCGTCAGGCCGTCCTGGCGCAGCTGCCACGCCGTGCCCAGGGTGTGCGCCCGCAGGGCGGAGGTCCGGTCGAGGCCCTCCTGCTCCCGGTACAGCGGGCCCCTGCCGTACGCGCCCTGCCGGTCGACGGCGGTCCGCAGCTGGTTCCACACCTGGAGCGCGTCCACCGGCCAGTCGGAGCCGCCCGACAGCCGGGCGCCCGCCCGCTCCAGGCTGCGCGCCGGGTACATCCAGCGGTGCCGGCGCGGCCCGATGTACGGCAGCAGCGCCTCCTGCGTCCAGGTGTCCTCGGCCGCCCACTGCAACTGCATGCAGGCGGCCACCCCCAACTGCGCGAACCGGCGCAGATCGGCCGGGTCGACGATCTGGAGGTGTGCGATCGCGTTGCGCGCGTCACGCTGCCCCGTCACACGGCGCGCGTACGCATATCCGTCCAGAGCGGTCCGTACCGCCCGGTCGCCCAGTCCGTGCGCGTGCATCTGCCAGCCGATCCGGTTGAAGGCGGCCGTCAGCTTCCCGTAGTCGGCGGCCGAGGTGTACAGCTCGCCGCGGTTGCCGGTCGGCCTGCCGTCACCGTCCAGGTACGGCTCCAGCAGCGCCGCCGTCTGCGCCGGGTACTCGATGACCCCGTCCAGGAACACCTTGATCATCCCGAGCCGGAGCCCGGACACCCCCCGGAACTCCCGTTCCAGCCCCCGCGCGTACGCCACCGAGGCCGCCGGATCCTTGGTCTGCTCCACGTCCAGGCGCACGGCCGCGACGATCCGCTGCGGGAGCTGCCCGGCGGCGGAAAGTGCCTGGTAGAGCTCCAGTTCGTGGCGCCCGGCCCAGGCGTCCATGAAGGTGGTGATCCCGGAGGCGGCCGCCTCGGCCAGCACCCGGGCGCACGCGGTGACCAGCTGCTCCCGGGTCGGCGCCGGGATGTGCCGCTTCACCAGCTCCTGCGCGTCGTCCTTGAGCACCCCCGTCGGCTGCCCGTCCGCACCCTTGACGATCTTGCCGCCGGCCGGGTCGGGCGTCGTCGCCGTGATGCCCGCGATCTCCAGGGCGCGCCGGTTGGCCCACAGGTTGTGGCCGTCGCCGCCGACCAGCACGAGGGGCCGCCGGGTGGGCAGCGCGTCGAGCATCGTGTGGTGCGGGACCGTGCCGGTGGGCAGCAGCCCGACCGGGTTCCAGTCCTCCACCACCAGCCACCGGTCCGGCTCCGCGCCCGCACCGCCGGTCTCGGCGAGGAAGCCGGTGAGGATCTCCGTGAGCTGGGAGAGGGTGGTCTCGGCGCCGTCCAGGGAGGGCCGCAGCGACCGGTCGCCCGCGCCCAGCGGGTGCGCGTGGCCGTCGTGGATGCCGCTCATCACGGTGTTCCCGCGCGCGTCGACCACCTCGGTGTCGCGGCCGGCCAGCCGGCGTACGTCGGCGTCGCGCCCGGTCGCCAGGATCCGGCCGTCCCGGCCCACGGCCACGGCCGTCACGGGGGCGCCGCCGGAGGTGCCCGTGAACACCCGGGCGTTGTGGAACACCAGCGCCGCGCCGGTGCGGCCGCCCGCAGCGGCCGCCGTACCGGCGCCCGCGGTGGCCAGCAGCCCGGCCGTACCGGCGGCCCCGGCCGCGACGAGCACGCCGCGCCGCGAGAGCGAGGCCCGGGCGGATCCGGCGGACCCGGCAGGCCCGGTGGACCCGTCGGCCGCGGAAGACCGCGGGGAGGACCCGGGGAAGGACGAGGATTCCGTCATGACCACTCCAAACTCTCGGCTGTGGCCAGGACACTGTTTGATTAAGTCCTTAACCAGAACCCGCCGCCGACGACGGAATCCGTACGATGGCCCGACGATGAACCGCGCGCCCGGACCCACCCTCGCCGACATCGCGCGCGCCGCGGAGGTCTCCACCGCGACGGTCTCGCACGCCCTGAACGGCACCGGCCGGCTCGCCGACGCCACCCGCCGCCGGGTCCGCGAGATCGCGACCGGACTCGGGTACGCGGCGCCCGGCGCCCCGCGCACCCGCAGCCTGGGCCTGGCCGTCACCACGTTCGCCGGGTCCGCCTGGAACTTCGTCGCGGTGTCCTACTTCTCCCAGTGGCTGACGGCCGCCACCGCCGCCGCCCACGCCCGCGGGTACGCCCTGACCACCCTGCCCGCCGACCGCGGGGCCGGGACCCCGTGGCACACCCTCGCCGTCGACGGGATGCTGCTGCTCGACAGCCCGCACGGCGACCCGGTGCTCAGCGCCCTGCGCGCCCGGGGCATGCCCGTCGTCTTCGACGGCCGCCCCGCCGATCCGCGTCCCGGCGACGTCTGGGTGGACAACGACCACGCCGCGACCACCCGTGAGGTCCTCGGCCACCTCGCCGCGGCCGGCGCCCGCCGGATCGCCCTGCACGGCGGCTTCGGCGACGAGCACTACACGTACGCGGTGACCCGGGCGTACGAGGAGTGGTGCGCGGAGCACGGCCGCGCGCCGCTGGTGATCCCCTTCGCGCCCGACGACGCACCCGGCCACGCCTTCGACCGGGCCTTCGCCGCGCGCGCCGCCGACGCCGTCTACTGCCTCTACGACCCCGGCGCCCGCCAGGCCCTGGCCGCGGCCGCCCGCCACGGCCTGACCGTCCCCGACGGGCTGCTCCTGGTCTGCGCGAGCGAGGACCCGGCGTACGAGCGGTCCGCCCCGCCGGTCACCACGGTGACCCTGAACCCGGCCCTCATCGCCGAAACGGCGGTGGCGGCCCTGATCGCGATCGTGGAGTCCGGAACCGGCGAGGCGCCCTCCCCGCCGACCGTGCCCGCCGGCCTGCTGGTGCGGGCGTCCTCGTGTCGGCCGTGACGGCCGTGCCGTTCAGTCGCCGCCGAAGACGACTCCGGTGTTGCCCACGCCGGTGATCGCGGAGCTGTGCGCACCGGTGATCAGGATGCCGGTGTTCTGGCTCCCCCCGTGCATCCGCAGGGACGGGTCGGACTCGCCCTGCAGCCGGATCAGCTGCTCCAGCAGGTGCACCGCCCCGACCCCGAAGGCCCGCTCCACCAGCTCTTCCCACGGCGGTGCGCCCGCCGTCGCTCCGGCCAGCCGCCTGCGCACCCGCCGGGCCAGCACCGGATCCAGCTCTGTGACGATCCCGGCGGCCGCGTCGGGCGCCGCACCGTGCTCCTCCAGCACCGCACCCAGCCACCGGGCCAGGTTGCGGCGCGTCCCGACGGCCTCGGGATGGACGCTTCCCAGGACCCGGATCTGGTCGGCCGCGAGCGGGATCAGGGTGCGCGCGGCCTCGACGCCGTCCCCGGCGGCCCCGAGCCACGTGGCCAGGTTGTTGCGGGAGGTGAGGGTGTTGGGGTGCTCGGGTCCCAGCACCCGCGTCTGCTCGGCCACCAGTTGCCTCTGGAGCCGGACGGCCGCCGGGTAGTCCCCCTGCCCGCCCAGCGCGTTGGCGAGGTTGCCCCGGGTGAGGAGGGTGGAGGGGTGCTCCGGCCCCAGCACCCGGATCTCGTCCGCCAGCAGCGCCTTCAGCTGGGCCACGGCCCGTGCGGTGTCGCCGCTCTGGACGAGGACCATGGCCAGGTTGCCGCGGGTCGCGAAGGTCTGCGGGTGGTCGTTGCCGAGGACGGCCCGGCGGGCGGCCAGTACCTCCTCGTACTCGCGTGCCGCCCCCGCCGTGTCGCCGGCCTCGCTGCGCCAGTAGGCCAGGCTGTGGCGCACGGACAGGGTCTCCGGGTGGTCCGGCCCCAGAGCCCGTTCGGTGTCCGGCAGCATCGCGACCAGGATGCCGACGGCCCCGGCGGCGTCGCCCGACTGCCCCGTGGCCCACGCCAGGTTGTGCGCGGCCGTCAGGGTGGCGGGGTGCGTGGGCCCCAGCACCCGCGTCTCGTCGGCGACCAGCCGGGCCAGCGTGTCCGCCGCCGCGGCCACGTCCCCGCCGACCAGCCGGTACAGGGCCTCCCACCCCCGCAGCGCGAGCGTCAGGGGATGGTCGGCACCCAGCTGACCGGCGGCGTACACGCACACCGGGCGCAGGTAGGCGGCGGCGCTGGCGGGCATGGCCTCCCCGATGCTGCGCGCCAGCCGGAGCAGCACCGGATGCGCTTCCTCCCGGCACAGCACGGCCAGCGCCTGGGCGACCAGGGCGTGCGCGTTGGCCCGGAGCGCCTGCGCCAGGTCGGTGTCGTTCTCGATCTCCGGCCAGATCTCGAGCAGGGCGTCGCCGGCTGCCACCGCCGTCTGCTGGTAGACCTCCTCCGACAGGCTTTCCGCCGTCACGCGCTGCACGATGCCGTGCACCTCGACGGACTCGGCGGTCAGGGTGACCAGTCCCAGGCGGTGCAGCGAGCGCAGCGCCAGCTGGGCCGAGAGCCGGTCCACCTGCTGCCCGGACCGCGCCGAGAGGTACCGGCGGGCCGATTCCCCCAGCAGTACGGCGACGGGCGTGCCCCCGGCGGCCAGCACCGAGCCGAGCTCCAGCAGCGGCCTGGCCAGCCCCGCCGGCCGCATCCGGTCCGCCTGCTCGATGGACAGCACCACGGTGGTCGACACGGTTGCCAACTGGCCGTCCGGCAGTGCCGAGTCGTCGGGCAGGACGTCCACCAGCCGGTAGTCGGCCAGGAGCGCGAGGTACGTGCCGACGTCGAGGTCCGCGTCGATCATGTACGCGGTGGCCTGGGCCAGGGCCAGCGGCAGGTGATCCAGCTGAGCGGCGAGCTCGTCCAGGGACGCCGGCTCGGGCAGCCGGCCTGCCGCTGCGAGTTTGCCCGTGAGGTAGGCGCGGGACTCCTTGGGGGTGAAGGGACCGGGCCAGATCAGTCGGCGCAGCTGTCCGCCCAGGGCGGCGTCCCGCCGCCGCGTGGTGACCAGGACGTTGCCGCAGGGTGTGTCCGGCGGCCAGAGTTCCCGCAGGTCGGCCGGATTCACCACGTCGTCGAGGACGACGAGCCAGTTCAGCCGTTCCGAGGCCAGGTGGGCCAGGAGCAGGGCGGCCGCCGCCTCGGGATCGCCGGCCGGTGCGTGCGGCAGCAGCGCGGCGGCCGCCTGCGCGTAGCTGCGTACGATCGCCTCCCGGCTGCCCGCCGCGACCCAGAGCAGCAGGTCCAGCCGCCTGCGCGCCGCCAGTTCACGGGCCGCGTTGGCCGCCAGCTGGGTCTTGCCGATGCCGCCGAGGCCGGTCAGGACCACGTCGAGCCCGTCGGCCAGGGCCGTGTGGACCTCCTCCTCCACGGCGCGGACCTGGTAGCTGTCCGCCCGCCGGGGCATGACCCCGATCTGCAAGGGGAAGGCGGCGGCGGTCGGACCGGGCGGGACCGCGGGCCCCTCCAGCGGCCGGATCGTCACGGTCACGAACCCGTCGGCCTCCACCACGCTCGGCCGGGTCGTCCCGGCCTCCGCGCAGTCCGCCAGCGCCGTGGGGATGCCGCTGCCCTCGCCCTCGACCAGCCGGGTCCACGCCAGCAGCCGGGCCAGCTGGAAATTACGTTTGGCCGACTGCCCCTCCAGCGCGCCCAGGTCCAGCGGGCGCACGCCGACCGCGCGGCCGTACCAGCCGCCGGGGCTGCTGATCTCCAGGCGGTCCTCGAAGAGGCGTACGTGGACACAGGCGTCGTCACGGGCGTAGTCGCGGTGCACGACGGCGTTGGCGATGATCTCGCGGACGGCGATCATGGGGTACGCGTACAACGGCTCGGCGCGGGCCAGGTCCGCCGAGGGCCGCTCGCCCACGCGTACCCGGTCGGCGACGAAGGCGCGGGCGGCGACGATCACCTCGGCCACCGGGCCCTCCAGGGTGAGCGAGTCCCGGGCGGCGGAACGGTCCGTACCGAAGTACCGGACGCACTTGACCATCGACCGGACGGATTCAGGGCCCGGGTGGCGGGCGAAGAGGAGGGCGCCGGTCCGGGTCAGGACGCCATCGACCGATACGGCGGCCCGGCTGAGGAACTCGCTCCCGGTGAGGCCCGCCGGGTAGCGGGCCAGGACCTCCTCCCGCAGATCGGCACGGAAGGCCTGCAGAGCCTCGTGGTCATGGACCGTCACGCCGCTGGGACGGTCCAGGAACTGGAGCGGGGACTCCTCGGAGGCGGCGCCGGCGCCGGTCGGTGGGGGCGGCGGCGCAGGCGGCGGCAGCGGTGGGAAGCGGCTGCGCAGCGCCGTCAGCAGCTGCGCCACCGCATGCCCCGGGTCCTGGTCGTAGCGGGCCACCACCGTGTTCACCGCGAGCGGGGCGATGTGGACCCCCTCGTCCATCTGGACGACGAACACCCGCGGTGGACCGGTGTGCGCCGCGTTCACGATCTTGTGCGTCCACTCGCTGCCCACGGCCTTGTAGGTGGCGCACAGCACGACGGGCGTCCCCCGCCCCAGGGCCCGGGTGGCTTCGCCGACGATGGAGTCGCCCACCAGGACCGTGCCGTTGTGGGTGACGTCGTACCCGGCCTCGCGCAGCGGCCCCGCGAGCGTCTCGGCGTGCGGTTCCTCGCCGGGCGCCGCGACGATGTAGACCTGCTGCGCCGTCGAGGTGCTCATCGGCGCAGCGCGCGGTCGAGCTCGGCGACCCCCGCCTCCCAGTCCGTCACCAGATCGGCGTACCGGATGTCGGCCAGGATCGCGGGCGGGGAGCCGCCGGTCAGGCGGACCGGCAGGAGGGTGACGCCGGCGCCGTCCAGCTGGCGGGCCAGCGCGGACATCCACTCGCGGGCCGTCCAGGGGGCGTGCACCCCGGCGTCGGACAGGCACAGGACGAGGTGGCTGGCGTCGGCCAGGCCGCGCTCCATGGCGCCCACGATCGACACGCCGACCCCGACCTCCCACAGGTCCAGCCAGACCTGGTGCCCCAGGCCGACCAGGGCGGTGGCCAGCGCCTCGGCCTCGCACCCGTCCACGCTGCGGTGACTGATGAACACGCCGGCCATGTGCCGCCCCCCGAGCTTCCGCGCCCCTGTGTCGGTCGCGCAGCAGCATACGGACGGGGAGCACGCCGGGTCCCCCGAATGGCCGAGGCCACCCTGTCCGGGACGTCCCGGGGCGCGCTCAGTCCTCGAAGTGGAGTTCCGGTCGGGTCCAGAGGGTGAGGTCGCTGCTGGTGGCGACTGCCAGGGTGAGACCGGACGGGGAGAAACCGGATGCGCGCAGTTCCGAGTACTCGCCGTGGAAGACGTGCCACCAGGTGCCCCCCGCCGGTCCTTTGTGCGCTCCGTGGTCGGCGGAGAGGATGACGCGGTCGTGGGGCCATTCGGGGCTGACGACGTCCAGTGTCCAACCGTCCGGGGTGGTGCGGTGCAGACCGCCGCCGAAGAGGCCGGCGATGCGGACCGGGGTGCCGGCGACGGGACCGAGGCCGGGGCAGGTGAGGTCCGGGTGTGCGTCGGGGGTGCTGGTGGTGGGATCGGGATCCCGGTCGCGTGCGATCTTCTCGCCGGTGACCGCGTCGAAGAGTCCGTGTCCGTTGCTGGATACGACCATGACGAGGTCGTGTCCGGTGTCCGGGTGGACCGCGAAGCCGATGCCGAGCAGGCCCCCGATGGCGATCCTGTGGTCCAGGACGGCCTGCCATGGCGTCGGGGCCGGCATGACGGGGGCGGCAAGGTAGCGCTCCCGTAGCCGCTCCTGGTACTCCGTGATCAACCTGTCTCCTCGTGTCCTTTGACAGCAGAGTCAGTCCGGTGCGGTGTGCTGGCCTGACTGGGTTGGATGTCAAACGATCAGGCCTGTCTGTGTGCCAGGACGTCCCCTGGCCGTGATCATTGTCACCGGCGGCCTGTAGCTTCCTCGCATGGCGAGGTATGCAGATCCAGGTGCGGTCGAGTGGGTGGAGTCCGGTGGCGGGCCGTTGATCGTTGTGCCCGAAGCGGTCTTGTCTTCGTGGTCCGGCGCAGACAGCGACGGGTCTGAAACCGACTACGACAGAGCCTGTGGCGTCGATGGGTACGCCGGCCTGGTGACGGTCGGGCAGTGGCAGGCCCTGGTCCTCGGTGATGACCCCGCCTCGACGTCCTTCCTCCCGGAACATTGCCTGTTCGTGCGGTGGTGCGCCGCCGAATCGGAGGAGGAGCTTCTCGGCAGCGTTGATGCCGCGCTCGCTGATGCCGCCTGGGAGCCCGACCAGCGTTGGGACGTGCCGGGGCCAGTGGTGTTGTTCGACTCGGGTTGGCCAGGTGACGAGTTGGAGCCGGAGAACCATCTGCGGGTGGAACTGAGGCCAGGGAGGTATTCGGTTCGTGCCGCGTATGTGGAACCGAACTCGAATACCTGGCTCTACTTGGTTCAGCTTCGGCGCCTTCCCTAGCGATCGCCCAGGACTGGTGGTCCCGGAAAGCCGTCCGGCTGCTCTGTCATCCGCGCGAGCGACGTCCTCGGTGCCTCTCGTGTCCCGTCTCAGGTGATCTGCTCCGAAGCCGCAGCTGTGACCTGGGGCGACCGGAACGGTTGAGACACCTGGGTGGCCGAAAAAAGAGTGCCGTTGCGAGGGTGTCCAGGTCTTTCGTCACACATCGACGTTGGACGCCCTCGTCTCATGTCCGCAGGCGATCCCTGGGATTCATTCAGGGATCTGGCGCGGTACCCACCGTGGTGACTATGCGGCACGGTCATTTCGCAGGGCCTGGATGAGCCAGGGGTACACCGGGATCAGCTTCGGTACCACCTGCCAGCCGTTGACGATCCACACCAGCCGCCAATATCGGTCCACCCGGGGATCGTGTGCTTCTTCGAACTGCTGGGCCATCCAGTCCCGGAATTCTGCGTCAGGGGTACGCGCGAACACCTCGGCGAAGCGGTGCACGAGGTCGTCGATGACGGGTGCGCCCCCACCACTGAGCGGGTCGATGCCCGACTCCATCGCCTCGGCTACCTTCTGGCGGGTGAACTCCATCAGTTCCTCGCCGGCCTCGCTCTCGATGTCGGGCGTGCGTCCGGTGACCTGGCACCTGGCCGTCCGGCGCATCCGAGCCCGGAAGTCCTCGTCGCCGATCAGCTCGGCGAGTTCCACCCACGCGGCGACCTGCTCGCTGGTCGGATCATCGGGGAGGTCGGGAGTGGCAGCGCGAACCATGGCCACCGCGGCCGGGTCGGCACCCACTGTGCCGAAGGTGCCATCCACGAAATCGTCGATCAACCGTCGGCGTTCCTCGCCGGACAACTGTGTGAGCCTGTGCACGAGCTTGATCTCCTCGGGATCGGACCCGCATCTGGCCACGACTCGCAGAACGCTCCGACGCAGTTGCAGCACCCGGACCTGGACGTCCATGGCATCGGCGTGCGCAGCAGCGACTTCCGCCACCGAGAGCTCGCGGTCCAGCACCCGTTGAATCGTGGCCAGGTCCATGCCCAGCTCGCGCAGTGTGCGCAGGAGTTCCAGACGAAGCAGTGCGTCGAGGTCGTAGAGCCGATAACCGGCGGGACTTCGGGTGGTCGGCGCTACCACCCCCGAATCGGAGTAGAACCGGATGGTCCTCACGGGCAAACCGGTTCGCCGGGAAAGCTCCCCGATCGAGTAGAGGGTCGTAACGTCCATGTCCCCCACTCTGCTGTCTCCAGTCACTGGAGACTCAAGGCTGTTTGCCCAGCTGTCCCCCGACCGAGACGGTCTCCGAGTTGCTGAAGCATGCGTCGCGTGCTCTCCGCTGACCGCCAGGACGACGGGCACGCCTTGCACCCGGTCGGCGAGCGATGGCAGCGACATGCGCCACAGCTCGCTGGCGGCCTATGGCTACGAGCCCTTGGACTCAATCATCTAGTGGAAGGGCCTGCGAGATTGACCATGCACGATGACCAAGTGGACGTGACCACCGACATCGTTGCGACCTTGATCCAAGAACAGTTCCCTCAGTGGAGCGGCAAGGCGATCCGACTCCTGTCGTCGACCGGGACGGTCCACGCCATCTTCCGCATCGGGGACGACCTCTCCGCGCGCTTCCCGCTGCGTCTGACCGATGCCGCGGAGGCGCTGGCGGTTCTGGAACGGGAAGCCCAGGCGAGCGCGGAGCTGGCACAGGTGTCTCGGTTTCCCGTTCCGGAACCCGTCGCCCTGGGAAAGCCTGGAGCGAGTTATCCCATGCCGTGGTCGGTCCAGACGTGGCTGCCGGGAACCGTCGCCTTCGATGCCGACCCGAGTGGGTCGGACGCTTTCGCCGAGGACCTTGCGGCCTTCATCGCGGCCCTGCGGGAAGCCGAGACGCGGGGTCGGCTTTTCAGCGGCGACAATCGCGGCGGCGTTCTCGCTCACCACGACGCCTGGATGGAGAAGTGCTTCGAGGAGAGCCAGGGGCTGCTCGACGTGCCCCGGCTGCGCCGACTGTGGAGCCACTTCCGGGAGTTGCCGCGCACGAGTGCCGACGTGATGAGCCACGGCGACCTGATTCCCGGCAATGTACTCGTCGCGGGAGACCGTCTCGGCGGCGTCCTCGACACCGGCGGATTCGGCCCGGCCGACCCCGCGCTGGATCTGGTCAGCGCCTGGCACCTGTTGCAGCCGGGCCCACGGGACGTGCTCCGGCAGACACTGGCCTGTGACGATCTGGAGTGGGAGCGCGGCAAGGCATGGGCGTTCGAACAGGCGATGGGGCTCGTCTGGTACTACGTCGAGAGCAATCCGACGATGAGCCGAACGGGGCGCCGGACACTCGACCGCATTCTGGAGTCGACGAAGTGATGTCGCCCCGATCGTAGGCCGTGACAGAGAGGATCACTTGCCGCCCCCACCGAAACAGAGCCGGTCCACAACGGCCCGCGCCGGCACCGCGGGTGCCGGTAGCGCGACAGCCACCGCACGTTCGCCAGCAGCACCTCCTCCGGAACCCCGACCCCGCTCGGACGTCCTCGAACCGAGCCGTCACGCAGTCCAGCAGCGGACGCCGCCGACACTCGCGTACGGCATCCGTGTACGACAGCTCGACGTGCGGCTCCGCAAGATCTGCCCCGACCGGTACGGCCACTCGGCACCCCCAGCGCGTCCCCTCGTACGACTAGGTTCGCTGGCAAGGCAGGCGAAGCGACTGGGTTCGCTGTCAAACGCCTCGAGTGGATGACAGCGGACACCGGGAGGCGCGTGCAGACCTCGGGGGCAGCCATGTACTAGAGTTATCTCGACATCGAGATAACTGCCTAAGGCGTCCCGCAGCCGCGCCGCAGGTAAGGGTTACCTAACTTAGCCCTACCTTAGCGGATTGGCCAGAGTGCCAGGCGGCAGGATGCGGTTGAACGCGCGAATTCATGCATGAAGGAGACTGTCGTGTCGGCGAACAGCTTCGACGCCCGCAGCACGCTGCAGGTGGGCGACGAGTCGTACGAGATCTTCCGGCTGGACAAGGTCGAGGGCTCCGCCCGTCTGCCCTACAGCCTGAAGGTCCTGCTGGAGAACCTGCTGCGTACCGAGGACGGCGCGAACATCACCGCCGACCACATCCGGGCGCTCGGTGGCTGGGACTCGCAGGCCCAGCCCAGCCAGGAGATCCAGTTCACGCCCGCGCGCGTGATCATGCAGGACTTCACCGGCGTTCCCTGCGTCGTCGACCTCGCCACCATGCGTGAGGCCGTCAAGGCGCTCGGCGGCGACCCGTCGAAGATCAACCCGCTGGCCCCGGCCGAGCTGGTCATCGACCACTCCGTCATCGCGGACAAGTTCGGCACCCCGGACGCCTTCACCCAGAACGTGGAGCTGGAGTACGGCCGCAACAAGGAGCGCTACCAGTTCCTGCGCTGGGGCCAGACCGCCTTCGACGAGTTCAAGGTCGTCCCGCCCGGCACCGGCATCGTCCACCAGGTCAACATCGAGCACCTGGCCCGCACGATCATGGTCCGCAACGGCCAGGCGTACCCCGACACCCTCGTCGGCACCGACTCCCACACCACCATGGTCAACGGCCTCGGTGTGCTCGGCTGGGGCGTCGGCGGCATCGAGGCCGAGGCCGCGATGCTCGGCCAGCCGGTCTCCATGCTCATCCCGCGCGTCGTCGGCTTCAAGCTGACCGGCGAGCTGCCCACCGGCACCACCGCCACCGACCTGGTGCTCACGATCACCGAGATGCTGCGCAAGCACGGCGTCGTCGGCAAGTTCGTCGAGTTCTACGGCGAGGGCGTCGCCGCCACCTCGCTGGCCAACCGCGCCACCATCGGCAACATGTCGCCCGAGTTCGGCTCCACCGCCGCGATCTTCCCGATCGACGGCGAGACGCTGAAGTACCTCAAGCTCACCGGCCGCTCCGAGCAGCAGGTCGCGCTCGTCGAGGCGTACGCCAAGGAGCAGGGCCTGTGGCTGGACCCGGCCGCCGAGCCGGACTTCTCCGAGAAGCTGGAGCTCGACCTCTCCACGGTCGTCCCCTCCATCGCCGGCCCCAAGCGCCCGCAGGACCGCATCGTCCTGGCCGAGGCCGCCGAGCAGTTCGCGCAGGACGTGCGCAACTACGTCAGCGACGACGAGGAGGCCGGCAAGGAGTCCTTCCCGGCGTCCGACGCCCCGGCCACCTCCAACGGCGTGCCGACCAAGCCGACCCTGGTCACGCTGGCCGACGGCTCCTCCTTCGAGATCGACCACGGCGCCGTCACGGTCGCCGCGATCACCTCCTGCACCAACACCTCGAACCCCTACGTCATGGTCGCCGCGGCGCTCGTGGCCAAGAAGGCGGTCGAGAAGGGCCTGACCCGCAAGCCGTGGGTCAAGACCACCCTGGCCCCGGGCTCGAAGGTCGTCACCGACTACTTCGACAAGGCCGGCCTCACGCCGTACCTGGACAAGATCGGCTTCAACCTCGTCGGCTACGGCTGCACCACCTGCATCGGCAACTCCGGTCCGCTGGACGAGGAGATCTCGAAGGCGATCAACGACGCCGACCTGGCCGTCACCTCGGTGCTCTCGGGCAACCGCAACTTCGAGGGCCGCATCAACCCCGACGTCAAGATGAACTACCTGGCCTCCCCGCCGCTGGTCGTCGCGTACGCCATCGCGGGCTCCATGAAGGTGGACATCACCAAGGACGCCATCGGCATCGACACCGAGGGCAACCCGGTCTTCCTCAAGGACATCTGGCCCTCCGAGGCCGAGGTCAACGACGTCGTGGCCAACGCCATCGGCGAGGACATGTTCAACAAGTCCTACCAGGACGTCTTCGCGGGCGACGCCCAGTGGCAGGCGCTGCCGATCCCGACCGGCAACACCTTCGAGTGGGACCCGCAGTCCACCTACGTCCGCAAGCCCCCCTACTTCGAGGGCATGACGATGGAGACCACCCCGGTCTCCGACATCGCCGGCGCCCGCGTGCTGGCGAAGCTGGGCGACTCGGTCACCACCGACCACATCTCCCCGGCCGGTGCGATCAAGGCCGACACCCCGGCCGGCAAGTACCTCACCGAGCACGGTGTGGAGCGCCGTGACTTCAACAGCTACGGCTCGCGCCGCGGCAACCACGAGGTCATGATCCGCGGTACGTTCGCCAACATCCGCCTGCGCAACCAGATCGCGCCGGGCACCGAGGGCGGCTTCACCCGCGACTTCACTCGTGCTGGTGAGGGCGAGGGCGCGGCTCCTGTCTCATTCATCTACGACGCCTCCCAGAACTACCAGGCCGCCGGCATCCCGCTGGTCATCCTGGCGGGCAAGGAGTACGGCTCGGGTTCGTCCCGCGACTGGGCCGCCAAGGGCACCGCGCTGCTCGGCGTCAAGGCCGTCATCGCCGAGTCCTACGAGCGCATCCACCGCTCGAACCTGATCGGCATGGGCGTGCTCCCGCTCCAGTTCCCGGAGGGCGCCTCGGCCGCCTCCCTGGGTCTGACCGGCGAGGAGACCTTCTCCTTCACCGGTGTGGAGGAGCTGAACAACGGCACCACCCCGCGCACGGTCAAGGTGACCACCGAGACCGGTGTGGAGTTCGACGCGGTCGTCCGCATCGACACCCCCGGTGAGGCGGACTACTACCGCAACGGCGGCATCATGCAGTACGTCCTGCGGAACCTGATCCGCGGCTAAGGGCCGAAGTCGCCGAGGCGACGAAGCAGCACCAAAGGGCCGTATCCCCGTTAAGGGGGTACGGCCCTTCCGCTTTTTCCGTGTGGCGCATGCCTTGCTGAGCCCAGCGCGAGTGGACTATACCTGTGCGCGTCCGGGCCGCCGCGGTTCGAGCGGCCCCCCGGGCCCTCCTTCACATATCCGACGAAGGCGAGGACACAGCATGGGATCCACGGGTGAGGGCCTCGGCCGCCGGGACCTGATCAAGCGCTCCGCGGCACTCGGCCTGATTTCCGTCCCGACGATGAGTTTCCTGTCCGCGTGCGCCTCGGGCGGCGGGGACGCGAGCACCAGCGGCCCGGCCAAGGCGCCGATCACCAAGGAGAACCCGTTCGGGGTCGCCAAGGGCACCAAGCTGGACGTGGTCGTCTTCAAGGGCGGATTCGGCGACGACTACGCCAAGGCCTGGGAGGCCGCCTTCGACAAGAAGTGGGGCACCAAGAGCTCCCACCTCGGCACCCAGGAGATCACCGGAAAGCTCCAGACGCGCTTCAACGGCGGCAACCCGCCCGACGTCGTCGACAACTCCGGCGCCCAGAAGATCAAGCTGGACGTGCTCTTCAGGAGCAACCAGCTCGCCGACCTCACTCCGGTGCTCGACGCGCCCTCGCTCGACGACCCGGACAAGAAGATCCGGGACCTGCTGATTCCGGGCACGGTCGAACAGGGCATGCAGGGCGGCACATTCGTCTCCCTGAACTACGTCTACACCCTCTTCGGGTTCTGGTACTCCGGCAAGCTCTTCAAGGAGAAGGGCTGGACCCCGCCGAAGACCTGGGAGGAATTCCTCGCCGTGTGCACCCGGGCGAAGGACGCCGGTATCGGCGGCCTCGCCCATCAGGGGAAATTCCCCTACTACATCAACGTGGTCATCATGGACCTGATCGCCAAGAAGGGCGGTCTGGAGGCCATGAAGGCGATCGACAACCTGGAGCCGAACGCCTTCGAGGGCAGCGCGGACGCACTCGCCGCCGTCGAGGCGGTCTACGAGGTCGTCGAGAAGGGCCTGCTGATGCCGGGCACCAACGGACTGACCCACACGGAGTCCCAGACCGCCTGGAACCAGTACAAGGCCGCGTTCATCCCCTCCGGCTCCTGGCTGGAGAACGAGCAGCTCAAGCAGACCCCGGACGACTTCGACATGCAGTTCCTGCCGATGCCGCTGCTGCCCGGCAGCAAACTGCCCTTCGAGGCCGTCAGGGCCGGCGCCGGCGAGCCCTTCATCGTCCCGGAGCAGGCCGCCAACAAGCCCGGCGGCCTGGAATTCATCCGTTCGATGCTGTCCCGCGAATGGTCGACCATCTTCGCCCAGCAGGCCAACTCGCTCACCGTGGTCAAGGACGGCGTGGACCCGGGCGTGAAGCTGCGGCCGGGCACCCGGTCGGCGGTCGCGGCGCTGAAGGCGGCCGGGCCGAACACGTTCAACTACCTGTACACCGAGTGGTACAGCGAGATGGACACCGCGATCCAGGACGCGTCCAATGAGCTCATGGCCAAGCGGATTCAGCCGAGGGAGTGGATCAAGAGGGCCCAGATCGCGGTGAACAAGGCCGCGCAGGACCCGAGCGCCAAGAACAACCGCCGGGCCTGACACCGCCGGGGACCGGGGACCACCAGGGACGGACACCATGAGCCATGTAGCCCAGGGCAAGGGGCGGGGCGGCTTCATCGCCGGCTTCCTCCTCGTACCCCTCGCGCTGTACCTGACCTTCGTCATCTGGCCGTACGTACAGACGTTCGGCTATTCCTTCACCAACTGGACCGGCCAGTCGCCGACGTTCGACATCGTCGGCCTGGACAACTACGCGGCCCTGATGAAGGACGAGGTCTTCCGCGGGGCCCTGTGGCACAACCTGCTGCTCCTGGTGTTCGTCCCCGTGCTCACCATCCTGCTCGCCCTGTTCTTCGCCTTCATGGTGAACGCGGGCGGCCGGGGCGGCGCCGGCGGCGTGCAGGGCGTGCGGGGATCGGGCTTCTACAAGATCGTCTACTTCTTCCCGCAGGTCCTCTCGCTCGCCATCCTCGCCGTCCTCTTCGGCGCCGTGTACCGCAGCGACGAGGGCGGCCTGCTCAACGGGGTCCTCATCCGGACGGGCCTGGTCGACCGGCAGGCGCCCATCGAATGGCTCAACGAGCCGAGGTTCGTGCTCTGGTGCCTGCTCCTGGTGGTCGTCTGGCACGGCGTCGGCTTCTACCTGGTGCTCTTCTCCGCCGCCATGCAGTCCATCCCGAAGGACATCTACGAGGCGGCCCTCCTCGACGGCGCGGGGCGCGCCCAGACCTTCTTCAGGGTCACGCTGCCGCTGCTGTGGGACTCTGTGCAGACCTCCGCGGTCTATCTGGGCATCGCCGCCATGGACATGTTCGTGCTGGTCTCGACGATGACGTCCGGACAGTTCGGCGGCGGCCCCGACCACCACAGCGAGGTCATGGCGACGGTGCTGATGCGCAACTTCCTGTACTTCGGCAAGAGCGGCTACGCCTGCGCCATGGGCGTCGTCATGCTCGTCCTGACCATGATCCTCTCCATCGTCACGCTGCGCGCCACCCGCCGCGAGCGCATCGAGTTCTGAGCCGGAGGCCTCCATGACCACAGTCGTCAAGGCACCGGGCGAGGCCGCCGCCGAGCGGTCCGGCGGCGGCGACCCGGGGGAGGACCGGGGCCGCCGCCCCGACGGCGTGGTCCTCAACGTCTTCTCCCACGGCTTCCTGGCCGTGTGGGCTGCCCTGATCGTCCTGCCCCTGGTCTGGCTGGTGCTCGGCTCCTTCAAGACCGACGCCCAGATCGGCGGCTCGGCGCTGACCTGGCCCGCCCGATGGAACCTCGACGCATTCGGCCGGGCCTGGGACAAGGGCATCGGCGACTACTTCGCCAACACGCTGATCGTGATGGTGTTCTCGGTCCCGCTGACCATGCTCTTCGGGTCGATGGCGGCGTACGTCCTGGCCCGCTACCCCTTCCGGGGCAACCGGTTCATCTACTACTTCTTCGTCAGCGGGGCGATGTTCCCGGTCTTCCTGGCGCTGGTCCCGCTGTTCTTCATGGTCAAGCGGTTCGACATGCTGAACACGTACCACGGCCTGGTGCTGGTCTACGTGGCCTACTCGATGCCGTTCACCGTCTTCTTCATGCACGCGTTCTTCCGGACGCTGCCCACGGCGGTCCACGAGGCGGCGGTCATCGACGGGGCCTCCCACACCCGGATCTTCTTCCAGGTGATGGTGCCGATGGCCAGGCCCGGCCTGATCAGCGTCGGGATATTCAACACGCTCGGCCAGTGGAACCAGTACATCCTGCCCTCGGTGCTGATGCAGCCGCAGACCGGATCGGACCCCGAGCGCTACCTGCTCACCCAGGGCCTGATCCAGCTCCAGCAGCAGCAGGGGTACGCGACCGACCTGCCGGTGCTGTTCGCCGGCGTGACGATCGCGATGATCCCGATGCTCGTGGTCTACCTCTCCTTCCAGCGCCAGATCCAGGCGGGCCTGACCTCCGCCACCCTCAAGTAGCCCCCTCCGGTACGACCGCCCAGCTGACCGCCGAGACCGAGGGGTCCAGGGAGAGGTTGCTGACCGCCTCCTCCAGGGCCTTGCAGCCCTCGCCCTCGGCGGTCAGCAGTGCCGAGACGGTCACCCGGCCCGGCACCGGCCCGTCCTGACTGCGGATCTCCCGCAGCTGGTAGCCGGGCCGGCCCAGGGCGTCCACCAGCCGGTGCCGGATGTGGGCCTCCTCCGCCTCCAGGCACACCGCCTCGAAGTGGTAGTCGGTGGCGACCTCCGCCCCGCCGCGCGGCTCCCGGTCCAGGCGCCGGCCCAGCGGGCGCAGCAGGAGGTTGGTCCCCACCACGCCCACCGTGCCGAGGGCCGCCAGCACGAACAGGCCCACGCCCGCCAGGCAGCCCACGGCCGCCGAACACCACAGGGTGGCCGCCGTGTTCAGGCCGCGCACGCTCAGCCCGTCCCGCATGATCACGCCCGCGCCCAGGAAACCGATCCCGGAGACGATCTGGGCGGCGACGCGCGAGCCGTCGTACCCGACCTGCGGGACCTCGCTCAGGAAGCCGTACTGCGAGAGCAGCACGAAGAGCGCCGCGCCGCCCGCCACCAGGGCGTTGGTGCGCAGGCCCGCCATCCGGGCCCGCCACTGCCGTTCCAGGCCGATGAGGGACCCGAAGCCGAGGGCCGCGGCCAGGTGCCCGGCCATCATCCACTGGTCCACCACCGGTCCGACTCCTCACAGCCAGGTGTGGAACCGGCGGATGTACCAGGTCTTCACGGCCTGCGTGAGCGCGCAGTACGCGAGCAGCACACCGATCAGCCACGGGAAGTAGCTCGCCGGCAGCGGTACGAAGCCCAGGGAGCCGGCCAGCGGCGAGAAGGGCAGGTACAGGCCGGTCAGCACCGCCAGGACGGTCATCACCATCACCGGCCAGGAGGCCCGCGACTGGATGAAGGGGATCTTCCGGGTACGGATCATGTGGACGATCAGGGTCTGCGAGAGCAGGCCCTCGACGAACCAGCCGGACTGGAAGAGCGACTGGTTCGCCTCACTGTTCGCCCCGAAGACGTTCCACATGATCACGAACATGGCGATGTCGAAGATCGAGCTCACGGGGCCGATCGTCACCATGAACCGGCCGATGCCCTTGGCGTCCCAGTTGCGCGGCTTGCGCAGGTACTCCTCGTCCATCCGGTCCCAGGGCGTGGCCAGCTGGGCGATGTCGTACACCAGGT
The DNA here is from genome assembly GCF_055582305.1 of Streptomyces sp. NPDC042102. Taxonomy (NCBI): domain Bacteria; kingdom Bacillati; phylum Actinomycetota; class Actinomycetes; order Kitasatosporales; family Streptomycetaceae; genus Streptomyces; species Streptomyces sp. NPDC042102. Next base: position 298,022 of record NZ_JBVJDL010000001.1, read on the forward strand.
TCTGCACCAGCAGCATGATCGCGAGCATCGGCTGGAACGGGATGAAGGCGCTGGCCACCAGGACCGAGAAGACGTTGCCGAAGTTCGACGACGCCGTCATCTTGATGTACTTGATCGTGTTGCCGAAGGTGGTGCGGCCCTGCACCACGCCCTGCTCCAGGACGGTGAGGTCCTTCTCCAGCAGGATGATGTCCGCCGACTCCTTGGCGATGTCCACGGCGGTGTCGACGGAGATGCCGACATCGGCGTCGTGCAGCGCGGCCGCGTCGTTGATGCCGTCCCCGAGGAAGCCGACCGTGTGTCCCTCGGCCTGCAGGGCCCGGACGATCCGGGCCTTCTGCACCGGGTTGACCTTGGCGAAGACGGTCGTACGGGCGGCCAGCGCGCGCAGCTCGGCGTCGTCGAGCCGGTCGGTCTCGGCGCCGGAGACGACGTGCCCGACGTGGATGCCGACGTCCGCGCAGACCCGGGCGGCCACCAGCTCGTTGTCGCCGGTGACCACCTTCACCGCGATGCCCTTGTCCGCCAGCCCCTGCAGGGCGGCGGCCGCGTCGGCCTTCGGCGGGTCGAGGAAGGCGAGGAAGCCGACCAGGGTCAGCCCTTCCTCGTCCGCCACGCCGTAGGTGTCGCGCGGGGTGTCCAGGGTGCGCGTGGCCACGGCCAGGACCCGCAGGCCGTCACGGCCCATGGCCTGCGCCGTCGCGGTGGCCCGCAGCCGGCGGGACGCGGTCAGCTCCACCCGCTCGCCGCCGTCGGTCATGTGGGTGCACAGGTCCAGGACCTCCTCGACCGCACCCTTGGTGATCATGACGTGCTCGGGCCGGCCCACCCCGCCCAGCAGGGAGTTGCGGCTGAGCACCACGGACATCCGGCGCCGGGCGAAGTCGAAGGGGATCTCGTCGACCATCGAGAACCGTGCGTCGACGACAACCTCCTCGGCCTCGCCCACGCGGTCGATGACCGCCTGGTCCATGAGGTTGCGCAGGCCCGTCTGGAAGTGCGCGTTGAGGTAGCCGTACTCCAGGACCTCGTCGTCCTCGTCGCCGTGCACGTCGAGGTAGCGGTCCAGGACGATCCGGTCCTCGGTGAGGGTGCCGGTCTTGTCGGTGCACAGCACGTCCATCGCGCCGAGGTTCTGGATCGCGTTCAGCCGCTTGACGACCACCTTGCGCCGGGACATGGCGACCGCGCCGCGCGCCAGGTTGGCGGAGACCACCATCGGCAGCATCTCGGGGGTCAGGCCCACCGCGACGGCGATGCCGAAGAGGAACGCCTCGTCCCAGTCGCCCTTGGTCAGGCCGTTGATCGCGAACACGACCGGGACCATGACCAGCATGAAGCGGATCAGCAGGAAGCTGACCCGGCGCACGCCGGTGTCGAAGTTGGTCTGCGGGCGCTCGCCCACCAGGGAACCGGCCATCGAGCCGAAGTAGGTGCCGGCGCCGGTGGCGACCACCACGCCGGTGGCGGTGCCGGAGGTGACCGAGGTCCCCATCAGGCAGAGGTTGTCGGCCTCGACCGGGTCGGTGGTCAGCTGCTGGCCGAGGTCCTCGGCGACGGCGTACCCCCCGGCGGAGCGGGCGGGCGTGTCGGCCTTGGCGACCGGCAGCGACTCGCCGGACAGGGCCGCCTGGCTGACCATCAGGTCCTTGGCCGTGATCAGCCGCAGGTCGGCGGGGATCAGGTCGCCGGCGGCGAGCTTGACGACGTCGCCCGGGACCACCTGGTCCATGGGGATCTCGAAGGTGGTCGGCCCCGAGCCGCTGCCGGCCCGCCGCTGCACCGCGCAGGTGGTGGTCACGAGCTGCTTGAGGGCGTCGGCGGCGCGGCCGGAGCGGAACTCCTGCCAGAAGCGCAGCAGGCCGCTGATCGCCACCATCGCGGAGAGGATGACGACACCGGGATCCGCGGGGTCCTGCCAGTACATGACGGCCGCGAGGAAGACCAGGACGCCGATGAAGGGGTTCGCGAACGCCTTCGCCAGCTGGACGGTCCAGTGCGGTGCCCGGTCGTGGGCGACGGCGTTGGCGCCGTGCCGCTCCAGACGCAGCCGGGCCTCGTCGTGGGTGAGGCCGTTGCGGCCGGCGCCCAGCTCCTCGAGGACCTGGGCGCCCGGGCGGGCGCTGAGGGCGGTGAGCCGGTCGCCGGCCGCACGGGTGCGGGCCTCCAGCTCGGCGGCCTTTCGCTCGCGTCGGGTACGGCCCGGCGGCGCGAGTTTCGCCGGGGTACGGGGGGTGAGCATGGTCATGACGAAGCCTCCCTCCACGCGATCCGGACAGCACGGAGCCGTACGGTCACGCGGAGTGGTCATGGACCGGCAGGCGGCGGCGCGAGGCGGCCGGACCCGCGGGTCGGCATGCCTGAGGTGCCCACGCGAGGCGCGAGCGGGCATGCGGAAGGAAGATGAGGAAAAGAGGAGTCAGCGCTTCAGCTGACGATCACGATGCGATCGGAAGGTGATCAGCCGACGAGGGCGCGGCAGGAACTTCGGTCGGGACTCATCCCGAACACCTCCTTGCGTCGCGCTGTCATGGCAGGCGCCCGGTCCGGCCGAAAAGCCGCAGATGACCGGCGCCTCAGCGACCGTAACACGAACCCGGCCGGTGGTTCTCTCATACTTTCGGCCCCAAGGAGACGATTCGTGCTGGCTCAGCCTCTTGACGTGTGGAGGGCCAAAGGCTCGACTTAGGGTTCACAAGTTGGAGACGCCGAGGTCTCGACACCGCGACCTCGGCCGGGGGGCGACGGCAGGCCGTCGCTTGTAGGCAGGAGTGGATGAGTCGTGGAGACTCCGGGTTCGCAGTCCTCACTGCACCGCGCGAATCTCGAACGGGTCGTGCGGGCCGTCCGGCTCGCCGGCTCGCTGACCCAGGCGGAGATCGCCCGTACCACCGGACTGTCGGCGGCCACGGTCTCCAACATCGTCCGGGAGCTGAAGGACGGCGGGACGGTCGAGGTCACGCCCACCTCGGCGGGCGGCCGGCGGGCGCGCAGCGTCTCCCTCAGCGGTGACGCGGGCATCGTCATCGGCGTCGACTTCGGGCACACGCACCTGCGGGTCGCGGTCGGGAACCTGGCCCACCAGGTGCTGGCCGAGGAGGCCGAGCCGCTGGACGTGGACGCGTCCTGGGTGGACGGCTTCGACCGGGCGGAAGCGCTGGTCGGGGAGCTGATCGAGGACACCGGGGTGGGCCGCGACAAGATCATCGGGGTGGGACTCGGCGTCCCAGGCCCCATCGACGTCGAGTCCGGCACGCTCGGCTCGACCTCCATTCTGCCGGGCTGGGCGGGCATCAACCCGCGCCAGGAGCTCTCGCAGCGGCTCGGCGTCCCCGTGTACGTCGACAACGACGCGAACCTCGGCGCGCTGGGCGAGCTGGTGTGGGGCAGCGGCCGCGGGGTCAAGGACCTCGCGTACATCAAGGTGGCCAGCGGCGTCGGCGCGGGCCTGGTCATACGCGGCCAGATCTACCGCGGCCCCGGCGGCACGGCCGGCGAGATCGGGCACATCACCCTGGACGAGTCGGGCCCGGTGTGCCGCTGCGGCAACCGGGGCTGCCTGGAGACCTTCGCCGCCGCCCGCTACGTGCTGCCGCTCCTGCAGGGCACCCACGGACCGGAACTGACGATGGAACGGGTGGTCGAACTGGCCCGTTCGGGTGACCCCGGATGCCGCCGGGTGGTCTCCGACGTCGGCCGGCACGTGGGCAGCGGGGTGGCGAGCCTGTGCAACCTCCTGAACCCGAGCCGCATCGTGCTCGGCGGCTCGCTCGCGGAGGCGGGTGAACTCGTGCTGGCTCCCATACGTGAATCAGTGGGGAGGTACGCGATCCCCAGCGCCGCCCGGCAGTTGTCGGTGGTCACCGGATCGCTGGGCAGCCGTGCCGAGGTGCTGGGCGCGCTCGCCCTCGTCCTCAGCGAAATGGGCGATTCCACCCTGCTTGGCGGGACTTCGACCCCCGCCCTGTTGTCTTCAGTTAGATAACGGATGACTCCGTTGTCATCTCGTTAAGGATTCACTCCTTGACGACAAAGTTGCGGCCGAGGTTGACTCACACCCACCTCGGCCGCAGTGTTGCGGCCTCGTCAGGGAGGTTCAAGAAATGAACACGCGTATGCGTAGAGCCGCCGTTGCCGTCGCCGCCACCGCGATGGCCGCCTCGCTCGCCGCCTGTGGCAGCGCCAAGGAGGCCGGCGAGAAGCCCGCGGCGTCCGGTTCCGCCGCCAAGGGCGACGCGATCAAGGTCGGTCTGCTCCTGCCCGAGAACCAGACCGCGCGCTACGAGAAGTTCGACAAGCCGCTCATCGAGAAGAAGATCGCCGAGCTCACCGGCGGCAAGGGCGAGGTCGTCTACGCCAACGCCAAGCAGGACGCGACCGCGCAGAACTCGCAGGTCGACGCGATGATCACCAACAAGGTGAACGTCCTGATCCTCGACGCCGTCGACTCCAAGGCCATCGCGGGCGCGGTCAAGCGGGCCAAGGACGCCGGTATCCCGGTCGTGGCCTACGACCGCCTGGCGGAGGGCCCGATCGACGCCTACACCTCCTTCGACAACGAGGAGGTCGGCCGCGTCCAGGGCAAGGCGCTCCTGGAGGCCCTGGGCGACAAGGCCAAGGACGGCCAGATCGTCATGATGAACGGCTCGGTCACCGACCCGAACGCCAAGCTGTTCAAGCAGGGCGCCCACTCCGTGCTCGACGGCAAGGTGAACGTCGGCAAGGAGTACGACACCGTCGAGTGGAAGCCGGAGAACGCCAACACCAACATGGCGGGCGCCATCTCCGCGCTCGGCAAGGACAAGATCGTCGGCGTCTACTCCGCCAACGACGGCATGGCCGGCGGCATCATCACCGCCCTCAAGGCGGCCGGTCTGAACCCGCTGCCCCCGGTCACCGGTCAGGACGCCGAACTCGCCGGCGTGCAGCGGATCGTGGCGGGCGAGCAGTTCATGAGCGTCTACAAGCCGTACGCGCCGGAGGCCGAGGCCGCCGCGAAGATGGCCGTCGCCCTCGCCAAGGGCGAGAAGGTCGACTCCGTGACCACCTCCAAGGTCGACAGCCCCACCACCAAGGGCGTCCCCTCGGTCCTGGTCCCCGTCGTCTCGCTCACGAAGAACAACATCAAGGACACTGTCATCAAGGACGGCGTCTACACCGTGGACGAGATCTGCTCCGACAAGTACGCGGCCGCCTGCGCCACGGTCGGCCTGAAGTAGGCCCCCCGGGCCCGGTGGGGCCCGTCGGCCCTCCGTACGGCCCCGGGCCCGCCCGCAGGGTCCCCCGGGCCCCCGCGGGTACGGTCCCGGGCCGCCGCGGGGCCACGAAGGCCCCGCAAGGCTCCGGGCGAGCCGTACGCGAGGCCCCGGCCCGGCGCGCAGGCCCCGGCCCTCGAGTGAAGGCCCCGGCCCTCGCACGAAGGCCCCCGTCCCCCCGCCCCGGGGGGACACCTCCCGCCTGCCCGGCGCCCCCGCCCCTCTTCCCCCGCCACCGCGGGGGCGCCGGGCAGAAACGATCCACCCCACTCTGTCCCACCCCACCCCACCCCACCTTCCGCACTTCTTTGCACGACATCCCCGCTGGTCAGGCGGCGAAGGAGATGGTTCATGTGTCCGCTGCGCCCGTGCTGGCGTTGCGAGGGGTCTCGAAGCGGTTCGGCGCCGTCCAGGCCCTGACCGACGTAGAACTCGAGATCCACTCCGGCGAGGTGGTCGCCCTCGTCGGCGACAACGGCGCCGGTAAGTCCACGCTGGTCAAGACGATCGCCGGCGTGCACCCCATCGATGACGGCGTCATCGAGTGGGAGGGCCGCCCGGTGTCGATCACCAAGCCCCACGACGCCCAGAACCTGGGCATCGCGACGGTCTACCAGGACCTCGCGCTGTGCGACAACATCGATGTCGTCGGCAACCTCTTCCTCGGCCGCGAGCTCAAGCGCCGCGGGGTCCTGGACGAGGTGGAGATGGAGCGCCGCGCCCGCGAGCTGCTCACCACCCTGTCCATCCGGATCCCCAGTGTCCGGATCCCCATCGCCTCGCTCTCCGGCGGTCAGCGCCAGACCGTGGCCATCGCCCGCTCCATGCTGGGCGAGCCCCAGCTCGTCATCCTCGACGAGCCCACCGCCGCCCTCGGCGTCGAGCAGACCGCCCAGGTCCTCGACCTCGTCGAGCGGCTGCGCGAGCGCGGCCACGCCGTCATCCTCATCAGCCACAACATGGCCGATGTGAAGGCCGTCGCCGACAAGGTCGCGGTGCTGCGGCTCGGCCGCAACAACGGCGTCTTCACCGTCGCCGACACCTCGCAGGAAGAGATCATCTCCGCCATCACGGGCGCCACGGACAACGCCGTGACCCGCCGGGCGGCGCGCACCGGGGAGGCTCAGAAGTGAGCACCGAACACCACGCCGCGGACCACGGCACCGAGGCCGTCGCCGAACTCGCCAACCCCGCCGCCCCGCACGACGCCATCCCGGCCGTGGACCCGCGCCTGCTCGTGCGCGAGCAGGGCCTGTCCGGCTACCTGAGCGAGTTCCGGCGCAAGATGCGCGCCGGCGACCTGGGATCCCTCCCGGTCGTGATCGGCCTGATCGTCATCTGGAGCATCTTCCAGGGGCTGAACTCCAACTTCCTCTCCCCGGAGAACCTCAACAACATCGCGATCACGATGGTCGCCACCGGCATGATGGCCGTCGGCATCATCTTCGTGCTGCTGCTCGGCGAGATCGACCTCTCGGTCGGCTCGGTCAGCGGAGTCTCCGGCGCCCTGTTCGCCGTCCTCGCCGTCACCCACGGCATCAACGAGTGGCTGGCGGTCCTCGCGGCTGTCGCCGGCGGCGCGGTGATCGGCGCCATCCACGGCTTCTTCTTCGCCAGGATCGGCGCCCCGGCCTTCGCGGTCACCCTGTCGGGCCTGCTGTTCTGGTCGGGCTTCATGCTCCAGCTGCTCGGCAGCAACGGCACGATCAACATCGACTCCGAGGGGGTCGTGGGGCAGCTCACCACGTTCTACTTCTCGGACGTCGCCGCCGGCTACGGACTGGCCCTGCTGGCCGTGGTGGCGTACTTCCTCGCCACCTTCTTCGACAACCGCCGCCGCCAGGCCGCGGGCGTCCCCTCCCGGCCGCTGAACGAGATCCTGCTGCGCACCGGCCTGCTCGCGCTCGTCACGTTCGGGCCCGCGGCGGTCTTCAACCAGTACAAGGGCCTGCCGCTCGCGGTGCTGCTCTTCGTGCTGGTGCTGGTCGGCACGGACTTCCTGCTGCGCCGTACGGGCTTCGGCCGCAAGGTCTTCGCCCTCGGCGGCAGTGTCGAGGCCTCCCGCCGCGCCGGCATCAACGTGGCCGGCGTACGCATCGCGGTCTTCGCGATCGCGGGCACCTTCGCGGCCGTGGGCGGCCTGTTCTGGGCCTCCAAGATCGCGGCGGCGAACCAGAGCGCCGGCGCCGGTGACCTGCTGATGAACGTCATCGCGGCGGCCGTGATCGGCGGCACCAGCCTCTTCGGCGGGCGCGGGCGGACCTGGAACGCCCTCCTCGGTGTCATGGTCATCACCTCCATCCAGTACGGTCTCGCCCTGGAGGGGATCGCCACCCCGATCCAGTACATGATCACCGGTGCGGTGCTGCTGGCCACCGTGGTGATCGACTCCGTCACCCGCAAGACCCAGAAGACGGCGGGCCGCGCCTAGGCCGACAGGGCCTAGCGACCGGCGTCCTCCAGGTGCCCGGCGCCACCTCACGGTGGTGCCGGGCACCTGCGTGTCCCGACGCGTCCGCCGGTGCGTACGTCAGTGCGTTCCCTCACCCACTCGTGGTGTGTGACCTCGTACCGATGTGTACACGTATGACAATGGTGTGACCGACCCGGGACCGCCCGATGACGCCCGCCGCGAGCGGAACATTAGACTCGACAGACCAGCAAGCAACTGCAAGGAGGCACGGGTGCTGCTGCCCCGCATCAAGGGACCGCGAGATCTGGACCGGCTCAGCCCGGAGCAGCTGGACCAGCTGGCCGCGGAGATCAGGTCCTTCCTTGTCGACGCGGTCTCCAAGACCGGCGGGCACCTCGGCCCCAACCTCGGCGTCGTCGAACTGACGATCGCCCTGCACCGGGTCTTCGACTCGCCCAAGGACAAGATCCTTTTCGACACGGGCCACCAGGCCTACGTGCACAAGCTGCTCACCGGCCGTCAGGACTTCGGCAACCTGCGCTCCAAGGGCGGCCTGTCGGGCTACCCCTCGCGCGCCGAGTCCGACCACGACGTGATCGAGAACAGCCACGCCTCCACCGTGCTGGGCTGGGCCGACGGCCTCGCCAAGGCCAACCAGGTGCTCGGCCGCGACGACCACCACGTGGCCGCCGTCATCGGCGACGGCGCGCTGACCGGCGGCATGGCCTGGGAGGCGCTGAACAACATCGCCGCCGCCAAGGACCGCCCGCTCGTCATCGTCGTCAACGACAACGAGCGCTCCTACGGCCCCACCATCGGCGGCCTCGCCAACCACCTGGCCACCCTGCGCACCACCGACGGCTACGAGCGCTTCCTGGCCCGCGGCAAGGAGATCCTGGAGCGCACCCCGGTCGTGGGCAAGCCGCTCTTCGAGACCCTGCACGGCGCCAAGAAGGGCCTGAAGGACTTCATCGCCCCGCAGGGCATGTTCGAGGACCTGGGCCTGAAGTACATCGGCCCCATCGACGGCCACGACGCCCTGGCCCTGGAGTCCGCCCTCATCCGCGCCAAGCGCTTCAGCGGCCCGGTCATCGTGCACTGCCTCACCCAGAAGGGCCGCGGCTACACCCCGGCCCTGGAGCACGAGGCGGACCGCTTCCACGCGGTCGGCGTGATCCACCCCGACACCGGCCTGCCGGTCAAGACCGCCGCCGCCAGCTGGACCTCCGTCTTCGCCGACGAGATGGTCAAGATCGGCCACGAGCGCGCGGACGTCGTCGGCATCACCGCCGCCATGCTCCACCCGGTCGGCCTCAACAAGTTCGCCGAGGCCTTCCCGGACCGCATCTACGACGTCGGCATCGCCGAGCAGCACGGCGCGACCTCCGCCGCGGGCCTGGCCACCGGTGGCGTCCACCCGGTCTTCGCCGTGTACGCCACCTTCCTCAACCGCGCCTTCGACCAGGTCCTCATGGACGTCGCCCTGCACAAGTGCGGGGTCACCTTCGTCCTGGACCGGGCCGGCATCACCGGCGACGACGGCGCCTCCCACAACGGCATGTGGGACATGTCCATCCTCCAGGTCGTCCCCGGCCTGCGGCTGGCGGCCCCGCGCGACGCCGAGCAGCTGCGCGCGCAGCTGCGCGAGGCCGTCGAGGTCAAGGACGCCCCCACCGTGGTCCGCTTCTCCAAGGGCGTCGTGGGCCCCGCCGTCCCGGCCCTCGGGCGGATCGGCGGCATGGACCTCCTGCGCGCCCCGGCCCCCGAGGTCACCCGGCCGGACGTACTCATCGTCTCGGTCGGCGCGCTCGCCCCGATGTGCCTGGAGATCGCCGACCTGCTCGACAAGCAGGGCATCTCCGCCACCGTGGTCGACCCCCGCTGGGTCAAGCCGGTCGACGAGGCCCTGGCGCCGCTCGCCGAGCGGCACCGCGTGGTCGTCACCGTCGAGGACAACGGGCGTACCGGCGGTGTCGGCGCCGCGGTCGCGCAGGCCCTGCGCGACGCGGGCGTCGACGTACCGCTGCGTGACTTCGGCATCCCGCAGCGCTTCCTCGACCACGCCCTGCGCAAGGAGATCATGGCCGAGATCGGCCTGACCGCTCCGGACATCGCACGGCAGGTCACGGGCCTGGTGGCCAAGCTGGACGGCCGTCTGGACAACGAGCCGGCCGCCGCGGTCGACTAGTTCCGGCGCCCCTCGCGGGGGCGCCCTGTTGCACGGACCGGGCCGGGAGATCACTCTTGAAGAGTGGTTCACCCGGCCCGTTCGCGTATGCCGGCACCTCCCGGTTGCGCCGGGGGGACCCTCAGTTCGGAGGTGTGTCCGTGACTACGGATATCAACAGCCCCTTCCGTACGAAATCGGTCGAGCAGTCCATCCGTGACACGGAAGAGCCGGAGCACCAGCTCAAGAAGTCGCTCTCCGCGTGGGACCTCATGATCTTCGGTGTCGGTGTCATCATCGGCACGGGCATCTTCGTCCTCACGGGCATCGCGGCCCGGAACAACGCCGGACCCGCCACCGCCCTGTCCTTCGTGGCCGCGGGTGTCGTCTGCGCCCTCGCGGCCCTCTGCTACGCCGAGTTCGCCTCGACGGTGCCGGTGGCCGGATCGGCGTACACGTTCAGCTACGCCTCGATCGGCGAGCTGCCCGCCTGGATCATCGGCTGGGACCTGGTGCTGGAGTTCGCCCTGGGCACCGCGGTGGTCGCGGTCGGCTGGTCCGGGTACGTACGCCATCTGATGGACACCAACCTCGGCTGGGAGCTGCCCAAGGCGCTGGCCGGACCCGATGCGGGCGGTTCCTTCGACCTGATGGCCTTCCTGCTGGTCCTGGCGCTCACCGCGATCCTGGTGGTCGGCACCAAGCTCTCGGCACGGATCACCGCCATCGTGGTCGCCATCAAGGTGACCGTGGTGCTGCTGGTCATCGTCGCGGGCCTGTTCTTCATCAAGGCCGACAACTACTCGCCGTTCATCCCGCCGGCCAAGCCCCAGGAGGAGAGCGTCAGCGGCTGGCACGCCCCGCTGGTCCAGCTGGTGTTCGGCTACGAGCCGACCAACTTCGGCGTCATGGGCATCTTCACCGCCGCCGCGCTGGTGTTCTTCGCGTTCATCGGCTTCGACGTCGTGGCGACGGCGGCCGAGGAGACCAAGAACCCGCAGCGCGACATGCCGCGCGGCATCCTGGGCTCGCTGCTCGTCTGCACCGTGCTCTACGTCGCCGTGACCCTGGTCGTCACCGGTATGCAGCACTACACGCAGATGTCGGCGACCGCACCGCTGGCCGAGGCCTTCAAGTCCGTGAACCAGCCGTTCTTCGCCGGCGCCATCAGTCTCGGTGCCGCCGTCGGCCTGATCACGGTCAGCATGATCCTGCTGCTCGGCCAGACCCGGGTGTTCTTCGCGATGAGCCGCGACGGCCTGCTGCCGCGCTTCTTCTCCGTCACCCACCCGAAGTACCGCACCCCGTACCGTGCGACCGTCCTGCTCGGTGTGGCCATCGCCTTCCTCGCCGGCTTCACCAGCCTGGAGAAGCTCGCGGAACTGGTGAACATCGGCACCCTGTTCGCCTTCGTGGTCGTCGCGCTCGGCGTGATCATCCTGCGCCGGACCCGCCCCGACCTGCACCGCTCCTTCCGCACCCCGTGGGTGCCGGTGCTCCCGATCGTCTCGATCGCGGCCTCCCTGTGGCTGATGCTCAACCTGCCGGCCGACACCTGGGTGCGGTTCGGCATCTGGATGGTCATCGGCATCGTCGTCTACTACGCGTACGGCCGCCGGCACAGCAGGCTCGGACGCGGCCTCGAACGCGGCGAGGAGCAGGTGCCGCACACCTGAACCACGAGCGCGTCACCCGGCCTTGGCGGGGGAGTCCTTCGCCGAGGCCGGGATCTTCTCGTCCTTGCGCACCGCTTCCCACAGCTGGGTCGCCTGCGGCTCGGCCACCACCACCCGGTTGGGGTCGATCCGGTCGTAGGCGACCGGCAGCATGATGGTCTCCATCGTGCTCGGGTCCACGCCCTGCACGCTCTGCGCGAACTCGGCGAGCGCGCTCAGCGAGCCCAGACCCGAATCGGTGGTCAGCGACTTGGTGCCGGCGTCGGCGAGCTTGTAGAGCCGCGCCGGGTTGGACAGGGCGTCCTGCTTCTTCAGCTCCGCCAGCAGCGCCATCATGAACTGCTGCTGGAGGCCTATCCGGCCCAGATCGCTGCCGTCGCCGTAGCCGTAGCGGGTGCGGACGAACCGCAGCGACTGCTCACCGTTGAGCCGGTGCGTGCCCGCGTCCAGCTTGAGGCTGCCCTTGGCCCCCGACATCGGCTTGTCCAGGGTGACGGTGACCCCGCCGAGGGCGTCCACGAGCCCCTTGAAGCCGGCGAAGTCCACCTCCACGAAGTGGTCGACACGGACGCCGGACATCTGCTCGACCGTCTTGACCACACAGGCCGGACCGGCCAGCGAGTAGACCGAGTTGAACATGACCCGGTTCGCGGAGCGCACCGTCGCGCCGTCGGCGTCCTTGCACTCGGGCCGGGTGATCAGGGTGTCGCGGGGGATGCTCACCGCGGTCGCCCTGGCCCGGCCCTCGGGTATGTGCACCAGCATCGCGGTGTCCGAACGGGCGCCGCTGACCTGCCCGTGGTCCAGCTCGGCGTTGGCCCCGGCGCGCGAGTCGGAGCCGATCACCAGGATGTTCCGGGCGCCCGCGACCACCTTCGGCGGCCGGTTGTCGCCGATCGCCGCGTCCAGGTCGACGCTGGCGAGGTTGCTGTCCAGCCGGTGGTACGCCCACCAGCCGGCGCCCGCCGTACCCAGCACCAGCAGGGCCAGGACCAGCAGGCCGATCCGCAGGGCACGCCGCCCCCGGGAGCGGGGCTTCGTTTCCGGAGTGTCAGCAGTCATGCCCGGGACCGGCCTTCCGAACGGGTGGGTGGAGTCTCGCGGGCTACAAGATAAACGTACGCGCGCTCGATTGCGGCGATACGGTCCCGCCACGTGCCGAGAGGCCCGCCCGCACCAGGTGCGGACGGGCCTCTCTCGCGATCGCGCCGGGTGTTACGCCGGGACGCTCGCGACGCCCGGGGCGAGGAACTTCTTGCCGTTCACGCGCTCCGAGACACCTTCACGGTCCAGGTACGGCGTGATGCCGCCCAGGTGGAAGGGCCAGCCGGCGCCCGTGATGAGGCAGAGGTCGATGTCCTGGGCCTCGGCCACGACGCCCTCCTCCAGCATCAGGCCGATCTCCTGCGCCACCGCGTCCAGGACGCGCGCGCGGACCTGCTCCTCGGTCAGGACGACGTCGCCCTGCACCAGGAGGGCGGCGACCTCGGGGTCCAGCTCCGGCTTGCCGGAGTCGTAGACGTAGAAGCCGCGCTTGCCGGCCTCGACGACCCGCTTGAGGTTCGGCGAGACGGTGAAGCGCTCCGGGAAGGCGCCGTTGAGGGTCTCCGAGACGTGCAGACCGATCGCCGGGCCCACGAGCTCCAGCAGCACCAGCGGGGACATCGGCAGGCCGAGCGGCTCGATGGCCTTCTCCGCCGTGACGACCGGGGTGCCCTCGTCGATGACGTTCTGGATCTCGCCCATGAAGCGGGTCAGGATGCGGTTCACGACGAACGCCGGGGCGTCCTTGGTGAGGACCGCGGTCTTCTTCAGCTTCTTGGCGACACCGAAGGCCGTGGCCAGCGAGGCGTCGTCGGTCTGCTCGCCGCGGACGATCTCCAGCAGCGGGAGGATCGCGACCGGGTTGAAGAAGTGGAAGCCGACCACGCGCTCCGGGTGCTGGAGCTTGGAGGCCATCTCCGACACCGACAGCGAGGAGGTGTTGGTGGCGAGGATCGCGTGCGCCGGGGCGACCGCCTCGACCTCCGCGAACACCTTCTGCTTGACCGACATCTCCTCGAACACGGCCTCGATGATGAAGTCCGCGTCCGCGAAGCCCTCGGCCTTGTCCAGGACACCGCTCACCAGGGCGGTCAGGCGGTTGGCCTTGTCCTGGTTGATGCGGCCCTTGCCGAGCAGCTTCTGGATCTCGGCGTGGACGTAGCCCACGCCCTTGTCCACGCGCTCCTGGTCGATGTCGGTGAGGACCACCGGCACCTCCAGGCGGCGCAGGAAGAGCAGCGCCAGCTGCGAGGCCATCAGGCCCGCGCCGACGACGCCGACCTTGGTGACCGGGCGGGCCAGGTTCTTGTCCGGGGCACCGGCCGGGCGCTTGCCGCGCTTCTGGACCAGGTTGAAGGCGTAGATGCCCGAGCGCAGCTCGCCGCCCATGATGAGGTCGGCCAGCGCCGTGTCCTCGGCGTCGAAGCCGGCCTGGAGGTCGCCGTCCTTGGCCGCCGCGATGATGTCCAGCGCGCGGTAGGCGGCCGGGGCCGCGCCGTGCACCTTGGAGTCGGCGATGACACGGCCCTTGGCCACGGCCGCGTCCCACGCCTCGCCGCGGTCGATCTCGGCGCGTACGACCTCGGTCTGGCCGGTCAGCACCCGCGCGGTCCACAGCAGGGACTGCTCCAGGAAGTCCGCGCCCTCGAAGATCGCGTCGGCGATGCCGAGCTCGAAGACCTGCTTGCCCTTGAGCTGGCGGTTCTGGTTCAGCGAGTTCTCGATGATGACCGAGACCGCGCGCTCCGCACCGATCAGGTTCGGGAGGATGGCGCAGCCGCCCCAGCCCGGAACCAGGCCGAGGAAGACCTCGGGCAGGGAGAAGGCCGGGATGGCCTTCGAGACGGTGCGGTACGTGCAGTGCAGGCCGACCTCGACGCCGCCGCCCATCGCCGCACCGTTGTAGTACGCGAAGGTGGGCACGCCCAGCGAGGACAGCCGCTTGAAGACGTCGTGGCCGCCCTTGCCGATGGCCAGCGCCTCGTCGTGCTGCTTGAGGAGCTCGACGCCCTTGAGGTCGGCGCCGACCGCGAAGATGAACGGCTTGCCGGTGATGCCCGCGCCGACGATAGAGCCGGCGATGGCCTCCTGCTCGACCTGGTCGATCGCCGCGTTCAGGTTGGCCAGCGACTGCGGGCCGAACGTGGTCGGCTTGGTGTGGTCGAAGCCGTTGTCCAGCGTGACGAGCGCGAAGCGCCCGGCGCCGAACGGCAGGTCGAGGTGGCGGACGTGCGCCTGCGTGACGACCTCGTCCGGGAACAGCTCGGCCGCGCCCTTCAGGAGCTCAGCGGTGGTGCTCACTTGTTGCCTCCGGCGAAGTGCGGGTTCTCCCAGATGGTCGTCGCGCCCATGCCGAAGCCCACGCACATGGTGGTCAGGCCGTAGCGGACGTGCGGCTGCTCCTCGAACTGGCGGGCCAGCTGCGTCAGCAGGCGGACGCCGGAGGAGGCGAGCGGGTGGCCGAACGCGATGGCGCCGCCGTACTGGTTGACGCGCGCGTCGTCGTCGGCGATGCCGTAGTGCTCCAGGAAGGCGAGCACCTGGACGGCGAAGGCCTCGTTCAGCTCGAACAGGCCGATGTCCTCGATGGACAGGCCGGCCTGGGCCAGGGCCTTCTCGGTGGCCGGGATGGGGCCGTAGCCCATGACCTCCGGCTCGACGCCGGCGAAGGCGTACGAGACGAGGCGCATCTTGACCGGGAGGTTGTTCTCGCGGGCGAAGTCCTCGGAGGCGATGAGGGAGGCGGTGGCGCCGTCGTTGAGACCGGCGGCGTTGCCCGCGGTGACCCGGCCGTGCACGCGGAACGGCGTCTTGAGGTTCGCCAGGTTGTCCATGGTGGTGCCCGGACGCATCGGCTCGTCGGAGGTGACCAGGCCCCAGCCCGTCTCACCGGCGTCCGCGTTGGTGCGGCGCACCGCGACCGGCACCAGGTCCTGCTGGATCTTGCCGTCGGCGTACGCCTTGGCGGCCTTCTCCTGGGAGTTCACCGCGTACGCGTCGCAGCGCTCCTTGGTGATGGTCGGGTAGCGGTCGTGCAGGTTCTCCGCCGTCATGCCCATGAACAGGGCGGACTCGTCGACCAGCTTCTCGCTCACGAAGCGCGGGTTGGGGTCCACGCCCTCACCCATCGGGTGGCGGCCCATGTGCTCGACACCGCCCGCGATGGCGATGTCGTACGCGCCGAAGGCGATGGAGCCGGCCACCGTGGTGACGGCGGTCAGCGCGCCGGCGCACATGCGGTCGATGGCGTAGCCGGGGACGGTCTCCGGCAGACCGGCGAGGATGCCCGCGGTACGGCCGATCGTCAGACCCTGGTCGCCGATCTGGGTGGTGGCGGCGATGGCCACCTCGTCGATCTTCTTCGGGTCGAGGTCCGGGTTGCGGCGCAGCAGCTCCCGGATCGCCTTCACGACGAGGTCGTCGGCACGGGTCTCGTGGTAGATGCCCTTCGGGCCCGCCTTGCCGAACGGGGTGCGGACGCCGTCGACGAAGACGACGTCCCTGACGGTACGAGGCACGATGGCTCTCCTCCAGGGTGCGGGTGTGCACTGCTGCGCGGCGGCGCCGCCTCGACTGGGCTGAGCGCGCGCTCACCCGGCCCATGCTACTTGCGGGTAACCAATGTGCACACCCCCTCCCCGAACAGCGGCGAAGGTCACACTCCCCGGGGCACTCCGCCCCGGTGCGGCCCGCGGGTGCGGGACGCGCGGGAGCCCCCGGCCGCGGGGCGGGCTCGGGGGCTCCTCGACGGGTACGTCATCCCGTCAGGCGGTGGCCTCCAGGGCGGTGACCAGGGGGACGGTGACCTGTTCGATCTGCCACGGGCGGGCGCCGTACCCGGCCAGGGCCTCCTCCACGGAGGCGGCCGAGAGGTGGAACGGCGGCTCCCAGCACAGCCGGCGCACGGTGTCCGGGGTGATCAGGTTCTCCTGCGGCAGGTTCAGCTGCTCGGCCAGCGCGGAGACCGCGGCACGGGCCGCCGACAGGCGGGCCGCGGCAGCCGGGTCCTTGTCGGCCCAGGAGCGCGGCGGCGGCGGACCGGCCGGGGTCGCGCCGGGCTGCGGCAGCTCGTTCTCCGGCAGGGCCTTGGCCCGGTCCACGGCGGCCATCCACTGCTCCAGCTGCCGCCGGCCCATCCGCTGGCCGTAACCGGACAGCGCGGACAGGGCGTGCACGTTGGCGGGCACGGCGAGGGCGGCCTCGACGATCGCGCTGTCACTGAGCACCTTGCCCGGTGACACGTCACGCCGCTGCGCGATGCGGTCGCGGGTCTCCCACAGCTCGCGCACCACGGCCATCTGACGGCGGCGGCGCACCTTGTGCATCCCGGACGTGCGGCGCCAGGGGTCCTTGCGCGGCGGCGGGGGCGGCGCCGAGGCGATGGCCTCGAACTCCTGCCGGGCCCACTCCAGCTTGCCCTGGCGGTCCAGCTCCTTCTCCAGCGCGTCGCGCAGGTCCACCAGGAGCTCCACGTCCAGCGCGGCGTAGCGCAGCCACGGCTCCGGCAGCGGGCGCGTGGACCAGTCCACGGCCGAGTGGCCCTTCTCCAGCGCGTACCCGAGCACGCTCTCGACCATCGCGCCCAGCCCGACCCGCGGGAAACCGGCGAGCCGGCCGGCCAGCTCCGTGTCGAAGAGCGAGGTCGGCACCATGCCTATTTCACGCAGGCACGGCAGGTCCTGGGTGGCGGCGTGCAGGATCCATTCGGTGCCGGACAGGGCCTCGCCCAGCCCGGACAGGTCGGGGCAGCCCACCGGGTCGACGAGCGCGGAGCCCGCCCCCTCGCGGCGCAGCTGCACCAGATAGGCGCGCTGTCCGTAGCGGTATCCGGAGGCGCGTTCGGCATCCACCGCGACGGGCCCGGTCCCCGCGGCGAAGGCCGCGATCACCCGGGCGAGGGCATCGTTGTCGGCGACCACCGGAGGGATCCCCTCACGGGGTTCGAGCAAGGGGATCGGCAGCCCATCGGACGGAACAACGACATCGTCCGGGGGGCCGCCCCCGGTGGTGGTGCGCAGGTCTGCTGCGGTCTCTTGGGCGTCGGTCACCGGTCAAGGGTATCCGTGGATACGGCGCGCCCGTCGCCGGAACGTTCCGTCGACGGGCGCGGTCAGGTTGCGGGGAGTTTTCCGGGTGTCTGCCCGGCGGTCCCCCGCGTGCGGTCCGGGGGCGGGCTATCCGGGGGCCGCGGGCCGGGCTCAGTGGATGATCCCGGTACGCAGGGCGACGGCGACCATTCCCGCACGGTCGCCGGTGCCCAGCTTGCGGGCGATCCGGGCGAGGTGTGACTTGACGGTCAGGGCGGACAGGCCCATCGAGACGCCGATGGCCTTGTTGGACTGGCCCTCCGCGACGAGGCGCAGGACCTCGACCTCGCGGCCGGAGAGCTCGCGGTAGCCGCCCGGGTGGCTCGGGGCACCCGGGGGGCGGCGGTGCATACGGGCGGCGGCGGCACCGATGGGGGCGGCGCCGGGCCGGGTGGGCAGCCCGATGTTCGTACGCGTTCCGGTGACGACGTAGCCCTTCACCCCGCCCGCGAGGGCGTTGCGGACCGCGCCGATGTCGTCGGCGGCGGACAGGGCCAGGCCGTTCGGCCAGCCCGCGGCGCGGGTCTCGGACAGGAGGGTGAGACCGGAGCCGTCGGGCAGGTGGACGTCGGCCACGCAGATGTCGCGCGGGCTGCCGACGCGGGGACGGGCCTCCGCGATGGACGACGCCTCGATCACGTCACGCACCCCGAGGGCCCACAGGTGGCGGGTCACGGTGGAACGGACGCGGGGGTCGGCCACGACGACCATGGCGGTCGGCTTGTTGGGGCGGTAGGCGACCAGGCTTGCAGGCTGCTCAAGAAGAACGGACACCAGGCCTCCTGGGGGGAGTGGCGGGACGGCCGGCTGGGGAAGGAGCCGGTGCGCTCCGTGCGGATGGTCACTGACTCCTTCGGCATGTCACCCGCCCGGCTTTAGAGAATGATCACGATTTGGTGAGTAACAATTCGGGCAATTCGGACGGGCGATCGATCACCGAACGATCCGGGGCCGCCGTGCGAACGGCGGGGTATCGATCAGGTGACGATCAGAACCCCGCACCGCCCGCCCCGATGAGGGTGCGCTTGCGGCACAAGGGGACAGAGGGGTCATTTCCGTCCGTCCGTCACGCGGGCCGCCGGCCGCGGATGCCCCGGGCCACCGGCCGCGGACGTCACCGGCCGCGGACGCCGTCCGCCCCGTACCCCGCGCTACGGATGGTGCGGGCCGCGCCGCTGCGGCAGCGAGACCACGCCCGCCTCGGCCGGCCCCACCGGCGGCAGCCCCGCGATCTGGCACAGCAGTTCGCACCACGCCGCCAGGTGGGACCCCGTGTCCGGCACCCCGCCCACGCCCTCGCGCGGCGTCCACGAGGCCCGGATCTCGATCTGTGTCGCCGGCCGCCGCTCCCCGAGCCCGCCGAAGTAGTGCGAGCTCGCCATGGTCACGGTGCCGCTCGGCTCCCCGTACCCCAGCGCGCGCGCCTCCAGCGCCCCGGTCAGCCACGACCAGCACACCTCCGGCAGCAGCGGGTCGGTCGCCATCTCCGCTTCCAGTTCCGCCCGTACCAGGGTCACGAGCCGGAACGTTCCGTGCCACGCCTCGTGCCCGGCCGGGTCGTGCAGGAGGATCAGCTTGCCGTCGGCGAGGTCGTCCTCGCCGTCCACCACGGCCGCCTCCAGCGCGTACGCGTGCGGCGCGAGTCTCTGCGGCGGTCTGGTCGGGTCGATCTCGATCCCCGGACGGAGCCGGGCCTTCTTCAAGCCGTCGACCGCCCGCCGGAACGGGAGCGGGACGGAGGTCTCCTTCGCGCTGTCCACACCGTCAGCGCCATCTGAAAATCGTCCCTGAGCCGCAGCCATGCGGGGAAGACTAGGCGGAACGGGGCGGCGTTCGGCGCAAGACACCCGCCGCCGGGCGGCCTCTTCGCCGTACGTGCGAAGATTTGGGCCGTGAGCGCCAACCACCGCCCCACGGGCCAGCCGAGCCAGACGTACGATTCCGCCTTCCTGAAGGCGTGCCGGCGCGAACCGGTCCCGCACACCCCGGTGTGGTTCATGCGGCAGGCCGGGCGCTCCCTCCCCGAGTACCGCAAGGTCCGCGAGGGCACCGCCATGCTGGAGTCCTGCATGCGGCCCGACCTGGTCACGGAGATCACGCTGCAGCCGGTGCGGCGCCACAAGGTCGACGCGGCGATCTTCTTCTCCGACATCGTCGTCCCGCTCAAGGCCATCGGCATCGACCTGGACATCAAGCCGGGCATCGGCCCGGTCGTCGCCCAGCCGATCCGCCGCCGCGAGGACCTCGCACAGCTGCGCGACCTCACCCCGGAGGACGTCTCCTACGTCACCGAGGCGATCGGCATGCTCACGGGTGAACTCGGCGCCACGCCGTTGATCGGCTTCGCCGGCGCGCCTTTCACCCTCGCGAGCTACCTCGTCGAGGGCGGCCCCTCGCGCAACCACGAGCACACCAAGGCGCTCATGTACGGCGACCCGCAGTTGTGGGCCGACCTGCTGGACCGCCTCGCGGAGATCACGAGCGCCTTCCTGAAGGTGCAGATCGAGGCCGGCGCCTCCGCCGTCCAGCTCTTCGACTCCTGGGTCGGCGCCCTCGCCCCGGCCGACTACCGCCGCTCGGTGATGCCCGCCTCCGCGAAGGTCCTCCAGTCCGTCGCCTCCTACGGAGTCCCGCGCATCCACTTCGGCGTGGGCACCGGCGAGCTCCTGGGCCTGATGGGCGAGGCCGGAGCGGACGTCATGGGCGTGGACTACCGGGTCCCGCTCGACGAGGCCGCCCGCCGCGTCGGCCCCGGCAAGGCGCTCCAGGGCAACCTCGACCCCGCCGTCCTCTTCTCCACCACCGAGGCCGTGGAGGCCAAGACCGACGAGGTCCTGGCCGCCGCCTCCGCCCTGGAGGGCCACGTCTTCAACCTGGGCCACGGCGTCCTGCCCACCACGGACCCGGACGCGCTGACCCGCCTCGTGGACTACGTCCACACCCGCACCGCACGCTGACCCGCGCGGGCGGCGGCCGGGTCAGACCCCCGCCGCCCGTACGGCGGTCACCGCCTTGCGGGCCGCCACCTGGACCGGGTCCCACACCGGCGAGAACGGCGGGGCGTAGCCCAGGTCCAGGGAGACGACCTGCTCCACCGTCATCCCGGCCGTCAGCGCGACCGCCGCGATGTCGACCCGCTTGGCCGCGCCCGCCCCGCCGACGATCTGCACGCCCAGCAGGCGGCCCGTACGCCGCTCGGCCATCATCTTGACCGTCATCGGCTCGGCGCCCGGGTAGTAGCCGGCGGTGTTCGTCGAGACGATCGTGGCCGTCACGAACCGCAGGCCCACCGCGAGGGCGTCCTTCTCCCGCAGCCCCGTCCGCGCGATCTCCAGCGAGCACACCTTGCTGACGGCCGTGCCGACCACCCCGGGGAACGTCGCGTAGCCGCCGCCCACGCCCGAGCCGATCACCTGGCCGTGCTTGTTCGCGTGCGTGCCCAGCGGGACGTAGCGGTCGCGGCCCGAGACCAGGTCCAGGACCTCCACGCAGTCCCCGCCCGCCCAGACGTTCTCGTATCCGCGCACCCGCATCGCCAGGTCCGTCAGCAGCCCGCCCGACGTGCCCAGCGGCAGGCCCGCCGCGCGGGCCAGCGCGGTCCGCGGCTCGACGCCGATCCCGAGGACCACCACGTCCGCCGGGTACTCCTCGCCCTTGGCGGTCGCCACGCCCCGGGCCCGGCCCTCCTCGTCGGTCAGGACCCCGGTGACCTCGGCGCCGGCGACCGTGACGATGCCCATCGCGTTCATCGCCGAGTGCACCAGCCCGCCCATGTCCGGGTCCAGGGTGGCCATCGGCTGCTCGCCGCGGTGCAGCACCGTCACCTCGTAGCCGCGCTCGACGAGGGCCTCGGCCATCTCCACGCCGATGTAGCCCGCGCCGACCACCACCGCCCGCCGGCCCGCCGTCCACTCCAGGGTGTCCAGCAGCCGCTGACCGTCGTCCAGCGTCTGCACCCCGTGCACCCCGGGCGCACCGATACCGGGCAGCCGCGGGCGCAGCGGGCGGGCGCCCGTGGCCAGGACCAGCTGGTCGAAGCCCGTCCAGGCCTCGGCTCCGGACTCCAGGTCGCGCGAGCGCACCCGCTGCCCGCCCAGGTCCAGCTCCACCACCTCGGTCCGCATCCGCAGGTCGATGCCGCGCGCCCGGTGCTCCTCGGGGCTCCGCGCGATCAGGTCGTCGCGCCGGGGCACCCCGCCGCCGATCCAGTACGGAATCCCGCACGCCGAGTACGACGTGAAGTGCGAGCGCTCGAACGCGACGATCTCCAGGTCCGCCGGCCCCTTCAGCCGGCGGGCCTGCGACGCGGCGGACATCCCCGCCGCGTCGCCGCCCACGACCACCAGCCGCTGCGTCCCACCCATGTCCGCTCCGTCCCTCCGCCGTCGTACTCCGGACTCCAGAAGATCACGGCAGGGGTGAGGACGGGGTCAGTTCGCGCGGGACTGCCTCAGCCCCGGCTGCCCGGGCCGGCCTCAGCCCCGGCTGCCCGGGCCGGCCTCAGCCCCGGCCGCCGGGCCGCCCGCCCGCCGGGCCGGCGGCGGAGCCGTCGGCCGTATCGTGCGCGCCGCCGTCGCCGTCCTCGTCGGGGCCGTCGTCGAGACCGTCCGTGCCGGCACCGTCGTCGGGGCGGCTCCCCGGGCCCGGGGCGGTCCGCTGGTGGGGCCACGCCGGGACCGGCCGCGCCGGCCGCGGCTTCGGGCGCTCCGGGAGCAGCGTGCGCACCACCCGCCACAGCAGCCACAGCAGACCCGCCGCGAGCGCGAAGGGCAGCACCGCGCCCAGCACCAGCAGCGCCCACTTCAGCACCGTCAGCAGGACCCCCGCGCCACCCGCGAGCGTGTCCAGGAACCCGGGGTCCTCCTTCTTCTTCTTCTCCGGTTCCGCCACCGGCTCCGGTTCCGCGACCTGGAGCGTGATCGTGCCCAGCGAGGTCTGGTCCTTCAGCGCGGTCTGCTGGGCCAGCAGCGACTCCAGGTCCGACTGACGCCTGCTCAGTTCGCTCTCCAGCATGACGACGTCGCTCAGCGCGGAGGCCTTGTCCATCATCTCGCGCACCCGCACCACGCTCGCCTGCGCCGACTTCACCCGGCTGTCGACGTCCGCGACCTTCTCCGTCACGTCCTGCGCCTCGACCTTGCGGTTCAGCAGCTTGCCGGTGCCCTCCAGTGCGCCGAGGACCGCGTCGAACCGCTCGCCCGGCACCCGCAGGGTCAGCGTCGAGGTCACCCGGCCGTCCTTGCCGCGCTGCGTGGTCTCGTTGCCGACGTACCCGCCCGCGCCCTCGGCGGCGGTCCGGGCGGTGGCCAGCGCCTGCTGCCCGTCCGCCGTTTCGATGCCCACCGTCGCCGTGCGGATCACGTGCGGCCGTACGACGGGCGCGGCCGGGGCCGCCGGAGCCGCCGTGCCCGGCGCCTTGCCGGTCGCCGGGGCCGCCCCCTTGGCGCCTTCCGGCGCCGCCCCGCCCGGTGCGGCCCGGCCCGCGTCCGCCGGGGCCGGGGCGACGGCCGCCTTGTCGGAGCCGGCCGCCGTATCCGTGGTGTCCGCCGCGCAGGCGGTGAGCGCGAGCGTCCCCGTCAACGCGAGGACCACCAGGGCGGTGGTGGAACGGTGTCTGTGCGCAAGCTTCATGAGTCCCCCCGGGACCGACGCGTCGATGTCGCCGTTTCGACGTCCAGAGTCGTGTCCCGGGTTTCGCACCGGCGGTCCCGAGCCGGTTCCGATGCGGTCACGGTCCGGCCTCGGTGATCGGTCTGAGACGATGTGTCCATGCACGAAGCGGACACGCGTACGGATCAGCCGGCCGGAACCGGCCGGCAGCCCCGTCCCGGCAGCCGTCCCGGACCCCGTGGCCCCCGCCACGTCGTCGTCATCGGCGGCGGTATCGCGGGCCTGGCCGCCGCCCACCGGCTGCTCGCGGCGGGCGCCCGGGTGACCCTGCTGGAGGCCGGTCCGCGCCTCGGCGGCAAGCTGTACGCCGGTGAGCTCGCCGGGCTCCCGGTCGACCTCGGCGCCGAATCCGTGCTCGCCCGCCGCCCCGAGGCGGTCGAACTCGCCCGCGCCGTCGGCCTCGGCGACGCGCTGCAGCCGCCCGCCACCGCCACCGCCCGGCTGTGGAACCGCGGTGTCCTGTGCGACATGCCACGCGGCCATGTGATGGGCGTCCCCGGCGACACCGGCCCGCTCGCCGCCTCCGGCGTGCTCTCCGCCGAGGGGCTGGCCCGGATCGCCGCCGACGCCGAACTGCCGCCCACCGAGGTCGGCGAGGACGTCGCCGTCGGCGCCTACGTCGCCGCACGCTTCGGCCACGAGGTCGTCGACCGCCTCGTCGAACCGCTCCTCGGCGGCGTCTACGCCGGGGACGCGTACCGCATCTCGATGCGCGCCGCCGTCCCGAAGCTCTACCAGGCGATCCGCACCCACCGCACCCTCGCCGAGAGCGTCCGCTCCGTCCAGGCCGACGCCGCCGCCGAGGCCACCGTCATCGGTGCCGCCGCCACCGGACCCGTCTTCGCCGGAATCGCGGGCGGCATCGGCCGGCTCCCGCTCGCCGTCGCCGACGCCTGCCGGGCCGCCGGAGCCACCCTGCTGACCGGTACCGCGGTCCGCGCGATCCGCCGTACGCCGGACGGCTGGCAGGTCACCGCCGGGGACCGGGTCCTCGACGCCGACGCCGTGGTCGTCGCCACCCCGGCCGGCCCCGCCGCACGCCTGCTGGACGATGCCGCGCCCGCGGCCGCCGCCGAACTGCGCGCCGTCGAGTACGCCTCGATGGCCCTGGTCACCATGGCCTTCCGGCGCGCGGAGCTGCCGGAGTCCGTCAGCGGCGGCGGCGCCAGCGGCTTCCTGGTCCCGCCGGTGGACGGCCGTACGGTCAAGGCCTCCACGTTCTCCAGCAACAAGTGGGCCTGGGCCGGCGCCGACCCGGACCTCTTCCTGCTGCGCACCTCCGTCGGCCGGCACGGCGACGACAAGGACCTGGAGCGCGACGACGCCGAGCTGGTCGACGTCTCCCTCGCCGACCTCGGCGACGCCGTCGGCCTCGCGGCCCGCCCCGTCGCCGCCACCGTCACCCGCTGGGACGGCGGACTGCCCCAGTACCCGGTGGGCCACCTCGCCCGCGTCGCCCGGATCCGCGACGCCGTCGCCGCCGTCCCCGGCCTCGCGGTGTGCGGCGCCCTCTACGACGGCGTGGGCATCCCGGCCTGCATCGCGAGCGCCCGCGCGGCCGCCGACGCGATCATCGGGACCCCTGGCGCAGAGCACTGATCCGGACACGGGACAATAGGCACATGACTGCACCAGAGAAGATCCCCAACGCGGGGAAGAAGGCCAAGGACCTCAATGAGGTCATTCGCTACACCCTGTGGTCCGTCTTCAAGCTGAAGGACGTGCTCCCGGAGGACCGCACCGGCTTTGCCGACGAGGTCCAGGAGCTGTTCGACCAGCTGGCCGCCAAGGACATCACCGTCCGCGGCACCTACGACGTCTCCGGCCTGCGCGCCGACGCCGACGTCATGATCTGGTGGCACGCCGAGACCGCGGACGAGCTGCAGAGCGCCTACAACCTCTTCCGCCGCACCCGGCTCGGCCGCGCGCTGGAGCCGGTGTGGTCGAACATGGCCCTGCACCGCCCCGCGGAGTTCAACAAGTCGCACATCCCGGCCTTCCTGGCCGACGAGGTCGCCCGCGACTACGTCAGCGTCTACCCGTTCGTGCGCAGCTACGACTGGTACCTGCTGCCGGACGAGGACCGCCGTCGCATGCTCGCCGACCACGGCAAGATGGCCCGCGGTTTCCCCGACGTCCGCGCCAACACCGTCGCCTCCTTCTCGCTGGGCGACTACGAGTGGCTGCTGGCCTTCGAGGCCGACGAGCTCTACCGCATCGTCGACCTCATGCGTCACCTGCGTGCCTCCGAGGCCCGTATGCACGTCCGTGAAGAGGTCCCCTTCTTCACCGGACGCCGCAAGTCCGTCGCCGATCTGGTGGCCGGACTCGCCTGATACCTCCCCTGGGGGAAGGACCGGAGGACTGACCTCCTCCGGTGGATCGGGAGGCCGTCCGCCCCCGAAACCGACGCAGCCGGAGACCGCGCACGGAAGTTCAGACGACCGGCGGCAGCCGCGACCCCCGTGGTCGCCGCCGCCCCGTCGTCCAGCGACACCGTGGCGGGCTCCGGATGCGGCGGACGCACCGAAGCCGGACGCACGGAAGCCGGACGCACGGAAGCCGGACGGTGCGACGCGGTGTCAGGAGCTGCTGCCGCAGCTGGAGCTGGACGAACTGCCGCAACTCGAACCGCTGGAACAGCTCGACGAGGACGAGGGCGAGGACGATCCGCAGCCCGACCCGCCGCCGTCCGGACCGCCGGAGCCACCGCAGCCGCCGGCCCCACCGGCCCCACCGCCGTCGGTCCCCGCACACCACACGACCGGCACGAAGGCGTCGCCCGAGGCGTCGTCCGACGCGGAGTCACCCGACTGGCGGCGCGACGCCGCCACCGCCGGTGTGTGCCGGGCCGCGGCCGCCAACTGCGCGCGCAGCCCCGCGTCCGGCAGGGCCCGCGGCCCGCTCAGGGCGGTCACCACGCGCGCGGCCGGGTCGCCCCGGTGGAAGGCCCGGACCTCGGCCAGCGCCCGCAGCCCCGGTACGGTGACCCGGCCGCGTGCCCGGGCGGCGTGGACCGCGCCCACGACGAGGCCGGCGATCAGGGCCGGCAGCACCAGCACGACGAACGGCAGCCCGGCCCGCTCCGCCGTGACCATCTGCACGACGGTCGCCACGACCGAGACCGGGATCGCCAGAGCGCACAGCACCGCCTGACGGACGGCCCGGCGCCGCCACCGCCGCCCCGACCCGGGCGGCGCGAGCAGACCGCGTCCGGCCAGGGCGTCACCGATCTCCTGAACGGCGGGGTGGCACATGGCCTCGTACCGCACGACGTGCAGAGCACCGGAGGACGCGACCAGGCAGGCGTGCAGGACGGCCTGTTCGGCCGGATCGGCCGCCCGCGCGCCCGGGCGCATCCGGACGATCCCGGGACCGCCCAGCACCAGCCGGCCGTCCCCGAGCAGCGACACGAGCGCCGTGTCGACCACCCGGCCGGGACCGCCGGACAGGAACGCGGCCTCGTACAGGTCGTGCAGCCGGGGCGGCGCGGCGGCCGGTGCGGGCCGCTCGCGCCGCACCCCGCGCACCAGGGCGAGCGACGACCACAGGACCGCCGCCCACACCAGCAGGGCGATGACGCTCATGTGCCGCGTCCCCCGGCGAGCTCGCGCGCCCGGCGCCGGACCGGCCGCAGCCACCCCAGGAGCCGCGCGGCGCGCCCGGGCGGCCGGGACCCGGCCCGGTACTCCCACCAGGCGGTGAGCCGGCGTCGGGCGGCCGCGTCCGCGGGCAGGTCCTGGACCAGCAGGTGCTCGGCGAAGTCCAGCGCGTCCCGGCGGTAGCCGCCGGTCATGGGACGGTTGTGGGCGTACGCGAAGAACGCCGTCCGGTACGCGGTGGCGCCGAGGATCTCCGGCAGGTCGGGCGCGACCTTGCTGACCACCGAGGCCCGCTTGGCGACCAGCGCCTTGGCCTGCACCTTCACGCGCCGGCCGTCGAACCCCTCCGGGACGGGCGTGCCCGCCACCAACGCCGAGAGCAGCGCGGCCTGCCGCACCGCCACCCGCCCCCGGGCCCCGTCCCCGCGGTGGCCCCCGGCTCCGTCAGCGCCCTCGACTCCCTCAGGTCCGGCGGCGCGGACCGCCGTGCCCACCACCGGGCCGGACGCGCCGTTCCCGGCGGACGCCTCGCCGACGGGGGCCGGGCGGCGGGCCGGGGAACGTCCCAGCACGCCCCGGATCGCGTCCAGTTCGCCCGCCAGCTCCGCCTCCGGCGGGAAGTCGTCGTCCCGTTCCAGCAGGACGCCCGGCGGGTCCACCCGGGCCCGCAGCTCCGCCAGCAGGTCGAGGATCTGCGGCGGCACCGGGTGGGAGTGCGTGTCGTGCCACACGCCGTCGCGCTCCACGCCGCCCGCCACGTGCACGTAGGCCAGCGCCTCCAGCGGCAGCCGGTCCAGGACGGCGACCGGGTCCTCGCCGCGGTTGACGCGGTTGGTGTGCAGGTTGGCCACGTCGACGAGCAGCCGTACGCCCGTGCGCTCGACCAGCTCCGCCAGGAACTGCCCCTCCGTCAGCTCCTCGTCCGGCCAGGACAGCAGGGCCGCGATGTTCTCCAGCGCCAGCGGTACCGGCAGCGCGTCCTGCGCGATCCGGACGTTCTCGCACAGGACGCCGAGCGCGTCCCACGTCTTCGGTACCGGCAGCAGGTGGCCCGCCTCCAGCACCGGCGAGGACGTCCGTACGAACGCGATGTGCTCGGTGACCAGCGGCGCGCCGAGCGCCACCGCCCGCTCGCCGAGCTCGGCCAGCTTCCCCGGGTCGGGCCGGTCCGCGCCGCCCAGCCCCAGCGAGACCCCGTGCGGTACGACGCGCACCCCGCGCTCGCGCAGCCGCAGCAGTGACTCCGGCAGATGGCCGGGACAGACGTTCTCGGCCACCACCTCGACCCAGTCCAGGCCCGGCAGGCGTTCGACGGCGTCCGCGATCTCCGGCCGCCAGCCGATCCCCACCCCCAGACGGTCCATGGGCTTCATGTCCCCCTCGCCCCCTTCCAACGGTCCGTGCCGATGTGATGACCCCGGCGGGGCCGGGCCAACCGCGGAGGGGGACGTTCAGAGCAACATCTGAGGTTGCGGCGCGACGGTCACCGTCAGGTCACGACCGTGCGCGCAGGTCAGCGCGCGACGACGAACCCGCGCTCGGGCCGCTGGATGCGCGCGGTGGCGACCCTGGCGAGGACAAGAGCCGTCACGTCACGGCCGTCCGTGTCCAGCACGATCCACGTACTATCCGGATCGTCCGGCGTCACGGGGGTGACGGCTCCCGCGATACCGTACTGCCGCATCGCGGCGTGCACCGCAAAGGCCTGGTCGGTGTTCATGGTCCTCGCCTCACTGCCGTTGGGTCGCCGATCCTATTCCCCGCCGCCGTGCGTGGCGCAGCCGCCGGGGTTGATCGGGCCGCAGCCGCCAGGGACCGGGGTGTGCGAGCAGTTCGCGGACACCGTCACGAGCGACCGGTCCGGGCCCACCCACAGCTCGGCGTCCGGCGTGTATCCGGCTTGCTCGATCAGGGCGACCGTGCGCGTCAGGACGTCCGGGTCATGGCGGGACGCGTCCGGCCGCTCCGGGTAGTGGTCGACGGTTCGGCCGAGTCGGCTGCACAGGGTGGCGTACAGGTGAGTGTGCAGGATCAGAGCGTGCCAGCCCTCATCGACCTCGCGGGTCGGGGCGATCCGCACCGTCGGGAAGAGGGACGCCGCCGACACGAACTTGAGGGCCTCGACGAGGAGTCGGCTGGCTATCTCCGGTTCCATCCCAGGGTTGTTGTCGAGGACCGTGGCGCGGACGTCGTTGAACTGGGCGTCCGTGAGCAGCCCGCGGGGGCTGTTCGAGGATGAGGCCGGCGGTTCCCCGGGGGAGCAGGGCGGGGGGACCGGTTCTCCGGGCTGGCTGGTGCAGGGCATGGTGCCTCCTAGGTCGTGGTGGAGGTGCTGGAACCCGTCCCGGTCGCCGTCCTGGCAGGGAAATGCGCGAGCGGGGCGGGAGTCTGTGGCGGTCAGAGGAACGGGCTGACGCGGCGGTCCGCGCGGTAGCCGACCACGCCCGTCAGCACGCGATCGGCGGCGGACGGCGGGACCCCCGGGTCCAGACACACGCCCACGTGCGCCCCACGGACCCGCGCGGCCGCCAGCTGCCAGTCCCGGGGCGGCTGGGGTAGGCGCAGGGCTGTGTCGGGGTGTCCGTAGTCCAGGCAGTAGGCGCCGCCGGCGTAGTAGAGGGTGTGGGCGGTGTGCGGGTAGGCGGTCCCGGTGTGCAGCCCGAGGCCGGCGGCGATCCCGCGGAGGTACCGGTCGATGCCGCCGCGCCGGCGGACGTCCGCCTCGCCGTGGCCCAGCATCACGGACGGGCAGCCGGCCTGCAGGGCGTAGTGGACGGCCACCTCGGCGAGGAACTCCGGTCCCGGGGTGACGGCCCGGGGCTGGACGATCACCCGCGCGTCCCGGTGCCGATGACGATGGTGGCGAGGACGCCGAGCGCCACGAGCCAGTACAGGACCTGACCCGCGACGTCCCGGCGACTCACCGGGCAGCCCGAACGCAGTTGAGGGGGGCCTCGAACTCGCGGTGGTCCTCTCCGCGGATGAATGCCGTCCGGCTGCCGGTCTTCTCGATGAGGACCGCCCGCAGCTCACCCTCACGAAGCGAACGGGTGTCCACGACCTGGTGACCGATGAGCGGGTGGTCCGTGTGGTCAAACAAGCCGTCCGCGCGGGCTTTCATACCGGTGCTCCCTACCGTCGTCAGTGGGTTGTGAGGCCACACTGACGGGCAGTACCTGGGCCGATCCACTCCCGCGTCCTATAGGACCGCCCTATATTTCAAGCATGGAGCCGGCGCTGGACGTATGGGTGCACCCGAACCTGCGGGCCGCTGCCGCATCAGAGGACTGGGCGAAACTCCTGAAGACGTGGCGGGCCCTGACCCGCAGCACCCAGAGCAAGGCCGGAGCGCTGATCGGGCTGGCCCAGCCGGACGTCTCCGCGATCGAGAACGGCCGGCGGGCCGTCACGTCAGTCGAAGTGCGGCAGCGCATCATTGACGGTCTCGGCGTCCCCGCTGAGCTCCTCGGCGTCCGGCACGACGAACTCCCGTTGCCCTCGCTCGTCCTGCCCGGGGTGGTGTCGGAGACAGACACCGAGCGGCTCGGCGCGATGAAGCAGGGGGGCCTCCGGCTGGACGCGGCCTCCCTCGACGCCATGGACACTCTGCTCGCCGCGCACCGCCGGGCCGAGGACACCGTGGGGTCGCACGCGATCGCTCCACTCGTACGTACGCAGTTCGAGGAAGTAGCGGCGCTCTATGACAAGGCCCGAGGGCCGCTCGCCGACCGCCTCGTCAAGCTCCTCGCCGAGTACGCGCAGTTCCTGGCGTGGATGGCGCAGGACCAGGACAATGCCGCCGTCGCACTGGGGTGGTTCGACCGGTCCTACGACTGGGCGTTGGAGTCCGGGTACGGCGACATGGCGGCCACGACCATGAGCATGAAAGCTCACCTCGCCTGGTCCCAGGACAGGGGACGGCGGTGTGTCCGGCTCGGTGAGGCTGCCGCGTCGACCGCGGGCGCGAGCGAGGCCACGCAGGCCATGGCCGTGCAGATGGCAGGCCGCGGCCACGCCCTCTTGGGCGACGCTGACGGTGCCTACCGGACGCTGGACCAGGCGCAGCAGATCATCTCCGCTGCCAAGGGCGCCCCGCCCTGGCTGTACTTCTACGGCGAGTCCTGGTTCGCGGCACAGCACGGCATGGCGGACCTGCACCTGAAACAGTGGACCAGCGCCGTGGAGAACCTCACGGTCGGGCTGTCCGGATTCGCAATGTCCTACCGCCGCGACCGGGCCTGGTACAGCGCCTGCCTGGCTCATGCCTACGCGGGCGCAGGCGAGGCCGAGGCCGCACTCTCCACGGCGCTCAGCGTCATCCACGACGCATCGGAGATCGGCCGCCCCCACGCCTGGCGCGAGCTGCACACCGTCGGAGGGCGCCTCCTACGGCAGGGAGCCCCCGAAGGCCGGGCGCTGGTCGATCGGCTCACGGAGCTGGACTGAGCCAGGAAGCGTGAAGGCGTCCCCTACCGCCCGTAGGCGAGAAGGGGCGTCCAGGAACTGCCCCTACGCGTTGACGATGTCGACGAGCTCGTGCAGCGAGTTGACCGACCAGTCCGCAGCAGCCCGGACCGCCGGGTCATCGGCCCACCAGAAGCCCCACGGGCCACGTCGCAGGTGCGCGGTACGCAGCCCGGCGCGGGCGGCCGGAAGGATGTCGTTCGCCGGGTGGTCGCCGACGTACAGCGTCTCCTCCGGCGCCGCACCTGACACCTCCAGCACACGCTCGAAAAACGCGGGATCCGGCTTGGCCACACCCCACTCACCTGACGTCACCACCAGATCCGTGGGCAGATCCAAGGCCCGCAGCAGGTCACCCGCGAGGCGGGTCTGATTGCCCGCGATGACCACCCGGGCCCCGGCAGCCCGGAGACCCGCAAGCGCCGGCCGGACGTCCTCGTACAGGTCTTCCTCGCCGAGCTCCTCCCCCCGGCCGGCGGCGTGCCGGGCCGCGTACTCCGCTCCCACGTCGAGGCCTGGCCGCAGCAGCCGCAGCGCGTCCGCATTGTCGCGGCCGTCCACGACCACCGCGCCGACGAGAGCCGAGAGAGTGTGTCGGGGTACGTCGAGCCAGTCGGCCCATGACGCCCAGTAGCGGTCGTCGCGGGTCAGGGTCTCGCCTACGTCCAACACCACGGTACGGATCACCCAGCCAGCCTACGGGCCCAGACAGCACGAAGGCGCCCCCTCCGCCCATAGGACGCATTCCAGGGGGCGTCCGGGAACTGCCCCTCCGTCAGCTCCTCGTCCGGCCAGGACGACAGGGCCGCGACGCGATGGGCTCGGTGATCAGCGGCGCGCCGAGCGCCACCGCTCGCTCGCCGAGCTCGGCCGGCTTCCCCGGGGCGGGCAGGTTGCGGCGCGGCGGTCGCCGTCGGGTCACGACCGTGCGCGCAGCGCCGGGTGATCGGCCACCACGGTCGCCGAGCCCGGTGCGATCTCCGTGAAACCGGCGTCCCGGACCATCGGCAGCCCGCTCGCGGCCAGCTCCGCCCAGCGGTCGGGCGTGGCCGTACGGACCGCCAGGCGGAAGCCGGACTCCCGCCAGGCCTTGCGCTCGGTGCCGGTCAGTTCCCACCACGCCAGCTGCGCCCCGTGCCCGGCCTGGGCCATCGCCTTGCCCGCCGACATCTCCAGCCCGGGGTTGGTCCACAGCACCGGGATTCCGGGCTCCGCCGGTCCGGCCGGCTCGGGGTCGTCCAGATCGGTGCCCGAGACCTGGAGCTTGGCCAGCTCCTTCGGCCAGCCGTCGAGGGGCACGGGCGGGAACACGCGCACCTGCGACATGTCACCGTGCACGGTGATGCCCGGCAGCGTCTCCGCCTTGCGCCACTCCGCGCCCCGGGCCCGCCGGACGACCTTGCGGATCCGCGCGTCCTGCCAGTCGCTGACCGCACGGGCCCATTCGCCCTCGCCGTGCGCCCGCTCGTCCGAGAGCAGGACGAGCACCGCGCGCGCCGCCGTCTCCAGCGCGTCCGTACGGGCCGGGGGCTCCGCCTTCTCGATCCGCACCACCAGGGGCAGGACGAACTGCGGGGCCTCGTCCCGCGCGACCCGCCGCTGCGCGAAGGGGCTCTCCTCGACGGGACCGTCTGTGGCCGGAACGGCTCCGGCCGGGCTGTCGCTGCTGCTCATCCGGCCAAGTCTGCCAGGGCCGCCGCGCGGCTCCGACCTCAGGAGGACGGCACGGATCCCGGTCCGCCCTCCAGGCTCCCCCTCCAGAAGGATGCCGGGGGCTTTCGTCCCACGGAAGGATCGAGGGATGAAGACCGACCCTTTTGCGTCCGAACACCTCGCCGAGCCGTCCGCCGCCCCGGGCGCGGGTTCCTGACCGTGCGGCTGACCGGCGTGGGCCACCGCCACGGCGCGCGGGGGCCCTGGGTCCTGCGCGACGTGGAGCTCGAGCTGCCGCCCGCCACGCTCGTCCGCGTCGAGGGCGGCAACGGCGGCGGCAAGTCCACCCTGCTGCGCCTGATCGCCGGGGCGGACACCCCGGCCGCGGGCCGGATCACCGGCCGCCCGCGCCGCACGGCGTACGTACCGGAGCGCTTCCCGCCCGCCCTGCCGCTGACCGCCGGCGCCTACCTCGCCCACCTCGGCCGGATCCAGGGCCTGACGGCCACCGGCGCGGCGGAGCGGGCGGCGTACTGGCTGGAGCGGTTCGGCGCGCAGGACCGGGCGCGGACACCGCTCGCCGACCTCTCCAAGGGCACCAGCCAGAAGGTCGCCGTCGCCCAGGCCCTGCTCGCCGCCCCCGCACTGCTCGTCCTGGACGAGGCGTGGACCGGCCTCGACACCGCCGCCCGTGCCGAGCTCGACCGGGCGGTCGCCGAGCGCACCGCCGACGGCGCCACCGTGGTGTTCGTCGACCACGACCCCCGGCGCCTGGCGGGGCGGTGCGACGCCCGCTACCGGGTCGGGGGCGCCGCCCTGGTGCCCGTACGGCCGGACGACGACCGGGGCCCGTACCTGACGATCGACGCGCTCGGCCCGCCGGGCGCGGCACCGCCCGCCGCCCTGCCCGCCGGTCTGCCGGTGCGTCCCGCGCCGGGCGGCGGGGTCCGCCTGACCGTCCCCGCGGCGTGCTCCGACGCCGTGCTGAGGGAGTTGCTGACCGCTGATCCGCCCTGGCACATCCGGGGCGTCGCCGCCGTGGAGGACCGCCGGTGACCGCGCTGCTGCGTTATCAGGCCGCCCTGCTGCTGCGTTCGCAGCGCTGGCTCGCCCCGCTGCTGCTGTACGCGGCCGTGCTCGTGGTCGGTGTCCGGCCGGGAGACCCGGTCCCCGACTCGCTGGGTGTCGCGGCGGCCGCCCTGCTCCCGGTGACCGCCTGGCTGGTACGGGTCTGCCTGACCAACGAGCCGGACGCGGCCCGGGACTGCGCGGCCGTCGCGGCCGGGCCCGCCGGGGCGGTGCGGACGCACGCGGCGGCCCTGCTGACCGGGTTCGGCGGGGCGGTGCTCGCCGGAGCCGTGGCGTCCGCGGCCGTCCTCCTCACCGGCGCCCCGGCCGGACGCGGCGCGGCGCCCGCCGGGGCGGCCGCCGTCCTGGTGTGCGCGCTGACCGGAACGGCGGTCGGGGCGCTGTGCAACCGGCCGCTGCTGCGCGCCCCCGGCTACGCGGTCACCGCGGCGGGCCTGGCCACCCTGCTGGCCCTCGTGACGAGCGGGTCGCCGGCCCGCGCGGCGGTGTCCGGCCTGGTCACCGCAGGGGGGCCGGGCCCGGTCGCCGTGCCGTACGCCGCCCTGGCCGGCGCGGCCCTGCTGGCCTGCGGGGCGGGGGCGGTGGCCTGCGCCCGGGTCCGGCGGCGCGGCTGAGGGGGCCGGCCGCTCGGTAGGCTGGAGGCATGGACGAGAACGCGTCGTACTGTCCCGCCCCGGCCCCGGCGGCCCCCGCCGCGCGGGCCGACGGGCCGCCGTACGCGGACTGCCTGGCCTGCGGCCGGCCCACCGAATACGGGGTGGCCACGCCGGGTGTGGTGCTGTGCCCGGTGTGCGAGTGGCAGGAGGCCCAGCGCACCGCCTGCTCCGGCTGAGCGCCTGCTCCGGCTGAGCACCGGGTCCGGGTTCGGGCTCCTACCGTCCGACGAGCTCGGAGACCTTCACGAAGCGGTAGCCGCGCTTCCGTAGCTCCGGGACGATCTTCACGATCGCCTCCTCGGTGACCGGCGCCGCGCTGCGCGTGCAGTGCATGACCACCACCGACCCGGGCTTCACCCCGGCCAGCACCTGTTCGGCCACCGCGGCCGGGTCCGTGGCGAAGGCGTCCCCGCTGACCACGTCCCACTGGACGGCCGTCACCTTCGCCGTGGCCAGCGAGCGCAGTGCCGCCTCGTCGTAGCAGCCGCCGGGGAAGCGGAAGTAGGGGACGGTGTTGACCGCGCCCGCCTTGCGGAAGGCCTCGAAGGCCCGGTCCACGTCGGCGCGGCCCGCCGCGGGGTCGAGCACGGGCAGCCCGTAGCAGGGGGAGGTGAAGGCGTGGTGGCTGTAGGAATGGTTCGCGATCTCGAACATCGGATCGGTCCCGATGGCCTTCGCCTGGTCCGGGTACTCCTCGGCCCAGCGCCCGGTCATGAAGATCGTCGACGGCACCTTCAGGTTGCGCAGGGTCGTGATCAGCTGCGGATTGTCGAACCGTTCCCCCGAGGCCGCGCGAGGCCCCTGATCGGAGGTCATATCGGCGTCGAAGGTCAGGGCGACCGTCTTCTCGGTCTGCTGCTTCGCCCGCGCGAACACCGGGGTCAGGCCGTTCGGGCCGGGAGCCAGGGTCGGCGGCCTGGCGGGGCCGGGGGCGGCCTGCGGGGCGGCGCCCTGCGACGCCGAGGCGGAGGAGGGGGCGGCGGGCGAGGCGGAGGCGCCCATACGGGCTCCCGCGCGGGCTCCGTCCGGGGTCGCGGTGCCGCCCGCGCATCCGGCGAGGACGGCACCGAGCGCGGCGACGACGGCCGCGGTGCGCAGTGATGTGGTCACCTACGCAAAATATATGACTATCTGTAAATCGGACGGAAGTGGCGTCCGTTCGTGCCGAAATCACCCGCCGGTGGCCGCCGCCTCACGGCGCCAGGAGGCGGGCGCGGCACTCCGCCACGTCGAAGTCCGCCGCCGGGTACCGCGGCGCCATGTCCTCCAAGTGCTCCAGCAGCAGCCTGCTGATCACCCAGTTGCGGTACCACTTGCGGTCGGCGGGCACGACGTACCAGGGCGCGGCGTCCGTCGCACACCGTTCCAGCACCAGCCCGTACGCGTGCTGGTAGGCGGGCCACAGGGCGCGCTCGTCGATGTCGCCCGGGTGGAACTTCCAGTGCTTGCCGGGGTCGTCCAGCCGGGCCAGCAGCCGCTTGCGCTGCTCCTCGAACCCGAGGTGGAGGAACACCTTCACCACGGTCACGCCGTCGTCGGCCAGGCTCTCCTCGAAGCGGTTGATCTGGCCGTAGCGGCGGCCCAGCAGCCGGCGCGGCACCAGTTCGCGCACCCGGGCGATCAGGACGTCCTCGTAGTGCGAGCGGTCGAAGACGCCGATCTCGCCCGGCCGGGGGAGGGCCCGCCTGATCCGCCACAGGAAGGGGTGGCCGAGCTCCTCGGACGTCGGCGCCTTGAAGGCGGTGATACGGCAGCCGGACGGGTTGAACTGCCCGACCACGTGCTCGACCACACCGCCCTTGCCGCTCGTGTCCATGCCCTGCAGGATCAGCAGCACGCTGCGGCGGTCGCCCGCGGTGCTCGCCGCGTACAGCCGGTCCTGGAGCGCGGCCAGCCGCGGTCCCAGCGCGGCGGTGGCGGCCGCTCCGGCGGCCTTCCCGCGCGGGCCCACGGGGGTGCCGGCCGGGTCGACGCCCGCCAGGTCGAACGGCTTGCCCACGGGCACCCGGAACACGTCGCCCACCCGTGCCTGCGGCATGTCGCCCTGGAGGGCCTCGGGGCCCGCTTCCTCCGCCGGCTTCCCGGCCTTCGCGGGCTTCGCCTCCTTCACCGGCTTTCCGGCCTTCACCGGCTTTCCGGCCTTCGCCGGCTTCCCGGGCTTCCCGGGCTTCCCGGCCGTCTTCGGCCCCTTCTTCCGGTCCGGCTTCCCGCGCGGCTTCCGGTCCGGGGAATCGTCCTTCCTGGCCACCGCAACCCCAATCCCGTCGGTTCCGTCCGATCTTCCGTCACATCGGGAGGAACCGCGACGCGGGGCGGCGGCGGGCGGGGGTCAGTGCCAGGGGCCGGTCACCGCGAACGTCGTGCCCGGCGCGTAGGCGTTGACGTACATGGTCCGCCCGTCGGGCGAGAAGGTGATCCCGGCGAACTCGCCCCACTCCGGGGCCGCCGCGGTGCCGATGTTGTCGGCGTTGCGCGCCATCACGTACACCGCGCCGTGCCGGGTCACACCGAAGACGTACTGTTCGCCGCCGCCGTCCTCGCAGACCATCAGCCCGCCGTCCGGCGCCAGGCAGATGTTGTCCGGCGACTCCCCGGGCAGCCGGACGTCGGTGGCCGGGCCGAAGACCACCTCCAGCCGGATCCGGGTGCGCAGCGGGTCGTAGAACCACACCTGCCCGAAGTGGTCGGCCGCCGCGCCCTCGCGGCCGCGGGCGTAGCTGGAGACGAAGTACACCCCCGACCCGCCCCAGTAGCACCCCTCCAGCTTCTGCGCGTGCGTGACGCCGCCGCGCCCGAAGTCCTGGAGCCGTACGGGCGTGCGGGCCGCCGACGGGTCGGGCACCGGACGCCACTCCACGGGGAACTCGGACCCGGGCTCCCGGACGGCGGACAGGTCGGCGATGCCCGGTACCCGCAGCGCCTGGAGCTCGCCACCGGCGCGCAGCGATCCGGTGCCGCCGAGCGGCCGCCGGGGCAGGAACCGGTAGAAGAGCCCGAAGGGCTTGATGAAGGCGTCCTCGGTCTCGTAGACGATCCCGCGGTACGGGTCCACGGCGACCGCCTCGTGCGCGAAGCGGCCCAGCGCGGTCAGCGGCACGGCGCCCGTGCGGCGCGGATCGGCGGGGTCCACCTCGAAGACGTAGCCGTGGTCGCGCGCGTAGCCGCCGGCGCTCGCGCGGTCCTCGGTCTCCTCGCAGGTCAGCCAGGTGTTCCAAGGGGTGCGGCCGCCCGCGCAGTTGACGGCGGTGCCCGCGATCCCCACCCGCTCCCCGAAGACCCCGCCCCGTGCGTCGAGCGTGAGGACCGTACAGCCGCCCAGCGCGGCCGGGTCGTAGGTCAGCCCGGTGACGGCCGGCACCCGCAGGGCGGCCGTGAGCCGGTTCTCGTGGTTGCGCACCAGCCGTACGCCGTCGCGGCCGGCGCGGAAGGCGGCCATGCCGTCGCAGTTGGCCGGGACCCGGCCCTCGCCCGAGCGCAGCGTGTCCCCGGCCCGCGACAGCACCCGGTAGCCGAAGCCCTCCGGCAGGTCGAGCAGTCCGTCCGGATCGGGCACCAGCGGCCCGTACCCGCCGCCGGTGGCCTGCGGGCCGGCGCTCGGACTCCCGGCGAACAGGGCACCCAGGGCCCCGCTGAACGCGACGGCA
The DNA here is from genome assembly GCF_055582305.1 of Streptomyces sp. NPDC042102. Lineage (NCBI taxonomy): Bacteria > Bacillati > Actinomycetota > Actinomycetes > Kitasatosporales > Streptomycetaceae > Streptomyces > Streptomyces sp. NPDC042102. Next base: position 336,442 of record NZ_JBVJDL010000001.1, read on the forward strand.
CCACCGGCGAGCACCCGGCGTCGGTCGAGGGGCATCGGCAACTCCCCGGAACGGGACAGGAGATGTGACCGAGCCGTGGTACCACGGGCGCCGCGTCCGCGCGGCGGCGACGCGCGGAGCACGCCCGGCGGGCCGCTCCGCGGGGCTGACCAGGCGCCGGTCCGGGGGCTGGTGCGGGGCCCCCGGACCGGCCCCGGACCGGCCCCGGACCGGCTTCGGTCAGTGCCAGCCTGCGCCGGTCAGTGCCAGCCTGCGCCGGTCAGCGCCGGTTCAGGCGAGCTTCGCGCTCAGGGTGATCGTCGTACCGGTCAGCGCCTGGCTGACGGGGCAGTTCTTCTTGGCGTCCTCGGCCGCGGCGACGAAGCCGTCGTTGTCCAGGCCCGGCACCTCGCCCTCGACGGTCAGGTGGATGCCCGTGATGCCCTCGCCCGGCTGGAAGGTGACGTCGGCCTTGGTCTCCAGGCGGGTGGGCGGGGTGCCCTTGCCGGCCAGGCCGTGGGACAGGGCCATCGAGAAGCAGCTGGAGTGGGCGGCCGCGATCAGCTCCTCCGGGCTGGTCTTGCCGTTCGCCGCCTCCGCGCGCGAGGGCCAGGAGACGTCGTAGGAGCCGATGCCCGAGGAGTCGAGGGTGACCACACCCTTGCCCTCCAGCAGGTTGCCTTCCCAGACGGTGTGCGCGTGACGCGTGGTGGCCATGATGGGTCCCTTCGCAGAGAATCGCAGCGGTATGCGGTCGCCGGATCCGGCCGATGGGCCGTCCGGCGTCCCCCAACCTACTGCGCCACCAGCCCCTTTGCGTCGCGGGCGAGCGCGGTGAGCCGCGAGATGGCCCGGAAGTACTTCTTGCGGTAGCCGCCGTTCAGCATCTCCTCGCTGAACAGCCGGTCGAAGGGAACGCCCGAGGCGAGCACGGGTATCTCCCGGTCGTAGAGCCGGTCGGCGAGCACCACCAGGCGCAGCGCGGTCGACTGGTCCGGCACCGGTACGACGTCGGTCAGGCAGACCGCCGATATCCCCTCGGTGAGCGCGCTGTAGCGGCTCGGGTGCACCCGGGCCAGGTGGTCCAGCACGCCGGGGAAGTCGTCGAAGGTCGCGCCCGGGGTCGCGTACGCCGCCTTGGCCACCTGCTCCTCGGAGTACGGCGCGGGCGCCTGGGGCAGGCCGCGGTGGCGGTAGTCCTCGCCGTCGATGCGCAGCGGGCGGAAGTGCGCGGACAGGCCCTGGATCTCGCGCAGGAAGTCGACGGCCGCGAACCGGCCCTCGCCCAGCTTGCCGGGCAGCGTGTTGGAGGTCGCGGCGAGCGCGACGCCCTGCTCGACCAGCTTGCTCAGCAGGCTGGAGACCAGGACGGTGTCGCCCGGGTCGTCGAGCTCGAACTCGTCGATGCACAGCAGCCGGTGCCCGCCCAGGGTCTGCACGGTCTTCTGGAACCCGAGCGCGCCGACCAGGTTGGTCAGCTCCACGAAGGTGCCGAAGGCCTTGAGGGAGGGGTCCGCCGGGGTGGCGTGCCACAGGGAGGCCAGCAGGTGGGTCTTGCCGACGCCGTAGCCGCCGTCGAGGTAGATCCCGCGCGGGCCGGCCGGGGTGGTGTTCTTCGGCGTCCTCGTGAACCAGCGGCGCTTGCCGGAGCCGCTGGCGTGGGCCCCGCCGAGCCCGGCGGCGAAGCCGCGCAGCACGGTGACGGCCTCGGCCTGGCTGGGCTGGTTCGGGTCCGGGTCGTACGTGTCGAAGCGCACCCCGTCGAAACGCGGGGGCGGCACCATCTCCGCGACCAGCCGTTCGGCGGGCACGTGGGGCTCGCGGGCACACAGGGACTGCGGGCCCGCGCTGGGTATCGGGCTCCGCCCGGAGCCGGAACCGGACGCGGTGAGAGATGTTGACACAGCTCTTAACTCTACGGGGCGTGTCACACTGCACCGATGCGACGCCTGTTCCCTGTGACCGATCAGACACCGCTCCCGGACGACCGTGAATGGTCCCTGGACGAGATCGCGGAGGCCTACGCCTATCCCGGGCTCGCCCCGGACGCCCACTGGCTGCGCGCCAACATGGTCTCCTCGCTGGACGGGGCCGCCCAGCACGACGGGCGCTCGCAGCCGATCTCCAGCGACACCGACATGCGGATCTTCGGCACCCTGCGGGCGCTGGCCGACGTGGTGGTCGTCGGCGCGGAAACGGTTCGGCTGGAGGGCTACCGCCCGGCCCGGGCCCGGGAGGCCTTCGCCGCCCGGCGCGCGGCCGCCGGCCAGGGCCCCGCGCCCGCGATCGCGGTGGTCACGGCGAGCCTGGACCTCGATTTCACCCTGCCGCTGTTCACCTCCCCCCTGGTACCGACCCTGGTGGTCACCGGCGCCGCCGCCCCGCCGGACCGGCTGGCCGCGGCCGCCGACGCCGGGGCCGAGGTCGTGATCGCGGGCGAGGGCGCCGGGGCGGAGGCGGGGCGGGTGGTACGGGCCCTGGCCGAGCGCGGGCTGCGGCGCCAGCTCACCGAGGGCGGGCCGAGGCTGCTGGGGCAGTTCGTGGCCGCCGGGGTGCTGGACGAGCTGTGCCTGACGGTGTCCCCGACGCTCACGGCGGGTGACGCCCAGCGCATCGCCGGGGGGCCGCGGGTGGCCGTACCGAGCCGCTTCGGGCTGGGCTCCGTACTGGAGGAGGCCGGGTTCCTCTACACCAGCTACCGTCGGATCTGACAAGGGGCGGAATTTGTCGTTCCGCTTAGCTCCTGCGGGGCACATATACCTGCGCAGGCCCCGTGGCACAGCGGGGCAGGATGGTTTCCGCAGGGGCCGACCACGGCCCATGAAGGAGAGGGCGTCCGTGTTCACGAGCGTATTGATGATCGAGAAGCCTCTGACACCCGTAGACGTGGACTTCGTCACCACCCTGCACGGAGACGACCCGGTCTCCTTCTTCGTCCTCATGCAGCCGCGCGGCGACCAGGACCGGCTGCTGCGCGCCATCGACGACGTCGCCCTCGGTGAGCTCCCCGAGGCGATCCACGAGGGCGACGAGCCCGAGGGGGACGCCGCGCGGGGGCCCGCCGCGCAGGCCCTGGAGTACTCCCTGGAGGCCCTGCGCAAGAAGCACGCCAGGGCGGTCGGCCAGCTCATCGAGGACCACCCGCTGGACAAGCTGAAGTCCGTCGTGGAGGAGACGGGGGCCGACGAGGTGATCGTCCTGACCGCCCCGCACTTCGTGGAGGAGTTCTTCCACCGCGACTGGGCCTCGCGGGCCCGCCACAAGGTCGGCGTCCCGGTGCTCAAGCTCTTCGCGCACAACGAGTGACGCCGATGCCGGCGCGCGCGTCCGGCGCGCGCCCTCACGATCCCGGCGCGCGCCCTCACCGTCCCGGCGCGCGCCACCCGCGCGCCACCCGCGCGACGCCGCCGCAGCCCCAGCAAGGAATTAGGCTGGGGTGCCACACCCCGGCCCCGGGGTGCGACATGTCGACCTCGATCCTGGAGCAACCCGTATGACGCCCGGCCTGCCGACCGCCATGGACCGCCCCCACTTCATCGGCATCGGCGGGGCCGGGATGTCCGGGATCGCGAAGATCCTCGCCCAGCGCGGCGCCCAGGTCGCCGGCAGTGACGCCCGCGACTCCGACACCGCCGAGGCGCTGCGCGCCCACGGCGCCACGGTGCACATCGGGCACGCCGCCGGCCACCTCGCCGACGACGCCACCTGCGTCGTCGTCTCCAGCGCCATCCGCGCCGACAACCCGGAGCTCGCCCGCGCCGCCGAGCTCGGCGTGCCCGTCGTGCACCGCTCCGACGCGCTCGCCGGCCTGATGCACGGGATGCGCCCCATCGCGGTCGCCGGTACGCACGGCAAGACCACCACCACCTCGATGCTGGCGGTCTCCCTCTCGGCCCTGGGCCTGGACCCCTCGTACGCCATCGGCGGCGACCTCGACGCCCCCGGTTCCAACGCCCACCACGGCGCCGGCGACATCTTCGTGGCCGAGGCCGACGAGAGCGACCGCAGCTTCCACAAGTACGACCCGCAGGTCGCGATCATCCTCAACGCCGAGCTCGACCACCACGCGAACTACGCGTCCATGGACGAGATCTACGAGTCCTTCGAGACCTTCGTCGGCAAGGTCGTCCCCGGCGGCACCCTGGTCGTCTCCTCGGACCAGGCCGGCGCCTCCGAGATCGCCGGCCGCGTCAGCGGCAACCGCGACCTGAACGTCGTCACGTACGGCGAGCACGAGGGCGCCGACGTCTGGATCCGCAAGATCACCCCGCGCGGCCTGACCAGCGAGGTCTGCGTCGTCCTGGACGGCCGCGAGATCGTCTTCACCGTCTCCGTGCCCGGCAGCCACTACGCCCACAACGCCGTCGCGGCCCTCGCCGCCGGCGTCGCCCTCGGCATCCCGGCCGAGGAGCTCGCGGCCGCCCTCGGCAAGTACACCGGCGTCAAGCGCCGCCTCCAGCTCAAGGGCGAGGCCGCCGGCGTCCAGGTGATCGACTCCTACGCCCACCACCCGACCGAGATGACCGCCGACCTCCAGGCCATCCGCGGCGCCGCCGGCGACGCCCGCATCCTGGTCCTCTTCCAGCCCCACCTCTTCTCCCGCACCCAGGAGCTCGGCACGGAGATGGGCCAGTCCCTGGCCCTGGCCGACGCCTCCGTCGTCCTGGACATCTACCCGGCCCGCGAGGACCCGGTCCCCGGCGTCACCAGCGAGATCATCATCGCCGCCGCCCGGGCGGCCGGCGCCGACGTGACCGCCGAGCACGACAAGAGCGCGGCCGCGGCCGTGGTGGCGGGAATGACCAAGCCCGGCGATCTTGTTCTCACGATGGGCGCCGGAGACGTCACGGACATCGGTCCGCAGATCCTCGCCCACCTGTCGCACTGACGCGGCCGGCAGCGGAACGGAACCGAGGGAGCGGGAGCACAGCCATGGCATACGAAGTCGAGAAGCCCGATGAGCAGTGGCAGGCGGAGCTGACCCCGTCCGAGTACCAGGTCCTGCGCCTCGCCGGCACCGAGCCCGCCTTCCGCGGTGAGTACACCGACACCAAGACGGCGGGCGTCTACTCCTGCCGCGGCTGCGGTGCGGAGCTCTTCCGCTCGGACACCAAGTTCGAGTCGCACTGCGGCTGGCCGTCCTTCTACGACCCGAAGGACACCGACGCGGTGGAACTCCTCGCGGACACCTCCCACGGCATGGTCCGCACCGAGGTCCGCTGCGCCCGCTGCGGCTCCCACCTGGGCCACGTCTTCGAGGGCGAGGGCTACGCCACCCCGACCGACCAGCGCTACTGCATCAACTCGATTTCGCTGCGCCTGACCCCGGACTCCGACGAAGGCTGAGGCGCGCGTTCACGGACGTGAACGACGAAGGGCTCCCGTTCCGCGGAACGGGAGCCCTTCGGCATATCCGGCCCAATGCCCCGACCAGTCCTCGAGGCAAGGGACTTGAGGCCGCCGTTCGCCAGGTGTACGACGAACCGCCACGGAGGAGCCCCCGGGCGGTACCCCGGAGGGGCTCTTCTTGGGGCGCCCCTCGACACCCCTCCTCACTCGCAGAGGTCGTCACACCATGGCAGAACTCGACCGGCGCAGGTTCCTGCAGATCGCAGGCGGCACGGCCGCCTTCTCGATGCTCTCCGAGAGCATCGCCCGGGCCGCCGCCATTCCGGCGCAGGGAAGCACGGGGACCGTCCAGGACGTCCAGCACGTCGTCGTCCTGATGCAGGAGAACCGTTCGTTCGACCAGTACTTCGGCACCATGAAGGGCGTACGCGGCTTCGGCGACCCGCGGCCCGTGCTGCAGGACAACGGCAAGTCCGTCTTCCACCAGTCCAACGGGACCAAGGACGTGCTGCCGTTCCACCCGCAGGTCGACGACCTCGGCATGCGGTTCGTCGAGGGGCTCAACCACGACTGGGCCGGCGGGCACGCGGCGTACAACAACGGCAAGTACGACCGGTGGGTGCCCGCGAAGACCGCGGCCACGATGGCGTACATGACGCGGGGCGACATCCCGTTCCACTACGCGCTCGCCGACGCCTTCACGGTGTGCGACGCGTACCACTGCAGTTTCATCGGTGCCACCGACCCCAACCGCTACTACATGTGGAGCGGGTACACCGGGAACGACGGCACCGGCGGCGGGCCGGTCCTCGGCAACCAGGAGGCCGGGTACGGCTGGCGGACGTACCCCGAGCGCCTGGAGGCCGCCGGGGTGTCCTGGAAGGTCTACCAGGACATCGGCGACGGACTCGACGCGGCCGGCCACTGGGGCTGGATCAACGACGCCTTCCGCGGCAACTACGGCGACAACTCGCTGCTGTACTTCAACAACTACCGCAACGCCCAGCCCGGCAGCGCGCTCTACGAGAAGGCCCGCCGCGGCACGAACGCCAAGGCCGGCGAAGGCCTCTTCGACCGGCTGCGCGCCGACGTGGCGGCCGGCACGCTGCCCCAGGTCTCCTGGATCGCCGCCCCCGAGGCCTTCAGCGAGCACCCCAACTGGCCCGTCAACTTCGGCGCCTGGTACATCTCGCAGGTCCTCGACGCGCTCACCGCCAACCCCGCGGTGTGGGCCAGGACCGCCTTCTTCATCACCTACGACGAGAACGACGGGTTCTTCGACCACGTCGTCCCGCCCTACCCGCCGGCCTCCGCCGCCTGGGGCCTGTCCACCGCGGACGTCTCCAAGGACCTCTACGCCGGGGGCGGCGGCTACGCGGCCGGCCCCTACGGTCTCGGCCCGCGCGTCCCGATGATCGTCGTCTCGCCCTGGAGCAAGGGCGGCTACGTCTGCTCCGAGACCTTCGACCACACCTCCGTCATCCGCTTCATGGAGAAGCGCTTCGGGGTGCAGGAACCCAACATCTCGCCCTGGCGCCGGGCCGTCTGCGGCGACCTGACCTCAGCCTTCGACTTCAGCACCGCCGACGCCGCCCCCGCCGCGCTGCCCTCGACGGCCGGCTACCTGCCGCCCGACCACGACCGGCACCCCGGTTACGTTCCCCCCGCGCCCGCGACCGGCACGCTGCCCGCGCAGGAGAAGGGCGCCAAGCCGACCCGCGCGCTCGGCTACGCCCCGTACGTGGACGGGGCCCGGACCACCTCCACCGGCAAGTTCACGCTCACCTTCGCCTCCGGCCCGGCCCTCGGCGCCCACTTCCACATCACCTCGGGCAACCGCACCGACGGCCCGTGGCCGTACACGGTCGAGGCGGGCAGGACCCTCGCCGACACCTGGAGCACCAGCAGCGGCACCGGCAACCAGATCAACCTGACGGTATGGGGACCCAACGGCTTCCTGCGCACCTTCCGGGGCCCCACGAAGAAGACCGGCCCCGAGGTCACCGCGCGCCACGACGGCACCACCGGCAACCTGCGGCTGGCGATGACCAACACCGGCACGGCCGCGGTCGACCTGACCGTCACCAACGCCTACGGCGGCGCCGCGCAGACGTTCCGGGTGCTCGCCGGGGCCACCGTCAACCACACGGTGGACCTGCGCACCACCGGCCGCTGGTACGACGTCAAGGTGGTCTCGGACGCCGACACCACCTTCCTGCGCCGGTTCGCCGGCCACGTGGAGACCGGCTCCCCGGGCATCTCCGATCCGGCGATCAAGACCGTCTGATCCCGGGCTGATCCCGGTCTGATTCCGGGCGGGGGTTCGGTCTGGGGTCCGGGCGGGGGTCCGGGAGCCGCGGTCCGGTGGCTCTCCGGCTGCGCACCGTGGGGCGCCGCGCTCCGCGCTCCACGGTGTGAGGCGGGGCCGGCTGGGCAGTACGTACGGCGTCGGCTCCGCCCCCGCCACCGAGGGAGAACGCATGGCCATCGCCCACCGCAGGATCGGTACCGGACCCGTCCGCGCCATCGTCCTGCACGACTGGTTCACCACCTCCGCCCACTGGGGCTCCGTGCTGGACCACTTCGACCCCGAGGGTTTCAGCTACGCCTTCCTCGACTACCGGGGCTACGGCGACCGCAAGGAGGTCCCCGGCCGCTACACCCTCCCCGAGATCGCCGACGACGTCCTCGCCCTCGCCGACGAACTGGGCTGGGACACCTTCTCCCTCGTCGGCCACTCCATGGGCGGCAAGGCGATGCAGCAGGTCCTGGTCCGCGCGCCGGAGCGGATCGAGAAGCTCGTCGGCGTCGCGCCGGTGCCCGCCGCGCCGTACGCGATGGACGACGACACCCGCGCCCTCTTCTACGGAGCCCCGGACGACCCCGACAAGCGCCGCGCCATCATCGACCTGGTGACCGGGCAGCGCACGAGCCGGCACTGGCTCGCCGGCATGGTCGCGCGCTCCCTCGACACGGCGCTGCCCGAGGCGCTCGCCGGCTACCTCGCGAGCTGGCAGCCGCTGGACCTGTCGGACGCCGTCAAGGGCAGTACGGTCCCGGTGCTGGTCCTGGTCGGCGAACACGACCTCGCGCTGACGGCCGACGTCATGCGGGCCACGTGGAAGGTCTGGTACCCGAACTGCCGGATCCACAGCCTCGCGGGCTGCGGCCACTACCCGCCGCAGGAGACCCCGGTCGCCTTCGTGACGGTGGTGGAGACCTTCCTACGGGGTTAGGGCCTGTCCGGGCGGGCCTGTCCGGGCGGGCCGGTCAGGTTCGGGCCGGTCAGGTTCGGGCCGGCTCCGGGCGGGCCGGCTCGTGCGCCTTGGGCAGGAGGCGGTCGATCGCGGCCAGGGAGAGGGCCGAGACGATGAAGGCGAGGTGCACGATCACCTGCCACATCGTCTGCTGCCACTGCCACCCTTCCCGCGAGATCTCGATGAACGACTTCAGCAGGTGGATCGAGGAGATCCCGATGATGGCGGTGGCCAGCTTGACCTTGAGCACGTTGGCGTTGACGTGGCTGAGCCACTCCGGCTCGTCGGGGTGGCCCTTGAGCCCCACACGGGCGACGAACGTCTCGTAACCGCCGACGATCACCATCAGCAGCAGGTTCGCCACCATCACGACGTCGACGAGGCCCAGGACGACCAGCATGGTCCGGGTCTCGTCGAGTTCGTCGAAGGCCCCCACGAGATGGGTCAGCTCCTTGAGGAAGACCCATACGTACACCATCTGCGCCACGATCAGCCCGACGTACAACGGCAGTTGCAGCCACCGGCTCAGGAACATCAGCCGGCCGATGCGGTTGCCGGGCGTCGCGGCCGCGGCGGCGACGGGGGCGGCGGCCGGGGCCGCCGACGGCGCGGGCCGGGTGGGCGGGGCGGGCCGGGTGGGCGGGGCGAGGGGCATACACGGCTTTCGGTATCGGGGGGCGGACCGGACCCTTCCAGGATGTCCGGGCCCGGCTCCGCGGACCTCGTCCGCACGGACAGGACTCCCGGCCCGCCTCCACCGAACGGACGACCCCGCAGGTCGTACGTGCCGTGCCTGCCTCCCGGCCTGCCCGCCCTCCCCGGCTGAAGCCGGGGAGGGCGGGCACGGGGAACGAAAAAGCCCGTGGGGGGTACGAGGAAAACCTCGTACCCCCCACGGGATCACAGGGTGAGTGACGGGACTCGAACCCGCGGCCACCTGGACCACAACCAGGTGCTCTACCAGCTGAGCTACACCCACCACGAAGGGCGGCGGACCACCCGTTCGATGTGCACGCACAGCATAGCCGATCAGCGGGGTGCTCCCGCGCCGCGTTTATCCGGCGGACGGCCGCACGGCGGAGCGGGCGTGCTCGACGGCGGCCGCGGCGAAGCCCCGTACGACGGGATGCGGCCGGCCGCCCTCGCCGTCGCCGTCGGCCCCGCGCAGCTCGGGCTGGAAGAGCGTGGCGAGGAAGAAGGGGTGGCCGGGCAGCTCGACGACGCGGACCTGGCCGTCCTCGTCGTGCCCGGACAGCCGCAGGCCGTGCGCCGCGAGGGTGGGCAGGTGGTGGGGCGTGGGCCCGTAGGCGCAGTGGTAGCGCTCGGTGGACCGCTCGGCGCCGAGCACGGCCTCGGCGAGCGAACCGGGCTCGGTCCGTACGACGCCCTCGTGTCCGACGAGCGAGCAGGCGAGCGGGGCGATCAGGGGGTCTTCGGCGCCGGGATCGTTCTCGGCGTGGCCGGCCCCGGCGAGGCCGCAGACGTTACGGGCGTACTCGAGCAGCGCGTGCTGGAACCCGCCGCAGGTCCCGAGGAACGGAATCCCGCCCTCCCGTGCGGCCCGCACCGCGGCGACGGCGCCCGCTTCGCTCGCGTACGGGCTCCCGGGCAGCACCCAGACGGCGTCGAACCCGGCGAAGGACTCGGTCACGGCGTCGGGCGTGGGGATCCAGTAGGCGTCGAGGACGAGGTGATCGCGCCGGGCGAGGGTGTCGAGCAGCGCGGGGATTCGGCGGTGCGAGGTGACATGGGGAGAACGGTCGCCGACGAGGGCGAGTGTCGCGGTGGCCATGCCCCTCATGGTGACCCCGCCGCCCGCGCCATGGCCAACGACGGTTCCTGACCCTCCGATAAGCCGCCCTGATACCGCCAGGCCCGCCGTCCGCCGCCCCGTCGTCTCGCCGTCTCGCCGTCCCGCCATCCGCCGTCCCGCCGTCTTGTCGGCCCGCCGGGGGAGAGGGGGCGGGGTGAGGAAGAGGCCCGGCGCAGCAGCGGCCCCGTGGATCCCGGGTCGGGTCTTGTGGCGGGGCGCATCCCGCGCATCCCGCGCGGCCGGGCCCCGGGCCCCATGCCCGGAGCCGCGGGCCGGAGCCCCGTGGCGGAGGCGCGGGTCCCGGCGGGGCCCGGAGTGGTGGGCGGTGCCGGGCGGGGGATCGGCGGCGGCATGCTGGGCGGCATGGACCCGCACCTCCTGCGCAGCTTCGTCGCCGTCGCCCGCCTCGGCTCCTTCTCCGCCGCCGCCCGATCCCTCGGCTACACCCAGTCCGCCGTCTCCCAGCACATCGCCACCCTCGAGGGCGACCTCCGCGCCGAGCTCCTCACCCGCCGTCCCGTCGCCCCGACCCCCGTCGGCGCCCGCCTCCTCGAACACGCCGGCCCCCTGCTGCTGCGCCTCGACGCGGCCCGCGCCGACGTCGCACGGTTCGTCACCGCGCCCGCCGCCCACGTCACCCTCGCCGCCGCACCGCTCGCCGCCGGCCCCCGCCTGCTCGCCGCGCTGCCCGCCACCGGCGTCACCCTGCGCGTCGTCGCCCGTGCGGAGGTCTCCGCCGCCGTCGCCGCCGGGGACTGCGACCTCGGGCTCGTGGACGGACTCGCCGCGCCCAGCGACCCGCTGCGGCTCCCGGACGTCGCCCCGCTCACCGTCGCCGGCGTCGACGAGGAGGAGCTCGGCGTGTTGTTCCCGGACGGCCACCCCCTCGCCCGCCGTGCCGCCGTGCGCCTCGGGGACCTCGTCGACGCCCGCTGGCTCGACGCCCCCGACGCCGGGATCCCGTACGCCGCCGTACGCGCGGCGCTCGGCGTCCCCGGTCCCGCCCCGGCCCCCGCCCTGCGCTACGAGGGCACCGACACCCGCGCCCTGTGCGCGCTCGCCGCCGCCGGGCACGGACTGGTCCTGCTTCCGCTCCGGGTCGCGCGGACCGCCGGCGCGGGGGTCGCCGTACCGCTGTCCGAGCCGCGCCTGGTGCACCGTACGGAACTGGTCACGCCCGGCACCCCGGCCGGCGCGGCGGCCGCTCTCGCGCGGCGGCTCACCGCGCGGGAGTGACGCGCGCCCCCCGGTACGGGCGGCAGGATGCCCGCATGGCGCCGTGGTGGAGTGACGCCCGCCCGCGGGCCCTGCCCGGGAGCCCGTCCGCGGGGCGGCCCGCGAGCCGGCCCGGGGCCCGTCCGGACTCCGTCCCATTCGCGGGCAACCGAATCGACGTGAGTGGTGGTTCTGGAGGGCGAGGGGGTGTGAGATGCAGACGCAAGACCAAGAGGACGAGGCCGAGTTCCAGGCGTTCGTCAGGGCGAGGTGGTCCCATCTGGTGCGTACGGCGTACCTGCTGACCGGCGATCCGCACGATGCGGAGGACCTTGCCCAGACGGCCCTGGCAAAGGCCTACCGGTCGTGGCGGCGAGTCTGCCGCACCGACCATCCGGAGGCGTACGTCCGGCGCATGCTGGTGAGCTGCAACAGCGACCGGTTCCGCAAGCGCCGGGTCACGGAGCGGCTCACGGCCGTCCCGCCGGACACCCACGCCTCGCCCGATCCCGCGGTGGCGTGGGCGGACGAGCGCAACGCGCTGATGACGGCGCTGGCCGGGCTGCCGGCCCGGCAGCGGGCGGTGGTGGTCCTGCGGTACTGGGAGGACCTCTCCGAGGCGGAGGTCGCCGAGGCGCTGGGCTGCTCGCCGGGGACGGTCAAGAGCCAGGCGTCCAAGGCCCTGGCCAAGTTACGGGCCTGCCCCGGCCTGGCCCAGATCGTCGATGAACCCGTGCGTGCGGGCGGCATGCGCCGTCTGCGCGGTGCGCGCGGAATGCAAGGAGCGACCTCATGATCGAGCAGGAGCAGGAATCCGTCCTGGAGCGGCGGCTTCGGGAGATGCTGGCCGAGGACGCCCAAGGGGTCCGGCCCGGGCCGGCGCCGTTCCCGGAGATCGTCGTCCAGGGCCGGCACGAGCGCCGCAAGCAGCTGGCGGCGACGGCGGCCGCCCTGGTCGGGCTGGCGGCGCTGGCGGCCGTGCCCGCGGTGGCGCTGACCGTGATGACCGACGAGGGCGGGGGCCCGGCGCGGTATGTGGCGATGGCTCCGGCCACGCCCATGGCCAGCGCCTCGGTGACCCATGGGCCCAAGCTGCCGGCCTCGGCCGATCAGCTGGTGGACGTGACGTACCAGCAGGCCTCGGACTGGCTGGGCGAGTGCCTGCGCTACGTGGACGAGGGCCATGCGTCCGGCGCCGACTGGCCGGGGGCCCGGTTGGACGAGTTGCGGATACTCCTCGCCCACAGGGTGACGGGCGATGCCGCGGCGGGCGACGGCCACTGGATCGTGGCGGTCAAGGACAGTGCTCCGGAGGCGACCATGATGTGCCGGATCGTCGACGGGAGGGTGGCCGGCTTCACCGGGAGCAACGGGGCGCCGCGCGCCGCGCAGAGCCCGCTGGTGGTGGAGGACGCCAACGCCGCCAAGCTGTGGCGCCAGGCGGTGCCCAAGGGGGCGCCATGGAAACTGCCGTACCGGTGGGGGGACTTCGGCACCGTGGACCGCAGCGTCGTCAAGGTGACCGTCACCTACGGCGGGAAGACCGTGGAGGCCGGGGTGGAGGGCGGCAGATACGCGGCGTCGGGGGTCATCGACCGCAAGGACGACCGCCCGCCGCGGATCAAGGGGTACGACTCCTTGGGCACGCTCATATATGACTCCGCCGAGGACCCTGCCCACCCGCAGGACGCCCCCTGACTCGCGGCGGCCCGGGGGTACAGGGGTCTCCCGGGCCGCCGCGCAGTACGGCCGCCGACGCACTCCCGCCGCGCCGTACGCCCGCCGCGTCGCACGGCCGGCCGTGCCGACGGCCCTACGGGGCCAGGACCACCGCCGACTCGCCGGGGACGTGGATGCGCCCGTCGGGGCCGGGATGGTCCAACGGCTCCCAGGCGGCCAGGACCCGGACGCCGTTGCGACCCAGGGCGATCGTCGCCGGGTCGGGGGACAGGTTGACGACCACGCGGACGTCACCCCGGCGGAAGGTCAGCCAGCGGCGTTCCTCGTCGAAGGCGACGCGGACGGCGGCCAGGTCCGGGTCGCGCAGGTCCGGGTGGGTGCGGCGCAGGGTGATCAGTGTGTGGTACCAGTCCAGCAGCCGGGTGTGCGGTGCCTTCTCCGGCTCCGACCAGTCCAGGCAGGAGCGTTCCCGGGTGGCCGGGTCCTGAGGGTCCGGGATGTCCTCGGCGTCCCAGCCGTGGGCGGCGAACTCCCGGCGGCGGCCCGTGCGTACGGCCTCGCCCAACGACGGATCGGGGTGGTCGGTGAAGTACTGCCAGGGGGTGAGCGCGCCCCACTCCTCGCCCATGAACAGCATCGGCACGAAGGGACCGGTCAGGGTCAGGGTGGCGGCGCACGCCAGCAGGCCGGGGGAGAGGGAGGCGGAGAGCCGGTCGCCGAGGGCGCGGTTGCCGACCTGGTCGTGGGTCTGGGCGTAGCCGACGAAGCGGTGCGCGGGGGTGTGGCGGCGGTCCACCGGGCGGCCGTGGGTGCGGCCGCGGAAGGAGGACCAGATGCCGTCGTGGAAGAAGACCCGGTTCATCGTCTTGGCCAGGGCGGCCAGCGGTTCCTGGGCGAAGTCGGCGTAGTAGCCCTGGGATTCGCCGGTCGTCGCACAGTGCACGGCGTGGTGGAAGTCGTCGTTCCACTGGGCGTGCAGGCCGAGGCCGCCGGCCGCGCGCGGCGCGGTGGTCCGGGGGTCGCACTGGTCGGACTCGGCGATCAGGAACAGCGGACGGCCGAGCTCGGCCGCCAGGTCGTCCACGGCCGCCGCCAGCTCCTCCAGGAAGGTCAGCGCCCGGCCGTCGGCCAGCGCGTGCACGGCGTCCAGGCGCAGCCCGTCGATCCGGTAGTCCCGCAGCCAGGCCAGGGCGCTGGCGAGGAAGTAGGCGCGGACCTCGTCGGAGCCGGGTGCGTCGAGGTTGACGGCCGCGCCCCACGGGGTGTGGTGGGTGTCGGTGAAGTACGGCCCGAAGGCGGGCAGGTGGTTGCCCGAGGGCCCCAGATGGTTGTGGACCACGTCCAGCACCACGCCCAGGCCGTGCGTGTGCGCGGCCTCCACGAAGCGGGCGAGCCCGGCGGGCCCGCCGTAGGGTTCGTGCACGGACCAGGGCGCCACCCCGTCGTAGCCCCAGCCGTGCCGGCCGGGGAAGGAGCAGACCGGCATCAGTTCGACGTGGGTGATGCCCAGGGCCGCCAGGTGCGGCAGCCGGGCGGCGGCCGCGTCGAAGGTGCCCTCGGAGGTGAAGGTGCCGATGTGCAGCTCGTACAGGATCGCGTCCTGCAACGGGGTGCGCGGCGGCGGGGCCTGGCGTTCGGCGTCCGGCGCGAGGGCCTCGACGTCCAGCACCGCGGAGAGCCCGTCCGGCCCGTCGGGCAGCCGCCGACCGCGCGGGTCGGGCCGTACGGCCGCGTCGTCGTCCAGCAGGAATCCGTACCGGTCCCCGTCGGTGGCCGGGGCCGACACCACCCACCAGCCCTCGCGTTCCGGGTCGCGCGCCATGGCGTGCGTGCCGTCGTCCAGCCGCAACCCGACCTGTCCCGCCTGCGGTGCCCACACCTCGAACTGCACGGACGTTCCCCTCGTAGCCCACGGTGCCCTGCGGCCTTGCCGAGCCCATCATCCCGGGCGCGGCGGGGGAGTTCTGGACACTCCGGGCAGGACGGGCCGACAATCACCCTGTGACGTCCAGTTTCGAGTTTCCCGCCTACCCCGCGCCGCGGCTCACCGATGCCGAGCGCGACCGGGCCCTGGGCCTGCTCAGGGAAGGAGCGGCGCAGGGCCGGCTTTCGCACGACACCTTCCTGCGCCGGATGGAACTCGCCCTGGTCGCCCGCCGCTCCGAGGACCTCGCGGTCCTCACCGCCGACCTGGACACCCCCGAGAGTCCCTGGGTCAAGCGGCTGTTCGCCTGGGTCGGCCGGGCCTCGGCCGTCAGCGTCGGCGTCCGGCGCGCCTGGCACGCCGAGAAGCTCCCCCGACTGCTGCTGCCCCAGCTCGGCACGGAGACCCTGCGGATCGGCCGCGACCCCGGCAACGGGCTGCGGCTGACCCACGAAACGGTCTCCCGGATGCACGCCGAACTGAGCCTGCGGGACGGCCTGTGGGTGCTGCGCGACCTCGGCTCCACCAACGGCACCACGGTCAACGGCCGCCGGGTGACCGGGGCCACGGTCGTGCGCGACGGGGACCAGGTGGGCTTCGGCCGCGTCAACTACCGGCTGTCCGCGAACTGAGCGCCGGCGCGGGCCGACGTACCGGCCGACGGCGTTCGGCGATCCACCCCTGTCGAACGGATGTGCATGACCGACACGTCGATGGTGCGCCCCGCGCGCCCCGAGGACCTGCCGCGGCTCGTCGAGCTCGTCCACGAACACGTCGCCTACGAGAAGTCGGCGCCCCGCCCGCCCGGCCTGGCCGAGCGGCTCGGCCCCCAGCTGTTCGCGCCGGACGCCAGGCTGTGGGTGCTGGTCGCGCAGGATCCGGACGACCCGGCCGGCCCGGTGGCCGGATACGCCGCCTGCTCACCGGAGTTCGCGTTCTGGGACGCCACGTACTTCCTGCACATGGACTGCCTCTACCTCGCCGAGAACGCGCGCGGGCACGGCCTGGGTGCCGCGCTGCTGGACGCGGTCGCCGAGCTCGCCCGTACGCTGGGCATGGAGCAGGTCCAGTGGCAGACCCCGGAGTGGAACGAGGGCGCGATCCGCTTCTACGACCGGTCCGGCGCGGTGGGCGTGCCCAAGCGCCGGTACGGGCTGGCCGTACCGGCCGCGGCCCCCGCCCCCGCCCCGGTCCCCGCCGCTACGAACCGGCCGCCGGTCTGACGGCGGGAGCGGCCACCGGAACGACGCCGGTCCCGACACCGGTCCCGATGGCGGTGCCGACACCGGTCCCGACGCCGGGGGCGGCGTGCGTCGCGGCCAGCCGGGCGTACGCCGCCAGGACCGTCCGGGACTGGTGTTCCACCTGGGTGGCCACCGGTACCCACCGTGCCTGGAACCGGGCCGCGAAGGCCTCGCACCAGCCCGTGACCAGCCGGTCCAGCTCCGCGGCCGCGCCGTGCCCGACCGAGCGCAGCACCCGCAGCAGCATCGCGGCGGCCCGCAGCGCCAGCCGCCGCGCGAAGGCGTCGATGCTCCCGATGTACGCCGCGGTCGCCTCGGCCGGCGCCGCGCCCCCCGCCCACGCCTCCGTGATCTTGGGGATCAGGGCCAGCGTCCAGTCCACCGCCCGCAGCAGCGGGGCGGCCAGGGCCTCGTCATGGGCGGGCAGGTCGGGCCGGGCCGCGTCGAGGACCCGGGTCACCTGCGCGGCGTCCTCGGTGAGCCGGCGG
The DNA here is from genome assembly GCF_055582305.1 of Streptomyces sp. NPDC042102. Taxonomy (NCBI): domain Bacteria; kingdom Bacillati; phylum Actinomycetota; class Actinomycetes; order Kitasatosporales; family Streptomycetaceae; genus Streptomyces; species Streptomyces sp. NPDC042102. Next base: position 353,391 of record NZ_JBVJDL010000001.1, read on the forward strand.
GCCAGGACGCGCAGGGCCTGCCGGGGGTCGGGGTGCGGGGCGGGGTCGTCCACCAGGTCGCTGGCCCACATGGGGGCCTCGACGATCGCGGTCGTCCCGTCGTAGGCATGGGCGTGGTACCAGGTGCTCAGCCGGGTGTCCTCAGGGTGGAAGACGCCGGAGGCGTCCGTACCCGGCTGCGGCATCACGAAGATGCCGGGACCGGGCGAGGGCCAGCCGGCCGCGTCCGAGGCCCCGGTCTCGACGGGGATGCGCAGCTCGGCGGCGGACTTGGCGAACGGCTCGGCGAGCCCCGGTATGCCGCGGGTCAGCTGGACCCAGCTGCCCCCGAGGTCCGTCCCGTGCAGGGAGACCTGGAGCAGCGGCCGGAGCTCGTCGATCAGCGCGGTCAGGGTCAGGGTCTCGGGCGGGAGCCGGTCGGGAGGCAGTAAAGACGGGGCCCACTCGGGCTGTTCGGGGCCCGGTGGCCGGTAGAAGTTGCGGTGGTAGTCCAGCAGTGAGTACGGGCGGGGGGTGCGGTGCAGGGCCGCCCCGTCCGGATCGGCGCACAGCAGGAAGTGCCAGCCGCACCCGGTGCGCGGCGCCGGGTCGTGGATGACCCGGCGGGCGAGGGAGAGCGCGGTGGCGCCGCCGACGGGCTCGTTGGCGTGGGCCCCGGCGACGACCAGTACGTTGCGCCCACCACCGCCCGCCTGTCCGCCGCCCGCCCGGCCGTTGCCACTGCCGTTGCCATGGCCGTTGCCCGTCGGCCGGCCGGCCACGGACAGCAGCCACAGCGGCCGCCCGCCCCGGGACGTGCCGGCCTGGCTGAGCCGGACCAGCCCGGGATGTTCGTCGGCCAGAGCGCGTCCGGCCAGGGCGAGTTCATGCGGTGTGGGGTAACACATGTCACGGATGAGGGTCACAAGGGATGCTGTGCCCGCCGGGCGCCCGAAGTACTGCTGTGTGGGCCGCGCGATGGGGCCGGATCCGCACTACTGCTGGTGGAGGCCCCGCCCCGCCAGACTCAGGAACGCCTCCCCGACGGCCTCGGACAGCGTCGGGTGGGCGTGGACGTGCCGTGCGACGTCCCCCGGTTCGGCGTCCCATCCCACGATCAGCTGGCTCTCGGCGATCATCTCGGACACGTGCGGCCCGACCAGGTGCACCCCCAGCACCCGCCCGCCCCGTTCGGCGACGACCTTCACCATCCCGCCCTGCCCGTGCACCATGCCCTTGGCGACGGCGGTCAGCGGCATCGTGTTCACCACCACGTCGTACGAACGATCGCGCGCCTGCGCCTCCGTCAGGCCGACCGAGGCGGTCTGCGGCGCGGAGTACGTCACCCGCGGCACCGCCGCGTAGTCCACGGGGGCGCTCGCCACTCCCGCCAGCGTCTCGGCCGCGAGCAGCCCCTCGGCGAACGAGGCGTGCGCCAGCCCCGGCGAGGGCGGCGGCAGCAGATCGCCCACCACGTGGATACCGGGCACCGCGGTCTCCAGCCGCGACCAGTCGGCCGGTTCGACGAACCCCCGCCCGTCCGTGGCCAGCCCGGCCGCCGCCAGGTCCAGCCCGTCGGTCACCGGCACCCGGCCCACCGCGACCAGCAGCCGCTCGGCGGCGATCTCCCGCAGCTCGCCGCGCGCGGTGCGTACGGTCGCCCGGATCGCGGCGCCGTCCGCCGTCACCTCGGCGGCCTCCAGCCGGGCACCGGTCGCCACGTCGATCCCCCGCTTCCGCAGCCCCCGGGCCAGGTGCCGCGAGACGTCCGCGTCCTCCAGCGGCAGCAGCCGGTCGGCGGCCTCCACCAGGGTCACCTCGGCGCCCATCGAACGGTGGAAGGAGGCGTACTCGACCCCGATCGCACCCCCGCCCAGCACGACGACCGACGCCGGCAGCCCGGCCGCGAACAGAGCGTCGTCGCTGGTCACGATGGTGTGGCCGGTCGGCTCCAGGCCCGGCAGCAACCGCGGCCGGGACCCGGTGGCCAAGACGATGCCACGGCCCGCGGTGAACTCCCGGCCGTCGTCCGTGCTGACGGTGCGCGGCCCGGTGAGGCGGGCGCCCGCCCGGACGACGTGGACGCCCGCATGCCGCAGATGCCCCTCGATCCCCTGGTGGTTGCGGGCCACGATGGCGTCACGGGTGGCGGTCAGCGCCGGCCAGTCGACCGCCTCCAGCGTCGCCTTGACGCCCCAGCGCTCACGGGCCTCCGCGATCCCGTCGACCAGCTCGGCGGCGTGCAGCATGGCCTTGCTGGGGATGCAGCCGCGGTGCAGGCAGGTCCCGCCGACCTTGTCGCGCTCGGCGAGGACGACGCGCAGACCGAGGGCGGCGGCGCGCAGCGCGGTGCTGTAGCCACCGGTGCCGCCGCCGATGACGATGACGTCGGGGCGGTCGGGGGCGCCGGACGCGGCGGACGCGGCGGATGCGGCGGATGCGGTGGGTGTGCCGGGTGTGCTGGATGTGCCGGACGTTCCGGAGTCCGCCGGTGCGGTGGTGAGGTCCATGCACCAACGGTGCGCGCCGGCGGTGCCATACGTCCAAGGCAATGATCTTGTCGGTTCCATGCACGCTGTTTATGGTGAACGACCGTGAGCCTGCGCCAGATGGAGTACTTCCTCACGGTCGTGGAGGAGTCCTCCTTCACCCGTGCCGCCGACGCCCTGCACGTCACCCAGCCCGCGCTCTCCCACCAGATCAAGGCCCTGGAACGCGCGGTCGGCGGCGAGCTGCTCGAACGCCTGCCGCGCGGGGTCCGGCTCACCGCGATGGGCCGCGCCTTCCTCCCCCACGCCGAACTCGCCGTCCGCAGCGCCCGCCAGGCCGAGCGCGCGGCCCGCGCGGCCGCCGGCGCGGAGGGCGGCGAGCTGCACATCGCCACCGTGCACGCGCTGGCGGTGGGCCTGCTCCCCGAGGTCTTCGCCCGCTGGCGGTCCCTGTACCCGGGGGTACGGCTGGTGCTGCGCGAGTACGGCTCCACGGAGGCCCTGGAGGAGGCGCTGGAACGCGGCGTCGCGGACCTCGCGGTGGGACCGCTGCCCGAGTGCTGGGCGGGGCCGCTGGTCCCGATCGGGCGCGAGGAGATCGTGGTCGTGGTCCCCTTCGACGACCCGCTGGCGGGCCGTACGACGGTACGCCTGGCGGAGCTGGCCGACCGCCCGTGGATCCGGTGCGCCATGGAGCCGGTGGTTGGGGGCCGGCCCTTCCTGGACCGGGTGTGCGCCGAGGCGGGCTTCCTGCCCCGCACGGCCGTACGGACGGAGCACACCTCGTCGGCGGTACGGATGGCGGCGGCGGGCGTGGGCATCGTGACGGCGCCCGCGCACCTGGTGCGCGGCGCCCTGGGCGAGGACTGCGTCCAGCTGTCGGTGGACCCGCCGTGGCACCGGGAGCTGGCCGTGTTCTCCCGGGTGGAACCGAGCGGAGCCGCCCGGGAGTTCGTCCGCCTCCTGAGCCCGTCCTGACCGATCGGTCCGGCCCGCCCGCCCCCTGCCTGACGCCCGCGCGCCGGTCACGTAGGCGGCGCGTCCCGCGGCCCGGCGGCGGGGGACGAGGTCAGGACCGCCACCGGGGTGTCCCGCAGCAGCCCGGCCACCGGCACCGTGCCGCGGTACACCCGTCCCGGTTCCCCCGGCAGGAGGGGGAGCCAGGTGCCCGGGGGGAGTTCCAGGGTCGTGGTGCGCCAGCCGCCCGCCGCCCGCAGGCGGTGCGAGAGCCGGGTCACCGCCACCACCAGGCCCGGCCCGCGGCCGTACGCCACCAGGTGGTCCGCCGCCGGACCCGCGGGGCGCAGGGCGGCGTACCCGGTGAACAGCTCCGGCCGGTCGCGCCGCAGCCGCAGCAGGGCCGCCGTCAGGGCCAGCTTCTCCTCCGAGAGGCCGGACGGCCGCGCGCCCGCGTCGAGCCGCGCCAGCGTCTCGCGGTGGAAGCGGGCCGGGCGCCGGTTGTCGGGGTCGACCAGGGCCCGGTAGCCGGCCTCGCAGTCCTGGTAGACCTCCGGAACGCCCGGCACGGTCAGGTGCAGCGCGGTCATGCCCAGCACATTGGCGCGGGCGGCCGCCTCCAGCCCGGCCGGCAGCTCCCACCCGGCCGGGACGTGTCCCGCGATGCCCGCCTCGTACGCCTCGTCGGCCTCCGTCCAGCTGGTGCGCAGCCCCGCCTCCCGGGCCGCCTTCAGCAGGGCCGCCGCCAGCCGCTCCTCGCGGTCCGGGGCCGGACCCAGGCCCAGCGAGGTCTGCCGGGCCACCCAGGCCAGCTGGGGGTCACGGCCGCCGGGACGGCCCATCGCCGCCGGGTCCTCGCACAGCGCCGCGATCCGGGCGCGCACATCCGCACTGCGCTTGGTGTCGTGCGTCGACAGCACCGTGCCCGCGTCCGGCCAGTGCGCGGCCGTGCGCGCGCCGTACGCGTGGAACTCCGCCACCGACACCGCCGGGCTCCCCGGCTCGCCGCCCACCTCCGTGGCCGACAGCAGCGGCGCGAACCGGTAGAACGCCCGGTCCTCCAGGGACTTGGCGCGCAGCGCCGCCGACGTCTGGGCGAACCGGGCGCCGAACGCCGCGTCGCGCAGCACCAGCTCCGCCACGGCGTCCACCGCCCGCGCCGGCGCCCGCTCCCGGGCGCCGACCAGGGCCGCCTCCGGCAGCGCCGCCGCTCCCGGATAGGGCCGGTAGACGGGATAGGTGATGAGTAACTCCCTGATCGCCGAGGACAGTCCGGGGACATCGCGGTACGGGCCGGCCCCCGCCATCCGTTCCAGCGTCGCCAGCTCCGCCGCCAGGTCCACCGTCAGGACCTCCCGCGCGCACTCCCGCTCGGTCGCCTCCCACCCCGGCAGGCCGGTGAACTCGCCGTACGCCCGCGCCAGTTCCGCCACCCCCGCCGGGTCCAGGAACACCCCGTCCAGCCGGTGCAGCGCGTCGTAGCCCGTGGTGCCCGCGACCGCCGCCGCCCACGAGGCCGGCAGCCGCTCGTCCCGGGCCAGGATCTTCTCGACCACCACCCAGCAGTCGTCCCCCACCTCCTCGCGCAGCCGCCGCAGATAGCCCTCCGGGTCGGCCAGCCCGTCCACGTGGTCGATGCGCAGCCCCGATGCCACCCCGTCCCGGACCAGCTCCAGCACCTTGGCGTGGGTGGCCGCGAACACCTCCGGATCCTCCACGCGGACCCCGATCAGTTCCGAAATGGTGAAGAAACGCCGGTAGTTGAGCGAGGTCCGGGCCTCGCGCCAGCACGCCGGCCGGTAGAACTGCGCCGCCAGCAGCTCCGGCAGCGCCAGCCCCGCCGTCCCTTCCCGCAGCGGGAACTCGTGGTCGCCGACGCGCAGCACCGCGCCGTCCGCCGCCACCGGCCCGCACCCCTCCAGCGGCCGGTCCAGCACCGGCAGCAGCACCTGGCCCCCGCCCGCCGGCCAGTCGATGTCGAACCAGCGCGCGTACGGCGAGTCCGGCCCGCCACGCAGAACCTCCCACAGCGGCCCGTTGAGCCGCAGCGGCGCCGGGACCGCCATGTGGTTCGGGACGATGTCCAGCACCAGCCCCAGCCCGTGCCGCCGCGCCCGCGCCGCGAGCGCGCGCAGGCCCTCCTCCCCGCCGAGCTCCTCCCGCACCCGGGTGTGGTCGACCACGTCGTAGCCGTGTGCCGAGCCGGGGACCGCTTCCAGCACCGGCGACAGGTGCAGGTGGGACACGCCGAGCGCGGCGAGGTACGGTACGGCTGCCGCGGCCGCCGCGAAGGGGAACTCCGGGCGCAGTTGCAGGCGGTAGGTGGCGGCGGGGCGTACGCGGCCCCGACGGGTGCTCGAGTACTGCTGGGTCATGAGAACGTACGTACCCAGCCTGACGATTTCCGTGCCATTGCCCAGTGCATCCGGGTGACTGCGCCGCGTTAGCGTTCCTCAAGTGGCCGGAACCGTCGACACCTATCGCAAAGTCATCGCCCTCACCGGGCCCCTTCTCCCGCTCGTCTCCTTCTTCGCCCGACTCCCCGTGGCGATGTCCCAGTTCGGCAGCGTGCTGCTGGTCGCGCAGACCAGCGGATCCCTGGCGGCCGCCGGCATCGTGGGCGGCACCCTCTCCGCCGGGCAGGTGGTGTGCGGCCCCCTCCTCGGCCGCCTCGCCGACCGGCACGGACAGCGGCCCGTCGTCCTCGCCGCCGCCGCCGTGAACGCCCTCGCCACCGGCGCCCTGGTCACCGGGGCCCTCGCGGGCCTCGGCACGGTCCCGCTCGCCGCGCTGGGCGCCGTCACCGGCGCCTCCGTACCGCTGATCGGGCCGCTGGCCCGGGCCCGCTCCGTGGCCCTCGCCCACCGTGCGAAGGCCGACGAGGGCGTGGTCGCGGCCGTGCACTCGCTCGAAGGCACCCTGGACGAGGTCTCGTTCGTCATAGGCCCGGCCCTGGTCGGCCTCGCCGCGCTCGTCGCGCACCCCGCCGTAGCCCTGGGCGCGGCCGCCGCCCTGGTCGCCTGCTTCGGTGCCGCCTACGCCCTGCACCCGACCGCCGCCGTCACGGCCGGGCAGCCCCCCGCGCGGGCCGGGAAGGAGGGCCGCGGCCGCCAGGCGGGCGTCGTGTACGCGGTCCGCGGCTCGCTCGCCCTGCAGGGCGCCATGTTCGGTGCCTGCCAGGCCGGAATCGCCGCGCTCACCGCCCGGTTGGGCGTGCCGGGACAGGCGGGTGTCGTCTACGCCGCCATGGGCGTGGCCAGTGCCGGCGTGGGCCTGGCCCTCGGCGCGCTGCCCGCCCGCTACGGGCTGTGCCTGCGCTGGCGGGCGGCGACCTGCGCCGCCCTGGTGCTGTCGGTCCCGCTGCTGTTCGCCGACAGCCTGTGGAGCCTGTACGCCGTCGTCACCGTCCTCGGCGCGGCGTACGCACCTCACCTGATCACCGCGTTCGCGCTCACCGAGCGGGTGGTGGCCCCGGCCCGGCTCGCCGAGTCGATGGCCTTCGCCGCCAGCTCGCTGGTGGCGGGCCAGGCGGCCGCGCTGGCCCTGTCCGGGCGGCTCGCCGAGTGGTACGGGCCGGCCGGGGCCTTCGCGGTGGCGGTCGGCGCGGCCGCGGCCTGCCTGACGATCGCGCTGGTCACCCGGGTGCCCGCGACCCGGACCCACCGCCCCGCGGGCCAGGCGGGCGCGCCGGTCCGCACTCCCGCTCTCCCGGGTGACGCGGCGGCCTACGCCGGCCGCTGAAGCACCACCAGACTCCGTCCTGTCAACGCCACCCGGTCCCCGGCCGCGTACTGCGGCCCGGTACCGGGTGCCAGTACTTCCGCCCGCGCGGTGTCCACGACCACCCGCCACTGTGCGCCGTGCCCGGCCGGCACGGTGAAGTCCTGCGGATCGGGGCTCGCGTTGAACATCAGCAGGAACGAGTCGTCGGTGAGCCGCTCCCCGCGCCGCCCCGGCTCGGAGATCGCCTCGCCGTTGAGGAACACCGCCAGCGCACGGGTGTTCTGCGCCTGCCAGTCGCGGGCCCGCATCTCCTCCCCGTGCGGGGTGAACCAGGCGATGTCGGAGAGCTCGTCGTGGGTGCCCTCCACCGGCCGGCCGTGGAAGAACCGGCGGCGCCGGAACACCGGGTGGTCGCGGCGCAGCCACACCATCTGACGGGTGAACTCCAGCAGCACCGGCGGCGGTTTGCCGGGATCGGGCCACTCCACCCACGACAGTTCGTTGTCCTGGCAGTAGGCGTTGTTGTTGCCGCCCTGGCTGCGGCCGAACTCGTCGCCGTGGCTGAGCATCGGCACACCCTGCGACAGCATCAGCGTGGCCGTGAAGTTGCGCATCTGACGGGCCCGCAGCTCCAGGACCTCGGGATCCTCGGTCGGACCCTCCACCCCGCAGTTCCAGGACCGGTTGTGGCTCTCGCCGTCCCGGTTGCCCTCCCGGTTGGCCTCGTTGTGCTTCTCGTTGTACGAGACCAGGTCGTGCAGCGTGAAACCGTCGTGGCAGGTGGTGAAGTTGATGGATGCCAGCGGCCGCCGTCCGTCGTCCTGGTAGAGGTCGGAGGAGCCGGTCAGGCGCCCCGCGAACTCCGCGAGCGTGCGCGGCTGGCCCCGCCACAGGTCCCGTACGGTGTCGCGGTACTTGCCGTTCCACTCGGTCCACAGCGGCGGGAAGTTGCCCACCTGGTAGCCGCCCTCGCCCAGGTCCCAGGGCTCGGCGATCAGCTTCACCTGGCTGACCACCGGATCCTGCTGCACCAGGTCGAAGAACGACGAGAGCCGGTCCACCTCGTGGAACTGCCGCGCCAGCGTGGCCGCCAGGTCGAAGCGGAAGCCGTCGACGTGCATCTCGGTGACCCAGTAGCGCAGCGAGTCCATGATCAGCTGGAGCACGTGCGGGGACCGCATCAGCAGCGAGTTCCCGGTGCCGGTGGTGTCCGTGTAGTAGCGCTGGTCCTCCGCCAGCCGGTAGTACGAGGCGTTGTCCAGCCCCCGGAAGGACAGCGTCGGCCCGAGGTGGTTGCCCTCGGCGGTGTGGTTGTAGACCACGTCGAGGATCACCTCGATGCCCGCCTCGTGCAGCGCGCGCACCGCCGACTTGAACTCCAGCACCTGCTGCCCGCGGTCGCCCGAGGCGTAGCGGTTGTGCGGGGCGAAGAAACCGATGGTGTTGTAGCCCCAGTAGTTGCTCAGCCCGTCGTCCACCAGCCGGTGGTCGTTGACGAACTGATGGACCGGCATCAGCTCCAGGGCCGTGACCCCGAGCTTGGTCAGGTGCCCGATCACCGCGGGGTGCGCGAGCGCGGCGTACGTCCCGCGCAGCTCCTCCGGCAGGTCCGGGTGGCGCATGGTGAGGCCCTTCACGTGGGCCTCGTACAGCACCGTGTGGTGGTACTCGGTGCGCGGCGGCCGGTCGTTGGCCCAGTCGAAGTACGGATTGACCACGACCGAACTCATCGTGCGGGGCGCCGAGTCCAGGTCGTTGCGCGAGTCTGGGCGGCCGAAGTGATAGCCGTACACCTCCTCCCCCCACGCGATGGACCCGCTGATCGCACGGGCGTACGGATCCAGCAGAAGCTTGGCGGCATTGCACCGCCGGCCGCGTTCCGGCTCGTACGGGCCGTGCACCCGGAAGCCGTACCGCTGACCGGGCATGACGCCCGGCAGGTAGGCGTGCCGCACGAACGCGTCCGTCTCGCGCAGTTCGACGGCGGTCTCCGAGCCGTCGTCGTGCAACAGGCACAGTTCGATGCGTCTGGCGGCCTCCGAATAGACCGCGAAGTTGGTGCCGGCGCCGTCGTACGTGGCGCCGAGGGGGTACGCCTGTCCCGGCCAGACCTGCATAGCTGCGACTCTTCCACTCCCGATCCGGCATGGGTCACTTACGTCCGCTCCAGATCTTCCCCGAAAGAGGGGCGGCGCGTGGGGACTTGGGATGGGCCTACCGGGTGACCCCGTAGACCTGACAGTCAGGTCGGCCGACGATGCGCGCATCGCATGATCGGGTCAACGGACGGCCGGTGTAGGGGCCATCCGGCTGCATCGGGCCGTGTGCGCGGAGTACCCTTCCTTGATCACTGGAGGGGTAGCGGAAGGCGGTGCACGGGTGAGCTCGGGAGGTCTGGAGCTGCCCCCTGGTGACGGCGGTCACGAGGGCGGCCCGGCGGAGCAGGCACCGGGCGGCGGCTCCGGCGGGGTCGCCGCCGGAGCGGTGTCCCTGGCGGGTCCGGAGCCGGCCGGGACGGTACGGACCGGGGCCGAGCTGGACTGGGGCGCGGACGCGTGGACCGAGGTCCGCACCCGCGCCCAGCGCGCGGGCCGTGCGTACATCTGGCTGAATCTCATCGAACAGCGGCTGCGGGCGGTCGTCGGCGCGGTGCTGCGCCCGATCTACGAGCCGGTGCACGGCGAGGACGACTGGGTGGTCGCGGCCGCGGGCCCCGCCGGGCAGGAGTGGGTGCAGCGGGCGGTCGCGGTGCGCGAGGTCAGCCGCCGCAAGGGCTACCTGCTGGATCCGGCCGACGACAACGTGCTCAGCTTCCTGACGCTGCCGCAGCTGCGGGAGCTGATGGTCCAGCACTGGCCGTGCTTCGAGCCGTACTTCGACGACCGGCGCGAGATCGAGCTGGCCCTGGACGAGCTGGAGGTCACGCGCAATGTGGTCTCGCGCAACCGCGCCCTGTCGCAGGCGGTGCTCTCCCAGGCGGAGCGGGCCTCGGCGCGGCTGCTGGAGGTGCTCGGCGGCGGTGCGGGCAGCCCCGGCGCGGACCGGCTGCCCATCGACGCGGTCGAGGACCTGGTGGGCGACCGCTACGCGGACGTCATCTCCGTGCACCCCGACCGGGTGCGCCTGCAGCGGCAGCTGCCGGCCGAGGACCTCTTCGGGGGCGCGCGCCGGCTGGACGCGATCGGCATAGGCCTCAACCTGCTGGTGCAGAACTACTCGGGCCGAAGACTCGTGCGGCTCACCGAGGCCGGCTGCCGGGTACGGCTGCTGTTCCTGAACCCGGCCAGCAGCGCGGTCAAGCGGCGCGAGCGGGAGCTGGGCCTGCGCAAGGGCGAGCTGAGCCGCTCGGTGGAGATGAACATCCTGCACGTACGGCGGGTCCGGGCCGGGCTGCGGGACCCGTCGGGGTTCGCGATCCACGTCTTCGACGAGACGCCCCGTTTCACCGCCTACCTGGTGGAGGGGGAGAACTCGGGGATCGCCGTCGTCCAGTCCTACCTGCGGCGGGCGCGGGGCATGGAGGCGCCGGTCCTGGTGCTGCGCGGGGGCGGGCGCGGGGTGCCGCGGGACGCCGACCACGGGCTGTTCACGACGTACCGGGAGGAGTTCGAGTCGGTGTGGGAGGACTCCAGGCCGGTGTCCTGAGGCGCGCACCGTGCGGGGTGCCCGGCTGGGGTGCTCGGTCGGGGTGTCAGTGGCCCGTGGCAGGCTGAAAGCCGTTGACCGAAAGAAGCGGGGGAGGGGCACGCCATGGGGGAGTGGCACCGGGGAGTGCTGGTCGGATTCGACCTGGAGACGACCGGCACGGAGCCGGCTCGGTCGCGGATCGTGACGGCCGCGGTGGTCGAGGTACGGGACGGGGCGGTGGGCGAGCGGCGCTGCTGGCTCGCGGACCCGGGCGTACCGATCCCGGAGCAGGCGTCGGCGATCCACGGGATCTCGACCGAGCGCGCGGTCGCGCAGGGCCGGCCGGCGCGGGAGGTCGCGGACGAGGTCGCGGCGGCGCTGGTCGCGTGCTGGCGGCAGGGGGCGGTGGTCGTCGCGTACAACGCGGCGTTCGATCTGACGCTGCTCTCGGCGGAGCTGGCACGGCACGGGCTGCCGTCGCTCGCCGACCGGCTGGGCGGCCCGGAGACCGGGCCGGTGGTGGACCCGCTGACCATCGACCGGGCGGTCGACCGCTACCGGCGGGGCAAGCGGACGCTGGAGGCGGTCTGCGGGGTGTACGGCGTCCGGCTGGACGACGCGCACGACGCGGGCGCGGACGCGCTGGCCGCGGTGCAGGTGGCCCGGGCGATAGCCGTCCGGCACCCGCGGGTGGCGACGCTGGCCCCGGCGGACCTGCACGCCCGCCAGACGACGTGGCACGCCCGCTGGGCCCAGGACTTCCAGTCCTACCTGCGCCGGCAGGGCACACCGGACGCGGTGATCGACACGGCGTGGCCCCTGCGGGCGGCGATATCCGTCCCCTGACGCCCGCGCCCCTGGGCGGCTGCCCGGTGGGCCGGCTTCCGGGGGCTCCGCCCCCATACCCCCGCGCCTCAATCGCCGGCGGGGCTGGGTTGGGTGCTCGGTGGGGCCGGAGGGTTGCCCGGTGGGGCCGGGTTTCGGGGGCTCCGCCCCCGCGCCCCCGCGCCTCAAACGCCGGCGGGGCTGGATTGGGTGCCCGGTGGGCTGGTTTCGGGGGCTCCGCCCCCGGAGGGTCCGCGCGGCTGGGTTGCCGCGTAGCGGCAATTCCAGCCCGCGCGGCGTTTGAGCGCACGGGCGCGGAGCGCACGTATGGGGGTGCGGGGCGGAGCCCCCGATCCTTCAGCCCCGCCGGCGATTGAGGCGACCTGGCCAGCCCCGCCGGCGATTGAGGCGACCTGCTCAGCCCCGCCGGCGATTGAGGCGCGGGGGCCCGGGGCGGAGCGCCGGGTGGGGGGCCCGTGGTCAGAACGGGTGCCAGCGGGTGTCCGGGGTGTGCTCGCGCAGGGACGCGACCCGGCGGCGGAACTCGGCCGCGGCGGCCGGGTTCGTCGGCGCGTGCTGCGCCACCCACGCGCAGCTCGCCGTCTCCCGCGCCCCGCGCAGCACCCCGCACCCGTCCCACGCCCGCACGTCCCAGCCGTACGCCGCCACGAACGCCTCGTACTCCGCGCCCGGCAGTCCGTACCGGTCCCGGGACAGTGCCATCACCACCAGGTCGTGCTCCCGCAGGTCCACCGAGAACGTCTCCAGGTCCACCAGGACCGGACCCGCCGGGCCCACGTGGACGTTGCGCGGCAGCGCGTCACCGTGGATCGGGCCCGGCGGCAGGTGCGGTGTGAGCGCGGCGACCTCGGCGGCGTAGGCGTCCCGGCGTGCGCGCAGGTACGCCGCGTCCGCCGGGTCGACCGCGTCCCCCGCCAGCCGCAGCCACCGTTCCACACCGCCCAGCAGGTCCCGCCGCGGCAGCGTGAACGGCGGCTGCGGCAGCGCGTGGACGGCGCGCAACAGCCCGGCCAGGTCCTCCGGTCCCGCCGGGCGTACCGCCTCCGGGAGCCGGTGCCACAGCGTCACCGCGTGCCCGGCGTGCCGCAGGGGCGCGGGTTCGGCGGCGCGGACCGCGGGGACCCCGGCCCGCGCCAGCCAGTCGGCCACGGCCAGTTCGCGCTCGGCCCGTTCCAGGAGCGCCGGGTCCGCCCGGCCCACCTTGACCACCAGCTCGCCGGTGGCGAACACGGCGTTCTCACCCAGGGCCAGCAGCCGCGCCGTCCCACCGATGCCGGTGGCCGCCGCCAGTACGTCCCTGGCCTGCGCCTCGTTCATGTCTGGGCTCCGTGTTCGTGCCTCGTGCCGGATCAACGCCGAACGCGCCCAGTCTTGCATCCGGTGCCGCTATTTAGTTGCACGAGACGTATCGTCTCGTTTAGGGTCGACGGCATGACCTCAGCGACCACGCCGCGCAAGCCCGCCCACATCGCCATGTTCTCCATCGCCGCCCACGGGCACGTGAACCCGAGCATCGAGGTGATCCGGGAGCTCGTCGCCCGCGGCCATCGCGTCAGCTACGCCATCCCCGCCTCCTTCGCCGAGAAGGTCGCCGCGACCGGCGCCAGCCCCGTGATCTACCGCTCGACCCTGCCCACCGACGACGAGCCCGAGGCCTGGGGCACCGAACTCATCGACAACATCGAGCCCTTCCTCGACGACGCCGTCCAGGCGCTGCCCCAGCTGGCGGCCGCCTTCGACGGCGACCGGCCGGACCTCGTCATCCACGACATCACCTCCTACCCGGCGATCGTCCTGGCCCGCCGCTGGGGCGTCCCGGACATCTCCCTCTCCCCGAACCTGGTCGCCTGGGAGGGGTACGAGGAGGAGGTCGCCGCCCCGATGACCGCGCCGCTGCGCGCCTCCGAACGCGGCCAGGCGTACTACGCCCGCTTCCGCGCCTGGCTCGACGAGAACGGCATCGAGGAGGACAGCGACCGCCTCATCGGCCGGCCCCGCCGCTCCGTCGTGCTCATCCCCAAGGCCCTCCAGCCCCACGCCGACCGCGTCGACGAGGCCGTCTACACCTTCGTCGGCGCCTGCCAGGGCGACCGCGGGGACCAGGGCGCCTGGGAGCGCCCCGCCGCGGCGCACGGCAAGAAGGTGCTGCTGGTCTCCCTCGGCTCCACCTTCACCAAGCAGCCCGCCTTCTACCGGGCCTGCATGGACGCCTTCGGCGGCCTGCCCGACTGGCACGTGGTGCTCCAGATCGGCAAGTTCACCGACGAGGCCGACCTCGGTGAGATCCCCGCCAACGTCGAGGTCCACCGCTGGGTCCCGCAGCTGGACATCCTGCGCCAGGCGGACGCCTTCATCACGCACGCGGGCGCCGGCGGCAGCCAGGAGGGCCTGGCCACCGGCACCCCGATGGTCGCCGTCCCGCAGGCCGTCGACCAGTTCGGCAACGCCGACATGCTCGCCTCGCTCGGCGTGGCCCGGCACGTCCCGATGGAGGAGGCCGACGCCACGACCCTGCGCGAGGCCGTACTCGCCCTCGTCGCCGACCCCGAGGTCGCCGCCCGCGCCGAGGCGGTGCGCGCGCAGATGGCCGGCGAGGGCGGCACGCGGCAGGCGGCGGACATCATCGAGGCCGCACTGTCATAGCCGTGCCCTACGGTTCGTGCCATGACGAAGAAGTACGCGGCGCTGCTGCGCGGCATCAATGTCGGAGGCAGCAAGAAGGTCCCCATGGCCGAGCTGCGCGCGGTCCTGGAGGGACTGGGCCACGGCGAGGTCCGTACGTACCTCCAGAGCGGCAACGCCGTCTTCGGCACCGAGCGGGAGGACCCCGTCGCGCTCGCCCGGGAGCTGGAGCGGGCCATCGAGGCCCACTTCGGCTTCCCGGTGCCCTGCCTGGTCGTCGACGGCGCCCACCTGAGCGCCGTCGCCGACGGGTGCCCCTTCCCGGCCGCCGAACTGGAGGGCAGGCAGCTGCACGTCACCTTCCTGTCCGAGCAGCCGGACCAGGAGCGGCTCGCCGCGATCGACGCGCAGGCCTTCCTCCCGGAGGAGTTCCGCGTCGGCGACCGCGTGATCTACCTCTACGCCCCCGACGGCCTGGGCCGCTCCAAGCTGGGCGAGGCGCTGCACCGCCCCTCGCTGTGGAAGGGGATCGACGCCACCACCCGCAACTGGAACACCGTGGCCAAACTCGTCGAGATGACCGCGCCGGACGCCCCGTAGCCGCGGGAAAACGGCCGCGGGAAAATCGGATGTGCGGACGAACCCGGTCCGGATATGGTCGCCGTGTGCCGAAGTTGAATCAGATCATCGCAGTGGAGAAGGGCGTCAAGTCCAAGTCTCTCCAGGAGCTGTCGCAGGCTCACCACGACGTCCAGAAGCCCGCGTTGCTCGCCGGCATCGCCCGGACGTACCAGCCCAAGGACGAGGAGGGCGAGCAGCTGCCGCCCGAGTCCACCCGGGTGCAGATCAAGGCCGAGGACGTGCTGCGCACGATGGCCGGGACGCTGACCCGGCTCTTCGACGTGACGGCCACCAAGGACTGGGCCAACCGTTCGGCCGCCGCCGACGTCGTGGTCGACGGCTCGGTGCTGCTGGCGCAGGTGCCGGTGTCGTACCTGCTGTTCCTGGAGAAGCAGCTCACCGACCTGAACACCTTCGTGCGCAAGCTGCCGGTGCTGGACGCGTCGGAGTCGTGGAACGCCGACCCCTCCACCGACTGCTGGAAGACGGACCCCGTCCGCACCATCCGCACCAAGAAGGTGCCCCGCAACCACGTCAAGGCCGAGGCCACGGAGAAGCACCCGGCACAGGTCGAGGTGTACTACGAGGACGTGGCCGTCGGGTACTGGACGACCGTGAAGTTCTCCGGCGCCCTGCCCGCGCGCCGCGTGAACGAGCTGCTCGACCGCGTCGAAAAGCTCCAGCAGGCCGTCAAGTTCGCCCGCGAGGAGGCCAACGGCGCCGAGGTCACCGACCAGCGGGTCGGCGACGCCGTGTTCGGCTACCTGTTCCGGTAGCCTCGAGATCGCCCTCCGTGCGAGCGGAGGGTGCGCGTGAGCGCAAGCTGAAACTGATGTTGAAGCTGAACGAAGAGGTGTCAGTTGGGGGTTCGAATCCCTCCCCCGGCCCGACGCGCCGGGGTGGCCCAAGCGGTAGAGGCGGCCTCGATCACACTCAGATTCTCGCTCCAGTCTCAGCATTCGCCGCCGAACACCGGATCGACCGAGCGCGGACGATCACCGATGGATGGGGGTTCAAGTCCCTCCTGCGCCTCTCCGTGGCGCGGTAGTTCAAAGGTAGAACACCTCGGTCTCAGAATGATCCGCGACTCTTAAAAGCCGCCGGTGTGCGCAAATGGGCGGCACGCAGGAGCCCGGGAGCTGGACATGCTCCCGGGCTCCCTCAGCTCTCCCGGCTTCTTTAGCTCTCCCGGCCTCCGCCGTCGCATCCCCCTGCCCCGACCGTGATCCGCCGGACAGACCCTAGGCTCGGGGAATGCGATACATCATCATCGGCGCGGGCGCGGTCGGCGCCACCATCGGCGGGCGGCTCGCGGAAACCGGGCGCGAGGTCGTCCTCGTCGCGCGGGGCGCGCACGCGCAGGCGCTGCGCGAGCACGGCCTGACCCTGACGACCGCCCAGGGCACGCGGGTGCACCGGCTGCCGGTGGCCACCGCGCCGGCGGAGCTCGGCGAGCTGCGCCCCGACGACGTCCTGCTGCTGACCGTCAAGACCCAGGACGCGGTCGCCGCGCTCGACACCTGGGGCGACGCCGAGGTCACCGGCGGCGGTACGGCCGCCCAGCGGCTGCCGGTGCTGTGCGCCCAGAACGGTGTCGAGGGCGAGCGCCTCGCGCTGCGCCGCTTCGAGCGGGTCTACGGGGTCTGCGTCTGGCTGCCCTCGGATTTCCTGCAACCGGGCGTGGTCTCGGCGCTGTGCGCGCCCCTGACCGGCATCCTGCACCTGGGCCGGGCGGCCGGCGGCTCCGACGCCCTGGCCGGGCGGATCGCCGCGGACCTGGAGCGGGCCGGCTTCGCGGCTCCCGTCGTCGACGACGTGATGCGCTGGAAGTACGCCAAGCTGCTGGGCAATCTGGGCAACGCCATCCAGGCCACCACCGGTCCGGAGCCCGGCCCGGCGAAGGCGGCGCTGCTGCTGCGGGCGATCCGGGAGGCGAAGGACGCCTACCGGGCCGCCGGGATCGAGTGGACCTCCGAGGCCGAACAGGCCGCGGCGCGCGACGGGAAGGTGGATCTGCCGGCCGGGGGTGCCGGCGCGGCCGGCGGGGGCGTCCGCGGCGGATCCTCCTGGCAGAGCCTGCGCCGCGGCACCGGTTCGATCGAATCCGACTACCTCAACGGGGAGATCTCCCTGCTGGGCCGGCTGCACGGGGTCCCGACCCCGGTCAACGAGGTCCTGCGGCACGCCGCGAACATCCTCGCCCGCGAGGGCCTGCCACCGGGCAGCATGCCGGTCGCCGACCTGACGGCCCTGGCCGACGAGGCGGAGCGCCGCGCGAGGAAGGCCTGAGGCCCCCGGGCGGTGCCCGGCGCGTTACGCGGTCAGCGCCGCCGGCACGACGCGGGCGGCGCGCGCCGCGTCGTAGCGGCCCAGCAGCAGCCGGGCCACTTCCGGGGCCGGGCCCAGCACACCGGCCAGGACGTCGGCGCCCGCGGCCCGGGCACCCTCGGCGATCCGGTCCGGGAGCCGGCCCGGCGCGATGACGTACGGGGCCACCGCCACGCGCCGGACCCCCTCGGCGCGCAGCGCCCGTACGGCGTCCTCCGTACGGGGGAGAACAGCGGAGGCGAACGCAGGCCGCACGGCGCACCAACCGGTGTGCCGCCACTCCCGCGCGATTTCAGCGATCACTGCGATCGCCTCCGGGTCTGTGGAACCGGCGGACGCGAGCACCACGCCGGTGGTGGAGCGGTCCGCCTCGGTGAGCCCGGCCTCCCGCAGCCGGCGCTCCAGCGCCGCCGTCAGCAGGGGGGAGGGGCCCAGGACCTCGGCCTGGTGGACCGTCAGCCCCGGCAGCCGGGCGCAGGACTCCGCCAGCGCCGCCGGGATGTCGGCCTTCGCGTGGAAGGCGCGGGTCAGCAGCAGGGGCAGTGCCACGACCTCCCGTACGCCCGAGGCGTACAGGGCGGCGAGGACCTGCGGGACGGACGGGGCGTTGAAGTCCAGGTAGGCGGTCTCCACCCGCAGGCCGGGCCGCAGCGCCCGCACCCGCCCGGTCAGGGCGTGCACGGTCGCGGCGTGCCGCGGGTCACGGCTGCCGTGGGCGATGACGAGCAGAACGGGACGCACGGCGGTCAGCTCTTCACCAGCAGGCCGCGGCTGCGCAGCACCCACCGCTCGACCGGGCTGAAGACCAGCAGGTCGATGGCGATGCCGACGATCAGGATCAGGATGATCGCCAGGAACACGCCCGGCATGTCGATGTTGTTGCGGCCGTTCTCCAGGAGCTGCCCCAGGCCCAGGCCCAGGTCGGGCGAGGAGGCGATGATCTCGGCGGCCATCAGCGAACGCCACGAGAAGGCCCAGCCCTGCTTCAGGCCCGCCAGGTAGCCCGGCAGCGCGGCCGGCATGACCACGTGCCAGGTGCCCTTCAGCCCCGTGGCGCCCAGGGTGCGTCCCGCCCGCAGGAACAGCGGCGGGACCTGGTCGACGCCCGACACCAGGCCGTTGGCGATCGAGGGGACCGCGCCCAGCAGGATGACGGCGTACATCATCGAGTCGTTCAGGCCCAGCCAGATGACGGCCGGCGGCACCCACGCCACCGACGGCAGCGACTGCAGGCCCGACAGGATCGGACCGATCGCGGCGCGCACGAACCGCACCCGGGCCACCAGCAGGCCCAGCGGGGTACCGATGGCCAGGGCCAGCAGGAAGCCCAGCAGACCGCGGGAGACGGAGGTCCACACGACATCCAGCAGGGTGCCCTTGAGCCACATCTGGGCCAGCCCGTCCCACACCGCGGACGGCGCGGGCAGCTTGGTCGGGTCGGTGACCTGTGCCGAGACGAGGATCTGCCAGACCGCGAGGACGAGCGCGACCGCGACGACCGGCGGGAGGACCTTCTTGACCAGGACCTCGCGCACGGGCGTGCGGCGGATCTCGACCGCGTCGAGTGCGTCGAGACCGGCCTCCAGACCGGCGAGGTCGTCCGTCTTCGCCTTCGTGTCAGTGCTGGCCATGACGGCGGATCTCCCCACGCAGGTGTTCAGTGATCTCCAGGGACAGCTCCGCGACGGCCGCGTCCTCGATGCGGCGCGGCTGCGGGATGTCCACGGTCCATTCCTTCGCCACCCGGCCGGGCCGGGAGGAGAGCAGGACCACGCGCTGCGCCAGGCGCACCGCCTCGCGCACGTTGTGCGTGACGAAGAGGACCGACAGGTTCGTCTCTTCCCAGATCCGGGTCAGCTCGCCGTGCAGCACGTCGCGGGTGATGGCGTCGAGCGCCGCGAACGGCTCGTCCATCAGCAGCAGCTCGCTGTCCTGGGCGAGGGCCCGGGCCAGCGCCACGCGCTGGCGCATGCCGCCCGACAGCTCGTGGACGCGCTTGCCGTACGCCCCGCCGAGGCGGACCAGCTCCAGCAGCCGCTCGGCCTCGGGCCGCCGCTCGGACTTGGCGACCCCGCGCAGCCGCAGCGCCAGTTCGATGTTCTTGCCCGCGGTCAGCCACGGGAAGAGGGCGTGTTCCTGGAACATCAGGGCCGGACGGCCGCCGGGGGTCTCGATGGACCCGACGGACGGCTTGTCGA
Organism: Streptomyces sp. NPDC042102; assembly: GCF_055582305.1. Taxonomy (NCBI): domain Bacteria; kingdom Bacillati; phylum Actinomycetota; class Actinomycetes; order Kitasatosporales; family Streptomycetaceae; genus Streptomyces; species Streptomyces sp. NPDC042102. Next base: position 372,781 of record NZ_JBVJDL010000001.1, read on the forward strand.
GCCCCGCGACCAGGTTCAGCAGGGTGGATTTGCCGCACCCCGAGGCGCCCAGGATGGTGACGAACTCGCCGGGCGCGACATCGAGGCTGATGTCGTCCAGTACGAGCTGCACTCCGGCCGGGCCGGGAAAGGACTTCGAGACGTGCTCGATGCGGGCGGCGTGCGACACCGCCGTGGTGCCCTCGGCAGCCCTGGCAAGCGTAGTGGCCATGGTCGTCACCTCCTGGAACGTTCGGACTTGCGGAATTACTCGGAGCCGAGACCGGCGTCGGAGACCTCGGGCTTGCCGGCCGCCTTCAGCACCTTGTTCAGGAGCGACAGGTCGTAGATGCCGGCCAGGTCGGGCTGCTCGATGAGCCCCGCCTTCACCGCCCAGTCGGACTGCGTCTTCAGCGTCGAGGCGAGCGGGTCGTCGGTGGCGGCGATGCTCGGCCAGGCCGGGTCGATGACCTTGGCGTCGAGCGGCTTGCCGCCTTCGGCCGCCAGCTTCGCGTTCGCGGAGGCCTTGGCCCGGTCCGGGTCGGCGTTGATCCACTCGTTGGTCTTCACCGTGCCCCTGAGCACGGCCTCGACCACGTCCGGGTGCTCCTTGAGGAACTTCTGCGACACGATGATGTTCGTGATCACGAACTTCTTGTCGGGCCACAGCGTGGTCTCGTCCAGGAGGACGGAGCCGCCGTCGGAGACGAGCTTGGACGCGGTCGGCTCCGGCACCCAGGCGCCGTCGATGGAGCCCTGCTTGAAGGCGTCCGGGACCACCTTGTTGTCCGTGCGGACGACGGAGACGTCACCCTTGCCGGACTCCGGGTCGACCTTCCAGCCCTTGTCGGAGATCCAGTTGAGGAACGCGACGTCCTGCGTGTTCCCCTTCTGGGGGGTGGCGATCTTCTTGCCCTTGAGGTCGTCCAGGGTCTTGATCTTGGCCGGGTTCACCACGAGCTTGACGCCGCCCGAGGCGGAGCCGGAGATGATCCGCAGGTTGGAGCCCTTGGACTTGACGTAGCCGTTGATCGACGGCGAGGGGCCGATGAAACCGATGTCGAGGGAGCCGCCGTTGAGGGCCTCGATCTCGGACGGTCCGGCGTTGAACGCCTGCGGCTTGATCGTGGTGGCGCCCAGTTCCTTCTGGATCAGGCCCTCCTGGAGGCCGACCAGCGCGGTGGCGTGCGTCAGGTTCGGGAAGTACCCGATGCGGACCTCACCGGCCGAGAGCTTGACCCCGCCGGCCGCCGCGCCCGCCTTCCTGTCCTCCGCCGGGTCGGCCTGGGAGCCGTAGCCGCAGGAGGCGAGGGCACCGATCAGCAGCGGCAGCGCGGCGGCGGCGGCGAGGCCGCGGCGCAGGGCCTTGCGGGACGAGGACGGGGTGCTGGTGGTGCGGGTGGCAGGCACGGGAGGGCTTCCTCTCGTCGACCGCCGTCATCTCATGAAGGCGGTCTTCGTCGGTGGAGCAGGGTCGGGTCGAGCGTGTGGAGCTCGTGGGGGGTGCGGGCGCGCATGCGGTGCGCGTACGTCATCGCACACATCGCGCCACCCCGCCCTGGCCGCTGCCGAGCTGGCCGCTGCCCACCCTGCCGCCCTCCTTGGCGAAGGTCGAGTAGATATCAGAAAGCATGATTCAGAAGTCCCAGCCCTCGTCGTCGGCGACGGCGGCCGTGCGGGCCTCGGAGGCGAACGACGCGCCCGCCATGCCGGCTGCGAGGGTGGTGCCGTCGGCCGGGTCGATGAGCAGGAAGGACCCGGTGCGCCGGGAGTCGGCGTACGCGTCGAGCGCGAGCGGCTCGGCGGTGCGCACGACCACGCGGCCGATGTCGTTGGCCACCAGCTGTCCCGGCTCCGGGTGCTGGGAGAGGTCGTCGAGGGTCAGCCGCGAGGGGATCTCCTTGACGATGGCCTTGACCGTCCGCGTGGTGTGCTTGAGCAGCACCCGCGCGCCGACGGAGAGGGGCTGGTCCGCGACGTGGCAGACCGTCGCCTCGACGTCCTGGGTGGTGGCCGGGGCCGTGGCGGCGGGGGCGATGAGGTCGCCGCGGGAGATGTCGATGTCGTCGGCGAGGCGGACGGTGACCGACTGGGGGGCCCAGGCGATGTCGACGGGTCCGCCGAGGCCGTCGATGCCCTCGATGACGGAGGTGCGGCCCGAGGGCAGGACGGTGACCTGCTCGCCGACGCGCAGGACGCCGGAGGCGATCTGGCCGGCGTAGCCGCGGTAGTCGGGGTGTTCGGCGGACTGCGGGCGGATCACGTACTGCACCGGGAACCGGGCCGGGCAGGCCGTCAGGTCGTGGCTGACCGGGACGGTCTCCAGGTGCTCCAGGACCGTCGGGCCGCCGTACCAGTCCATGTGCGCGGACGGCTCCACGACGTTGTCCCCGGCGAGCGCGGAGATCGGGATCGCGGTGATCTCGGGGACCCCGAGGTCCGAGGCGTAGGAGGTGAACTCCTCGGCGATCTTCGCGAACACCGCCTCCTGGTAGCCGACGAGGTCCATCTTGTTGACGGCGAGGACGACGTGGGGGACGCGGAGCAGGGCGGCGACGGCGGCGTGCCGGCGGGTCTGCTCGATCACGCCGTTGCGGGCGTCGACGAGGACGACGGCCAGGTCGGCGGTGGAGGCGCCGGTGACCATGTTCCGGGTGTACTGCACGTGCCCGGGGGTGTCGGCCAGGATGAACCGGCGGCGGGCGGTGGCGAAGTAGCGGTAGGCGACGTCGATGGTGATGCCCTGCTCCCGCTCGGCCCGCAGGCCGTCGGTGAGCAGCGCCAGGTCCGGGGCCTCCTGGCCGCGAGCCTGGGAGACGGCCTCCACGGCCTCCAGCTGGTCCTCCAGGACCGACTTGGAGTCGTGCAGCAGCCGGCCCACCAGGGTGGACTTGCCGTCGTCGACGGAACCCGCGGTGGCGAAGCGCAGCAGCGTGGTGGCGCTGAGCTGCTCGGTGGTGGTGGTCATCTCTAGAAGTACCCTTCGCGCTTGCGGTCTTCCATCGCGGCCTCGGAGAGCTTGTCGTCGGCCCGGGTGGCGCCCCGCTCGGTGAGGCGGGAGACGGCGATCTCGGCGATCACGGCGTCGAGCGTGGTGGCGTCGGAGTCGACGGCGCCGGTGCAGGACATGTCACCGACCGTGCGGTAGCGGATGAGCCGCCGCTCCACCGTCTCGGACTCCTTCGGCCCGCCCCACTCACCGGCCGTCAGCCACATGCCGTTGCGGGCGAACACCTCCCGCTCGTGGGCGAAGTAGATCTCCGGCAGTTCGATGCCCTCGCGGGCGATGTACTGCCACACGTCCAGCTCGGTCCAGTTCGACAGCGGGAAGACCCGCACGTGCTCGCCCGGCGCGTGCCGGCCGTTGTAGAGCTGCCACAGCTCAGGACGCTGACGGCGCGGATCCCACTGGGAGAACTCGTCGCGCAGCGAGAACACCCGCTCCTTCGCGCGGGCCTTCTCCTCGTCACGGCGGCCACCGCCGAACACCGCGTCGAAACGGTGGTGCTGGATCGCCTCGGTCAGCGGGACCGTCTGGAGCGGGTTGCGGGTCCCGTCCGGACGCTCGCGCAGCGTGCCCGCGTCGATGTACTCCTGGACGGACGCCACGTGCAGGCGCAGCCCGTGCCGGGCCACCGTGCGGTCGCGGTACTCCAGCACCTCGGGGAAGTTGTGACCCGTGTCGACGTGCAGCAGCGTGAAGGGCACCGGCGCCGGCGCGAACGCCTTCAGCGCCAGGTGCAGCATGACGATCGAGTCCTTGCCACCGGAGAACAGGATCACCGGCTTCTCGAACTCGCCCGCCACCTCACGGAAGATGTGCACCGCCTCCGACTCCAGCGCGTCCAGGTGCGACAGCGCGTAGGGAGCGTCGGCGTCGGTGGTGGTGTGCGGGTGGGCAGCGGTGGTCACACCAGACCCCTTTCGTTGAGCAGCGCGAACAGCGACGCCGCGGACTCCTGGACGGTCTGGGTGTGCGACTCGATGCGCAGGTCCGGGGCGGCCGGAGCCTCGTACGGGTCGTCGACGCCGGTCAGCCCCGAGATCTCGCCCGCGGCCTGCTTGGCGTACAGCCCCTTCACGTCGCGCTCGGAGCACACCTCGACCGGAGTGGCCACGTGCACTTCGAGGTACGTCGTACCGGCGGCGGCGTGCCGCTTCGCGACCGCCTCGCGGCTGTCGGCGAACGGGGCGATCACCGGCACCAGCGCCTTGACGCCGTTGCTGGCCAGCAGCTCGGCGACGAAGCCGATCCGCTGCACGTTGGTGTGGCGGTCCTCGCGGGTGAAGCCCAGCCCGGCGGAGAGGAACTCACGGATCTCGTCGCCGTCGAGGACCTCCACCCGGTGGCCCTCGGCACGCAGCTGCTCGGCCAGCGCGTAGGCGATGGTGGTCTTGCCCGCGCTGGGCAGACCGGTCAGCCACACGGTGGCTCCCTGGCCGGTCACGCTCATCTGGTTCTCCGTAGGTTCTGTCATCAGCCGTGCAGTCCGCACTCGGTCTTCGCCCGGCCGGCCCAGCGGCCGGCCCGCGCGTCCTCGCCCTCCGCCACCCGGCGGGTGCAGGGGGCGCAGCCGACGGAGGCGTAGCCGTCCATCAGCAGCGGGTTGGTGAGGACACCGTGTTCGACGACGTAGGCGTCCACGTCGTCCTGGGTCCAGCGGGCGATCGGAGAGATCTTGACCTTCCGCCGCTTCTCGTCCCAGCCGACCACCGGGGTGTTCGCCCGGGTCGGGGACTCGTCGCGGCGCAGGCCCGTCGCCCACGCGTCGTACCCGGTCAGGCCCTCCTGGAGCGGCTTGACCTTGCGCAGCGCGCAGCACAGGTCCGGGTCGCGGTCGTGCAGCCTCGGCCCGTGCTCGGCGTCCTGCTCGGCCACCGTCGCCCGCGGGGTGAGGGTGATGACGTTGACGTCCATCACGGCCTCGACCGCGTCACGGGTGCCGATGGTCTCCTCGAAGTGGTAGCCCGTGTCGAGGAAGACCACGTCCACGCCCGGGAAGGCGCGGGACGCGAGGTGGGCGACGACCGCGTCCTCCATGGAGGAGGTCACGCAGAACGTGGCCCCGAAGGTCTCGGCCGCCCAGGTGAGGATTTCCAGCGCGGAGGCGTCCTCGAGGTCGCGGCCCGCCCGCTCGGCCAGCTCCTTGAGGTCACGGGTCTCCTGAACCGTCGTCATATCTCGTCCCCTCCAGCGTCATTGGACTGAAATCCGCGGGCCAGCAGCCCGAGGTACTTCAGCTGGAAGGCCCGGTTGCACGACCTGCATTCCCAGGCGCCGTGGCCCTGCTCGTGGGGGAACAGGTCCTCGTCGCCGCAGTACGGGCAGTAGAACGGGGCGGCGCGCTCGCTCATGAGAGGGCCTCGTCGGAGGCGCGGCCGACCCAGGCCGCGAAGCGCTCGCCGTCCTCGCGCTCCGCCTCGAAGCGCTTGACGACCCGCTCGACGTAGTCGGGCAGACCGGCCGAGGTGACCTTCAGGCCGCGGACCTTGCGGCCGAAGCCGGCCTCCAGGCCGAGCGCGCCGCCGAGGTGCACCTGGTAGCCCTCGACCTGGTTGCCGTCGTCGTCCAGGACCAGCTGGCCCTTGAGACCGATGTCCGCCACCTGGATACGGGCGCAGGCGTTGGGGCAGCCGTTGATGTTGATGGTGAGCGGCTGGTCGAACGCCGGCAGCCGGCGCTCCAGCTCGTCGATGAGGGAGGCGCCGCGCGCCTTGGTCTCGACGATGGCCAGCTTGCAGAACTCGATGCCGGTGCAGGCCATCGTGCCGCGCCGGAACGGGGACGGCTTGACCCGCAGGTCCAGTGCCTCCAGAGCGGCGACGACCGACTCGACCTGTGCCTCGTCGATGTCGAGGACGATCATCTTCTGCTCGGCGGTGGTGCGCAGCCGGCCCGAGCCGTGCCGCTCCGCGACATCGGCGATCTTGGTCAGGGTGGCCCCGTCGACGCGGCCGACCCGGGGCGCGAAGCCGACGTAGAAACGGCCGTCCTTCTGCCGGTGGACGCCGACGTGGTCGCGCCACTGGCCCGAGGGCTGCTCGGGGGCCGGGCCGTCGGCCAGCTTGCGCCCCAGGTACTCGTCCTCCAGGACCTGGCGGAACTTGGCCGCGCCCCAGTCGGCGACGAGGAACTTCAGGCGGGCACGGGTGCGCAGCCGCCGGTAGCCGTAGTCGCGGAAGATCGAGATGACGCCCTCGTAGACGTCCGGGACCTCCTCCAGCGAGACCCAGGTGCCCAGGCGCACGCCCAGCTTGGGGTTGGTGGACAGACCGCCGCCGACCCACACGTCGAAGCCGGCGCCGTGTTCGGGGTGGTGCACGCCGACGAAGGCGATGTCGTTGATCTCGTGCGCCACGTCCAGCAGCGGCGAGCCGGAGACGGCCGACTTGAACTTGCGGGGCAGGTTGGAGAACTCCTTGTTGCCCACGATGCGGCGGTAGATCTCGTCGATGGCCGGGGTGCCGTCGATGATCTCGTCCTCGGCGATGCCGGCGACGGGCGAGCCGAGGATGACGCGGGGCGTGTCGCCGCAGGCCTCGGTGGTCGACAGGCCCACGGCCTCCAGCCGGCGCCAGATCTCGGGCACGTCCTCGATCCGGATCCAGTGGTACTGCACGTTCTGCCGGTCGGTGAGGTCGGCGGTGCCGCGCGCGAACTCCTGCGAGATCTCACCGATCACGCGCAGCTGCTCGGTGGTCAGACGGCCGCCGTCGATGCGCACGCGCAGCATGAAGTAGGAGTCGTCCAGCTCCTCCGGCTCCAGGACCGCGGTCTTGCCGCCGTCGATCCCGGGCTTGCGCTGCGTGTACAGACCCCACCAGCGCATGCGTCCGCGCAGGTCATTGGGGTCGATCGAGTCGAAGCCGGTCTTGGAGTAGATCGTCTCAATGCGTGTCCGCACATTGAGACCGTCGTCGTCCTTCTTGAACTGCTCGTTGCCGTTGAGGGGCGTGTGGTGGCCAACGGCCCACTGGCCCTCACCGCGGTGACGGCCGGTCTTGCGGCGCGCGGCTGCGGGAGTGGGCTTCTCTGGGGTGGCGGCCATGGCGGTACGTCCTTCTGTGGCGGCTCAAGGCAGGGGCAGGGCACGAGGGTGACCTGCGCAGATGTGTGCAGGTGCGGCAGAGTGGGCCCCGTCGCCGGTGGGCAGGGGCGGTCATCGGCCTCGGGGGCTGTGCAGGTGTCGGCTCGTCCGCGACCGGCTACGGCGACGGCGGGACGGCGAGGTGCGGCGCTGGCTGGTTCGGTCAGCTCGCCGGACAGATGGCGCTGGACATGCGGCCGAGGTCGACGTGCCGCCGACTCACCAAGGCAATTCCAGCTCCATTCATGGCCGAAGCGTGGCACGGGCCTCTTGTACGAGTCCACTACTGTCCGCGATGCGGACAGATCCGTCCCGAATTATGGGACGGTGTGGGCTGGGTCACGCAGGGAAGGCGGGACGGATGTCCTGAACGCACGGTGTGCGCGCAGGCCGGACATCCGCAGGCCGGGCCCTGCGGATGTCCGGCCTGCGCGCCGGGGCCTACGCGCCCGGCCAGGGGCCGGGGGTCGGGGACTCCGTCTTCTCCTCGGTCTCCGTACGGAAGAGGCGGAAGCCGCGTCGCAGGTAGTTGTCCATCGCGGTCGGCCCGTCCTGGCTGCACGTGTGGACCCACACCCGCGTGGTCGGCGTCCGGCCCGGCCAGCGCGAGGCCAGGTCCCAGGCGCGCGCCGTACCCACCGACAGCAGGTGGCCGCCGATCCGCCGGCCGCGGAAGTCCGGCAGCAGACCGAAGTACATGATCTCCACCACACCGTCGTCCTGCGGGTCCAGCTCGACGTAGCCGGCCGGCGTGCCCCGCTCGTACGCGACCCAGGTCTCGACCCCCGGCCGCTCCAGCTGGGCCACCCACTGCGCGCGGGTCAGCGACAGCCGGTCCGTCCAGTGGATGTCGCCGCCCACGGACGCGTACAGGAAGCGGCTGAACTCGGGGGAGGGGACCTCCGCCCGCTCGATGCGGATCTCCTCGCCGGGTACGGCGGCGGGGACCAGTTCGGCCGGGGAGGTCATCTCCAGGGACCAGGTCGTCAAGGTGATGGTGCGCTCGCTCATGCCGTCAGGGAATCACGCCCGGCCCGCCGCGGCCCACGCGGGCCCTGATCACCGAGGGCGCGGTGGAGTGCGGCAGCAGCGTCCGCGGGTCCGCCGGGCGGATCAGCTCGACCTCGACGCCCTCCGCGAAGCGGTACGGCCGGTGCGCGAGCACGCCGGCGAGGTGCCGGCGTACCCGTGACATCTCGGCGCGCACCGTGACCGTACGCGTCGGATCGCCGAACAGCTCCTGCGCCAGCTCCGCCGCCGACCGCCCCCGCGGGCGGTCCGCCAGCAGGAACAGCAGCTCGGCATGGCGCGGGCTGAGCTCCTGGGACCAGCTGCCCGCCGCCCCGTACACGGTCGCGGACCAGCTGCGCGGCCGGCTGAGGTCCAGCACCACCCGGCCCGCCGCCGCACTGCCCGTGCGCGCCCCGTCGATACGGATCAGCCAGCCGCCCGGCAGCGGCTCCACCCCGCAGTCGCCCAGCTTCGCCAGCCACACCCGGCCCGGGCCGAAGCCCTTGGGCAGGGGCAGCCGGTCCACCGGGGTCACGCCCGTCACGGCCGCCGTCCAGCCGTGCCCGTCCACCACCAGGGCCCGCCCCGGCAGCCGCGCCAGTATCGGCGCCGCCACCGCCCGCAGCCGTTCCAGCGACTCCAGGTGGCGCACCCGCAGCTCCCGCTCGGCCAGCCGGGCCACCGAGCTCACCCAGGCCAGCGTCGCCGGGTGCATGGTCGCCAGCGGCCCGCTCACGTCCACCACCCCCAGCAGCGACCCGTCGCGCGGGTCGTGGAGCGGCGCCCCCGCGCACGTCCAGTCGTGGTGGCTGGAGACGAAGTGCTCCGCCGAGAAGACCTGCACCGGCCGCCGGGTCACCAGCGCCGTGCCCACCCCGTTGGTGCCGACCACGCCCTCGGCCCAGTCCGCGCCCACCGAGAAGCCCAGCCGGTCGGCCCTGCGCAGGATGGAGGAGGCCCCCTCCCGCCACAGCAGCCGCCCGTCCGCGTCCGCGACCACCATGATGTGCAGGGCCCCGTCCAGGGCCGGCAGCAGTCCCTCGCGCAGCACGGGCAGGATCTCCCGCAGCGGCGAGAGCTGCCGGCGCTCCTCGGTCTCGGCGAGCGAGAGCATCCGCGAGCGCGTGTCCCGGTCCGGGTGGACCCCGCCCGCCAGCATCCGCCGCCAGGAGGCCGCGATGTCCGGCCGGGGCGCGGCCGGCGGCGGGTCCCCGGCCAGCGCAGCCGCCCGTACCCCCTTGAGCAGCCGCGATGCCTCGCGCGTGTCCATGGCAGAGAGCCGGTTCAAGTCGACTGCGGTGTGGGCCACCGGATCCTCCCCGTGTGAGCCGGACCAACAACAGCGTTGCAACGGTACGCAACCCTCGCCAAGTGCCGGTCGCCCGACCGAAACTGTGCCGGGCGCCGCCCTGCGGCGGCCACAGCTCCTCCTCGGGGCTTTTCTCGGATCAGGGGTGGTGCCGAGTCGGCGCGGCGCCACCCCTGCTCCCACGCAACGGGCCCGGATCCGGGCCCGGCCGGGGTTTGGGGACCCCTCCCGACCCGTGGTCCGCGCCCGTGCGGCCCGCTCGGTGCGGGCCGCAGGCCCGCGCCGGCGCGTCCGCCGGCCGGCGCGGCCCGTCAGCCCGTCGGATGGCCGTGACGCCTCAGCCCGCGATCCGCGCCCGCTCCACGACGGCCCCCAGGTCCAGGCTGTGCGGCAGCGTCCCGAAGGCGTTCCCCCAGTCGCCCCCCAGCCGCGAGGCACAGAACGCGTCCGCGGTCTCCGGCGGCGCGAACCGCACCAGCAGCGACCCCTGGAGCACCAGCGCCATCCGCTCCACGAGCCGGCGCGCCCGCGCCTCGATGCCCTCCAGGTCCGCGAGCTCGGTCAGCAGGTCCTTGATCGCCGCGTCCAGCCGGTGGTCGGCGCCCCGGGCCAGCCCGACCTCCTGGAGGAAGGCGTTCAGCGCCTGCGGCTCGCGCTGCAGCGCCCGCAGCACGTCCAGCGCCTGCACGTTGCCCGAGCCCTCCCAGATCGAGTTCAGCGGCGACTCGCGCAGCAGCCGCGGCAGCCCGGACTCCTCCACGTAGCCGTTGCCGCCCAGGCACTCCAGGGCCTCGGCGACCGTCGGCGTGCAGCGCTTGGTCACCCAGTACTTCGCCGCGGGCACCGCCAGGCGCAGGAAGGCCCGCTCCTGCTCGGTCCCGGCGTCGTAGGCCGCCGCGAGCCGCAGCATCAGCGTCGTCGCCGCCTCCGACTCCAGCGCCAGATCGGCCAGGACGTTGCGCATCAGCGGCTGGTCGATCAGCCGGGCGCCGAAGGCGGAGCGGTGCTCCGCGTGGTGCACGGCCTGGGTCAGCGCCTGCCGCATCAGCGCGGCCGAGCCGATCACACAGTCCAGCCGGGTCGCGGCGACCATCTCGATGATGGTCCGCACCCCCCGGCCCTCCTCGCCGACCAGGCGCGCCCAGGTCCCGTCGAACTCGACCTCGCTGGAGGCGTTCGACTTGTTGCCCAGCTTGTCCTTCAGCCGCTGGATCGCGAAGACGTTGCGCGTGCCGTCCTCCAGCACCCGCGGCACCAGGAAGCAGCTCAGCCGGTCCTTCCCGGCCGCCGGGACCTGCGCCAGCACCAGGAAGCCGTCCGACATCGGCGCCGAGCAGAACCACTTGTGGCCGGTCAGCAGGTACTCGCCGGGCGTGTCCAGCGCCGTGGCCGCGGTCGTGTTCGCCCGTACGTCGCTGCCTCCCTGCTTCTCCGTCATCCCCATCCCGAACAGGACCCCGGCCTTCTGCCCGGCCGGCCGCAGCCCCTGCTCGTACACGTGCGAGGTCAGCCGGGGCTCCCACTCGGCCGCCAGCGCCGGATCCGTACGCAGTGCCGGGACGGCCGCGTGCGTCATCGACACCGGACAGCCATGGCCCGCCTCGGCCTGCGACCAGACGAAGAACCCGGCCGCCCGGCGCAGATGCCCGCCCTCGCGCCCCCAGGCGTCGGTCAGCCCCGCCGTCACGGCGTGCCCGAGCAGCCGGTGCCAGGCCGGGTGGAACTCCACCTCGTCGATCCGGTGGCCGTACCGGTCGTGCGTCTTCAGTTTCGGCGGGTTCTCGTTCGCCAGGGCGCCCCATTCCTGGGCCTGCGCGGAGCCCGCGGCATGCCCGAGTTCGGTGAGTTCTTCCCTTACGCCGCCGAGGAGTTCGGGGGCGAGGTGCCGCTCGACGCCCTCGGTGAGGGCCCGGTCGCCGCCGTAGACGTCGTACCCGACGAGGGGCGGGGCCTGGTTGGTGACTGTGTGGGTGGTGGCTGCCATGCCGATACGGTAAAGACGTGCAGGCAGCAAATGAAACACCCGAGCGGCTCCCGGGGCGGCTCCACCGGGCCCGGGCCCTCTACCGCAACGTCTCCAAGCGCAAGATGGCCTGGCTGCTGCTCAAGGACACCGTCAACTCGTGCATCGAGTACCGGATCCTCGGGCTCGCGGCCGAAGCGGCGTTCTTCACGCTGCTCTCCCTGCCGCCGCTCTTCCTCGGCCTGCTCGGACTGCTGGGATACGTCGACAACTGGACCGACACCACGACCGTCGCCAGCATCGAGGAGAACATCCTGGGGGCCGTCGGCACGGTCCTGTCCGACCGGGGCGTCAACGACATCGCCAGACCCCTGCTGGACGACGTGACCAGCCGCGGCCGCCCCGACATCATCTCCCTCGGTTTCGCCTTCGCCCTCTGGTCCGGCTCGCGCGCGGTGAACGTCTTCATCGACACCATCACCGTCATGTACGGCCTCGACGGGCAGCGCGGCATCGTCAAGACCCGGCTGCTGGCCTTCCTGCTGTACGTCGTCGCGCTGGTGATCGGCGCGATCGTGCTGCCGCTGATGGTGGTCGGCCCGGACGCGGTGGTGCGGCTGGTGCCCTGGGGCACGGAGGTGATCGCGGTCCTGTACTGGCCCACCGTCACGCTGCTGTCCATCGCCTTCCTGACCACGCTCTACCACGTGTCCGTGCCGGTGCGCTCGCCGTGGATCGAGGACGTACCGGGGGCGCTGGTCGCCCTCGCGATGTGGGTGCTGGGCAGCTTCCTGCTGCGGATCTATCTGACGAACACGGTGGAGGGACCGACGATCTACGGCTCGCTGGCGGCCCCGGTCGCCGTGCTGCTGTGGATCGGCATCTCGGCCTTCGCGGTGCTGGTCGGGGCCGCGGTGAACGCCGCCATCGACCGCGTCTGGCCCTCGGTGGCCACCGCGGCGGCCCGCGAGGCCAACGAACGGGCCCGCGAGGCGGAGGCCGCGATGCTGGTGGCGCGGGCGGCGGCCTGGCGGGCGCTGGCCGAGGGGGAGTCCGAGGACGACGAGGACGACGGGATGCCGTCGGAGTTCCCGGAGCGCTGGTCGAAGTTCCTGCCGCCGGAGGACTACAAGGCCCGCCTGCACAAGGAACGGCATCCGCACTGAGCGGCCGAGGGTCCGGGCCCGGCGGCATGCGGCCTCCGTCAGCCCGGCCTCCGTCAGCCCGGCGTACGGCACGTCCACCCGGGCGGGGGACTCGCACGGGAATGCGAGCCGGACCCGGCGGGGCGCTCGGCGGCCGCCGGATCGTGCCCGGAAATCGCTGGCGGGGCGGTCGTGGATCTTGTTACGGTACAGCCGTTCACGTCGAACGCCGTCGAATCGCGACGCGTTGCGTCGAACCAATGCCGCGTGCATGACACAGGAGGTGAGTCCTTTGATGACGGTTGCTGCGCAGGGCGCTGCCCGCACTCAGAAGGCCATGTCTCTCATTCCTGTGGTCACCGGCTGACACTCCTTTTCTTCCCGCGCGCAGGGCGCGCGTTGCCGGGGCCACCCTTGTGAAGGGTCCCCCTTGACTTCCTCCGCTTTCTCTTCCGCTTCTTCTGGTTCTTCTGCTTTCTCCTCGGACGAGTCCGCCCTCACCCCCCTCGGGTGGGACGAGGCGTGGGCCGCCGAGTTCGCTCCGTACGCGGCGCAGGGCCTGCTGCCCGGCCGTGTCGTACGGGTCGACCGCGGCCAGTGCGACGTACTGACCGCGGACGGCCTGGTCCGCGCCGACACCGCGTTCGTCACGCCGCACGACCCGCTGAGGGTCATCTGCACCGGTGACTGGGCCGCCGTCGATCCGGCCGGCAACCCGCGGTACGTCAGGGAGTACCTGCCGCGCCGGACCGCGTTCGTGCGGTCCACCTCCTCCAAGCGGTCCGAGGGCCAGATCCTCGCCGCCAACGTCGACCACGCGATCGTCGCGGTCTCGCTCGCCGTCGAGCTGGACCTCGGCCGTGTCGAACGCTTTCTGGCGCTGGCCTGGGAGTCGGGCGCGCAGCCGCTGGTCGTGCTGACCAAGGCGGACCTGGTCCCGGACCCGGTGGCGCTGTCGTACCTCGTCGAGGACGTCGAGACGGTGGCCCCGGGCGTGCAGGTCCTCACCGTGTCCTCCCTGACCGGGGAGGGCATGGACGCCCTGGGCGCGGTCGTCGCCGACGGGACGAGCGTGCTGCTCGGCACCTCCGGCGCGGGCAAGTCCACGCTGGCCAACGCGCTGCTCGGCGAGGACGTCATGGAGGTGCAGGCGGCGCGCGACGTGGACGGCAAGGGCCGCCACACCACCACGACGCGCAACCTGCTCGCCCTGCCGGGCGGCGGCGTCCTGATCGACACGCCGGGGCTGCGCGGCGTCGGCCTGTGGGACGCCGAAGTGGGCGTCGGCCAGGTCTTCTCGGAGATCGAGGAGTACGCGGCGCAGTGCCGCTTCCACGACTGCGCCCACGAGTCGGAGCCGGGGTGCGCGGTGCTGGCGGCGCTCGAGTCGGGCGAACTGTCGCAGCGGCGGCTGGAGTCGTACCGCAAGCTGGTCCGCGAGAACCAGTGGATCGTGGCGAAGACGGACGCGAAGGCGCAGGCGGACCTCCGCCGTGACTGGCGCCTGAAGTCGGCGGAGGGCCGCCTGAACTACGCGGTCAAGCGCGGCGGCCACCCCCGCCGCTGACCCGGCCACCCCCGCCGGGGCCTTCCCGGCCCCGGCCCCGGCCCCGCTCCCTGCACTGCCGCCCGCCCGGGCCCTCCCCCTGGAGGGCCCGGTTCCGGCGTTCCCCGGCCGAGGTCCCGGTCCCCGGGCGTCAGTCCTCCCAGACCGCGGCCGCCGTGCGGTCGTCGGCGTAGCCCTTCAGGCGCAGGGAGGTGTCGGCAAGGAAGCAGGCCAGGCCCGGCGGCTCCGGCGGCGCCCAGCGGGCGGAGAGTTCCGCCGGCAGCAGGGGCTCCTCGCGCATCGGCTCGGCCAGGCCGCCGGAGCAGACCAGCAGGGTGTCCCCGGTGCGCGCGACGCTCGCCCGGAAGGTGAACCCGGGCTGCGGTGCGGGCTCCAGGTCCTGCCACGACCCGGCCCGCAGCCGGAACAGCCCGCCCGGTCCGGCCCCGAAGCACACCCGGGTACGGCACTCCGGGTCGATGGGCAGCAGCAGGCAGCGCACGCCGGCGGTGTACTGGTCCTCGGCGTAGCCCAGTTCGGCGGCGCGGGCGCGCAGCCGCCCGTACCCGCGGTCGGTCAGCCGCTGGAGCCCGGAACGCAGGGCGTCGCGCCGGCCGGCCCGGATGTCGTCGGCGAGCCGGGTCCGGCTGCGCCCCACAGCCGAGGCGACCCAGCGGCAGACCTCGGCGGCGGCCTCCCGGGGTACGGCCCGGTCGGCGCCCGCGACGGCGACCAGGACCAGCGCGTCGTCACCGCCGCCGAACCGGGCGGTGAGCAGCACGTCGCGGCGGGGTTCGCCGCGGTAGCGGGCGGAGTCGCCGCGTACGGAGGCGGCGCGCAGGGTGTACGTCCCGTAGCGGGCGCCCTCCAGCACGGTGTCGGAGACCAGGGCCGTCAGCTCCGCCGGGTCGGCCTCGGCCAGCTTGCCGGGCTCGGCGGCGTAGGTGGGGGCCCGGTCGCCGAGGTGGCGTGCGTCGGGCCGGGGCTCCGGCCAGGGGCCGCCGCCGGGCTCGGGGGCGACGAGCGACTCGGTCCACTGCTCGGGCAGGGGGGCGGGTTCCGCCGGGGGCCGCGCGGGCGCGGGAGGTGTGACGGGCGGCGCGGGGTCTGCGTGCCCCGGGGTCCACTCCGGGGGCAGCGGCGGTGTCGCGGGCGCGGCCGGCGCGGGGGGCGCCTGCGGCGCCGTCGGGCCGGCCGGGGGCGTCGGCGCCGGGGCCACGCCCCATCGCCATTCCGGCAGTTCGGCCGGTTCGGCCCGTTCAGCCGGTTCGGCCCGTTCAGCGGGTACCGGGGGCGGGGGCGCAGGGGGTGCGGGGGGCACCTCCACCGCGCCGAGCGCGTACCCGGTCGCGTCCCCCACGGCCGGGACCCCATGGTCCGGCCCGGGTTGTGCGCCCGGGTCCGGGGCGCCGCCGCCCCGCTCCGGTGGCGCGGTGTCCGTGCCGTACCCGTACGTCCGTTGCGCCGGCAGGGTGCCGGAGCGGGGGTCGGGCGGGGGTTCCGGGTTCGTCACGACGGACGCCGAGGTGAAGCGGGCGTCCAGGGTGTCGGACGGGTCCGGTGGGGCGGCGGGGGTGGTATCGGGCTCGGCCGGCGGCTCGTCGTAGAGCTTCTGCCACCAGTCCTCGGGAGCCCCCTGCTGATTCATGCCCTTATTTTCGGCCGCCGACGGCGGGCGGAAACGCGGAACGGGGCTGTCGGGCGAGTTGCCCGGCGGCCCCGTCGCCCGGCCCGGGGCGTACGCACGAACGTCGTATGCGTGTACGGACGCCCCGGTGGCGGCGGCACCCTACGCACCCCTCGGCGCGCCCCCCGGTGACCCCTGCGATATCGGGAATCGTGACGGTGTGCTCGCGATGTGCCTTCGCCCTGACTCCTCACCGTCAGCGATTGGCTGCAAGAAGGGCCTGGGCTCGGCGAGCGAGTGCTTCGCGTACCTCCTCCGGGGACAGCACGGTCAGCGGGGCGTCCAGGCCGAGGAGGTAGGAGGCCAGGTGCTCGACGCTGTTGCCGCCGATCCGGACCACGGTGGCTTCGGGGCCATCGGGGCTGTGCGTGCCGATGGTGAGGGGAACCGCCTCCATCGCGCGCTCCAGGGGCAGCGGAAGTCGGATCGTGGTGTACACGGGGTAGACGACGCTCGCGATGCCCCGGGAGACCAGCTGTGCTGCCTCGGGTGGATCGGTCAGGTCGGCTGGTTCGGTGGTGGGGTGCACGGCCAGCACTCGGTCGGCGCGAAACGTGCGCCACTCCTGCTTGGCCACGTCCCGGGCCACCAGGTACCAGCGCACACCGGTGTGGACCAAGCGGTAGGGGTCGATCTCTCTGACAGAGGCGCGGCCGGCGTGGTCCCGGTAGGACAGGGTGGCACGCAGCCCGCTGGTGCAGGCCCGCGCCAGTTCCAGCAGCGCAGGCATGTCGATCTGCGGTTCGCCGGTGCGGGGAGTGTGATCAAGGGTCCCCTCCAGCGCGGTCAGTTGGCCCGCGAGGTGTTTCGGCAGGCTCTGGCGGAGCTTGAGCAGCGCGGACAGAGCGGCCTGACCGGCGCCGAGGACTCCGCTGAGGGCAGCCTCACGCAGGCCGACGGCGACGGCCAGGGCTTCCTCGTCGTCCAGCACCAGCGGCGGCATCCGGGCGCCGGGACTGAGCCGGTAACCGCCCCATGGCCCGGGCGCGGACTCGACGCCGTAGCCCAGGTCCCGCAGCCGGGCAATGTCACGGCGGACCGTGCGGTCGGTGACCGCCATCCGCTCGGCCAGTTCACGACAGGAGGTCCATGCCGGGCGGGCAGACAGCAGCGACACCAGGCGCAGCAGACGGGAGGAGGTCCTGATCACAATCACCAGTGTCCGCCATGACCAGGACACAACCTGTCCTGGTCATGGCCTACCGTCCAGCCCCATGAGCACCCCCGAGATACGTCTCCTCTCCTTTGACTTCGACTGCCTCGACCCAGCCGAGTTGGCGCGCTTCTACGGCGACGCCCTGGATCTGCCCACGCTGTACCGCAGCGACGACTTCATCCTTCTCGGCAGGGAAGGGGCGCCCGGGCTCGGCTTCATCCGCCAGACCGACTTCCGACCCCCGACCTGGCCCGATCCCGCCCTCGGCAAACAGGCCCACCTGGAACTGGGGGTCGACGACCTGGACGCTGCACAGGAGCGGATGCTCGCCCTGGGCGCCACCCTGCCGTCCTTCCAACCGCGCCCCGATGTATGGCGGGTACTCCTGGATCCAGCAGGGCATCCGTTCTGCCTGTCGACACACGGAATCTGAGCCTCCCCTACGACGGAGGGCCTGCACGGCATCCGGCGGATGGACCGTCAGCAGTCTTCGTCAGCGCTGCGGGAGGCTGGACCGCGTCGACCGGGGAAACGGGGCGGTTGGCAGACCGGTCCGGGGTGCGGTGATGATGTCCGTGGCGGGTTCGCGCCGTGGCGGCTTCCCGCCGGGCGCCGCACGAAGGGGAGGGTGATCGGATTGCTGGGTGCGATAGGCCTGGACGAGGGGCAGGAGTCGGCGTACCGCGCGCTGGTGGCGCTGGGGGCGGCCGAGGTGCCGGACCTCGCGCACCGGCTGACGCTGCCGGTCCCGCAGACCGAACGGACCCTGCGCCATCTCGAGCGCCACGGGCTGGCCGCACGGTCCTCGTCCCGGCCGGGCCGCTGGGTGGCCACGCCGCCCGGGGTCGCGCTCGGCGCGCTGCTGACCCGGCAGCGGCACGAGCTGGAGCAGGCGGAGCTGGCGGCGGCGCTGCTGGCGGAGGAGTACCGGGCCGAGGCGGCGGAGCCGGCCGTGCACGACCTGGTGGAGGTGGTGTGCGGCGCGAGCGCGGTCACGCACCGTTTCGCCCAGCTCCAGGCGAGCGCGGTGGAGGAGGTCTGCGCCCTGGTGACGGGCCGCCCGCAGGGCGTGCCGGGCACCGGCGACGAGGCCGAGGACCCGGCGGCGCGGCGCCGCGTGGAGCACCGGGTGGTGATCGAGCGGGAGGTCCTCACGCTGCCCGGCGGTCTGCGGGAGGCGTCGGTGGCGCTGGGCCGGGGCGAGCGGGTGCGGGTGGCGGCCCGGGTCCCCACCCGGCTGGTGATCGTGGACCGGAGCCTGGCGATGGTCCCGCTGACGGTGCACGGCGCGGAACCGGCGGCGCTGGTGGTGCACGCGTCCGGCCTGCTGGAGTCGCTGCGGGAGCTGTTCGAGGCGGTGTGGCGGGAGGCACTGCCGCTGCGGCTGGGGACGGGGAACACCCCGGTCGGCGCGCCGGCCCCGCCGGACGCGACGGACCTGGAGATCCTCTCGCTGCTGCTGGCGGGAATGACGGACGCCAGCGTGGCCAAACACCTGGAGCTGGGGCTGCGGACCGTGCAGCGCCGGGTGAAGGGGCTGATGGAGGTCTGCGGGGTGACGACCCGGCTCCAGCTGGGCTGGCACGCCCGGGAACGGGGCTGGGTGGCCCGCTGACCCCGGGTCCGGCAGGCTGGGCTGGTGGATGTGCCGCAGCTCCTCCTGGTGGGACTGGTCCTGCTGCTCGGGGTGCTGGGCGTGCTGGTGCCCGGGGTCCCCGGCACGTGGCTGGTGTGGGCGGCGCTGCTGTGGTGGACGCTGCACGAGCCGACGTCCCTGGCGTGGTCGCTGCTGGTGGGGGCGACCGCGCTGCTGCTGGTGGTGCAGGTGGTGAAGTGGCAGCTGCCGCCGCGCCGCATCCGCGCGGTGGGGGTCACCCCGGAGACGGCCGTGTACGCGGGCGCCGTCATCGGCTTCGTCGTCGTACCGGTGCTCGGCGCGATCCCGGGCTTCGTCGGCGGGATCTACCTGTGCGAGCGGCGGCGGCTGGGCTCGCACGCCGAGGCGACGGCGTCGGTACGGGCGGTGATGCGGGCCGTGGGCACGAGCGTGCTGGTGGAGCTCTTCGCGTGCCTGCTGGTGGTGGGGGCCTGGGTGGGCGCCGTGGTGTGGGGCTGAAAGGTGGCCCGGGGCGGCCCGGGGCCTGCGACGTAGGGCCGGAGCCCGATGCGGCGGGGCCGTCCGGCGACGACCCTGGAGGCATGACGGCGAAGCTGAGCGAGACGGAACTGACGTACCTGCGCGGCCAGCGGCTGGGGCGGCTGGCGACGGTGGACCCGGCGGGGCAGCCGCAGGCGAACCCGGTGGGGTTCTTCCCGCAGGAGGACGGGACGATCCTGATCGGGGGCCTGGCCATGGGCACGACGAAGAAATGGCGCAACCTCCACGCGAACCCGCGCCTGTCCCTGGTCGTGGACGACCTGGTGAGCACGTCCCCGTGGCGTGTGCGCGGCGTGGAGATCCGCGGCCACGCCACCCTCGAGGTCGGCCCCCACGGCCTGGGCCCCCACTTCAGCCCCGAGGTCATCCGCATCCACCCGGACCGCATCCACGCGTGGGGGCTGACGGCCGGGGAGTCCTGAGCACGGCCCCGGCAGGGGCGCTCCGCCCCGGCGTGCGGTGACGTCAAGCGGTGCCGATGTCCGGCGGCGGCGATTTCTCGGTGCCGATGGGAGATTTCCTCCCCCTGGTGCAGTACGACCTGCCCGTCAATGTGGTTCTGTTCGACGGCTCATCCCCCGGCACGGCCGGGCCGGAGATGCCGGTTTCCGGCCTTTCCCCGTACGCGACCACCCACCGCGATCCGGATGCGGACGTGGTCACCGACCCGGCGCCCGGTCCGCTCCGGTGATCCGGATGGCTCGATCCGACCTCAGGAACATGCCGCGTCCGTGATCCCGCAGGAGTGCGGATCTCCCCGGCGGGAATGCATCCCGTAGGCCTGTTCGAGAAACGGACACGGGAGGGACGTTGCCGTGCGGGTGGGGGCGAAGACCGGAATGACTCGGACGGTGCGCCGGGCGGACCTGAAGGCGGTGGGCGAAGTCCGCAGAGCCTTACGGGAGTTGCTCCGGCACCACTGCCGGACCGACGCGGCGGAGGTGGCTGAGCTGCTCACCACCGAACTCGTCACCAACGCGCTCGTGCACACCGACCACGGCGCCGAGGTGTCGGCGGCCTGGGCCGACGCGCGATTACGGGTGGAGGTGCGGGACTTCACCGCGCGCCGGCCCCGTCCGTGCGTACCGACCGCCGACGACGGTACGCACGGCAGGGGGCTGGTGCTGGTGCAGTCGCTCGCCGACGCCTGGGGGGTGGATCCGCTGGGCGGGGGCAAGGTGGTGTGGTTCGAACTCGACGGAGGGCCGGTCTGAGGGAGCCCCAGGCAACCCCCGTACCGGCCCTCGGCACGCCCGGCCGTCAGCCGAACTGCTGTTCCAGATCCTTCAGCTTGCGCTCCAGTGAGTCGAGGCGGGGAATGGTCTGGGTGTCGTCCTCGGCGGTGAGGTCCACCGTCCGGGGCGAGGCGTCAAAGGCGTCGATTCCGGTCACGGCCTGCAGGGAGGGCCGCCTGGAGGTACCTCCCAGCTGGGGAAGCGTGGGCAGCTGTCCCGCTTCCGATATGGCGGGTTCCGCGCCCACCGACGCGGAGCCGTTTCCCGGGACCAGCTCCGGCACCTCGACCTGACGGCCGCGCGGCCGGGGCAGGCCGAAGGCCCTGTGCTGCCGGCCCAGCGCCCGCAGGTGCGCCCGCTCCCGCCGCTGCTGCTCGCGCCGCCGCATCCGGTCCTGCGCCTTCTCCCGCTTGTCCTCCCGCACCTCGTCCACCGCTTCGTCGAGGGTGCGCACACCCTCCAGCAGCATCAGCGACCAGGCGCCGAAGGTCTCCCGGGGGGCCCGCAGCCAGCGGACCATCCGGATCTGCGGCAGCGGACGGGGGATCAGGCCCTGCTCGCGCAGAGCGGCCCGGCGGGTCTGCTTGAGCGCCCGGTCGAAGAGCACCGCCGCCGAGAGCGACATGCCCGCGAAGAACTGCGGGGCCCCGTCGTGACCGAGCCCGCGCGGCGCGTGCACCCAGTTGAACCAGGCCGCCGCGCCCGCGAACAGCCACACCAGCAGGCGTGAGCCGAGGGCCGCGTCGCCGTGGCTGGCCTCGCGGACGGCGAGCACCGAGCAGAACATGGCGGCGCCGTCGAGGCCGAAGGGGACGAGGTACTCCCAGCCCCCGGTCAGGTTCAGGTTCTGCCGGCCGAAACCGACCAGCCCGTGGAACGAGAGGGCGGCGGCGACGGCCGCGCAGCAGAAGAGCAGCACGTACGAGGCCGTGCCGTAGACGGCCTCCTTGCGGCGCCGGCGCTCCTCGCTGCGTTCCCAGCTGTCCTCGGCCGCGGCCTTCTCGCCCTCGCGCCTGCCCCGGGCCAGCACCGCGACTGCCGCAAGCACGCCCAGGATCAGCAGACTGCCCGGCAGCAGCCAGTCCAGCGATATGTCGGTCAGTCTCATCCGGTGTCCCTTGAGTCGCGTACGGCGGCTTTCCGGGCGCCATAGTGGCGGATTTCAGGTGGCCCGCATGCGGGTTTCGGGGCAAGTGCACGCCAACGGGCGGCGAGGCCCTCCGGATAGGGTGTTGTGGATCGAACTCGCGCACGCACCAAGGGAGTTGCGTTCGATTGCGATCACCCTGACGGGTGGTTAGGTGGACGCTGCAACCGCCAGCCGGGTGATCCGCTCGGCGTCGCGGGTCCGGGGGCAGGTGATGCAGGTGTCCGCGGGGCGGATGGTGTAGAAGAGGCAGCAGCCGGCCCGGTCACGGGTGGGCAGTTCCGAGCCGTCGGGCGCGTGGAGCGTACGGAAGCCGCTGCCGCCCGTGTACGGAGCCGTGCCGCCCGGAAGCAGCAGGTCCAGCTCGGCCCGTGCGCGGTTCTCCTCGCCGAGCAGCCCGCCGACGTACCACAGGCCCTCGGCGACATCGTCCGTGAGCATGCCCCACAGGGCGCGGCGGCCGCGCCGCATCCGGGGGGCGAAACCTTCCGCCACGGGGGCCAGGTGCTCGGCCACCGCGTCCCGCACCCGCGCCCGCAGCGCTTCCTCGTCGGCCACGACCCGGGCGCCGGGCAGGCCCGCCGCCGGATCGTCCGGCAGGCACGCGAACGACTCGACGCGTACGCTCAGCCGCCCCTGCGTCCGGTGGAGGGCCACCGCGTCCGCCGGCAGCCGGGGCACCCGCCGGTGCAGGAACCACGGCACCGTGAACAGCAGGCAGACCGGCCATGCGTACCGGTGCAGGCCGAACCCGGCGACGACGTCCGGGCGTCCGGGGGAGCCGTAGTCCCGGAGCACCTGTTCCTCGTCCCACGCCAGGAAGGCGTCCACCGCCGCCCCGCCCGCCGCGAGCTCGTCCGCGCCGACCCACCCCACACCGCGAGGGGCGGGTTCGTGCGCGGAACGCTCGTCGACGCGCAGTCCGGGATAGACCTCGGTCAGCCGTGCGTACGCGTCCGCCACCGGAGAGCCGGCCGGGGCGGACGCAGCGGTCGACAGGGCCGGGACGCTCATGACGGACCACCGAATCGCTCGATCATTGGAAGGTTAGCCTAACCTTACCCAACTCTCCAGTAGGTCATCCGCGTCCCGTATCCTGCGGCGGAGCCGAGATCCGTCAGGAGGTCCGAGTGCACGACGCGGCCGACACGGGTCCGGTGCCGTCGATACCGGCCCAGCCCCAGCGCAAGGTGCTGCGCCATTCGGTGCGCGGGCAGGTGCTCGACGCACTGCGCGCGGCCCTGGTCGACGGCGAGCTCGAGCCGGGGGAGATCTACTCCGGGCCGGCGCTCGGCGAGCGGTTCGGCGTCTCGGCCACCCCGGTCCGCGAGGCGATGCAGCAGCTCGCCATCGAGGGGGCCGTCGAGTGCCTCCCCAACCGCGGGTTCCGGGTGATCTCGCGCAGCGCCCGCGAGCTGGCGGAGCTGGCGGAGGTACGGGCCCTGCTGGAGGTCCCCGTCATGCTGCGGCTGGCTCGCTCCGAGCCGGTGGAGTCCTGGGTCGCGCTGCGTCCCGCGGCGGCCGCCACGGCGGCGGCCGCGGCCGCGTACGACCCGGCCGGCTACGCCGAGGCGGACCGCTCCTTCCACCGGGCCGTCCTGGCGCTGGCGGGCAACGACCAGCTGGTCCAGGTCGCCGACGACCTGCACCGGCGCTCGCAGTGGCCGGTCAAGGACGCGCCGCGGGTGCGCCGTGCGGACCTGGTCGCGGACGCGGCGGAGCACTCGGCGCTCCTGGAGGCCCTGATCGCCCGCGACTTCCCGGTCGTCGAATCCCTGGTCCGCGAACACTTCACGGGCGCCTGCGTCTGACCCGTCCCGGGCCGGCTGCTCCGTCCCCCCGGCGTCCGCACCGGGCGCCCGCGCCCCGCCCCCGCCCCGGTGTCCCGGCCCGCCCGCGCCTGCGTAGGGCGCCCGGACCGGCCCCGGCCCGCCGGGCCGGCGCCTTCACCCGACCCCGGCCCTGCCGGAACCCGGGGCCTGCGGTTCTGCGGCCCCCGGCCCGGGCCGCCGGAGTGCGGAGACCTTCGCCTGGGGCTGTCCGGCGGATCATGGCCGGGCACGTGACCGGGCGGGGGCGGCGGCCGACGGTTCGTCCGGGGCCCTCGCCGCGCCGCTCGCGTGCGCGCGCCCCCGCCCGGTCGTTCCCGCGTGCGGGTGACTCCGCCCGGCCGGGGGCCGCCCCGTGGGGCGGGTCCGGCGCGGTGCGTTACGCCGCCGGGGCCGCCAGGTGGTCCGCCAGCCAGGTGGGGATGCCGCCCAGCAGGTGGAACAGACGCCGGGCCTCGGCGCGCAGCCTGGTCGCCTCCGGTTCCGGTTCGGCCTCGGCCAGCGCCGCCAGCGCCGGCGCCGTACCGACCAGGAAGCCCAGCTCCTCCCGGATCCGCAGGGACTCCGCGAAGCCGTGCCGGGCCTCCGCCAGCTCGCCGTCGCGCAGCGCCAGCCCGGCCAGGTGCCGCCAGGTGAAGGACAGCAGCAGCGTGTCCCCGTGGGCCGCGGCCCCGGCGTGCGCGCGCCGGTAGGCCGGCCGCGCCGCCTGCGGGGAGTCCGCCAGGTGCTCCGCCACCAGCCCGCGCCGGAAGTCCAGCAGCGGCCGGGTCGGGGAGGCGGGGGAGAGCAGCGCCGCCGCCCGGCCCAGCGCCGCCCGGGCCTCGTCGGCCCGGTCCCGTACGCCGAGGACGGTCGCCGCGTACGCCAGCTGCCCGCGCTCGCACGCGGCCGCGCCCCGCTCGTCGTCCGCCGCCGCCACCGCCTCGGCGGTCCGCAGCGCGTCCTCCGCCTCCGCCCAGCCGGCTCCGGTGAACAGGCACCGCTCCACCAACAGCGCCGTACGCTGCACGGCGGCGCCGGCGTCGGCGCCGTGCGGTGTCAGCAGCGCCGCCGCGTCGGCCCAGCAGCCGCGCGACCGCAGCCGCCATATCGCCCGCTGGAGGGGGTCGTCTCCCCCGGTCATTCCGGCACCCGACATGGCGGTGTCCGCCACATTGCCCTCCCCAAGCAAGCGAGCAGCACGTCATTGAGCCCCTGGGGCGAAATGACAGCACGAATCGTCGCACTCGGCCAAGGGGTCGGGTGAACTCTTTCACAAAGTTCGGACACCTCATCAGCCGCCGGGCGGGCCGGGGTTCAGCTCATGCGCAGGGCCAGGAAGAAGTCGAGCTTGTCCTCCAGGCGCGAAAGGTCACGGCCCGTCAACTGCTCGATTCGCCCGACCCGGTAGCGCAGCGTGTTGACGTGCAGGTGCAGCCGGGTGGCGCAGCGCGTCCAGGAACCGTCGCAGTCGAGGAAGGCCTCCAGGGTCGGGATGAGCTCCGCGCGGTGCCGGCGGTCGTAGTCCCGCAGGGGGTCCAGCAGCCGCGCGGTGAAGGCGCGCCGCACGTCGTCCGGGACGAAGGGCAGCAGCAGGACGTGCGAGGCCAGCTCGTGGTGGCCGGCGGCGCACACGCGCCCCGGGCGGGCGGCGGCGACCCGGCGGGCGTGCCGGGCCTCCTCCAGCGCCCCGCGCAGCCCCTCGGCGGAGTGCACGGCCGCGCTGACGCCGAGCGTGAGCCGCCCGTCGTCGGCCAGGCCGGCCGCCAGCGGGTCCCGTACGGCCGTCAGCAGCACGTCGGCGTGCAGGGCCGCGTCCGGGCCCTGGGAGGCCTTGTCGTCGTCGCCGCCGTCGCCGCCGCCGGGCAGCGCCGGCAGCGGGACGAGCGCGATGGCCTCGTCACCCGCGTGGGCGACCGCGATCCGGTCGGAGGGCTCGGGACCCGGCTGGGAGGGGTCGACCAGGATCTCCTCCAGCAGCGACTGGGCCACCGGGCCGCCGGGGATCTCCCCGCCCTCCCAGTCCACCCGGGCCACCACGACCTGCCAGTGCGGGGCGGCGCCCAGACCCGGCAGCAGCACGGGGGCCGCCACCCGCAGGCGCGCGGCGATCTCGGCGGGCGGGGCGCCGGTCTGGACGAGCTCCAGCACCTCCTGGGCCAGCCGGCGCCGCACCGTACGGGCCGCGTCGCGGCGGTCCCGCTCGACCGCGATCAGCTGGGTGACGCCCTGGAGCAGGTCCAGCCGCTCGGCCGGCCAGTCGCCCGCGTCGGCCTCGACGGCCAGCAGCCAGTCGGAGAGAACGCTCTCGCGGACGTCACGCGAGACGGCCGTCGCGCCACGCCCGCTCTGTCTGATCGGGAACAAAGAGTACGTAATACCCTGAATGGAGATCCGGTGCGGCCCCCTGCGGCCGGTCCGGACCGCCGCGAGGTGCTCGCTCGCCAGAGCCGCGCAGACACCCGGAGCGAGCGGTTCGCCCGCTCCGGCGATCTGCCGGCCCGTCGGGGAGAGCACCCACGCCCGCAGATCGAGGTCCGTGGTGAGCAGATCCAGCACCACATCAGGTCCGCCCCCCGCAGGACCCGAGGTCATGAGGCGGCGGTGGCGGTCCACGACGGCCGCGAGGTCGCCCGCGCGCTCCCCGGAGACCTGCCGCACCACGTACTCCGTAATGGTGGCGAATGCAACGTCTTCGTTCACAGCGAACAGTGGCAGCCGGTTGCGCCGACAGGCTGAGACGAGATCGTCGGGGATGTCGCCCAGCTCCGCCTCGCCGGCCGCCAGGCCCGCGACACCGGCGCTCGCGAGGATTCGTACGAACGGCTCGGAGTCGGCCGAATTCCGCCGCCAGGCCAGGCCGGTCAGGACGAGCTCGCCCCCCGAGAGGTATCGGCTGGGATCCCGCAGGTCGGTCGTCATGACCCCGCGGACCGTCCGGTCGAGCTCGTCCTCGCCGCCCAGCAGCCGCAGCCCCAGCGCCTCGGTCTCCAGCAGTGCGCGCAGCCGCATGATGTCGCCGCCGATCTGTCTCGATGTTGCCGTTGGAAATCGGGCAGGTCCGTGCAGACCGCCTTTCATACGAATCTACAAGACGAGGGAGGCCGCCAGCCAACTCCTTCATGGTTTCGGTGACTGCACCCGGGGGACGCGTGGCTTGTGTACTGACTCCACACCGCGTTAACAGCACGTGAACGACCAGTCGAGGGCCGAATGGCCTCCTGGCTTGAAGTGAACGACACGATGAAGAAGAAGAGAGCCGCTCATGGACTTCCTTCGCCCCGCCAGCTGGGAGGAGGCGCTCGCCGCTAAGGCCGAGTACCCCACAGCTGTGCCGATTGCGGGTGGCACCGACATCATGGTCGAGATCAACTTCGACCACCGCCGTCCGGAATACCTCCTGGACCTCAACCGCATCGAGCTGCTGCGGGAGTGGGAGGTCGGCGAGGAGGTCACCCGGCTGGGCGCCTCCGTCCCGTACACCCAGATCATGGAGAACCTGCGCGAGACGCTGCCCGGCCTCGCGCTGGCCTCGCACACGGTCGCGTCCCCCCAGATCCGCAACCGCGGCGGTGTCGGCGGCAACCTCGGCTGCGCCTCGCCCGCCGGTGACTCCCACCCCGCGCTCCTCGCCGCCGACTGCGAGGTCGAGGTGGAGTCCGTACGCGGCGCGCGCATGATCCCGATCGACGAGTTCTACACCGGCGTCAAGCGCAACGCGCTCGCCGCCGACGAGCTGATCAAGACGATCCACATCAAGAACGCCACGGGCCCGCAGCAGTACTCCAAGGTCGGTACCCGCAACGCGATGGTCATCGCCGTCTGCGGCTTCGGCCTCGCGCTGCACCCCGACACCCGCACCGTGCGTACGGGCATCGCCTCGGCCGCCCCGACCCCGATCCGGGCGAAGGCCGCCGAGGAGTTCCTGAACGCCGCGCTCGAAGAGGGCGGCTTCTGGGAGTCCGGCAAGGTCATCACCCCGTCGATCGCCAAGCAGTTCGGTGAGCTCGCCTCCGCCGCGTGCAACCCGATCGACGACGTCCGTGGCACGGC
The DNA here is from genome assembly GCF_055582305.1 of Streptomyces sp. NPDC042102. Taxonomy (NCBI): domain Bacteria; kingdom Bacillati; phylum Actinomycetota; class Actinomycetes; order Kitasatosporales; family Streptomycetaceae; genus Streptomyces; species Streptomyces sp. NPDC042102. Next base: position 400,066 of record NZ_JBVJDL010000001.1, read on the forward strand.
GAAGTACCGCCGTCACGCGGTCGGCATCCTGGCTCGCCGCCAGCTGGTCTGGACGTGGGAGCAGTACCGCGGCACCAACGGCCGCTCGCTTGAAGGGGCTGCGTAACCATGCGCGTCAATTTCACTGTCAACGGTCGTCAGCAGGAAGCCGACGACGTCTGGGAGGGCGAGTCCCTTCTCTACGTGCTGCGTGAGCGCCTGGGTCTGCCCGGCTCCAAGAACGCGTGCGAGCAGGGCGAGTGCGGTTCCTGCACCGTCCGCCTCGACGGCGTGCCGGTCTGTTCCTGTCTGGTCGCGGCCGGTCAGGTCGAGGGCCGCGACGTCGTGACCGTCGAGGGCCTGGCGGACTTCGCCAAGCAGCGCGAGGCCCACGGCCACGGCGGTGCGTGCGGCACCGGCGGCGCCTGCGGCTCCCAGGGCGTCTCCACGGACGAGGCCAAGCACTGGTCAGCCAAGGGCACCGACTCCCAGACCGGCGAGGGCACCGAGCTCTCCCCGATCCAGCAGGCGTTCATCGACGCGGGCGCCGTCCAGTGCGGTTTCTGCACCCCGGGTCTGCTCGTCCAGGCGGACGCCCTCCTGGAGCACAACGCGGACCCGTCCGACCAGGACATCCGTGAGGCCCTGTCCGGCAACCTCTGCCGCTGCACGGGCTACGAGAAGATCCTCGACGCGGTCCGCCTGGCGGCCGCCCGTCAGGGAGAGGCGGTCTGATCATGGCTCAGAACACCCGCACCGCGCCCGCCGGTACGCCCACGAACGTCACCCAGAACCACAACAAGGGCGGCATCGGCGAGTCCACGCTCCGCCCGGACGGCACCCTCAAGGTCACCGGCGAGTTCGCGTACTCCTCGGACATGTGGCACGAGGACATGCTGTGGGGCCAGACCCTGCGGTCCACCGTCGCCCACGCCGAGATCGTCTCCATCGACATCTCCGAGGCGCTCGCCATGCCCGGCGTGTACTCGGTGCTGACGTACGACGACCTGCCGGCCGAGATGAAGAACTACGGCCTCGAGATCCAGGACACCCCGGTCCTGGCCAACGGCCGGGTGCGCCACCACGGTGAGCCGGTCGCCCTCGTGGCCGCCGACCACCCGGAGACCGCCCGCCGCGCGGCCGCCAAGATCAAGATCGACTACCGGGAGCTGCCGCTCGTCACGGACGAGGCCTCCGCCCTCGCCGCCGACGCGCCGCTGATCCACGAGGGCCGCGACGACCACCACTCCGGTCACGTCCCGCACCCGAACATCGTGCACCGCCAGCCGATCATCCGCGGCAACGTGGAGGAGGCCCGCAAGCGCGCGGACGTCATCGTCGAGGGCGAGTACACCTTCGGCATGCAGGACCAGGCCTTCCTCGGCCCGGAGTCCGGCCTGGCCGTACCGTCCGAGGACGGCGGCGTGGACCTCTACGTCGCCACCCAGTGGCTGCACTCGGACCTCAAGCAGATCGCCCCCGTCCTCGGCCTGCCCGAGGAGAAGGTGCGCATGACGCTCTCCGGCGTCGGCGGTGCCTTCGGCGGCCGCGAGGACATCTCCATGCAGATCCACGCGTGCCTGCTGGCCCTGGCCACCAACAAGCCGGTCAAGATCGTCTACAACCGGTTCGAGTCCTTCTTCGGCCACGTGCACCGCCACCCGGCGAAGCTCTGGTACGAGCACGGCGCCACCAAGGACGGCAAGATCACGCACATGAAGTGCCGGATCGTCCTGGACGGCGGCGCGTACGCCTCGGCCTCCCCGGCGGTCGTCGGCAACGCCTCCTCGCTCTCCGTCGGCCCGTACGTCGTCGACGACGTCGAGATCGAGGCGATCGCGCTCTACACGAACAACCCGCCCTGCGGCGCGATGCGCGGCTTCGGCGCCGTCCAGGCCTGCTTCGCCTACGAGGCCCAGATGGACAAGCTCGCGGCGAAGCTGGGCATGGACCCGGTGGAGTTCCGCCAGCTCAACGCCATGGAGATGGGCACGATCATGCCCACCGGCCAGGTCGTGGACTCGCCCGCCCCGGTCGCCGAGCTGCTGCGCCGGGTCAAGGCCCGCCCGCTGCCGCCGGAGCGCCAGTGGGAGACCGCCGGCGAGGGCGCGGACGTCCGCGCGCTGCCCGGCGGCCTGTCCAACACCACCCACGGCGAGGGCGTCGTGCGCGGTGTCGGCTACGCGGTCGGCATCAAGAACGTCGGCTTCTCCGAGGGCTTCGACGACTACTCCACCGCCCGCGTGCGCCTGGAGGTCATCAACGGCGAGCCCGTCGCGATGGTCCACACGGCCATGGCGGAGGTCGGTCAGGGCGGTGTCACCGTGCACGCCCAGATCGCCCGTACGGAGCTGGGCGTCACGCAGGTGACCATCCACCCGGCCGACACCCAGGTCGGCTCCGCCGGTTCCACGTCCGCCTCCCGGCAGACGTACATGACCGGTGGCGCGGTGAAGAACACCTGTGAGGCCGTCCGCGAGGCGCTGCTGGAGATGGGCCGCCGCAAGAACGGCTCCTACCACCCCGCCTGGGCGCACGCCGAGCTCCTCCTGGAGGGCGGCAAGGTCGTCACCGACGGCGGCGAGGTCCTCGCGGACATCGCCGACATCCTCGAGAACGAGGCGATCGACCTCGAGCTCGAGTTCCGCCACCGGCCGACGGTCGCCTTCGACCTGAAGACCGGCCAGGGCGACGGCCACGTCCAGTACACGTTCGCCGCGCACCGCGCGGTCGTCGAGGTGGACACCGAGCTCGGCCTGGTCAAGGTCATCGAGCTCGCCACCGCGCAGGACGTCGGCAAGGCCCTCAACATGCTTTCCGTGGTCGGCCAGATCCAGGGTGGTACCACCCAGGGCCTCGGCGTGGCCGTCATGGAAGAGATCATCGTGGACCCGAAGACCGCGAAGGTGCGCAACCCCTCCTTCACGGACTACCTGATCCCGACCATCCTCGACACCCCGACCATCCCGGTCGACGTCCTGGAGCTGGCCGACCCGAACGCGCCCTACGGTCTGCGCGGTCTCGGCGAGGCCCCCACCCTGTCGTCCACCCCGGCCGTCCTCGCGGCGATCCGGCAGGCGACGGGTCTGGAACTGAACAAGACGCCGATCCGTCCCGAGGCGCTCACCGGCACCCTCTAGGACGGCGTCCAGGAGCCGCACCCGACGGCCGGCTCCTGGTCCCGAAGCTCTCCGGGCGGTGTGACAGGGAACGTCACACTTCACGGTCACACCGCCCGGAGCACCGAAGAAGTACCGCACCGCTCGCGGACCGCTTCATGAATGCTTCGACCCCCAGCAGCACCACAGCTCGGGCCGTCACCCCGGGTCGTGCAGCCAACGCACCATCCCAAATCCCGCGCTCTCCAATCCCCATGCGGGTGCCCCTTTGAACCTTGGGAGTTAGGCACCATGACCCAGTCGTCAGTGGAGTCCAAGACCACCGCGGAGGATGCGGGCTCCGGCTCGCGCACCCCCGCCGGGCGTTCTTGGCTTGACCGGTACTTTCACATCACCCACAGAGGATCCAACGTCGGCAACGAGGTTCGTGGCGGTATCACGACCTTCATGGCGATGGCGTACATCCTTCTGCTCAACCCTCTGATCCTTTCGGGCAAGGACGCCGCCGGCGACACCTTGAGCCAGAAGGCAGTGATCACCGCCACGGCGTTCGCCGCCGCCGTCACCACCCTCCTGATGGGCTTTGTCGGCAAGGTGCCGCTCGCCCTGGCCGCCGGACTCTCCGTCTCCGGCGTACTGGCCTCGCAGGTCGCCCCCGAGATGACCTGGCCGCAGGCCATGGGCATGTGCGTCCTGTACGGCGCCGTGATCTGTCTCCTGGTCGTCACCGGCCTCCGCGAGATGATCATGAACGCCATCCCGCTCGCGCTCAAGCACGCGATCACCATGGGCATCGGCATGTTCGTCGCCCTGATCGGCCTGGTGAAGGCCGGTTTCGTGCACGAGAACCCCGCGCCCGGTGGCGGCCCCGTCACCCTCGGTCCCACCGGCGAGCTCGCCGGCTGGCCCGTCCTCCTCTTCGCCGTCACGCTGCTGCTCATCTTCATGCTGCAGGCGCGCAAGATCCCCGGCGCCATCCTGATCGGCATCGTCGCCGGCACCGTGCTCGCGGCCATCCTCAACGCCGTCGCGGACATCGACCCCAAGGCGTGGGCCAGCGGCGCCCCGGAGCTGACCGGCTCCGCGGTCTCCATGCCCGACTTCTCGCTCTTCGGCGAGGTCGAGTTCGGCGGCTGGGGCGAGGTCGGCGCGATGACCGTCGGCATGATCGTCTTCACCCTGGTGCTCGCCGGCTTCTTCGACGCGATGGCCACCATCATCGGTGTCGGTACCGAGGCCAAGCTCGCCGACGACAAGGGCCGGATGCCGGGCCTGTCGAAGGCCCTGTTCATCGACGGCGCCGGCGGTGCCATCGGCGGTGTCACGGGCGGCTCCGGCCAGACCGTGTTCGTCGAGTCCGCCACGGGTGTCGGCGAGGGAGCCCGTACGGGTCTGGCCTCCGTGGTCACCGGCCTCTTCTTCGCGGCCTGCATCTTCTTCACCCCGATCACCCAGATCGTCCCCGGTGAGGTTGCCGCCGCCGCCCTGGTCGTCATCGGCGCGATGATGATGCAGAACGCCCGCCACGTGGACTGGCACGACAGCGCCACCGCGATCCCGGTCTTCCTGACCGTCGTGATCATGCCCTTCACGTACCAGATCACGGCCGGCGTCGCCGCCGGTGTGATCTCCCACGTCGCGATCAAGGTCGCGCAGGGCAAGGCCCGTGAAATCGGAGCCTTCATGTGGGGACTGTTCGCCATCTTCATCGTGTTCTACGCGCTGAACCCGATCGAGGGCTGGCTGGGCGTCCACTGACGCGAAGCCGCCCGCACCGGCACCAACCCGCCACGCATCCGATAATGGAACCGATCCTCGTCAGGAGGCCGCAATGCTGGACATCGCCGAAGAGCTGAACCGGTGGGTCGAGCAGGGACGTGACTTCGCCGTCGCCACTGTGGTGTCGACCGGCGGGAGCGCGCCCCGGCAGCCCGGGGCCGCGCTCGCCGTCGACAGCGAGGGCACGGCCATCGGTTCCGTCTCCGGCGGATGCGTGGAGGGTGCGGTGTACGAGCTGTGCCGGCAGGCCCTCGAGGACGGCGAGACCGTCCGCGAGAGCTTCGGCTACAGCGACGACGATGCCTTCGCCGTGGGCCTGACCTGCGGCGGAATCATCGAGATCCTGGTCACCCCGGTCCCCGCGGCCGCCCCCCACCGTGCCGTCTTCGAGTCCGCGCTGGCCGCGGCCGCCGACGGTGCGGCGGCCGCCGTGGCCCGGATCGCCGAGGGCCCGGCGGAGCTGATGGGCCGCGCGGTGCTGGTGCGCGGCGAAGGCGCGTACGAGGGGGGTCTCGGCGGCCACCCCGAGCTGGACCGGACCGTCGCCGAGGAGGCCCGGGCCATGCTGGACGCGGGCCGGACCGGGGTCCTGGAGATCGGCGCCGACGGCCGGCTGTGCGGCGAGCCCCTGCGGGTGCTGGTCGAGTCGAGCGTGCCGCCGCCGCGGATGATCGTCTTCGGGGCGATCGACTTCGCGTCCGCGCTGGTCCGGATCGGCAAGTTCCTCGGCTACCGCGTCACCGTGTGCGACGCCCGGCCCGTCTTCGCGACGAAGAACCGTTTCCCCGAGGCGGACGAGATCGTCGTGGACTGGCCCCACCGGTACCTGGAGTCCACCGACGTGGACGGCCGTACCGTGCTGTGCGTGCTGACGCACGACGCCAAGTTCGACGTACCGCTGCTCGAACTGGCCCTGAGGCTTCCCGTCGCCTACGTCGGCGCCATGGGCTCCCGCCGTACCCACGAGGACCGCAACAAGCGGCTGCGCGAGGTCGGGGTCACCGAACTCGAGCTCGCCCGCCTGCGCTCCCCGATCGGCCTGGACCTCGGCGCCCGCTCCCCGGAGGAGACGGCCCTGTCCATCGCCGCGGAGATCGTGGCCAACCGGCGCGGCGGCAGCGGCGTCGCCCTCACCGGCGCGCACACCCCGATCCACCACGACGGCGTGCCCGCGGTGGCCCGGATCGGTGTCGTCGCCTGAAGCGGGACCCCGACGGCGCACGGCACCGGGCCCGAGGAGCCCGCGCAGACCTGATGACGTAAGACGTGAGGGCGCAACCCCGCCGGGGGTTGCGCCCTCACGCCGTTACCTCTACTTTACCGGCCGGTAATTACCGTTCCCCTCATGGGAGTTGAGCCGATGCTTCGCAGTCTGCGAATCGTGTGCGCCCTGGCCGTGGCAGCCGTCCTCTGCCCGGTCGCCCCCGCGGCGGCAGCCGTCCCCGACGAGCCCCTGCGCGAGGTGCTCTTCGTCGGCAACAACTGGGAGGGCACCGCCGATGTCCTCGCCTCCACCGGCGACATGGCCCGGGTCGGCCGGATCAACGTGATCCCGGACAAGGAGGAGCGGCTGCGCGAGATCTACCTCAACCCCGTCAAGCTCGCCTTCTTCCTCGGGATCCGGGCCAGCGCCGGCGAGGGCCACGACCAGTTCGTGGACGACATGTACACCACCCCCGACGGGCGCTCCGTCGTCGTCTCCCGGCCCTCCTTCGCCGACGTCGTCTCCCTCGACCTGGCCTCCGGCCGGATCAACTGGCGCTTCCCCGTCTCCGGCTTCCGCTCCGACCACATGGCGGTCTCTCCCGACGGTACGAAGGTCGCCGTCTCCGCCTCCACCTCCAACACCGTGCACGTGCTCGACATCGTCACCGGCCGCCAGCTCGGCTCCTTCGGCACCGGCGACAAGCCGCACGAGAACACCTTCTCGCGCGACGGCCGCTACCTGTGGAACAGCTCCATAGGCGAGGTCAACACCGCCCTGGACGCCCCCTGGCTGGACTGGACGAAGGGCGACCGCAAGATCACCGTCGTCGACGCCCAGACCTACCGCACCGTGCGCGTGATCGACATGCGCGAGCGGCTCGACGCCGCCGGCCTCACCGGCCTCTCCGACTCCGTCCGCCCCAACGCCTTCACGCCCGACGAGTCCACCCTCTACTTCCAGGTGTCCTTCTTCAACGGTCTCGTGGAGTACGACGTGGCCACCGACCGGATCACCCGGGTCAAGACCCTCCCCGAGAACCCGGCCACCAGCAAGGACCGCACCACCTGGGTCAACGACTCCCGCCACCACGGGATGTCGATGAGCCCGGACGGCACCCGGCTGTGCGTCGCCGGCACCATGGACGACTACGCGACCGTCGTCGACCGGGCCACCCTCACCGAGGGCCCGCTGGTCCCGGTCTCCAAGCCGTACTGGGCGACCGTCAACGGCGACGGCACCGCCTGCGTGGTCTCCGAGAGCGGCTCCGACCGGGTCACCGCGATCGACTTCGCCACCGGCACCAAGCGGGTCTCCGTCCCCGTCGGCGACCACCCCCAGCGGGTGCGGCTGGGCCACGTCCCGGCCGGCTGGAGCGGCCCGGCCGGCCGCTGACCGCCCGCGCGGCCGGGATGCCCGGCGGGCGCGGGGCGAGGAGGCCCCGCGCCCGCGGAAGTCCCGGGTGCCTCCCGGCCGTCACGGCCTGCCGGGGAGCGGGATCCGCGCCGCCGACATGCCGAAGCCGGGGGTTCCCCAGCCCGGCGGCCAGGTCCCGGCGCCGGGCACGGCAGGCTGCGGATACAGGTCCTCCGGCCGGTAACGGCGTACGTTCTGGTGCCAGTTGAGGATCGCGGCCATCCAGTCCTCGAGCTCCCGCACGTACGCGTCGAGGGAGTCCCGCGCGGCCCGGTCCAGCCGGTGGTCGTCGTAGAGCAGCGGCAGCTGGTGGTCCCGGATGTGCTCGAACTCCCGGGTGCGCTGCTCCATCAGGTCGGCCACGATCGTGAAGGCCTGCGGGTAGTCGATGTCGAAGAAGTTCTGGGTGACCAGGACGTGGTTGTGGACCTCGCCCTCGACCTCGATCTCCTTCTGGTACGAGAAGAGGTCGTTCATGATGCAGCCGACGTCCGAGGCCGCGCTCTCCAGGGAACGCAGCACACCGTCCCGGTAGACCTCCGGGGGCACCCCGTCACCCTGGTGGCCGAGCCTCGCCAGGAACATGGTCATGTGGCTGCCGAAGGTGTGGCGGCGCATCTCGGCGTAGTCGACCGGGTCCGGGATGCGGCCCACGGTGACGTTGTCGATCTCCCACACCCAGCTCCTGAGCATCCCGACGACCGTCTCGCGGAACGCGGCGCGCACGGAATCGTCCAGGTCCGCCACGGTCCGCGCCCACAGGTCCTTCAGGCCGCGTTCCAGGGCGATGACGGGCTCACCGGCCTCCGCCAGGTCCACCGGCACCATCGAGATCAGCCGCTCGGTGGCCAGCCGGGCCGCGCCCGGGGCCTTGGACGCGCCGAACACCCTGGGGTAGTAGTCGTCCCCGTACGTGCCCCAGGCGAGCCACTGGGCACTCAGGCACAGCGCCTCGGCCGAGGCGTCCGGGTCGATGCCGGCCGAGCACAGGGCGAAGTCCATGCCGATCAGCCTGTCCTCGTCCCAGATGTCCGAGCCCGGATCGCCCGGCTGCCGCTCGAGCATCCCCATCCGCCGGCACCACCGGACCACCTCCTCGCGGGCGTGGTCGAGATGAGGGTTCAAGGAGAGCGGGAACGGCATGTGGAAGTCGGGCAGCAGCGAGGGCCCCACCTTCCGGAAGGGCACGTGCGTGAAGCTGCGCCGCCGCAGCTCCATCGAGCGGCGCGGGAACAGGGACCGCACGTCGAGGGCGGTGGTGCCGAGCCCGGCGGGCAGGAACGGCAGCGTGAGCCCAGCGGTGGGCCGGGCCTCCTCGTTCATGTAGCGGGAGGAGACCATGTGCCACTCGTGGCCGCCCGACTGCCAGTCCTGCAGCCCCTTGGCGTACGCGAGGACGGCCGCGACCTCGTCGGGTGTCAGCCCGTGCTCGGCGGCCAGCGCCGGGACCTCGGCGAGGGCGGTGTACTCGAACTGCTGCAGCCGCGAGGTCAGGAGGTCGTTGGAGAGGTCGGCGGCCTCCTGGGTGGAGCACTTCAGGAAGGTCTCCAGCACCAGGACGGCGTTGGACAGTTCGCCCTCGTGCTCGACCTCGCGCTGGTAGGAGAAGATGTCGTTGCGGATGTGCACGGCGTCGGAGAAGGCGTCGCGCAGCACCTGGAGCGGGCGGGAGCGCGCGACCTTCGCCGGGACCTCGGCCGAGACGTACTCGATCAGCCCGGAGGACCAGGGCGCGCCGCCGACCTTGCGGCGCATCTCGATGTATTCGAGGGGGTTGGCCACCCGGCCGATGTTGATGTTGTGCAGCTCCCACATCGACTCGTCGAGGAGGTTGCGGGTGCTCTCGGAGAACCGTTCCCGCCAGTCCAGGGACATCGCCGGGACGGTGCGCAGCCACAGGTCCTTCAGCCCCGCCTCGACCGGGTTCGCCGGCTCGGGGAACCCGTCGGCGAGGTCCATCGGCATGAACGCCGCCAGCCCGTCGAGGTACGCCTTGGCGCCCTCGCGGTCCTGGGTGCGCTTGTAGACCTCCAGGAAGTGGTCGTCGAAGAAGAACACCCACACGTACCAGTCGGTGACGAGGCTGAGGGCCTCGCTGTCGCAGTCGGGGTGGGTGTACGAGCACAGCAGCGCGTAGTCGTGCGACTCGAGGTCGCTCTGCTCCCAGACGCCGGACCCCTCCAGCATCCCGAACTCGCGCGCCCATTGCCGGGTGTGGGCTCTCGCGGACTCCAGATGGGGGTTCAGTCGCGCCGGATACGGCACATAGAAATCCGGCAGTCCAAACGGCTGCGTCACGGCAGGCTCGGCCTTTCGTCCCTGGGGGTGCGGGGACCCGGGCGTGCCCGGGCCCCCGCACGAGATCAGCAGGGCCCTACCCCTGATGCCGGTGTGACAAGAGGAAGTTCACCGCTTCAGGTGATGCCGGCGTCGTTGTGCGGCGCGGGGGACTGGCGGGGGATTACGGGGTCCCGGGGCGCGGGCACGTGGCCGTAGCTCTCGGCCTGCATCCGGAACATCGCCGCGTACCGGCCGTCCAGCGCCAGCAGTTCCTCGTGGCTGCCCCGTTCGACCAGCCGCCCCCGGTGCAGGACGTAGATCACGTCGGCGTACCGCACGCCCGACATCCGGTGCGTGACCAGGACGACGGCCCGCCGCGGCCCGGCGAGGCCCCGGATGCTGTCGAACGCCGCGATCTCCGCCTCCGGGTCGAGCGCCGAGGTGGGCTCGTCCACGATGATCAGGCGGGCGTCGCGGTAGCGGGTGCGGGCCAGGCCGAAGGTCTGCCACTGGCCGCCCGAGAGTTCCGAGGCGCCCCGGAAGACCCGGGCGAGCAGGGTCTCGTACCCGTTCGGCAGACCCGTCACCACCTTGTCCGCGCCGGAGTACCGGGCGGCGTCGACGACGTCGGCGGCCCGCTCGACCGTGCCGTCGCCCTCGGGCCGTCCGATGACGATGTTGGTCCGGGCGGTCACCGGCCAGCGTTCGAAGTCCTGCGTGAGCAGGGCGACCCGGTCGAAGACGGCCTCCCGGTCGGCCTCGGTGATCTCCACCCCGTCCCAGGTCAGCGAACCGCTGTCGGGCAGGTGCAGCCCGGCCAGCAGTTTGACCAGGGTGGACTTGCCCGAGCCGTTCTCGCCCACCAGCGCCACCACCCGGCCCGCCTCGACGGTCAGGGACACATCGGCCAGGGCCGGCTCCTCGCGGTCGGGGTAGGAGAACCCCACGCCGTCCAGGCGGACCGTGCCCAGCGGATCGGGCAGCGGGCGGCCGCCGTCCGGGATGGCCCGGCGCCCGGCGCTGTCCACGAACCGCTCCAGGTCCCGTACGTACAGGGACTCCTCGTGCAGGGTGTTGGTGGTCGCCACCAGCGCGCCCAGCCCCGCCGTGCCCGTCCGTACGGCGATCACGGCCGTGCCGGCGACGGCCAGGTCCATCCGGCCGGCCGCGATCAGCACGCCCATCGCCCCGTACGTGACCAGGGCCGCGACCCCGGACAGCGCGGCGGCCAGCAGCTCGGTGGCGGCCTTGTCCTTGGCCAGCCGGGTGGCCTCGCCCTCCGCGTGCTCGGCCATGTTGCGGTAGTGGCCCAGCAGGTAGCGGCCGACGCCGTGCACGCGGACCTCGGCGGCCGAGGTCCGCGAGATCAGCAGCTGACCGATCAGCCGGGCAGCACGTACGTGCTCGATCCACGTCATGACCGACAGGTAGCGGCGCTGCGCCACCCGCATCGCACCCCAGCCGCGGGGCGCGGCGATCAGCGCGAGCATCGGCAGCAGCACCGGGTGCAGCACGGTCAGCACGCCGGCCACGGCGATCAGCGAGATCAGGCCGTTGAGCGTGGCCACGCAGGCACTGATGGTGCGGCGGGCGGCCGGCGGCCCCCACTGGGCGCTGTCGAGCAGCCGGTGGAACTCGCCGTCCTCGACGGCTTCGAGTTCGACCTTGACCGCCGCCGCCAGGTAGCGCACGGTGGCGGCCCGTTCCACCTTCGGCTCCAGCCGGCCGGCGGCCGCCGTCGAGCGCGAGGCGCACAGCGCGCCGAGGACGGCCACCAGCGCGCCCAGCGCCAGCGCGGGCAGCGCCCGGTGCAGCCGGTCGGCGGCGCTGCCGTCGGAGAGCAGCGTGCCCAGGACGGAGTTGACCACCAGCAGGCCCACGGCGGAGGCGATCCCCTGGCCGGCCTCGGCGGCGGCGACGGTGATCAGGGCGGGCCGGTCGGCCTCCCGCGCGAGCCGCAGGGTGCCCGCGACCATCCGGGGCATGGAGCGCAGGGTGCTCCACAGACCGGTCTCCAGGACGGCGTACTCGTGCTCGGCCCAGCCGGCCTCGTAACGCAGCGGCCCGCCGAAGAGCTGCTTCTCGCTGGCGGAGACGGCCGCGGCGGCGGGCACCGGACGCTTGAGGAGCCTCATGCGCGGGCACCTCCGTCCGGGCCCGGGTCGAACACCACATGAACGTGCACGGATCGCAAGATTCCTCCCGAGGTGACGCGGCGGCGACTGACGCCGGGAAGAACGTGGCTGTTCAGGGCGGCGTCACGGGCGGGCCGGGGCGAACTCTCGTACAGGTTTACGGGCTGGGGGCGGATCCCAAGCGGCGCCGGGGCAGCGCCCCGTGATCCGGCGTTCGAACCACCCGGTCGGGGTGGACGCCTCCCTTCGGGGGATTGCGGGGGCGTGTCGGTGGCGGCGGCGGATGGCGCATACTTCCGCCATGAACATGGCTGAATTGGGCAGGGCGGCGGCATGGACGTGGGCGGCCGTGCTCCTGGTGGGGGCGGCCACCGCCTGTTCGTTCCTCTCGCCCTTCTCCAGCTGCGAGGGGACCGGGGCGGCGTTGCGCGCCCTGGACGCCGACCCGGTGCTCCAGGTGCGGCCGCCGGAGGCGGCCCCCGCCGCGGGCCTGGACCTGGCGGGCGGCGACTGCACCGACGACAGCGGCGACGCCTGGATGAGCGCGGAGCGGATGTACTCCCACCCCGGCACGCCCCGCCAGGTCCTCGACCACTACCGTGCGGTGCTGCCCGCGCAGGGCTGGCGCCTCCACGGGCCCGACGGCGTGGACGACCCCGTCCACCCCGTGCGCCGGCTGTCCTTCAGCCACGGCACCTCCGGACGCGAGCTCACCCTCGCCTTCGAGACCCCGGACACCCTGGTCCAGTGGTACGACTACCGGCCCGGCCCGGAGACCGCCGGGCACACCTGGTACGCACTGATGGTGGAGGAAGGGGTCTGACGCGCGCGCGTCCCACCCCGCCGCGTCGACTAGGGTCGACGGGACATCGCAACGTGAACGACCACGAGGAGCAGCCGTGAGCGAGCCGGCGTCCATCGCCCTGCAGCAGGAGATCGCCCGGGACCTGGAGGTGTCCGAGGTCTTCGACGCCGGGCGCGAGGTCGAGCGCCGGGTGGCGTTCCTGGCCGAGCGGCTCACCGCCACCGGCCTGCGCTCCCTGGTCCTCGGCATCAGCGGCGGCGTGGACTCCACCACCGCCGGGCGGCTGTGCCAGCTGGCCGTGGAGCGCGTCCGGGCCGCCGGCCACGAGGCGGCCTTCTACGCGATGCGGCTGCCGTACGGCGTCCAGGCCGACGAGCGGGACGCCCAGCTCGCGCTCTCCTTCATCCGCGCCGACCACGTGCTGACCGTGGACGTCAAGCCCGCCTCGGACGCGGCGCTCCAGGCGGCGCTGGCCGCCGGTGTGACCTTCCGCGACGCCCACCACCAGGACTTCGTGCAGGGCAACATCAAGGCCCGCCAGCGCATGATCGCCCAGTACGCGGTGGCCGGCGCGCACGACGGCCTGGTCGTCGGCACCGACCACGCCGCCGAGGCGGTCTCGGGCTTCTTCACCAAGTTCGGCGACGGCGCGGCCGACCTGGTGCCGCTGACCGGACTGACCAAGCGCCGGGTCCGGGCCTGCGCCGACTTCCTGGGCGCGCCCGCCGAGCTGGTCTGGAAGACCCCGACGGCGGACCTGGAGACCCTGGACCCGGGCAAGGCCGACGAGGACGCGCTGGGCGTCACCTACGACGACATCGACGACTTCCTGGAGGGCAAGCCGGTCGACGGCCGGGCCCACGAGATCATCGCCCGCCGCTACCGCCTCACCGCGCACAAGCGGGCACTGCCGATCGCCCCGTAACGGGCACCGGTCCGGAGCACCGGCAGGCGCACCGGCCGGGCGTCCGCAGCGCGGACGTCACGAGGGCCCCGGCCCCGGGAGAACCCGGGGCCGGGGCCCTCATGCCGTCCGCGGCTGCTCCTGTGCGGCTACTCCTGCTCCGCCGCGCCCTCCAGGTCGCCCTCGGTGTCGAGGTAGACCTGGCGCAGGGACTCCAGGATCTGCGGGTCCGGCTTCTCCCACATCCCGCGCGACTCGGCCTCCAGCAGCCGCTCGGCGATGCCGTGCAGGGCCCAGGGGTTGGCCTCCTGGAGGAACGCGCGGTTCTCCGGGTCCAGCACGTACGTCTCGGTCAGCTTGTCGTACATCCAGTCCGCGACCACGCCCGTCGTGGCGTCGTACCCGAAGAGGTAGTCCACCGTCGCCGCGAGCTCGAAGGCGCCCTTGTAGCCGTGGCGGCGCATCGCCTCGATCCACTTCGGGTTGACCACGCGGGCCCGGAAGACGCGCGAGGTCTCCTCGACCAGCGTGCGGGTCCGGACCGTCTCCGGGCGGGTGGAGTCGCCGATGTACGCCTCGGGGGCGGTGCCCCGCAGCGCGCGCACGGTGGCGACCATGCCGCCGTGGTACTGGAAGTAGTCGTCGGAGTCGGCGATGTCGTGCTCGCGGGTGTCGGTGTTCTTCGCGGCCACCGTGATCCGCTTGTACGCCGTCTCCATCTCCGCGCGCGCCGGCCGGCCCTCAAGGCCCCGCCCGTACGCGTACCCGCCCCACACCGTGTACACCTCCGCGAGATCGGCGTCGGTGCGCCAGTCGCGGGAGTCGATCAGCTGGAGGATGCCCGCGCCGTACGTCCCCGGGCGGGAGCCGAAGATACGGGTGGTCGCGCGCCGCTCGTCGCCGTGCTCGGCGAGGTCCGCCTGGGCGTGGGCCCGCACGAAGTTGTCCTCGGCGGGCTCCTCCAGCGAGGCCGCCAGCCGTACCGCGTCGTCCAGCAGGCCGATGACGTGCGGGAAGGCGTCACGGAAGAAGCCCGAGATGCGCAGGGTCACGTCGATGCGCGGGCGGCCGAGCTCGGCGAGCGGGATCGGCTCCAGACCGGTGACGCGGCGGGAGGCCTCGTCCCAGACCGGGCGGATGCCCAGCAGCGCCAGCGCCTCGGCGACGTCGTCGCCCGCCGTGCGCATCGCGCTCGTCCCCCACAGCGACAGGCCCACCGAGGGGGGCCACTCCCCGTTGTCCGTGCGGTAGCGCGTCAGCAGCGAGTCGGCCAAGGCCTGGCCGGTCTCCCAGGCCAGGCGCGAGGGGACGGCCTTGGGGTCGACGGAGTAGAAGTTGCGGCCCGTCGGGAGCACGTTGACCAGGCCGCGCAGCGGCGAGCCCGAGGGGCCCGCCGGGACGAAGCCGCCGCCGAGCGCGTGCACGGCGTGGGTCAGCTCGTCGGTGGTGGCGGCCAGGCGGGGCACCACCTCGGTGGCGGCGAAGGCCAGGATGTCGGCGACCGCCCGGCCGTGGCCCTCGGCGACCGCCGCGACGGCGGCCGGGTCCCAGTCCGCGTCCTCCATCGCCTGGACCAGGGCGCGCGCCCGCTCCTCCGCCGCGTCGGCGTCCGTGCGGGTGGCGGCCGACTCGTCCAGGCCGAGCGCCTCGCGCAGGCCCGGCAGGGCGGAGGTGCCGCCCCAGATCTGGCGGGCGCGCAGGATGGCCAGCACCAGGTTGACCCGGTCGGCGCCGGCCGGGGCGCCGCCCAGGACGTGCAGGCCGTCGCGGATCTGGGCGTCCTTGACCTCGCACAGCCAGCCGTCGACGTGCAGCAGGAAGTCGTCGAAGCCGTCGTCGTCGGGGCGCTCCGCCAGACCGAGGTCGTGGTCGAGCTTGGCGGCCTGGATCAGCGTCCAGATCTGGGCGCGGATCGCCGGCAGCTTGGCCGGGTCCATGGAGGAGATCTGCGCGTACTCGTCCAGGTGCTGCTCCAGGCGCGCGATGTCGCCGTAGGAGTCGGCGCGGGCCATCGGCGGCACCAGGTGGTCCACCAGCGTCGCGTGCACGCGACGCTTGGCCTGGGTGCCCTCGCCCGGGTCGTTGACCAGGAACGGGTAGACGAGGGGGAGGTCGCCCAGGGCCGCGTCGGGCGCGCAGGCCGCGGACAGGCCCGCGTTCTTGCCGGGCAGCCACTCCAGGTTGCCGTGCTTGCCCAGGTGGATCATCGCGTCGGCGCCGAAGCCGCCGTCGGCGGCTGCCGCCTGGATCCAGCGGTAGGCCGCCAGGTAGTGGTGCGAGGGCGGCAGGTCCGGGTCGTGGTAGATCGCGATCGGGTTCTCGCCGAAACCGCGCGGCGGCTGGATGAGGATCAGGAGGTTGCCCCGGCGCAGCGCGGCGAGCACGATGTCGCCCTCCGCGTTGGCCGAGCGGTCCACGAACATGTTGCCCGGGGCCTGCCCCCAGTGCTCCTCGACGGATCCGCGCAGGTCGGCGGGGAGGGCGCCGTACCAGCGCCGGTAGTCGGCGGCGGGGATCCGGACCGGGTTGCGGGCCAGCTGCTCCTCGGTGAGCCAGTCCTGGTCGTGGCCGCCGGCCTCGATCAGCGCGCGGATCAGCTCGTCGCCGTCGCCGGAGACCAGGCCCGGGATCTCCTCCACGGGCCCGAAGTCGTAGCCCTCGGCGATCAGGCGGCGCAGCAGCGCGACGGCGGAGGCCGGGGTGTCCAGGCCGACCGCGTTGCCGATGCGGGAGTGCTTGGTCGGGTACGCGGAGAGGACCAGCGCGATCTTCTTCTCCGCGTTCGGGATGTGCCGCAGCCGGGCGTGGCGGACGGCGATACCGGCCACACGGGCGGCCCGCTCGGGGTCGGCGACGTACGCCGGCAGGCCGTCGGCGTCGATCTCCTTGAAGGAGAACGGCACGGTGATCAGACGGCCGTCGAACTCCGGCACGGCCACCTGGCTGGCGGCGTCGAGCGGCGAGAGCCCCTCGTCGTTCTCCTCCCAGGCGCTGCGCGAGCCGGTCAGGCACAGGGCCTGCAGGATCGGTACGTCCAGGGCGGCCAGCGCGCCGGCGTCCCAGGACTCGTCGTCACCGCCGGCCGACGCGGCGGCGGGCCGGGTGCCGCCGGCCGCCAGCACCGTGGTGACGACGGCGTCGACCCCGGACAGCTCGGCCAGCAGCTCCGGCTCGGGGGAGCGCAGAGAGGACACGTACAGCGGCAGCGGGGTGGCCCCGGCCGCCTCGATCGCGTCGCAGAGCGCGTGCACGAAGCCGGTGTTGCCGCTCATCTGGTGGGCGCGGTAGTAGAGCACGGCGATCCGCGGGCCCTTGACGGCGACGGGGGACCGCTCCAGGTGGCCCCACGTCGGCGCGGGCGCCGGCGGTTCGAAGCCGTGGCCGGTCAGCAGCACGGTGTCGGACAGGAAGCGGGCCAGCTGTTCCAGGTTGGCGGGGCCGCCGTGCGCGAGGTAGGCGTGCGCCTCGGCGGCGATGCCGATGGGGACGGTGGAGGCCTCCATCAGCTGGGCGTCCGGGGCCTGTTCGCCGGTCAGCACCACGACCGGGCGGGGCTGGCCGGGCGCGAGCAGCACGTCCAGGCCGTCCTGCCAGGCGCGCAGGCCGCCCAGGAGGCGTACGACCACCAGCTCGGCGCCGTCCAGCAACTCGGGCAGGTCGTCCAGGTGGAGCCGGGAAGGGTTCGCGAACCGGTACGGAACCGGACCGTCCGCGGCTCGGGCGCTGAGCAGATCGGTGTCGGACGTCGACAGCAGCAGGATCATGCGGCGGCAGGCCTTCCTCGGGGTTTCCGCGCCCCGGGCAGTCGGACGGCGGGAGTTCCTGGCTCATCCGGCACAGCCGTCACCGGCTGCCACCGGACTCACAGTGGCGGGACCGCGCCGGAATCGCACCGGGCTTCCTCCCCTGTCGCCGTCCTCGGCGACGACGGGCCAGGCGGCCCGCCAAGCGGCATCCTATGTGCCGCCGCGCGGCCGCGGGAGGCAGGGCCGCCGCAGCTCCCGGCGTCCGCGTCAGCCGGGGTTGCCGCAGCTCCCGGCGCCCGCGGGAGTTGGGGTTGCCGCAGGTCCCGGCACAGACGGGGTGGTGACGGCCACAGGCCGGGGCCCGGGAATCGTGGGTATGCTCGCCGCCATGCCACCGCCCCCCTCCGCCGCGTCCCGGGACGAGCCCGTCGTACGGGACCGCGGTGACGCCTGCCCCGGTGCGCTGCGGCTGCACGCGGCGGACGACGGGTTCCTCGCGCGCGTCCGGATCCCGGCCGGACTGCTCGACGCCCGGCAGGCCGGCCTGCTGGCGCTGGCCGCCGACCGGTTCGGGGACGGCCACCTGGACCTCACCTCCCGCGGCAACGTACAGCTGCGCGGCCTGGGGCAGGACTGCGGCAGCGGCCTCGCGGGTGTGCTCGACGAGGCCGGGCTGCTGCCCGCGCCCGGCCACGAACGCGTCCGCAACATCGTGGCCACCCCCCTGTCGGGCTCCGGCGACCCCGGGCGGCGGCCCCATGTCCGGCCCTGGGCCCTGGAACTGGACCGGCTGCTGTGCGCCGACCCGCGCGCGAGCGCCCTGTCCGGACGGTTCCTGTTCGCCTTCGACGACGGCCGCGGGGACGTGGCCGCGCTCGGCGCCGACGTGACCGTCCTGGGCCGCCCGCACGGGCGCGCCCTGGTGTTCCTCGGGGCGGCCGCCGAAGCCGTCGAGGTGCCCGGCGCGGACGCCCCCCGGGCGGCCCTGCTGGCCGCCGCCGCCTTCCTCGACGCCGCCGACGCGGCCGGCACGCGCGCCTGGCGGGTCCGCGAGCTCCCGCCCGAACACGCCCTGGACGCCCGCCGGTTCGCGGCCCGGCTGACCGCCGCCGGGATCGACGCGACGTACGCCGGTGCCGTCGCCCGGCCGTACGCCGACCCGCCGCGGCCCTTCGCGGTGGACGCGGGCCGCCGGGGCCCCCAGTGCGTGCTCGTCCCCCTGGGCCGGCTGACCTCCGGTCAGTTGCGGGCCCTGGCACGGGCCGCCGCCGGCGGCAGCGGCGAACTGGTCCTCACCCCCTGGCGCAGCGTGGTCCTGCCCGACGCCCCGCCCCTGCGGCCCGCCGGCGGCCCGGCCCCGCTGGAGCGCGAGGGTCTGGTCGTCACCCCCGACAGTCCCTGGCAGTCCGTCACCGCCTGTACCGGACGGCCCGGTTGCGCCAAATCCCTGGCCGACGTCCGCGCCGACGCGGCCGACCTCGCGCCGCGCGCGCGGGGCGCGCTGCCCGTGCACTGGTCGGGCTGCGAGCGCCGCTGCGGCCACCCGCAGGGCACCGCCTGGGTCGATGCCGTCGCCACCGGCGCCGGGTACCGGCTCTCCGTCCACGGGCAGCCGGTGGCCCCCTCCCCGGACCTGGCGGCCGCCCTCGCGGCCGCCCGCACCAGCACCACCCCTTCCGCAGCATCCGATGCCGACACGGTGAAGAAATGAGCGACTACCCAGTGTTCGAGTACGAGAAGGACGGCGCGGCGATCTACCGCCAGTCCTTTGCCACGATCCGCGCCGAGGCGGACCTCTCCGGGCTGCCCGCCTCGGTCGCCCAGGTCGCCGTGCGCATGATCCACGCCTGCGGAATGACCGATCTGCCCCAGGACCTCGGCTACACCCCCGAGGTCGTCCTGCGCGCCCGCGCCGCCCTGCACGCGGGCGCGCCCGTCCTGTGCGACGTCCAGATGGTCGCCAGCGGGGTCACCCGCAAGCGGCTGCCCGCCGGCAACGACGTGCTCTGCACGCTGTCCGACCCGGCCGTGCCGGAGCTCGCCGCCCGGATGGGCACCACGCGCAGCGCCGCCGCCCTCGAACTGTGGCGCGACCGGGGCCTGCTGGAGGGCTCCGTGGTGGCCGTCGGCAACGCGCCCACCGCGCTCTTCCGGCTGCTGGAGATGATCGAGGAGGGCGCGCCGAGCCCCGCCGCGGTCATCGGCGTGCCCGTCGGCTTCATCGGCGCCGCCGAGTCCAAGGACGCCCTCGCCGCCCACCCCGCCGGGCTCGACCACCTGATCGTGCGCGGCCGGCGCGGCGGCAGCGCCATCGCGGCCGCCGCCGTCAACGCGATAGCGAGCGAGGAAGAATGAGCACCACGGCCAAGGGGCGCCTCTACGGGGTCGGGCTCGGGCCCGGCGACCCGTCGCTGATGACGCTGCGCGCCGCCCAGGTGATCGCCGGGGCGGACGTCGTCGCCTACCACAGCGCCCGCCACGGGCGGTCCATCGCCCGGTCCATCGCACAGGAGCACCTGCGCGCCGACCACATCGAGGAACCGCTGGTCTACCCGGTCACCACCGGGACCACCGACCACCCCGGCGGCTACCAGGGCGCCATGGAGGAGTTCTACGAGGAGGCCGCCGCCCGGCTGGCCGCCCACCTTGACGCCGGCCGGACCGTCGCCGTGCTCGCCGAGGGCGACCCGCTCTTCTACGGCTCCTACATGCACATGCACAAGCGGCTGGCCGACCGCTACGAGACCGAGGTGGTCCCCGGCGTCACCAGCGTGAGCGCCGCGGCGGCCCGGCTGCAGACGCCGCTGGTCGAGGGCGAGGAGGTGCTGACGATCCTGCCCGGCACCCTGCCGCGCGAGGAGCTCGCCGCGCGCCTGGCCGCCACCGACTCGGCGGTGGTGATGAAGCTCGGGCGCACCTTCCCCGCCGTGCGCGGGGCGATGGAGGACTCCGGCCGGCTGGCCGAGGCGCGCTACGTCGAGCGCGCCACGATGGCCGGCGAGCGCACCGGGGCGCTCGCCGACACCGACCCCGCGTCGGTGCCGTACTTCGCGGTGGCCGTCGTACCGAGCCGGGTCGGCAACCCCGGCAGCAAGCCGTCGGGCCCCGGCGAGGTCGCGGTCGTGGGCACCGGACCGGCCGGTCCGCTGTGGCTCACCCCCGAGACCCGGCGGGCGCTCGCCGACGCCGAGGTGCTGGTCGGCTACACGACGTACCTGGACCGGGTGCCCGTCCGGGCGGGCCAGATCCGGCACGGCTCCGACAACAAGGTGGAGTCCGAGCGCGCCGAGTTCGCCCTCGACCTCGCCCGCCGCGGCAAGCGCGTGGCCGTGGTCTCCGGCGGCGACCCGGGGGTCTTCGCGATGGCCACGGCGGTGCTGGAGGTGGCCGGGCAGGACGCGTACAAGGACGTGCCGGTACGGGTGCTGCCGGGGGTGACCGCGGCCAACGCCGCCGCCGCGGCGGCCGGCGCGCCGCTGGGCCACGACTACGCCACGATCTCGCTGTCCGACCGGCTCAAGCCGTGGGAGGTCATCGCCGGGCGACTGCGCGCGGCGGCCGCCGCCGACCTGGTGCTGGCGCTGTACAACCCGGGCTCGCGCAGCCGGACCTGGCAGGTCGCGCAGGCCCGCGAGCTGCTGCTGGAGCTGCGCGCGCCGCGGACGCCGGTGGTCGTGGCGCGGGACGTGGGCGGACCGGAGCAGTCGGTGCGGATCGTCACGCTCGCCGAGCTGGACCCGGCCGAGGTCGACATGCGCACGATCCTGCTGATCGGCTCCTCGCAGACCCAGGTCACCGAGCGGGGCGACGGCACGAGGCTGACCTGGACCCCGCGCCGCTACCCGGAGGCGTGACGGACGGGGCTGCGGTACGCCGTACCGCAGCCCGCCGGCCGGGTCACTTGGTGGAGAACGCGTTGCCGAGCAGGCGCAGCAGGGCGACCAGGCCGCCGGGGCCGAGCATGATGAGCATGTTGAACAGCTCGGCGTCCTCGCGGTACCTGCTCCAGACCGAGGAGTTCTCGTACGCCATGTACTGCGTGCCGATGCCGACCAGGGCCACCAGCAGGATCGCCACCAGCAGCAGGACGCGCTGGGCCTTGACCTTCAGCGGCAGGCAGGCCGCGATGACGACGAGCACGCCGATGACGGCCGAGGTCGGCTCGATGTCGCCCGTGGTGGTGCCGTCCCAGTCATTCATGGCGTGAGCATGACGGCGGAATCCCCGAATCGGCAGCGGCAGGCGCAGAGTTGGCCGGATCGCGATGGTGAGCGGGGCGCCTGCCGCCTCAGCACTGCCAGCCGAACGCGGCGCGGGCGCACGGCGTGCAGGTGAACGCGTAGGCGCGGCCGGAGCCGAAGTTGGGGGCCGTGAGGGGGTCGGGGCCCTCGGTGAGCATCGCGGCGAAGTCCATCGGCCGGGCGCAGCCGGGGCAGTGAGGCGTCTCGTCGTGCTGGAGCCACTGGGGGACGCCGCCGAGCTGACCGAGGACTTCCTTCGGGGCCCGTCCGGTGCACCGGACCCACTCCTCGCGGGCATCCCCGTACTCCGCCCCCGGTATCTCCACCGGCCGGGCGGCCCGGACGGCGCCGAGCTCCGCGCCGGGGTGGGGGAGCCGCAGGGGGCGCAGGCCGGCGGCCGGGAAGAGGAACGCCCGGTTCCCGCCGCCGGTGGCACTCCACTGCTCGCACCGGCCGGGCCGGTGGGCGCACATGAAGACGGCCAGGACCCCGCGCCCGTCGTCGAGGACCACCTGGGCGAGGAACTGCAGCGGCCCCGCACAGGCCGCACAGCCCGGCCAGGCGGTCCCGTCGGGCGCCAGCGGCAGTCCGCCGACCCGGGTGACGGGGTCGTCGGGGGCGGCGGAACCGCTGTGGACCAGCAGGGTCGTGGTACTCATGCCGGCACTGTAGGCGCCGCCTGTGACAACGCCCCCACCACGGACACCGGGCACGGCCACGGGCCCGCCGGGTGCCGCCGGCGTGGGTCAGGGCGAGCCGAGGTCCGGGGTGGAGGACGCTCATCTGCACGTCGCACGACTCCCGGCCTCAGCCGACGGGCGCGGCCGTGTCCAGGTTCCGCTGCGTGGCTGCGGCCCGGCGCAGCTCCAGCAGGGGCTCTTCGGTGGGTTTCGGTGCCTTGCGGCTGCTGCTGGACGGTGGTGGGTTTCCGCCGGCCGACGGGGGTTGGGTCAGGTGGACGCAGGAGGATTTGCCGGACTCCAGTTCGCCGTTGATCGCGGTGATGCAGAACTCGTAGTTCCAGTTGCCCGGGAACAGGAAGGCGATCTGGTGCTCGGGGCCGTCCGTGATGTAGGGGCCCTGTGTGTCCGAGCCCGCGGGTGCGTTCATGTTGCGCACCCACACCCGGTACCCGGCCGCCTCGGGCGAACCCTTCCAGTTGAGTTGGACGGTGGTGTCGTCGAGGGACTTGATCGTGACGTCCGCCG
The DNA here is from genome assembly GCF_055582305.1 of Streptomyces sp. NPDC042102. Taxonomy (NCBI): domain Bacteria; kingdom Bacillati; phylum Actinomycetota; class Actinomycetes; order Kitasatosporales; family Streptomycetaceae; genus Streptomyces; species Streptomyces sp. NPDC042102. The sequence goes on from NZ_JBVJDL010000001.1 coordinate 422,882, forward strand.
GGACGGGTGGGGTGCCGCCTCCGACGGTCACGGACCGGGCGACGCCGGGAATGCCGCCGCCGGCCTTGTTCCAGGTCGCGACCGCGACGAGGTAGTGGTGGCCCGGGGTGAGCCCGTCGATGTGGATGGATGTCCCCTTGATGCCCGTGCTGTTGATGAACGACCCGGGCACGTCCCGGTCCCAGGTGATGACCTGGTACCGGTCGACGCTGTCGCTGTAGGGGCCCTTCGCCGCGTCCCAGGACACGTCCACGCCGGTCGCGGTCGCGCGCGTCACGATGTTCCCTGGCGCGGCGGCGGTCTCGGGGTGTGCGGTCGCGCTGGTCATCACCCAGGCCGAGGCGCCGCCGGTGTAGTTGTAGGTACGGACCTGGTACTCCCAGGTCATCCCGTCCAGGGTCCAGGTGGTGTCGAACCGGTTGGACGGCACCACCAGCTCGCTCCAGTCCGGCGCGCCCACGAGCCGGTGGCGGACGGTGTATCCGCGTGCGCCGAACACCGGGTTCCAGGTCACCTTGATCCCGCTGGGAACGGACTCCGCCTTGAGTCCCGACACGGGGGAGATCGGTCGCTCGGGGAAGCCGGGGATGTGGTCCGGGGTCGACTGCCCGATCCCGAACTGTTCGTTGAGGGTGCGGGCGTAGGCGTAGGCGATCTGGTACTCACCCGTGAGGCTGGGGTGCAGGCCGTCATAGCCGGCGGGGCAGCCGGTCGGCCGGCAGGAGTAGGCAGCTTCCCAGTCGACCGGTTTCACCGGGGATGCGGAGGTGCTCCAGGTCGGGATGGCGTCCTTGAGCAGGGCGTTGTACTGGTTGGTCTTGTCGACCAGGTCCTGGCGACCGTCGATGAACAGGCGGTGCGGGACGTTCGCGATTGCCATCTTGACGTCCGGTTTCGCCGCGCGGGCCCGGTCGACGAGGGTCTTCATGCTGTCCAGCGTGCCGTGCGCGTCGCTGACGAACCATCCCATGTCGTTGAAGCCGATACCGAAGAGGATCAGGTCGGGTTTGTACTGCGCGACCACGGGACCGATCTGGTCCTTGACCTGGGCGGCCTGGCGGCCCCATACGGCGAAGTGGTCGCTGTCGAAGCCGGCCGGAATGTCTTGGTGGTAGGCGCCGGAGACGGGCGGGTTGGCCACCGAGGGGTTCTCGATCTCGCCCTGGAGCCGGGGCGGAGCGGGCGGTCCTGTCGGGTCGGGCTGCTTGGTCCCCCGGTAGGGGCCGACGAAGTCGACGGGAACGTGCTGGTCCTTGAACCACTGCCACAGCCGGTAGCGCCAGGTCCAGTCGCCCTCCATTCCCTGGGTCATGGAGTCGCCCACCACCATCACCTTCAGCGGCGGGTTCGTGGTCGGGTTGCCGCCCGAGGAGCCGGTGTCGTCGCTGCCGCTGCCGTCGACCACCAGATCGGCGGGGTTCACCACGACCTGGTCCGGAGCGACGATGGCTCCGGACTTCGACAGAGCGATCAGCTGGGCCGAGTAGGCCTCGGCAATGGCCCGGTAGCCGTTGTCGTTGGGCACGCCGTCGGCGTCCTGCGTGGTGTCCACGAAGCTGGCGTCGCGGGGAAAGGCGATGGGGACCTGCCGGATCGGCCGGCCCGCGCGGCGGGCCGTGGCGATGACCGCACTGGAGAGTGCGAGGTAGGACGAGTCGCCGTTGTACATCTTGTCGCGGATGGCCGGCGTCTTGGACGGGGCTGGATCGCCGACCAGCACCATCGTGTGGGGCAGGATGTAGTGGATCTGGTCGATCAGGGCGTGCAGGTCGTCCGCCTCCTGGGCGGCCGTCAAGGTGCTGTCGTTCGCGAGGTCGTTGGCGACATCGAGTTGGAGCAGCACGACGTTGGGTTTGTACGTGCGCAGGTCACCGACGAGATGCTGGCGCAACTGGTCGATGTTCTGGCCGGGAAACGCCTCTTGCTGGTTGTCACCGTCCGAGATGTTCCCCCTGCTGACGGCGCCGACGTAGTCGAAGCCGGGCCCGGCGGCGTCGGCCCGGCTCGCCTGTCGTGCGGACGCGAGGGAGGAGCGGCACGCCTCACCGATGCCGTACTGCGCGCAGAGGCGCGCCGGGTCGCGCCAGCCGCCGTGCAGGAAGGGAGTCGCCTGTCCGTTGGCGCCGTCGACCGCCGATCCGCCGACCGGCATCGAGGCCAACGGCGGCCGGTTCGTCGGTGTGGCGATGGGGAGGACATACACCGGATCGTGGTCGGAGCCGCCCTGGCTCTGCTGCACGAGCGCCCGGAAGCTGCCGCGATCGGTGGTCGTCACGGCGTAGTCGAGTTCCCGCTGTGTCCCGTCCGGGCTGCGGTGGGTGGGCTGGCCGCTGCGCAGGAGGTTGACCGCGCCGACGCCCGGTGCGGGAATGTCGTTGTACCCCCGTCGGGCGACCAGAGCTTCGGGCGGGGTGTTGAAGTCCCCGCCCACCGTCCAGTCGTACCGGGTGTCTTGCGGCTGGGCTGCCCGGACGGCGTTCCCGATCGCGGTCAGCATGGGGATCGCGTCAGGGCCGCCGCCGCGTGACAGGGCGTGGTAGCTGAAGTACCAGTCGTTGCCCTGGCGGATGCCGATGGCGGGCCGGCTGCGGTTGCTGCTGTGCGGGTTGTCCACCACCATCGCCTCGAGGACCGGGGTGGTCGACATCACGATGGTGTTCACCCGGCCGCCCGGCGCCTGCGGATCGTGGGTCTGGAGGAAGACCATGTACCAGTCGCCGCTCCGCGTGCCGCCGTAAGGCCAACGGGCGTAGGTGACCAGTGAGTTGCCGATGGTACCCGGCGGATTGGGCAGCACTCTGGCGTTGTGCGGAACGTCGGCACCCGCCTCCTGAAGCATGACGACGTCGGACGGAGCGTTGTTGAGGATCCTTGGTATGTACGACGTCCACAGGCTCTCGCGCATTGCGGTCGCGCCCTGCATGTTCCACGTGAGGAAGGGAGTGTCGTAAGGAGGTGCCGCATGGGCCGACCCGCCGGTGAGGACGGCGAACGGCACCACGAGGAGTGTGCACAACAGTGCCTGCACGGCGGCGAGGGCTACGGATCCGAGGCGGCCCGGCGAGCGGGCTGTGGTGTGTAAGGACATGGACGGGAATTTCCTTCCATCTGACCTGATCACGTCAGATGTGAACGTATCCTCACCGCCTCCGATCCCCTTCTCCCCCCGCCTGCTTTCAGACACCACGCATGGGTGCGGAAAGAGGATGTGACACGGCTTCTCAGGAGAGCGTCCGCGCCAGCAGCTCCAGCGCCGCCCCGACGGATTCCGCCACCGGGACCCCCGCGGGTACGGGCGGCCGGTCCACGACGACCACCGGGACGCCCGCCTCGCGGGCGGCGGTCAGCTTCGGGGCGGTGGCCGAGCCGCCGCTGTCCTTGGTGACCAGCACGTCGATCCGGTGAGCGCGCAGCAGCGCGCGCTCGTCGGCGAGCGTGAACGGGCCGCGGGCCAGCAGGACTTCGGTGCGCGGCGGCATCGGCGCCTGCGGCGGGTCCACCGAGCGGACCAGGAACCACTGCTCGTCCAGATGGGCGAAGGCGGCCAGCCCCATGCGGCCGGTGGTGAGGAACACCCGGCCGCCGAGGCCGGGCACGGCCGCCGCGGCGGCCGCCAGATCCGGGACGCGGTGCCACACGTCACCGGGTACGGGCGTCCAGGCCGGCCTGCGCAGTGCCAGCACCGGCACCCCGGTGGCGGCGGTCGCGGCGACCGCGTGGAAACTCATCCGCCCGGCGAAGGGGTGCGTGGCGTCCACGACCGCCGACACCGCGTGCTCCCGCAGCCACGCGGCCAGCCCCTCCGGCCCGCCGAACCCGCCGATCCGGCTCTCCCCGGGCGGCAGCACGGGCGCCGCCACCCGCCCGGCGAGCGAGGTCGTCACCCGGTACGGCGCCCCGGGCGCCCCCGGCGTCCCGGCCAGCGCCTCCGCCAGGCCGCGGGCCTCCGTGGTCCCGCCCAGGATCAGGACGTGCGGGACCCGGCGGCCCGGATCAGCAGACATGCCGGTCGCGCTCCGGCGAGTACAGGTGGCTGTCGCGGAACTGCTCCGCCGCCAGCGTGCGGCCCACCACGATGACCGCCGTGCGCACCAGGCCGTGCTCCTTCACCTGCGCCGCGATGTCCTCCAGCGTGCCGCGCAGGATCAGCTCGTCCGGACGGCTGGCCATCGCGACCACCGCCGCCGGGCAGTCGGCGCCGTAGTGCGGCAGCAGCTCCCCGACGACCCGGTCGACGTAGCGGGTGGCCAGGTGCAGGACCAGCAGGGCGCCGCTGCGGCCCAGGGTGGCGAGGTCCTCGCCCGGCGGCATCGGGGTCGCCTGCTGCGCGATCCGGGTCAGGATGACCGTCTGGCCGACGGTGGGCACCGTCAGCTCCCGCTTGAGGGCGGCGGCCGCCGCCGCGAACGCCGGGACGCCCGGCACGACCTCGTACGGGATGCCCGCCGCGTCCAGCCGCCGCATCTGCTCGGCGACCGCGCTGAAGATCGACGGGTCGCCCGAGTGCAGCCGGGCCACGTCCAGGCCCGCCTCGTGCGCGGCGACCAGCTCCGCCACGATCTCGTCCAGGTTCAGCCGGGAGGTGTCCACCAGCCGTGCGCCGTCCGGGCATTCGGCCAGCAGTTCGCGCGGCACCAGGCTGCCCGCGTACAGGCACACCGGGCTCGCGGCGAGCGTACGGGCACCGCGCACGGTGATCAGGTCGGCGGCGCCCGGGCCCGCTCCGATGAAGTACACGGTCATGTCAGACGCCTTCCTGTTCCTTGGTGACCGACCACTGCGTGACCGGCATCGCCTGCCGCCAGCCGGTGAAGCCCCCGACCGCCACCGCGTGCGAGACGGCCAGCTTCACCAGCTCGCCGCCGTGCTCGCGGTACCGGTGGGCGAGCAGGGCCTCCGATTCGAGGGTGACCGTGTTGACCACCAGCCGGCCGCCGGCCGGCAGCGCCGCCCACACCGCGTCCAGCAGACCCGGCGCGGTCAGCCCGCCGCCGATGAACACCGCGTCGGGCGCCGGCAGTCCGGCCAGCGCGCCGGGCGCGGAGCCGATCACCACGCGCAGCCCCGGTACGCCGAGCGCCATCGCGTTGCGGCCGATGCGCTCCGCCCGCTCCGGCACCCGCTCCACCGTGACCGCCCGGCAGGACGGGTGCGTGCGCATCCACTCGATGCCGATCGAGCCGGAGCCGCCGCCGATGTCCCACAGCAGTTCGCCCGGCGCGGGCGCCAGTGCGCACAGCGTGGCCGCCCGCACATGACGCTTGGTCAGCTGACCGTCCGTCTCGTACGCCGCGTCCGGCAGCCCGGGCGCCGCGCCCAGCCGCAGGGCGCCCGGCGCGCGCACGCACTCGACGGCGACCACGTTCAGCGGGTCGCCGGGCGTGTGCGACCAGTCCTGGGCCGTGCCGCCGTAGTGACGTTCCTCCGCCGAGCCGAGCCGCTCCAGCACGTGCATCCGGCTGGGCCCGAAGCCCCGCTCCACCAGCAGCGCGGCGAGCTCGCCCGGCGAGCGCGCGCCGGCGCTGAGGACCAGCACGCGGCGCCCCTCGTGCAGCGCCGCCGCCACCCTGGCCACCGGCCGGCCCACGACCGTGACGACCTCGGTGTCCTCCACCGGCCAGCCCAGCCGGGCGCAGGCGTACGACACCGACGACGGGTGCGGCAGCACGGCCAGGCCCTCGGGGCCGGCCTCCTCGCAGAGCGCGCGCCCGATGCCGTAGAACATCGGGTCCCCGCTCGCGAGCACCGCGACGCGCCGCCCGGCGTACTGCTCCAGCAGCTTCGGCACCGCCGGCCGCAGCGGGCTGGGCCAGCTCACCCGCTCGCCCCCGCAGGCCCCCTCGGGCGCCATGGCCAGCTGGCGGGGACCGCCGATCAGTACGTCGGCCGCGATCAGCGCGCGCCGCGCATCCTGGGGCAGGCCGTCCCAGCCGTCCGCGCCGATGCCGACGACCGTCACGGGGGGCCCCGGCGGCGGGGTGGTTACGGAGCTCACTGTGCGGAACCTCGGGGGACGGGGACGGGCCGGACCCGCACTCTACTGGCCCGCAGCCGCGGCTCCAGGACCAGGGTGACGGCCACGGAGGCCCCGGCCAGGACCGCCATCGCGGCGGCCGCCGGCAGGACGTGCGCCAGCGCCCCGCCGAGCGCGGCGCACAGCCCCTGCGCGGTCAGCATCCCCGCCGAGTGCAGGCCGAGCGCCTGGCCCTGCGTACCGGCCGGGAGCAGGTCCACCAGCCGCTCCTGCATCAGCAGTCCCGCGCTGTACCCGACCGAGGCGATCCCGACCGCGACCGCGGCGGCCACCGGCCCCGGACGCAGGAGGAACACCAGGTACGGCACGGCCAGCAGCAACCGCAGCGCCGGCGCCGCCCGGTCGCGCCAGGAGGCCGGCAGCACACGCCCCACGGCGATGTCCCCGGCCAGCATCCCGGCCGCCGCGCAGCCGAACAGCAGCGCCGCGTGCCCGGGGTCGTAGGGGACGAACAGCGACTCGCAGCCCACGACCAGCCCGTTGGGGATCCACAGCGCCACGTACAGCGCCCTGCGCCGCGGATCGGCCAGCAGCAGGGCGTTGACCCGCCAGGTCTCGGCCACCGAGGCCCGGCCGCCGGCCCGCGGCGCCCGCCGGCGCAGGCCCAGCCGGGCGCACCCGGCGGCCACCACGGCGAGCGCGGCGGCCGCCAGCAGCGCGCCGCGCGGCGCGAGGACGGCGATCAGCAGCCCGCCCAGGGCGAAGCCGGCGACCTGCACCACCCCCGCCGCCACGGCCAGCAGGGAACGGCCGGTGAGATACGCGCCGGCGGGCAGGATCTCGGTGAGCAGCCCGTACCGCACCCCGCCGCCGACCGCGTCGGCCAGCCCCTGCAGCAGGAGCAGCGCGAACACCACCGCCAGCGGCAGGCCGGGCAGGGCGAGCAGGGCGGTGCCGAGCGCGCCGAACAGGGCGAGCCCGGCCAGCGCCGCGCGCGGCGGCAGCCGGTCGGCGGCCGAGAGCAGCAGGCTCGCGCCGGCCACCTGGGCGAAGCACGGGCCGAACATGCCGAGCGCGGCCAGCAGCGGGCTGCGCGTGCGCTCGTAGAGAAGGACGGCGAGGGCGAGACCGGAGACGGTGTTGGCCCCCACGCGCAGGGTGGCGCACAGGAAGAAGGGGATGAACTCGGGCGTGCGGGCCAGGGCCCGGTAGGTGGGGGTGCGGGGCATGCCGGAAGTCTCATGTCCCGGTACGGCGCACCCCTAGAGTTCCGCGTGGAGGCGAAACATGGGGTGGTGGCAGATCGACGCGGACGCGCTGGCGCAGAGCCGGTTCGTGGTGTCGGAGCTGGCGGAGGCGACGGCCGCGCTGTTCGCACTGGAGCGCCGCACGGCCACGCATCCGGCGGAACGGGACTGGCTGGCGGCCCAACTGCCCAGCTATCAGGCGTATCTGAGGCAGGATCCGGTCGCCGCCGAGCTGGTGCGGGCGGCTTTCGGCCCGCGCTGGCTGGCGGGCTTCCTCACCCCGCCGCCGCGGGGACTGCCGTTCGCCGAGGAGCTGGCGGCGGTACGCGGCAGCGGTGACGCGGTGGTGCGCACCGATCTGCGGGCCGCCTCCGCGCTGCCGGAACGGGTCGCCCGGGCCCGGGGGCTGGGGCCGCGGGCGGCGGACGTCCTGGAGTGGGTGTGGACGCAGGCGGTACGGCCGGACTGGCCGCGCCGCCGCCGGGTCGCGGAGGCGGACGTGCTGGTGCGGACGCGGCAGCTGGGCGTGGCCGGCTGGGCGGCGGCGCTGGCGGGCCTGCGTCCGGACATGGCCTGGCTCGGCGACGGGCGGCTGCGGATCAACCGGCAGGACCGGCCGCCGCGGGAACTGTCCGGGCCGGCGGGGCTGGTGTTCGTGCCGGTGACCCCCGGGCACGGGTGGGTGGCCTGGCGCGGCGCGCACCGGCACGCGCTGGTCTACCCGTGTACGGGGCAGCTCACGCAGGGGGCGGCCGGGGCCGGGGTGCCGATGGCGCTGGCGCGGCTGCTGGGACCGGTGCGGGCGCGGATCCTCGTGCTGCTGGAGAGCCCGAAGTCGACGACGCAGCTGGTGGCGCTGACCGGGCTGAGCCTGGGGACGGTGGCCGGCCAGCTGAAGGTGCTGCGGGAGGCGGGCCTGGTGCTGCGGCGGCGGGCCGGGCGCAGCGTGCTCTACCACCGGGTGGAGGCGGGGGACGCCCTGGTGGCGGCGGCCGGGCGGTAGGGGGAGGGCAGGCGGCGACGCTCCGCCCCCGCGAGAGGGCTGGTCAGTCGCCCGCGGCGCGCTCGTACAGGGCCTCGGCCGCGTCGTCGAAGCGGCTGCTGTAGGAGGTGGCGTCGTCCCCGCCGCCGGCACGGCCGCCGATCACCCCGATCAGTGTGCCCGTGCCCGCCCCGCCGTCCCCGCCGGTGAGCAGCGGGCCGCCGCTGGTGCCGTCGGGGAAGCCGGTGCAGTCGAAGCGCACCTGCGTGGGCCCGGCGGCCCGCGCGGTGTTCCGGCAGGACAGCGGCGCCTCGGCGTCGTCGGGGTACCCCAGCAGCCGGGCCGGGGACGGCAGCGGGGACCGGAAGGCGATCCGTTCGCCGCCGGTCAGGTCCTCCAGGCGCGCCCCGGGATGCCCGGGGCGGCGTACCTCCAGGAAGGCGATGTCGTGGTCGGGGTCGCGGTCCTCGCTCCAGCGGCGGTCGACGTGGATCCGCGTCGGCACCCACACCCCGTACGGCAGTACGCCGTCCCGGTAGCCGGGCGCGAACACCAGGTTGGTGCGGAAGCCCCAGGTGTAGACGCAGTGGGCGGCGGTCACGACGAGGTCCGCGCCGGGGGAGTGGACCACGCTGGCCGAGCAGTGGTGTTGGGGGTCCCCGTCGTCGCCGGGCGAGAACAGCGCGCCGACCGTGGGCTCGGCGGCCGGGGCGGTCTCGGCGTCCCGCTGGCCGCGGTCCGTGGGGGTCGGTGTCGCCGGTGTCGCCGGTGCCGCCGGGGTCGTCGGCGCCGGCCGGGTGGGCGCGGGCGCGGGCGGGGCCGGGGTCGGGGCCTCGTGGCCGAGCCCGTTCAGCACCGCGTCGGCGGCCTCGTCCGCCAGCCGGGTGTCCTGGACGTAGATCCCGGTCGTCAGGTCCCCCTCGGCCAGGTGCCCGGCCAGGGCGCGCAGCTGCCACAGGAACGCCCCGAGGCCCAGGACGAGCGCGACACAGACCCCGAGCACCACGGACAGCCGTACGGCGGACCGCCGGTGAACCGTCGCAGGCATACGGCACCCCTCTGCCCGGAGCATCGAATCGTCTCCCCGTTCGATGGCGAGGAGGACCGCGCGGTTCCGCTCGGCGGATGTGTCCGTGCTCACATCCGCCCCGCCCGCCATCCGCCGTCTTCCCGGCCGTCATCCAACGCCCCTACGCTCCGCGCGACTTGATGCAGCCCTCGGGACAGGAGCCGAACACATGAGACTGCGCAACCGAAGGGCCGGCCGGGCGGGGGCGGTCGTGGTGGCGGCCCTCGCCCTCGCGTTCGCCGCCGTGACCCCCTCCGGCGCCGCCCCGCGCGTGCGGGCCGCCGACCTGCCGTACTCCGGCTCCACCGGTGTCGGCGTGCACAACGCCTACGAGAAGGCCAAGTACGCCTACTTCGCCGACGCGCTGGACTCGGGCGCGGCCCTGCTCGAACTCGACGTGTGGACGAACTTCTTCGGAGCGTCCTGGCGGGTCTCCCACAGCAACCCCGTGGGCAACGACAACAACTGCGAGAACGCCACGAGTCCCGCCCAGCTGCGCACCAAGTCCCGCAACCAGAACCTCGCCGGCTGCCTGTCCGACATCCGCAGCTGGCACGACGCGCACCCCGGCCACCGGCCAATCGTCCTCAAGCTGGAGCTGAAGGACGGCTTCGCCGCCAATCTCGGGCGCGGCCCGGCCGAGCTGGACGCGCTGCTGTCCGCCAAGCTCGGCGACGCCCTCTACCGCCCCGGCCGGCTGGCGGCCGGCCACCCCGACCTGGACACCGCCGTCCGGGCCGGCGCCTGGCCCCAGCGGTCGGCGCTGGCGGGGAAGTTCATCGTCGAGCTGATCCCCGGCACCCTGGAGGAGGGCAACGCCGCGGACACGCTGTGGACCGACCGCGAGTACGCCACCCACCTGCGCGACCTCGCCGCGGCCGGCCGTCTGGACCGGGCGGCCGCGTTCCCCGCCGTGCACCGCGCGGAGGCCGGTGACCCGCGCACCCGCTACGCCGACGCCTCGCTGCGGCCCTGGTTCGTCCTGTTCGACGGGGACGCGAGCGCGTACGCGGGCGGCGCCATCGACACCGCCTGGTACGCCCGCAACAACTACCTCGTGATCGCGACCGACGCGCACCACGTCGCCCCCGCGATCGACGGCACCCGCCCCACCGAGGCCCAGGCCCGCGACCGCCTCGCGCTGCTGGCCGGCGAGCACGCCTCCGTCATCACCTCCGACTGGTACCCGCTGCCCGCGGTCCTCCAGGCCGTCGTCCCCCGCGGCTGACCGCCGCGTCCCACCCGCACCGAGGGCCCTGGGAGGATGGCGGGCATGACTGCGCACGCCATGCTCTCCGGCCACGAGCGGCCCTTCGACGAGGCCTACCGGGCCGACCCCCACCGGGTGTTCACCCGACTGCGCGAGCAACGGCCGGTCCACCGGGTGGAGTTGCCCGACGGCTCGGCGGCCTGGCTGGTGACCCGTGAGGCCGACGTCCGGGCCTGGCTCGCCGATCCGCGCCTCAGCGTCGACAAACGGCACGCGGGCGCCGGCTACCGGGGGTTCTCGCTGCCGCCCGCGCTCGACGCCAACCTGCTCAACCTCGACGGCGAGGACCACCTGCGGCTGCGCCGCCTGGTCTCGAAGGCCTTCACCCCGCGCCACACCGCCGGGCTGCGGCCGCGCGTCGAGGCCGCCGCCGAGGGCCTCGCCGACCGGCTCGCCGCACGCATCGCAGCCGACGGACGGGCCGACCTGGTCGCCGAGTTCGCGGCCGTGCTGCCGCTGATGGTGATCGGCGACCTGCTCGGCGTACCCGGCGCCGACCGCGAACCCTTCGCCGCGCTCGGCCAGCAGATGCTCGCGCCCCGCCGCCCGCAGGACGTCGCCGAGGCCGTCGGGGGCCTGCACCGGCTCCTGGTGGACCTGGTCGCCGTACGCCGCGGCGCGCCCGGGGACGACCTGCTGTCCGCCCTGATCGCCGCCCGCGACGAGGCGGACCGGCTCAGCGAGGACGAACTCGTCTCGCTCGCCTTCCTCATCCTCCTGGCGGGCAGCGAGAACACCCAGGCCGTCATCAGCGGCGGCGTCCTGACCCTCCTGGAGCACCCCGAGCAGCTCGCCGCGCTGCGCCGCGACCCCGCCCTGCTCGGCGAGGCCGTCGAGGAACTGCTGCGCCACGCCCACCCCAACCAGACGGCGATCCGGCGCTTCCCCAGCGAGGAGGTGGAGATCGGCGGCGTCCGGATCCCGGCCGGCGACACCGTGCTGCTGTGCCTGTCCGCGGCGCACCGCGACCCCGCCCGCTACCCGCGCGCCGACGCCTTCGACCTGCACCGCGCGGACAAGGCGCACCTCGCGCTGGGCCACGGGGTGCACTACTGCCTGGGCGCGCCCCTGGCCCGCCTGGAGCTGACCGTCGCCTTCGAGACCCTGCTGCGCCGCTTCCCCGGTCTGACCCTGGCGGTACCGGCCGCCGACCTGTCCTGGAACACCACGTTCCGGACCCACGCCGTACGGACCCTGCCGGTCACGTCGGCCGGCTGACGTACCCCTATTGCGCATCGGTCGCAACGACCGATGCGCATAGGGGCACGGCACGTCAGGGCGAGGGGCTGACCTGGACGGTGGTCAGGGCCCCGCCGGCCGCCTCCTTCACCACCGCGATCCGGGTCCCGGTGTCGGGCACCTTCACGCCCACCTGCGGCAGTTCGGCGTTCCAGTACGTGCCGCGGCGGTCGTCGAAGACCGCGACCCCGGGGCGTGCCGGGACCAGCGTCGGTGCCCCCGCCTTGTGCAGCACGATCTCGTCGCTCGCACGCAGCGAGAACGGTGCGTCGAAGGTCTGCGCCCGGGCGTTGAACAGGGTGCCGTCCGCGAACCGCAGCGGTTCCGGGCGGGCGTCGACCGGCAGCAGCATGCCGCCGCCCGGGTGCGCCTTGGTGGTGTTGTCGCTGTAGGCGGTGTCCCAGAGCCAGATCAGCACGCCCTGCTGGTACGGGTAGAACTCCACCGTGTCGTTGCCGAAGCCGAAGTGGTACGGGCCGGTCCTGAGGTAGTTCCCGTAGCCGGTGTAGCGGCGGTTCTCCACCAGGTACGCGCGCGGGTGCTCCGCGGTGCCCGTACGGCCCTGCGTGCGCGACCACTTCACCGCGCTCCAGCCGTTCGCGCCCTGCTCCGCCCCGTCGCGCAGCAGCGTGGCCCCGCCCGCCGTGACGGTGAGGTCGTCGAAGGTGACGCCCTTGCCGTGGGTGTTGCTGTCGGAGGTCACCCGCAGCCGCAGCTGCACGCTCCGGCCCGCGAACGCGTCCAGCGGGACCGCCAGTTCGCTCCAGCCGGCCGAGGTACCGGAGACCCCCTTCGCGGGGATCGCCGTACCGCCGACCGTGCCCGGCAGGGCGGACCAGGTGGTGCCGCCGTCCGTGGAGGCCTCCACGGTCAGGAAGTCGAAGTCCTGCTCGATGTCGTACCAGAGACGGGCGCCGAGCCGGACCGGGCCCGCGTCCGGCGCGTGGCCGGTCAGGTCGAGGGTGCGGGTCAGGGTGTTGTCCATGAAGTCGCCGGTGCCGCTCCACCACTGGGCCGCGCCCTCGTACGGATCGGTCAGATCGGTACGGGTCACCGACGGCGGCAGGTGCACCAGCAGGGCCTGCGGATCCTCGGTGTTGTAGCCGGAGACGCCGAGCACGGCGCGCGTCCTGCGGCCCGCGTCGGCCTCGGTGTACTCCAGCCAGCCCAGTTGCAGCTTGCTCCACGGGTCGAGGTCGCCGGGGTGGTCGCCGGTGGTGTTCGGGCCCTTGCCGAGGTAGGAGGCCGAGGACATCAGCGACCAGAAGTTGACGCTGTTGTCGCCGTCGGAGCTGTAGAGGTCCGGCAGCCCGAGGTCGTGCCCGAACTCATGGGCGAACAGGCCGACTCCGCTGTTCTCGCCGCCGGTCAGGTAGTCGCCGGCCCAGATGCCGGAGTCCCCGACGGGCGTGCCGCCCGCCTTGTTGCCCTCAGGGCCCGCGCTGCCGGCCTGGTTCCAGTACGCGAACCAGCGGTGCGCCCACACGGCGTCCTTGCCCTGGTCGCCGCCGCCCCAGGTCTGGTCCTTGCCGGCGTGCACGACGACGAGGTGGTCGAGGTAGCCGTCCGGTTCGTCGAAGTTGCCGTCGTGGTCGGCGTCGTAGCGGTCCCACACGTCGTACTCGGCGAGCTGGGCCTTGATCTGCTCGGGGGTGCGGCCCCGGGCGCGCTCGGTGTGGTACCAGGCGTTGGTGGCGTCGCGCACCATGTCCCAGTTGGTGCGGCACTGGCCGGGCTCGGAGCAGTTGTCCGTCCCGTAGCGGGCCTCGTTCCAGGGCAGCCGCACCCAGTCGCTGACGTAGCCGTCCATGTCGTAGCGGCCGGAGGACTGGAGCCGGTAGTAGTTGCGCAGGGTGACGGCGCCGGGGTCGGTGCCGAAGAACTGCTTCTGGTAGTAGGCCTGGCTGAAGTCCTTGCGCCACAGGGTGTGGTTGTCGCTCTTCGCCGGCTTGGCGATGGTGTTGTGGCGGGGCCCGGGCGTGCCGCCGAAGCGCGGCTTGCCCTCGAACTCGGTCGTCGTGTCCACCTGGTCGCCGAACTCGGCGAGGATCACGAAGACCTTGTCCTTGCGCTCCTGGGCGAGTTCGACGTACCGCTTGCCGACCTTGGCCGCGCGGGGGAGGGTGCCGTCCGCCTCGGCGCGGGTGCTGCCGGCGGCGACGCCCTCGAGGGCCTGGCGGCGCAGGCTCTGGCGCTGGAGTTCGAGCGGGGCGGGCGGCGGGGCGGCGGCGAGTTCGGGGGCCCGCTGCCCGGCGGCGGGCGGGGGCGGGGCGGTGGCGGCGAGGGCGGGGGCGGCCAGGAGGGCGAGGGATATCGCCGCTCCCACCGCTGCGAGTCTGCGCAACGTGACGGACCTTTCCATGAGTTCGGGGAACGTCCCGGGGCCGGGAGGTTCGGGCGTGCGGTCGAAGCGCAGGTAATATTTCACATGTCACAGGTGACGGCTAGGGTGGTGCGCGAAAACGGAAGCGGCCGCGGCGCGCAGGGCGCCGTGGCCGCTTCCGGCTACGGAGATCACGGATCGTCAGGTGGCCCACCGGCCCCCGTACGCCGCATCAGGCGGGCGGCGGCGCGACGGGCATGTCCTCCTCGTCGAGGACCACGAGCTGGGCCTCCACCGGGTCGGTCAGTTCGGTGATGCGCAGGGCCTGACGCTCCGTCATGGCCTGGAAGACCTGGCGGGCGGTACGGCCGTTGCCGAACCGGGCGTCGCGGGGGACCGCGTCGAAGTGCTCGCCGAGCCGCACGCGGGCCCCTTCGCTCAGTTCGTAACGGTGGCGCTGCGCGTGGTGCTCCACGATGCGGACCAGCTCGGCCGAGCTGTAGTCGGCGAAGACCAGGCTCCGCGTGAAGCGGGAGGCCAGGCCGGGGTTGGAGGAGACGAACCGCTCCATGTCCCCGGGATATCCGGCGGCGATGACGACCACCTCGTCACGGTGGTCCTCCATGAGCTTGACCAGGGTGGCCACCGCCTCCAGGCCGAAGTCGTTGGACACCCCGGCCGGCACCAGCGCGTACGCCTCGTCGATGAACAGCACACCGCCGCGGGCCCGGTTGAAGGACTCGGCGGTCTTCGGGCCGGTGTGGCCCACGTACTCGCCGACCAGCGCGCTGCGGTCGACCTCCACCAGATGGCCGCGCTCCAGCAGGCCCAGCGCCTTGAGCAGCCTGCCGTAGAGCCGGGCCACCGTCGTCTTGCCGGTGCCCGGGTTCCCCGCGAAGACCAGGTGCCGGCTCAGCGGCGGTGCGGGCAGGCCCGCCTGCTGGCGCAGCCGCACCGTCTGCATCAGCTTCACCATGCCGCCGACGTCCCGCTTGACCCCGTCGAGACCGACCAGCTCGTCCAGTTCGGCGAGCAGTTCCTCCAGCGTCTCGGGGGCGGGCTCGGGCTCGCCCAGGTCGGCGAGTTCGGCGGGGTCGGAGCCGGCGGACAGCGCGGAGAAGCCGCCCGGCCGGGCGGAGTCGGGGGCGGGGTCGGGGCGGCCGGCGGACGGGGCCGGGCCGGTACCCGGCGCGGGACCGGTGGCGGTGACGGGGGGCAGGGCCGGGTTCTTGACCCGGACCGAGACGCAGTCCTCGAAGACCGGCGCCGCGCCCTCGGCCAGCGCGACGTCCTGCGAGCAGTCCAGCACCCGGCAGCCGGTGAAACGGGGCGTGGCCGCCCTGCCGATGTGCAGGGCGGGGAAGTTCCCGCCGGCGAGGTCGCAGTGGTCGAACGTGCCGCCCGCGCCCGGCGCGAACAGGATGCCGTTCTTGGCCGCCCCCTCGATCCGCAGGCCCCGTACGCTGGGCTCGGCGTCGCCCGCCACGACCATGCCGCTGCCGCCGGCCGCCTCGATCGCGCAGCCCTCCATGGTGAGCAGGGCCCCGCTGTCCAGCACCACGCCTGCGCTGCCGGTGGCCCCGATCCGGACGCCCGCCAAGGTGGTGCGGGCCTTGGGGCCGATCTCGACGCCCGCCTTGCGCGGGCCGGTCACCGTGGTGCCCCGTACGGCGGCGGCCGCCGTGGAGCGCAGCCGCAGCCCGGTCTCGCCGCGCTCGACACGGCCGCCGGTGAGGTCCAGCCGGGCCCGGCCGTCGGTGTGCACGCCGCATACGGCGGCGTCGGCGAACGTGGTGTCGGTGACGTCGGCGTGGGCGGTGCCGGTCACCGTCAGCGCGTGCTCCCCGCTGACACCGATCCGGCAGCCGGTCAGCGCGGCGCCCGCCCCGTCGCCGACCCGTACGGCCGCGGCCCCCGTACGGGCGATCAGCGTGTCGCCGGCCAGGGCGGTGGCCTCGCCCGCCACGACCAGGCCGTGGCCGGCCGGGCCGAGGATCCAGCAGCCGTGCACCGTGAGCCGGGCGGAGCCGTACCCGGCCAGCGCGTCGGTCCCGGCCCCGGTGATCCGGCAGTCGGCCAGGCCGACGCTCGCCGAGCCGTCGGCGCGGACACCGCCCCGGGCCGGATCGCTGATCCGGCACTCCTCCAGCAGGGCCTCGGCCTCGTCCTCGATGAGCAGTCCGTGGCGGCCGGGCCCGGCCAGGTGGGCGTCGCGCAGCAGCACCCGGGAGGAGCCGCGGGCGCGCAGGCACGAGCCGGCGGTGCCGGTGACGCGCAGGCGCTCGCCCAGCAGGACCGCGCTGCCGCCCAGCGCCACCCCGAGCCCGTCGACGGTGTCGACGACGGTGTCCTCCAGGCGGGCGCGGGCATCGCCCTCCAGGTGTACGGCGGCGTGCCGGGCGTCGTGCAGCCGGCTGCGGCGGACCAGCAGGACGCCGCCTCCGACCGGGTCGCGCAGGGCGCCGGCGAGGGTGTCGGCGAAGGTGAGTGCCGCGTTGTCGGCCGCCGCGGCCTCCTGACGGGAGCCGAGCACGTCGATCCTGCCCACGC
Source organism: Streptomyces sp. NPDC042102 (assembly GCF_055582305.1). NCBI lineage: Bacteria > Bacillati > Actinomycetota > Actinomycetes > Kitasatosporales > Streptomycetaceae > Streptomyces > Streptomyces sp. NPDC042102. Next base: position 439,536 of record NZ_JBVJDL010000001.1, read on the forward strand.
CGAGATCGCACTCGGTCAGGGTCAGTCCGGCCGCGTCGGCGACCCGTACGGCGGCCTCGGCGGGGTCGCAGCCGCGCAGATCCAGCCCGTACAGCTCGCAGCCGGGGGCGGTGACGGTGAGCAGCGGACCGCCGGGGGAGCGCAGGTGCACGGTTCCGGATCCGAACTCCGGCTCCAGCAGCACCCGGCGCTCCAGGCGCAGGGACTCGGTGTAGACGCCGGGCGCGATGGTGATCACGGCGCCGGGCGGGGCCGCGGCGAGGGCGGAGGCGATGGTGCGGTGGCCGCCCCAGCCCTTGGCGGCGACGCGCAGGGGCGGGGCGGCGGCGGGGGCCGCGCTGTGCGCGCCGGCGCTGGTCGTCATGGGGTGGGGGCTCCCGTCGGCAAGAGGTCGGGGTCGATCAGGAGGACGGGGCCGGAACCGGTGCTGCTCGGGATGAAGAACCAGCCGGGCTGGAACCGGTCGCGGAGCCAGGGCCCCAGGTAGGCGGCGGCGATGTACTTGTCCATGATCTTGCCGAGGGCCGGGACGAGGAAGATGTCGACCACGCCCGAGCGGTGGTACCAGCGCCCCGCGAGGTTGAAGTGGACGACCTCACGGGCCGGCAGGACGGTGGTGCCGAGGATGAGGTTGCCGAGCGAGCGCATCGCGCCGGCGATCAGGGCATCGGTGCCGCGCAGGTGGACCAGTTCACCCGTGACGTTCTTGGCGCCGAAGATCGCGGCGGTGGAGGCGCCGTCGGCGAGTCCGCCCAGCACGCCGGACACGTTGGCGACGGCGATCTCGTAGCCGACGGTGCGCCAGCGGCCGACCCGCTCCGGGCCCGCCCACTCGCCGCCCCAGTCGTCGTCGATGGGGTGGCGCTGGTAGGGGTATCCGTAGTCGATGTAACTGAGGCCGTTCTTCCACGGGGTGCCTCGGCCGTAGGACTGGTGCGCGGCGATGAGCAGGCTCGTCATGCCCGCGCTGAGGGAGGACCTGTAGGCGGCCTTGGCGACCTCCGTACCGGTGAGCGCGTTTCCGGTGAGCGAGGCCACGGCCAGGTTCGCGGCGAAGTCGACGACGAATTCGTGACCCCCTTGCAGGGCGATCTGTTGTACCGCCTTGACGATGAACGGCCGGTACGTGGACTCGCCGCCCACGGCGGGGCCGAACTCCCAGCGGTTGGGGTCCTTCAGCATCCGGAAGTATCCGCGGTACTGGGCGGCCCAGTCGACGTAGTCGGTCTCGCGGCCGACCAGGGTGAGCTTGCCGCTGAAGGCGTCGCTCTTGTAGACGTAGCCGGAGGGGGCCCGTTCGGTCAGCAGGTTCGTGCCGGAGGGGCCGTACTGGCGCCAGTGCTTCTGCCAGGTCTCGCTCTCCAGGTAGGTGCCGTTGGAGAGCAGCTTCTTCTCGCGGACGACGACGCCGGTGTCGAACTCCTTCCAGACGTGCGGGTTGAAGGTCCCGCCCGGTTCCGCCACGAACTCGCGGATACGGAAGGGCTTGTCGCCGAACCAGTTCTGGAACCATCCGGCGTCGGGCTTGGGCGGGATCTCCTGGACCTTCATGCCGCCGAGGCTGACGACCTGGTCGGACCAGCGGGCGTCCTTCCGCCAGCCGGGAAGCACGTTGCCGTTGACATCGATCCACACCCGGACCTGGTCGCCCGGGCCGGTGCCGAACTGCTTGATGTTGCCGTGCACGTCGACCTTGCGCCAGTGCCAGACCTCGGTGCCGTTGGCTTCCCGGCTGACCCTCCAGGCCTGGACGGTGGTGCCGTCGGCGAGCAGCTGGTGGTCCCGCAGCAGCTGCATGCCGTCGGACTTCGGGGTGAAGTCCCGGTAGGACTCGCGGTCCCAGCCGTACGGGTTGATGTCGCGGCCGTGGGCGGTGAGCCGGGGTCCTCCGATGACGTCGGGGGTCGCCACGTCGGACCAGCTCATCCGGCCCGTGCTCGGACCGTGCCCCTTGATGATCATGACGCCCTCGCTGTTGGGCGTGGGCCAGGTGTCGCGCCGGGCGTGCACGTAACCGTGGTGGTCGTACCTGGTCAAGTCACCGTTGCCCATGTGGTGGTTCTGGCGGAAGGTGACGAGGCCGTCGCCCTGCTGTTCGGCGGGCCGGATTTCAGGCTTCGGCCGGTACTCGATGACCTGGCCGTCGTTGAGTCCGATGCGGGTGACGTGCCAGGTCTTTCCGGCGTTCGGGGTGTACCAGTCGCCGTCGTCGAGGTTGGTGGTGAACCGGTCCTGCCACTTGATCCGGCCCATGTCGACGTTGGACGGGGCGTCGAAGTCGGCGGGGTTGAAGGTGCGGTGGCCCTGGAGTGCGCCCTTCCCCTCGGACCAGGGCAGATAGCCCTGCACGGCGGGCACCAGGTGGCCGTCGGCCCCCTGGGGCAGTTTGACGTTGCCGACGGTCAGGGTGTTGCCGTGGAGCAGCGCGCGGGTCTCGGCGACGATGTGGCCGTTCTTCGCGATGTCCGTCAGGCCGCCGTTCTGGGTGAGCAGGCGGATGCCGTGGGAGAGGTCACCCAGGGCGGCGCCGGCCCCCGACGTGATGCGCCACTCGTGGAGCTGGGTCAGGCTGTCGTGCTTGAACCAGGGCACCTTGGAGAGATCGGTGTGCCGCCACCCGCCGCTGAGGAACCACCGGTACCGGGTCGGCGGGCGCTGCTCCGCCATCCGCTGGACCGCCATGACATCGCCGTTCTCCAGCACCTTGACGCTGTCGATCTCCTTGCCGTGCGTGGAGAACGACACCGAGGTCTCCTTGGGGAGACCGTCGGCGCCGATCTCCCGCTGGAAGAGCCTTCGTACGTCGTGGACGTTGAACTGGAAACGGCCGAACTTCTCGTGGATGACGACGGTCTCGCCGGTGAAGGGGTGCTTCATGGTGTCGGTGAACCCGCGCACCTGTCCCCAGGTGCGCTCGCCCTGGGCGATCAGCTTGAAGTCGGCGTCGTAGCGGAACCAGGTGCCCTTGCCCAGGCTTTGGGTGATGGCGCCGCGGTCGGTGGTGCCGATGACATGGCCGCCGTCCGGGAGCTTCTGGAAGTGCATGACGCGGCGGACGCCACTGGTGTCCGCCGAGTCGAAGTAGGAACGGTAGCTCTCGCCCCAGTGCCGGGTGCCGTGCCGGACGCTGTTGCCCGCCGGGTCGAACTCGTACCACACCCCGCGCTGGTTCGTCATGGAGAACCCGGCGATGTTGGCGCTGGCGGCGGACTGGAAGGCGCCGAGGGTGTTGCCGTTGGGCAGCGGCCGCTGCTCGAAGACGGTGATGCCGGAGTGGGTGGTCAGGCGGATCCGGCCGTTCTCCAGGCCCTTGGTGTCGATCACGCCGCCCTCGAACCACTTGGAGACGGGCGGGCCGCCGGCCGGGGCGTCGTCGCCGGTGCGGATCAGCGCCCAGGTGTTCTCGGCATGGCCGCCCGCGCCGTGGTGCGCGACGTGGTAGAGCTCCAGGTGCTGATCGGGCTTGATCTCGCCCTTGTGGATGACGTTGATCCGCTGGATCTCCAGGGTGCCGTCGGGCCCGTACTGCTTGAACTCGCCTTGCCGCAGGCCCCCGAACCCGTCGAGCCGGATGCCGCCGCCGAGTGTTGGGGTGAACGTCTCGCCGTGGACGACGCCCAGGTTGCCGTCGAGGAAGCGGAACCCGCCCGGGGTGGGGTCGAAGAACCGGGTCAGCGACGGGTTGGCGGGATACGCGGCGTCGCCGAGCCGGACGAGCCGGAACGGGTCGGCGTACGGCGTGCTGATCGTGAAGAGGTTGCCGCCGATCGGATTGCCGACGACGTCGAGCCGGCCGCCCCCGTCGAACATCCGGAACTCGCCGTTCGAACCCGCGACGTGGTAGCCGTGGCCCGGGCGCGGGTTGACGGTGACGCCGGCGATCGGGTCGAGGTTGTGGTCGAGGCTGCCCAGCGTGCCCGTCGAGTACAGCCCGATGTAGTGCGGCGGCTGGGCGTCGTCGACAGGGTCGAGCGGGAGGGCGCGGAACTGGAACCGGCCGTCCGCGGCGCCGTGGACACGGATCGAGCCGGGGCTGTCGACCCGGATGCTGCCGTTGGGGAGGAGGGTGAGCGTGTCGTCGGGGAGGTCGGCGCCGGCCGCGTCCTTGAGGTGGGGGTGCGGCGGCGTTCCGGCCGCTCCGGTCGGCTGGAAGACGTAGTGTCCGGTGCCGCCGCCCGCCTCGCCCCGCAGTTCGACGACGGTGTGGGTGTGGACGCCGCGGGTGTCGACCACGAAGTGGCCGTCGGTGTGCTGGACGCGGAACCCGCCGTCGGGCAGGCCGGTCTGCGTGACGGCCTGGCTCCCGGGCAGCGGCTGGAGGTCGGGCCGCAGGATGCTGATGCCGCCGCCCGCGTCGGTCCGGATGACATGGCCGTCGAGGGCGCCGCCGGTGACCGGCACGTCGGTGTGCAGGAGGACGCCGCCACCGGTGTCGAAGACCCGGATGGTGCCGTGGGCGTCGGTGATCCGGTACTCGTCGCCGGCCCGCTGGACGGTGATGGTGTCGTCGACGCCGCCGCCCACGTCGCGCGGGTGCGGCGCGGGCGTGTCCGGCGTGCCGGCCGGGGTGAAGACGTACTGCATGGCGGCCGGGACGCCCACCCCGTACAGGGGGACCACGTCGTGCGTGTGGACGCCGGCCGGATCGACCGCGATGTGCTGCCCTCCGTGCTGGATCCGGAAGCCGTCCGGGCCCTGCGCGGTGACGGTGGCGCCGTCGATCGCGGTGCCGTTCCCGCGCACCAGCTGCGGGGCGGCGCCGCTGCCGGGCGTGTCCCGTACGAAGGCGCCGCCGGGGGGTACGTGGCCCAGCCCGGTGATGGCGACGCCCTCGTGGGAGAACGCGCCGTCGAGGGTGTGCACGGAGAACCGGTGGTGCCCGAGGTCCACGTGGAGGGTGCCGTCCACGTGGGTGACCTGCCCCGCGGCGGGGTCGACGGCGCCGTCGGCCTGGCGCAGTTGCGGGACGGGGGTGTGCGGGGTGCCGACGGGGGTGAAGACGAAGTGCCCGTCGGCCGGGACGTGCGGGCCGTGCAGGCTGACCACGTTGTGCGTGTGGACGCCGGCCGCGTCGACGGCGATGTGCTGCCCGCCGCTGTTGATCCGGAAGCCGCCGCCCGCCTGGGCGTGGACGCCGACGCCGTCGATCACGCCGCCGTCGGCGTGTACGAGCCGGGGGGCGCCGCCGGGCGCGTCCGGGATCCGTACGAACGCGGCCCCGGCGCCGCCGGGCAGGGTGACGGCGGGTACGGGAAGCGCGTGGTGCGAGAAGGTGCCGTCGGCCCGGTACACGCCGATCTGCGGGGCGGGGACGGCGCCGGGGGCCGGGGTGGGGTTCACGTGGAACACCTCGCCGTGGGGCGTGACCGTGCCCAGCCCGGTCATGCCGTCGGCGCCGGTGAGCCGCGGGGCGGGCAGCGGACCGGCGCCGGCCGCGCCGGCCGCGCCAGCACCGGCACCGGCGGTACCGGCCGGGGTGCCCGCCGGGGTGAGCACGTGCAGGCCGTTCGGCAGCCCGTCGGGGCCCTTCAGCGCAATGCCGGTGTGGGTCTGGATGCCGGTGGCGGGGTTGTACAGGTGGAAGCCGGAGCCGTTCGCGGCCGGGATGTTCAGGCCGGCGCCGTTCATCAGGACGGGACGTCCGCCGGTGGGCAGGACGGCGTCACCGGCTCCGAGGAGCCGGATGCTGCCGACGGAGCGGTCGGGGTTCAGGTGGAGGCTGACCGTCGAACCGCCCAGGGCGCCGTCATTGAGCTGGAAGCGCCGCTCGCTGCCGACGAGCGTGGTGCCGGCCGTGTCGGCGGTGAAATCCCAGCGGAGCACTTCGACACCGGGGACGGCGGTGTGCTCGACCCGGACGATGTCCGCGCCCGCGGGGCCCGCGCCGCGAACGTGCTGGACGTCGACCGGGTGCCCGCCGGGCATGCCCCGTACGTCCGTGATGACACCGGCCGCGTCGGTCCGGACGTGGGCGAAGGTGTTGCTCAGGCCCGGCAGGGTCACCACGTGCAGGACCGGAGGCGCCGCCGCCGGGACCGGGCCGCCGCCACCCGCGGCGCCCGCGCCACCCGCGGCGCCCGGCGTCGGCGGCACGTGGCCGCCCCCGGCGAGCTCCAGGAAGTGGGCGTAGCTCGGGCCCGCGGCCGTGCCCGTCAGGCCGCCGCCTGTCCCGGTACCGGTCCCGGGCTGCGGGAGCGGCTGCAGTTCTAGGGCGCTGCCGGCCGGGCCGCCCCCGGTGACGTGCGGGTCGATGACCTGGTCGTCGATCAGGGCGTGCCCGGCCCCCGAGCTGAGCGCGTAGTCGAGGCGGCGCACGCTGCCGTCGGCGCGGATGTGCTCGACCCGCAGCACGTCCTGGCCGGCGACCTGGACGTGCCGGGTGTCGAGCGTTCCGGCGAGGCCCTGCGGGGTGTCCACCTCGATGTCGACCTGGTTGCCGCTCTGGAGGCCGGGCGCCACCCGGACCTCCACCCCGGGCAGGTCGGGCAGGTTGGTGAAGGTGTGCTGGAAGTCGAGGACCACGGTGTGGTTGACGAACACCCGGGGGTTGCTGAAGGCCGCGGCGTGGACCGAGGCGATCGAGTCCGCGAGGTGGCTGCCGGCCCGCGGGGCGAAGGCGGCGCCGCCCAGTGCGGCCAGGCTGACCGTGCCCGTGTGGGCGGCCGGCAGGTCCACCTGGCCGATCCCCAGCGCGCCCGTCCGAGGTGCGCCGAGCTCCCCGAGCCGGCCCTGGGGCAGGGAGGACAGGTCGCCGAGGTTCGCGTGCGCGCCGGACACGGAGACCTGGCCCGGCTGTGCGCCGGGTACGGAGGCATCGCCGAGGTTCGCGTTCGCCCCGGGCACGGAGATCTGGCCTGCCTGTGCACCCGGCACGGAGGTGTCGCCGAGATGCGCGCCCGGCCCGGACACCTGGCCCGGCTGCACGCCCGGTACGGAGGTGTCGCCGAGGTGCGCGTTCGCCCCGGGCACGGAGACCTCGCCGAGGTGCGCGCCGACCTGTGGTGCGGAGATCTCGCCGACGCCCAGGCCGCCGGGCGTGACGCCGAGCTGGGGAGTGGCGACGCTCAGCGAGGGCAGGTTCACCTGGCCCAGCTGGACCTCGCCGACCTGTCCGAGGCCGCCCACCGCGGGCAGGTCCACGAGCTGGGCGTCGACGCCCGGGAGCGGGGTGGAGATCTGCCCGATCCCGCCCCCGCCCACCGCGCCCAGGGAGGGCACGCTGACGTGGCCGAGGGAGGGCAGCGACGGCGTGGACACGTTCACGGGCACGAGCGCCCCGGTGATGCTGGTCAGCTCCGGTGCGGTGACGGTGGTCGCCGGCAGCGCCCCCACGGAGGTGCCGAGCTGCGGCATGTCGATCTGGGTGTGCACCGGCATCGACGGGGGGATCGAGCCGAGACCGGGAAGCTGGACCGTGGTCCCGTTGACGCCGATCGAGGTCACGGACCCGAGCGCGGGCAGGTTCGCCGCGCCGCCGCCCGCCCCGAGCGGGGTCACCGGCCCCAGCGTGGGCAACTGGAAGGTGCCGCCGGTGCCGCCCGTGCCCAGCGACGCCAGGTCGACGAGCCGGGCGTCGATCGACGGCAGGTCCAGGCGGCCGATGGAGCCGAGCCCGCCCGCCGCCCCGAGGTGGACGTCGAGGCCCTGCGGGGTGATCACGGAGAGGCCGGGCGGCGGACCGGAGAACAGCCCGGACGGGCTGAAACCGTGCCAGTCGCCCATCCCGGGGCCCCCCGAGCCGAAGGGATTGCCGGTCGGCGAGAACGTGAAGCCGTCGGTGCGGATCAGGCCGGAGCCGCCGACGGCGCCGCCCTCCCCGAAGAAGTGGGAACCGGCCCCCGCGGCGCCCGAGATCTTGCCGAGGTCGCCGATGAACTTGCCGTTGATGAAGGCGCCGTGGATGTACTTGCCGAGGAGACCGCGCTCGTAGAAGCCGATCTTGATGGCGAGGCCGATGCCCTGGCCCATCTCGTCGGCGGCCACCGGCAGGATCAGGCGCAGGCCCTTCCAGCCGCTGAGCCCGCCGGCGATGGTGGTGATGCCGGCCTTGATGCCGTTCAGCCCGACGATGAAGCTGCGGACCCCGAAGAAGGTCCCGGCACCGGCGATGTTGATCACCGCGAGGTCGGTGGCGACCGGGATGAACCCCCACGCCCGCCCGCTGCCGCCCATGAAGTGGCCGGCCTGGAGCCCCCGGGCGTCGAACTTCAGCCCGGTGAACACACCGGCCCGCACCCAGGTGAACGTCCCGCTCATGACGTCGCCGATGTGCAGACCGTTCCGGATGAACAGGCCGAAGGAGTTGGGGCCGCCGAGCACCAGGTTCTTGAAGCCCGTGAACGCCTTGGTGCTGAAGCCCTTCAGCGCGCCCCAGGCCGCGGTGATGTTCAGGCCCTTGGTGGTGGGGGCGATGACACCGACGATGGAGAGGACCAGATCGGTGACGGACGCGTCGCCGTTGTGGAAGTCGATCGCCGTCTTGATCATGAGGCTCATGTTGAGGGCGAAGGCGACCAGGGCCAGGGTGCCGCCCGTGAAGATGGCCGGGATGATCAGGATGATCGCGATGTAGGTGAGGACCTTCCAGACCTCCGCGCAGTCGTCCACGGGCGAGGAGATCGAGCTCGCGGCTTCGGAGAGCGCGGTGGCGGCGGTGGAGGCGGCGGCCTCGAAGGTCGCCTGGGCCGCCTGGGCCGCCTTCTTGTGGGTCTCCCGCCCGTCCTTGTCGTCCTCCTTCAGCGCCTTCGCCGCGGTCAGCGCCTCCTCCGTCTTGCGCTGCTGCTCGCGCATGACGCCGGCGTAGGTCTGCATGGTGGTGCGGAAGGTCTCGTGGGCCTTCTTGAAGGTGGTGACGAAGCCGCGGATCCGGGTGTTGATCTTCCCTCGTATGGCGTCCGCGGTCTTGCCCTTGAAGGCGTTGGAGGAGGTGTTCAGAACCTCGTCGAGCCCGCCCTCGATGGTCTTCGCCAGCTCGATCAGCGCCAACTGGGAGGCGATGATCCGGTCGATCTCGTCCGGGTCGCCCGGGGTCGGGTCCTCGGTCATGCCGAGGGCGGACCAGTCGGTGGGTCGGGCCATGAACGGCCACCCCCTTCGTCGTACGGCGCCTGCCCCTACCTCCTCTACGCACCGGCCCCTCCACCGGTTCACCGCCGAACTCATCTTTCCTGGCGCCCGGTTGAACCGGAAGGAGCCGCGGAGCGTAGACGAATTGAAGGACCACCAGGGAAGGAGGCGGAACGTGGAGGAGAAGACCCCGGACTTCGCCATCGACTACGGGTTGCTGAACAAGGTCCAGCAAAAGCTCCGGGACATGGCCGAGCAGGCCAACTCGGGAAGCGGCAGCGGTTCGTACCGCGACATGGGCGAGGCCCTGGCCAGTGAGCGCCGCAGGGTCCTCGGGACGTACGACATGTCCGCCGAGTTCAACTACTTCTACACCACCTCCAAGAACCGCCAGGGACAGGCCAAGGACGGCCTCAACAAGCTCGCCGACCTCTTCAAGGGCGTGTCCAACGCCTGGTTCGAGGCGGATTCCCAACTCGCGGCGGGCGCCGGCCTGATGACCAAGTCGCTGGGCCTGGAGGAATGGAAGGACAAGAAGAAGGCCTACGACAAGTGGGTGTCGGACCGGGACAAGTGGGAGGCGTACCTGAAGAAGATCGGTGCGTCCGAGTACTTCCGGGACAACCCCAACGCCAGCATCTCCACGGTGTGCAGCGGCGACGGTCAGCCCGGCTGGTGCAAGGCGTGGCGGGAGGACAAGGATCCGCCCAAGCCCCCCGGCCCGCAGCCGCCCAAGCCCTCGGACACCCCGCCCCTGCACTACCGCCAGGAGACCTCGTCGGGCTCGATCGACGTCAAGCTCGAAGTCGACAAGGACAACAACATCATGAAGGAGACCTCGACCGTCACGGCGCACGGCCAGACGTACACCTCGACGACGGAGTACAAGGGGGCGCCGGAGATGGTCACGCCGCCGGGCGGCGGGAAGCCGTTCGACGCGCGCGACTACACGATCACCACCAAGGGGGCGGACGGCTCGACCAGCGTCTCGTCGGTCGTGATCAACACCGACGGCTCGGGGACGATGAAGGTCACCGAGGGCGACAAGGTCACGGAGTACACGCGTTCCGGGCCGACCGCCCAGTGGGTGAAGGTGCAGAAGGACGAGGGCAGCAGCGGGCCCACCAACGGCTCCTGACCCGCACGTACCGCCCGAACACCGCGAACGACCGGAAGGAACACCCCGCATGGTTGCCAACATCCGCCTGTCCTACTCCGAGATCGACAGGGTGGCAGGCCTGCTGAACACGAGCGTCGACGTCACGCTCGTACCCCGCATGACCGAGGCGAAGAAGGAGGTGGACGCCCTCCTGAAGAACGCCCTGGTCCTGGAGAAGACCAGCCCGGCGCTCACGCAGCAGTACGAGAAGTTCAACACCGGGCTGATCCAGGCGACGGAGGCCATCAAGGGCTTCGCCAAGCAGTTCCAGGCGATCAAGGAGTCCGTGCAGAAGATGGACGGCGAAATGGCGAGCCAGGTCAACAGCAACGGCTGACCGGAGACGGCAGCGGAGAGGGGCATCACCATGCCGGTCGGTACCGACGACGTCGTATTCGACTTCGACCAGATCCAAAAGGGCTGCGCCAACATGGCCACCAAGCTGTCCGACATCGCGAAGGAGCTGGCCAACCTGGAGGGCTACGTCAGCGGGCTCCTCCAGAACGGCCTGGTCTTCGAGAAGGCCAGCCCGGCGATGCGGGACGCCTACGGCGAGTTCAGCCGCCAGATGAAGGATTCGGCGGCGAACATCAAGACGTTCGCAGAGACGTTCAAGAAGATCGCCGACGGGATGGCGCAGTCCGACAGCGAGCTCGCCATCGCGATCAGGAAGGCCCAGGCCGAGATGGCGGCGGGGGCGGGCGGGGCGAGGAAGTAGGCGGCAGGCCGCAGCCCCTCACCGCGGTGCGGTGAGGGGCTTTCGGTGGCACGACCGGGCCCCGGGCGGGTCAGCCCTCCAGGACCGTCAGCGGGACCTGTACGGCGACCGCGCCGCCGCTCTCTCCGGCCGTCCAGCCCCGGCCCTGGCCCGGCGACATGCGGATCTGCTCCCCGGAGAGCCGGGCGCCGATGATGTCGCCCTCGCCGACGCTCTTCGGGCCGAGCAGCAGCCCCCGCCGGGCCCGCCGGGCCACGCCCACCCAGCCCATCGAGTGCATGGACTCCGGCAGCCCGGACAACAGCAGTCCCTGCATGTGGTCCCGGCCCGCGGCGGCCACCTGGCGCAGCACGGAGTCGGCGTCGGCGGCGAGCAGCAGGTCCGCGTCGTCCACGACGACGACCACCGGCTTGCCGCGGAAGGACTCCAGCGCCTCGGTGAGCGCCTCCGGCGACGGGTCGGGCTCCCGGAAGACGTGCGCGAGGTCATGGGCGGCCAGCCGCCGCAGCTGCGACTCGCGCGGCGTGATCACGATCAGCTGGGTGCCGCCCAGCAGCAGGGACACCGACATCGCGGCGAGCGCGGTGCTGCGGCCGGTGCGCGGCGGGCCGGCCACGATGAACGAACCGCCGCCGTCGCGGAAGTCGTAGCCGATCGGCGCCACTTCGTCCCCGCCGACGCCCAGCAGCGCCCACAGCGGCCGCAGTTGCTGCTTCGGCACCTGGTCGACGGCCTCCTGGAAGCCGATCAGGCCGGGCATCTCGCGGATCCGGAACGGCCTGCGGTCGGGTGCGACCGCGCTGTCCCGTGCCGTGGTCCGCCTGCCGATCGCCCGCAGGGCGTCACCCTGGTCCGGGCGGTCCTCCGAGACCGTCGGCAGCAGCCCGATCTGGGTCTCGATCCCGCCGGGCGCGTGCCAGCCGCGGCCGGGCGGGACATGGGCGGGGATCTTGTCCCGCGCCATGCCGACCAGGTGGTAGTCGCTGGGGTCGGCCTGCCGCAGCAGCAGCCGCTTGTCGTTGTGCTGGGCGACCCGGCCGCCGAGCAGGACGCGTTCGGAGGTGGCGATGACGTGGATGCCGGCCGCGACGCCCTCGCGGAGCAGCCTCACCACCTCGGCGTAGACGCGGCCGCCGTCGTAGTCGTCGATGAGCTGGCTCAACGCGTCCCAGCCGTCGATGAACAGGACGATGTGCGCGGGGCGGCGGGCGGCCGACACCTTGGCGCGCAGTTCGGTGATGCCGGCGCAGTCGTACTGGGACAACAGCCGCTGGCGCATGGTCAGTTCGCTGATCAACCGGGTGACCAGGCGTTCCAGCCGCTCGGTGTCGTGCCGGGAGACCACGGCCCCGCAGTGCGGGAGGGCCTCCATCGCCGCCAGTCCGCTGCCGGCCGCGTCGATCCCGTACAGGTGGACGTCGTCGCTGCCGATGGCCATGGCGGTGGCGCCGGCGATGGTGCGCAGCACCTGCGTACGGCCCGAGCGCGGGGCACCGATGACGTAGAGGTGGCCGAAGACGGACCAGTCGATCGCGCCGAGCCGCCGCTCCTGCAGCTCGGGCAGGTCGAACAGGGCGTACGGCACGAGCGGGAGGGCACCCTCCTCGGGATCCGGTACGGGCGGCAGCTCGTCCAGCGCGATCCGGTCGTCCATCGGGGGCAGCCAGGGGCTCGGCTGCGGGGTGTAGTCCTCGAGCCGGTCGGTCGCCTCGATGAGGGCGTCGACGAGCGCCTGCAGGTCGGTGGGCAGCTCCTCGGGCGAGGGCAGGCCGGCGGAATCGCCGTCCTCGTCCGCGAACTCGGTGAACACGGGCGTCCGGCCCAGCCGTTGCCAGGTCACCTCGGAGCTGCGCACCGGCCGGACGAACCGGTCCCCGGCGTCCGCCTCCCCGGCCCCCGCACCACCGCGCTCGGCACCGACGAAGGCGGTCTGGAACGGCATCGGCGCGGCCGATCCGAGGCGGACCAGGGCACGGCCGGGGTTGCTCGGTGAAATCCCGGCCGCCTCGGGGGCGTTGATGATGTCCTGGCTCTCGGACCGGTCGATGACGCGCAGCGCGATCCGCAGGTTGGTGTTGGCGCGTATCTCGGTGCTGACGACGCCGCCGGGCCGCTGGGTGGCGAGGAACAGGTGCAGGCCGAGGGAACGGCCGCGCTGGGCGAGGCTGATCAGTCCGGGGACGAACTCGGGCAGTTCACGGACCACGGTCGCGAACTCGTCGATGATGATGAGGAGCCGGGGCAGGGCGGGCAACCGCGGGTTGCGGGCCCGCTTGGCCCGGTACTCCGGGTGGTCCTTGGCCTCGACCTCGTTCAGCAGGATCTCGCGGCGCCGCAGTTCGGCGTCGAGGGAGGCCAGTGCCCGGCGCACCAGGTGCCCGTCGAGGTCGGTGATCATGCCGAGGGTGTGGGGCAGCCGGTCGCATTCGCGGAAGGCGCTGCCGCCCTTGTAGTCGACCAGGACGAAGGCGAGTTCGTCCGGCCGGTTGGCGGCGGCCAGCGAGGCGATCATCGTCTGGAGCAGCTCCGACTTACCGGAGCCGGTGGTGCCGCCGATCAGTCCGTGCGGGCCGTCGCGGACCAGGTCCAGGGTGAGCGGGCCCTCGTACCCGGAGCCGATGACGAAGCCGGCGGAGGCCGGGCGGCGGGCCCAGGCCTTGACGATCGCGGCCGGGTCCGGGGGCTCGTGGCCGATCAGCGGCAGCAGCCGGACGTCGTCGGGGAGCCCGGAGTCGCCGTCGACGGTGACGTCGCGGATCGGGGCCAGCGCCCGGGCCACCTCCTCGCACCAGCGCCTCTCGACCAGGTCGGCTCGTACGTCGGTCACTTCGGGCACGCCCGAGGCGCGGACGGAGAGCCGGTTGCCGTGGGTGGTGACGACGACGGTGCACTCCTCGGGGAGCAGCCGCTCGCGCTCGTCGACGCAGACGCTGAACACCCGTACCTCGGGGCCCGCGGTCAGCAGGTGGACCACGCCGGGGACGTCGCGCAGCCGGCGGGCCCCGTCGAGGACGACCATGATGTCCGGCTCCCGCTGGAGGAAGTGGCGCATCGGGGAGGCGTCGCCGTCGGAGCGGGCCTGGATCTCGCCCATCAGCTCGTTGACCCGGTGGGCGGTGGTCTCCGGGTCGTTGCCCAGGCTTATGACGGCGCCACCGGAGCGGCCGCCCCGCAGGTGCGGCAGCCAGCGCACCCAGCTCCAGGCGTCGGCGCGCTGGTCGTCCGTGAGGACGACGATCCGCAGGTCGCGCGGGCTGTGCAGGACGGCGGCCTGGGCGACGGCCCAGCAGGCGAGGCGGCGCGGCGCGGTTCCGGAGCCGCTGATGCCGACCACGCCGTGCAGGGCGAGCTCCACCCCGAAGGGGACGTCGGCCAGCCGCCAGTGAACCCTGCGGCGGTTGGCCTCGCGGGCGCTGTCGTCGATGCGCTTGAGGGAGGCCCGGGTCAGCGTGCCCAGGCGCAGGGTGAGGTGATCGGGGTCGCGGCGGCGGCGCTGCCACAGGCCCTTGCCCGGGCCGGTCGCGGTCAGCCGCAGGGATGCCGGGTCGGGGAAGGACTCGGCGCGCAGCTCCCGTTCCTCCAGCGCGGCCTGCCGGATCTCCAGCTCCAGCCAGGCGCGGCGCACGAGGTAGACCCGGAGGTTCTCCTCGTACTGCTGGCGGCCGGTCCGGCGGGAGGTCACCCAGTTGCCGAGGCCCATCAGGGGCGTCAGGACGATGAAGACCAGGAAGTAGAGGCTGCGGAACATGAAGACCATGACCAGGCCCATGATCAGCGGCGAGATCATCATGAGGAACGGGAAGGGCCGCTTGCTGTTGTCCTCGGGCGGGCCCTGCATGGCCATGGACTCGGCGTCGAGGTGCGGGGCGATGCGCGGCGGGCGGTTGTACTCGACGCCGATGCCGTCGGCGGCCGTGTTCACGGCGGCGTCGGCCTCGAACGGCGGGCACAGGCGCAGCAGATGGTCACCGAGGGACAGGTCGGCGTACGGCGGCCATTCGACCGATCCGTCGTCGAGCTCCGGGAGCCGGCCGGCCGGCGGGAGCGGCGGTTCCTCGGGCTTGCCGTCGGGGCCGGGCGGGGCGGGTTCCGGGGTGTGGCCGCCCGGCCCGCCGTCCTCGGGTCCGGCGGGGTCCTCGGCGGTGAGCGGGGTGCCGGTGGTGGGGTCGACGGGCGGCGGCGGGGTGAGGCTGCGCAGACCGCAGGTCTCGTCGGTGTCGTCGTCGGTGGTGGGGAGCAGGAGCCGCACCCGGCCGTCGGTGCCCACGGTGATCCACGTGCCGAGGGCGGGCGCCCCGCCGCCGTCGAGGCGCAGTACGCAGCCGCGGTCGGTGCCGGCCTCGTGGGCGCCGGGGCCGAGCCGCCAGACCCGGCCCGCGCCGGGCCCGCCGATGTGGCGGACCTCGACCAGGACCGGGTCGGAGGCGGGCGGCCGCCAGGCCTCGGAGCCCACGGCCGGGGGTGGTACCGGGGCTCCGAGGCCGACCACCGACCCCTCGCGCAGTCCGCTGGCCCGAACGGGGAGATCGGGGCTGAGCGGACGGCCGTCGAGGTAGAGCTCGGTGGCGCCCAGGGCCTCCCCGAGAGCGGCGACGTTGGCGCCCTCGGGGAGGTCCAGCATGTGATCCGCGTGGTGACCGCGGACGTCGACGGTGGAGAGGGTGAGTCTCACGGAACTCCTTGCGGTGACGTCAGCGACGCGGTGACACCCCGGCCGGCCCGGCGGGCACCCCGGCATCGGGGTCGGTGTCCGGGTCGGTTTCCGGGTCGGGGGTGGGGGTGGGGCCGGCGTCGGGTTCGGGTTCGGGGTCGGGTGCAGGGGTGGGGGCGCCGGCGTCGGCGGGGTCGGTGGCCGGTCCGGTGCCGTCGGGTGTCCCACCGTGCCGCTCGGCGGCCCGGGCGTCCTGCCCGGGGCCGGTCAGGCCGGTCCAGCGACCCGGGTCGGAGTCGGAGCCGGCCCAGATGACGGGCACGTCGCCGTCGGCGCGGGGGCCCCCGCCGTCGGGTCCGGCAGCACCGGGATGCCGTGCCCCGTCCGGCTCGTCCGGCCCGAACGGCTCCTCAGGTCCGTCTGGCCCGTCAGGCTCCTTCGGCCCCTCAGGCTCTTCTGCCTCCTCCGGCCCGTTCGAGGCCGGGTCGGGGGCCGGGCCCGGCAGGGGGCCGGCGTCGGGGTCCGGGGTGGCGGACGGGCCGGGCGCGGCCGGGGCCTGCCCGGTTCCGGGGGCCGGGGCGTCGCCCGGCACGGGGTGTACGGGGCGGGGCGACGGAGCCGGCGACGGGAGCGGGGTGGCCGCCGGGGCCGTCGCCCCCTCGGTGGCCGTGGCCACGGCGGACGCCGCGGCCGTGCGGGCCGGGGCCGTCGTCGGGATGCCCTCGTCCGGGTCCTGTTCCACGGCGAGCCCGCCGAGCGGGACGTCCTCCTCCTCGAACAGGCCCCGTACCCCGTCGGTCGTCGGCGCGGGCGGGTGCACCGGCGGGATCCGCTTCAGCGTGCGGGCCACCGCATGCGGCAAGGCGTGCGCCATCAGCAGCAACGGCGTGCCCGGCAGCGCCAGTTGGCCGTGCCCGTCGGCGTACAGGCGGCGTACGTACCCGCGTCCGGACCCCAGGACGAGGATCCGCGTCGCCGGGACCGCCTCCGGCGGCCCCGCCAGCTCCGGCGGCAGCGGGTCCGGCAGGTCCGGCGCCACCAGGAACGGCGGCGTGCCCAGCCGCGCCGGGGTGTCCTTCGCCCTCCGGTACGCCTCGCGCACCGGCTCGCCCGGGAAGCCACGGAGCACCCCGTCCGCCGCGATCAGCAGTCCCGGCGGCAGGCGTACGCCCAACTGCGCGCCCAGGGCCGGCAGCAGCGCCGCGCGGGCCCGCCGGTCGCCGTCCAGCGCCAGGGTCGGCGGCCCCGACATCAGGTCCAGGAAGGCGCAGCGTCCGGCGGAGCCGTCCTCCGCGCCGACCGCCACGACGACCGGCCGGCCCGGGCCCGCCTCGGGGGCGAGCGCGGAGACGGCCGCCTGGACGTCCGCAGGGCCGGATGCCGGGCCGCCGACCGCCGGGCCGCCGACCGCCGGGACGACCGCCGGGAGGTCCGCCCGGTGGGCCGTCCACTGGTCGGGGAGGTCCTCGTCGGCCTCCCAGGGCTCCACGGGCGACGGCACCGTTCGTCCGGCCAGCAGAACGGTGACCTCACCGTCGTCGACCAGGACGGCGTACGGACGGGCGGGCGCGGCCGCCAACCGGGCGGCGGCCAGGGCCCGTTCGGCGTCGCGCCAGCTCTCCGGATCGCCGAGCCGCCGGACCAGGATCCGCAGCACCCGGCGGTAGCGCAGCCACGCCCGCACCGGCGAGGCGAACGCGGCCGCGGTGAGGGCCAGTTCCCTCGTCAGGCGCCGCCACGCCGCCCGCCAGCCGCCCAGCTTCATGGCGAAGTACCGGACCAGCAGGAACAGCAGGAGGGCCACGCACACCACGACCGTCCACCGGATGACCCCGTCCCGGTGGTCGAGGAGCCAACGGACCGGGTCGAAGGTGGTCACGCCGCCAGCTCCCGCCGCAGGGCCCGCAGGGCGTAGTGGGTACGGGACTTGACGGTCCCCGGCGAGATCCCGATCTCCCGCGCGGTCTCGTGCCCGGGGCGGTCGCACAGGTGGACGCGTACGACCACCTCCCGGTGCTCGTCCGACAGCCGGGCCAGCGCCCTGCGGACCACCTGCCGGTCCACCACGCGGTCGGCGATGTCGCCGTCCGCCGGGCGATTCAGCAGTTGGGGCGGCAGAGTGCCCACCGGCACGGCGCGGTCCCGTCGGTGCATGTCGACCGCCAGGTTGCGGGCCACC
This sequence comes from Streptomyces sp. NPDC042102, assembly GCF_055582305.1. NCBI lineage: Bacteria > Bacillati > Actinomycetota > Actinomycetes > Kitasatosporales > Streptomycetaceae > Streptomyces > Streptomyces sp. NPDC042102. The sequence continues at coordinate 457,309 of NZ_JBVJDL010000001.1, forward strand.
GTGTACAGCCAGGCGAGCAGCCGCTCGTCGTCACCGGCCGGGACGGCGGCCGGCGGCCGCTTCCAGGCGCGCAGGAGGGTCTCCTGGACGATGTCCTCCGCCCGGTACCGGTCCCCGTCGGTCAACCGGCTCGCGAACCGCATCAGCAGCGCCCTGTGGCGCTCGGCCGAAGGGATGCGAGGGGCGGAATCGGACGTGCCATGAGCATCAATCATCTTTGCTCCCCAACGCCCTGGATGCGGCAAACCGGATTGATGAAGAATTCCCGGTCCCGCAGAGTCAGTTCTCGGCGACACGCAGTCAAGATAGATCAGGGAAAGCGGGTTGATGCTCAGGAAAAGCTCAGAATCTCGCGAGATCAAGAAACCGGCCGGTATCGTGAGTGCTTACTCTGGCGGCACGGGCCGCCCGCGCCCCAGCTGCCGCGCCCCCGGGAACCTTTCCGCCCCGCCCATGCCCCGCTCCGCGACCACCCCGACTGGAGCCACAGGACCATGAACCCGCAGCCCGGCACCCCGAAACCGGCCTCAGCGCCCTCATCGACCACCCCTTCCGCTCCTTCCTCCCCTTCCTCCCCTGCGTCCTCGCCGTCCGGGCCGAGCTTCGCGGAAGCCTTCCGCCGCCGCCCGGTCCGTGCCCCCCGCGGTATGACCCCCGGACGCCGGGTCTGGGCCACGCTGGGCTGGACGGCCGCGGTGACGGTCCCGCTCACCCTGACCGCGTCCCTGGCCGGCACCGGCGCCCTGGAGTTCGGGAACAGCAGCGAGGCGGCCGCCGTACGCGACATGCCGCCGATGGCCACGCAGTCCCCGACTCCCGAGGCGTTCCGCGCACCCGCGCCGTCCGCCGCCCCCGCCGAGCGCCCCGCGCCGATCGTCACGCCGACGCCTTCGGCCACTCCGGAGGCGGAGGTGAAGCCCCAGCCGCCCGCCGTCGCGCCACAGGCCGCCCCCGCGCCGCAGCAGCAGCCCCCGGCCGCGAACGGTGCGGCGCCCAAGGCCGCCGCGGCGCCGGCGCCGCCGGCGCTCGCGCCGGACACGGCCGCGGTCGCCGTGTCCCGGCTCGCCGCGCGGGAACCCGGACGGCACATCTGCTACCGGGCCTACGTCGAGGGGATCGGCTGGCAGAAGGCGGTGTGCGACGGCGCCACGGCCGGCACGGAGGGTCAGAGCAGAAGGATCAAGGCCCTCAACATCGCGGTGTCGGGCACGAAGGGCACGGCCGCCAACGCCTTCGTATACAAGGAGCACTGGAAGACCCCGTGGAACGGTGTGGCCGACGGCATCGACAACTACATCGGCGGCACCGCGAAGGACTATCCGTACATGCTGGGATTCGTCATCAATGTCGGTGACGGCGCGGTCTGCCAGAACGCCGCCGTCCGCGGCCACGGATGGGGCGGACTGGCGTGCGACGAACCGCGGGGCCAGGCACCCGGCAACTACATCTTCGGCGGCACGCTCGACGACAACCTGTGGCTGGAAGCCGTACGGTTCACGGTCTGAGGTTTCTCGTGTCCACGTACGGTTCGCGATTTCCGTCATGTGACGGCTGGGAATGCCCGGGTAATTCGCTCCATTCCCGTTCCGTTCGATGCGACGTCGCACATTCGTGCCGGAACCGGTGAACCGAAATGCCCGCCGAGCCGTGTCGGGTCATTCGGTCACGAGGCGGCAGGAGCCCCCGACGGTGGCGATCCGGCCCGCCGTCGGCGGCGGGACGTGGGGGTGGGGGCAGTCCACGAGATGTCTCCACGCCGCTAAAGCGCATTCTTTGCTTTTGGGGACCGCGTCCGCTGCCGCCCCCCTGCGCAATCGAGCAGTCCGCCGCGCCATCCCGGGATGGTCCCCTTGCGTGACCCGTCCCGACCTGCAACGAATGAGCTTTAAGCTGGGTCCATGAGTCCCCAACCAGCCGTACGACCCGGAGGCCGTAGCGCCCGGGTCCAGCAGTCGGTGCACGAGGCCGTCCGCGAGCTCCAGGCGGAACGGGGCCGCGCGGCCCTCACCATCCCCCTCGTGGCGGGACGGGCCGGTGTGACCCCGTCGACGATCTACCGGCGCTGGGGAGACCTCCAGGAGCTCCTCGCGGACGTCGCCGTCGAGCGGCTGCGGCCCGAGGGGCCCCCGGCCGACCTCGGCGGCCTGCGCGAGGACCTGGAGCACTGGGCCGTCGCCTTCCTCGAGGAGATGTCCTCCCCGGCGGGCCGTTCGTACCTCCGCGACGCCCTCGCCGGCGACCCGGACGGCGACGGCGCCGGGCGGTGCTCCGCCTACGCCGTCGAGCAGGTGGACGCCATCCTCGAACGCGCCGCGCAGCGCGGCGAGCACGCGCCCGGAACCGACATCGTGATGGACCACGTCGTGGCCCCGATGATGTACCGCGTCCTCTTCCGCCCCGGCCTTTTGGACGCCCGGTACGCCCGCGACCTGGTGGCCACGGTCTTCTACCGCCTGATGCCCCTGCCCGGTGGCCGTGGGTGACGGTGGCCGCACCGGCCCGTGTGCGCGCACCCGGGCCGGTCGGTAAGGTCGAATACGTACGTTCCGCCCACACCGCCGCGGCGTCGCCCGGGCGGGTCGGCCGCCCTTCGGCAGAGGAACGGATCGTATGGCAGAGCACAGCTTCCGCAAGGCGTATGCAGCTGCCGGGGCCCTGCTGGCACTCCTGCCCGCCCTCACCGGAGCCGGCGCGGCAGCCGGATCACGCTTCGTGCCAGGCCCTTGCCCCAGGACGGCGCCCGAGCCGGTCGAAGCGCTGGCCACAGCCCGGTGCGGAGTCCTGGAAGTCCCCGAGAACCGCGCCCGTCCCGGCGGCCGGACCATCCGGCTGGCCGTGGCGGTCATCCCGGCCACCTCGGCGAAGCCCGCCCAGGACCCGGTGGTGTTCATGGCGGGCGGCCCCGGCGGCGAGGTCTTCGACGACATCCCGTTCCTGGTCTCCTCCGGCCTGAACCGGGACCGCGATCTCATCGTCATGGCCCAGCGCGGCAACCGCTACGACACGCCCGACCTCGCCTGCCCGGAGCTGGACCGCTTCTCCGCCACGTCCGTCGGGCTCCCCTCCTACGCACCGCACACGCAGCGGCTCATGCTCGACGCGGTGCAGCGGTGCCGGGACCGCCTGACGGCCGGCGGAACCGACCTCAGCGCCTACAACAGCACTGAGAACGCCGCCGACTTCGCCGACCTGCGCACGGCGCTGGGCATCGAGCAGTGGAACGTCTACGGCCACTCGTACGGCAGCAACCTGGCCATGACCTACCTGCGCCTGCACCCCCGGGGGATCCGCGCGGTGGCGCTCGACTCCATCGCCCCCGGGCAGTACGTCTCCCTGCCCTTCGCCTGGTCCGGCGCCCGGGAAGGCCTCGAGAACCTGTACAAGGCCTGCGCGGCGGAGCCCCGCTGCAAGAGCCGCTACCCGGACCCGGAGCGCACCCTGAACGAGCAGGTGCGCGAGCTGGAGGCCCGGCCGCTGACCCTGGACGTCCGGCCGCCGCGGGGCGGAGCCCCGGTAAAGGTCGTCCTCGACGGCGGCGCGCTGGTGAACCTGCTGGTCGCCAAGGCGATTCCGTTCGCCGACGTCCCGGCGGCGATCGACGAACTCGGCCGCGGCCGCCCGGAGCGCTTCGCCCGGGCCCGCGCCGCCGGGTCCGCCCAGGTCATCGGCCAGACCGCCCACGGTCTGACGAACTCGGTGGTGTGCGCCGAATGGGTGCCGGACCACGCGGCGTCCGATGTGCTGGAGGCGGGCCGCAAGGCGTTCCCGGACTGGCCGGAGCAGGTCCTGGCCCAGGCACCCCAACTGGCCTTCCAGGAACAGGTGTGCCGCGTGTGGAACGTCCCGGACCGCACCGCCACGCAGCGGGTGGCCCCCGTCAGCACGGTGCCGACGCTCTTCATCAACGGGACGGGCGACATGAAGAGCGGCGCGAGCTGGGCGGGCCGGACGGCCCGCACGCTGCCCGACTCGACCACCGTCCAGGTCCCCGGCATCGGGCACTGGGTGGTCCCGCAGTCGCCCTGCGCCCAGAAGGTGCTGGCGTCCTTCCTCGCCCGTCCGGCCGCACCCGACACGGCGTGCGTGACGGGCCTCGGCTGGGAACCGTTCACGATCACCCCGAAGTGACCGGGAGAACACATGGCACGCCCCCACGTACGAAGGCTGCGCACGGGACCGGCCGCGGCGGCGACGGCAATCCTCGTCACCGGCCTGCTCGCGGCACCCGCGAGCGCGCGGGAGGAGACACCGGGGGCGGCGGCCGGCACGGTCGCCCGCACCGTGGGCGACGCCCGCTACGAGCCGGGCCCCTGCCCGAAGACCCCGGAGCCGATCGCCGCGCTGAAGGACGCCCGCTGCGGCACGCTGACCGTGCCCGAGAACCGCGCCGGGCCGGGCGGCCGAACGATCAGGCTCGGCGTCGCGATCGTCCCGGCGGCCGCACGCACGCCGAAGCCCGACCCGATCGTGTGGCTCGCGGGCGGGCCCGGCGACAACGCCGTGTGGGCGGCGAAGAGGGCCGTCGACGGCGGCCTGAACCGCGACCGGGACGTGATCCTCATGTCCCAGCGCGGCACCTACTCGGCCGACCCGGCGCTCACCTGCCGCACCATCGACGAGTTCGAGGCACGCGCCGTCGGCCTCGTCTACTACGCGCCGTCCACCGAGCGCGAGCATGTCGAGGCGACCCGGAGCTGCCGCGACCAACTGGGCGCCCGCGGCGCCGACCTCGCCGCGTACAACGACATCGAGAGCGCCGCCGACCTCGCCGACCTGCGCCGTACCCTGGGCATCCCGCAATGGAACGTGTTCGGCATCTCCTACGGCACCCACCTGGCGCTCGTCCTGATGCGTGACCATCCCGAGGGGATCCGCTCGGTCGGGCTCGACGGCATCCTGCCACCGTCCAGGGCGGGGCTGGCGCTGACCTGGAGCAGCGCCCGGCAGGGCATCAACAGCCTGTTCGAGGCCTGCGCGCAGCAGCCGGCATGCAACCGGCGCTACCCGAACCTGCCCGCCACCTTCGACGAACTGGTGCGCCGGCTCGACGCCGAGCCGGTCACCACCACTGTCACGCCCTCCGGCAGCCCGCACCCGGTCAAGGTCGTCCTGGACGACGGAGCCCTGGTGAACTGGATGACCACCGCCACCCACGCCGCCCCCGGCGTCCCCCGCTCCCTCGACGAACTGGCCCACGGCAGACCGCAGCGGATCGCCGAGCAGTGGGCGGCCGCCAAGACCGACCCGCAGACCTTCGGCCACATCTCCCACGGCCTCGAGTACGGCGTCTTCTGCGGCGAGTGGGTGCCGTACGAGACCGAGGCGGACGTCGTGCGCAGCGGCCGGGAGGCGTTCCCCGCGTTCCCCCGCTCCGTACTGGCCCAGGCCCCCCAGCTCACCTTCGTCCGGCCGGACTGCGGCGTCTGGAACATCCCCGCGGCCCCGCGGTCGGTCCGGGACGTCACCCGCAGCGACATCCCCACCCTCGTCATGTCGGGCGGCTTCGACTCCCAGACGGGCGCCGACAACGGCCCGTACGTGGCCCGCACCCTGCCCCGGTCCACCGTCGTCACGATCCCCTACGCGCCGCACGTGGCCTTCGCCACGTCGACGTGCGCCCAGTCGATCACGCGCTCCTTCTTCGACACCCCCACGGCCCCGGACACCGCCTGCCTCAAGGACATCGAGCCCCCGGCCTTCGAGACCGGCCGAGGCGAAACGAAGGAGAGGTGACGCAGGTGGAACGGACGGTTTCGTTGCGGGCCGCCGGGGGAGCCGTGGTGGTGGCCGTACTGGCCGGTGTCGTCAACCCGCCGGCCCACGCGGCCGGCGACGACCGCGACAGGCGCAGCACGCAGACGCTCCGGGAACTGGTGCCCTCCGCCGAGGGCCCGGGCTGTTCGGCCGCGGTCGGCAGGCGCGGTGACGTCGTGTGGGAGGCGGGGCGGGGGAAGGCCGACCTGGCGACCGGGCGGGCCATCACGCCGGCGACGGTCTTCGACATCGCGTCCAACTCCAAACAGTTCACGGCCGACGCGGTCCTCCTGCTGGCCGGCCGGCACCGCCTCGCGCTTGACGACCCCCTGTCCGCCCACCTCGACCGGCCGCCCGCCTGGACCCGGCACGTCACGCTGGCCGACCTGATGCACCACACCAGCGGCATCCCCGACTACGAAGACCTGCTGCACGCCAAGGGCGTCGGGCTGACGGACCCGGCCGGCCAACAGGACGCCGTCAAGGCCATCCTCGCCACGCGGCCCGCGGATCCGTCCGGCCGGCGCTTCTCCTACTCCAACTCGAACTACGTCCTGCTGGCCCACGTCGTCGAAAGGGTCACCGGCAAGCCGTTCGCCACGTTCGTGCAGCAGGAGTTCTTCGACCCGCTGCGCCTGCGCATGGCCGTGGCCCCGGCGGCGGACGTTCCCGGCAAGGCGAAGTCGTACGAGGAGAAGGACGGCTCCTTCACCCCCCGGTCCTCCCCCTGGACGCAGTACGGAGACGGAGCCGTCCAGACCACACCCGGCGAACTCGTCCGCTGGGCCGACAACTACCGCACCGGCCGCATCGGCGGAACCCCCCTGCTCACCGGGGTCACGCAGGGAGCGGTGAGCGTGGGCGACGTGCTGCGTGCGCGCGGCGTCGACGAGGGCCGGTACGGGGCCGGCATCCTCCTTCTGCCCGACAGGAGCCTGGTGCACCGGGGCGACTGGGAGGGCTTCCACAGCGCCTTCAAGGTGAGCCCGGACCGCACCACCGCGGTCGCCGTCACGTGCAACACCGAACCCCCCGACAGCCTCCACGTGGCGAACCGCCTACTGGACATCTGGACCAAGTGACGCGAGGGCCCGCCTGGCGGAGACGACCACCGCTGGTCAGCGGGGCGACCCTGCGCGGTGGGCTACGTGACGTCGACTCCGTGCGCCCTGGCCAAGCCGTCCAGCCCGTCGGCCCATCCCTGTCCGACTGCTCGGAGCTTCCACACCGGCCGGCCCTCGGGGGACCTGTGCCGATACAGCTCCGCGATGACCATGGCCCTGATGGCAGGGTCGGCGGGTGGCTGGAAAGTCCAGGCGGCGGAAGCGCATCCGATGGACAGCTCCGCGTAGGTGAGGGAGCCGCATGTCAGTCCGGTGTCGACGTCCATGTTGATCGCGATCGTCATGCGCTGGACGTGTTCGGGCAAGGCTGCGAGGTGGACGGCGGCGCGCTCGACAGTATGCGTTCCATCGTGCTGCTTCCCCAGGAGACGCGCGGCCCCATCGGCGGCGGACGGCTGGTTGTAGAAGACGAAGTCCTCGTCGGAAGCGACCCGGCCCTGCGCGTCGGTGAGGAAGAGCGTGAGGTCGGCATCTGCGCCGTCGAAGCTGAATGCGATGTTCAGCCCTTCCCACGTCTCGTCGGGCAATGTGAGGTTCTGTCCCGGCGCGAGCGCTGCCGGGGCAGCGAGAACGGGCTCGTCGACGGCGGTTGTCCGGGCCGCGGACGGGGCCTGGGTCTTCCACTCGGCGAACGTGTGAATCCGATAGTGGTCCGGGGTCGGCGCATCGTGGGTGGCCGGAGTGTTGGCCAGGAGGTCGCCGTCCAGGCCGGCCAGTGTGGCGTCAACCGAGGCGGCGTCGTCCTGGGCGTGGTCGAGCAGGCATTGCAGGCCGGGCAGTCGACTGGTGTCCAGCGGCTTGATGGTGTTCGAGAGGTTTCCGGAGGCGGTAGCGGTAACTGCGCAGGCGACGTCCTGGCCGATGTCCAGGAAGCGCAGCGCGTCCTCCGGCTGCCGCCAGGGACCTGACTCGATGGCTCGGCGGGTCCACCGGCCGTACGCCACGAACCCCAACCGCTGGGTGTCCGGCATGCGCGTGATCACCGCGAGGTCGATCGCGGTGATCCCCGGCGCGACGGCGAATCCCTCCTTGAGGGTGGCGATGACGTTGGACCCCATGGCCGTGAGCCACCACAGGACCCGGTCCCGCTTCGTCAGCGTCTTCAGCGTGGGGCGCCCACTGGACGTGACCCCAGGAGTCTGGTCGGGCAGCGAGTCGATGTCGTGCTGCCGCATCACCACGGACATCACGGAGCCGTCCACCCCGACCGCACAGCCGGCGGCGGGGTTGTCGGAGAAGGCGTAGTTGACCGTCTCGCAAACGGTCGCCTCGTCGTTCGCGACGAGGGCCTGCCACCACTGATGTGCTTCGGTGGTCAGCGCCCCGTGGGCGCCGTGCAGCCTTGCCTGCTCGGCGGCCAGGTACACCGGCGCGTCCTGCTCTGCCCGCTGCTTCGCCTCCGCACGCTCTGCACGGGCGAACACACCGAGCCCCGCCAGATGGAACGCTCTGGCCTCGGCCAGCGCCCAAGGCAGTCCCAGTTGCGGGGGCCCGGGCACCACCGGTGGGTGGACGGGGGAGAAGGACTGCAGGTGCACGCTGGTCATCTGCTGCCGCAGTTCCCGCAGATGAGCGATTGCCGCGTCGCGTTCCGCCTCCTGTTGGGCCCGCTCAGCCTGTCGGCGAGCCCGTTCCAGCTGTGCGCCCGAGGGCACGGCGGCCCGCGGGCGCGAGCCGGAACGTGGGGTGCGGCTCGTGGTGGTCCGGCGGCGCCCACTGCCCAGCGCGGTGGAGGCGTACAAGGGCCCCATGCCCGACGAGAGCGTCGTCCGCCCGCCGCCCACGTTCACGCGTGCCATCCGTGGCCCGATCGACGTCCGTACGCCCCTCGTCGAGACACGCACGCTCAGTCCGGGCACACCAACGCGGAATCCGAAACCCATGGAGCCTCCCTCGCTGCTGCGGAAAGTCTCTCAGCCTTCCGGCACCGATGACGGGGCTTCGCACCTGCCGCTGGCGGACGGCAGGGGCTTCGAGGCACCAGCCGTCGGGGTAGCCCTTCGTGGAGCCGTCGCCGGCCACGGGCCTCGATCGCCCCCGTGCATGCCGGCGCTTCCTGTGTGCTTCCTCCACCTCGGCGTCATAGGTACGGCATCCGAACCCCACGGGCGCCGGGTTCAGCGGCAGAGCTCCATGATGATGTCGTCGAAGTCGGGGAACTCCTGGGCGGCCAGTTCGATCAAGGCAGTCGCTGACCGGCGCTGGTGCGGCGCGAATTGTTCAGCGATGGCGGTCAGTTCCCGATGAGGACGCGGGGTCCAGTCGGGCTCATACGAGGTGGCAGCTTCCCAGGGGCCGAAACCGCCCGCCAGTAGCCACAGGAAGTCACCCAGGTCGCGCGCGACGACACCGGTCTCTCCCTCGGACCCGAGGAAGACGATGGGCTGCTCGGCCAGGGGCCGGCTCGGGCGAACCAGCCAGAATGCCGCGTACCCGCCCGTGCCGTCCTGCCCGAACACGCGGAAGTCGTCGCCGTCCAGTTCACTGTTCCCGGTCCATGCCTGGAACCAGTCGGTGGTATCGGCGGCGGTCAAGAAGGCCGGGAAGGGCTCGAAGTCGATCCCGTTCTCGGCTGCGGAGTCGAATCGAACGGCCAGCACAGCGGCCAGCGTAGCGGGGAGCTGTCGGTCATCGGTGGGCGTCACGGGGACAGGCTAGCCATGGGGTCCGACATCGGCAGTCCGGCTCCGGCTCGGGAGGGGCAGACACAGAGGCAGAGCGCGGAGTGCCTCTGCGGGTGCCCGGCGGATTCTCCCCCAGAGGGCCCGGAGGCAGCTTCTTGATCAAGGGGTATCGAGGTGTGCTCTACAACCAGTCGCGCTTCTTGAAGATGACGTACAGGCTCGTGCAGACCACCGCCATGAGGAGGATGGCGAAGGGGTAGCCCGCCGCCCAGTGGAGTTCCGGCATGGTCTCGAAGTTCATGCCGTAGATGGTGCCGACCAGGGTGGGGGCGAAGAGGATGGCGGCCCAGGAGGAGATCTTCTTGAAGTCCTCGCCCTCCGGCCGCTGACCTGCGGAAATCAAGTCGATAAGCGCTTTGACCTGCGGCGATCGCCCTTTCGGGCCCTTTCCCCGTGCTGCCCGATTGTGCAGCCGATCCTCCCCAGCCGCTCCCCAACGGGGCTTCATTCTCCCCAGATTCTCCCCAGCGGAGGCTGCCTCTGAAGGAGGATCACCGCTGGCCGGGACCGTGATCCGCCTTTCACGGCAGGCTACGCGACGTAGTGGCAGCGGGGCAGGAGTAGGGGGGCGTTGGTGAGTATGGCCCTGGGCTCCGCCGGGTTCAGTGGGCTGAGGTCGGCCGGAAACTGGCGCGACGCTGAATCCCACCCGGCCTGGCCGGGGCCAGTCCGCAGCAGCTCGTGGTCCCGGCTTCGACGTCCGTTGCCGATCAGCTGCCCGTCTCGTCGGCCGTCGAGGCGTCCAAGAGACCGGCAGCAAGGCCGATACGCTTGAGTTCGCCTGCCCAAGGGGTGCCGGCCATGACGTCATCGAATGCCTCCATGCCGCAGTACAGCAGCATGAACGCCATGAAAGGCGACAGCTCATCCGGGCTCGCCACAGCGCTGTAGCGCGGGCTGTCGTAGAGGTGGACGGCATCCTCCGCGCTGTCGTCGAAGAACACACGGGCGGCGGAGATCCCGGAGTGGGAGTGCTGGGTCTCGCTGATCCAGATTTCCGGCAGCCCGCTCCCGAGGCGCCCCAGGAGCTTGCCCGTCAGGTTGAACTCGTTTGCGGGGTTCGGCGGGATGACCGCCGCTGCCACGGCGTCGGCCGCGGCAGCCACCTCATCGTCGTACGTGAACATGCCGCCCCCGTCGACCGCCCTGCGCAGCTTGCCGTGGCTGTGCTGGAAGGCCTTGTTCATCGAGTCGACGGCATCTTCGCCGTCCCGGGACAGCCACTGGAGCTGGGCCATGTACTCGATCATCAGCCGGCGGTTCGGGGCAGCCTCATGGCCGAGACCGTTCCGGTACATGAGGACGACAGCGCACGCCTGGCGATGGAGCGCCGCGACCAGCCCCCACCCGATCACGTAGGGCCGACGGTTCTCCGGCGGGGGAGCGTGCGGCCCCGTGTCCCGCTGCAACAGCTCGGTGAGGTCCTGAAGACCTTGGTACGCCTTCTCGTTGCGCTGCTCGGGGGAGAGTTCCATGGCCGAAGCCTCTCGCAGCCACCTTGGTATCGCAGCCGAAAACGGGAGAGGGTCTCACAGATAGTGCACGCTGGTTGGGCCGTCCGGGCGCCGACATTTGCGGGGGCCGGGGAGTGGCCGCAACAAGTCTTACGGGCCGCTTCGCGGCCTGGCGCCAGAGCGGAGGCTCCCGTACGTGGCATAGGCGTGCTCGTCAGGACAGAACCAGCCTCTCGAGCCCGTTGAAGACGGTGGAGAAGGTACGTTGGGGCTGACTTGCCGGGGGAACCGCAAAACTCCCCCTACGAGGGCTGTTGAGCCCGCAGGACGGCCGCCAGGCTCTCCCCGCCCCCGCTCCACCGCGCGAGTTCCTCACGGCCCACCAGGCGCACGCGATGCTCCTTCTTCGACCAGACCTTCGCCGAGCCGGTTAACTTCCCGTTCGTCACGAGGATCGGCAGTGCCGAGGGCTGCATCGCGTTCGCCCCGCCGAACAGGTGCTGCGCGACCGGCTGCCCGACGGAGCCGCTGCCACCGGTGAAGTGCTTCGCCTGGACCATGATGTAGCGATCGAGGTCGTCCATCGCAAGGACGTCGGCGCCTTGGTCGCCAGCCCCGCCGCCGGAGCGCATGACCCGATAGCCGTCCCGGTCCAGCAGATCACCTATCAGCTTCTCGAAGCGGGAGTGGTGCAGCACGTCGATCTGGTCCATGGGTAGGCCCGCCGGTTCTGTGAAGATGCCGGCGTTGAGCAACTGCTCGAGGAGCCCAACGACCGTCGTGCCGTACTTGACCAGTTGCTCGTACCGGTGGCGCACGACCGTGGAGTGCTCCAACTCCACATCAAACGCACTCGCTTTGACGGGATGGATATCCATGCTGTCCCAGCTCGGGCAAGCCGGACGCTCGTCCAGGAGACGCTGTTCGAGCCGAGCCGCCCAGTCACGCCTGCGCCGGGAGTGAGGGTCGTTGGCGAGGATCTTGCGCAAACCACGGCGCACATCCTCGACGACGCTCAGGAGTCGTTCCTCCTGTACCTGCACTGCTCGGATCAGCAAGAGATCGCGGCGGCGTGCGGCCGGGCTAAGCTCGGCCGGTAGGAACCACGCGGTCATCTCGTATTCCGATAAGACGCCGAGGACGGCTTGCGCCTTGTGGCGCATCGTAGAGAGAGCTTCCTCCAGCCCGTACAGGCTGTTGACCGCGGGCGCGTTGCTGAAGAACACGAATTCTGTGCGGCTCAAGAGGTTCCCTCCCCAGGGCGGCGTCACCGCTAGGAGCGTAGATCACAGCACTGACAGCGACGCCGACCGGCGCCGCGGGGCGCCGGGGCGTGGCCTCGGGACAGCACTCGGCGGCTAGAACTCGAACGCCAACTGCTCTGCGCACAAGCTGCGCACGTCCGTCCGCACGCTGGTTGTCGACGTAGCTGCTCCGCAGTGCCGTCGTACGCTGCCAGAGCTCCACCACTTCAACTGCCGACTGGGAGAAGCCGCGTGACCGAGCCGCAGCGCAAGCCCTTCCTGTGCACCGTCGTATGCGCGGCCGGGATCGCCGGCGATGTCGGCAAACTGATCACCGCCGCGCAGGAAGGCCCGGGAACGCATGCCCGCTGGCTCACCAAGGACGGCTATGAGGTGCTGCTCGTAGATCCCGTGCCTAAGCACGTGGAGCAGGCCCGCGCGTACGCGCCCGGGTGTTCGGCCGAGCTTGGCGACGCCCGCGATCTAGCCCTCCCGGCCCACTGCTTCGAGGCGGTCTTGCTGTTGGGCCCGCTGTACCACCTGGCGGACCGCGCCGATCGCCTCAGGGCTCTCCGGGAGGCCCGGCGGGTCGCGGTCCCGGGCGGCTTGGTGGCGGCCGCAGGGATCTCCCGCTACTCCCTGATGCAGGACTACACCGTCAGCGCGGGCCTGACCCCGGAGTTGTTGGCCGGTGAGGTCGCGCAAGTCATCAGCACAGGCTCCTACGACGGCAGCAGGGGGTTCACGGTGATTCACTTCCACACCGCAGCTGAGCTTGCCGAGGAGGCCACCGAGGCGGGACTCAATGGTGTGAGCGTGCACGGAATCGAGGGTCCGGGGTGGGCGTACGTAGTCGCGGCAGACCGCTATGCGAGCCAGAAGGTAGCGGGAGCGCTGCTCGCGGACGCGATCGCGACGGCCCGCCTCGCGGACGAGCACTGCGCGCTCGCGGACGCCTCCTCGCACGTTCTCGCGGTCGGCACAGCCTGAGGTGCAGGGCTCGCCGGCGAGTCCTCATCGGGGAACTTGGCGAGTCGTCGTAGGGGTCGCGGGATGAGCTGGCGCACTCTCCGGCTGCCGCATGCCAAGCATCGACGAGCGGGTGCACGGAGGTGGAAGTGGCTGTCCGAGGCAGCGGCCGCGGCCTTCCTGACGACACGACCCGATCAAGTTCAGTGGCACCCTCGTGGAGCCCTTACGTCATACACCATCCGGAGTCGCAGTTTCCGTCCCCGAGGTCGTCGCCGGCTGGATTACGAATGGCGGTCCCCAGAGGGGCTCCATACCGTGTGAGGTAGACGTCATCACGACCCAGTGCGGCGCGACGAGCGTTGATGAACCTCTCCAGTTTCTCCGATTTGCTGAATAGCTCAGGCTCGGATTTTCGCTGCGTTCGCCATTCGTCGACGGTGTGAAATGGGCAGAAGAAGCACGAGCTCTTGGGAGGTACGGGGAGTCCGGCCTCTCTGATCAGCTGTATACAGTCTTCGCGATGCAGCCCGAGATCGAGCAGAGGGTAAGAGACCCTCTGATTGGGTTCGGCCCGTCGTCTGTTCGCCCGGTGGATCTCGTCGGCAGATATCCCGATGCCGACAGTGGCTGGCCTGTCTGCTGAGGCGCCATGCGCCTTGAGCCACTTGGAGATCACTTTGATCTTGAAGTCGGCCGTGCAGTTGCGGCGTCCAGGAGCTCCATTAGCCATCCGGACCGGGATCGGTATGGAGCGTGCGTCCGGCCTGTGCAGCACCTGCCAGAGCGTATCCGTGCGACCGTCTCGTCGTACCTTCTCCAGGATCTCCAGGGATATCCCGTGCTCCCGTGCGAAGGGTGAGGCAACCTCCCTGATGTATCGCAGAGTCCCTGGGTTCTCGCTGTCGTCCCCGACATTAGAGAACAGGAAGGTGGGGAAGTCGATTCCTCCCTTTGCTGCTAGGGCAAGAAGCGCAGTGGACTGCACGCCACCGCCGTACGATATAACCCGCAATGCGCTCTGCGGCTCATGTTCGGCAATCGGGTCGAGGTCGTGCGTAGCGGCAAATTCGGTCAAGTCCAGCCCCTCCGTGGTCTCGGTCTACACAACCAAACCCACGTATGGGGGAGAAGTCAACGACAAGTTGTATGGAATTCTTGAGTTACTGGCGAGCTTGGATATTTGGCAATTTCAGATCCGCTCTGGATGGGATGGATTTTTGGATTCAACCGGTAGAAATCCGCTGTGGTGTGGGTAGGCCATTGAGCGGGGCACGCCGGGCAGGAGCTGCCTGAGGAGTGAGGCGACGGCGCCAAAGAGAAAGGGCCTTGCTGACTCCGGCGTAGACCGCAGTCAGCAAGGCCCCTCAACGTGCGAGAGCTCTACAGGTGGCACACGGCGCAGCCGGCCTCGTCGTCGTCCTCGTCGTGAGCATCCGCGAGTATCTCGAGTAGGGGGCGGTTCGGCTTCACACGCTTGGCTGCGCGGTCGAGCGCGGCCTGGTGCTTTTCCTCGATCTCGTCCCGGCGAGCGATCAGTTCGTGCAGGGACTCACCCTGGGACCAGGTGTACTCGCGGCCCTGCATCGCGGTGCGCCGGTAGTTGACCTTCTCCTCGTACGCTATGGCCTTCTCGAACAGCTCCGGGTGACGGTCCTTGAGGCCCACCCACTCGTGCTTGCGCTGGAAGAAGCAGAAGTAGCAGCCCGAGCGGGTGCGCCACTCGTAATAGGCCGGGAGACCGATGCCAGCCTCTTCGAGGATGCGGTCGACGCCGGCTCGGTCGATGCCGTCTTCCCGGAAGGGGAAGACCGCGGAGATGTTCGGCTTGGTGCTGACGTAGCCGAGGCGGTTCTCATCGGCGCGGATCGCGACGTAGGAGATCACCTCGTCATCGCCAACCCACTCCTCCAGGGGCTTGAGCTTCAGGTTCTTGGTGCACCAGCGCATCTGAGGGCTGGGCAGCGTGCCCTGGTAGACCTCGAGCCAGTGGTCGAAATCGCGGGTCGCGTTGAGACGCACGATCGGCTTGCCGACGGCGGCCTCAAGTCGGTTGAGGTACTCGTACGTCTCCGGCAGCTCGGCGCCGGTATCGCAGAAGAAGTACTCCATCTCCGGTACCCGGTCACGCATGTGAATCGCGAGAGCGGAGGAGTCCTTGCCTCCCGACAGGCCGAGGACGTGGCGCTTCTTCTCCACCGGGCTGTTGTTGTCGGTCACAGCGTCTCCTTCGTCGTCGGGGCCGCGTTGGCGTCCTGCACGGCCAGGCGCTCGGCCAGGGCGGCGAGAAGGATTCGTGCGCCGTCGGGACCCAGTGCTTCTTCAGCCTGCCTGATGACACTGACAACGAGCTCGTCGGCCACCTGGCGGGACTGCTTGGGGACGTGGATGAGGGTGCGTTCCTCGGTCCCCTGAGGGGTGGTGAGCGTCAGCAGATGAGTGTCGATCTGCCGGGTATCGGTCTCTTCCTTGGCCGCATCGGTCGCGGTGTGGGCTTCGTACAGGTGGCTTACACGGTCGAGCGCGCGGGCAACTTCCTTGACCTGCCGCGGGAAGGTCGCGGCGTCCTTGTCAGTCCAGTCTCCCAGGGCTCGGTTCGCCAGGCGGATGATGATCGGGTCGAGCCAGTCCTCGTCCGGCAGGCTCTCGTTGAGAACACGCGAGACGAAGCCCTGCAGGTTGAGCTCGAGCGGCGCGTTGGCGAATCCGAGCAGCCGTTCGGTGAGTCCGGTGCGGAGGCTAGTGATCTCGGCCGGGAGACGGAACTCGCGGCCGATCGTGGCCACGACCTCCTGGCGCAAGGCAGCGCCGGCACCGGTGAGATCGTCAAGTGCTGCGGTCAGGCTGGCGACGAAGGCCTTGGCTGCCTCGTCGTCCCGAGGTGCCGTAGCCCCGATCGGCTCAAAGCCCAACGCTGCGGGCAGAGAGGTGAAGACCAGCTCGTCGGGGTCGGTGGCCTGAGAAAGCACGTCGCGGATCGCGAGTGCCTCGGCGCTCAGCCGACGAGTCTTCAGGGCATAGGGCTCCAGAACCATGACGCGCTCGAGCATCGCCCGCGTCACGCCGAGCAGCGCAGGGTTACGCGCAGCCCGGGACCGCGGGGTGTCGACGTTGAGTGCCTTGGCCAGGCTGTTGACGACGAGGAGGCGCTGTCCGCGGCCCGTCGGGGCAGCCTTGATCGTGAAGCGGTCCGGGTAAGCGACGTTGAGCCTCTCGACGATCTCCGGAGTGAGCCGCTGGCAGTAGTTGCCGTCCTCGAACAGGGCGACGTCCTGAGCCCGCAGAATGAGTGCGGTAACCACGAGGATCGGAACGACGCCGGCCTTGACACCGTAGGGCGGCGCCATGAGCTGCTCGTAGATGTCGACGATCGGCGTGGCCTCCTTCGCGCCGGTCAGGGCTTCCTCGAGGGCTTCCCAGGCCTTGATGATGCTGGGGTTCTTCTCGAGGTTGGGGCGCGACAGGCCATGCGTGAGGATGCTCGTGGTGTCGGTTCCAGCTTCCGTCTCGCCGGCGGCGCGGTGCAACCCGAGGTATTCCAGGACGCCGTGGTACATGGCCCGCTCAGGCGTGTACTTCGTCCTGTCGTATCCGAGCAGGGGGTTGCCCGAACGCTGCAGCATTGAAGTCAGCAGTTCGCGACGGGCACGGGCGCCGTTGCTAGTCAGTTGGTGGCGTCCCACCATCTCGTTGCGGATGTGCGGGGTATGCGGGTATACCCGGTCGCAAGCCTGAGAGGCTAGGTTGGCGTAGCTGCGGGCCTCGATGGGCTCGCTGTCATCACCCTGGACCTCGGTTCCCTTGTGCCACAGGTGCCAGTTGGACTGCGGGCTCAGGGGATTGAACGCCTCGTCCAACAGGGCGCCGATGGTCTGCGAGAGATCCGCTGCACGTTCCTCGATCTCGCGGGTGGCGACGTGGTCGATGCTGTCGTCGTCGAGAAGCTCCTCGAGAGCGACCAGGTCGATGCCAGCCTGCAGAACGGCGTCCGGGTTTTTCGTGGTGCCGATGAGCACCGGCAGCGGCGACTGCACCGAGGGGCGGGTCTTCAGTGGCCCGAGGTGGTAGACGATCAGGCCGTCAGCAGCGTCCTGGACAATCTGAGGTCCCTGGAGCTTCTCGCCCTTGTGGCTGACCGTGGTGGAGAAGTAGCGCAGCATGCCCGTGCGCTGGCTGTGTCCGCCGGCCACGACCGCCGCAGGAAGTACCGTCCCGAGGTGCTTGCTGAAGTAGCCCAGGACGTCTGCCGGGGCGATACGCGTGGCCACCTCTCGAACACGCGCATCGATGTCGACGTCTGTGCCTTGCCAGACCCGGTACTCGTTGCTGTAGGCGCGGTGGACGATGAAGCCGTCGTCGACAAGCTTGTTCAACCGCTCTTGCAGGGCGGCGAAGCGATCGGGGTCGAGTGCGTCCGTCGGGTCATTCAGAGCGAACTGGATCATGGGCGGGGTGGCGCCCAACGCACCATCGGCATCCATGAGGTTGAGGATGCCGATCACCTTGAGAACGTCTTGGTCCTCCGTGGGCAATCCATGGGCCTCATTGAGACGGTTGTCGACCTCGAGCCAGCGGCTGGCCTTAGTCGAGGCGAGGATCGTGGTACGGCCGGAGGCGAAGAAGTAGTCGTACAGCTGCGGCAGGCGCAGGGTGCATGCCTGCTCAGGGGCGTCAGACGACAAGGTCTCCAGAGCCCGGCGGACCGTGTTCGGTTCGTCGCTGGCCAAGAATCCGGTGAGGCTGCGGTCGTGTTGGCCGATCTGTGCAGCGAGCAGAGGCGCGGCAACGGCGGTGAGCGGGTGCAGAGGGTAGAGGCTGGCGAACATCTCCGCGGAGATGTCCACGACAGTGCGTAGGGCGTGGCGCTGCCACGTGTTAGCCGCTGCGTCGGCCTGCTGCTGGATGAGTTCGCGACCAGACTCCGAAACCCCGGTCAAGTCGAGGCGTCGACGCATGAGGTGGACTGCGTCGCCGAGGTTCGGAGCGAAGGTGATGTCTTCGAAGCGGCCTTGGACCTTGGCCCATTCCTGGGTCTGGATGGCGCTGGAACGGGCCGCGTAGTCGGTGAATGCAAGGTGCTGCAGCGTGAACATGAACAGCCGCATGCCCGAGGGGCCAGCGCCCTTCTCGGCAAGCATCTGCAGCAAGAACACGTCGCTCGCAGCGTTTCCCGAGTCGCCGGCAGCGGCGGAGTACTCGAGGTTCTTGCCGAACTCGTCGATGATCAGGAGCAGGGGATGCCGGTCGCACAGGGCCGCGACGGCGTTGGTGATGCTCTCGTGGCTCGGGACCTCGCCTTCCGCGCAGGCGGCCAGCGCCTGGGCGATTTCCTTCGGAACCCTCTTCTTCCACTTACGCTCGACCGCGGTCTGAAGAGCGCGGTGCACGGTAGCGGCGAGAGGTTCGCGTCGAGCCGTGGCAACAGCGCCGAGGAAGCCGGCCTTGTCGCTGAGTTCATCGCGTACGCGGGCCAGCCGAGCGGCCTGCCCGGGGTTGCTGGCCCTGACCGCAGCCTCGGCCTCGGCACGTCGGGTTTCGTCGTGGCCAAGGAAGGCGTCGAAGAGGTTCGAAAGGGTGGACTTGCCAGAACCGTACGGACCAGTGAACGACCAGGCGCGGGTGCGCCGCAGATTGGCCACGGCGTTGGTGACGCGATCAAGTACGTCGAGCGCGCGGGCTCCTACGTACGGGTCGTTGAGGTGCTTCTCCTCGACGTCGCGCTCAAGGTTGGTGGAGCGCAGCTCCGAGCCGACCAGGGAGATACCAGCAGGGAGCTGTGCAGTGGCGACCTGCTGAGGGCGCTGAGTGGTCTTCGTTGCCATGGTTACGCGATCTCCTCGATCAGGTCCAGCGCCTCGACCTGCTGGGGCATCTTCTTACGCGTCCGCTTGGGAGCGCTGCCGTCAAGTGCGGGGTACTTCTTGGTCCATTCCTGGGGTGTGGGGAATCCCTCGCGCTCGCGCACGCGTCCGTAGTGTGCGTCGAGGATGTCCCAGGCAAGCGGTAGGGGAGCCTTGGAGAAGGCCAGGCTGCTCTGGCCGAGTGCCGAGACGATCTGCAGGTCCGGGTGGTCGCTGACCAAAGACTCGATGGCCTTTGCCAGATCGGGTTCCCGCATGCGGAAGGCTCGGCCCGGAGATCCCGGATCCTGCGCGAGTCGGGCCAGCGAGATGGATCCGGCGTTCGCCGAGGACCGCGCGGCGAAGTCCAGGCAGGCGTAGGCCAGTACGGGTGCCGGCAGGTTCGAACGCGATCCGTTGGTGAAGCGCCAGCTCCGTTCCTTGCCCTTGCCCTGGCCTTCCAGCAGGCCTAGTTCACGGAAGGGGGACATGAGGAGGTCTTCGAAGCTACCCGGCGACAGCGGGTTGAACTCCTGGTCCAGCGCGTACATCTTGATCATGCATTCCACATCACGCGAGATGGACTCGCCCGCGGGCCAGTCCTTCTCCCTGAAGTTCTCGTGGACGTGGCGCGTGATGAAGCTGGTCATCTCGGCAGAAGTGACCCGGGAGCGGGGTGCCAGGTTGAAGATCATGTACCAGCTCGGCGCCCAGCACTTGGCTTCGGAGTCGTTCGAGAGCAACCACCAGTGCAGCAGCCACAAGCTGCCCGTGTCCTCGAGGTAGGGGTCTGCTCCTTCTTCGTCGAGCAGCCACCGGGCCCGCCAGGTCGGAGATGCGACGAGGGCCCGGTAGGAGGCGTCCTCATGCGGGTGCTCCTGCGTGAGTTTGAACGCTTTCGACCAGTGCCGCATGGAATACACCATGTTCTTGCCCACGCCGAGCAGGACGGGAGCGTCCTCGCGGTGGAAGATCTCGCTGTCGTGCTTGACCTGCATATACGCCTTGTGCAGCCAGCCGAAACGCGGGGCAAAGGTTTCATGGCGCCCGAAGGAGAGCTCCACGGCTTCAGGGAGCCGGCTGTCTGACATGGGAAGGGCCTTTCAAGTGCAAGATCGGAGAGGACGTGTCTGTGTGGGATAACGCCGGTCAGGGTTCAGCCGTCGCGGCCATGACCGACCGCACGTGCCGAACGGCCTCGATGGCTGCGGCCGTGGCTCGTTCGATGTCGCGTTCGGTGGTGGCGTAGCCGAGGGAGAAACGCACGGTGGAATCCGCGTCGTCGCGGCTACGCCCCATGGCGAGAAGTACGTGGCTGGGACTGGGAGCCCCTGACGAGCACGCGCTCCCGTCAGATGCAGCTACCTGTGGCATAGCCGCGAGGACGGCGTCTGCTGGCACGCTTGGGAAGGTGACGCTGGTCACTCCTGGAAGCCGAGGAACGCGAGCTCCATTGATCCGGCAATCGGAGACCTCGGCGGCCAGAGTGGCTTCGAGGGCGTTGCGGAGCGCACTGACCCTGACCACCTCATCGGCTAGCTGCCGACGGGCAGCTTGAGCAGCAGCACCGAGCCCTGTGATTCCAGCTACGTTCAGCGTGCCGGCTCGCCACCCGCGCTCGTGCCCGCCACCAACGAGTAGTGGGCGGTGTGGCAGGGGCGTTCCACGACGCACGAAGAGGGCGCCAACCCCTTGCGGGCCTCCGAACTTATGGGCCGAGAGGGAGAGCAAGTCGACATCGAGCTCTCTGAGGTCCAGTGGGAGGCGTCCGACGTACTGCGTAGCGTCAGTATGGACCAGAGCGCCGGCCTCGTGAGCGGCTTTGCAGACCGGGGCCAGGTCGGTCAGGACGCCGGTCTCGTTGTTGGCAAGCATGAGGGAGACGAGCGCCACGGTGTGGTCGCGAAGTGCTGCACTTAGAGGCTCAAGGTCAACGACGCCGTCCTTGTCCACCGGGAGGAGAAGGAGCGAGTCGGGCTGCTCCGCCGTAACGGCACGGGCCGTTTCGATCACGGCCAGGTGTTCCGCGGCCGTGGTTACAAGCAAGCCGCCACGGGCGTAGCCAGCCCTCAGGGCTAGGCTGTTCGCCTCCGTGGCCCCAGATGTAAAGATGATCTCGCCTGGGGAGCAATTCAGCAGGTCAGCGAGGTCTCGGCGGGCTGCATCGACCCGGGCGGCAGCATCGCGGCCGGGGTGGTGCATGCTTGAGGCATTACCGACGCTACGCAGTGCGCCGAGCGTTGCTTCGAGGGCCTCTGGCCGCAGAGGCGCCGTGGCGTTGTAGTCGAGATACGTCACATCTGCGTCCTGCAGGTCCCCTGCCATGTTCTGCCCCCACTTGCCCGCTGTGTGCCCCGGTCACTCCTGGCGGCTTGCCTCGTGATGTTCTCATCTCCCACCAGGAGTGCACTGAGATACTATCCAACGCCCGGCGGCGGAGGTGGCGCCTCCTCTCTGAGAGGAGGGTGCAGAGGATGCTCCGCCCCTTTGAAGGCAGGGCGCTATAGACGATCTGACCTGCACGTTTGGTGCTGAGGGGGCCCAGTGATCGTGTCCCCAAACACGACAGAAACTCACACTCCTGGTGGCCTATGGGGCCGTGTATTGCGGGTTCCCCAGGACGACCACAGCCTTGACGGCTGGTGTCTCACGCTGAGCCGACGCCTCCGAGGCCGCATGGCCCTGCAGCGACGTCCGAGGCGTCAGGAGGCCGGCGGCACAGGTGTCGCGTGAGGTGAGCGGCGCCGCCTCTCCTGACAAGGGAGAGCCCGCTGCTCCGGTGATTCTTTCATTCGGGCGATGTTCGCGTCGGCAGGCGTGAACCATCTCAGCCTTCTGAAGAATCAGACTCTGCGCCTCTGGCGGACAGCCGCCCGCCTTGCGCTGTACCGCCGCACAGTACAGCGCAAGGCGAGAGCGGCCAGACCGTAGCGCTATGAGTTGCAGCCGCAGTTTGTCCGAGTCCCTGCTCGCTTGCTGGCTCGGGACGGGCAGCATTACTGTCAGCGCAATAAATCACGTGCAGTCGGGAATCCCCAGCCAGGGAGCAAGTGAATCCCAAGCCAACTCGCAAAGTCGCTCAGAACGCTCCTGTACAAACTTAGGAGTCCACTCCTCCTGCCTCTGAGACAATGAGGCAACAAGTGGCAGGTAGTGCGCCTCGCGCGCTATTTCTTCTGCTCGCTTTCCAAGAGTCAGACCCTCAGCCCTGGCGTCCACCAGCGTCTTCTCTGCCTCCTCCACGGTCTCGGATGAGACAGCTCGGAACATTATCCGCTTCACCCGCCAGTCTCGGTTGCTTACGGAAGAGTTCTCGACGGGAGGGAGGAGCGTGAGGTTGCCGATTCTGTCGATCATCGCCGGATCTTGGTATAGCTCATCTGACCAGCCCCGTGAGATTTGGCCGTTTTGAGGCGCCACGTGCTCTATCGTGGCGAACGTTTCACTTCGCCAGCTTTCCAAGTCAAGGGCCGGAAGGATCCCGCGACGTCCGCGAATCACGAGCCCTGGGTTTTCGGGGTCGGGGCTCGTATCCTCTGACGCTGCCAGCAATAGCAGCCTGGTCAACGGCTTGGATGCACTGTAGACGGGTGTTCGTGATGCCCGGGCCACCCATTCTTCTTTGGTTCCAAGACCAGCCGAGCGGAGCCGTTCTCGAAGGAACTCCTGCATGAGTTCTACAGGCGGCACCGAGGTCAAGGGGGACGATCTCCGTGCGAAGCCGGGATACTCGCCCGTATTTGAGATCATGAGAGACCGGTAGACGGAATCGATCCCGTTTGTTCCGCCATATGCGCCCCTCCAGATGCCGTAGAATGCTCCACAGGATCGCACGGCATGGAGGAATTGCTCGACCCGGGAATCGACATCCTCCTCATGGTTTACCCTGTAGGCGGCGAAATATCGAGAAAGTGGCGCAATCACGATCTCGTGGCCGCCATCCCTGAGGGCTGCCAAGGATATGCCCGCTTGCTTGAGTAGCTTTCCATTCGTATGCGCAGGAAGCTTGGGCGGGTCTTGCCACGGCCCCTCGAAGAATCGAGCTACCTGCATCAGAGCCGCCAGGAAATCTCGCTGCGCCTCGACCTGTGGGTCCCTGTTGAAGGCAACTCTCAGGTAGCGACGCTGGTCGTTAAGACGCTTACCGAGTTTCTCGCCATCCTGCAATAGAGCGAACGGTATCAGAAGGCTACTCGTGACGCTCTGGCGTCGATCCGCAGACGAACTGCCCTCCCTCTCGAGGTACTCCTCAATGACATCAAAATACTTCTTTGATTGAGATTCTTGCCAGTGATCGATGCTTTCGGCTTCGATCACGCGGGGCTTGAATGTTTCGATGGCCGTTAGTGACTGCCCTGTCGTATTGAGGGCCTCGAACATATCGAACCCGTCATCCTCGCGCTTCGCGGTTACGACGACGACGGTTACCCGCGAGAGGAGGTAATTGGCAAAAACAATTAGTCGGGCCAACGATGCCACATTGACATCGTTGTGAAGGGCTTCCTTCACGGCAGGAGACAGCTGGTTGTTGAATAGCGAAACTTGAAGTTCATCGGATGCTGCTATCTCGGCCCCGCCGGGAAGTGTCAGGTCATCTTCCTTGGCGACTGCGCCGCCGACAGATCTCCTCAGTGAACCCCGCGTCTCACTGCGAATTTTCGCCAAGTGTTCATACGCGTTGAGATCGATACCTTCGGCTCTGTTATCTCCAATAGGGGTATGCTTGAAAGGTTTCCTTTCCAGCTCCCCGTTCCGCGCATGCTCGCCGTATGCTTGCAGGAAATGCCCGACGGGGGACCTGTAGGAAGCCTCCCCTGCCTTCCTGGACCACACGTCGCTGTATGCGCGAATCAACTTCGGGTAAAATCGGTGGTCACCCCAATTCATGTCCTCCTCGTAGCATTTCGCAAGCTGTGCCGTTACGTTTTTTGCTTGGTTTATGACCCATGATTCCGCTTCGGTCTCGGGTGTCATTTTTGCCGAGCGGACACGGATTTCTTCGTGGAGGGTGGTGATGAGAAGGAGCAGGGTTGTGAGCCGCTGTTGACCGTCAATAATGGTCATGATGACGGTCGGAACATGCTCTCTGTAGATTGGTTTAATCGTACTGTAGTTGGTGTCCTTCAGTGCGATTACAGTGCCCAAAAAGCAAATAGAGTCTTTGTCGCCACTGAGTTGCTCGAGGCCGTGGGCGACGTCAGCGAGTAGTCTCCTTACTTTCGGGAGCTCCCAGCTATAGGCCCTCTGGTATGGCGGTATGTAGAGCCCTTGGCCGTTCGCGCTCAAAAACTGAAAGACTGACAGCGGCTTTGCATCAAAGATGTCGCGTGTCTCCATGCTCAGGCTTGCCCTCTCCCGCCATGTTCGTATCTGCATCGCGGCTTCCTCATCGAAGCCATCTGACCTGCCATCAGCCTAGTGTGCTCCAACTCACGTTGTCGCGGGGTCTGGTAGCTCCTGCGCCCTGCGCTATGCCATACGCGCGCCACGCCGGGCAGCTGGCTGACTCCCCAGGCGCAGGGAACTACACGTTGTCTGCGCCTGCCTGGAAGCCGCGAGGCACCGTCTGTGCTCCGCCCAGATGGGAATCCAGACCAGCAGGGTTGGGTCGGCAGGCAGGGAGGGGCATCCGTCTGGGGGGCGAGTCGTCGTTCGGGGGGAGACCGTATGGCTGGCCTGCCACATCCGCCGGGCGCCGGCTGGAGCGCAGGGTGCAGGCGCTGCCGGCTACAGCGACCCCTGTGCTGCCCACCCTCCAGTGCGTAGATCGGTGCGGAGTTGGGGACACCCAGATACCGGTCGGGAAGGGCCAGTTGCGCTGGGGAACCAGCAATGTCTCCGACTCCTGATCGTTTGTCAGTGACACCTGACAAACTGACGATCACCACTACGACGCCATGGGGGGCTCGCCAGGCATGACTAGTTCAAGCATCTCGGGTGCGGACGCGCTCCGCCGGGTCGTTCAGAGGTACCGAGAGGACGACAGCCCTGCCCTGCAGATCGAGGTGGGTCTGCTCCGGATGCTGGACGAGACGAACTCCGAGCAACTTGCGTCTGACTTGCGCGAGTTCGCCAGCTCGTGGGAGATCCACCAGGCGACGGAGGACCTGCCGCCGGCCCTGCCTGACGAACCTGGGCTGTACATGTTCGTTTGGCGGCCGCCGTTCCAGTTCCACGTTGGCGCGTTGCCCACGCATGGCAGCTTCCCGCAACTGCTGTATATCGGGCAAGCGGGTGCATCCAACAACGATCGTGGTAACACCATCCGGCTCCGGTACAAGGACTACCGGCGGCACCTGCGGGGCAACCCGGAGGATCTTTGGACCCAGGCCGAGCCCGAGAACCGAAACCAACGTCTCACCCGGTATCTCTCGCTGCGCCCCCTGGAGTTCTGGTGCGCCACGGTCCCCGAGCGCAGCCGGATCGAGGGGCTGGAGAAGAGGCTGATTCGCTTGTACAACCCCCCGCTCAACGACCGCGGTCGGCCGAAGCTCCGGGCCCGACTCGGTACTCCCCGTTCCGCCTGGTCAGCCTGATCACCGCACAGTAGGAAGAGAAAACGATGCCCTCGAAGACGTGGGTTCCTGCCTTCGAAGCGAAGGTTGGGAACTGGACGTACTACTCCTGCCTCATGAGCTACGCGGCCGTGGCGCGAGAGATCAACTTCGCTCATGACCTGGGTGGGAACCAGGATCTGGGCACAATGATCCAGCGCGGCGTTGGCGCGCGCACCACCGAGATCACCAACTACCTGCTCACGAACGAGAACCGGTTCCTGGGCGCCATCATCGTTGCCGCGTGGGGCGGTGCGCCCGAGTACATCCCTCTGGAGATGGAAAAGACGGCTGAGAACAGCGACGTGCTGTCCGGCATGGATGGGAACTTTGGTGTCCTTACCTTCGACGGTACCCACCAGTTCTTCGCCCTCGATGGTCAGCACCGACTGAAGGCGATCAAGGATGCTGTGAAGCGCAATCCAGAGCTCGGCCGAGAAGACATCAGCGTCATCGTCGTGCCCCACTTCGACAACGAGGAAGGCCGCAGGCGCACGCGTCGCCTGTTCACCAACATCAACCGCAACGCGGTCAAGACGACAGCGCAGGAGAACATCGCGCTGGATGAGGACGACGGCTTCGCGATCCTGACCCGCCGGCTTCTCGACGATCACGAGTTCCTGCGGCAGGACGGCGTGGTTCAGGTCTTCAGCAAGGTTGGCGCAGACGGAGAGCTGAAGCTCGCCACACGCCAGGTCGGGGTCACCGGTACCGCCTGGACGACGATCGGTGTGCTGTACGACCTGCTCACCGATCTCGGGTTTGGACTCCACGACAGCATGAGCAAGACGTCACAGCGTGCGGCAGACGACGTACTCGATGAGAGCTTCGACGATCTGTCCGTGCGCATCGACGAGCTACTCAAGGCGTGTGGCAACATGCGTGAACGCTACGAAGCCCAGTCGGCGCCCAAGGAGCTGCGTGCCCCGAAGGGCCGCGACGGCGAAGGCCATCCGTTCATGAGGCCTGCAGTTCAGGTGCAGGTAGCGCGGGCTGCGCGCCACATCATCGACCAGAACCTCCTTGACTGGCCGCGCCTGCTGGAGCGTCTGTCCGCGCTGGAATGGCGAATGTCTGCACCCCCGTTCAGCGCTGTCTGGCAGGAAACGCCAGACAGCGCCAGCCGCAAGGGGAAGATGATCGCTGCCAAGGACAACAACACTGCCCTGTTCGAGCTCTTGCTGGCTCACCTGGCGCCCAACTCCAGGGCGCAGATCGACCGAGCAATGAGGACGTATCGCACCGTGAAGAACGAGCGATACCCGATTTCCGCGGACGAGCTCGCGAAGAATCTTCCGTCAGTTGATGCCCCCTGAGTGTGGAGCCCCGTCCTTCGGCAGGGCAACGTGTTCGTTGCCCTGCCGCTGGCAGTTCACTTGGAGGCGGACCTCTATGTGCGGAGGGAGGCTGAGCACGCCTCGCGTGAAGTTGCAGGTGCAGGCTTCTCGAAGAAGAGGTTGCTCCACATGACGTCCGTACGCCCGAGCGAGTCGGCCTGCGTACTCTCGTGAATCAGGCTTAGCCCTCGAGTGGCGGCGAGAGACACCGTCTCCGCCGCAGATGCGGGGAACATCCCTCGCTCGGCCGGCATCGGTCCGGTGCGCAGGACCATGCCGAGGCGACCGCCCTCATCCAGCAGTCCATGGATGCGGCTCATTGCGTGATGTCGCTCTTCCTCGTGAAGGAACATCCACACAGCCGTCAGCATTACGAGCCGAAAGGGCTGGTGCCGGCCAGCCACGGTGCTTAGCTCGGGCAGTCTGTCATCCACCCACCGGATGTTGTGACCGGCGTGGGCCTGCCGCCCAATGGCCCTGAACTCTTCCGAGGGTTCTACCGCGACCACTGTGTGTCCTCGTGCTGACAGGGCGGCCGCATCCCTACCGGTGCCTGCTCCGATGTCCAAGACCCTCACAGGCTCTGCCGGAATCAGGTGGAGCACTTGGCGGTGCACTTCGTCGAAGGCGACCTGCTCGTACAGGCTGGCCAAACGATCGGTATCGCCGCGCAGTGCTTGGAGCCGTGCTTCACTTCTCCCGGTTCCACCGTGCACTTCGATCCCTCTCTCCTGATTTCTTTCCTTCACCTGGTGATCGACATCCCTCAGGCCTCTCGCTCTCGGTTAGCGTTCCGACATTGCATCGATGTGCCCCGCCACCGTCCCGGACGCCAGCTCAGGGGGAGCGCCGTGCGCTCAGGCTGCGGCATGCCAGGCTTCGACGAGCGAGCGCATTGAGGGGAATCGCTCCTGTGGGTCTGCTGCTGTAGCTCGCTGGATTACGGCCAGCTGGTCGTGGGCTCCTCGCCACTGGTCCTCCTTGTCGCCAGCGTCAAGGAGGAGTCGCAGAGCTCTGCCGAGGTTGAAGACGGTCGTCCGGACGTCGATGATCGAACCCCGTACGAACTCCTCTGGCGCCATGTACCGGCTGGAGCCCGGGAGCCGGTCGGCGTCCAGTGTGAACGGCCCCGGCCTGTACTCGTCAAGGTCGCACAGCCTCATCCGCTGCTCTTCGAAGTCGTACAACATGGAGCCGTCATAGAGGTCGACGGCCACGAGCCCCGCGGACTCCACCGCGAGATGGGCGTCCAGAATCATGGCCAGGGCGGCGTGGACCTCAGGGAGCGGAAGGCCACGGAAACGGGCCATCGGGCTGTCGGGAGCAGTTCTGCCCCCGTGGTGGGACCTGGTGGGGTGGTAGAGAACCTCGCCTGGCACCCAGGGGTAGACGAGGGCCAGTCCCTCATCCGTCGTGATGCTGTGCAGCAGGGGCGTGATGGCTGGGTGAGTGACGGCCTGGTGCACGCTGACGGCTCGCCGCAGCGACGACACAGCTGCAGGGACTGAAGCGCTCTTCACGAACCATCGCCGCCCATCCACCAGGACCCCGTACGAGACACATCCGGAGTCCTGATCGGCAAACGCGCGAAAGATCGTTCCGATGTCCGCAACGTAGGCGTCAAGAGTGGCCACGTGGGCGACGTCAAGCAGGGGATGCGGCGTCATGC
The DNA here is from genome assembly GCF_055582305.1 of Streptomyces sp. NPDC042102. NCBI lineage: Bacteria > Bacillati > Actinomycetota > Actinomycetes > Kitasatosporales > Streptomycetaceae > Streptomyces > Streptomyces sp. NPDC042102. The sequence continues at coordinate 485,938 of NZ_JBVJDL010000001.1, forward strand.
TCGTGATCGTGCCAAGTCTGGTCCGATGCCGCAGGGAGTTTCCCGTTCGAGGCAGGAAACGCGCCCGGCTCGGAGCATTCGCCCACGGCAGACATGGAAGAGACGCGAAGGACTGGAACGCTCTCCGGGACCATGTCAACGTACAACGTCCCCGAAAACACCAGGTCAGCAAGGCCCCGTGCGTGCTCTAGGCGGCCCATGGGCTCACTGCACTCTCGATCGAGCCATGGCTTCAGGAGATCCTCTGTTCAAGTCCGTATTGCTCTCTCTGCGCCTGACGGCTCCTCTTCTGTTCACGCTCGGCGCTGTGTGTGCATGGACTGCGCAGCAGCACGTTGACCATTGCGGCATCGCTACGGCGCTGTGCCTGTGTGTCTGAGCGGCCAGCCTATTCGCCGAAGACCTTCTCCAGGACGGCTACCAACGCGATCGAGCTGTCCTCGCCCACGTCGCCGTGCACCCGGGCGTGAATGCCCGACAGGCTGCCCGTGCGGTGGGTGTCCCGGAGAAGGTCGTGACCCGAAGCCTCGACCGCCTGGTCCGCGACGGGATCGTGATTGCGGAAGACGAGGCCGAAGGGCGATCGCCTCGAACATTCAGCTTGGCCCTGACGCCTCCAGACAGCGCCGAGGCTTCGCGCAGCGGCGTACCTATATAACCGACGATCCCCGGTTAGCCAAACCGGGGATTCTCCAGACCATTGACGTAGTTCGCGCCGACTACTTGGCGGTGGCGTGGTGCGGGCTGCCCTCAGTACATGCCGCAGGGCCTTGCTCGACACCCCCGCGACCCTCACGTTTCCCTGGGAGAACCTTCTATGCCTGCCTATTCACGCCCTACCTCCTCGACCGCACGAGACGCGACCGATGCCGTTCGCAGGGCGTTTCTGAATGTAAGAGATGCAGCCGAGTACCTCGGCCTCTCGCCTCACACCCTCTATGTCTGGCGGCATCGGCGTCAGGGACCGCCGAGCTTCCGGATGGGTCAATGTGGCCGCGTCATGTATCGAATTGAGGCGCTGAATGAGTGGATCCGTGAGCAGGAGCAGGCGGACTCTCGCAGCAATACCTCCCTCAACCCCGTGAACGCCGCGCCTCGGCGTCGTTCCAGGCCCCCTGCCACAGTCTGACCTGTTTCCGAGCTCCCCTAGCAATTCCCTACCCAGAGGACGTCTTTGGCTGGCTACATCGAAGACCGTTGGATCAAGAAGAAAAAGGATCCCGTCACCGGCAAGCGCGAACGCACGACCCGATACGGCAAGGGGTCCCGATATCGCGTCGCTGGAATCCCGGGCGTCCGAGACATGTCGTTCGACGCACTGGAGGACGCCAAGGCGTGGCTTCGACGTGCCGGCACCGACAGCGAACGAGGCGAGTTCGTCGACCCCCGCGACGGCTCCATCACCCTGGCCGACTTCGTCACGCGTCACTGGCGAGCCGGCGTTCGCGGTGCTCCCGGCACGGTCAAGCGCGTCGACGAGCGCGTGCGACTCCACGTCCTTCCACATCTCGGCGCGGTGGCGCTGAGAGACGTGTCGGCGACGGTCCTGCGCGGCTACATAGCCACGCTCGAAAGTGAGTGCTCTCCGCGGTATGCCCGGCAGATCCTGACCTCGCTGTCGAACATCTTCGAGACCGCGATCGACGACAAGCGCCTGGTTCGCAACCCGATGCGGGCCAAGACGGTGCGCTGGCCGAAGGTCCCGGACGAGGAGCGGGAGGCGTGGCCGCTGGCGACGGCGCAGCGGATGCGGGACGTGATCAACCCCCGCTACCGGATCGCTGTCGTTGTCGCGCTGGGGTGTGGACTGCGTCAGGGTGAGGTGTTTGGGCTTTCGCCACAGGACATCGACTTCGAGCGCGGTGTCATCCGTGTGCGCCGTCAGGTCCAGCTGCTCTACGGCCGCCTGTACTTCGCACTCCCCAAGGGTGGCAAGACGCGCATCGTCGACATGCCCTCGTCGGTGGCGGCGGAGTTGGCCGCGTACTTCCTCGACCACCCCGCCGTGGACGTTGAACTGCCGTGGGGAGGCCCGGAGCCGGACAGGGAAAGGCAGACCTTCCCCCTGATCCTCACGACCACGTACGGCAACGCCATCCGCGCCAACATCTTCAACGACGAGGTATGGAAGCCGGCCCTCGCAGCTGTCGGCGTCATTCCCATGAGGGAGAAGGGCAAGCGGTGGAAAGCCTCCCGCAAGGACGGCTTCCATGTCCTCCGCCACACCTACGCCTCGATCCTCCTCGAAGCGGGCGAGTCCATCGTCACGCTCGCCCGGTGGCTCGGTCACTCAAGTCCGACCATCACCCTCGACCACTACGCCCACTTCATGCCGGAGGCCGGCGGTAAGGGGCGCGCAGCCATCGACTCTCTGCTCGGCATCGTGCCCGAGTACGTACCTGAAAGCCTCGTGACGGCGTGATCAACGGGCGGCACAGCAAATATGCTGTGCCGCCCGTTTCGTTACGCTCTGTGTCCGCGAGATGGTGCCGGTCGATCTGTTCGCCGATGTGGGCAGCTCGGGATGCGGGGGAGGGCGCTCATGCGGCGCGCTGCGCATTCTCCCCAGATTCTCCCCAGGGGGCCTGGGAGGCCGTTCTGTGATGTTCACAGATGCTAAGTCGATCGACGCTTCCGGCTCGTTCGCTAGAGCCAGTCGCGCTTCTTGAAGATCACGTAAAGGCTCACGCAGACCACTGCCATCAGCAGGATTGCGAACGGATACCCCGCCGCCCACTTCAGCTCCGGCATCTCCTGGAAGTTCATGCCGTAGATGGTTCCCACCAACGTGGGTGCAAACAGGATGGCGGCCCACGAGGAAATCTTCTTGATCTCCTCGTTCTGTTCGAAGCCGGCTTCGGCCAGGGCGCGCATTTCGGCGTTCTGTTGTTGGGAGACCAGGGTTGCGTTGACCGTCAGGATGTCCGTCAGGGCCTGGCGGAAGCCGTCGACGCGTTCGCTCGTGTGGGTGACGTGGTCGGCTACGTCGCGGAGGTAGCGCTGGAGTTCCTCGTCCGTGCCGTACTTGGCGAAGCCGGCCATCAGGTTGTGGAGCATGCCGACCAGGGGGCGGGTCGCCCGCTGGAACTCCACCATTTCGCGGGAGAGTTCGTAGATGCGGCGGGAGACCTCCGGGTCGCCGCGGAAGACCTCCGTCTCGATCTCGTCGATGTCCGTCTGGACTCCCTCGACGACCGGGGCGTAGCCGTCCACCACCGCGTCGAGGATCGCGTACAGGATCGCCTCGGGGCCGAGGGCGAGGAGTTCGGGGGTCGCTTCCATGCGGCGGCGGACCGCCGAGAGGTCGGGGGCGGCGCCGTGGCGGACCGTGATGAGGAAGTCCGGGCCGACGAAGACGTGGAGTTCGCCGAACTCGACCTCCTCCGGGGCGTCGAGGTAGCGGGCCGCGCGCAGGACGACGAACAGGGTCTCGCCGTAACGCTCCAGCTTGGGGCGCTGGTGGGCCTCCAGCGCGTCCTCGACGGCCAGTGGGTGGAGATCGAACTCGGTTTCCAGGGAGTGGAGTTCGTCCTCACTCGGGCGGTGCAGGCCGATCCAGGCCACGCTGTCCGACTGCTCGCGCAGCTGCCGGAAGGTCTCGGCGAGGGTGTCCGGGGAAGCGACGCGGCGGCCGTCGCGGTAGACGGCCGAGTCGACCACGCTGCGGTGGTCCGCCGGGGGAGTGCCCGGGCGGTTCCAGGGGGGTGGCGTATGGCGGTCCTGGCGGTTTCGGTGATCCGGCATCGGCATCGACGGCTCCCGGATGGGTGGGTTTCTGCTGGATTGCGGACAGGGGGTGTCCGCGAGGCGGCTTAGCGTGGTCGTATGGTCTCCAGGACGAACTCCTCCGTACTCGGTACCCGCGCACTGAACCGTGCCACGCTCGCCCGGCAGCTGCTCCTCAGCCGCGCCGAGATGTCCGCCCGGGACGCCGTCGCGCACCTCGTCGGGCTGCAGGCGCAGAACGTCAAGCCGCCCTACTTCCAGCTGCACGCCCGCCTCGCCGGGTTCCGGCCCGCCGAGCTGGCCGGGCTCATGGAGTCCCGGGACGTGGTGCGGATGGTCACCATGCGGTCCACCATCCACACCCACACCGCCGAGGACGCCCTCGCCCTGCGGCCGCTGGTCCAGCCCGCCCGGGACCGCGAGGTCGGCACCTTCCGCGCGGGGCTCGCCGGGGTGGATCTCGTACGGCTGGATGCGCTCGCCCGGGAGTACGTCGAGAGCGCGCCGCGCACCATGGCGCAGATCCGTGCGGAGCTGCTGGGGGAGTGGCCCGACGCCGACCCGCTCGCGCTCTCCGTCGCCGCGCGCTGCCGGCTGCCGCTGGTGCAGGTCACCCCGCGCGGGGTGTGGGGGCGCAGCGGGCAGGTACGGCTGACCACCCTCGGGCGGTGGCTCGGGAGGGGTGGGAGTGGTGGGAGAGGTGTCCTGGGGGGTGTGGGTGTCGACGATGTCGTGCTGCGTTATCTGCGCGCCTTCGGGCCCGCCTCCGTCCGGGACATGCAGACCTGGGCGGGACTCACCCGATTGGGGGAGGCCTTCGAGCGGCTGCGGCCGGAGCTGATCACGTTCCGGGACGAGAACGGGGTGGAGCTGTTCGACCTCCCCGACGCCGAGCGGCCCGACGCCGACACGCCCGCGCCGCCGCGCTTCCTGCCCGAGTTCGACAATCTGCTCCTCTCCCACGCCGACCGCTCCCGCGTGGTACCCGCCGACCTCAAGGGCCGTAGCTGGAAGGGCAATCAGGCCTACCGCACCCTGCTCGTCGACGGGTTTCTGGGTGGGGTGTGGAAGATGCAGGAGGGGGAAAGGGTGACGCGGGTGGTCGTTGAACTGTTCGGGGCGGTCGGCGCGGCGCGGCGGGAGGAGATCGTCGCGGAAGGGGAGTCCATGCTCGCCGCCATGACCGGGGCGGAGCGTACCTCGGTGGAGTTCGGGCCCGTCGCGGGCTGACGGCGTACTGGTGACGCATCGTCGGGACACGGCACGATGCCTGCCATGACACTGAATGCCGCCACCGCTCAGTTCCTGGCCGCACGCGACTTCCTGCTGGAGCGCCGCGGGGACTACGAGGCCGCTCACGCCGGCTTCACCTGGCCCCGCCCCGACCGCTTCAACTGGGCCCTCGACTGGTTCGACCACATCGCCGCCGGCAACGACGCCGAAGCGCTGCGCATCGTCGAGGAGGACGGTACGAGCCGCGGCGTGTCCTTCGCGCAGATGGCCGTACGGTCGGACGCGGCCGCCGGATGGCTGCGCGCGCAGGGCGTCGCCGCCGGTGACCGGATCATGGTCATGCTCGGCAACCAGCGCGAGCTGTGGGAGGTCATGCTCGCCGCGATGAAACTGCGGGCCGTCGTCATCCCGGCCACCCCGCTGCTGGGCCCGCACGACCTGCGCGACCGGGTCGTCCGCGGCCAGGTCCGCCATGTGATCGTCCGGGCGGAGGACACCGGCAAGTTCGACGAGGTACCCGGTGACTACACCCGGATCGCGGCGGGGGAGCGGGTGCCGGACGGGTGGGTGGCGCTGGCGGGGGCGGACGCGTGGGAGGGCGGCTTCACCCCGGACGGTCCGACCGAGGCATCCGACACGCTGATGCTGTACTTCACCTCCGGCACCACCGACCGCCCCAAGCTCGTGGAGCACACGCACGCCTCGTACCCCATCGGGAGCCTGTCCACCATGTACTGGCTGGGGCTGCGCCCCGGCGACGTGCACCTCAACATCTCCTCGCCCGGCTGGGCCAAGCACGCCTGGTCGAACCTGTTCGCCCCCTGGAACGCCGGGGCCACTGTTTTCATCTACAACTACACCCGCTTCGACGCGGAGCGGCTGATGGCCGAGATGGACCGGGGCGGGGTGACGTCGTTCTGCGCACCGCCGACGGTGTGGCGGATGCTGATCCAGTCCGACCTGAGCGCCCTGCGCACCCCGCCGCGCGAGGCGGTCGCGGCCGGCGAACCGCTGAACCCGGAGGTCATCGAGCAGGTCCGGCAGGCGTGGGGGGTGACCATCCGGGACGGGTTCGGACAGACCGAGACCACGCTCCAGGTGGGCAACTTCCCCGGCGTGCCCGTCAAGCCCGGCTCGATGGGGCGGCCCGCGCCCGGATACCGGATCGTCCTGGTCGACCCGGTGACGGGCAAGGAGTCCGCGGACGAGGGGGAGCTCTGCGTGGACCTCACCGGCCGGCCGGCGGGTGTGATGACCGGCTACCGCGACGACGCCGCGCGCACCGCCGAGGCCATGGCGGGCGGGGTCTACCGGACCGGCGACATCGCCGCCCGCGACGCCGACGGCTACCTGACGTACGTCGGACGGGCCGACGACGTCTTCAAGGCCTCCGACTACAAGATCTCCCCGTTCGAGCTGGAGAGTGCGCTGCTGGAGCACGAGGCGGTGGCCGAGGCGGCCGTGGTGCCGGCCCCGGACCCGGTGCGGCTGGCCGTCCCCAAGGCGTACGTCGCCCTGGCCGCCGGCTGGGAGCCGGGGCCGGAGACGGCGCGGGCGCTGTTCGCGCACTCCAGGGCCGTGCTGTCCCCGTACAAGCGGATCCGGCGGATCGAGTTCGCCGAGCTGCCCAAGACCGTCTCCGGCAAGATCCGCCGGGTGGAGCTGCGCGAGCTCACCGCCGCCGGATCGGAGCAGGAGTACGACGAGGCCGAGCTGCGGTGAGGCCGCCCCACGGGTGGGCCGCCTGAGCCGAGGGCCGCCTGAGCGGAGGGCCGGATACCGGTCGGGCCCCTGACCATTTGGTCAGGGGCCCGGTGCGCGGGGTGGGGTGCACGGTGCGCGGTGTCAGGAGCGCCAGGTGTGCCAGGTGTGCCTGGTGCGCCCGGCGCGCGTTACGCCGGCAGCTGCGCCTCGATCGCGGCGATGACCTCGGCGGACTCCGGCTCGGTGCGCGGCCGGAAGCGCGCTACGACCTCGCCCGCCGGCGAGATCAGGAACTTCTCGAAGTTCCACTGGATGTCGCCGGCCTCGCCGTCGGCGTCGGGGGTCTTCACCAGCTCTTGGTAGAGCGGGTGCCGGTTCTCACCGTTGACCTCGGACTTCTCCAGCATCGGGAAGGTCACGCCGAAGCCGGTGGCGCAGAAGGTCTGGATGTCGTCGGCCGTGCCCGGCTCCTGGCCGCCGAACTGGTTGCACGGCACACCGATCACGGTGAAGCCCTTCTCGGCGTACGCGAACTGCAGCCGGGCCAGCCCGGAGTACTGCGGGGTGAGACCGCACTGCGAGGCCGTGTTCACCACCAGGATCGCCTTCCCCTTGAAGGCCGCCAGGCTGGTGGGCTCGTCGGACAGGGTGGTCAGCGGGATGTCGTACAGGCTCAAGACGTCTCTCCTCGGCAGGCGTGCGCCATCGTGCTCGTCGTGCGTCGTCGTGTGTCGTCGCATGTCGTCGTGCTTCACGCGGAACGGACGCACGGGAAAGCCTAGGCCCCCGCTGTGATCAGCGCGTCCGCCGGGTCGTTGACCGGCTGCGGCACACCCGTGAGGTCCATCACGAACAGCGGTATCCCCAGCTCGTCCGCGCGGGTCCGGGCCTCCTCGGTGTACCCGGCCAGGGCGAAGTACACGCTGGTCGCGGAGGCTGTCAGTCCGTTCAGCCACACGCACTCCACCGCGCGCAGTCCGGCCGGCGCCGTGGTCGGATCCACCTGCGCCACCAGCCCCGGCGCCCGCAGATCCACGGCTGCCGAGGGCACCGGCCGCGCGTCGGGCTGCCGTACGTCGCGGAAACCGAGCCAGCGCAGGTACAGCGCCGCCGAGGCCACGGCGTCCCGCGCCGTGCGGATGGTCACCGGCTGGAACGCCGGCCGTGACAGCCGTGCGGCGGGAGGGCCGGCCGGGCCCGTGGTGCCCGCGGGGCCCGCGGTGCCCCCGTGCGCGGCCGGTGGGGCGTCGGCCAGCGCGTCCGGCCGCTCCACCACCGGCTCGGGTCCGTCCGTACCCGCCCGGCCCGCCGCCCCCGCGTGCCCCGCCCGCCCCGGCGCGCCCGTGCCACCGGCCTCCGGGGGTGCCGGAACACCGGGGCGGGCGGGATCCACGGAATCCACCGGTTGCACTGGTTCCACCTGACCCACCGGGTGGACGGGCACCTGCACCACCGTCCCGCACGAGCCGCACCCCACCTCCGGGTGCGGCCACTCGCTCTCCCGTCCGCAGGCCCCGCAGCGCACCGCCACCCAGCTCTCCGACCAGGTGCGATGCGTCAGCGGCACGGCCTGCGTGACCAGGTCCAGGGGCGGGCTGACCGGGCTTCCGCAGGCACACGGAAAGACCGGAAGCACGTAGTCGTTCGTTCGCAGGCAGGCCGGGCAGCGCACCGGGACCTTCTCCGCCATGGGACCTTCAACCCCCTCCGTCGCCGTACGGACCACCATCCCACGTCCGGCCCCCGCCCCGGCCCTTTGTGCAACTCACGGATCGCTATACGGCTTTTGGTGGTTTCGGGGGTTGGTCAACGCCTTGACGTGCGTGAAGACCTCCGCTTAGGTTGTTCCGTATAGCAGAACAAAACTTCCGGATTACGGAAATAGCCTGACCGCAGGAGTACCGATGCCTCGTATGACCGCCGCTGCCGCGGCCGTGGAGATCCTCAAGCGCGAGGGTGTTGAGCAAGCGTTCGGCGTGCCCGGCGCGGCGATCAACCCCTTCTACCGCGAGCTCAAGAACGTCGGCGGCATCGCCCACACGCTCGCCCGTCACGTCGAGGGCGCCTCGCACATGGCCGAGGGCTACACCCGCGCCAAGGCGGGCAACATCGGTGTCTGCATCGGTACCTCCGGCCCCGCCGGCACCGACATGATCACCGGGCTGTACTCCGCGATCGCGGACTCGATCCCGATCCTCTGCATCACCGGTCAGGCTCCGGTCTCGAAGCTCCACAAGGAGGACTTCCAGGCCGTCGACATCGCCTCGATCGCCAAGCCGGTCACCAAGGCCGCGACCACCGTCCTGGAGGCCGCGCAGGTCCCGGGCGTGTTCCAGCAGGCCTTCCACCTGATGCGCTCCGGCCGTCCCGGCCCGGTCCTCATCGACCTGCCGATCGACGTCCAGCTGACCGAGATCGAGTTCGACCCGGAGACGTACGAGCCGCTGCCGGTCTACAAGCCGTCCGCGACCCGCGCGCAGATCGAGAAGGCCATCGGGTTCCTGCTGGAGTCCGAGCGTCCGCTGATCGTCGCCGGCGGTGGCATCATCAACGCCGACGCCACCGACCTGCTGGTCGAGTTCGCCGAGCTGACCGGCGTCCCGGTCATCTCCACCCTGATGGGCTGGGGCACCATCCCGGACGACCACGAGCTGGCCGCCGGCATGGTCGGTGTGCAGACCGCGCACCGCTACGGCAACGAGACCTTCCTCGCCTCGGACTTCGTCCTGGGCCTGGGCAACCGCTGGGCCAACCGCCACACCGGGTACAACCTGGAGGCGTACACCAAGGGCCGCAAGTTCGTCCACGTCGACATCGAGCCGACCCAGCTCGGCAGGATCTTCGCCCCCGACTACGGCATCGCCTCCGACGCCAAGGTCGCGCTGGAGCTCTTCATCGAGGTCGCCAAGGAGCTCAAGGCGGCGGGCCGGCTGCCGGACTTCTCCGCGTGGGCGGCGTCCGCGCAGGAGCGCAAGGGCACGCTCCAGCGGCGTACGCACTTCGACAACATCCCGATGAAGCCGCAGCGGGTCTACGAGGAGATGAACCGCGCCTTCGGCCCGGAGACGCGCTACGTCACCACCATCGGCCTCTCCCAGATCGCCGCCGCCCAGTTCCTGCACGTCTACAAGCCGCGGCACTGGATCAACTGCGGCCAGGCCGGCCCGCTCGGCTGGACCATCCCGGCCGCGATCGGCGCCGCCACCGCGGACCCGGACACCCCGATCGTCGCGCTGTCGGGCGACTACGACTTCCAGTTCATGATCGAGGAGCTGGCGGTCGCCGCCCAGCACAAGGTCCCCTACGTCCACGTCCTGGTGAACAACGCCTACCTGGGCCTGATCCGTCAGGCGCAGGGCAACCTCGGCATCAACTTCGAGGTCAACCTCGAGTTCGAGAACATCAACACCCCGGAGATCGGCGTCTACGGCGTCGACCACGTCAAGGTCGCCGAAGGCCTGGGCGTCAAGGCCATCCGCGTGACCGACCCGGACGAGCTGGGCGCGGCCTTCGAGGAGGCCAAGAAGCTGGCCCAGGAGTTCCAGGTCCCGGTCGTCGTCGAGGCGATCCTGGAGCGCGTCACCAACATCGCGATGAGCAAGACCGTCGACATGAGCGACGTCACCGAGTTCGAGGAGCTGGCGACCGAGCCGGGCCACGCCCCGACCGCGATCCGTCCGCTGGTCTGAACCGCCTCACAGGTCTCATAGCGCTGCCGAACGGCCCCCGTCCCTCCGCGAGGAGGGACGGGGGCCGTCGTGTATCGGGGGTGGGGGGGAGGGGGCGGGGGCTACGCGGGGCGTGGCCCCAGTTCGGCATCGATCGCGCCGGTCAGCAGGGACCGGGCCCGCTCCAGGGTCAGCGAACCGCTCAGCCAGCGCTCGCTCAGCCCCTCCACCAGCGCCGTCAGCCGCTCCGCCGCGTCCAGCGGCTCGACGCGCAGGTCCGCCAGGCTCGCCGCCTGCGCGTCCCTGATCGTCTCGGCGACGTCCTCGGTCCACGAGCGGGTGGACTCGGCCAGCGGCTCGCGCAGGTCCGCGTCGAAGATGGCGCTGGCCCGCAGCTCGCCCCAGGCGATGCTGTTCTCGCGCACCCGCGTGGTGTCCTGGAGCTCGCTGAGCAACAGCTGGAGCAGCTCGGCGCGGGCGTCGGGCGCCTTCTTGAGGGCCTCGTCGGTGTAGCCGGTGGCCCGGTCGCTGATGAAGGCGAGAGTGCGCCGGATCAGGCCCGCCCGGTCCTTGAAGTGGTAGTAGATCAGCGCCGTGGAGACCCCGGCCTCCGATGCGAGTTCCTCCACACGCAGGCCTCTGACGCCGTTGCGGGCGATGACGCGCACGGCTGCTTCCAGGATCAACGCTTGACGGTCGGCCACGCCGGCTCAAACCCTTCTGTCGGTCCATCCCCCTTGACTGACCTTTCAGTCAGGCCCACGATAGCTCCCACCTGCGATCCTGACTGGATTTTCAGGCAGGATGCGTGCGCAGCACCGACCACTGCACCGAGGGAGCACCTCCGATGACCGCGACAACCGTGTCCGCGCGCATGCCGGCCGAATGGGCCGAGCACGAGGCCTGCCTGATGGCCTGGCCCACCCGCCCCGACCTGTGGGGGCCCGCCTTCGACGCCGCCCGCCAGGAGTACGCGGCGGTGGCCCGCGAGGCGATCGACGACTCCTGGCTGCGCGAGGGACGCCGTCGGCCGTCCCGGCGCTGGAAGCCCGGGCGCTGGTCAGTATGTACGGCGCCGCGCGGGCGGTGGACGAGGTGTCGTTCACGGTTCCGGCGGGCGGGTCCCTGGGGATCGTCGGCGGCTCGGGGTCGGGCAAGACCACGACGGCCCGGATCCTGGCGGGCCTCGAACGCCCGGACGCCGGCGAGGTCCTCGTCGGCGGGCTGACCCGCGCGCCGGCGGTCCGCGGCCGTACCGCCCGCCGCCACCGGGCCCGCCAGGACCCGCTGCTCTCCCTGGACCCGCGGATCCCGGCGGGCGAGGTCCTGCGCGAGACCCTGCGGCTGCACTTCCCGGACCGCGCCGCCGGGCCCCGGGTCCGTGAACTCCTGGACCAGGTGGGCCTGGGCACCCGTGAGGCCGCGTCCCGCCCGCGCGAACTTTCCGGCGGCCAGCGCCAGCGGGTGGCGATCGCCCGGACACCCTGCTGGTGATGCGCTCGGGCCGGGTCCTGGAACGGGGCCCGACGGCCACGGTCCTGAGCACCCCCGCCCACCCGTACACCGCGCACCTGCTGGCGTGCCTGCCCCGCCCCCGGGGCTGAGCACAACAGAGCGCCGGGCCACGGGACCGTCCGTGACCCGGCGCTCCGGCCAGGGAAATATGACCGCCCGACGGGGCGAGGCTGGCGCGACAGGACGTTCGCACCCGCCGGGCGGGGTTCTTGGGGCCGATGCCCGCGCAGGGGAGGTATCCCCTGCGACAAGGGGAGGTGTCCCCTGTAATAGAGGGGAGTGGCTGGGACCGCGGTGGCGGCGACAGGACACCTTGGCTTCGTCTCCCTCAGGTCAAGAGACGGGCCGCTGGGCCTTTACCACCGCACTGGCTCGACGCCACCGCGGTCCTCGTCCTCCCGTTGCCGTGGACCACCCCTCATCCGGGCCCGCGGCAACAGGTGGCACCCGGGGCCCGACCTCCCGTCAGGCCCCCGGCGCGTCTGTACGGCCCTCAGTCCTCGCGCAGGGCGCGGACGGCCTCCTCGACGCGCTTGCCGTAGTCGGCGTCGGCGGCGTGGAAGTGGGCCAGGTTCTTCTCGATGACGTCCTCGCGGGAGACCTGCGACAGGCCACCGGCGATGTTCGCCACCAGACGGTTCTTCTCGTCCTCGGACATCAGGCGGTAGAGCTCACCGGCCTGGAAGAAGTCGTCGTCCTTGGTGTGGGCCGGGGCCTCGTGCGTGCCGGTGAAGCCGGACACGGCCTTGGGGGCGCCGAGGGCGAGGCCGGTCTCGGCCGGGCCCTGGTACGAGTTGGGCTCGTAGTTCTTGTCGTGGCGCGAGCCGTTGCGCAGCGCCATGGCGCCGTCGCGGCCGTAGTTCTCGGCGACCGTCGCCTTGGGGGCGTTGACCGCCAGCAGGGTGTGGTTCACACCGAGGCGGTAGCGCTGGGCGTCGGCGTACGCGAACAGGCGGCCCTGGAGCATCTTGTCCGGCGAGGCGGTGATGCCCGGGACGAAGTTGTTCGGGGAGAACGCGGACTGCTCGACCTCGGCGAACACGTTGTCCGGGTTGCGGTCGAGGACCAGCCGGCCCACGCGCTGCAGCGGGTAGTCGCTGTGCGGCCACACCTTGGTGAGGTCGAACGGGTTGAAGCGGTAGTCCGCGGCCTCGGCGGCCGGCATGACCTGGACGTACAGGGTCCAGGACGGGTTCACACCACGCTCGATGGCCTGGAGGAGGTCCGTCTGGTGGCTGTTGCCGTCCTTGCCGGCTATCTCGGCGCCCTGCTCCGAGGACAGGCAGCGGATGCCCTGGTTCGTCTTGAAGTGGTACTTGACGAAGAAGGCCTCGCCCTGGGCGTTGGTCCACTGGTACGTGTGGGAGCCGTAGCCGTTCATGTGGCGGTACGACGCGGGGATGCCGCGGTCACCCATCAGCCAGGTGATCTGGTGCGTCGCCTCGGGGGCGTGCGCCCAGAAGTCCCAGACGTTGTCCGCCTCCTGCTTGCCCGTGAAGGGGTCGCGCTTCTGGGAGTGGATGAAGTCGGGGAACTTGATCGGGTCCTTGATGAAGAACACCGGGGTGTTGTTGCCGACGAGGTCGTAGTTGCCGTCCTCGGTGTAGAACTTCAGCGCGAAGCCGCGCGGGTCGCGGACGGCGTCCGCGCCACCGAGGGAGTCGGCGACGGTGGAGAACCGCAGGAAGGTCTCGGTCTTCTTGCCGACCGTGTCCAGGAACTTCGCCGACGTCCACTGGGTGACGTCGTCGGTCACCTCGAAGTAGCCGTACGCGGCGGAGCCGCGGGCGTGCACGACGCGCTCCGGGATGCGCTCACGGTTGAAGCGGGCGAGCTTCTCCAGCAGCTGCTGGTCCTGGATCAGGAGCGGGCCACCGACGCCGGCGGTGGCGGAGTTCTGGTTGTCGGCGACCGGGGCGCCGGACTCGGTCGTAAGCACGCGCTTCGACATGGTGACCTTCCGTACGGGAGCTGCTGACGGAAAGCGTCTTCCGCCATGCGGATGAGCCTAATTTCAGGCCCAACGCAACGTCAACAGTTTGTTGAACAAAGAGTGGGGAGTGGTGCTCCGGACGGCACCGGCGCCTGGGCGCGACAGGACAGGTGTCGGCACCGGTGCCATCCGGAAACTCAAGGCGCCCCGGGGTGGGGCGGAGCGGCTCGGCCCGCTCAGACCTGCGAGCCGGAGAGGCGCTCGACGGCGCGCAGCAGGGCCGAGTGGTCCAGGCCGCCGTCACCCTGGGCGCGCAGCGAGGCGACCAGCTGGGCGACGACCGCGCCGACCGGGAGCGCCGCACCGACGTTGCGGGCGGCGTCGGTGACGATGCCCATGTCCTTGTGGTGCAGGTCGATCCGGAAGCCGGGCTTGAAGTCGCGGTTCAGGAAGTTGTCCTTCTTGCGGGTCAGGACCGTGGAGCCGGCCAGACCGCCGTTGAGGACGTCCAGGGCCGCCTCGAGGTTCACGCCGGACTTCTCGAGGAAGACCACGGCCTCGGCGCACGCCTGGATGTTGACCGCGACGATGAGCTGGTTGGCGGCCTTGACCGTCTGGCCGGAGCCGTGCGGGCCGCACAGGACGATGACCTTGCCGAGGGCCTCGAGGATCGGCAGGGCCGCGTCGAAGTCGGCCTGCTCGCCACCCACCATGATCGACAGAACGGCCTCGATGGCGCCGGCCTCGCCGCCGGACACCGGGGCGTCGATGACGCGGATGCCCTTCTCGGCGGCGTTCTTGGCCAGGTCGACGGAGGTCTGCGGGGTGATCGACGACATGTCGATGATCAGCGCGCCGGACTTCGCGTTCTCGAGGATGCCCTCGGGGCCGTAGTTGATGGCCTCGACCTGCGGGGACGCGGGCACCATCGTGATGATCACGTCGGCGTCCTTGACGGCCTCGGCGATCGAGCCGGCCGCGGTGCCGCCGGCCGCCGCGAGGCGGTCCAGCTTGTCCTGCTCCAGGGTGAAGCCGGTGACCGGGTAGCCGGCCTTGAGCAGGTTCTCGGACATGGGCGAGCCCATGATGCCGAGGCCGATCCAGGCGATGTTCGGGAGGGTGTTGCTCATGATGAGGGTCCTTCTCTTGAAGCTCAGCTGAAGCTATGTACGAAAAGCGGCGAGGACGCCTGGGCGTTCGCCCGGACTTCGGCCCGTTACTTCGCGGCGCGGGCCTCGGCCGACAGCCACGCGAAGGACGCGGCGGCGTCGGCGGCCTTGTACTCCAGGCCGACGAAGCCCTGGTAGCCGGCCTTGGCGAGCTGGTCGAGGAGGTCCTCGAGGGGCAGTTCGCCGGTGCCCGGGGCGCCCCGGCCCGGCTTGTCCGCGATCTGGACGTGGCCGGTCTTGGCGGCGTACTTTTCGATGACCTCGGAGAGGTCCTCATCGTTCATCGCCAGGTGGTACAGGTCGAGCAGGAACTTGGCGTTGCCAAGGCCCGTGGCCTCGTTGACCCGGTCCACGATCTCGATCGCGGACGGCGCGCTCACCAGCGGGTAGAGCGGCGACTCGGGCTTGTTCAGCGTCTCGATCAGCAGGATCGCGCCGACCCGGTCGGCGGCACGCGCCGCGACGACCAGGTTCTCCAGGGCGAGCGCGTCCTGGACCGCCGGGTCCACACCCTCGACACGGTTGCCGTACAGGGCGTTCAGCGCCTTGCAGCCGACCGAGGCGGCGAAGTCCGCGGCCACGTCGATGTTGGCGCGGAAGCGGTCCGACTCCTCACCGGGCACCGAGACCGCGCCGCGGTCCGGGCCGGGGAGCTGGCCGGCGTAGAAGTTCAGGCCCACCAGCTGGGTGCCCGCGTCCTCAAGAGCCTTCTTGAGGGCGTCGAGCTCCTCCTGGGCGGGGGTGGGGGTCTCGATCCAGGGCCACCACAGCTCGACCGCGGTGAAGCCCGCCGCGGCGGCGGCCGCGGGGCGCTCCAGGAGCGGGAGTTCCGTGAAGAGGATCGAAAGGTTCACATCGAAGCGCTGGTCCGTGTATCCCATGAGGGGTATGCGCTCCTTCCGTATTGCGGAAGTTGTTTTCTGCTTGATGGAAGACTGCAAGGGGGGCGTCGCACTTGTCAAGTGGGGACTGCCGGAAATTCGATACCTCGGGGTAGCTTGACCGCGTGCGATTGAGAGTGGAGTTCACGACCGAGCCCTTCGACCTCGAAGAGGCCCCCGCCCATGCCGTGGCCGCCCGCGAGGTCATCCAGGAGGCGCAGCTGGACGCCGTGGACGTCGGCCCGTTCGGCAATACCGCCGAGGGCGAGGCCGGCGAGGTGCTCGGCGCGGTGTCCGCGCTGCTGCGCGACGCCCTGGAGGCCGGGGCGACCCGGGTCTCGCTCCAGGTCAACGTGATCCCGGAGGGTGGCGCATGACCGAGCCCCGTGACCACCCGTTCGTCGCCGCGGTCAAGCCGCTGGTCGACGCGATGGGCGGCGAGATGATGGATCCCGCCCAGGCCCGGCCCGACGACGTCGTGCTGAGCTGGGAGGGCCAGGACCTGCTGGCCGTGCGCCTGCCCCAGCTCTCGGAGTCGCTGGACCACATCCTGGCGGCGCTCCAGCGGCGGTACGGGATGCCGCTGGCGGAGCTGGACCGCAAGTCCAAGCAGGACGTCGTACGGATACTGGAGGCGCGCGGCGCCTTCTCCGTGCGGCACGGCGTGGAGACGGTCGCGGGCGCCCTCGGCGTAAGCCGTTTCACCGTCTACAACTACCTGAACAGGGAAAACGCGAATAAATCCAACCAGGGGTGACGGTCGATTCACCCACGGTCACGAGCCGTCGCCCGATTCACCCGGGCGGCGGCTTTTGTGTACGGGAAGTTTCAACAAAGTGTTGACGCCGTGTTGCCGAGGGCGTTAGCTATGCGCAGCCCGTCAAAGCAACATGGCCACGGAGGCTTCCCGTGACTTCGAGTCCGACACCGGGTCTCGCCCGGTTCAACGCCTTGGACGACAGCGCGGCCACGGCCGAGCTGCACGAGGTGTGCGCCAGTTCGGCATGGGGCGGCAAGCTGCTGGCCCAGCGCCCCTTCGCCACCGCCGACGCCCTGTTCGCCGCGAGCGACGCCGCCATGGCCGAGCTCACCACCGCGGACCTGGAAGAGGCGATGGCCGGCCACCCGCCGATCGGCCGCCCGAAGCCGGGAGACCCCACGTCCGCCCGCGAGCAGCGGGGGATGGCCGGGGCCTCCGAGGAGCTCAAGTCCGAGCTGCTCGAGCTGAACCTGGCCTACCAGGAGAAGTTCGGCCACGTCTTCCTGATCTGCGCCACCGGTGCGACCGGTGAGCAGATGCGGGACGCGGTCAAGGTCCGGATCGCGAACACTGCCGAGATCGAGCGGGAGATCGCCCGCGGCGAGCTCGTCAAGATCAACCGGATCCGTCTGACCCGCCTCGTAGAAGGAGAGTGAACCGGCATGAGCACTGAGACCACCGCTTCGGTGTCCACGCACATCCTGGACACCAGCATCGGCCGCCCCGCCGAGGGCGTCGCCATCGCGCTGTCCGCCCGCGGCGGCGCCGACGCACCGTGGACGGCCCTCGGCGGCTCCGCCACCGATGCCGACGGACGCTGCAAGGACCTGCCGGCGCTGCCGGAGGGCACCACCCACGTACGTCTCGACTTCGAGACCGAGACGTACTTCGCCAAGAAGCAAGCCGCCGAGGCGCAGCAGGACGCCCCCCGCGTAAGGGACAGCGGTGCGTTTTTCCCCGAGGTGACCATCACGTTCGCGGTCGTCCCGGGCGAGCACTACCACGTACCGCTGCTGCTCAACCCGTTCGGCTACTCCGTTTACCGAGGGAGCTAGCAGACCATGCCCACGATTCTCGGCCAGAACCAGTACGGCAAAGCAGAGAACCGCGTCGTCAAGATCACGCGGGACGGCGACACCCACCACATCAAGGACCTGAACGTCTCGGTCGCCCTCTCCGGCGACATGGACGACGTCCACTACTCCGGCTCGAACGCCAACGTCCTGCCGACGGACACCACCAAGAACACGGTGTACGCGTTCGCCAAGGAGTACGGCATCGAGTCCGCCGAGCAGTTCGGCATCCACCTGGCGCGCTGGTTCGTCGGCAGCCAGGAGCCGATCCAGCGGGCGCGCATCCGCATCGAGGAGTACGCCTGGGAGCGGATCGCCACCTCGGACGCGAACTCCAAGTTCATCGGCGCCGACGAGGTCAAGCACTCCTTCGTCCGCAAGGGCCAGGAGACCCGCGTCACCCAGATCACGTACGACGGCCAGAACTGGGAGGTCATCTCCGGCCTCAAGGACCTGATCGTCATGAACTCCACCAACTCGGAGTTCTGGGGCTACGTCAAGGACAAGTACACGACCCTCCAGGAGGCGTACGACCGCATCCTGGCCACCCAGGTGTCGGGCCGCTGGCGGTTCAACTGGACCGATGACGAGCAGCGGATGCCCAACTGGGAGAAGTCCTACGAGGCCACCAGGAAGCACATGCTCGAGGCCTTCGCGGAGACCTACTCCCTGTCGCTGCAGCAGACCCTGTACCAGATGGGTTCGCGCATCATCAACCACCGTTCGGAGATCGACGAGGTCCGCTTCTCGCTCCCGAACAAGCACCACTTCCTGGTCGACCTCGAGCCGTTCGGCCTCAAGAACGACAACGAGGTGTACTTCGCCGCGGACCGTCCCTACGGTCTGATCGAGGCCACGATCCTGCGGGACGGCGCCGACGCGCGCATCCCGGTGGACATGACCAACCTCTGATGCGGCAGGCGCGTCCCGGGGCACCGCAGTGGTCCCGGGACGGCGCCCACACCCCCACGAACTTCCCTGTTTCGGCACCCGGAGAACCACACGGGGCGGCAGTACTGTCAGCTGTCAAGGCCCCGGCTCCGGCACTCAAATCCCCTGGGCCTTGCCGTGCCCGCACCGCCACTGAAAGTACGAGGAAGTCCCATGGCAGCATCGGCAGCCCCTGACAGCGCGGTCGAGCGCATCGTCATCGAGAACTGCGCCATCGCGACCGTCGACGCCGACGACACCGAGTACGCCTCGGGCCACATCGTCGTCGCCGGCAACCGGATCGAGTCGATCGGCGCGGGCCGTGCCCCCGAGAAGCTCGACAACGTGGTCCGCCGCATCGACGGCACGGGTCACCTCGTCACCCCCGGCCTGGTCAACACGCACCACCACTTCTACCAGTGGATCACCCGCGGTCTGGCCACCGACCACAACCTCTTCAACTGGCTCGTCGCGCTGTACCCGACGTGGGCGCGCATCGACGAGCAGATGGCGTACACGGCTGCCCAGGGCTCCCTGGCCATGATGGCCAAGGGCGGTGTCACCACCGCGATGGACCACCACTACGTCTACCCGCAGGGCTCCGGCGACCTCTCCGGCGCGATCATCCGCGCCGCGTCCGAGATGGGCGTACGGTTCACCCTCGCCCGCGGGTCCATGGACCGCAGCGAGAAGGACGGTGGCCTGCCGCCGGACCACGCCGTCGAGACCCTCGAGGGTGCGCTGGCCGACACCGAGGCGACCGTCAAGAAGTTCCACGACGCCTCCTTCGACGCGATGACCCAGGTCGCCGTCGCCCCCTGCTCCCCCTTCTCGGTCTCCACCGAGCTGCTCAAGCAGGGCGCCGAGCTGGCCCGCCGCCTCGGTGTGCGCATGCACACGCACGGCAGCGAGACCGTCGAGGAGGAGAAGTTCTGCCACCAGCTCTTCGGCATGGGCCCGACCGACTACTTCGAGTCGACCGGCTGGCTCGGTGAGGACGTGTGGATGGCGCACAGCGTCCACATGAACGACTCCGACATCGCCGCGTTCGCCCGTACCAGGACCGGTGTCGCGCACTGCCCGTCCTCCAACGCCCGGCTGGCCGCCGGCATCGCCCGCGTCCCGGACATGCTCGCCGCCGGCGTGCCCGTCGGCCTCGGCGTGGACGGCACCGCCTCCAACGAGTCCGGTGAGCTGCACACCGAGCTGCGCAACGCGCTGCTGATCAACCGCCTGAGCCCGGTGCACCGCGAGGCCGCGCTCAACGCGCGCCAGGCCCTGCGCCTGGGTACCTACGGCGGCGCCCAGGTCCTCGGCCGCGCCGACAACATCGGTTCGCTGGAGGTCGGCAAGTGCGCCGACCTGGTGATGTGGAACCTGAGCACCCTGGCCCACTCCTCCATCGCCGACCCGGTCACGGCGCTCGTCTTCGGTGCGGCCGCCCCGGTCACCCTCTCCCTCGTCAACGGCAAGCAGATCGTCGAGAACAACCGGCTGCTGTTCGCCGACGAGGACGCCATCGCCCGCACCACGCGGGACGAGGCGCAGCGCCTGGCGCGGATCACCGCCCAGGGCTGATCCCCACGGAGTCCGGTCGGGGGGGACGGCCCCCGGCCGGTGGCCGTGGACCCGAGCGGGGTCCACGGCAGCCGTTCCCGGGCGGTGCCGAAGGCTCGCCGACGGCGCCCCCGGGACGGTGACTCGTGCCACCCCACGACCTCGTGCCACCCCGCGGCCCGTGCCACCCCGCCGCCTCGTGCACCCCGCGGCTTCGTCCCGCTCCCACAGCTTCGTTCCGCTCCCACAACTGCATACGGGTTCGACTCGCACATCTTTCGCACCACCTCCATGACACCCACGTCCCTGCCGACGTGTTAACCGACCGGAGGAAGCCGCCGTGGCCCAGTCGCCGACGCCCAGCTTTCGCAAAGACGCAGTCGCCATACCGGAGGAGAAGCACCCGGTCGACGAGACCCTCCCTCCGCTGAAAATGTTCACGAGCGGCCTCCAGCACGTGGCCGCCATGTACGCGGGTGTCGTGGCCCCGCCCATGATCGTCGGACCGGCCCTCGGGCTCTCCGCCCGTGACACCGCCTTCCTGATGGGCGCCTCGCTGTTCACCGCGGGCCTCGCCACCCTCCTGCAGACCCTGGGGTTCTGGCGGATCGGCGCCCGGCTCCCCTTCGTCAACGGCGTGTCGTTCGCCGGTGTGACCCCGATGATCGCCATCGGCAAGGGTGAGGGGGAGGACGCCCTTCCCGTCGTCTTCGGCGCGATCATCGTCGCCGGACTCCTCGGCTTCCTCGCCGCCCCCTACTTCGGCAAGCTCGTCCGCTTCTTCCCGCCGGTCGTCACCGGTACCGTCATCACGCTGATCGGCGTCTCGCTGCTGCCGGTGGCCTTCAACTGGTCGCAGGGCGGCAACCGGACCGCCGCCGACTACGGTGCGATGAGGAACATCGGTCTGGCGGCGCTGACCCTCCTGATCGTGCTGCTGCTGCGCAAGTTCCTGCGCGGATTCCTCCAGCAGATCGCCATCCTGCTCGGCCTGGTCGCCGGCACCCTGGTCGCGGTTCCCCTCGGCATGACCAGCCTCGACGCGTTCCGCGGCGCCGACCTGATCGGCTTCCCGACCCCGTTCCACTTCGGCACCCCGCAGTTCCAGGTGGCCGCGATCGTCTCCATGTGCATCGTGATGCTGGTGTGCATGACCGAGTCCACCGCCGACATCCTGGCCCTCGGCAGGATCGTCGGGCGGCCCGCGGACGAGCGGACCATCGAGGGCGGCTTGCGCGCCGACGCCCTCGGCAGCGCGCTCAGCCCCCTGTTCAACGGCTTCATGTGCAGCGCCTTCGCCCAGAACATCGGGCTCGTCGCGATGACCAAGGTCCGCAGCCGGTTCGTCGTCGCCGCCGGAGGCGGGATCCTGATCCTGCTGGGCCTGTGCCCGGTGGCGGCCTCCGTCATCGCCCTCGTGCCGCTGCCGGTCCTCGGCGGCGCCGGCATCGTCCTGTTCGGCTCGGTCGCGGCCAGCGGCATCCAGACCCTGGCGGGCGCGGCCATGGAGAAGGGCGAGAACGCCCTCATCGTCGCCGCCTCCGTCGGCGTCGGCCTGATCCCGATCGCGGCGCCCGACTTCTACCACGCCTTCCCCGAGGACCTGCTGGTCGTCCTCGACTCCGGCATCAGCACCGGCTGCGTGGTGGCGATCCTGCTCAACCTGGCCTTCAACCACCTGGGCGCCAAGAAGGGGGCGCAGGCACCCGAGCCGGCGCCCGCCCACTGACAGACCGTACGGCGGCGCGTACGTCACCCACTGCGGGCGTGGCGTGCGCGCCGCCGTATCCGTCCTCGCGCCCCGGCGGCCCGGACCGGCCGCCGCGCTCTCAGGCCACGCGGCAGGAACGCTCCCCCGTCGGCCCGTCCGCGCCCGGCGCCGGGTCGGTCCAGATGTCCGGCACGACCGTACGGATCCGCCGCCCCTGCTGGTCCAGCTCCTGCGCCTCGGACTTGCGGACGTGCAGGGCGACGGCGGTGTCGGTGATCCGCAGCCCGGGCAGCCGCCGGGTCAGCTCCGCCGTGTACCGGGAGATGTCCTCCACCGTGCGCAGCCGCGCCCCGATCGTGAAGTTCCAGGGACCGCTGACGGACATGCAGGTCCGTGTCTCGCGCAGCCCCGAGGCCGCGGCCACGCAGTCGGCCACCTCGTGCTCGGCGACCTCGGCCCACAGCGTCGCCGACACCGGCCAGCCCGAGAGCCCGGCGGCCATCGCGCAGCTGAAGCGCAGGCTGTTGCCCGCCTCCAGCCCGGTCAGCCGCCGCCGTACGGTCGACTCGCTCAGCCCGGACTCCCGGGCCAGCGAGGCCACACTGCGCCGCGCGTCGCCGGCCAGCGCCAGCACCAGCGGCCGGTCCTCGGGGCGCATCGGTGCCGTCGCGGCCGGTTCCGGCAAGGGCGCCCGCCGGGTCCGGCCGGTCAGCAGATCGCGCTGCACGCGGGTGAGCTGGTCCAGGCGCCACCGGTCGGGCGGGCAGTGCACCGCCGTGACCACGGAGGAGCGGGTGGAGACCACTCCGGGGATCCGCTGCACCCGGAAGGCCAGGTACCGGTACAGCGCGGGCAGATCCGGGACGGCCACGAACACCATCAGGTCCCGGGCGCCGGTGCAGTGCTCGACCCCGATGGCGTGCGGGTCGCCGGCCAGCGTCGCGCCGACGGCCGGGGAACTGCTCGCCGTGCACACCACCTCGACCCAGGCCATACAGGGCGGCCGGGTGTCCGTCCGCAGTCCGAGCCCCGAGATCCAGGCCTCGCCGGCGGCCGTCAGCCGGTCCCAGCGGCGGGCCAGGGTGTCGGGGCGGACGCCGAGGACCGGCCCCAGCCGTTCCCAGCTCGCGCGGGGCGCCAGCTGGAGGGCGTGCACGAGTGCCCGGTCCAAGTCGTCCATGGCGGAACTCGCCGCGGTCATGCCCTCTCCTGGTGGATCTCCCGGTCATCGGTCCGGGGGTCGGTCGTACAACCGATCATCTCTCTTTGCGCATTCAACTGCCCACGGGGTCTTGTGTGCATGTTCGGGGAAACCTGGGAGGAAAGTGTGGGGGACGCCGGTTCACGCGTCCGTGCGGCGCTGCCCGCGGAGCCGGCCGGCCTCGTCGGCCGGGAGCGGGAGCTCGCCGCCACCACCGCCACCCTCGCCGCCGCACGGCTGGTCACCCTCACCGGACCCGCCGGCATCGGCAAGACCCGGCTCGCGGTGCGCGCCGCGCGGAGCCTGACGGAGCGGGCCGGGCGGGACGTGGTCTGGGCGGACCTGGGCTCCCTGCCCGAGGCGTGCAGGGAGCCGCTGCGCCGCGAGCTGGCCGCACTGCTCCAGGGGCGCGAGGTGCTGCTGGTGCTGGACGGCTGCGAGCAACTCAGTGACGCGGCGGGCCGGTGGGTGACGGAGTTACTGGCGGTGCTGCCGGGGCTGCGGGTGCTGGCCACCTCGCAGCGCCGGCTGGAGGCGGCGGGGGAGGTGGTGCTCGCGGTCCCGCCCCTGGCGGTGCCCCCCGAGCCCGCGGCCACCGGACCGGCCGGACCTGCCGGTACGGCCGGTGCCGCGGCCGCGATCGCCGGCCACGCGTCCGTACGGCTCTACGTCGAGCGGGCCCGGGGCGCGGATCCCTCCTTCGAGCTGACCGACCATCACGCGCCGGCCGTGGCCCGGCTGTGCCGCGCGCTGGACGGCATCCCCGGCGCTCTGGAGCTGGCCGCCGGCCACGCGCACCGCTGCCCGCCCGCGCAGGCGCTGCGCCGCCTGACCGCCGACCCGCTCGCCTTCCTCGCCGGCGGCGCCGGGCGCGGCACCCGGGTCGACGCCGAACGCACCTTCCGGCTCGCCACGCCCGAGGAACGGCTGCTGTGGGAGCGGCTGTCGGTGTTCGCCGGCTCCTTCGACCGCGAGGCGGTGGCCGAGGTGTGCGGCTTCGGCGCGCTCGGCCCCACGGCGGCGGATTCGGTGCTGCGCCGGATCGCGCCCGCACTGCTCACGGAGACGGCGGGCGAGGGGACGGACGGGGCGGACCCGGGCGGGGCGGACACGGGCGTCATCGGGCGCGCCGTCCGCTACCGGCTGCCGCTGTCGGTCCGGGCGTACGCCGCACGGCGGCTGACGCACGGCACCGGCGGGGACGCGGCCGAGCTCGTCCGGCGCCACCACGACCGGTACCGGGTGCTGGCCGAGTACGCCTCGGAGCTGTGGTGGGAGGGCCGCCAGCGGAAGGCCCGCGCGCTGGCCCTGCGCGAACTCCCCGAGCTGCGCGCGGCGATGAACCCGATGGCCGCCGCCGGCCCGGGCGCCGCCCTGGAGATCGCGGTCGCGCTGTGGTTCCTGTGGGCGGCCTGCGGCCGGGCCGCCGAGGGCCGCCGGCACCTCGAACGGGCGCTGGCCCTGCACCCGGCGCCCCGCCCGGCCCGCGCGCTGTGGCTGGCGGCCTGGCTGGTCAGCGGCGTGGGGCAGGCGCGCGGGGCGGATCCCCTGCTGGTGGAGGCCTGGAGCGCGGCCGTACAGGAGGGCGAGGACACGTGCCTGGCCTACCTCGCGCACGTGCGCGGCACGGTCGCCCTGTGGGAGGCCCGCTACGAGGAAGCGGCCGCCGAGTACCGGGACGCGCTCGACATCCTGCCCGCCGACCCCGAGTTCGGCCCGGGCCGGGAGCCGCTGCGGGCGGCGTACACCCTGGCCCTGGCGCACACCGACCCGGCCGCCGTCCCCGTCGAGGAGGGCCCCCCGGCCGATCCGGGCGACGCGTGGGCACGGTCCTGGGCGCACTACGCCCATGCCCTGGTCGAATGGCGCGCGGGCCGCCCGGGGCCGGCCCGCGCCGAGGTGCTGCGGGCGCTGGCCACCCAGCTGGAGCTGGGCGACCTCCTGGGGCAGTCCTTCGCGGTGGAACTCCTGGCCCAACTGGAGGCGGACCAGGGCCGCTACCCGCAGGCCGCCCGGCTGCTGGGCGCGGTCTCCGGCAGCCGCCCGGTGGCCGCCCGCCCGCCGCGCGCCATGGCACTGCTGCGGGCCCGGATGACACCGGTGGCGTTCCGCGGGGCCTTCACCGAGGGAACCCGCACACCGCTGCGCGCCCTCCTCCCGAACCCCTGAAGCGGCCTTCCCGGCCTTCCCGGCCTTCCCGGGCTAGGGTTCCCACCGCATGAGGTTGCTCAGCAGCTCGGCCTGCTCGATCGCGTCGTCCAGCGCGTGGTGCGTGTGCCGCCGCCGCGACAGCAGCTCCCGCGGCATGGTGCCCTTGGCGACCGACCGCAAGGGCACCTTCGCCTTCGTGGCGTAGAGGGTCTTCATGTCCAGGCAGCCCGAGTGCCCGAAGGGGCTGTCCCCGCCGAACCGCATCAGGTACCAGTACAGGAACGTCCAGTCGTACGAGGCCGGGTAGCCGCACATCACCGGCTGCGCGCCCGTCCGGGCCGCCATGCTCCGTACCCAGGACCGCAACTGCGCCATCGCGGCGCCCGGTTCCGTCCCCTCGGCCCGTAGCCGGTCCCGGTCCAGGCCGCTCACCGCCAGCGCCTCGGGCACGAAGTCGTCGCTGATGGGCTGCAGTTCGCGGTAGAAGGTGTGCGTCTGGGGGTCGGCGGCGGTGTATCCGTCGGCGTCCTGGACGCCCGCCACCGCCGCCCCGATGCTGATCATCGAGTAGGGGCCGGGGATGGGGCCGTCGGCCTCGATGTCGACGGAGACGTACAGACTGGGTTTGATCCTGCGGGCTGCCATACGGCCGAGCATGGCAGCCCGCGGGTCCCGTCTCATCTGGATTTGTGCCCGGCCGCGCGCCGCCCCGTTACGGCAGCGCGGTCAGGTGCATCCCGGTGTGGTCCCCTCCGGCGGTGTTCCGGCACGAGAAGTCGCCGGACGTCCGCGCGTGGACGAGCGCCAGGCAGCGCCCCGCGGCCAGCTGGCCGAAGTAGTTGGGGTGCATGGACTCCTGCACCTTGCCCTGCGTCTCGCTGCTGTCGATCCAGCGCGCCCACTCGCTCGTCGCGGCCGACGCCGGAGCCGAGGTGCTCACCAGCCTGCTCGCCTTCGCGCACACCTCACGGCCCTGCATCATGTCCCGCAGGTCCAGGAACTGGGTGCCCTTGGCCGCGGCCACCGCCCGCAGCCGGCTCGCGATCTGCGGCACGAGCGAGTCGCGCGCCCAGTCGGAGTCCCGGTTCCAGAACGGGCAGCCGCCGGTGTTCAGCCGGCTCCAGTCGCTCTGCGGGTAGCGGTTCTCCGCGCCGCGCGGGATCGGCGACGGGTACGACTGGAGCACGATCCGGTAGTCCCCGGCCGCGTAGCCGGCCGCGGACATCACGGCGCGGATCTCGTCGACGGACTTGCCGACCTTGGCCATGACCCCGTCGATCTTCTGGTCCACGGTGTACTGCTGGTCGTCGTAGCAGTAGGAGTTCCACAGCACGAAGTCGTAGGCGCACTCCTGGATGATGTCGGCGAAGCCCAGGTCGTTACCGCCGATCGACAGCGCGATCACCTTGACGTCGTGGCTCGCCGCCACCGCGGCCAGCTGGTCGGCCTGCGGTGCCTCGCCCTTGAAGGCGACGCCGCCGTTCGCGGCGCGGAATACGTTGTCCGTGGTGGCCCCCGAGCACGCCAGGTTGACCGCCACGTCGGCGATCGGGCCCGCGCTCCCGACCTCGGCCGAGTCCGAGCGGTGGCAGCCGTTGGCGGCGGTGGCGCCGTATACCTTCGCCGGGTCGTAGCTGGAGCCGCTCACCCAGGCGCGGTCGGTGCCGGTGCGGTTGCCGCTGTTGGTCAGGCTGTTGCCCTTCCAGCGGCCGGCCTCGCCGGAGATGTAGCTGTCGCCGAGGGACACGACGGCGGTGGGGCCGCGTCCGGGCCCGGCGGCCGCGGTGCCCGCGCCGGCGGTGAACACGGCGGTGAGCGCCAGCGGGAGGGCGAGGCCCGCTCCGGCCAGTCGTCGCACCCGACGGCCGCGCCTCTGCTTCTTGTTGACGGTGCGGAATCCGGTCACAGCGGAACTCCTGCGGTCGGCCATGGCGAAGCCGGGAACAACTCCGCTGCATGGCTGGGGAAGTGGGGGTACCGCCGGCCGGTGGCACGGGAAAGGTGACACGCCCCACGTTGTTACCGCTAGGTAGCCGCAGATTACGATGCCGTAACGACCGACCGGTCGTTCGGGGAACGGAACGGCCCCGCCCCCGGTGTCGGACGACACCGGGGGCGGGGTTGGGGTGGATTTCGGCCGCTGTGCGAAGACCGGCCGGAATCAGTCGATTTCGGTGCGGGCGGGCTCTCAGCCGACGAGCTGCTCGTACGCCGGCAGGGTGAGGAAGTCCGCGTAGTCCGCGTCCAGGGAGACCTGGAGCAGGAGGTCGTGGGCCTGCTGCCACCTGCCGGCCGCGAAGGCCTCCTCACCGATCTCGGCGCGGATGGCGGCCAGTTCCTCGGCGGCCACCTTCCGGGCCAGGTCGGCGGTGGCCCGCTCGCCGTTCTCGAAGACGACACCCGCGTTGATCCACTGCCAGATCTGGGAGCGGGAGATCTCGGCGGTCGCCGCGTCCTCCATCAGGTTGAAGATGGCGACGGCGCCCAGGCCCCGCAGCCACGCCTCGATGTACCGGATGCCGACCTGGACGGCGTTGCGCAGGCCCTCGTAGGTGGGCCGGGCGTCGAGGGAGTCGATCGCGATCAGGTCGCCGGGGGCCACGGCGACGTCCTCGCGCAGCCGGTCCTTCTGGTTGGGCTTCTCGCCGAGGACGGCGTCGAAGGAGGCCATGGCGATCGGGACCAGGTCGGGGTGGGCCACCCACGAGCCGTCGAAGCCGTCGCCCGCCTCACGGTCCTTGTCGGCCTTGACCTTCTCGAAGGCGACCTTGTTGACCTCGGGGTCCTTGCGGGACGGGATGAACGCCGCCATGCCGCCGATGGCGTGCGCGCCGCGCTTGTGGCAGGTGCGCACCAGCAGCTCGGTGTACGCCCGCATGAACGGGGCGGTCATCGTCACCGCGTTGCGGTCCGGCAGCACGAACTTCTCGCCGCCGTCGCGGAAGTTCTTGACGATGGAGAAGAGGTAGTCCCAGCGGCCGGCGTTCAGGCCCGCGGCGTGGTCCTTGAGCTCGAAGAGGATCTCCTCCATCTCGTACGCGGCCGTGATCGTCTCGATGAGGACGGTGGCGCGGACGGTGCCCTGCGGAATGCCGACGTAGTCCTGGGCGAAGACGAAGATCTCGTTCCAGAGGCGGGCCTCCAGGTGCGACTCCGTCTTCGGGAGGTAGAAGTACGGGCCCTTGCCGAGGTCGATCAGCCGCTGGGCGTTGTGGAAGAAGTACAGGCCGAAGTCCACCAGGGCGCCGGGGACCGGACGGCCGTCGATCTGGAGGTGACGCTCCTGGAGGTGCCAGCCGCGCGGGCGCATCACGACGGTCGCGAGCTCCTCGGCGGGCTTCAGGGCGTACGCCTTGCCCGTGCGGGCGTCGGTGAAGTCGATGCGGCGCTCGTAGGCGTCGATCAGGTTGAGCTGGCCGAGGACGACGTTCTCCCAGGTGGGGGCGGAGGCGTCCTCGAAGTCGGCGAGCCAGACCTTGGCGCCGGAGTTCAGCGCGTTGATGGTCATCTTGCGGTCGGTCGGACCGGTGATCTCCACACGGCGGTCGTTGAGCGCGGCCGGCGCCGGCGCCACCTTCCAGTCGCCCTCGCGGACCTGTGCGGTGTCCGGGAGGAAGTCGAGGTGGGAGGTGCGGGCGATCTCGGCGCGGCGCTCGGCGCGGCGGGCGAGCAGCTCGTCGCGGCGGGGGGTGAACCGCCGGTGCAGCTCGGCCACGAAGGCCAGTGCCGCTTCGGTGAGGACCTCGTCCTGCCGGGGCAGGGGCTCGGCGTCGACGATGGCCAGCGGGGACGGCGCTGGTGCGGACATATCTGTCACTCCTTCAGCGGCGGTGCCTGGCGGCCGCGGGGAATGCTCGCGCAGGACGGCACGCAGTGCCGTCGGGTGTGGAGAGTTCCGGGATACGGTCGCGGGCGCCGTCTGGGGGTTCAGGGCGCTTCTGACCAGTGGATAGTAATTTCCTTATGGTGGAAGTTCAATGGTTTGTTGATGTCGAGATTCTCTGAGTCGACACATTCCGTATCGCGGTGGCCCTGAGTGCCACGGTGGTCACACCGCGCTCAGGTCAGCCGCGCCAGGTCGGCGGGGGTGTCGATGTCGAACGCCTCCGCGATGTCCCCGCACTCCACCAGAGTGAGCTCCCGCGCGTGCGCTGTCAGGTGGACACGCGCACCCTTGTCGCCCGTCGCCGTCGCCACGATGTCCGGCCACCGGTCGGCCCCGAAGAGCACCGGGTGCCCGCGCTCGCCGTCGTACGCCGCCGCCACCAGCGAGGCGGGGGAGCGGTACGCCGCCCGCACCCGGGCCACCGCCCGCGCCCCGATGCCCGGCTGGTCCACGAGCGAGACCAGGGCCGCGGCGGCGCCCGTACCGGCGAGCGAGGCCAGCCCCGCGCGCAGCGAGGAGCCCATGCCCTCGGCCCAGTCCGGGTTGTCGACCACCACGCAGCCGGTCAGGTCCGCGCGCTCGCGGACCTCGGCCGCGGCGGCGCCCAGGACCACGTGCAGCGGGCCGCAGCCGGCCTCGCGCAGCACGCGCACGGCGTTCTCGACGAGCGGCCGGCCGCGGTAGGGCAGCAGGGCCTTGGGGCGGCCGCCGAGCCGCCGGCCGCCGCCGGCCGCCAGGAGCAGTCCGGCGATCAGGGGCGCGCCGCCGGGGCCGGGAGAGGATTCGTTGGAGGACATGGGGTCGATTCTCGTCGCAGCCGCCGCAGCAGGGTCCGGACGGGGGCCCACGCGGGCGCGATCCGGACCGGGTCGGCGATGCGGTGCTCGGCGGCCAGCAGCAGGGCCCGTTCGTCGCGATCGGTCAGCATCTCGGCGACTCTCCTTGCCAATCGAGGTCCAATACGGCGAGTCTGGACTCCGGTGGCCCCGTCAGGCAGGGCCAATCGGGGGAGGTTGGCATGGCAAACGGGCGAGTGGTCCACACGGCGGACCGGACGATCGGCAGCCGGCAGCTCGCTGCCCTGCTGCCCGCCGAGGTGCTGGCCCGCCCCGGCTACCGGTCGCTCGCCGATGCCGTCCGCACCCTGATCCTCGACGGCCGGATCGCCCTGCACGTGCGGCTGCCCGCCGAGCGCGAGCTCGCCGAGGCGGTCGGCGCCAGCCGGGCCACCGTCACCGGCGCGTACGACCTGCTGCGCGAGAGCGGTTACGTCCGCAGCCGGCGCGGCTCCGGCACCTGGACCGAGCTGCCCGACGGGCACGCCCCGGTCGGTGCGCACGGCCTGCTCTGCGCGGGCGGCACCGGCGGCCGCACCGCCGACGGCGAAACGGGCGCCGACCTCGCCATCGCCGCGATGGGCGCCCCCGACGGCGCCCTCGCCGAGGCGCTGGCCCAGGTCGCGCCCCGGCTGGCCGACGCCGCCCGCGGCCACGGCTACCACCCGTTCGGCCTGCCCGACCTGCGCGCCGCCATCGCCGAGCGGTTCACCCGGCGGGGGCTGCCGACCCGGCCCGAACAGATCCTGATCACCGCCGGCGCCCAGCAGGCCTTCGCACTCGTCGTCAGCCTGCTGTGCCGGGCCGGCGACCGGGTGGTCACCGAGAACCCGACCTACGCCAACGCCCTCGACGCCCTGCGCCAGGCCCGCCTGCGCACCGCGTCGATCGCCGTCTCCGACGCCGGCTGGGACATGGAGATCGCCGAGTCCACCCTGCGGCAGACCGTGCCGCGCCTGGCGTACGTGATTCCCGACTTCCACAACCCGACGGGCGCGCTGATGCCCGAGGGCCAGCGGCTGGCCCTGCTGGAGGCCACCCGGCGGGTGGGGACCTGGCTGGTCGTCGACGAGACCATCGCCGACATCGCCCTCGACGTGCCCGCGCCGCCGCCGCTGGCCTCGCTCGCACCGCGCGGCGGCGCGGACCACGTGCTGACGATCGGCTCGCTGAGCAAGACCCACTGGGGCGGGCTGCGGGTCGGCTGGATCCGGGCGACCGCGAGGACGGTGGCCGAGCTGACGACCGTACGCGTGGCCGCCGACATGACGGGCTCGGTCCTGGACCAGCTGGTGGCGCTGCCGCTGCTGGACGGCCTGGAGCGGAGCCTGCCGGACCGCCTCGACCTGCTGCGGGCGCAGCGGGCGGCCCTCGTCCGGGCCCTGGAACGGCACACACCGGAATGGTCCTGGCAGGTCCCGCCCGGCGGCCTGTCCCTCTGGGTCGACCTCGGGGAACCGGTCAGCTCGGCGCTGGCGGAACGGGCGGCCGCGGCCGGGGTGCACATCGTGCGGGGCGCGCGGTTCGGGGTGGACCCGGGGACGTTCGAACACCGGCTGCGGATCCCGTACACGCTGCCGGCCGCCACGCTGGAGTCGGCGATCCACCGCCTGGCGGCGGCCGTCCACGACGGCGTCCCCCTGACCCCGGCGGTGGACCGCCCCCACTGGGTCGCGTGACCCGGGCCGCCGCTGCGCGGGGCTCTTTCCCCACCCCGCCCCTTCCCGTAACCGGGGGCAAGCCCCCGGACCCCCATACGTGCGCTTCGCGCCCGTGCGCTCAAACGCCGCGCGGGCTTTTCAAGCCCCGCCGGCGTTTGAGGCGCGGGGTCTGGGGCGGAGCCCCAGTTCGGGAAGGGGCGGGGTGGGGAAAGGAGCCCCGCGCAGCGGCGCCGCCTACGGGGTGCGGATCAGGCGGCGGGCGCCGGCCGCGGCCACCGCCGCCGTCCGCGAGTCCACCCCCAGCTTGGCGTAGATGTGCACCAGGTGGGACTTCACCGTCGCCTGGCTCAGGAACAGCCGCTTGGAGATCTGCTGGTTCGACAGCCCGTCGGCCACCAGCTGCAACACCTCCAGCTCCCGCTTCGTCAGCGCCTCCGCGGGCGTCCGCATCCGGTCCATCAGCCGCAGCGCCACCGCCGGCGCGAGCGCCGACTGCCCGGCCGCCGCCGTACGGACCGCCGCCGCCAGTTCCTCCGGCGGCGCGTCCTTGAGCAGGTAGCCCGAGGCCCCCGCCTCCACCGCCGCCAGGATGTCGGCGTCCGTGTCGTACGTGGTCAGCACCAGCACCCTGGGACCCCCGGGCCGGGCCGTGATCGCGGCCGTGGCCTGCGAGCCGTGCATCCCGGCGCCGAACTGGAGGTCCATCAGGACCACGTCCAGCTCCAGCTCCGCCGCCAGTTCCACCGCCCGCTCGGCGGTCGCGGCCTCGGCCACCACCGTGAACCCGGGCTCGGTGTCCAGGACCGCGCGCAGCCCCGCCCGGACCACCGGATGGTCGTCGGCCAGCAGCAGCCGGATCGTCATACGAGGGCCTCCTCGGCCAGTGGCAGGGTCACGGCCACGGCGGTGCCCTGGCCCGGAGCGGACTCCACGTCGAAGACGCCGCCCAGCGACTCGGCCCGCGAGCGCATGGCGGGCAGCCCGAAGCCGCCGCCGCCCTCGGCCCCCGCGCCCGCCCCGGCTGCCGCTCCCGGGGCCGCGGGGTCGAAGCCCCGCCCGTCGTCGACGATGTCGAGCGTCACCGACGTGTCCATGAAGGTCAGCGTGATCTCGGCGCGCGCGGCCCCGGCGTGCCGGACCACATTGGCCAGCGCCGACTGCGCGATCCGCAGCAGGGCCACCTCGTACGGCGTGGGCAGCGCACGCGGCGTACCGCTGAGCGAGAACCGCACCCGCGGACCCGGCGCTCCCGTGCACAGCCGCTCCAGCGCCGCCGCCAGCGACCCGTGCTCCAGATCGGGCGGACTCAGCGCCCGGACGAACCGGCGCGCCTCGGCGAGGTTGTCCTGGGCGGCCTGCCGGGCCTGCGCGATGTGCGCGAGCGCCACCGGCGGCGCCGGCGGGTCCTCGCCCAGCGCCCGCTCCGCCGCCCGCAGCAGCAGCTGGATCGACGACAGGCCCTGCGCGAGGGTGTCGTGGATCTCGCGCGCCAGCCGTTCCCGTTCGGCCAGGACGCCCGCGCCGCGCTCGGCGGCCGCCAGGTCGGCCCGGGTGGTGATCAGCTCCTCGATCAGCTTCCGGCGCCGCTCGCTCTCCCGGTACAGCGCCTGGTAGCCCAGCACCGTCGCCACCGCCACCGCCCCGCCCAGCAGCGGGCCGAGGAACGCGCCCGGCCTGACCGTGTCGCTGTGCGCGAGGAAGCCGCCGATCGCCGCGAGCGCCGTCACCGCGACCGCCGGGAGCCCCCAGCGCAGCGGCAGCAGGTGCAGCTGGAGGAAGTACAGCGGGAAGGCGATCCACAGCCCGTCGGGGGAGACCGTGAGCAGGGCCAGCCAGGCGGCGCCCAGCGCCGCCAGCCACACCGCGCCGGCCCGAGGCGAGCGGTGCACGGCGGGCGTGCGCACCCCGGCGGCGTACACGGCGGCCAGCACCGCGGCGGCGGCCACCGCCCCCGCGGCGTGCGGCGCGGCGCCGGTCAGCGACCGTGCGACGGCGAGCACGAGCAGCCCCAGCAGCAGCGCGTGCAGGCACAGCCGCAGGACGCGCGAGACGGGGGTGAGGGGCGGGAAGGGGATGCGGGGACGGGGGGCGGGACGGGGAGAACGCATGACCGGACCAGCGTACGGGGGCGGCCGCCGCGGCCGGTCAACCAAAAGTTCGATGTCCGCGTGCGTCCTTCGATACGAGGATCTCTCCTGTGGCGCGATGCCCGGCGTCCACGCGGAGCAGCAGGGTGGGGATCATGTTCGTCGCATGGAGAGATCTACGGTTCGCCAAGGGCCGCTTCGCCCTCATGGGCACGGTCGTCGTGCTGATCACCCTGCTGGTGGGCCTGCTGTCCGGGCTCACCGCGGGGCTGGCCCGGGAGAACGTCTCGGCGATCACCGGCCTGCCCGCCACCCACCTCGCCTTCGCC
Organism: Streptomyces sp. NPDC042102; assembly: GCF_055582305.1. NCBI lineage: Bacteria > Bacillati > Actinomycetota > Actinomycetes > Kitasatosporales > Streptomycetaceae > Streptomyces > Streptomyces sp. NPDC042102. The sequence goes on from NZ_JBVJDL010000001.1 coordinate 519,949, forward strand.
GCGCCCCCCGGGGACCAGAAGGTGTCCTTCACCAACTCCCAGCTGCCCGAGAGCGCCTGGCAGACCTGGCGGAGCCGGCCGGGCGTGGCCGCCGCCCACCCCGTCGGCATCCGCACCACCAACGCCGCCGCCGGTGAGCGCACCGCCGCCGTCTCCGTCTTCGGCGTGGAGAGCGCGGCGCGCCTGGCGCCCGGCGACCTCACCCAGGGCCAGGTGATCCTCTCGGAGAAGGCCGCCCGGGAGCTCGGCGGCCTGCGGGCGGGCGGCAAGCTCCGGATCGGCACCCTGGAACTCACCGTCGGCGCCGTCTCGGGCACCGCCGCGTACAGCCACACCCCGGTCGTCTGGATGGACCTGGCCGACTGGCAGCGCATCGGCAACCCCGGTACCTCGATCGACACCCTCGCCACCGTCATCGCCCTGACCACCACCGGCGGGGCGGACCTCGCCGCCGCCGACCGGGCCGCCGGTACCAGGACCCAGGGCCTGGACGAGGCACTCGGCGCCATCGGCTCCTACCAGGCCGAGAACGGCTCGCTCCAGCTCATGCGCGGCTTCCTCTTCGCGATCTCCGCCCTGGTCATCGGCGCCTTCTTCACCGTCTGGACGATCCAGCGCAGCGGCGACATCGCGGTCCTCAAGGCCCTCGGCGCCTCCACCCCCTACCTCCTGAAGGACGCGCTCGGCCAGGCCGTGGTCATGCTCGCCGCCGGTACGGGCCTGGGCACGGCGCTGGCCGCCGGCCTCGGGGCGGTGATCAGCGGCGGCGACGTCCCGTTCGTCCTGGACGCGCCGACGGTGCTGGTCCCCGCCGCGATCATGATCGCGCTCGGTGCGGCCGGTGCGGCCCTCTCCATCCGGCGGATCACCGCCGTCGACCCCCTGACCGCCCTCGGGAGCGCCCGATGACCCTCCTCGTCAACGACGTCACGCTCACCTACCCCGACGGCGAGGGCCGGCTCACCGCCCTCGACGCGGTCCGCCTCGACGTCCCCGCCGGCACCCTGACCGCCGTCGTCGGACCCTCCGGCTCGGGCAAGTCCAGCCTGCTCGCGGTCGCCGCCACCCTGGTCACCCCGGACTCCGGGCGGGTGGTCGTGGCGGGCCGTGACACGGCCCGGATGGGCGCCGCCGAGAAGTCGGCGCTGCGCCGCGAGCACATAGGCATCGTCTTCCAGCAGCCGAACCTGCTGGCCTCGCTGACCGCCGCCGAGCAGCTCCAGGTGATGGCGCACCTCTCCGGGCGGCCCTCCCGGCAGCTGCGCCGCCGGGCCCTGGAACTGCTGGACGCGGTGGGCCTGGCCGACAAGGCCGACCGGCGCCCGCACCAGCTCTCCGGCGGTCAGCGCCAGCGCGTGAACATCGCCCGCGCCCTGATGAACGACCCCTCCGTGCTGCTGGTCGACGAACCCACCAGCGCCCTGGACCACGAGCGCGGCGCGGCCGTGCTCGACCTGCTCGTCACCCTGACCCGCGAGCGGTCCACCGCCACCGTCCTGGTCACCCACGACCGCGCCCACCTGGAGCGGATGGACCGCACGGTGACGATGACCGACGGCCGGCTCACCGACGCGGTCCCGGCGGCCTGACGCGGGCGCGGCGGGCGTACGAAGGCCCCGGACCCCTCCCGTGGAGGGGGTCCGGGGCCTTCGTACGCGGACGGGCCCTACGCCGGGTTCTGGTTGGCCAGTGCCACCGACAGCTCGGCCGCGATGCCCTGCAGGATCGGCACGATCGACTCGGTCGCGGCCTCGGTGACCCGGCCCGCCGGGCCCGAGATGGAGATCGCGGCGGCGGTCGGCGAGTTCGGCACGGAGACGGCGAGGCAGCGGACCCCTATCTCCTGCTCGTTGTCGTCGACGGCGTAGCCGACCCGCCGGACCTGCTCCAGGGCCTCCAGGAAGCCCTCGGGCGTGGTGATGGTCTTCTCGGTCGCCGCCGGCATGCCCGTACGGGCGAGCAGCGCGCGTACCTCCTCGGCGGGCGTGTGCGCCAGCAGCGCCTTGCCCACACCCGTGGAGTGCGGCAGCACCCGGCGGCCGACCTCGGTGAACATGCGCATGGAGTGCTTGGACGGCACCTGGGCGACGTAGACGATCTCGTCGCCGTCGAGCAGGGCCATGTTCGCGGTCTCGCCGGTCTCCTCGACCAGGCGCGCCAGGTACGGACGGGCCCAGGTGCCCAGCAGCCGCGACGCGGACTCGCCCAGCCGGATCAGGCGCGGGCCGAGGGAGTACCGTCGGTTGGGCTGCTGGCGTACGTAGCCGCACGCCACGAGGGTGCGCATCAGCCGGTGGATGGTGGGCAGCGGCAGGCCGCTCGCGGCGGAGAGCTCGCTGAGGCCGACCTCGCCCCCGGCGTCGGCCATTCGTTCGAGGAGATCGAAGGCGCGCTCGAGGGACTGGACGCCACCGCTGGCGGCGGTGGACTTGGAGGCGTCGGTGGTGCTGGCGCTGGACGTCGGCACGGCGCGGTCCTTTCGGTGCTGGCAGGCAAGGAAGCAGCCTACCCGGCGGCCGGCGGCTTCCCCAGATCCGGGTCGCGGCCGTCCTCCCCGGTCAGAGGCGGTTTGTCCGGGTGGCGGACGGCCTTCGGATGTCACCCGGCCGCGTGGCCTGGTGATCGCTACATTCTGTAGAACGAAATCTTAATTCCATCTCGTGGAAACATCCAAGGGTGATCGCGGCGCGTCAGCGGTCCGTCCGGGCGCTCTTGACGGGCCCCGGATCGCCGTGAAGACTCCGTCAACAGAACGTTGAATTTCGCTCTGTGGAAGTAGATGGGGAGGTTCCGGGTGTCCGACGTGGCAGTGGAACTGGTACTGCGCTCGACGCGCGTCATCACCCCCGAGGGGACACGCGCCGCCTCGGTGGCCGTCGCCGCCGGGAGGATCGCGGCCGTGCTGCCGTACGGGGCCGAGGTGCCCGCCGGCGCCCGCCTGGAGGACTTCGGCGACGACGTCCTGCTGCCGGGTCTCGTCGACACCCACGTCCACGTGAACGACCCCGGCCGCACCGAGTGGGAAGGCTTCTGGACGGCCACCCGCGCAGCCGCGGCCGGCGGCATCACCACGATCCTCGACATGCCGCTCAACTCCCTGCCCCCCACCACCACGGTGGACAACCTGGTCGTCAAGCAGGACGTCGCCCGCGCCAAGGCGCACGTGGACGTCGGCTTCTGGGGCGGCGCCCTGCCGGACAACGTCAAGGACCTGCGCCCCCTGCACGACGCCGGCGTCTTCGGCTTCAAGTGCTTCCTGTCGCCCTCCGGCGTGGAGGAGTTCCCCGAGCTCGACCAGGACCAGCTGGCCGCCTCCCTCGCGGAGATCGCCGGCTTCGGCGGCCTGATGATCGTGCACGCCGAGGACCCGCACCACCTGGACTCCGCGCCGTCCGTCCCGGGCCCCAAGTACGCCGACTTCCTCGCCTCGCGCCCGCGCGACGCCGAGAACACCGCGATCGAGAACCTGATCGCCCAGGCCAAGCGGCTGAACGCGCGCGTGCACGTGCTGCACCTGTCCTCCTCCGACGCGCTGCCGCTGATCGCCGCCGCCAAGGCCGAGGGCGTGGCGGTCACCGTCGAGTCGTGCCCGCACTACCTCACCCTGACCGCCGAGGAAGTGCCCGACGGCGCCAGCGAGTTCAAGTGCTGCCCGCCCATCCGTGAGGCCGCCAACCAGGACCTCCTGTGGGACGCGCTCGCCGACGGCACCATCGACTGCATCGTCTCGGACCACTCGCCCTCCACGGCGGACCTCAAGACCAGCGACTTCTCCACCGCCTGGGGCGGCATCTCCTCCCTCCAGCTGGGCCTGCCGGCCATCTGGACCGAGGCCCGCCGCCGCGGCCACTCCCTGGAGGACGTCGTCCGCTGGATGTCCGCCGCCCCGGCCGCCCTCGCCGGGCTGGCCCGCAAGGGCGCGATCGAGGCCGGCCGGGACGCCGACTTCGCCGTGCTCGCCCCCGAAGAAACGTTCACCGTGGACCCGGCCGAGCTCCACCACCGCAACCAGGTCACGGCGTACGCGGGCAGGACCCTGCACGGCGTCGTGAAGTCCACCTGGCTGCGCGGCACGCGGATCGCCGACCACGGCACCCCCACCGAGCCCACCGGCCGACTCCTCGAAAGGCAGAACTGACTGTGACGGCGCTTCCCTCCTTCACCGGTAACGCGAACCCGTACGGAGGCGGCGACCCGTACGCCGACTACCGCACCGCGGACTTCCCGTTCACCCAGTACGCGAACCTCGCCGACCGTCAGCTCGGCGCCGGGGTCATCGCCGCCAACGACGAGTTCTTCGCCCAGCGCGAGAACCTCCTGGTCCCCGAGGCCGCCCACTTCGACCCCGAGCACTTCGGGCACAAGGGCAAGGTCATGGACGGCTGGGAGACCCGCCGCCGCCGCGGTGTGTCCGCCGACCAGCCCTGGCCCACGGCCGAGGACCACGACTGGGCGCTGGTACGCCTGGGCGCCCCCGGCGTGATCCGCGGCATCGTCGTCGACACCGCCCACTTCCGCGGCAACATGCCGCAGGCCGTCTCCGTCGAGGGCACCAACTGGGAGGGCGCCCTCGCGCCGACCCCCGAGGAGCTCCTCGGCGACGACGTGAAGTGGACGACCCTCGTCCCGCGCACCCCGGTCGGCGGCCACGCGGCCAACGGCTTCGAGGTGAGCGTGGAACAGCGCTTCACGCACCTGCGCGTCAACCAGCACCCGGACGGCGGCATCGCCCGCCTCCGTGTCTACGGCGAGGTCCTCCCGGACCCGAAGTGGCTGGCCGCCCTCGGCTCGTTCGACGTCGTCGCGCTGGAGAACGGCGGCGCCGTCCAGGACGCGTCCAACCGCTTCTACTCCCCGCCGACCAACACCATCAACCCGGGCCGCTCCCGCAAGATGGACGACGGCTGGGAGACCGCCCGCCGCCGCGACAACGGCAACGACTGGATCCGCTACCAGCTCGTCGCCGAGTCCGAGATCCGCGCCGTCGAGATCGACACCGCCTACCTCAAGGGCAACTCGGCCGGCTGGGCCTCGCTGTCGGTCAGGACCGGCGAGGAGGGCGAGTGGACCGAGTTCCTCCCGCGCACCCGCCTGCAGCCCGACACCAACCACCGGTTCGTCCTGGACACCCCGGCGGTCGGCACCCACGTACGGATCGACATCTTCCCGGACGGCGGCTTCTCCCGCCTGCGCCTGTACGGCTCGCTGACCGAGGCCGGCGCCGCCGCCCTCACCGCCCGCCACCAGGAGCTCGGCGGCTGATCCGGCCGTACACAGCACGCAGCACGCAGCACACCGCACACCGCCCCGGGGACCGGCACCCCCGGGGCGGTGGCCCGTTCACCGGCCCTACGCGGCGTGACCGCCGTCCACCGAGAACTCGGCGCCCGTGATGTAGGCCGCCTCGTCACCCGCGAGGAAGGCGACCATCGCCGCGATCTCCTCCGCGGTGCCGAACCGGCCCAGCGCCGTCAGCGGCACCTGGCCCGCGGCCAGCGGGCCGTCGGCCGGGTTCATGTCGGTGTCGACGGGACCCGGGTGGACGAGGTTCGCGGTGATGCCCCGCCCGCCGAGCTCCCGCGCCAGCGCCTTGTTCAGGCCCGTCAGGGCGGCCTTGCTCATCGTGTAGAGGGTGCCGCCGGGTCCCGGCACCCGCTGGGTCATGCAGCTGCCGACGGTGATGATCCGCCCGCCCCGGCCCAGATGGGCCGCGGCCGCCTGCGCGGTGAGGAAGACCCCGCGCACGTTGACGTCCAGGACCCGGTCCACCTCGGCCGCGCCCAGGCTCTCCAGGGGGCCCAGGACGCCGATCCCCGCGTTGTTGACGAGCACGTCGAGCCGCCCGAAGGCCTCGACCGTACGTGCCACGGCCTGCGCCGGGGCCTGCGCGTCACCGGCGTCCGCGCGGACGGCGAGCCCGCGCCGCCCGGTCGCCCCGATCTTTGCGACGACCTCGGCCGCGGCCCGCTCGTCGCTGACATAGCTGATCGCGACGTCGGCTCCGTCCTGGGCCAGCCGCAGCGCGGTCGCCGCGCCGATGCCCCTGCTGCCGCCCGTGACCAGTGCCGCCCTGCCGTTCATGGCTCCTCCTTCATTGGTTGCGTGTTCAATGAAATCCCCCGGCGGGCGGCCGTGCTGGCGGTAATCCGACCTCGCGTTCCGCAGGGGCTCCGCGTGCGTGGCGGACCGATGAGTTCCGCGCGCTCCGGGAGTCTGAACCCGTGCAACGGCTCGGACACCGCACGAGTCACCTCCAAGGAGCGCAGAACCATGGGCAAGCTGACCCTGACCACCTTCGTGACCCTCGACGGCGTGATGCAGGCCCCGGGCGGCCGGGACGAGGACACCAGCGACGGCTTCGAGTACGGCGGCTGGACGGTCCCGCTCTGGGACGACGAGGCCGGGCAGTTCGTGACCGAGGTCTTCGAACGCGCCTCGGCCTTCCTGCTGGGACGGCGCACCTACGACATCTTCGCGGCCTACTGGCCCGAGCACGACGACCCCGCCGACCCCGTCCCGCACAAGCTCAACACCCTGCCCAAGTACGTGGCCTCCACCACCCTCAAGGACCCCTCGTGGGCGCCGACGACCGTCCTGGACGGCGAGCTCCAGGCCGAGGTCACCCGGGTCAAGGACGCCATCGACGGGGAACTCCAGGTGCACGGCAGCGGCATGCTGGCCCAGTACCTGCTCGCCCGTGACCTGGTCGACGAGTTCAACCTGCTGGTCTTCCCGGTCTTCCTGGGCCGAGGCCGCCGCCTCTTCCCCACCGGGGGCCTGCCCACCACCTGCGACGTCGTGCAGTCGCGCACCACCGAGAGCGGTACGGCCATCCACACCTACCGCCCGGCGGGCCGCGCCGCCTTCGGCACGTTCGGCGAGTAGGGGCGAGCGGGGCCCAGCGGCGGCGAGCGGGGAGAGCAGCGTCGCGTGGGGGCGAGCCGACGCGGGCGACGGGGTGCGCGGCGGGGCCGCCCTGCCCGGAAGCGGGCAAACCCCTCGACCCCGCAAGATCGTCTCCGGTACGTTGACCCGCGACCCGTGTGAGCCGCCGCCGTCTCCACCCGCACCCAGCCGCCGGAGATCGCCAGGTGTCCTCGCTCGCCACGCCCGCCCCCGCGCCCGCCCTCGTCAGCCGCCGGGCCCGGCTCGCCGATCTGCCCGTCCTGCTCGTCGCGGTCGTCTGGGGCGGCAGCTACCTCGCCGCCAAGGGGATCACCACCACCCACACCGTGATCGCCGTGCTCGTGCTGCGGTTCGCGGTGGTGCTCCCGGTCCTGGTGGCCGCCGGATGGCGGCGGCTGCGGGCGCTGCGCCCCGACCAGCTGCGCGGGGCCGGGCTGCTGGGACTCGTACTCGGCGGGATCTTCCTGCTGGAGACCTACGGCGTCGTCCACACCTCCGCCACCAACGCCGGTCTGATCATCAGCCTCACCATGATCCTCACGCCGCTCGCCGAGGCCGCGATCCGACGGGTGCGCCCCTCGGGGGCCTTCCTAGCCGCGGCCGGGCTCTCCGTCGCCGGCGTGGCGCTGCTGACCCAGTCGGGCGGCTTCACCACGCCCTCCCTCGGCGATCTGCTGATCCTCGGAGCCGCCTGCGCCCGGACGGTGAACGTGCTGCTCACGGCCCGGATGAAGGCCCTGAGGGACGCCGACGCGCTGTCGCTGACCACCGTGCAGCTCGGCGGCGCCGTCCTGGTCTTCGCCCTGCTCGCCGCCCTGCCCGGTACCGGGGCGAGCCCCTGGGAGACCGCCCTCGGCTTCGGCCCCGCCCAGTGGGCCGGGCTCGCCTTCCTGGCCGTCTTCTGCACCCTGTTCGCCTTCTTCGTCCAGACGTGGGCCGTCCGCCGTACCTCGCCCTCCCGGGTCAGCCTGCTGCTCGGCACCGAACCCCTGTGGGCGGCGGCCGCCGGGATCGCGCTGGGCGGCGAGCGGCTGGGCGCCGCCGGCCTCGCGGGCGCGGCCCTGGTCCTCGCCGGCACCGCCTGGGGCCGCCGCGCCTGCCACTGAGTGCCGCGCCTGCCACTGACCGCCGCCCCGCCGCCGCACACGGACCGGACCTGAACGCGTGTCCGGATCCCGACCCCGCCCGGTGACCTTCGTCCTACGCTGACCGGAACGACGGGGGAACACGGGGAAGGGGCACGTCCCATGCCAGTCCTGGACATCAGCTCGTACGCGGAGGACTTCAACGCCGATCCGTATCCGTACTACGCGCGCCTGCGCGAGGCCGGACCGGTGCACCGGGTCACGCTCGTCGGAGAGGGCGGCGGCGAGGTCTGGCTCGTCGTCGGCCACGAGGAGGCCCGCGCCGCCCTCACCCACCCCGGCCTGTCCAAGAACTGGCAGGCCTCGGAGTACTTCGAGCAGATCGCCGCCAGCGCGGTCAACAACCACATGCTGGAGGCGGACCCGCCCCGCCACACCCGGCTGCGCAAACTCGTCGCCCGCGAGTTCACCGCCCGCCGCGTCGAGGCGCTGCGCCCGCTAGTCCAGCGCGTCACCGACGAACGGCTCGACGCCATGGCGGCCGACGGGGCCCGTCGCGCCGATCTGATCCGGTCACTCGCCTTCCCGCTGCCGATGACCGTCATCTGCGAGCTGCTCGGCGTCCCCGACCTCGACCGCGAGGCCTTCCGCCGCTGGTCCAACGAGGTCGTGGCGCCCACCACCGCGGCGAACTCCTCCTGGGCCCTGTCGGAGATGGAGCGCTACCTCACCGCGCTGATCGAGGACAAGCGCCGGCACCCCGGCGAGGACCTGCTCAGCGGGCTCATCCGGGACAGCGACGAGGACGGCGACCGGCTCGGCCAGGACGAGCTGATCGCCATGGCCTTCCTGCTGCTCGTCGCCGGCCACGAGACCACCGTCAACCTGATCGCCAACGGCGTACGGGCCCTGCTCGCCCACCCCGACCAGCTCGCCGCCCTGCGCGCCGACTGGAGCCTGCTCGACGGCGCGGTCGAGGAGATGCTGCGCTACGACGGGCCGGTCGAGGGCGCCACCTTCCGCTTCGCGAGCGAGGACCTGGAGATCGGCGGCGTGCGGATCGGCGTCGGCGAGGCCGTGCTGGTCTCGCTGGCGGGCGCGGACCGCGACCCGGAGCGCTTCCCCGACCCCGACACCTTCGACATCCGCCGGGCTCCCCAGGGCCACCTCGCCTTCGGGCACGGCATCCACTTCTGCCTGGGCGCGCCGCTGGCCCGGATGGAGGGCCGGATCGCCGTCCGCTCCCTCCTGGAGCGCTTCCCGGACCTCGCGGAGGATCCGGAGGCCGGCCCCCACGAGTGGATCCCGGGCACGCTGGTACGCGGGGTCAAGCAGCTGCCGGTGCGCTGGTAGCGGCCAGTGACCCCACACGTCCCTGTGCCCCCACACGCCCCGGTGCCCTCACCGGTCGCGGTGCCCTCACCGGTCCGGCACGGACGCGAGCGGCACCGTCCGGGCCTCGCGCCGGGACATCTCGCACGCCTCCGCGATCCGCAGCGCGGCCAGCGCCTCCCGGCCGTCGCACGGGTTCTCGCCCTCGCCGCGCACCAGGTGGATGAAGGCGGCCAGCTCCGCCTCGTAGGCGGGGCCGAACCGCTCCAGGAAGCCCGTCCACGGCTTGCTCGCCGGGGGCGGGCCGTGCGGCTCGGTCGACGCGATCGGCGTACGGTCGTCCAGCCCGGAGGAGACCTGGTCCAGCTCCCCGGCCAGCTCCATGCGTACGTCGTACCCCGCGCCGTTGCACCGGGTGCCCGTGCAGGTGGCCAGCGTCCCGTCGGCCAGCGTCAGCACCGCCGCCGCCGTGTCGACGTCCCCGGCCCGGCGGAACTGCGCCGGGCCCGCGTCCGAACCGGTGGCGTACACGTGGGTGACCTCCTGCCCGGTCACCCAGCGGATCATGTCGAAGTCGTGCACCAGGCAGTCGCGGAAGAGGCCGCCCGAGGTCTCCAGGTACCCGGCGGGCGGCGGCGCGGGGTCGGCGGTCATGGTCCGCACCGTGTGCAGCCGGCCCAGCGCGCCGGAGCGCACCAGCTCGCGCGCCGTGCGGTAGCCGGCGTCGAAGCGCCGCATGAAGCCCAGCTGGAGCACCCCGCCCACGGCGCTCACCTCGCGCAGCACCCGCAGGGTTCCCGCCAGGTCCACGGCCAGGGGCTTCTCGCAGAACACCGGCAGCCCCGCCCGTACCGCCCGCACCACCAGCTCCGCGTGCCCGTTCGTGGCGCACGCCACCACCACCGCGTCGACGCCCCAGGTGAACACCTGGTCCACCGACGGGGCGGCCGTCGCGCCCAGCCGGTCGGCGACCAGCGCGGCGCGCGCGGGGTCGGCGTCGGCGAGCACCAGCGACCCCGCCTGCGGGTGGCGGCTGAGCGCAGCCGCATGGAACGAGCCGATCCGGCCGGTTCCGATGAGCCCGATGCGCATGCACTCAACGTGAACCCCTACGCGACCCCTGTCAATCCGCCCGCGTCTGTCGGCGATGGCCCCGATGACCGTCACTGGGACCGCCGTGGCGGATACTGGGCGGCTGGAACCGGAATGACCGGTTTTGATTTTCTGCTCTGGGAAGGGATGGCACACCGACGTGTCTAGGGTTGGGACAGGGGCGCGCTGGGTCGGCGCCGTGCTCGCGGCGGTGCTGGGAGCCTCCCTCGTGGGGTGCAGCGCCACGGGCGGCAAGCGCGCCGAGGAGCGGGCGAAGGCCGCCGCGGCGGGCCGCCCGGCCGTGTCCACCCCGCGCTGGACCTTCGCGATGGTCACGCACGCGGGCGACGGCGACACCTTCTGGGACATCGTCCAGAAGGGCGCCAAGGAAGCCGCGGCGAAGGACAACATCAACTTCCTCTACTCCCACGACGACCAGGCTCAGCAGCAGGCCCAGTTCGTCCAGAACGCCGTCGACCAGCGCGTGGACGGCATCATCGTCAGCCTCGCCAAGCCCGAGGCCCTCAAGGACGTCCTCGGCAAGGCCGCCAAGGCGGGCATCCCGGTGATCACCGTCAACTCCGGATCCGCCCAGTCCAAGGAGTACGGCGCCCTGGCCCACATCGGGCAGGACGAGGAGATCGCGGGCGAGGCCGTCGGCACCGAGCTGACCGAGCGCGGCCGCAAGAAGGCCGTCTGCGTCCTGCACGAGCAGGGCAACGTGGGCCACGAGCAGCGCTGCGCCGGGGCGAAGAAGACCTTCGGCGGCACGATGGAGAACCTCTACGTCGAGGGCACCAACATGCCCTCCGTCCAGGCGGCCGTCCAGGCCAAGCTCCAGGCCGACCCCGCGGTCGACGCCGTCGTCACCCTCGGCGCGCCCTTCGCGCCGACCGCGATCAAGGCCAAGGAGGCGGCCGGCAGCAAGGCCGAGATCGACACCTTCGACCTCAACGAGTCCGTGGCCCGTGACCTGAAGTCCGGCGCGCTCGGCTTCGCCGTCGACCAGCAGCCGTACCTCCAGGGCTACGAGGCCGTGGACCTGCTGTGGCTCTACCGCTACAACCTCAACACGCTCGGTGGCGGCCGCCCGGTCCTGACCGGACCGCAGATCGTCACCGCCGACGAGGCGGCGAAGCTGGAGGAGTTCATCAAGCGGGTGACCCGATGAGTGCCGCCACCGCCCCCGCGGACGAGCGCCTCGCGCCGGTCTCGCCGCTGCGGCGGCTGCTGGGCCGTCCCGAGCTCGGCGCGGTCGTCGGCGCCGCCGCCGTCTTCGTCTTCTTCTCCTTCGCCGCCGACAGCTTCCTGCGGGCCGCGAGCCTGTCGACCATCCTCTACTCGGCCTCCACCATCGGGATCATGGCCGTCCCCGTCGCGCTGCTGATGATCGGCGGCGAGTTCGATCTCTCGGCCGGCGTGATGGTCACCACCTCGGCGCTGGTCAGCTCGATGTTCAGCTACCAGATGACCGCCAACGTGTGGGTGGGCGTGGCGGTGTCGCTGCTGGTCACCCTGGCCATCGGCCTCTTCAACGGCGTCATGCTCATCCGTACCAAGCTGCCCAGCTTCATCATCACGCTCGGCACCTTCCTGATGCTGACCGGCCTGAACCTCGGCTTCACCAAGCTGATCAGCGGCTCGGTCTCCACCAAGAGCATCGCCGACATGGAGGGCTTCTCCTCCGCGCGGGCCCTGTTCGCCTCGCAGTGGAACATCGGCTCGGTCACCCTGAAGGTCACCATCCTGTGGTGGCTGGGGCTGGTGCTGCTGGCCACCTGGATCCTGCTGCGCACCCGCGCCGGGAACTGGATCTTCGCGGTGGGCGGTGACGCGGACGCGGCCCGCGCGGTGGGCGTGCCGGTCGTCAGGACCCGGATCGGCCTGTACATGGGCGTCGCGCTGTGTGCCTGGATCTCCGGCCAGCACATCCTGTTCTCGTTCGACGTCGTCCAGTCCGGCGAGGGCGTCGGCAACGAGTTCCTCTACATCATCGCGGCCGTCATCGGCGGCTGTCTGATGACCGGCGGCTACGGTTCGGCCGTCGGCGCGGCCGTGGGCGCCTTCATCTTCGGCATGACCATCAACGGCATCGTGTACGCCCAGTGGAACCCCGACTGGTTCAAGTTCTTCCTCGGCGCGATGCTGCTCCTCGCGACGCTGCTGAACGCATGGGTGCGCAAGCGGGCGGAGGCCAGCAAATGACGGCCCTGGTGAAGCTGACGGACGTCAGCAAGTACTACGGCAACATCCGCGCCCTCGAAGGGGTCTCCCTGGAGGTCGACGCGGGCGAGATCACCTGTGTCCTCGGCGACAACGGCGCGGGCAAGTCCACCCTCATCAAGATCATCTCGGGGCTGCACCGGCACGACGCCGGCACCTTCGAGATCGAGGGCGAGGAGACCGTGCTGGCCAACCCCCGCGCGGCCCTCGACCGCGGGATCGCCACCGTGTACCAGGACCTCGCGGTGGTCCCGCTGATGCCGGTGTGGCGCAACTTCTTCCTCGGCTCCGAGCCCACCCGCGGCCGCGGCCCCTTCCGCCGCCTGGACGTCGATCTCATGCGCGCGACCACCCGCTCCGAGCTGCTGCGGATGGGCATCGACCTGCGCGACGTCGACCAGCCCATCGGCACCCTGTCCGGCGGCGAGCGCCAGTGCGTGGCCATCGCCCGCGCCGTGTACTTCGGCGCGAAGGTGCTCGTCCTGGACGAGCCGACCGCCGCGCTGGGCGTGAAGCAGTCCGGGGTGGTCCTCAAGTACGTCGCAGCCGCCCGCGACGCCGGGCTCGGGGTGGTCCTCATCACCCACAACCCGCACCACGCCCACCTGGTCGGCGACCGGTTCGTGCTGCTCAAGCGCGGTGCGATGGCCGGCAGCCACACCCGTGACTCGATCACCCTGGACGAGCTCACCCGCCAGATGGCGGGCGGCTCCGAGCTCGACGAGCTGAGCCACGAGCTCGCGCGGGTGGCAGAATCGGCTCCGCGGACCGACCCGCAGGCCCCCACGACCACGGACAGGGACGGCACGACTCGATGAGCACGTACCGGGACTTCACGCTCGCCCACCGGGGCTCGGCGCGAGGCACCGTCCTGCGGACCATCGGCACCCGTGAGCGCCGGTCGCACCTGACCGCCCCGCGCGTCCCGACCGTCGGCATCGACATCGGCGGCACCAAGGTGATGGCCGGCGTCGTCGACGCCGACGGCGTCATCCTGGAGAAGATCCGCACCGAGACCCCCGACAAGTCCAAGAGCCCCAAGGTGGTCGAGGACACCATCGTGGAGCTGGTCCTGGACTTGTCCGACCGGCACGACGTGCACGCGGTGGGCATCGGCGCGGCCGGCTGGGTCGACGCCGACCGCTCGCGGGTCCTCTTCGCCCCGCACCTGGCCTGGCGCGACGAGCCGCTGCGGGACGCGCTGCAGTCCCGGCTCGCGGTGCCGGTCATGGTGGACAACGATGCCAACACCGCCGCCTGGGCCGAGTGGCGCTTCGGCGCCGGCCGCGGCGAGGACCACCTGGTCATGATCACGCTCGGTACCGGCATCGGCGGCGCGATCCTGGAGGGCGGCCAGGTCAAGCGCGGCAAGTTCGGTGTCGCGGGCGAGTTCGGCCATATGCAGGTCGTGCCCGGCGGGCACCGCTGCCCCTGCGGCAACCGCGGCTGCTGGGAGCAGTACAGCTCCGGCAACGCCCTGGTCCGCGAGGCCCGCGAGCTCGCCGCCGCCGACTCCCCGGTCGCGCACGACATCATCGCCCGGGTCGGCGGGAACGTCCACGAGATCACCGGGCCGCTGATCACCGAGCTGGCCCGCGAGGGCGACGCCATGTGCGTCGAGCTGCTCCAGGACATCGGCCAGTGGCTCGGCGTCGGCATCGCCAACCTCGCCGCCGCCCTCGACCCGTCCTGCTTCGTCATCGGCGGCGGCGTCAGCGCCGCCGACGACCTGCTGATCGGCCCGGCCCGGGACGCCTTCCGGCGCCACCTCACCGGCCGCGGCTACCGGCCCGAGGCGCGGATCGCGAAGGCGCAGCTCGGCCCGGAGGCGGGTATGGTCGGGGCCGCCGACCTCGCCCGGCTCGTCGCCCGGCGCTTCCGCCGCGCCAAGCGGCGGCGCGTCGAGCGGTACGAGCGCTACGCTCAGCTGGGCCGGCGCGACACCCCCGGCCCGAAGGACCAGGAACAGCAGTGAACCCGCCCCCCACCCTGCCCCGCCAGATGTCCGCCCCCGACGAGAGCGGCAGCCGCCCGCCCGAGGACCGGCGGCGCGTCGTCCTGCGCCGCTGGCTCACCGCGATCATCATCGTGCTGCTCATCGGCGTACCGGCGGGCTACCTCGTGATCTCCGCGCAGCAGAGCCGGGAGAGCGGCCGCGACAAGGCCGCCAAGGTCGGCGCGACGCACGTGCGCCCGGGCTGGCCCTCGCGCGTGCAGCGCAGCGTGTACGAGGTGCCGATCCCGGACAAGGCGTGGCGGGTGGGGTACCTGGAGACCAACAACTGGCGCACCAGCCGGCTCTTCGTGCAGTTCGCCGTCACCCCCGAGGACCTGGACGGCTTCCTCGCCGGGTACGGCGTCCAGCGCGAGGACCTCACCCGCGGCGTGACCATCGGCCACCGCGACACCGAGACGGCCGGCTGGAACTGGAACCCGAAGAACGCCTGGTACGGCACCACCCACGACCAGACCGACCCGCGGCCCACCCAGGACATCACCGTCGACCTGTCGGACCCGGAGAAGCCGAAGGTCTACGTGGTCTCCACGGCCGTGCCGTAGACCGGGCCCACCCCCTGGGCCCACCCTCTAGCCTGGGGATCATGAAGCTCACCAAGAGGCTGCACTCCTGCGTCCAGCTGGAGAAGGACGGGCGCGTGCTCGTCATCGACCCGGGCGCCTTCAGCGAACCGGACGCGGGCCTGGGGGCCGAGGCCCTCCTCGTCACGCACGAGCACCCCGACCACTTCGACGAGGGGCGGCTGCGCGCCGCCCTGGACGCGAATCCGGCCGCCGCGCTGTGGACCCTGCGCAGCGTCGCCGAGCGGCTGGCCCCGGCCTACCCGGGCCGCGTCCACACCGTCGGCCACGGGGACACCTTCAGCGCCGCCGGATTCGAGGTCCAGGTGCACGGCGAGCTGCACGCCGTGATCCACCCCGACATCCCGCGGATCACCAATGTCGGCTATCTCGTGGACGGTTCGCTCTTCCACCCCGGCGACGCGCTGACCGTGCCGCAGGCCCCGGTGGACACCCTGATGGTTCCGGTGCACGCGCCCTGGAACAAGGTCGCCGAGGTGATCGACTACCTCCGCGAGGTCAAGCCGCGCCGGGCCATCGACATCCACGACGCCTACCTCGCGGACCTCGCCCGCCCGATCTACGACGCCGCGCTGGGCAACCTGGGCGGCACCGACCACGGGCGGCTGGCCGCGGGGGACGCCACCGACCTGTGACGGCCGGGGTCGGAGCCGACCGGGCCGGGGCGGCCGGGCCGGCCGGTGCGGGCGCCGGGTGGCTGTCGGTGCCGGGCGGTAGGTTGGGACGTATGCGTATCGCCACGTTCAACGTCAACTCGATCACCGCCCGGCTGCCCCGGCTGCTGGCCTGGCTGGAGAGCTCGGGCACGGATGTGCTCTGCGTCCAGGAGACCAAGTGCTCGGCCGAGCAGTTCCCGCACGAAGCGCTGCGCGAGCTGGGCTACGAGGCCGTGGTCAACGCCACCGGCCGGTGGAACGGGGTCGCGCTGGTCTCCCGGGTGGGCCTGGAGGACGTCGTGTCCGGCCTGCCCGGCGGCCCGGACTACGAGGGCGTGCAGGAGCCCCGCGCGATCTCGGCGACCTGCGGCGGAGTGCGCCTGTGGTCGGTCTACGTGCCCAACGGCCGGGAGGTCGAGCACGACCACTACGGCTACAAGCTGGACTGGTTCCGCGCGCTGACCACCGCCGTCGCCGAAGACGCGGCCGGCCCGCGCCCGTTCGCCGTGCTCGGCGACTTCAACGTGGCGCCCACCGACGAGGACGTCTTCGACCCGGCCGTCTTCGCGGGCCTGACCCACGTCACCCCGCCCGAGCGGGCCGCGCTGGAGGCCCTGCGCGGCGCCGGGCTGTCGGACGTCGTACCGCGCCCCCTGAAGTACGACCGCCCGTACACGTACTGGGACTACCGCCAGCTGGCCTTCCCCAAGAACCGCGGCATGCGCATCGACCTGGTCTACGGCAACGAGCCGTTCGCCAAGGCGGTCAAGGACGCGTACGTCGACCGCGAGGAGCGCAAGGGCAAGGGAGCCTCGGACCACGCGCCGGTCGTTGTCGATCTGGACGTGTGATGCGACGCTGGACTGTATGAACATCCCTTTCCTGGGCAACTGGCTGAATCGGCACGAGACCGGACAGGGGGCGGCGCTGGCGACGGCCTTCGCGGAGGATCCCGAGGGCGTGACCGAGATGTTCTCGGAGTGCGAGATGCTGCGCGTCCACGCGAGGGCGGCCGGGCTGGAACTCGACGAGAGCCCGGCGTCGTTGGAGGCCCTGGACCAGCTGATGCCACGCTGGCGGCGGGACCCGGAAGCGGTCCCGTGGCTGGGCAACGACGCGGGTTTCTACCTCGGCACGGTGATCATCCGTACCGTGCCGGGGACCGGCTGGCAGATCTGGCCGAACGGGCAGCCGGTGATCGTGCTGCCCTCCGGCCGGGAGCTGAACGTGGTGGAGTCGGGGGTGTCCTGGGCGATGACGGGGTCCCCCGAGCTCTCCCAGGCCTACGCGGAGGCCTCCGAGGGCTGACCCGGGGCCGGTCGCGGGCCCGCCGAGCCGCCATCACAGGCCGACCGCGTGGCCATCGCGGCGGATTGATACTTATGCCCTCTTTAGGCGTGTCGAGGTGAAGTGCCCTTCCCGGCTGGATAGTTTGCGCTGACTCGACACAGCTATAAGTGGGGCAGCGTATGGCCGTCGATCCGTTGATCGAGCTGCGGGACGTCAACAAGCACTACGGGCAACTGCACGTCCTCAAGGACATCAACCTCACCGTCGGCCGCGGGGAGGTGGTGGTGATCATCGGCCCCTCCGGCTCCGGGAAGTCGACCCTGTGCCGGACCATCAACCGCCTGGAGACCATCGAATCGGGCGAGATCTTCCTCGACGGCAAGCCGCTGCCCGCGGAGGGCAAGGAGCTCGCCGCCCTGCGCGCCGAGGTCGGGATGGTCTTCCAGTCCTTCAACCTCTTCGCCCACAAGACGGTCCTGGCCAACGTCTCCCTGGCGCAGGTCAAGGTCAGGAAGCGCAGGAAGGACGACGCCGACGGGCGCTCGCACCAGCTGCTGGAGCGGGTCGGGCTCGCCGACCAGGCCGCGAAGTACCCCGCCCAGCTCTCCGGCGGCCAGCAGCAGCGCGTCGCCATCGCCCGCGCGCTGGCCATGGACCCCAAGGCGCTGCTGTTCGACGAGCCCACCTCCGCCCTCGACCCGGAAATGATCAACGAGGTGCTGGAGGTCATGCAGCAGCTCGCCCGCGACGGCATGACCATGGTCGTCGTCACCCACGAGATGGGCTTCGCGCGCTCCGCCGCCAACCGCGTGGTGTTCATGGCCGACGGGCGGATCGTCGAGGACCGCAGCCCGGAGGCCTTCTTCACCGCCCCCGAGAGCGAGCGGGCCAGGGACTTCCTCTCCAAGATCCTCAAGCACTGAGGGGCGCCGCGATGACCACGACCCCCGCGCGCCCCCGCGTGGCTCCGCGCCACGTCCTGCGTCTCCTCCTGCGTCTCCTCCTGGCGGCGGCCCTGCTGCTGGCGGCCGCCGGCTGCGGCAAGGAGGGCAGCCCGCCGGTGAAGGGCCCGCAACCCGAGGACCTGCCCGTCTACCAGGTCGACCCCTCCTTCCAGCTGCCCGCCTCGCCCACCTGGGAGCGGGCCAAGCGGCGCGGCCACCTGGTGGTCGGGGTCAAGGAGGACCAGCCGTACATGGGGGAGAAGGACCCCTCCAGCGGCCGCTACTCCGGCTTCGACATCGAGATCGCCAAGATGATGTCCGCCGCGCTCGGTTTCGACCCCGAGACCATCGAGTTCAAGACCATCGCCTCGGCCAACCGCGAGACGGCCCTGCAGAACGGGCAGATCGACTACTACGTGGGCACGTACACGATCAACGACAACCGCAAGCGGCAGGTCGGCTTCGCCGGCCCCTACTTCACCGCCGGCCAGTCCCTCCTCGTGCGCAAGGACGAGACGGACATCAACGGCCCCGAGGACCTGAAGGGCAAGAAGGTCTGCTCGGCCACCGGCTCGACCCCGTACCAGCGGCTGGAGAAGGAGTACCCCGAGGCGGACCTGGTCGCCTACGACACCTACTCGGTGTGCGTGGACAACCTGCTGACCTACCAGGTGGACGCGGTCTCCACCGACAACACGATCCTCATGGGGTACGCGGCCAAGGTCCCCGAGGAGCTCAAGGTCGTCGGCACACCGTTCTCCAAGGAGCCGTACGGCATCGGCGTGCCCCGCTCGGACAACGCGCTGCGCTTCGCCCTCGACGACGCGCTCGCCGCGATCGAGAAGAACGGCGACTGGAAGAAGGCCTACGACGCCACGCTCGGCCTGTCGGGCGTTCCCGCCCCGCCGCCACCGCCCATCGACCGGTACCCGGCGAGCTAAAGGGGAGAGCGCACCGCCATGGACGTACTCATCCAGAACTTCTCCCTCTATGTGCAGGGTTTCCTCGGCACCGTCGAACTCACCGTCTACTCCTCCCTGCTCGCCCTGGTCCTCGGCTTCGTCATGGCCTCCTTCCGGGTCGCGCCCGTCGGCTCCCTGCGGGTCTTCGGCACCGTCTGGGTGACGGTTCTGCGCAACACCCCGCTGACGCTGCTCTTCTTCGCGGTCCTGCTCGGGCTGCCGCGCTTCGGCCTGGTGCTGCCCTTCGAGGTCTTCGCCGTCCTCGCGCTCGGCTGCTACACCTCCGCCTTCATCTGCGAGGCGCTGCGCTCGGGCATCAACACCGTGCCCAAGGGGCAGGGCGAGGCGGCCCGCAGCCTGGGGATGACCTTCGCGCAGACGCTGGGCACGGTGGTGCTGCCGCAGGCCTTCCGGTCCGTGATCCCGCCGATCGGCTCCACGCTGATCGCCCTGGCCAAGAACTCCGCCATCGCGGGCGCGTTCAGCGTCACCGAGCTGCTGGGGACGTACAAGACCCTCAACGAGCTGGGCTACAGCATCATCTGGACCTTCGTCTGGATCGCCGTCGGCTACCTGATCATCACCCTGTCCATCAGCGCGCTGTTCAACGTGCTGGAGAAGCGCTGGGGAGTCGCCCGATGACCGCCCACTCCCTGTACGGGGACCTGGAGTCGACCGCGCTGTACGACGTGCCCGGCCCGCGGACGCGGCGCCGGCACCTGGTCTACGGCATCGTCTCGACCGTGCTGATCCTGGCGCTGGCGGTGTGGATCGTCTATCTGCTCTTCGACACCGAGCAGTTCACGGCGGCCAAGTGGAACCCCTTCACCTACGAGGGCATCCAGGAGCTGCTGCTGCAGGGCCTGGGCAACACGCTCAAGGCGTTCGCGTACGCCTCGGTGCTCTCGCTGCTGCTCGGCGCGGTGCTCGCCACCGGCCGGCTCTCGGTGCACCGGCCGCTGCGCTGGCTGGCCACGCTGTTCGTGGAGTTCTTCCGGGCCATGCCGGTGCTGGTGATGATCTTCTTCATCTTCGTGGCGCTCAAGGCGCAGCCGCTGCCCGCGCTGGTGGCGGGCCTGACCCTGTACAACGGGTCGGTGCTGGCGGAGGTCTTCCGTACGGGCATCAACGCGGTGGACCGCGGGCAGCGCGAGGCCGCGTACGCGCTCGGCATGCGCAAGACCCAGGTGATGACCCACGTCCTCGCGCCGCAGGCGGTCCGGGCGATGCTGCCCACGATCATCAGCCAGCTGGTGGTGGCGCTGAAGGACACCTCGCTGGGCTACCTGATCACGTACGAGGAGTTCCTGCACGCGGGCAAGCTGATCGCCTCCAACCTCGACTACGACCTGCCCTTCATCCCGGTGGTGATGATCATCTCGCCGATCTACATCGGGATGTGCATGCTGCTCTCCTGGTTCGCCACCTGGGTGGCCAGGCGCGAGCGCCGCAGCGTGAAGACCAGGGCGGTCGAGGTCGCTCCTGCCGAACCCGCGTCGCTGCTGCCGGGCCAGGGCGGGCCGGGATGAGCCAGCCCCGTCCGGCAGCAGTCGGTGATCACTGCTCGCGCAAGGGGACCGAGAGGTACGAGGGATCGGTCTTCGGCGAGGAGAAGGTCAGCTGCGCGCCGGTGGGGTTGTGCTCGATGTACAGCGGGTCGACGGTGTCGATCACCAGCGCCAGCCGGTGGCCCGCGGGCACGTCGTAGGCGGTGGAGAAGAGCTCCAGGTCCACCGCGAAGGGCTGGCCGGGGGCCTTGCCGTGGAAGGTGTACGGGGCGTTGCTGACGAGTTTGCCGATGCCGAGCGGGCCGACGTCGTAGAGGTAGGCGACGAAGGTGCCGTCGGACTTCGTGGGCGTGACCGTGGTGTGCAGCCTGGCGGTGCCGCGCACCCGCCGGTCCTCGGCGTAGCGCCCGGACTGCCACACAGCGGCGAAGGAGCGGGGGAGCAGCGGGATGGAGGCGGTGGGCGGCGCCTTGACGAACTGGTCCAGGACGCTGGAGAGGAACAGGACGCCGCCGTTGGCGCCGGAGTCGACGCCCGCGAAGACGTGCTCGGAATCGCCCAGTTCCAGGCGCTCGGTGCCCGCCGCGCCCACCGACTTCCAGTCGGCGTAGCCCTCGTAGCCCCCGGTGCTGCGGGACTTGATCTGGACCGGCCGCTCGCGGTCGATGCCGTTGTCGGTGCCCTTGAGGTAGCGGTCGAACCAGCGGTGCGCGCTGGTCCAGGTGTCGTTGGGCAGTCCCAGCAGCCCGGTGGCCTCGGCGGTGGCGTGGTCGCCGGGGCGGAACTCCAGCCGCTTGGGCCCGGTCAGCCGCTCGTAGAACGCGGCGTACTGGTTCGGCGGGAAGATGGTGTCGCCCCAGGCGTTGCCCAGCATGACGGCGGCGCCGCCCGCGTTGATGCGTTCGACCTGGGCGGCGGGGGACCGCTTCCGCCCCCACTCGATCATGTCCGCCTCCCTGGCCAGGTTCGAGCCGAGGAAGTCCCCGAGGATCTGCTGGAGTTCGGGGCCGGGGCGGCCGGTGAGGTAGCCGGCGGCGCCCAGCATGCCGGCGGCCTGGAGGTGCTGGGTGCGGCCGGAGTAGATGGACTCGATCAGGTCGGCCCAGCCGCTGAGGGCGACCACGGCCTTGATGCGGCTGTCGTATGCGGAGGCCAGCAGGCTGATGCCCGCGCCGTAGCTGACGCCGCCGACCCCGACGCGCGCGGCGTCGGCGGGGGTGCGGGCGAGGGCCCAGTCGATGACGGCGGAGACGTCGGCGATGTCGGGCGGGCCCGCGACCTCGATCTGCCCGCCGGAGAGCCAGAAGCCGCGGGAGGTGTAACTGACCACGACGTAGCCGGAGTCGGCGAGTTTTCTGGCCTGCGCGATGTATTCGATCTGGGGCATGCCCCAGCTGGTCGGCAGAACGATCAGCGGGTACGTCCGGCCGGGCTGGGCGCCGGCCGGTGTGAAGACGTTGCCCTTGAGGGTGATCCCGCCGGAGCCCGGGATGTCGTGGAAGGTGACCGCCGGCGAACCGGTGGCGGCGGCTGCCGGGACGGCCGGCGTCGCCGCCTGGGCCTGGTGGGGGGCCAGGCCCAGCGCGGCGACGGTCAGCACGGCCGCCACGGCAGCGGCGGTGGTGGTGCGGTCCATCAATCGCTCCTCGTGTGCGCCGGGTTGTCAAAGTGACCCGACGGTAACGGGAGCGGATTACTGAAGGTAACCCATCGGTAAGTTACGCGGTGGTAACGATTGGCCGAACGGAGGCCGTGCGTATCAGCCGTTCTGCGGGGTGCCGCCGAGTGCGCTCTTCGCCTTCCACTGCTCCCAGGTCAGGTTCCACTCGCCGTAGCCGTTGCCGATCTCGGCCTGGCCCTTGGAACCGTCGCCGGTCACCTCCACCAGGTCACCGACCTGCGCCTCGGCGAACAGGTCCTTGGCGTCGGCGTCGCTCATGCCCACGCAGCCCGAGCTGGTGTTGGCGCGGCCGAAGACGCCCGCGTTCCAGGGCGCGGCGTGGATGTACATGCCCGACCAGGTCACCCGCATCGAGTAGTCGACCATCTTGTCGTAGGAGTCGCCCAGGCCCACCGTCTGGGAGTCCATCCGGATGGTGCCCTCCTTGGTCATCAGCACCATCTTCCCGGACCAGGAGGCCTTCTTCCCGCCCGGCGTGCCCGCCGAGACGGGGATCGTCTTCACCGCCTTGCCGTCCTCGGTCACCGTCATCTTCTTGGTGTCGAGGTCGACCGTCATCCGACGGTCCTTCCCGATCTTGAACTCGGTGTTGTAGTCCCGGACGAAGTACCCGCCGCCGGCACCGGAGTCGACACCGTTGAGGTTCATCTGCACCTTCACCTCGGTGCCGGACTTCCAGTACTCCTTGGGCCGCCAGTCCACCCGGTCCGCGCCGGTGTAGTCCTTGAACCAGCCCCACGAGCCCTCGGTGCCGTTCGAGGTGGTGACCTTGAGCTGCTTCTCCACCTCGGCCTTGTTCTTCACCGGGTTGTCGAACACCAGCGAGACCGGCTGGGCGATGCCCACCGTCCCGCCGCTGGCCTTGCCCGGGACGATGGTGACCTTGTTCACCTTGTCGGCCGCGGTGGTCTTGAACTGGGCCGTGGCGCTCTGGCTGTCGGTGTTCTGCGCCTCGACCTTGTAGTCCGTGCCCGGGGCGGCGTTGCGCTCGGAGGTCCACGTCCTCCCGTCGGCGGCTATCTGGCCCGGCAGTTCGCCGCCCTTGCCGTCGACCACCTTGACCAGCGAGAACTTCCCCTCGGCCAGTGACACCTTCACCGGCTCGCCCGCCTTGACCTGTTCCCCCGTCAGGTTCACGGAGATGGCCATGTCCTTCTTCTTCGTCTCGCCCTTGTCGTCACCCGACCCGCCGGACCCGCCGGAACACGAGGCGGTCAGGGCGGCGACCAGGAGTGCGGCCCCCGCGACGGCGGCCTGGCGTGCGGTACGGCGTGTGCGGCTCAACGAAAACCCCTCCGAAGCAATGATGTTCCGCAAAGAAGGATGCGGACGCCCCGACTTTAGGTTGCCCATTCCTCGGAAAATATCGGCACATTCGGTTGTGACATGGACCGCAGCAAAACGGTCATCGTCCGGTCACAATCGCCGCGCACACCGGTCACGGGCGGCTGTGAGAGTCCTCTGACGATTCCGGAACCAGAGGAAGGCCGACAGCCGTGTGCGCTCTGCTCGTGACCCCCGCCCAGCAGCATCAGGACCCGCGCGAGGGCCAGGCGCTCGCCGTGCGCACCCTGCCGGTCCCGGAGTACCTCGCCCTTCTCGCGCGGCACGGCCGGGCGAGCTTTCTGCAGTACCCGTCCTGGGCCGGGGTAAAGGACCTCTGGCGCTCGGAAAGGGTCGGATGGCACTTGCCGTCGGGGGAACTCGCCGGGGGCGCCCTCGTTCTCTATCGCCAATTCCCCGGCACCCGCAAATACTTCGCCTACCTTCCCGAAGGGCCCGTCGCCGACTGGGCCGACCCGCACGTCGACCGCTGGCTGGACCCGCTGTTGCGCCACCTGCGCGCCGCCGGCGCCTTCGCCGTACGCATCGGTCCCACCCCCGCCTACCGGCGCTGGGACGCGGCCACCGTCAAGGCCGCCGCCGGGCCCGGGCGCCGGCTGTCCGACGTGCTCGCCAGCGAGGTGGACCCGCTCGGCAGCGCCGTCGCCGACCGGCTGCGCGCCCGCGGCTGGCAGCGCTGCGGCGGCGAGTCCGACGGCGACGCCCAGCCCCGCCACGTCTTCCGTGTCCCGCTCGCCGGCCGCACCGTGGACGGCCTGTGGGCCGGACTGAACCAGGAGTGGCGCCGTAACGTGCGCAGGGCCGAGAAGGCCGGTGTCGAGATGGTCCCGGGCAGCGCCGCCGACCTGCCCGAGTTCTACCGGCTGCTGCGGATCACCGAGGAGCGCGACGGCTTCCGGCTCGGCCGCTCCCTGGGGTACTACCAGCAGCAGTACGAGGTCCTCAACGCCGAGGCGCCCGGCCGCATGCGGCTCTACCTGGCCAGGCACCAGGGCGAGGTCCTCGCCGCGCACACCATGATCGTGGCCGGGAAGCGGGTCTGGTACCAGACCGGCGCCTCCGCCGACCACCGCCGCGAGGTCCGCCCCAGCAACGCCCTGCAGTGGCGCATGCTGTGCGACGCCCACGCGCTGGGTGCCGAGGAGTACGACATGCGCGGGGTACCCTCCACCCTTGACCCCAGCGAACGTTCATTCGGGTTGCTGCGCTGGAAGCTCGGCACCGGCGGGCAGGTCGTCGAGACGCTCGGAGAGTGGGAGACCCCGATGGACGGCTACGCCAACACGGCCCTCTACAAGGCCTTCCAGGCCTACCTGGCCCGCCGGTGACGGCGCCCGCGCCCGCCCGTTCCGCGGCCGCCTCCGACACCGCCCGCGCCACCGACACCGCCACCGACACCGCCCATGCGAGCCCGGCGAAGACCCCGGCGAAGAGCTCGGTGCTGCGCAGCGGCGCCGTCATGGCGGCCGGCTCGATCGTCTCCCGCGCCACCGGATTCATCCGCTCCGCGGTCGTGGTCGCAGCCCTCGGCACCGGCCTGCTCGGCGACGGCTACGCCGTCGCCAACACGGTGCCCAACATCATCTACATGCTGCTCATCGGCGGCGCCCTCAACGCCGTCTTCGTCCCCGAACTGGTCAGGGCCGCCAAGGAGCACGCCGACGGCGGCGCCGCCTACACCGACCGGCTGCTGACCGCGTGCACGGTCGCCCTGGTGGCGCTCACCGCCGTCGCGGTCCTCGCGGCTCCGCTGATCGTCTCGGCGTACACCGACTACACCGGCGCCCAGGCGGACACCACCCTGGCGCTGGCCCGCTACTGCCTGCCGCAGATCCTCTTCTACGGCCTGTTCACCGTCCTCGGGCAGGTGCTGAACGCACGCGGCCGGTTCGGCGCGATGATGTGGACGCCGGTCCTGAACAACCTGGTGATCATCGGCGTCTTCGGGCTGTTCCTCCTGCTCGCGCACGACACCGCCGACGGCATGAGCGCGGCCGACACCCGGCTGCTCGGCTGGGGCACCACCGCCGGCATCGTCGTCCAGGCCCTCGCCCTGATCCCCTCGCTGCGCGCCGCCGGCTTCCGCTGGCGCCCCCGTTTCGACTGGCGCGGCAGCGGCCTGGCCCGCCCGCTGCGCAACGCCGGCTGGACGGTCCTGCTGGTCCTCACCAACCAGATCGCCTACTGGGTCGTCACGCGCCTGTCCACCACCACCGGCCGGGTGGCCGCCGAGACCGGTGTCGCGGGCGGCGCGGGCTACACCGCCTACAGCAACGCGTACCAGCTGTGGATCGTCCCCCAGGGCATCATCACCGTCTCCCTCGTCACCGCCCTCATGCCCCGCATGAGCTCCGCCGCCACCGACGGCGACCTGGGCGCCGTACGCCGCGACGTCTCCTCCGCGCTGCGCTCCAGCGCCGCCCTCGTCGTCCCCGCCGCCTGCGTCTTCGCGGTGCTGGCCCCCTGGGTGATCGGCAGCGTCTTCGAGTACGGGCGCACCGGCGCCGCCGACATCGAGGTCATGGCGGGCATGCTGGTCGCGTTCGCGCCCGGCCTGATCGCCTTCTCCGGCCAGTACGTGCTCTCGCGCGGCTTCTACGCCCTCTCCGACACCCGGACCCCGTTCTTCCTCAACCTGGTCATCGCCGCCTCGAACGCGGCGCTCTCCGCCGCCGCGTATGTCGCGCTGCCACCGCGCTGGGCGGTCACCGGCATGGCCGCCGCCTCCTCCGTCGCCTTCGCCACCGGCATGGCCGTCACCGCGTACGCCCTCGCCCGCCGCCTGGGCCCGCGCGGCGCCGCCCGCGCCGGGCGCCGGGCCACGGCCCTGGGCACCCACCTGCGGCTGCTGGCCGCCTGCCTGCCCGCCGGCGCCGCCGGGTACGCCGCCGCGCGCGCCGCCGCCGGCGGCGGCGACCTCGCCGCGGCCGGCGCGGGAACCGTGGTGATCGCCGCCGTCGTCGTACTCCTCGCCCGGCCCCTGAGGCTGGCCGAGATCACCGAACCGCTGGACTCCCTGCGCCGCCGTATCGGCCGACGGCGCCAGGAAACGCCATGACCACCTGGGGACACTGACCGGATGCCACGCGTACTGCTCATCGAGGACGACCCGTCCGTACGGGAAGGGGTGGGCCTGGGCCTGCGCCGCCGCGGCCACGACGTGAGCGCGGCCGAGACCGGTGAGGAGGGCCTGGCGCGGCTCGCCGCGTTCCGGCCCGAACTGGTCCTCCTCGACCTGATGCTCCCCGGGATCAACGGCGTCCAGGTCTGCCGCCGCATCCGCGAGACCAGCCAGGTGCCCATCATCATGCTGACCGCGCGCGGCGACGACTTCGACATCGTCGTCGGCCTGGAGGCCGGGGCCGACGACTACATCGTCAAGCCCGCCCGCACCGAGGTGATAGAGGCCCGGATCAAGGCGGTCCTGCGCCGCCTGTACGACCCGGCGGCCCGGCCCGGCATCGAGTTCCACGGCGAGCTCGCCGTCGACCGGGCCGGACTGACCGTCGCCAAGAACGGCGACCGCGTCGCCCTCGCCCCCAGCGAGCTCAAGCTGCTGCTGCACCTGTCCGCCTCGCCCGAGCAGGTCTTCAGCCGCCAGCAGCTCCTCGAATACGTGTGGGAGCACAGCTACCACGCCGACGCCCGGCTCGTCGACGCCTGCGTACGGCGGCTGCGCCACAAGATCGAGGACAGTTCCGGCAGCCCCCGATACATCCAGACCGTGCGCGGCTTCGGCTACCGCTTCGGACCGCTGTGAGGGGCCGCCCGTGCCCCGCATAGCCCCGCTCGGCCTGCGCACCCGCCTGGTCGCGGCGTTCCTGCTGGTCGCCGCGATCAGCGCGGTCACCACCGCCGCCCTGACCTACCGGGAGGCGCGGACCGCCATCCTCAAGCAGAGCCAGGACACCGCGGTGGGCACCCTGCGCGACCTGACCGAGAGCCTGTCGGTCCAGCTGCCGTTCGACCAGCAGTCGCTCCAGCGCGAGGTCTCCGAGATCGGCCGGCGCGGCAAGCCCAACCCCTGGGTCGTCTACGGCGAGTACGGCGGCCTGCGGGCCACCTCCAACGTCGGCGGCCCGGCCACCTCCCGGCACATCAGCGACGCCCTGCGCACCCAGGTGCTCACCCATCCGCACGGTGTCTTCCAGCGGGTGCGCAGCGACGCCGGCACCCCCGTGCTCGTCGTCGCCATGCCCGCCGTCTTCACCGTCGACAAGGGCACCCGGCCCACCGGACTCGTCTTCTACGCGGTCATGCCGATGCAGACCGAGAAGCGGACCGTCGACCTGATGGTCGACGCCGCCCGCACCGGGGCCCTGCCGGGCCTGGCCATCGCGCTCGTCCCGGCCCTGCTCGCCGCCCGCAGCGTGCTGCGCCCCGTCCGTGACCTGCGCAAGGCCGCGCAACGGCTGGGACTCGGCCGGCTGGACACCCGGATCGAGGTCCGCGGCGCCGACGAACTCGCCGGGCTCGCCCGTACCTTCAACGAGACCGCGGGCGCCCTGGAGACGTCCGTCGAGGACCTGCGGCAGGCCGAGGCCCGGGCCCGCCGGTTCGCCTCCGACGTCTCCCACGAGCTGCGCACCCCGCTCGCCGGGATGCTCGCCGTCACCGAGGTCCTCGACGAGGAGGCCGACGTCCTCGGCCCCGACACCGCCAAGGCACTGCGGCTGATCAGCACCGAGACCGGCAAGCTGGCCGTCCTCGTCGAGGACCTGATGGAGATCTCCCGCTTCGACGCCCGGGCCGCCGAGCTCAACCTCGACGACGTGGACGTCGCCGAGGCGGTGGGCAAGACCCTGGAGCGCCGCCACTGGAACGACGGGCGGGTGGTGACCGACCTGCCGCAGGGGGTCCGGGCCCGGCTCGATCCGCGCCGCTTCGACGTGGTCCTCGCCAACCTCGTCGGCAACGCCCTCAAGCACGGGGACGCCCCGGTACGGGTCTCCGCGCGCGCCGAGTTCCGGCCCGGCGGGCCCTGGCTGACCCTGCGGGTCGCCGACAGCGGCCCCGGGATCGCCGACTCGGTCCTGCCGCACATCTTCGACCGCTTCTACAAGGCCGACGCCGCCCGGACCCGGTCCGCCGGCTCCGGGCTGGGGCTGGCGATCACCAGGGAGAACATCCACCTGCACGGAGGCACCGTCCGCGCCGGCAACGCGCCGGCCGGGGGAGCGGTGTTCACCGTGGAGATGCCGCTGGAGGCCGGCCCATGACGAGCGCGCGCCCGCGTCCCCGGAACCGGGCGGCCGGCGTGCGCGGCGGGAGGGCCGCCGTGGCCGCCGCCGTGGCCGTCGCACTGGCCGGGGCACTGCTGTCCGGCTGCGGCATCAAGCCCACCAGCGCGATCGAGGCCGGTGCCCCGGCCACCGTCAGTGTGCCCGTGGGCCCGGAGACCGCCTTCGTGTACTTCCTCTCGCCCGAGGGCCGGCTGATGCCCGCCGCGCGCCGGAGCACGCTGCCGATGCCGGCCTCCGAGGTGCTGCACCGGCTGCTGCGCGGCCCCACGGACGAGGACTGGGCGGCCGGACTGCACACCGAACTGCCCCCGGTGGACACCGTGGCCGGTGCCTCCTGGGGCGTGGAGACCATCGACCCCGCCACCATGCGGGTGAGGCTGTTCTTCCCGGTCGAGCCGCTGTCCCGGCCCGCCCGGCGGCAGCTGGTGTGCACGGTCGCCCACGCCGCACGGCCGGGTCAGGACACCGAGGTCGTGCTCACCGGCCCGGACGGCGATCTCGACGCCGAGCGCTGCCGGCTCTGAACGTCCCCGGCGTGCCGTCGGCGTACGCGGCCTTGCGCACGGTGCGTCCCGCGCCCCACCGTGGCCCCATGGATCACGTCGCACCGGATGCCGGGGCCCCCGCCGACGCCGTACCCGCCGCCGCGGACGATGTCGCATCCGACGCCGCCGACGATGCGGACGTGCCGGACGTCTTCGACCCGCGTCTGTACGCCGAGGGCCTCCCGCTCGCGCGCTACCGGCGGCTGCGCGATCGGCACCCCGTCGCCCGGCAGGCCGAGCCGGAGGTGCTGGGCTGGCCCGCCGGGCCCGGGTTCTGGGCGGTGACCCGGCACGCCGACGTGGTCCGCGTCCTGCGCGACCACCGCACCTTCTCCTCCCACCTGGGCGCGACCCAGATCCGCGACCCCGACCCGGCCGACCTGCCCTTCATCCGGCGCACCATGCTCAACCAGGACCCTCCCGGTCACGGGCGGCTGCGCCGGCTGGTCTCCCGCGCCTTCACCCCCGCGCGCGTCGACGCCTTCGAACACCGGGTGCGCGAGCGGGCCCGTACCCTGCTGCGCGCCGCCCGCGACGGCGCCGAGGACGGCAGCGCCGACGTGGTGCGCACCGTCACCGACGAGTACGCCCTGCTCAACCTCGCCGACCTGATGGGCGTACCGCCCGCCGACCGGGGCCTGCTGCTGGAGTGGACCGTACGGATCATCGGCTACCAGGACCCCGAGGACGCGCCCGCGCCCCTGCTCGGCCCCGACGGCAAGCCGCTGAATCCGCGCTCACCCGCCCTGCTGGGCGAGATGTTCGACTACGCCCGCGAACTGGCCGCCCACAAGCGGGACCACCCGGCCGACGACCTGATGAGCGTGCTGGCCACGGGCGGGCTGGACGAGGCCGAACTGAAGATGTTCTTCTTCCTGCTCACCGTCGCGGGCAACGACACCGTGCGCAGCGCCGCCCCGGGCGGGCTGCTGGCGCTGGCCCGCGAGCCCGGCGCCCACCGGCTGCTCGCCGATGGCCGGGTCCCCGTCGGACGTGCCGTCGAGGAACTCCTGCGGGTCCACCCGCCGGTGCTCAGCTTCCGCCGGACCGCCGCCGTCGACACCGAACTCGCCGGCCGGACCCTTCGCGCCGGGGACAAGGTGGTCGTCTTCCACGCCGCCGCCAACCACGACGAACGGGTCTTCGCCGACCCCGAACGCCTCGACCTGGCCCGCACCCCCAACCCGCACGTCTCCTTCGGCGACGGACCGCACGTCTGCCTCGGCGCGCACTTCGCCCGGCTTCAGCTGCGCGTCCTGCACGAGGAGTGGACCGCCGCCATGCCCGCGCCGGAACTGGCGGGCCCGCCGCGCCGGCTGGTGTCCAACTTCATCAACGGGATCACACGGCTGCCGCTTCGGGTGTCCGGGCGGCCCGGGTGACGTCCGCGACCAGCTCGGTCACGTCCGGGCCGTACGCCTGGGAGTTGACCACCTTGAGCACCAGCGCGAACGAGGCCCCCCGGTGGCGGTGGGCCAGGCGCTCGTGGTGGCGGGCCAGGTAGCGGGCGGCCGCCTGGTTGCTCACCGCGGTCTGCCCGGAGATCAGGAACACCGGGCGGGCGCCCTCCGTGTTCGTCAGCCGCGCCAGCAGCACGTGCTCCACCGTGCCCTTCTCCCAGCGGTACGTCTCCCCGCCGACGTGGATCGCGCCCCGGTCCGGCCCCGGCTCGGAGTCGAGGTTGACGCGTACGCCCGGCAGCATCGAGGCCAGGTGGGCGGTGGTGCGCGCGTTGGAGGCCGGGCCGCCGACGCAGAACTCGGCGCGCTCGCCGAAGCCCTGGCGCGCCCCGTCGTGCGTGACGATCTGCACGGTGGCCCCGCAGTCCTTGATCAGGGCCGATATCTCCAGCAGCGCGAACGCGTCGTTGCGGTGCACCGACCCCTCCGTGCCGCCCATCTGGCGGTTGACGACGAACAGGCAGTCCGACCCCGTCGGCAGCCCGAAGAAGGCCTGCTTGCGACGGAGCCCCCGGCGCCACAAGTAGGTCCGGGCGAACCAGCCGAACCCGCCGCTGATCGCGGTGGCCACCACCCCGAGCACGATGTTGCGCACGTCGTCGTTCATGCGGCGGATGGTAGCCGCAACCACGCGCTCCTGACGTGGGGGGTGCGGTGAAGTTAAAGTGCCGAGCCTAGGCCCGGCTGTCGACTGGGAGGTACGGGATGCGTCGTCCCGCCGCACGTCAGTTAGCGCTCGTCGCCCTCGCCGGCGCGCTCGTCTCCACCGGCGCCGCCGCGCCGCCGTCCGCGGGCACCCCGCCCAAGGTGCCGGTCGCCGCCGGCTACGGCGGGGCCGTCGCCAGCGCCGACGCCGACGCGTCGGCGGCCGGAATCGCCGTACTGCGCTCCGGCGGCAACGCCGTGGACGCGGCCGTCGCCACCGCCGCGGCGCTCGGCGTCACCGAGCCGTACTCGGCGGGCATCGGCGGAGGCGGCTACTTCGTCTACTACGACGCCTCCTCCCGCCGCGTGCACACCATCGACGGCCGCGAGACCGCCCCCGCCACGGCCACCGCGACCCTCTTCCAGGAGAACGGCGTCCCCATCCCCTTCGCGGAGGGCCAGACCAGCGGCCGCGCGGTCGGCGTCCCCGGCACGCCGGCCACCTGGAAGACCGCGCTGGAGGCCTGGGGCTCGCGGCCGCTGGCCCCGCTCCTGCGCCCCGCCGAGAAACTGGCCCGCGACGGCTTCACCGTGGACGCCACCTTCCGTGCCCAGACCGCGGCCAACGAGGCCCGCTTCCGGGACTTCCCGGACACGTCCCGGCTGTTCCTGCCCGGTGGTCAGCTCCCCGTCGTCGGCTCCACCTTCAAGAACCCCGACCTCGCCGCCACGTACGCCGAGATCGCCCGCAAGGGCACCGGCGCCATGTACCGCGGCCCGATCGCCGACGACATCGTCCGTACGGTCCGTACGCCGCCCGTCGACCCGGCCGCGACCCGCATCGTCCGCGCCGGTGACCTGACCGCCGGGGACCTGCGCGCCTACAGCACCAAGCGGCAGCAGCCGACGCGGATCCGCTACCGGGGCTTGGACGTGTACAGCATGGCTCCCTCCTCCTCGGGCGGCACCACCGTGGGCGAGGCGCTCAACATCCTGGAGCGCTCCGACCTCTCGCGGCTCTCCGAGGCCCAGTACCTGCACCACTTCATCGAGGCCTCCCGGATCTCCTTCGCCGACCGCGGCCGCTGGGTCGGCGACCCGGCCTTCGTGGACGTGCCCACCCAGGCCCTGCTCTCCCAGCGGTACGCCGACACGCGTGCCTGCCTGATCTCGCCCGACCGGGCGCTGACCAGCCCGCTCGCGCCGGGCGATCCGCGCAACCCCGTCCCCTGCGCCACCTCCGGCCGGGCTGCCCCGACCACCTACGAGGGCGAGAACACCACCCACCTCACGGTCGCCGACCGCTGGGGCAACGTGGTCTCCTACACCCTCACCATCGAGTCCACCGGCGGCAGTGCCATCACCGTGCCCGGCCGCGGCTTCCTCCTGAACAACGAGCTGACCGACTTCTCCTTCGCCCCGGCCGCCCCCGGCGTGCCGGACCCCAACCTGCCCGGCCCCGGGAAGCGGCCGCGCTCCTCGATGTCCCCGACCATCGTCCTGGAGGACGGCCGCCCGCTGCTGGCCGTCGGCTCCCCGGGCGGTGCCACGATCATCACCACCGTCCTGCAGACCCTGACCGGCCATCTGGACCGCGGCCTGCCGCTGGTCGAGGCGATCGCCGCGCCCCGCGCCAGCCAGCGCAACCAGACCACCACCGAGCTGGAACCGGGCCTGTGGGACAGCCCGCTGCGCGCCGAACTGGAGGCCCTCGGGCAGGGCTTCCGGCAGAACCCGGAGATCGGGGCCGCCACCGGTGTCCAGCGGCTCCCGGACGGCCGCTGGCTGGCCGCCGCCGAGAAGACCCGCCGGGGCGGCGGTTCGGCGATGGTCGTCCATCCGTACGGAAAACCGTGACCGGCGGGCAGGACTGACCGCCCGTCGGCGGTGACTGTCCGCCAGCCGTGACCGTGGCCGTCCGTCAGTCGTGACCGTGGCCGGCCGTGGCCGTCCGCGCCCTCTGACCGGCCGGGCCGGCCGGTCAGAGGGCGGTCAGGATCCGCGGACCGTCGGCGGTGATCGCGACCGTGTGCTCCGCGTGCGCGGCGCGGCTCCCGTCGACCGTCCGCAGGGTCCAGCCGTCCCCGTCGGTGCGGTAGTCGTCGGTGCCGCCCGCGATCACCATCGGTTCGATCGCGAGCACCATGCCGGCGCGCAGTCTCATGCCGCGCCCCGCCGGCCCCTCGTTGGGGACGCCCGGGTCCTCGTGCATGCTGCGGCCGATCCCGTGTCCGCCGAAGCCGTCGGGTATGCCGTACCCCGCGGACCGGACGACCCTGCCGATGGCGTGCGCGATGTCCCCGATCCGCCGGCCGGGCCGGGCCTGCTCGATACCGGCGGTCAGGGCGGCCTCGACCGTCCCGATCAGCCGCAGGTCGGCGGGGCGGGCCGTGCCGACGGTGAAGCTGACGGCGGCGTCCCCCGCCCATCCGCGCAGCCGGGCGCCGCAGTCGACGCTGACCAGGTCGCCGTCGCGCAGCCGGTAGCCGTCCGGGACGCCGTGCACGATCGCGTCGTTGACGGAGGCGCACACGACCGCCGGGAAGGGGACGGGCGCGAACGACGGCCGGTAGCCGAGGAAGGGCGAGCTCGCGCCCGCCTCCCGCAGCACCGCGCGGGCCGTCCGGTCCAGGTCCAGCAGGGAGCTGCCGACCCGCGCGCTCGCGCGGACGGCTGCCAGGGCGCGCGCGACGACCCGGCCGGCCTCGCGCATCGCGTCGATCTCGTGATCCGTCTTGAGTTCCACCATGCCAATAACTATACCGGTATAAGAATCCCGCCGACGTCCCTTGTGGACAACCGGACCGGTATTAGAATGGGGGGCATGGTCCGTACCCCCCTGACTCCCGAGGAACGCGAGCGCGGCGAGCGTCTGGGCGCCCTGCTGCGCCAGGCGCGCGGCGGCCGCAGCATGGTCGAGGTCGCCGCGGCCGCCGGGCTCTCCGCCGAGACGCTCCGCAAGATCGAGACCGGCCGGGCGCCCACGCCCGCCTTCTTCACGGTGGCCGCCCTCGCCCAGGCCCTCGCCCTGTCGATGGACGAGATCGTGAGCCACTGCGCCTGCGCGCCCGCCTGACGCCCGCCCTGACCGGCCCCCGGACCGGCCCCGGGACCGGCCCCCGGGCCGAGCCGCCCGGACCGCCCGGCCCGGACCCGCTGTCCTGCCCACCCCGGCCTCGCCGTCCCGCCGATCGGCCCAATCGGTGATCGGCGGGCCCCGGCGCGGGGCAGGGGTGAGGGAGTGTCAGCCAGGAACGCATCCCAGCAGCTCGGCATCGGCCTCCTCGGCGCGCTCCTCGCCGGCGGGCTGCTGCTCGCCACCTGCGCGGTGCCCGAGGGTCGGACCCCGCCCCGGGGCGGCACCCCGGCCGGCGCCGGGGAACCCGCGGCCCGCCCCGACCGGCCCCCCGCACCCGCCCCCGGCCGCTGACCCTTCCCGGGCTCCGGGAGGCGTCGACCGGCGAGGGCTACCCTCGCGCCCATGAGTCTTGAGAACCTGGCCCGGAGCCGTTACGTCAGCCTCACCACCTACCGCAAGGACGGCACACCCGTGGCCACCCCCGTGTGGGCGGTCGCCGAGGCGGGCGAGCTCTTCGTGTGGACCCGTACCCACACCTGGAAGGTCAAGCGGATCCGCAACAACCCCCGCGTCACCGTCGCCGCGTGCGACGTGCGCGGACGCCTCGACGAGGGCACCCCGGTCCTGGAGGGGCGGGCCCGGCTGCTGGACGAGGCGGGCCTGAAGCGGGTGCGGCGGATGATGTCGCGCAAGTACACGTGGCAGTACTGGATCGTCGACGTCCCGGCCACCATCGCCCGCGGCGGGAAGCGTCCGCACACCGCGATCGCCGTCAAGCTTTGAGACTCTCGTAGTCCGCCCGTAACACGGATGGGATGCAATGCCCTCCATGGAGACGGCGATGAGTGAACTGGCCGCGTACATACGCGGGTTGACGGCGCTGCTCGACCCGGCCGCAGGATGGTACGGCGAATTCCTGCGGCGGGACCCGGACGGAGTGCGGGCCTGTCTGGACGGCTCCGCGATCCCCCCGTGGGACGTCGTGGAGTCCCTGCTCCAGGACCTGGCGGCGACCCGGGGCACCGACCTCGCACAGCGGCACTCCCACCGGATCGCGGACCTGCGGCGGGCGGCGGTCACGGCCTTCGACCGCCGCCCGGGCGGCGCGGCGGACCTCCACGCGCTGCTCGCCTCGGCAGCCGCCGAGCGCGCGGCCGCCGAGGCCGCCGTCCGCACCCTGACCGCCCGGCTCTCGGCCGCCGCCCCCTCGGGCCCGGCGGGGCGGCCCCGCGCGGACCGGCCCGAGGCCTCGGACCGCGAGCTCCTGGCCCACGAACTGTCCTGGACCCGCGACGACCTGGCCCGCGCCGCCGCCCGCGTGGCGGACCTGTCGGACCGGCTGCGCGTGCTGGCCGCGGCGCCCGAACCCCCCGCCCGGACCCTCGCGGAAGCCGCCGCCCAGGCACCGGCCGACCCCGCGCGGCAGCTGCCCGGCGTCCCCCGGCAGCGCGCCGCCGCCCCGGGCGAGGCCGTCGTCGCCCCCGAACCCGCGGTGCGCTCGCTGGGCGCCGCCCGGCGGCTGCGGTCCGGCCGCCGCTCCGGGGGAGCGCGGTACGCCGGCACCGACAGCAGCGCACCGGCACCCGCCGGCCCGCCCGCGGTCATACCGCCACCGGCGACCGGACCGCGCGGCGCCCGCTTCGGCCACCCCGCCGCGGCCGCCGCCCGTACCGGCCCCGGCCCCTTCTCCGGCACGCACCCGGAAGCGTGGCCGGCACCGGATACCGCACCGCAACAGGCATCGCGGCAGGCTCCGCAGCAGACATCGCAGCCGGCGCCGCAACCGGCACCGGAACCGGACGGCGCCGCCGCCCGGAGCACCGGCGAGCTCGTCGCCGAACTCATCGCCCTGCGCTCCCAGGGCCGCACCGGAGAGGCCCACGCAGTGCTCTGCGAGGCGGCGGCCTGGCCCGCCGGCCGGCTGCCGGGCCTGGCCGGGGAACTGGAGCGGGCCGGGCTCGGCGCGGACTGGGGACTGCTGCTGTGGGAGGCGGCCTCGCTGCCGCCCGATCGGCTGGCCGCGGCCGCCGCCGCGCTCGGCGAGGCGGGCCGTCTGGACGACTGCGGGCGGCTGTTGCGCCAGGGCATCGCACGCCCGGCCGACGAGATCGCCGACGCCGCCCTCACGCTGGCCGCGGCCGGCCGGGAACGGGAGGCCGGCGTGCTCCTGGACGCCTTCGTCCGCGTCCGCACCGCCGAGGAGGCCGCCCGCCTGGCCCGGCGCGACCCGCGGTGGTTCGCCCCGCGCCTGCTGAGCGCCGCGCGCGCGGTGTCCGACGTACGTCACCGCGACCTCCAGTACGCCCTGCGCGTGGTCAGAGACTGACCGCAACCCGGCGCAGCCGGACCTAACTTGATCGATTGCGCCATCCGTGCGCGGTGGTCTTGCCCGGAGGTGTGACGGGGCTTACGGTCTCGTACCTACGCAGATCGTCTACGTGCGTAGAGGCCGGCGTCCCGTCGCAAGGAGCAGCTCATGGCCCACATCGTCCGCGCCGCGCTCGTCCAGGCCACCTGGACCGGCGACACCGACTCGATGATCGCCAAACACGAGGAGCACGCCCGCACCGCTGCCGCCCAGGGCGCGCAGATCATCGGTTTCCAGGAGGTGTTCAACGCCCCCTACTTCTGCCAGGTCCAGGAGCCCGAGCACTACCGCTGGGCCGAGCCCGTCCCGGACGGCCCGACCGTCCGCCGGATGCAGGATCTCGCCCGCGAGACCGGCATGGTGATCGTCGTCCCGGTCTTCGAGATCGAGAAGCAGGGCTTCTACTACAACACCGCCGCCGTCATCGACGCCGACGGAAGCTACCTCGGCAAGTACCGCAAGCACCACATCCCCCAGGTCAAGGGCTTCTGGGAGAAGTACTACTTCCGCCCGGGCAACCTCGGCTGGCCCGTCTTCGACACCGCCGTCGGCCGGATCGGGGTCTACATCTGCTACGACCGCCACTTCCCGGAGGGCTGGCGCCAGCTGGGGCTGGCAGGCGCGCAGCTCGTCTACAACCCCTCCGCCACCCACCGCGGCCTGTCCGCGTACCTGTGGCAGCTGGAGCAGCCCGCCGCGGCCGTCGCCAACGAGTACTTCATCGCGGCCATCAACCGCATCGGCCAGGAGGAGTACGGCGACAACGACTTCTACGGCACGAGCTACTTCGTCGACCCCCGCGGCCAGTTCGTCGGTGAGCCCGCCAGCGACAAGGAGGAGGAACTCCTCGTCCGCGACCTCGACTTCGACCTGATCGACGACGTCCGCACCCAGTGGGCCTTCTACCGCGACCGCCGCCCCGACGCCTACGGAGGGCTCGTACAGCCGTGACCGACCCGATCCCGCTCCTCCACCGCCACCGGGCCGTCATGCCCGACTGGCTGGCCCTGTACTACGAACGCCCCCTCGAACTCACCCACGGCGAGGGCCGGCACGTCTGGGACGCCGACGGCAACCGCTACCTCGACTTCTTCGGCGGCATCCTCACCACCATGACCGCCCACGCGCTGCCCGAGGTCACCAAGGCCGTCGCCGAGCAGGCCGGCCGCATGATCCACTCCTCGACGCTCTACCTCAACCGGCCGATGATCGAGCTGGCCGAGCGGATCGCGGCGCTGTCCGGCATCCCCGACGCCCGGGTCTTCTTCACCACCTCCGGCACCGAGGCCAACGACACCGCCCTGCTGCTGGCCACCGCCCACCGCCGCTCCAACCAGGTTCTGGCGATGCGCAACAGCTACCACGGCCGGTCCTTCTCCACCGTCGCCGTCACCGGCAACCGCGGCTGGTCCCCGACCAGCCTCTCGCCGCTGCAGACGTACTACGTGCACGGCGCCGTCCGCGGCCGCGGCCCCTTCGCGCACCTGAGCGACGCCGAGTTCACGGCGGCCGCCGTCGCCGACCTCGAGGACGTGCTCGGCCAGGCCCGCGGCCAGGTCGCCGCGCTGATCGCCGAACCCGTCCAGGGCGTCGGCGGGTTCACCGCCCCGCCCGACGGCCTCTACGCCGCCTTCCGCGAGGTCCTCGGCCGGCACGGCATCCTGTGGATCAGCGACGAGGTGCAGACCGGCTGGGGCCGCACCGGTGAGCACTTCTGGGGCTGGCAGGCGCACGCCGAGAACGGCCCGCCCGACATCCTCACCTTCGCCAAGGGCATCGGCAACGGCATGTCCATCGGCGGCGTCGTCGCCCGCGCCGAGATCATGAACTGCGTCGACACCAACTCCATCTCCACCTTCGGCGGCTCCCCGGTCACCATGGCCGCGGGCAACGCCAACCTGGCCTACCTCCTCGAGCACGACCTCCAGGGCAACGCCCGCCGCGTCGGCGGCCTGCTGCTGGAACGGCTGCGCGCCATCGCGGCCGGGCTGCCCGCCGTACGCGAGGTCCGCGGCCGCGGCCTGATGGCCGGCATCGAGCTGACCCGGCCCGGCACCGACCGGGCCGACCCGGACGCGGCCTCTGCCGTCCTGGAGGCGGCCCGCGAACGCGGCCTGCTGCTCGGCAAGGGCGGCGGCCACGACACCAGCGTGCTGCGCATCGCACCGCCGCTCACCCTCACCGTCGCCGAGGCCGACGAGGGCGCCGAGATCCTCGCCGAGGCCCTGCGCACCGCCACCGCCACCGCCACCTAGCCGGGGGAGCCGCACCATGACCTTCCGCACCCTGATCCGCGGCGGGCTCGTCATCACCGCCGCCGACGAGCTGCACGCGGACGTCCTGATCGAGGACGGCCGGATCGCCGCACTCGCGGCACACGGCACGGCCGCGGCCGAGTCCTGGACGGCCGACCGCACCCTCGACGCCACCGGGAAGTACGTCATCCCCGGCGGCGTCGACGCCCACACCCACATGGAGCTGCCCTTCGGCGGCACCTCCGCCTCCGACACCTTCGAGACCGGCACCCGGGCCGCCGCCTGGGGCGGCACCACCACCATCGTGGACTTCGCCGTCCAGAGCGTGGGCCAGTCCCTGCGCGAGGGCCTGGACACCTGGTACGCCAAGGCCGACGGACAGTGCGCCGTCGACTACGGCTTCCACATGATCCTCTCGGACGTCAACGAGCACACCCTCAAGGAGATGGACCTGCTCGTGGAGGAGGGCATCACCTCCTTCAAGCTCTTCATGGCCTACCCCGGGGTGTTCTACAGCGACGACGGGCGGATCCTGCGCGCCATGCAGCGCGGCGCGGCCAACGGCGGGCTGATCATGATGCACGCCGAGAACGGCATCGCCATCGACGTCCTCGTCGAGCAGGCCCTGGCCCGCGGCGAGACCGACCCCCGCCATCACGGGGAGGTCCGCAAGGTGCTGCTGGAGGCCGAGGCAACGCATCGCGCCATCCAGCTCGCCCGGGTGGCCGGCTCCCCGCTGTACGTGGTCCACGTCTCCGCGGAGGAAGCGGTCGCCGAGCTCGCGGCCGCCCGGGACAAGGGCCTGCCGGTCTTCGGCGAGACCTGTCCGCAGTACCTCTTCCTGTCCACCGACAACCTCGCCGAGCCCGACTTCCAGGGCGCCAAGTACGTCTGCTCCACCCCGCTGCGCCCCAAGGAGCACCAGGCGGCGCTGTGGCGGGGCCTGCGGACCAACGACCTCCAGGTGGTCTCCACCGACCACTGCCCGTTCTGCTTCCGCGGCCAGAAGGAGCTCGGCCGCGGCGACTTCTCCAAGATCCCCAACGGGCTGCCGGGGGTGGAGAACCGGATGGACCTCCTCCACCAGGCCGTCCTGGACGGGCACATCAGCCGCCGCCGCTGGATCGAGATCGCCTGTGCGACCCCGGCCCGGATGTTCGGCCTCTACCCGCAGAAGGGCACGATCACCCCGGGCGCCGACGCCGACATCGTGCTCTACGATCCGCACGCCGAGCAGGTCATCTCCGCCGAGACGCACCACATGAACGTGGACTACTCGGCGTACGAGGGCAGGCGGATCACCGGGCGCGTCGACACCGTGCTCTCGCGCGGCGAACTCGTCATCGACCGGCGCCAGTACACCGGGCGGGCCGGGCACGGGGCCTTCGTCCCCCGCTCCACCTGCCAGTACCTGTAAGGAGTCGCGATGGACTTCGGTCTCGTCCTGCAAACCGACCCGCCCGCGTCGCAGGTCGTCAGCCTGATGAAGCGCGCCGAACGCAACGGCTTCCGCTACGGCTGGACCTTCGACTCGGCGGTGCTCTGGCAGGAGCCGTTCGTCATCTACAGCCAGATCCTGGCCAACACCCAGAAGCTGCACGTCGGCCCGATGGTGACCAACCCGGGCACCCGCACCTGGGAGGTCACCGCCTCCACCTTCGCCACCCTCAACGACATGTACGGCAACCGCACCGTCTGCGGCATCGGGCGCGGCGACTCGGCGATGCGCGTCGCCGGCCGCAAACCGAACACCCTGGCCCGCCTCGGCGAGGCGATCGACGTCATCCGGGACCTCGCCGAGGGCCGCGAGGCGACGGTCGACGGCAACCCGATCCGCATCCCCTGGATCAAGGACGGGAAACTGCCCGTCTGGATGGCCGCGTACGGACCCAAGGCGCTGGCCCTGGCGGGGCAGAAGGCCGACGGGTTCATCCTCCAGCTCGCCGACCTCTACCTGACGGAGTGGATGGTCAGGTCGGTCCGCGAGGCCGCCGCGGCGGCGGGCCGCGATCCGGCCGCGATCACGATTTGCGTCGCCGCCCCGGCGTACGTGGGCGAGGACCTGGCGCACGCCCGGGACCAGTGCCGCTGGTTCGGCGGCATGGTCGGCAACCACGTCGCCGACCTGGTCTCCCGCTACGGCGAGCACTCCTCGATGGTCCCCGACGAGCTGACCGAGTACATCAAGGCCCGGCAGGGCTACGACTACAGCCACCACGGCCGCGCCGGGAACCCGGCCACGGACTTCGTGCCCGACGAGATCGTGGACCGCTTCTGCCTGCTGGGCCC
Source organism: Streptomyces sp. NPDC042102 (assembly GCF_055582305.1). Classification (NCBI taxonomy): domain Bacteria; kingdom Bacillati; phylum Actinomycetota; class Actinomycetes; order Kitasatosporales; family Streptomycetaceae; genus Streptomyces; species Streptomyces sp. NPDC042102. The sequence continues at coordinate 561,454 of NZ_JBVJDL010000001.1, forward strand.
GCCGGCGGCGCACATCGAGAAGCTGCGCGCCCTGCGCGACCTCGGGGTCGACCAGTTCGCCGTCTACGACATGCACGACGCGAGGGAGACGACGATCGACGAGTACGGCGCCGAGATCATCCCGGCGGTCAACGGCTGAAGCCCCCGGGCCGTGCGGGCCGACTCGGTGGTCGGTCCGCACGGCCCGGGGTGAGCTGCGGTGTCCGGGCCCGGCCCGGTGCCGGTCAGCTGATGGAGCGGATGGCACCCCAGCCGCCGGCGCCGACCTGGACGCTCGGGCCGTCGATCGGGCCGTGGATCGAGGTGCCGCCCTTGTAGAACTTCAGGGTGCCGTCGCCGGCGGTGGCCCACATGTCGGCGGTGCCGTCGCCGTTCGCGTCGGCCGCGCCGGCGATCAGGGGCCGGAAGGCGGTGGTGTACGCGGTGCCGTACTCGGTGCGCGAGCTGAAGGTCTTTCCGTCGGGCTGGCCCATGTAGTGGTACAGGATGCCGTCCCGGGTGTCGCGGGCGAGCAGGTCGACCCAGCCGTCGTGGTCGGCGTCGCCGGGGGCGGTCAGGTCCATGACGTCCCAGCCGCCGTTGCCGATCACCACGGGCGTGCCGACGGCCGCTGCGGTGCCGACGACACCCGGGTAGAGGAAGAGCTTGTTGGTGTGCTTGACGAGCAGGTCCGGCTTGCCGTCCCGGTTGGTGTCACCGACCGCCACGACCTGTGCGGTGGTGGGCAGGCCGCCGGCAATCCTGATCGGCGCGCCCAGGGAGCCGTTGCCGAGGTTGGGGTAGACGCGGAGCTCGCCGCCGACGCGGGCGACGACGTCCTCCATCGCGTCGCCGTTCCAGTCGCCCCGGTGCGTCACGGAGGCGCCCGACCAGCCGCCGCTGCCGATGACCGTGGGCGTGCCGAGGGCACCGGTGCCCGTACCGGGGTACAGCCGCAGCTTGCCGGCGTCGTCGACCGCGACGAGGTCCGGCTTGTTGTCGCCGGTCAGGTCGCCCGGAGCGGCGTACGAGGTGCTCGCGACCCAGGCGCGCACGTCGTCCACGCGGGTCGCGACGGCCCCGGTACGGGTTTCCGTGGCCGGCGTGCCGAGGCATCCGCCCTGCCACGAACGGCTGGTGACGGCGAGGAGCTCCTGGGTGCCGCCTGTTTCGCGCAGCACGGGGCCGCCCGCGTCGCCCTTGCAGACGACCCCGTCGCCGGAGGCCGTCAGAGCGAGGTCGGCCGAGCCGTCGCCGGCCGCCGTGAACGACGCGGTGTGCAGGCGGTCGGGAACCCAGCTCGTCTTCGTGCGGCCGAAGCCGGCGGCACGCACCGCCTCGTCGGCCGCCGCGGGCCTGGTGGCCAGGACGGCCGGCTTCAGGTGGGCGATGCCGGTGTCCAGCTGCACCATGACCAGGTCCCGGTCGGGGTGCGGGACGAGCTGGATCGCGGAGCGGGTGGCTCCGGCGGTGGTCTGGGTCAGGTCCGGCCGGCCGACGGTGACCGTCGTGGCGGCCTTGGGCTTGCCGGGCTGGACACGGCCCGTCGCGTCGGCGAAGCAGCTCGCGGCGGACAGGACCCACCGGGGGGCGACGAGGGTGCCCGTGCAGGCCCGGTCGGTGTCGCCGATGACGATGCTGGCGGTGTGGGCGTGGGCGGCCGCGTCGGCGGCGGTTCCCTGCAGGGCCTGCGAGGGCGTGGCGAGCAGGCCTGCGGCCACGAGGGCGACGACGGCGGCGCCGCCGGTGGTGCGAGCTCTGCGCCTACGTGCGTGGGACATGACGTTCTCCGGAAGATCGAATCAGATCGAATTCAAGGGGTCCGGCCGTGCGACACGGCGGACGGAAGTGGGGGGCGCACGCGACGGTGCGGCGGGCACTCCCCGCCGCACCGTCGGTGAACGGGCTACGAGGAGACGGAGATCTCGACGAGGACGTGATCGCGGCGCTCGGGGTCGGCGGCCTCGCCCACGCCCTTCCACTCGTTGGGGGCGACCGTCACGTTCTGCTTGCTGCCCTCGGCGGTCAGCGTCACATCGGCCTGGTGGGCGGCGTCGCCCTTCATCCCGTAGACCGCGGGGATCTCCAGGCTCAGGTAGCCGGTCTTCCCGGTGACGCGGAAGCAGATCTTGCCGTTGGTGCGCGAGTACACCTCCATCAGCCCGGTGGCCGAGGCGCAGTCGGCGAGCGTGACGTGCCCGTCACCGCGCTTGAGGGTGATGCCCAGTTCGGTCTGGATCCTGCCGGCGTCCGGGTAGGCGAAGTCCTCCACCGCGTAGGGCGGCAGGTCGCCGCTCGCCGGGGCGGCCGCGGCGGCCGGGGTGCCGGTGGCGTACGTGGCGCCGACGGCGGCGGCGACGCAGGCCGCCGCGGCCGTGGCGGTCACGAGGACGCGTCGTACGAGCTTCATGGTGCTGGTGTTCCTTCTCGTCTGGTGGGAGTGGGCCCGTTGCGGCGGGCGACGGGCCGGGGTGGTGACCGGGGGTGAGGGCTACCAGGTCAGCAGTCCGATGAGGGGAGTGACCACGTCCGAGGCGACCTGGGCGACCTTGGCGCCCACTTCTTCCGCGATGCCGAGCTTCTTGAAGACCGGTCCCCTGCCGAGGGTGGCTCCGCCGAGGATGAAGATGCCGAGAGCCGAGTGGAACTCGCCGCTGTCCCAGCCGTACGCCTGTCCCGTGAAGTAGGCGCTCGCCCCCTGCAGGGCCAGGGAGACGCCACCCAGGACGAGGGCCGCCGTTCCCAGGACGGGTGAGGCCGGGCTGGGCACCAGGGCGGCGAGGCCGACCACGACCGATGCCCAGCCGGTGATCGTGCTCCAGTGCCCCGTGACGGACGCCCAGTCCTTGTCGCTGCTGGTGTCCTGGGGCCACAGGCCCACGTCCACGTACCACGGGGTGTCGTTGTCGGCGGTCTGGGACGGGTTGGTTCCGGCCTGCTCGTGCCGCTTCGCCTCGGCCGCGGCCGCTTTCGCCGCCGCCTCGATCTCGGCCCGCCGCTTCGCCTTCGCGATGCGTGTGGCGCCGCTCGCGGCGTCGGCGGCGGCCTTGGCGTCCTGCCCGGCCTGCTGGGCCGAGGCGTGCGCGCGCGTGGCGGACGCCTGGGCGTCCGACGCGTAGGACAGGGCCTGCCGGGCGGAGCCGACGGCCTGGCGCATCGAGTGGTTCGCGGACCGGGCCGCACCGCGCGCCGAGGAGGCCGCCTGCTGCGCGCTCTGCGCCGACTTCGCCGCCGCGGCGGCCGACAGGTCGGCGGCGTCCGCGTGGGCCTTGGCGTCCCGTGCCGAGTTCTCGGCGTCCTTCGCGTACCCCTGAGCCTTCTCCTGCCACTTGACCGCGTCCGCCGCCGCGCTCCGGGCGTCCGCCGCCGCCTTGGACGCCCAGGCGGCGTGTTCCAGGGCCTTCGCCGCGACCTTCGCGGCGTGCGCGATCGCCGCGCGCATCGCGGCGACGTGGGTGGCGTGGTCCTCGTCCAGGCGGGCGACGTCGAACTTGTCGTGGAGGACGAAGTTCCGTCGCATGCGGGCGGGTCCCTCCAGGACGATCTGCGCGGCCGACTTCATGTACGGGCCACCGGACGAGAGCAGCCCGAACACCTCGGCCTGGTCGTCCGTCTTGACGGCCTCCAGCAGGTCCACGGTGAGGAAGCGGTGCAGGGCCGCGGCGCTCCCGTCGCCCAGCGCGGCCTCCGCCTTGGCCTTCACGGCCTTGCCGGGATCCTGGTTCAGGATCTCGAAGACCGTGACGCGGTTCTGGGTGGCGGCGGCCTCGACGACCCCGGTGGTGAGGAAGTCGCGCGCGGCGTTCGGGTCGTCGCTCGCCAGGGCCAGGTGGGCGGCTTCGGCGACGGCGGTCCCGGCCGCCCTGGCGATGGCCAGAACGGCCTCCCGGTCGTCCTGCTGCTCGGCGAGGAGCCGGTCGGTGTCGATCCAGTTGGCGACGTCGTGGTCGGTGCCCGCGAGGGCGAACTCGGCCGCCTCACGCGTCCAGTTGCCCGTGGAGTCGAGGAGCTTGACCGCCGCCTTCCGGCCGGCTGTGACGGCCGTGGCCGTGTCGCCGGCCCGCAACGCCTGTCCGGCGGCGGCGACGAGGTCCTTGATGTCCGAGCCGGTCCGGTCCGCCTGCGTGCGTTCCCGGGCGCCCCGGCCCGCCTCGGCGATCTCGGCCTGCGCCCCGAGGCGGGCCTCCTCGACCCCGAGTTCGGTGTCCTCGGCGAGGCGGGCGGTCTCCGCCGCCCGGGCCGCCTGCTCCACCGCCTGCGCCTCCTTGACCGCGTCGGCGGCCGTGCCGGCCGCGCGCACGGCGGCGTCCGCGTAGGCGGTGGACCGCTTGGCGTACTCGATCGCCTTGCCCGCGTTCGCCGCGGCGTCCTCGGCCGCCGCGGCGGCGTTCTCGGCGTGGGTGGCGGCGCTGTTCGCCGCGTCGCGTGCCACGCGTGCGGCGGCGGCGGACCGGTTCGCCAGGGTCTGGGCGGTGCCCGCGGCCCGAGTGGCCCGCGCGGCCGCGGCGTTGGCCTCGATCGCCGCCGCCCTCGCCACGGCGGCCTGGGACTGGGCCCGGCCCGCGGAAGCGGCGGCGTCGGCGGCGGCGCCGGCCGCGGCCGCGGCGTTCTGGGCCGCGCTCGCGGCGGCCGCGCCGGCGGAGGACGCCTGCTGGGAGGCCGAGGCGGCCTGGTCGGCGGCCGCCGCCGCGGTACGGGCCCGGCCCGCGGCGTCCCGCGCCCCCTGGGCGGCCTGGCGCGCGGCGGAGGCCTTGGAGGCGTCCTTCGAGGCGGCGATGGCGGCGCCATAGGCCCGCGAGGCCGCGTGCCCCGCGGAGGCGGCGGCGCCCGCGGCGGCCTGAGCGGCCCGAGCGGCGCGGCCCGAGGCGGCCTGAGCGGTACGGGACGCGGCGATGGCGGTACTGGCCGCGCTCGCGGCTCCGCGCGCGGCGCTCGCCGCGCTGTTCGCCGCGCCGGCCGACCGCTTCACGTCGTCCTGGGCCGCCCGCGCCTCGGCCGCGGCCTTCAGAGCGGCGGCCTTCGCCTTCTCGGCCGCTTCCTTCGCCCGGTTGGAGGCGGCGACGGCCTGCTCCGTCTGGAGCTTCGCGCGAGCGCCCTCCCGTATCACGATCTTGACCAACTGGTCGATCGTCGCGGCCTCTTCGTCGCGGGACCGCGCGATGTACTGCCCGGAGAGGAGGAACTGGCGGATCGCCTGGGGCGAACCCTCGCCCAGAGCGCGCTCCGCGTACTTCTTCACCTCGGGGGAGGCGGTGGTGAGGATCGTGAAGACCTCGGCCCGCTCGTCCTCCTGCTGCGCCGTGTGCTGGGTCTCCTCCAGGAACTTCCGCAGGGCCGCCCTGGTGCCCTGGTCGAGGGCCTTGGTCGCCTCCCGCCGGACGGCGGTGCCGCTGTTGTTCATGATGGTGAGCACCGCCGCCCGCAGATCGGTCAGCACCGACGACGCGTAACCGTCGGCCAGGTAGGCGGTGATCGCGGCGTCCCCGGCGGACAGCGCCGTGCCGGCGCTGTCACGGACCGACTTGTCCGCGTAGGGCAGGACGGTGAGGACGGCGAAGCGGTTGTCGTCCGCCTTCGCGACGGGCAGCTCGTCGGCGAGGAAGGCCGACACGGCGGCCGGGGAGCCCGCCAGGGCGACGGCCGCGGCCTCCCGGACCGCCCGGCCCCCGGTCTTGTACGCCCACACGGCCCTGCCCCGGTCGCTGTCGGGCAGGCCGCTGCCCGTGCCGGCCGGGGCGCCGTCGGCGGCCCGGGCCGGACCGGCGGTCAGGGTGATGACGGACGGCAGGGCCGGAACCGCGGCGGCTCCGGCCAAGGTGCTGAGTATCCGGCGTCTGCTCCACAGCGACGGGGGCGTCACGGGCACACCTCTGTGACACCGTCGCTCGACGGGCAGGGCAGGGCGACGATCTTGCCCAAAGGAGATCTCCTCGGTCTACGTGCGAAGCGGGTGGATGCGGCATCCCGGCAGGGCGATCGAACGCCGGCCGCGCCGTCCCCAGCAGGCTCTCGTTTTGGAGATCATCCGAACAACACCTGATACTGGAACCCGCGTTTAACCAGGCTCAACGCACGGGCCGGCCACGAAAAGAAGGAGCGCGGTGCTCGAACGCCTGGAGCTCGAAGCGTTCCTCGCCCTGGCGGAGGAACTCCACTTCGGCCGTACCGCCGAGCGCCTGGGCGTCACCACGGGCCGGATCAGCCAGATCATCAAGAAGCTGGAACGACTCGTGGGAGCACCGCTGTTCGACCGGACCAACCGCAGCGTCCGGCTGTCCCCGCTGGGGCAGCGGCTGCACGACGACCTGCGGCCGGGCTACGAGCAGATCCAGGCAGGGCTCGACCGCGCGATCGCCAGCGTCCGCCGGAGCCGGTCGACCCTGCGGGTGGGATTCGTCGGCGCCGCCGCCGGGCAGGTCGTCCACCAGGCCCGGGACGTCTTCCAGGAACGCGAACCGGACTGCCGCGTCCACGCCCGGGAAGCACAGGTCGTCGACGCCGTCGCACGGCTGCACGCCGGCGACATGGACGTCCTGGTGCTGAGCCTGCCGATCTCCGGGCCGCACCTGGTCGTCGGCCCCGTACTGATCTCCGAGCCGCGGCTGCTGGCCGTTCCCGCCCCGCACCCCTTCGCGCGCCGCGAGAGCCTGGTCATGGAGGACCTCGCGGACATCCCGATCCTGCGGCTGGCCGGCGCCCTGCCGGGCGACTGGCCCTCCGACCGCTGGCCGCAGCACACGCCGCGCGGGCGGGCGATCGCCTCGGGCCCGCGGTTCGAGACCTTCCAGGAAGCCCTGCAGCTCATCGCGGCGGGCCGCGGCGGCTACATGGTCGGCGAGCAGGTCACCCGTTTCTACACGCGACCCGACGTCGCGTACGTCCCCCTCCGCGACGCCCCGCCCATCGACTGGGCCCCCGTCTGGCTGAAGGCCAACAACACGCCCCGCGTCCGCGCCTTCGCCCGGACCGCCGAGGAGGCCGCCCACCACCTCCGCGCCGGCGCGGCCCGCTGATCCCCCGGGCGACTACCGGGCGCGGCCGTCTCTTCACCCCCCGTCCACCGATGCGGGTGGGGTTTGTCGGTGCGGCGTGGTGTGATGGAGACATGATCGAAGAGTTTCTGGCCCGCAACCTGTCCGATGTCGAGGAAGCCGTCCGCAAGGCCGCGGCGGTCGAGATCATGCCGAGGTTCCGGCAGCTCTCCGAGCACGAGGTCGACGAGAAGAGCGGCCCGCACGACCTGGTGACCGTCGCCGACCGGCGCGCCGAGGAGCACCTGACCGCCGCCCTGACCCTGCTGCTGCCGGGCTCCGTGGTGGTCGGCGAGGAGGCCGTCCACGCCGACCCGACCGTCTACGGGGCGCTGCGCGACGACGCGCCCGTATGGATCGTGGACCCGGTCGACGGGACCCGTCAGTTTGTGGGCGGCGAGCCCGCCTTCTGCACCCTGGTCGCCCTGGCGCAGCGCGGCGAGATCCTCGCCTCCTGGACGTACGCCCCGGCGCTGGAGGAGATCGCCACGGCCGTGCGCGGCCAGGGAGCGTACGTCAACGGCGAGCGGATCCACAGCGGTTCCCCGGAGCCGGGCGCCGACCTGCGCGTGGCCATGGCCCACCCGCTGTACACGAGCGAGGAGGACAAGCGGATCCTGGCCCGCCTCGACGTGCCCGGCGTCGCGGCCCGCCCCTGCGGTTCGGCGGGTCTGGAGTACCTGCGGGTGGCGCGCGGCGAGATGGACGGCCTGGCCTTCACCTGGCCCTCCGCCTGGGACCACGCGGCCGGACTGCTGCTGGTCGCCGAGGCGGGCGGCGCGCAGAGCACGGTGGCGGGCGAGCCGTTCCGCGTGGACCGGGACAACGCGCTGCCGTTCGCCGTCGGCCGCGACCAGGCGACCGCGCTGCGCATCCGCGACCTGCTGCGGGGCGACGCCCCGTAGGGCCGGTCCGCCCCGGCCGGTGACGCGGACCGAAGCCCCGCGGTCCCGGCTGGTGGCGCGGGCCGGTGGCGCGGGCCGAAGCCCCGCCGCCGGGCCCGGCGGGGGAGCGGTGGGCAAGGGGCCCGGCCGGGAGAGCGGCGGGCGGAATATCCTGGAGGGGCCGGGGGCGCCGCCGCCGGTGCTGGCCCAGGCAGACGAAGGAGTCGCGAGGTGCCGTCGATTCTCGATGCGGTCGTCGTGGGGGCGGGGCCCAATGGGCTGACGGCCGCCGTCGAACTGGCCCGGCGTGGCTTCTCGGTGGCCGTGTTCGAAGCCGCCGACACGGTGGGCGGGGGTGCCCGCACCGAGGAACTCACCCTGCCCGGCTTCCGGCACGACCCCTGCTCGGCCGTGCACCCGCTGGGCATCGGCTCGCCCGTCTTCGCCACCATGCCGCTGGCCCGCTACGGCCTCGAATGGCTGCAGCCCCCGCTGCCCATGGCCCACCCCTTCGACGACGGCACGGCCGCCGTGCTCTCCCGGTCGGTGGCCGAGACGGCGGCCTCCCTCGGCCCCCGGGACGCCGGCACCTACCGCCGGCTCGTCGAGCCCTTCCTCGGCAAGTGGGACACCCTGGCACGGGACTTCATGTCCCTGCCGAACACCGCGCTGCCCCGCGACCCGGTCACCCTGGCCCGGTTCGGGCTCGCCGGACTGCCGCCGTCCACCTGGCTGCTGCGGCGCTTCCACGACGAGCGGGCCCGCGCCCTCTTCGCCGGGCTGGTCGCGCACGTCATCGCCCCGCTCGACGGCATCGCCACCGGAGCCGTCGGACTGGTCTTCGCCCTGGCCGCGCACGCGGGCGGCTGGCCGCTGCCGCGCGGCGGCTCCCAGTCGATCTCGGACGCGCTGGCGGCGTACCTGCGCGATCTCGGCGGCACGATCCACACCGGCTTCGAGGTCAAGCGGCTGGACGACCTCCCGCCCGCCCGGTCGTACGTCTTCGACACCTCGCCGACCGCGCTGGCACGGATCGCCCGTCTGGGACGGGCGTACGACGGGTACCGCTACGGCGCCGCCGCGTTCAAGATCGACTACGCGCTGTCCGGCCCCGTCCCGTGGACCGCCGAGGCACCCCGGCGGGCGGGCACCGTCCAGGTGGGCCCCCGCGCCCGCGACATCGACGCCGCCCTCCAGCTCGCCACCGGCGGCCGGGCCCCGCGCGCCCCCTTCCTCATCACCGCGCAGCCCAGCCTGGTGGACCCCTCCCGCGCCCCCGAGGGCAAACACGTCTTCTGGGCGTACGGGCACGTCCCGGCGGGCTGGCAGGGCGACCTCACGGGCGCCGTCGAACGCCAACTGGAGCGTTTCGCCCCGGGCTTCCGCGACCTGGTGCTGGCCCGCGCCACCGCCGGCCCGCCGGAGCTCGCCGCCCGCAACCCCAACTACGTCGGCGGTGACATCGCCTGCGGCGCGGCGTCCGGACTCCAGCTCGTGCTGCGTCCCAAGCTGTCGCTGTCGCCGTACACCACGGCCCACCCGGCCGTCTTCATCTGCTCGTCCGCGACGCCCCCCGGCCCCGGGGTGCACGGCATGTCCGGGCACAACGCGGCGAAGGCCGTGTGGCGCCGCCTGAGAAAGGTCCGCCGCTCATGGTGAACATCACGCTGGTCCAGGGCGACATCACGCAGGTGCAGGTCGACGCCGTGGTCAACGCCGCCAACTCCTCCCTCCTGGGCGGCGGGGGCGTGGACGGCGCCATCCACCGCCGGGGCGGCCCGGAGATCCTCGACGCCTGCCGCGCCCTGCGCGCCTCCCACTACGGCAAGGGCCTGCCCACCGGCCGGGCGGTCGCCACCACGGCCGGCCGCCTCCCGGCCCAGTGGGTCATCCACACGGTGGGCCCGGTCTGGTCGCGCGAGGAGGACCGCTCGGAGCTGCTCGCCTCCTGCTACCGCGAATCCCTGCGCGTCGCCGACGAACTGGGCGCCGCCACCGTCGCCTTCCCGGCGATCTCGACGGGCGTCTACGGCTGGCCGATGGACGACGGCGCGCGCATCGCGGTCGAGACCGTCCGCGCGTCCGGGACCGCGGTGGAGGAGGTCCGCTTCGTCCTCTTCGACGAGCCGGCGTACCGGACGTTCGCCGCGCGGATCAGCGCCGCGTAGCGCGGCGGAGGCGCGGAGCGCGGAACGGTCACGCCTCAGGCCGGGCGGGCGCGCGGGCGGGTGCGCAGGCGGCGGACCTCCCACCAGGACAGGGCCGTCACCGAGACCGGGCCGCCGAGGAGGGCGCAGACCTGGACGACCGGGGGGCCGGGCGGCGGCCCGCCCGTCGCCAGGCCGAGGGCGGTGGCCTCCCACACCAGAACGCCGGAGAGCAGGGCGGGAAGCGCGGCGTGCACTGCGGCGGTGTCGAAGCTGCGGACGGCGGGACCGGAGGCGAACCCGACGAAGACCAGGGTCCAGAGCACGGGCGCGAGCGCCAGGACGACCACGTAGGAATGGACGGCGAGCCAGACGCCGTCGACCGTGTTCATGTAGTGCTCGATGACGACGCCCGCAGCCATGCCGAGCAGCGGGACGAGGGTGAACGCGCCGAAGTACTGCAGGACGGAGCGCATCGCCGCGCGCAGGCGCAGCAGGGCGGCCTGCCGCGTCGCGGGCGAGGACCGCCGGAGGAGCACGGCGACCACGAGGGGGGCGCTGAGGAGCAGCAGCCAGGGCGCGACGGCCAGCCGGGTCAAGGACTGGAAGTAGCTCTGCGCCCAGTCCTCCGGCTTCCCGAACACGATCAGGATCGCGCACGACGCGACGCCGGCGGCCCAGGCCCGGCTCCTCTGCAGCCTCGTCAACCCGGTGTCGTGGACGGGACGGTGGCCGGGCTCGGGGAAGACCCGCCGTGCCACGAGGTGGGCCGAACGGGCCGCCGGGTAGAACACCACGAACGTGAGGGTCAGGAGCCAGTTGCACGGAAAGAGCAGCAGCGCCCACACGCAGCCGTGGATGCGCTCCCGCCTGCCCCGCAGCAGTTCTCCCAGCGTCGGCCACTCGTCGCCACGGAACCGCCCCCACGAGGAGACGTCCGGCCGGGGCGGTGCGTAGGCGTAGGCGTACGGAGGATACGGGCCGTACGGTGGCGGCCCGGGCTGGGCGGGCACGTAGGGGCCCGGCCCCTGGTACGGCGGATGCGGTGGCCGCGGCGGACGGGGTCCGCCGTTCGGCGGCCACGACGGCTGGTACGGATCGGGTCCTCCGGAACTCATCCCGCGCTGCCCTCCCGGACGATCGGTCCTCATGATGGTCTGCCCCGGTCAACGCGCCGTCGCCGGGGCGGACATGGGCTCGTGCGAACTTCCTCCACCGGGTCGCCGTCAACTCCGGTGGCCGTGCGCGAGGGTGCTGTTCGCCGGCCGCGGGGCGATGGGGCGGCGGGAACGCCGGTGGGTTCGCACGAGTGCGTGCCGCGAGGGGTTCGGCCGGTCCTACCATCGGCGCATGGTGGTCTCCTGGTCCTTCCACGGGCGTACTGCGGAACTGGAGCGGGTACGCCGTGCGCTCACCGGGACGGGCGCGGCGAGCGGTGCGGGTGAGGCGTACGGGGTGCTGCTGACCGGGGAGGCCGGGGCCGGGAAGACCTGGCTGCTGGACGAGATCCGGCTGGCGCTGCCCGAAGCCCTGCGCGCCGAGGGCTCGGAGGGCACCCGCTCGGTCCCCCTGGGCACGCTCGCGCCCCTGCTCCCCGTCCGCCGGGAACCCGGCGAGAACCGCTGGCACTGGGCCGCCCGCGCCCTGGCCGGGGCCGTGATCTGCGTCGACGACGCGCACCTGCTGGACCCGGTGTCCGCGGCCCTGCTGCAACGCCTCGTCCGCGACGGCGAGGTACGGCTGCTGGCGGCGGTGCGGAGCGGGGCCGGGGTCCCCGAGGCACTGCGGCGGCTGACGGAGGACCGGCTGCTGGACCGCCTCGACCTGCCCGCCTTCACCCCGGCCGAGACCGCCGCCCTGCTCGCGGCGGCCCTCGGCGGCCCGGTGGCCGCGCCGGAGGCGGCCCGGCTGCACGCGCGTACGCAGGGCAACCCGCTGCTGCTGCGCGAGCTGACGCTCGACGCCGTGGACCGCCGCGAACTGCGCCGGGGCGGCGCTGCCGGCGCTGCCGGCGGTTCCGGCGGTTTCGGTGGCGATGGCGGTGACGGCGGTGACGGTGTGTGGGACCGGCCGCCCGGCCGCCGGGCCGGCCCGCCCAGTGCGCGCCTGTGCGACCTGGTCGAGACCCGCATCGGCGGCTACGGCGCCGGCCAGGCCCGGCCGGAGCTGCGCGAGTTGCTCGAACTCGTCGCCCTCGGCCAGCCGTTGGAATGCGCCCTGCTGCTCGCACTGGCCGACGTGGCGCTGGTGGAGGAGGCCGAGGCCCGCGGCCTGCTGGCCATCCGCGACGACGGGCGGCGGGCCTACGTCCGCACGGCTCGCCCGCTGTACGCCGAGGTGGCCGCCGCGCGCTGCCCGCGCGTACGCGGCCGCCGCCATCACCGGGCGCTGGTACGGGCGCTGGAGGCGACCGGCGCCCGCCGGGCCGGTGACGCGCTGCGGCTGGCCGGCTGGCGGCTCGCGGCCGGGCTCACCGGCGATCCGGCGCCCCTGCTGGCCGGAGCGCGCGACGCCTGGGCGGCGTACGACACGGCGGCGACCGTACGGCTGGCCACGGCGGCCCGGGACGCGGGCGGCGGCACGGAGGCGGCGCTGCTCCTCGCCGGGGCGCTGGAGCGGGCGGAACGGTACGAGGAGGCGGAGCGGGTGCTGGGCGAGTGCGCCGCGCCCGCGATGAGCGAGGCACAGCGCACCCGGCACGCGGTGCTGCGGGCGCACGCGCTCGGGCCGGGGCTGCGCAGGTACGAGGAGGCCGAACGGGTGCTGACCGAGGCGGCCGCCCACATCGGCGACCCCGCTCTGCGCTGGGAGGCCGGGGTGCGGCGGGTGGCGCTGGCGGGGGCGCGCGGTGACCACCGGGGCGCGCTGGACCTGGCCGCCGGCCTGCCGGACCCGCCGTTGGAGGGGCGGCGGACCGGGGCGCTGCGGGCCACGGTGGCCGTGGCGTACGCGCACACCGGGCGGCCGGAGCGGGCGCGGCGGGAGGCGGAGCGGGCCGGGGCGCTGCTGGGCGGCGGGACGCCGGGGGAGGGCATGGAGGAACTGCTGGGGCTGCGGGGCGCGGAGTTCGCCGCCGCGTTCTGGGCCGGGGACCTGGACGGCGCCGAGCGCGCGGCGCACGGGTTCGCGGAGCTCGTACGGGGGCGCGGCGACTGGCCGGCGGCCCGGCGGTCGGCGGACGCGCTGCACGCGGCGGCCTTGCTGTGGCGGGGGCGGCCGGGACCGGCACTGGCCCGCCTCCGGGCGGGCGGCGCCGCGGTGCGCGGACCCGGTGGTGGCGGGGCGGCGTACGCGGCGGCGCTGACGGGGGACGTGGCACGGGCGGAGTCGTACGTGGCGGCGGCGGACCGGGGCGCGGGGGCGCCGGTGGTCCTCGATCCGTGGACGGAACTCGCGCGGCCGTGGGTCGCGGCGGCGGGGGGCCGGGTGACGCGGGCGGTGGAACTGGCGCGGACGGCCGCCGAGCGGGCGGGTGCGGCGGGCCTGACGGGCTGTGAACTGCTCGCCCTGCACGACGTGGCACGGCTGGGCGGGGCCGGCGGGGCGCGGTCGGTGGCCGGGCGGATGCGGGAGGTCTGCGCGGTGCACGAGGGCGCGCTGGCGGCGGTGTGCGGGGCGCACGTGACGGCGCTGGCCGGGCGGTCGGGTGCGGGGCTGTGGGAGGCGGCGGCGGAGTTCGAACGCCTCGGGTACGGGCTGTTCGCGGCGGAGGCCGCCGGTGGCGCGGCGCGGGTGGCGCCCGGCGTGGCCGCCGCGCGGGCCGCGGCGGCGCGGGCGCACGTGCTGGCGGCGCGGTGCGACGGGGTGGTACCGGGCACCGTCCCGGCCCTGGCGGGCCTGGCGGCGCCGGCGCTGACACCGCGGGAACGGGAGATCGGGGCGCTGGCGGCGGCGGGCCTGGCGTCGCGGGTGATCGCGGGACGGCTGGGGCTGTCGCCGCGGACGGTCGACAACCACCTGACCAGCGTCTACGCCAAGCTGGGCATCCCGGGCCGTGCCGACCTGGCGTCGGTCCTGACCCCGTAGCGCATCCGTCCCCTGGGGCCGGGCCGGGCCGGGCCGGGCTGGCGGGAGCCCGGTGTCCGGGTGCGGGTGTCCTCGGCGCTCTGCCCCGGGCCCCGCGCCTCAATCGCCGGCGGGGCTGGAGTGGTGTCCGGTGGCGCTGGGGTGGTAGCAGGGCCCAGCCTCGGAGCTGTCCGGGCGCCCGGTCCTGCTCCACCACTTCCCCCGCCGGGCCACGTCCGCACGGAGCCAAGTGCTGCGGCCGGTGGGCGAGGTTTTCAGGACGATGGCCTTGCACGAGGGTGTGTCGGCGGCAGGTCCGGTGCTTGGATGGATCGGCCGGACCGGGGGCAGGGGGATCCCTGGCGGGCGGGTGGCGAGACCTCAGGGGGCGGGTGGGCGTGCGCGGTGCGGGCAGTGTGCGGGGCTGGGCATGGACGGGGGCGGTGAGCGCCGCGGTGGCGGTCATCTGCGGCGGGGTGACGTTGTGGGGCGACCTGGACACCGCGGAGAAGATCGCCGGCCTCGTCAGCTCGGTGGCCGGCGTGGTGGGCGCGGCGGTGGCCGTGTACGCCCTGGCCCGCGACAGGGCAGGTACTTCGCGCGGTGGCGGGGACGTCGAAGCCGGGGGCACGGGCTCGGTCGCGGCCGGCGGCAGTATCGGCCGGGCGGTCACCGGCGACAGGAACCGCCTGGGCTCCGCTTCCCCGCTGCCCCCCGGCGGAGCCGGGGCAGGTGCCGCCGGAGCGGTGCGGGCCGGCGGCGAGGGGTCCGTGGCAGCGGGTGGGGACATCGGTGAGGCGGTCACCGGCGAGGAAAATCGACCGTGACGCCACGGTCGCGGCCGGAACACGGCGACCGGGTGGCCCGGTCGGGGAGGCCGAAGAGAGGGGCGGGCGAGGGCGCATCGCACCAGGACGTCGCCGCCGCGGGCGAGCGGTCCGTTGCCTCGGGCGGGGACATTCAGGTCGCCATCACCGGCGACCACGTCGTCTATCACGCCGCACCTGCATCGGAGGAGGGGCCGGGCCGCCTCCACGGGTATGCCGTCGTTGCCGCCACGCTCCTGGCTGTCGGCGGCGTCCAGCTTCTGCGCTTGTCGGCCGGACTGGCGGAGAAGACGGCCCTCCTGCTGTCCGCCGCTTCCGCGCTGCTCGCCGGGCTGTACCTCGGCATGCTGTGGGCGCGCCGGTGGTGGCGGCTGCGCCGCCGGGCGCTGTCGGCCGCGCGCCTGGACGAGGCGGTCGAGTTGCTCGGGCGCGCCCTGGAGGAGCTCTACGAGCGTGAGGAGCGACAGGCCAGGACACACGACCCGACACCGCTGCCCGTCCGCTGGACACAGGCGGATCCGTTGCTGCTCACGGAGGACTGGCCGGAAGCCGATCAGGCAGGGGCCGGCGGTCCGCCTCCGGACGGCGAGTTCGGCGGAATCGTGGACTTCTTCCAGCGGCTGCCGTCCGGCCGCCTGATCGTGCTGGGGGCTCCCGGCGCGGGGAAGTCGGTCCTCGCCCTGCACCTGGCGCGGGAGCTGCTGGCGATGCGGCGCCCGGCGTCACCCGATCCGGTTCCGGTGGTGTTGCCTCTGGCGTCCTGGGACCCGCGGCGGCAGGGGCTGTGGGGATGGGCCGCGTCCCGTCTCGCACAGCAGCACCCCGAACTGTCGGCTTCGGGTGGCGAGCGCCGGGCACTGCTGCTGATGCTGCTGAGAGGGGGCAGGCTCCTGCCCGTTCTGGACGGCTTCGACGAGCTCCCGGAGAGCGCGCGCTCCGATGCCCTCAGGGAACTGCGGGCGAGCCTGGGGCGGTCGACGAGCCTGGTCTTCACCAGCCGGACTGGCGCGTACGCCGCCGAAGCCGACCGGGGTGGCGCCGTCCTTCCGGGGGCAGCCGTGGTGGAGCTCCAGCCGCTGGCCGTGGAGGCGATCGCCGCGTACCTGACCCGTGGCGCCCGCCGCACCAGGACCGATGGAGTAGTCGCCACCGTCTGGGATCCGGTCCTGGCACGGATGCGGGATCCGGCTGGGGATCCGGCCGCGCTGCGGCTGCGTACGGTCCTGGCGACTCCCCTCATGGCCGGCCTGGCCCGTACCGCCTACGCCGCCCCGGCCGCCGATCCCCGGGAGTTGCTCGACACGGAACGCTTCGCGACGCACAAGGCACTGGAACGGCACCTCATCGACGAGTTCATCGCCACGGTCTACGCGGAATCCCTCGACGACCGCGCGGCGACCGGCGGGCCGAGTACCGAACAGGCGCGGCGGTGGGCGGGCTTCCTGGCTCACTGGATGCGCAATCGGCAGGCGCAGGACCTGGTGCTGTGGGAGCTCGACGAGGCCCTGCCCCGGGCGATCCGCCACGCGGGCACCGCCGCCGCGCTCGCGATCGCCGTCGTGACCGTACGCCTCTCCGCCATCGGCACCCCGCCGTGGAGGAAGGTCGCCGACGCACCCGCGTGGACGATCCTCCTGGCAGCGGCGGTGGGCGCGCTGGTCCTCGACGCCCGGGGCGGGAGGCAGAGGGATGCCGAGCTGCCCCGGAGCCTGCGGCGGCCGTCGGCAGCCGACCTGCGGCGGGGCGCGCGCCGCCTCCGGGGCAACCTGTGGCACCTGCTGCTGCCGGCCGTGGCGTTCGGTTCCGTGGCAGCGCTGATGTCGGGCGTCGACACCGGGCCCGCCGTGCCATTCCTGCCGTTGTGGATCCTCGCAGTCTGGCTGGTGATCCAGCTGCGGAACGCGCTCGACTTCGTCTCGGGGCCGACGGATCCCGCGGCTGCCGGCGGCCCGCCGGGACTGCTGCGTGACGACCGCCGCGCGGCACTGACGGTGGGCTTCCTCGAGGTCGTGCGCGGGAAGCGCGCGGCGCAGATCAGTGCCGTGCTGCTGGCACCCGCCCTCCTGCTGGGGGTGTGGGCGTACAACGGGGGCCGCGGGACCGTCAGCGCGTCGGCGTGGGCCGGGACTGTGGGGGCGGTGCTGGTGGCGCTCGCCGTGCACGGGGTCGCGGTCTCGGCATGGGGCCGGTTCGCGTGGGCGCGGATCTGGCTGGCCCTCACCGGGAGGCTGCCGTGGCGGCTCATGGCCTTTGTTCAGGATGCCCACCGCCGCGGCGTGCTGAGGCAGAGCGGTGGTGCCTACCGCTTCCGCCACATCGAGTTGCGCAACCACCTCGCAAACGCCCACGGCACGCCTGCTCCCAGCACAGCCGCCTCCCGCGGCCCGGTCGGACGCAGAACCGCCGCCGCGGTCCGCCGGACTGTCGTCTGGGCCACATCGCTGGCGCTCCTGGGCGCCCTCTCCGCCACGGCAGGCGCGTACGGGCCTGGCGGCCCCCACAACGACAACGATCTGCCACCCGCCTGCGAGCTGCTGCCCGCGCGCCAGCTGGCCCCGCTCATGAAGGAGCCCTCGATCCGCAATGCAGGACGCTACGAATGCAGCATCCAACCCGGGCCTCCCGATTCCGTATCCATCTTTTTGGGCACCCAGGTCGTCCAGCCCATCCCCGGCAAGAGCGCGGTGGCACAGGCAGCGGCGAACCTGAGCATGTGGGCCGGCGGGGAGGCGCAGAAGCTGGACGGGCTCGGTGACGAGGCTCGTCTCGTCACCCGCACCGAGTTTCCGAACTCGGCCAAGGTCACCGTACGATCCGGCAACGTGCTCATCACCGTGGACCTCACCCACCGCGAGTCCCGCAACGCTCCAGCCCCCGTGAGCGTGATGGCGCAGCAGCTCGCTCGCGCAGCACTGCGGAACGCGGGCGTCTGACGGCCGTGATCTCGCGCCGGGTGCCACGCTGCGTCCGGAGCCGGCGGCGCTGGGCGGGTGCCCGGTGGGGCTGGCCGGTGGGGCTATTCCAGGGTGCCGCTCAGGAGGGCTGATGTGGTGCACGTGGTGGGGGTGGGGGAGGACGGGGGGTGGCCGATCGTGCGGCAGGTCAGGGTGATCGTGATGTCCTGCTTCGGGCCGGCCAGGAGGGCCGAGGCCCAGTGGAAGTCCTGCTCGCGGAAGTTCTCCAGGGCCGGCGACAGCAGCGGTTTGCCGCCGACCGCGAACGTCACCGTGCCCGCGTCGCCCTGAGGGTTCTCCAGGACCAGGTCGGTCAGGCGCAGGACCTTGCCCTCCGGGACCGTGAACGTCGCCGTCTGGGTGCCGTTCGCCGGGGCCGCGGCCGTCAGGCGGTGGGAGAACAGGTTCGCCTGGGGGAGCGGTGCCGGGCCCGTGCCCGGGCTGGGCGTGCCGGCGGCCCCTCGGCCACCGCCCGGCCCGGAGCCCCCGCCCGGCCCCGCCGACGCCGCCTCCGCCGCCCGGTCCGCCGTGTCCTTGGCCTCGGCCGCCTTCGACTCGGCCGCCCGCACCGGCCCCTTGACCGCCTCCTTCGCCGCGCCGCGCACCACCGGCCGCAGCAGCGCGAACCAGATCACCGCCAGTGCGACCAGCAGGGCCGCCGCCGCCAGCAGGGCCCGCAGGGCCGTCGCCGAGAGGACCGGCCGGTGCAGCAGCGTGCCGTCGAGCGTCACCGTGGGGACGTCCCCGGCCGGGCTCGCCGTCACCTGGAAGGGGTGCGGCGCCGGCGTCCCGCGCCACATCCACCGCCTGGCCCGCACGGGTATCCGTACGAACGCCGCCTGTCCCGGCGCCACCACCGTCGGCGCGGACGGCAGCGTGAAGCGGAGCGCGTCCGCGGGGTCCTTCGCCGCCAGCGACACCGTCAGCGGATGGTTGCCCCGGTTGTCCAGCGCCAGCTGGTAACGGGCCCCGACGCGGCCCTGGTTCAGCCGCGGCGTCAGCTCGGCGTCGAAGTCCGCGTACGCGCCCACCAGCAGGACGCCCTCGGGCACCGTGACGTGCTCCGGCTGCTCCTGCGGTACGACCCGTACCCCGTAGGCGAGTTCGCCCGGTGGCACGGACGCGTCGCGCGGCGGACGGGCCACCACCTCCACCGTGCCCGCCGTGTCCGGGTACAGGGACAGCGTCGCCGGTTCGACCACGGTCCAGGCCGCGGCGGGTCCCAGTACCTCGAACGCGTAGGCCTCGACGACGTTGCCGCCGTTGCGCAGCTCCAGCGGGACCCGGACCTCGTCCCCGGGCATGACGGCCGCGGGGGCGCCGTCCAGATGAGCGGAAGTGGTCATGAAGGGACCGTAGGGAGCAGCCCGGAGGCGGGTCCGCACCCGTACGGACACATCCGGGGGCACGCCGCGGTGCCCGTTGAGTCCGCGTGGAGTGCCTGCTGACTGCCCGGGTGTTCACTGGATCCGACGCAAGAGGTGGGGCTCTCGCGTGATGCGGGGGCGCCGGGCAGGGGGGTGCGCGATGCGCTATCAGGGGGAGAGCGGGGCCGAGCGGGTCCCGGTGCGGCTGACGGCCCAGGATCCGATCTCCCGGGCGGGCCTGGCGGGGCAGTTGCGCAACTGCCCGGAGGTACGGCTGCTGGCCGACGACGAGCCGTACGAGCCCCACGAGCCGTACGGGGCGATGGCGTGCGTGGCCGTCGTGTCCGCCGACCGGGTCGGGGAACGCGAGACGCAGACGCTGCGGCGCGCCCAGCGCGCGGCCGGTAGTGGCGCTGGGGCCGGGGCAGGGGCAGGGGCAGGGGCAGGGGCAGGAGCCGCCGCCGGGGGCGCTGCCGGCGGTGCGGACGCGCGGATCGTGCTCGTCGTCACCGAGATCGACGACGCCGGGCTGGTGGCCGCCGTCGAATGCGGGGTCGTGGGCGTCGTACGCCGCTCGGAGGCCTCCAGCGAACGCCTGGTGCAGGTCATCACGGCCGCCGCGCGCGGCGAGGGCAGCGTGCCCGCCGATCTGCTCGGGCGGCTGCTGGACCAGGTCGGCCGGCTGCAACGCCAGGTCCTCGACCCGCGCGGGCTGGCCTTCACCGGGCTCGCCCCGCGCGAGGTGGACGTGCTGCGGCTGGTCGCCGAGGGCAGCGACACCGCGGAGATCGCCCGCGCCCTGGCCTTCTCGGAGCGGACCGTGAAGAACATCCTCCACGACGTCACCACCCGTCTGCAGCTGCGCAACCGCTCGCACGCCGTGGCCTACGCGATGCGGCAGGGGTTCATCTGACCGCGCGGCGGCCACCGGCCCGCACTGCCCGTTGGGGCAGCGGGAGTTACCCGCAACGGTGCCCCGCCCCCGGCTCCGGCCGGGGTACCGCACCCGCCACGGTTGCCCCGAGGAGGGCTGTCCGGATGCGACGACGTGGTTTCAGGTACGCGCGGACCACGGTGCTGGTGGTGGCCCTGGGCCTGCTGGGGGTCGTCCCCCCGCTGGCACCCCCGGTGACGACCGCCCAGGCACCGTCCGTGCCCGCGGCGCCCGGCGCGCCCGCTGCCCCCGCCGCCCCCGCCGACGCCCCGGATCCCGGGCGCCTCGCGTACGTCGGCGACGGCCCGCACCACACCGTCAACACCGTCGGCCCGCGGGGCGCCCTCGCCCCCCTGTTGCCCGTCGGCGTCGCCGGCAACGACTGCCAGCCCGCCGCCCGCGGCGACGACCTCGTGTGGGTCAGCGACCGCGGCGGCCAGGGCGAGGGGATCTACCGCCGCACCGGCAACGGGCCCGCGACCCTGGTGCACCTGCGCACCGGCTGGCGGGCCGCCGACCCCGTCCTGTCGCCGGACCGCCAGTGGGTCGCCTTCGTCGCCTGGGAGAACGACCCCGGTGACGGCACGCAGGCCACCCGGTTCCGCTGCGACGACCGCGGCGGGCGCAGCGGCACCCACGCCCGCCCCGGGGTGTGGGTCGTGCGGACCGACGGCACCGGACTGCGGCAGGCCGTCGCGGACGCCGACACCCCCGACTGGTCGCCCGACGGCACCGAACTGGTCTACACGCACGGCGAGGAGGCCTTCCGGATCCCCGTGGCCGGCGGGACCCCCGTGCGGGTCTCGCCCGTCGGCGACCGGGCCCTGGCGCCCGTGTGGGAACCCGCCCTGCCCGGCTCCCGGGACCGGGTCGCCTACCTCTCGCCCGGTGGCACGGGCGGCGAGCACGAGGTGGTCACCGTCCCCGCGGGCGGGCGCGGCACCCGCCCCACCGAGGTCGTGGGCCGCGTCACCTCGCCCGAGGGCCGCCGTGACCTCGCCTGGCGGCCGGACGGCGGCCAGTTGCTGCTCCTCGCGGGCACGGCGTACTACGCCGACCCGGCCACGCCCTGCCCCGGCTGCTCCCTCACCCCGCTCTTCGACCCCGACCACGTGGTGCCCTTCGAACAGGAGAACGTCGGCTGGTACACCCCCGCCGGGGCCCGGCCGCAGCCGCTGGTGGCGGGCGAGGACTGGGAGGGCGCGAACATCGAGCGGCAGCGCGCCGGGCTGCCCCTGGACCGGGTCCAGCTGCGCGGCGCGCGGGGCCAGGAGTGGGGGTTCGCGGACCCGGCGTACGCGCCCGACGGCAGCCGGCTGGCCTTCGTACGGCTCTTCGGCCTGCTGGGCCTGTCGGGCACCACCCGCGCCGCGGCCGCCGTCCAGGACGGCGGGCAGATCATGGTGGGGGCGGTGGAGGGGCTCGCGGACGCCCGCCCGCTCACCTACCAGGGCATGAAGCAGGGCGAGAGCCAGGCCCGCCCCGTCTGGTCCCCGGACGGCACCCGGCTGGTCTTCGCACGCCGCCCGCCCCCGACCGAGGCCGAGTACAACCCGCGCACCGAGATCGCGGTCGTCGACGTCTCCGGCGCCCCCGCCACCTGGAGGCTGACGCTCACCGTGCCCCGCCTCTCCCGGGACGGCCAGACCTGCCGCTCCGACGACCAGGAACCGAGCTGGTCCCCGGACGGCACCCGGCTGGCCTTCTCCCGCTGGAGCCTGTGCACCACACCGGCACCGGGCGCAGCACCCGGTGCGCCGGGCGCAGCACCCGGTGGGCCGGGCGGCGGCACCTCCGACGGCGTCGCCGCGCCGCGTGCCGAAGGACCGCCCACCTGGCACGAGGACCGGCACATCTGGACGGCCGGCGCCTCCGACGGGCGCGGCCAGTACGACGTCACGGCCGCCCAGTGCGGCGCGGCCTGCTCGGTGATCGACCAGCGCCCCGCCTACGACCCACGCAGCGGCGCCCTGGCCTTCGTACGGCAGGAGCACTACGTCTCCGAGCCCTCCGTCACCGCCGTGACCGGCCGCCCCAGCATGGTGCTGCTGGCCGCCCCCGACGGCAGCGGCTGCCGGGGCCTGCTGCCGCGGCAGACCGGCTGCCCGGTCACCGTGCCGGCCCCGCCCGCCGGCGCGGCGTACGCCGACGCGGACAGCCCGGCCTGGTCGCCCGGCGGGACGCGGCTGGCCGTGGACGTACGCCTGCTCGGCACCGCGCGCATCGGCGACCGGCGCCTGCTCGTCCTCGACCCCGGCGAAGGCGACGGCTCGGGTGGCCGTACCGAGCTGTTCCCCGGCACCACGGGCGTGAGCCAGACCCAGCCCACCTGGGAGCCCAGCGCCGACCTGCACACCGAACTCACCGCGACCGCGCCGACCCTGCTGCTCGGCGCCACCGGGAAACTGATCCTGGAGCTGCGCAACGACGGCATCGCGCCCGCACCGGCCACCCGGGTGCGCTTCACGCTGCCGGCCGGGCTGACCGCCGCCGGTCCGGCCGACCCCCAGCAGGGCGGCTGCACGCCCGGGCTGGTCTGCGACCTCGGTGTCCTGCCGGCGGGCGGCCGGACCCGGATCGAGCTGCCGGTCAAGGCCGCCGCCCTCGGCGCGCACGAGGCCACGGCCACCGCCGAGACCGCCCTGCCCGACCACCGGCCGGCCGACAACCGGGCCTCGGTCCGCGTCACCGTGGTCGTCCCGGACCTCGAGGTCACCGCGACCGCCACCCCGTCCCACCTCAAGGTCGGCGAACGGTCGACGGTCACCTTCACCGTCCGCAACACCGGCACGGCCGCCGCCGAGGACACCCGGCTCACGATGACCGTCCCGCCCGGCCCGGCCCTGGTCACCGGCACCGCCTGCCCTGCCGCCGGCTGCGCCCTGGGCACCCTGGAGCCGGGCCAGGAACGGACGTTCACCTGGGTCTACACCTCCGCCGACGCCTTCTCCGGCACGCTGGAGGGCACGGCGGCCACCAGCACCCGCGGCGGCGTCGACGGCGACCCCGGCAACGACCGCGCCACCGTCGACCTCACCTTCGTCGACCCGCGCCGCCCCGACCCGGCGGTCACCGTCACCGCCACCCCCGGACGGATGCTCACCGGCGACCAGGCCACCGTCGTCTACACCGTCACCAACCGCGGGGCCGCCCCCGCCCGGGCCGTCCTGCTCACCCCGGTACTCCCGGCCGGGATGACCGTGCTCACCGCCACCCCGTCCTGCCCCGCCGACGGCTGCGCCCTCGGCGACCTGGCCCCGGGAGCCGTCGTCACCGTCACCCGCGTCGTCAGCTCGCCGACCCCGCTCAGCGGCGCCGCCACCGGCACCCTGACCACCCCCGGCCCGGACACCGACCCCACCAACAACGCCGCCTCGGCACCGCTGATCGTGGACGGCCGGCCGCCCCCGCCCCAGGCCCGGCCCGCGAACCCGGCCGTCAGCGTGACCGCCGCACCCCGTACCGCCTACACCGGCGGCAAGGTCACCGCCGAGGTGACCGTCCGCAACACCGGGGCCGCCCCGGCGACCGGGCTCACCCTGGCCCTCACCGTCCCGCCGGGCCTGGCGATCGCCTCGGCCTCCCGGCCGGGCTGCACCACGGCCGCCGGCTGCGCCCTGCCCGCCCTCGCCGCCGGCGCGAGCACCGCCGTACGCCTGGAGCTGGCCGCCGGTCCCGCGCTGACCGGGGCGGTCACCGCCACCGTCACGACCACCGGCACCGACGCCTCGGCGGCCGACAACACGGCGTCCGCGCCCGTGACCGTACGGCAGCCCGCGCTGGCCCTCAGCCCGGCGCTGGGGCCGCCCGGCTCGGCCACCCAGGCGTACGGCAGTCAGTTCCCACCCGGCGCGACGGTCACCCTGCGCTGGAGCCGGGGCGTGACGGTGGCCACCGCGCCGGTGGTGGTCGCGGCCGACGGCACGTTCACGGCCTCGGTGCTGGTGATCGTGCAGGACACCCTCGGCGAACGGGAACTGACGGCCAGTCAGGCCATGGTCGCCACTCCCCTCTTCACGCAGGTCTCGGCGCCGTTCCTGGTCGTCCCCGGCGTGCTCCAGCCCTCCGACTTCCAGTGGCGCAGGTGACCGGACCGTGATCCACGAGGTGGACGACGCGCTGCGGGAGCTGGTGCGCGCCGAGGCGCTGGGGGAGGGCGTGGACGTCGACGTGGTCTTCGACGCACCCACCCGGGACTGGGCGGCGCGCCGCAACACCCCCACCGTCAGCCTGTACTTGTACGACATCCGCGAGGACCTGGGGCGGCGCTCGCGCGGGCGCCGCAACCTCTACGACGAGCAGGGCCACGTCACCGCCCGCACGCTGCCGCCCCGCTACTTCAAACTGTCGTACCTCGTCAGCGCGTGGACCCAGCGGCCGGAGGACGAACACCGGCTGCTGGCCGCGTTGCTGACCTGCTTCCTGCGCCACGAGGCACTGCCGGTCGAGCTCGGGGGCGAACTGGGTTCCACCGGGCTTCCGGTGCCGGTCACGATCGGGCTGCCGCCGCCGGAGGACAAGGCGTTCACGGACGTGTGGAGCGCGCTCGGCGGCGAGCTGAAGCCCTCGCTGGACGTGGTGGTGAGCGCCCCGGTGGCGGCGGCGCCGCGCTACCCGGCGGGGCGGCCGGTGCGGGACGGTCTGGCGGTCGAACTGGGGGACCGGGAGAGCGAGGGCGAGCGGCGGCGGGCCCGGGAGCAGGAGCGGGAGAGGGAGAGGGAGCGGGGAGGCGAACGGGAGCGGGACGGGGCCGAGGGCCGGGACGGGGGAGAAGGCCCGGACGGGGATGCCGCTCCCGCCGCCTCCGGCCCGGTCCCGCGGCCGCGCCGGGCCCGCGCCCACCGCCACCGGAACGAGGACCGATGACCGGCCGCGACGACCCTCTGCTCGTGCGCCTGGCCGTCGTGGAACGGCGGGTCCGCGCGGCCGTCGACGCGCGGCGCGCGGTCGACCCGGACACGGACGACCCGTTCCGCGGCCTGTACCTGTCCGACGCGACCGTCCGCAGGCTCCTGGACGCCCCGGACCAGGTGCCCTGGCCCGACCCGGGGCCCCCGGCGCCCCCCGGCGACGGCGGTTCCCGACTGGAGTCGCTCCAGCGGGACTTCGGGCTGCTCCCGCTCGACGTCGAACTGCTGCTGATCGCCCTCGCTCCCGACCTCGACCGCCGCTTCGAGCAGCTGTACGGCTACCTCAACGACGACGTGACCCGGCGGCGGCCCACGACCGGGCTGGCGCTGGGGCTGTGCGGCGTACCGGCCGCCGAAGCGGCCGCCCGGGCCCGGCTGGCACCCCACGGGCCCCTGGTGGGGCGGGGTCTGCTGCTGGTCGAGGAGGGCGAACGGCCCTTCCTCGGACGCGCGTTGCGCGTGCCGGACCGGGTCACGGCCCATCTGCTGGGCGACGACACCGTGACCCCCGAGCTCGTGGACCTGCTGTCCCCGGCGCCGCCCGCCCCCGGCCCGGGACAGCCGTCCGTACCCGGCCCGCCGGGGCCGTCCCCTGTGCTGCCCGGCCCGTACGGCGCACTTCCGGCCCGGTTGGCGGCCGCGCTCGGCGCGGGCGTCTCCCTCGTCCACCTGCGGGAGTCGCCCGGTGGGGCGGCCGTGGAGACGGCGGCCGCCGCCCTGGCCGCCGCCGGCCGTCCGGCGTTCGTCCTCGATCTGGCGGGCCTGGCCCGGCAGGCGGAGCCCGCGTCCCTGGTCCGGGCCGCCGGGCGCGAGGCGGCGCTCGCCGGCGCCGGGCTGATCGCCGCGCCGGTGGACGCGCTGGGCGAACGTACGGAGCTGCTGCGGGCGCTGGCCGCGCTGCCCGTACCGGTGCTGCTGGCCGGGCAGGCGGGCTGGAACCCCCTCTGGTCGGAGCGGACGCCCCTGCTGGCGACGGCCGAACGGCTCGGGACCGCCGCCCGCCGGGAGCTGTGGGCCCAGGAGCTGGGGGAGCCCCCGGGGGAGGCGGTGGCCGCCTTCGTCCTGACCCCCGGGCAGATCCGGCGGGCGGCGCGGACCGCCCGGCAGCAGGCGGCCCTGGCGGGCGCGGACGGCCCGCCCGGTGAGGCGGACCTGCTGCACGGGGCGCGGGCGCAGAACACCGCGGGCCTGGAACGCCTGGCCCGCCGCGTCCGGCCGGGCGTCGGCTGGCCGGACCTGGTGCTCCCGCCGCCGGTCCTGGGCCAGCTGCGCGAGCTCGCCGCCCGCGCCCGGCACCGCGACCGGGTGCTCGGCGCGTGGGCGATGCGGCCGGGCGGGGGCCGCGGGCGCGGGGTGATGGCGCTGTTCGCCGGGGACTCGGGTACGGGCAAGACGATGTCGGCGGAGGTCATCGCGGGCGAACTCGGCCTGGATCTCTACACGGTGGACCTGGCGACGGTCGTGGACAAGTACGTCGGCGAGACGGAGAAGAACCTGGAGCGGATCTTCACGGAGGCCGCGGGCGTCAACGGCGTGCTGCTGTTCGACGAGGCGGACGCGGTGTTCGGCAAGCGTTCCGAGGTCAAGGACGCGCACGACCGCTACGCCAACGTCGAGAGCGCGTACCTGCTCCAGCGGATGGAGACCTTCGACGGTCTGGCCGTCCTGGCCACCAACCTGCGGGCCAACCTGGACGAGGCCTTCACCCGGCGGCTGGACCTGGTGGTGGACTTCCCGCTGCCGGACGCGGAGCACCGCCTCGCCCTGTGGGACCGCTGCCTGGGTGCTCGCCTGCCGCGCGCCGACGACCTCGACCTCGGCTTCTGCGCGCGGTCCTTCGAGCTGGCGGGCGGCGACATCCGGTCGGCGGCGGTGACGGCGGCGTACCTGGCGGCGGACGCGGGGCGGGCGGTGACGATGGCGGACCTGGTGGCGGCGGTGGGGCGCGAGTACCGCAAGCTCGGACGGCTGTGCCTGGAGAGCGAGTTCGGCCCGTACCTGGCGCTGACCAGGTAGGGGGCGGGCGGACCGAGGGGCCTGCCCGAAGGGGCAGTGGGGACTGCCCCGGGCGGGCGCCGGCGGCCCCTGCCGCGCGGGCGGGGGCCGCGCGAGGGTGGCGGGATGAGGGGTCATGAACAGGAGCACGACGACGCGGCGCGGTCCGGGCGGCGGCCGTCCGGCGCCGAGCCGGCCCCCGGCGTGCCGGACGCGGTGGTGCTGAGGGCGGCCGCGGCCGGCCGGGCCGACGCCCTGGGGCCGGCCGGGATGCTCCGGCTGCAGCGGACGGCGGGCAACGGCGCGGCGGCGGCCGCCGCCGGGCGTTCGCCGGTCCACGAGGTGCTCGGCTCCGGCCGCGGCCGGGCGCTGGACCCCGAGGTCCGTGCGGACATGGAGGCGCGGCTCGGCCACGACTTCGGTGACGTGCGCGTGCACACCGACGCCGCCGCCCACGAGTCGGCGGCGGCGGTGGACGCCCACGCGTACACGGTCGGCACGGACGTGGTCTTCCGGCGCGGCGCGTACGACCCGGACTCGCACCAGGGACGTACGACCCTGGCCCACGAGCTGACCCACGTCGTGCAGCAGCGTTCGGGGCCGGTGGCCGGCACGGAGACGGCCGACGGCCTCAGCATCAGCGACCCCGGCGACCGTTTCGAACGGGAGGCGGTGGCGACGGCGGACCGCGCGATGTCCGCCCCGGATCCGGCCCCGGCCCCGGTCCAGCGTGCGCGATCGCAGGACGCGGAGGGCACGGGAGACGCGGAGGGCCCGGAGCCGGAGGGTCCGGAGCCCGAGGCGTAGCCGGAGAACCAGGCGGAGGTTCCGGCGGAGGATCAGGCGGAGGAGCCGCTGTCGACGACCAGGTCGGCGCCGACCACGGAACCCGCCGCGGACGAGGCGAGGTAGAGGACCGCGGCCGCGACCTCCTCGGCCTCCGCGACACGGCCGAGCGGGTTCTCGTTCTTGACCCGCTCGGCGCGGTCGGCCTCGGTCTCGCCCGGCAGCAGGGACATGGGCGCGGCGGAGGCGCCGGGGCTCACGGCATTGATGCGCACCCCGTCACCGATGTGGTCCAGGGCCGCCGCGCGGGTCAGCGCGCTGACGGCGGCCTTGGAGGTGATGTAGGCGGCGGCGTCCGGGATACGGGTGTGGGTGCCGAGGTTGGAGGAGATGTTGACGATGGCGCCACCGCCGTTGCGGCGCATGTGGGCGATCTCGTGCTTCATGGCCAGCCACACTCCGGTGACGTTGGTCCGCAGCACCGCCTCCCAGTCCTCCTCCGCGATGTCGGCGGCGGGCACCGTGCCGCGGAGTATCCCCGCGTTGTTGACGGCGACGTCCAGGCCGCCGAAGCGGGCGACGGTCTCCTGGACGAGCGCGGCCAGCTGGGCGGAGTCGGTCACGTCGGCGGTGATCGCCTCCGCCGTACCGCCGGCGGCCCTTACCAGGCCCACGGTTTCCTCGAGGGTCGCGGCGGTCCGGCCGGCGGCGACCACCCGGGCCCCTTCGGCGGCGAAGGCGAGCGCGATGGCCCGGCCGAGGCCGGATCCGGCGCCGGTGACGAGGACGGAACGGTCGGTGAAGCGGTGCATCGGAAGGGCTCCTTGGAAGGGTCGGAGAACGGGGAAACGCTGGAAAGGACAGGAGGGCCGGTGGCGCAGAGCGCCGCCGTCACGGCCGGGCGCGGCGGCGCCGGCGGCCGTGGTGCAGGAGGGCCACGGCGGCGAACGCGGCGGCCGTCGCGGCGAGCGAGGCGGCGTCGTCGCCGAGGGTGAGAAGGAGGGCGAACAGGACGGTCGGACCGAACTCCATCGCGGTGTTCAGCACGCCGCCGGCCAGCCCGGCGTCCCGCGCGGCCACGCCCTCGGTGGCCAGGACGGCGGCACCGGCGAAGGAGGCGGCGCCGCCCGCCGCGAGGAGGACGAGGCCGGGCAGCAGCCCCAGCGCGTACGGGACGCCGGTGTCGAACCCGGTCAGGGCGAGCAGCCCGAGCCCGGCCGCGCCGGTGGCCAGCCCCCCGGCGGTGACGGCGCGGGCGCCGTAGCGCGCCACCAGGGGCCTGACCGCGCGCCCGGCGGCGATCAGCACGACGGCGAAGGGGACGAAGGCGGCGGAGGTGCGCAGCGGCGACCAGTCGCGGGCCTGCTGGAAGTGGAGGGAGAACAGGACGAAGGCGGTCGCCGTCCCGCAGGCGGTGAGTGCGACGGCCGCGAGGGCGGCCGCCCGGCGTCGGTCGAGGAGGAAGCGGAGCGGCAGGAGCGGGTCCCGGGCCCGGCGTTCGACGCGGGGGAACACGGCGAGCAGGACGGCCCCGGCTGCCAGGGGAGCGAGGACCGCCACCGAGGCCCAGGTGTGGCCGTCGGTGGCCACGAGCCCGTAACTGACCAGAATGATCCCGGTGGTGGCGAGCAGCGCGCCCGGCAGGTCCAGGCTCCGGCCCCGGTTCGCCGCCGTACCGGGCAGCAGCCGCGGCGCGAGGAACAGGCCGGCGAGTGCGACCGCCGGGGGCACGGCGAGGGCCCAGCGCCAGGACAGTACGGCGGAGATCACGCCGGAGAGCAGGTTGCCCGCGGTCGCACCGAGGACGGAGAGCCCGCCCCAGGTGGCCATGGCACGCCCGTAGCCGGCGGGGGAGGTGAACAGGGCGCGCAGCACCGCCATGGCGGCGGGGGCGACGAGGGCCGCCCCGGCCCCCTGGGCGAAGCGGGCGGCCAGCAGGGCCTGCACGCCGGGGGCGAGCGGGGCCGCGAGGGAGGCGGCGGCGAAGAGCGCGAGCCCGGCGGTGAGGGCGCGCCGCCCGCCGTACCGGTCGGCGAGGCGCCCGCCCAGGAGCAGCAGCCCGGCGAAGGTCAGGCCGTAGGCGGCGCTGAGGAGGATCAGGTCGGCGCGCTGGAGGCCGAAGTCGTGGGCGATGCGGGGCAGGGGGACGGTGGTGGCGGCGAGGGTGTAGATGAGCGTGATCTGGATGCCGCCGAGCAGCGTGAACGCGGCGCGGCGGCGGGTGCCGCTGCCGGTGCCGGCCGTACTGCTGCCGGCCGTGTCGGCCGTGTCGGCTGTGTCGGCCGCATGGGTGCTGGAGGCGGTCGTGGCCCTCCCCATGTCTCTCCCCCTCGGTAGATGTCTGCTGGGCGGCGAAGCGCTCTGATTTTTGACCGATCGATCCAATATTCGGGCATGCAAAAGACGGCCGGGTGGGGTCCGTTCAGTCCAGCAGGGCCAGCGCCTGCTCGGCGGCGTCCCGCACGCGGGCGGGGTCGGTCGAGGCCTTCCCGACGACCCGCACCCCTTGCAGCAGCACCAGGAGCATCCGGGCCAGGGCGCGCGGGTCGCGCCCCGGCGGCAGTTCGTCCTGGGCCTGCGCCCGGACGAGCGCCGCGTGCAGCAGCGTCTCCAGCCGGTCCCAGCTCGACTCGACCCGGCGGGCCGCCGCGGAGTCGTGGGCGGCCAGTTCGGCGGCGGTGTTGGTGACGAAGCAGCCGTTCAGCCGCTCCTGCGGGGACGCGGCCTCGGCGGCGAAACGGCGCACCACGGCCCGTACCGCCGGCAGGGCCGGTCCGGGCCCTGACAGGTCGCCGAAGAGGCGGGGGTCGACGGACTGCTCGTACCGCTCCAGTGCCTTGAGGTAGAGCTCGTGCTTGGTGCCGAACGTCGCGTAGATGCTCGCGCGGCCGATGCCGAGGTGCTCGACGAGGTCCGCGATCGACGTCGCTTCGTAGCCGCGCCGCCAGAACAGCTCGAGGGCCGACTGCAGCGCGGCGTCCGGATCGAATTCCTTGGTCCTGGCCACGGCATGATCATAGGGGTATCTGGAACGACCGGTCAATAATATTTCGGGATGTCCTGATACGAGGTCAGCCGGTGGCCCGCGCACGGGATTCGTACACCGCACGCGCCGCCGTGAAACGGGCCGGACCCAGGCGGGCGCGGAGGTCCTCCAGGAGGGGGCGGACCAGTTGACGGCCCGCCTCCGGGCCCAGGAGGTCCCCGACGGTGACCCACGCCGTCGCGAGCCGGGCGTACGCCGTCACGTCGTCGCCGAGTTCCCCGGCCGCCCCCACGGCTTCGCGGACGGCGGCCAGGTAGGCGATCGGGTCCGCCGCGTCCAGCGCGCCCTGCCGGGCGTCGTCGAAGCGCCGCAGGGCCAGGGCCGGTTCGCCCGCCAGCAGCGCCACCCGGCCGCCCGTGATGCCCCGTTGGGCCGCCGCCACCCCGTCGCGGGGCGCCGTCGCCGCGACGGCCGCCCAGACCCGCTCCGCGGTCTCCGGGTCGACGTGCGCCACGGCCCAGGCCGCCCCCAGAGCCGCGGCCTCGGCCTCGTCCCGCTCGCCGTGCGCCGTGAACAGCTCCTCTGCGTCCATCAGATCACCCGCCGCGTCGTGCCACCGCCGCGCCGCGATCCCCGCGGCCGCCCGGCGCTGCAGGATCCGCGCCCGGACCGCTCCGTCCTGCGTGGTGTCACGCGTGGCGCCATGGGTGGCTTCCTGCGGGGCTTCCTGCTGGGCTTCCTGCGTGGCGTTCCGAGCGGCCTCCGGCGCCGGGTCGTGCCCGGGGTCCAGCAGCGCGAGCACCGCGCCGAACCCCTCGTACGCCGTCTCCGCCTCGCCCCGTGCCAGCGCCTGCTCCGCCTCCTCGACCGCGAACGCCCGCCGGACGCCGTCCGGCAGGTCCGCCGCGGCCGCCCGGTCCAGGTTGTGCCGGGCCGCCCCGAGGTCCCCGCGCAGCCGCTGCATCGACGCCGCCAGCAGCAGGCAGAACCCCTCGCGCGCGGGCTCCGCGACGCGGTCCCACACCCCGGCGGCCTCCTCGAGGGCGGCCGCCGCCGTACCGAGGTCACCCTCCTCCGCGGCCGCCGTGGCCAGCCCTTCCAGGGCCTCGGCCAGCGCCGCCGGGTCGCCGCCGCGCAGCCGCGCGACCTCGTCCCGCGCGTTGGCGGTGGCAGCGGCGGCAGCCGTGGCGTCGGCGGCAGCGGTCACCGCGCCCGTCGACGTCACGGCGGTCATGGACGCCACCTCGCTCGTCGGCCGAGGTTCGGGCATCGTCGTCATCGGCTCTCCCGTACTGCGTATCCCTGGGCTGTCAGACGCGCCCGTGCCGCCGCGACGGCGCTCTCCCGCGCCGCCCGGTGCTCGCCCGCCCAGGCCCGCATGCGGGCGAGCAGTTCGTCGTGCGTGTCCTGCGTCCGCTCCTCGTCACCGGCCGCGGCCTGCCGTTCCCGCCGTGCCTGGTCCCTGGTCGCCTCGGACTCGCCGAGCCGCTCCTGGTGGTGCGCGCGCAGTTCGTCGACCTGCCGGCGGCCCTGGTCGAGTTCGCCCGCCGTCCGCTGGTCACGCTGCTCCACGCCGCCGATGCGCGTCTCGTTCGCCTGCAGGCCGGCCCGCTGTCCCTCCATCTGGCCACGGGCGGCGTCCGTCTCGGTGACCCGCCCCAGCGCGGCGATCAGCCGGGCCGAGTCGGCGCTCGCGCCCCGGGCACTGGCGCCGAGGCTGCCGGGCAGGAGACCGAACAGATGCGCCAGCCCCTGGAACGCCCGCAGGCTGCCCACCAGGGTGGCGACCGCCCCGGCCTGCTGGGCGCCCCGGCCGAGGTTCTCGATCGCCCCGCCCGCCGTCGACTGCTGCTCCCGGTTCGCCGACCGGGTCTCCCGGGTCGCGGCCGACTGGGCGTGTCCGCCCTCGATCAACTGCTGCGACACCCCGCCCGCGCGTTCGAGCTGGGCGTCCTGCCCGCGCTGGCCCGCCGCCTGGCGCGCCATCGCGCCCTCGGTGCGCGCGAGATCGGACTGGGCCCGCCGGGTCAGGGCGATGCGGTCACGCAGCGCCGTGAGTTCGGCGGGGGTGCCGGGCGGCGCCGGGTAGGCCGGGTTGACGGGGATCTCGACGGACTCGCCGGGGCGCGGCCCCGCCACCCGTGCGGTGTACGCCGGACCGTGGCGCGAGGCCGCCGGCCCGTCGGCGGCCGGGCCGGTGCCGCCGGCACCCGGCGTCGTGCCCTGCCCCTGCCCTTGCCCTTGCCCCCATTGCCGGCCCAGCTCGCGGCCCTCGCGTACGCCGACCATGCCGGGCCCGGGGCCCAGCGCCCGCGTGGTCGCGTCGACGCGGGTCCCCGCCTCCGCCCGGTCGGCGCGCAGCCGCGCCTCGGCGCCCGCGAGGGCCGCCGACCGGGCGGCCGCGGTGTCGCCGCTCGCGCCGACCCGGGCCCGCCGCTGGAAATCGGCGAAGTCCCGGTACCGCTGGGTCGTGCTGCCGCCGTCCGGGGTGGTCGTGTGCACCTGGAGCGGCAGCGGGTGGGTGGGGTCGTACGCGAACCGCGTGGCGCCGTACCCGGTGTGGTTGCCGTCCCCGTCGTGGACCGGGAAGTGCAGCTCCGAGGTCTGCCGCCGGCCCGCGGGTCCCTCGCCGTGCTGGTGCTGCAGGACGCCGAAGTCCCCGCCGGCCTGCGAGGGCTGGGTGTTCAGGGTCCGCATCGCAGGATCGGCCGTCGTGGGGTGGCTGTGGTAGATCAGCTCCAGCGGCCCCGACGCGCTCGGCGGCGCGACCGACCCGGGTCCGCCCTGCATGACGTGGTAGTTGCCGGAGGAGTCCCGCCACACCCCGGACTCGCGTGCCGGGTCGGCGCGCACCTGGGCCTGGTACTGCGCCATCGCCGCCGCGCGGTCCGACGTCGGCGCCAGGGTCTGGGTGTGGTCGGGGTACGTGGGGGTGGCGGCGGCCGCGGACGGCGGGGCGGTGTGCGTGATCCCGCCGGGCGAGGCCGGTGCCGGCGTCGGTGTTGGTGTCGGCGTCGGCGTCGAGTCCGGTGTCGGTGTCGAGTCCGGTGCCGGTGTTGGTGCCTGTGTCGGGGTCGGTCCGGTTCCGGGGATGGCGCGGCCGGTGGCGGGGTCGACGCGCGCGCCCGGTTCCGCGGCGGCGGCGCCACTGCCGCGCAGCAGGTCGACGTTGTCCTGGGCGAGCGGGGTGTTCTCGGTCTGCCAGGCCACCTGGTCGGCCGCGTCGAGCTGGCCGCGCGGCGTCAGGGTGCCGTCGGCCGAACCCGTGCGGGACCGGTCGACGGCGGCGTCGATCAGCCGTTCCTGGGCGCGGTGGCGGGTGTTGGTGCTCTCGCTGCCGTCCTGGTGGGTGACGGTCACCGCGAGTGCGGGGTCCCGGCGGCTGTGCAGCGGCTGCATGGTCTGGGTGTCCCAGTCGGCCTCGCGGATGCCCGACTCGGTCGCGTGCCGGGCGGCGGCGGTGTGCCCGGCCTGCACCGTGTCACCGCTCATGCCGGCGGCTTCCCGGTGGTCGGCCGCCTGCTCATTGGCGTACGCCCGCGCCTCGCCCGGCCCCCAGGGCGTGTCCCGCCGCGCCAGCGGGGGCCGTTCATCGGTGAGCCGCGCCTGGACAGCGGGATCCTCGTCGAGGCCGCGGACGAGCGGATCGAGTTCGCCGAAGTCGGCGGGGTCGGGGGCGGAGGGCGCGGAGGGCGCGGGCCGGCCGGACGCGGCGTCCCCCCGGGGCGCGGCCCCGGCGTCTCCCGTACCGGCCGAACGTGTGCCGGCGTCTCCGCCGGCGTGCGGGGGCGTGCCCTGGCCGGTCTCGCGTGGGGGTCCGGTCTGCGTGTCCGGTGCGGGTCCGGCGTCCGGTGTCGCGTCGGGGTGTGGTGTGCCGCTCGTGTCCGCGTCGGAACGGGGCGCTGTGCCCGCGTCCGAGTCCGAGTCGACGCGCGGGACGGTACCCGACCCCCCGTCGGCGTGCGGGGTCGTACCCGTGCCGGCGTCGGTGTGTGGTGCGGTTCCCGTGTCCGCCGTCGCGTCGGGGTGGGGCGTGGTTCCCGGGCCGGCGTCGGGGTGGGGTGAGGCTCCGGGGTCCGTGTCGGCGTGGGGAGCGGTGCCCGTGTCCCCGTCGGCGTGCGGTGCCGCGCCCGGGTCGGTGTCGGTATGGGGGGTGGTGCTCGCGTCCGTGTCGGTGTGGGGGGTGGTGCCCGCGTCCGCGTCCACGTGGGGGGTCGTGCCCGGGTCCGTGTCCGTGTGGACCGCGGCGGGACCGGGGGCTTCCGGCATCTCCACGTGCAGCCGCGGGCCGCCCGAGGAGGTGGCGGAGGCGGACGGAGCGCCGCCCGTGCCGCGTTCCTGGAGTCGGGTGATGCCCTGGTCGATACGGTTCCCGCCCGCCGTCCCCACCCGGGCGCCGACCTTCGCGGCGAGCGCGCCGGCCACCGCTCCGCCGATCTGCCCGGCGGCCGCCGACAGTTGCTCGCCCTGCCGCTCGACCTGCGCCGGATCACCCTGCGAGTCGAACGCGTGCAGCGCGCGCAGCGCCGTGACCACCGGCCGGACGACCACGTTGATCACCATGCCGACGGCCGTCGTCGCGATCCCCATGCCCGTCGCCACCGCCGACAGCGTCAGCGCGAGCGGAGCCAGGGTGCCGCCGGAGAGCACCGCACCCACCCACATGCCCACCGCGATCCCGCCGAGTACGCCGGCCACGACGTCCATCAGCGACATCGTGACGTCGAGGACCTCGGCCAGTCCCTCCAGGTCGTTGGCGAGCCGTTCGTAGCCGGTCCCGGTACCGATCCGGCCGATCGTCTCCCCGGTGGCGCTCCAGTCGCGCATCGCCAGGCCCGCCAGCGCCATCACACCGCCGATCGCCGGGCCCAGACCCGGAACGGGGGTGGCCGAAAGTCCGCGCGACACCGCGAGCGTGGCCAGCCGGCGTCCGGCGACCTGCCCCACGGCCGCGCCGACGGCGCTCATCGCGAAGCCCATCACGGCGCCGCCCATCGCCCCGCTCGCGGCGCCCTGGCCCGCCACGTCGAGCAGGAAGCGGGCCCGGTCGTCGCTCCCGGCCGTACCGAGACTCCCGAACGACCCCGCCCAGCGCTCGTGTTCGGCCAGCTCGGTGCTGATCAGGTCGTCGTCGTCCGGCCCGGCGACGCCTGTCCCGGTGACGTCGGGCCCGGCGTCCGGCCCGGCGTCCGCGCCGGACGCCTCCTCGGCCGCGTCCGCCGTCCGTCGGCCGCCGTCATGCCGTCGCTCGTCACCCCGCCGTTCGTCACCCCGCTGCTCTTCGCCCCGTCGCTCACCGGCCCGCCGCTCGTCGGTCTCCCGGGCCCGGCCCCCCGGACCCCCGGGCTCGCGACGCACCCCGGCCGCGTCACCGGCCGCTCCGTCCTCCGCTGCGGTCCCGCCGCCGGCCGCAGCGTCCCCGGCCTGCCGGGCGCCGCCCGCCGGGGCCTGCTGACCCTCTGCCCCGGGGGCCCGGAGCTCGCGGGCCCCGCCCCCGGCGTCCTCACCCCGGTGCTCCGGCCCCGGTCCAGGCCCCGGCCCGTGCCCCGGCCCGTGCCCCGGCCCCGGCCCCGTCGTGGGCCCTTGCCGCTGGAGCGCCAGGAGCCGGCTCACCGCGCCGTTGCCCGCCAGCCGTTGCAGCCCGACCAGCCGGCCGACCGCCGCGGACCCGGCCCCGGTACCGCCCCGCGCGCCGTCGAGGAGCGAACTCACCGCGCGATTACCGGGGCCGGGACCGGGGCCGGGACCGGCCCTCGTCCCGCCCGCCTCCGGACGTTCCGTCGCCGGGACACCCGTGTCCCGCGCCACCGCCGCACCAGCCGCCTCAGCGGTGTCGGCATCCTGCGGGCGCTCCGTGGTCCGGTCCACCGGATCAGGGTGGTGCGGCCGGGTGATCGCGGGGAAGTGCCCGGGTACCGGGCGAACGTGCAGTCGGGCCTGCCCGTCGGGGCAGTCCACGGTTCCCCCGACGGCGCACGACCGGTCATGACCTTCCTCCCCGCCGAGAAGAGAGGGTGTGATCGACCATCACCCCAGGGGAGGGCCAGGATGCCGCCGTACCAGTCGCCGGGCGTCTACGTCGAAGAGGTCGAGGCAGGGTCCCGCCCGATCGAAGGCGTGGGCACCGCCGTCGCGGCCTTCGTCGGACTGGCCGCCGACGGGCCGTACAACACGCCCACCCTGGTGACCAACTGGAGCCAGTTCACCTCCACCTTCGGCGAGTTCATGGCCGGTGCCTATCTGGCGCACGCCGTCTACACGTACTTCCTCAACGGGGGCGGCACCTGCTACGTCGTCCGCGTGGGAGGAGACGGCGCCGACGGTGCGGGCGCTGCCGACGGTGCGGACGGGGAGGACGGCGCGGACGGGAGAGACGGCCCGGCCCCCGGATCCCGGCCCGCCCCCGCCGGCGGCAGGCGCGGGAACCGGGCGGCCGCTGCGGTCGGCGCCCTGCCCGCCGGGCCCCGGACCGCCCTCGGCGACTTCCACGTCGCCGCCCTGGAGGGCACCGGCGAGGGCCTCACCGTCGAGGTCTCCGACGCGGGCGGCGAGTCCCCGGCCGAGGACCTGTTCACCCTCACCGTCAAGCGCGGCGACCGCACCGAGGAGACCTGGGAGGTCTCCAGCCGGCGCAGCCAGCGCCACTACGTCGTCACGGTCGTCCGGGACCGCTCCCGTCTGATCACCGTCGAGGACGCCGGCCCCTCCCAGGCGCTGTCCCGTCCCGGCAACCAGGCCGTCGCCCTCGCACCGGCACCCGCTCCCGCACCGGCCGCGCCCGCCGTACCGGCGTCGCTCACCCCCGCCTCGTACGTGGGCAGTTCGGACGACCGCACCGGCTTCGCCGGCCTGGAGACGGTCGACGAGATCACCATGCTGGCCGTGCCGGACGTGATGAGCGCCTACCAGCAGGGTGCGCTCGACGCCGAGGGCCTCAAGACGGTGCAGCTCGCGATGATCGCCCACTGCGAGCTGATGGGGAACCGGATCGCGATCATCGACCCGCCGCCCGACCTGTCGCCGCAGCGCGTGAGGGAGTGGCGCAGGACGGGCGCCGGCTACGACTCCAAGTACGCCGCCCTGTACTACCCCTGGGTCAAGGTGGCCGACCCGTCGGCGGCCGGGCAGACCCGGTTCGTGCCGCCGAGCGGCGCGCTGGCCGGCGTATGGGCGCGCAACGACGAGACCCGCGGGGTCCACAAGGCGCCCGCCAACGAAGTGGTGCGCGGGGCGGTCGATCTGGCGGTCCATCTGACGAAGGGCGAGCAGGACCTGCTCAACCCCATCGGGGTGAACTGCCTGCGCTCCTTCGCGGGCCGCGGCATCCGCGTGTGGGGTGCGCGGACGCTGTCCTCCGACGCCGCGTGGCGCTATCTGAACGTGCGCCGGCTCTTCAACTACATCGAGGACTCCATCCTCATCGGCACGCAGTGGGTGGTCTTCGAGCCGAACGACGACGCGCTGTGGGCACGGATCCGGCGGACGATCTCGGCGTTCCTGGTCAACGAGTGGCGGCGTGGCGCGCTGTTCGGACTGACGCCGGACGAGGCGTTCTACGTCAAGTGCGACCGGGAGACGAACCACAGTGAGGGGATCGAGGCGGGCGAGGTGGTCTGCGAGATCGGGATCGCGCCGGTGAAGCCGGCCGAGTTCGTGATCTTCCGGCTGGCCCAGTTCTCGGGCGGCACCAGCCTCGTCAACGAGTAGCGGCAGCGGCAGCGGCAACGGCAGCGGTACGCGCACGGGTACGGGTGCGCGTACCGGCAGGAGCAACAGGGGGTTCGCAGCGTGGCACTTCCCGACATGGACACCTCGGTCGGCCATTCCTTCGGGCTGGAGATCGACGGGGTCGTCATCAAGCAGATCAACGAAGTGACGGGCCTGAAGATGGAACAGGACGTCATCGAGCTGAAGACGAACACGGCGGACGGCAAGTACCTCATCAAGAAACTGCCGGGCCGGCCGCGGGCGGGCGAGGTCACGCTGACGCGCGGCCTGACCGCCGACAACAACTTCGAGAAATGGATCAAGGACGCGCGGTTCGGGAAGATGGGCTCCGCGCGCAAGGGCGGCGCGATCATCGTCTTCGACTACGAGGGCCAGCCGATCAAGCGGTACACGCTGGTCAACGCGTGGCCCAAGAGCCTGGAGATCAGCTCGCTGAAGGCGGGCGACACCAGTGTCCTGACCGAGAAACTCGTCATCACGTACGAGCAGATGGACGTGGCGTGAGCGGCTGATGCGACGACAGATGGCGATGCCGCCGACTCCGGGCGACGCGGCGGCC
Organism: Streptomyces sp. NPDC042102; assembly: GCF_055582305.1. Taxonomy (NCBI): domain Bacteria; kingdom Bacillati; phylum Actinomycetota; class Actinomycetes; order Kitasatosporales; family Streptomycetaceae; genus Streptomyces; species Streptomyces sp. NPDC042102. Next base: position 600,546 of record NZ_JBVJDL010000001.1, read on the forward strand.
CCCGGTGTACCCGGTGAACCCCTGGCGACCCGGCCCACCGGATCGATGCGTACGGAGTTCACCTTCGAACTGCCGCGCGGCTACGTGGACGGGGCGGGCCAGGTGCACCGCACGGGCATGATGCGGCTGGCGACGGCCCGTGACGAGCTGGTCCCGCTGCGGGACGACCGGGTCCGTGAGAACCCGGCGTACCTGTCCGTGGTGCTGCTGGGGCGGGTGGTCGAGCGGATCGGCACGGTGACGGACGTGCACGCCGGTGTGATCGAGGACCTGTTCGCCTCGGACCTGGCGTTCCTGCAGGACTTCTACCGCCGGATCAACGCGGAGGGGCACACGCGGGCCCAGGTGCGGTGCCCGTCGTGCGAGACCGCGTTCGCCGTGGATCTGGCGGGTGGTGGGCGCCTGGGGGAATCGTGACGTACGCGACGGACGACCTGTACGGCGAAGTCGCGTACATCGCCTACCACTTCCACTGGCCGATGGATTCCATCCTGGACCTCGAACACGCGGACCGTCGACTGTACGTCGACCAGATCGCCCGCCTGAACCGGCTGGCCGGGGGGCGGTGAGCCGGGCATGCTCGAAGCGCTGCGGAACCGCCTGCGCCGCCGCTCGCACGATCCTGGGCCCGCGCCCACGACGGCGGACCCGCCGGTGGCCGCGCCGGCTCCGGCCCCCGCGTGGCCGGACCTCCCCGTCCAGCGCCGTACGTTCGGGCCCGCGCCCCTGCTGACGGATCCGGCGGCGTTCGGTGCGAGCCTGGCGTCCTGGCAGGACCCGTCACTGACGGGTCCCCTGGGCCACGCGGTGTCCCCCGACGCCCCGAGCGGCACCCTCCACGACGTCGCGACCCCCGTGCCCGGACACCACGGATTCCCGCCGAAGCCCTCGCCGACTGCCGAGGTTCGGGCGGCCGTTGACGGTGGCGGTGAGCCGCGGGACGCGGGTCGGGGTGACCAGGCCCCGCCGGAGCCGCCGTCCGGTCCGGTGCCCGCCGTCGGTCCAGTCGGCGCGGGCGTGACCGCCTCGGTTCAGCGTGTTCCGGCCTCATCGGTTTCGCCGACTGCCGTGCTCCGTCCGGTTGTTGACGGTGGCGGTGTGCCGCGGGGCGCGGGTGGGGGTGACCAGGCTCCGCCGGAGCCGCCCTCCGGCCCCGGGCCTGCGGTCGGCCTTGGTGGCGAGGTTCCGGCTGGTCCGGTCGGGCCCGGTTGGGCTTCTCGGGGGCTGTCGGCTGACGTGGTGCGTCCGGCTGTTCCGGCTCCGCCTTCGGGCTCGGGTGCGCCGCCCCCGGTGGGGGTGGCCGCCCCGGTTCAGCGTGTTCCGGCCCCGTCGGCTTCGCCGACTGCCCCGGTGCGTCCGGTTGTTGACGGTGGCGGTGAGTCGCGGGGTGCGGGTCGGGGTGACCAGGTCCCGCCGGAGCCGTCGGCCGGCCCGGTGCCTGCGGTCGGCCTTGGTGGCGAGGTTCCGGCCGGTCCGGTCGGGCCTGGTCGGGCTTCTCGGGGGCTGTCGGCTGACGTGGTGCGTCCGGCTGTTCCGGCTCCGCCTTCGGGCTCGGGTGCGCCGCCCCCGGTGGGGGTGACCGCCCCGGTCCAGCGTGTTCCGGCGCCGTCGGTTTCGCCGACTGCCGTGGTGCGTCCGGTTGTTGACGGTGGCGGTGAGTCGTGGGCTGCGGGTCGGGGTGACCAGGCTCCGCCGGAGAACCCGGCCGGCCCGGTCCCTGCGGTCGGTCATGGCGGCGAGGTTCCCGCCGGCCCGCTCGGGCCCGGTCGAGCGCCGGGGGAGCCGCCCGCCGATCGGGTGCGTCCGGGCGTCCTGGCTCCGCCTTCGGGCTCGGGTGCGCCGCCCCCGGTGGGAGTGACCGCCCCGGTCCAGCGTGTTCCGGCCCCGTCGCCCCCGTCGGAGGCTCCGGTCGGGACCGGTCGGGCCTCTCGGGAGCTGTCGGCCGACGTGGTGCGGCCGGCCGAGGGGCGTGTGGGGGAGCCGCCCGTCGTGGTCCAGCGTCACCGGTCCCGGCCGGAGCCTCCGGACGCCCCCGCGTACCCCGTCGGCCACGGCCCGGCGGATCCGACCGGCACGGGCCGGCGGGCCACGGAGCCTGCGGCCGTCCCGGCGCTTCCCGTCGTGCCGGTAGAGCCGTACGCCTCGGGGCAGGCCCGCCCCGGCGGGCCCGACACGGTGGAGCCGCTCCCCACGCTCCAGCGCCGCCCGACCGCGTCCGGGCCCCCGGCCGACGTACCCGTACCGCCTCTCGGTTCCGGTGTGCCCGCGCCGAGCGCGTTCCGGTCCGGCCCGCCGCTCACCGTGGCCCCGCCCGTCGCGATTCCGATGCGGACGCTGCCGGTGCAGCGGTTGCCGGAGCCCGGGCCGGTGTCCGCCGTCGAGCGGGTCCACGTACTCCCGGCGGCGCGCCCCCTGGTGGGTGACGAGCCCCTCGCACCGTCGGCTCCCGGGGCCGGTTCCGGCCAGCGGCCGGCGGAGCCCGCGCCACCCCCGGAGCCTCCGGTTCCGGTCTCCCGGAAGCGGCTGGGCCTCGGGGCGCCGCTCCCGTCGGTCCCGGTGCGGGCAGCAGCAGGGGCCACGGTCATGCCGGAGCCGACGCCGGAGCCGGATCCAAGGCCCCCGACCCCGAGCCCGACCCCGCCCCCGACGGCTTCGCCAGCGCCGGGGACGTCCCGCGCGTCGCTCGCCGTCGTGCCGGTCACTCCGCTCCAGCGGGCGGTGGACCTGCCCCTCGTACCCCTCGCCGGGCTGGTCGGGGAGCGGGCCCCGGAGCTCCGGGCCGTGGACCGGGGCGGTCTCCGGCCGCCGCCGGCCGGCGCCGTACCGGCACCGTGGCAACCGCCGGCTGCGCCCGTGCCGCGCGGCTTCCCGCCGCCGCCCCCCTCGCCGTCCCCGGACCTGTACGCCGCCCCCGCCGCCGTCGACCGCCGGGAGCCGGACGCGCCGTCCCGGGGCACCCCCGTGCAGCGCGCCCCGGACCCCGGTCCCCCGCTCGACCCGGGACCCGCGCAGGCCCCGCCGAACCCGCCGTCGAACCCGCCGTCGGCCGCGGCCCCGGGTCCGGCCGACAGCCCGTCACCCCCGCCCGTCACCGACGAGCTCGTACGCCGGCTCGTCGGGCCGCTCAGCCGGCTGCTCCGCGCCGAGCTGCGGCTCGACCGGGAGCGGGCCGGCGTACGACTCGATCCGAGGCACTGATCCGAGGCACCGAACCGAGGCGCTGAACCGAGGCATCGAACCGAGCCACGCACCGCGGACGACCGGCACACACCACGGAAGAGGAACCCATGTCCCAGCCCCACCAGCAGGACCCCGCCGTCAGCGTGTGCTTCATGGTCGAGATCGACAACATCAGCCTCGGTGCCTTCAACAGCTGCGAAGGTCTCGGCTGCGAAGTCGTCATGGAGCAGCGCGAGGAGGGCGGGAACAACGGTCACGTCTGGCAGCTGCCCACCCGGATCAAGTACACCAACATCAAGCTCTCCCGCCCCGTCACCCGTGACACCCAGCAGGTCACCCAGTGGCTCGCCGGCATGCTGGGCGGCATCCCCCGCAAGACCGCCCGCATCAGTGCCATGACCCTCGACGGCACCGTCGTCGCCCGCTGGTCCCTCCTGGACGTCGTCCCCGTGCGCTGGACCGGGCCCAGTCTCAGCCCCGAGACCGTCAAGGTCGCCACCGAGACCCTCGAGATCGCCCACCACGGCTTCCTGAACGCCGGCCGCTAGGAGCGCCCGCATGTCGCTGCACCAGCCCGTCGCCTTCATCGCCTCGGCCACCCCCGCCACCGCGGGAGCCGGCCCCGGAACGGGTCCGGGCCCCGGCGCGGGCGCCGGTCCCCGCCCCAAGCTCGAACGCGCCTGGCTGGAGCTGCGCGAGCCCCCCGCCGACGGCGGGCAGGGGCCCGCCGGGCCCCGGATGGGGCGGATCGACTTCCAGTTCAACCCCAAGGAGCTCAGCCTGGCCAAGTCCGCCGAGTGGGAGCGCAAGCCCGCCAAGGGCGCGGCCACCGCCGGGCCGGCCGAGTTCAAGGGGCCCGGCGCCGCCCGCCTCAGCCTGGAGATGTTCTTCGACGCCAGCGCCGAGCAGGACGACAAGGTCGTCGCCGCCGTCGAGAAGCTGCTCGCCTGCTGCGTGGCCACGCCCGAGACCCACCAGCGCAAACAGGGCGTCCCGCCCTGGGTGATCCTGCGCTGGGGCGGCCTCACCGGATTCGTCGGATACGTCAGCCAAGTGCAGGCCAAGTACACCCTGTTCACCCCCGGCGGCATCCCCATCCGGGCCGTGTGCCAGGTCACGCTGGAGGAGCTCAGCGGCCCCATGCCGGGCCAGAACCCCACCTCCGGCGCCCGCGCCGCCCGCCGCGCGCACCGTGTCGTCACCGGCGACACCCTCGCCCTGCTCGCCTGGCGGGAGTACGGCGACGCGACCGCCTGGCGCCATATCGCCGAGGCCAACGACATCGACGACCCGATGCGGCTGGCGCCCGGCACCGAACTCCTGCTGCCCGCCGCCGAGGAGCTGACCTGACCGATGGCCGGAGAGACCTTCGCCAGCACCCTCGTCGTCGAGGTCGCGGGCGCGCCGCTGCCCGACCCCGTCGCTCAGACCCTCGTCTCCGCATACGTCGACGACAGCACCCAGCTGCCCGACCTGTTCGTGCTCCGCTTCCGCGACCCGCACCACCTCACCCTGCGCTCCGCCGGGTTCACCCTCGGGGCCGCCGTCACCTTGTACGCGCGCGCCGCCGACGACCCGGAGCGCCGGCTGCTGGTCTCCGGCGAGGTCACGGCCGTCGAGATCGACCTCGACAGCACCGGAACGTTCACCGTCGTCCGCGGTCTCGACCACGCCCACCGGCTCTTCCGCGGCCGCCGTGTCGCCGGCTACCGCCAGATGACCGCCTCCGACGTCGCCGTCCAGGTCGCCCGGCGCGCGGGGCTGCGCGTCGGTACGGTCGACGCGACCACCACCGTGTACGAGCACCTCGCACAGCCCGGGATCACCGACTGGGAGTTCCTGCACCGGCTCGCCGACCTCGCCGGTGCCGAAGTCGGCGTCCTGGAGGGCGCGTTCTTCTTCCGCGTTCCCGCCACCACCGGATCCGCGCCCGCTCCCGCCACCCGCCCGCAGGGCAGCCCGTACGTCCTGGAGTTCGGCCGGAACCTGCTGCGCTGCCACGCCTCGGTGACCGCCGCCGACCAGGTGCAGCAGGTCGAGGTGCGCGGCTGGGACGTACGCGCCAAGTCGGCCGTCGTCGGCCGGGCGCCGGCCGGGCACAGCGACCGGCTGGAGCTGGGCCTGACCCCGCGGCAGGCCGCCGACGCCTTCGGCCCGGCCACCTTCCTGGCCACCGACACCCCCCACCGCACCCAGGCCGAGGCCGACCAGGCGGCGAAGGTGCTGGCCGCCGACCTCGCCGCCTCGCTCGCCGAACTCGACGCCGTCACCACCGGCCTGCCCCGGCTGCGGGCCGGGACCGCCGTCACCCTCACCAATGTCGGCGCGCCCTTCGAGGGCAAGTACACGATCTCCGCCAGCCGGCACGTCTTCGACCCCGCGACCGGCTACCAGACCTGGATCACCGTCGGCGGCCGCTCCGACCGCTCCCTGTTCGGCCTCGCCTCCGGTGCCGCCGGCGGCCTGCCCCAGGACCGGATCGGCGGTGTCGTCAACGCCACCGTCACCGACACCCGCGACCCCGAGGACCGGGGCCGGGTCAGGCTCGCCTTCCCCTGGCTGGACGGGGAGTACGTCAGCGACTGGGCCCGGACCGCCGACCTCGGCGGCAAGGGCGGCGGCGGGATCTTCGGGCCCGAGGTCGGCGACGAGGTGCTCGTCGCCTTCGAGCAGGGCCGTGTCGACCACCCGTACGTCCTGGGCGGGCTCTACAACGGCCAGGACAAACCCTCCGACCACGACGCCCCGCTCGTCGACGCCACCAGCGGCGCGACCAACCGCCGTTCCCTGGTGAGCCGTTCCGGCAACCGCCTGGAACTCCTCGACTGCGCCGGCGGCCCCCAGGGCGTCCGCCTGGCCAGCGGTGACGGCAAGCTCACCCTCCACCTCGACCGGCAGGCCACCGCCGTCACCGTGCACAGCGACGGCACCGTCGAGATCGACGCCCAGGACAAGGTCACCGTCACCGCGCAGGCCGGCATCACCATGGACGCCGGCACCGGAGCCCTCGAACTCACCGGCCAGTCCCTGCGGTTCAAAGCCCGGACGGGCATCGAGGCCGACGCCGGAGCGGGCGCGCTCACGCTGCGCAGCAACGGCCAGGTGGACGTCCAGGGCGCCACGGTCGCGGTCAACGGACAGGCCAGCACCGAACTCAAGGGAGGCGCCAGCCTGTCGATCAACGCCGCCCTCGTCCGCATCAACTGACGACACGTCACCCTGCCCGCCCGCCCGTGCACCTGCGCACACCAGTGAAGGAGAGACCGCGGATGCCGCCAGCCGCCCGCGTCGGGGACCCCACCGGCCACCCCGGGGTGATCGCACCGCCCGGAGTGCCCACCGTGCTGATCGCGGGCCTGCCCGCGGCCGTCGTGTCCACCCCGCACATCTGCTCCTTCCCGCCACCCGCCGTCCACCCGCCCTCCGTCATCGCCCCGCCCGGCTGCCCCACCGTCCTCATCGGTGGACTGCCCGCCGCCCGCGTGGGCGACCTCGCCGCCTGCGGCGCGCCGGTCGTCATGGGCGCGCCCACCGTCCTGATCGGCGGGTGAGGCGGCCGTGGGGGAGCAGTTCGTCGGCGCCGGCTGGGCCTTCCCGCTGCGTACGGACGCCACCGGGGCGATCGCCCTCGTACGCCGCGAACAGGAGATCGAGGAGAGCATGCGGCTGATCCTGGGCACGGCACCCGGTGAACGCCCCATGCGGCCGCAGTTCGGCTGCGCCATCCACGACCACGTCTTCGCCCCCGCCGACGCCGCCACCGCCGCCCAGATCGGCTACGAGGTACGGCTGTCCCTGGAACGCTGGGAGCCCCGCATCGACCTCGTCGACGTCGCCGTCAGCTTCGACGCCGTCGAGGCCGGCACCCTCTACATCGACATCCGCTACGCCCTGCGCGGCTCCAACGACCCGCGCAACCTGGTCTTCCCCTTCTACGTCATCCCCGCCCACGACGCACCCGAGGGGAGCGCCGGCTGATGGCCCTGCCCCGCCCCAACCTCGACGACCGGCGCTTCCAGGACCTCGTGGACGAGGCCAAACGGATGGTCCAGCAGCGCTGCCCGCAGTGGAGCGACCACAACGTCTCCGACCCGGGCGTCACCCTCATCGAGGCGTTCGCCCACATGACCGACCAGCTCATCTACCGCCTCAACCGGGTCCCCGACAAGAACCACCTGGCCTTCCTCGACCTGATCGGCCTCACCCTCAACCCGCCCGCCGCCGCCCGCGCCGACGTCACCTTCTGGCTGTCCGCGCCCCGGCCCGAGACCGTCCGGATCCGCGAGGGCAGCGAGGTCGCCACCACCCGCACCGAGACCGAGGAGGCGGTCGTCTTCTCCACCCTCGGCGAACTGGCCGTCGTACCGGTCGAGCTGGCGGTGCTGGCCACCGGCCGCACCGACCCGGGAGCCGTCCCCGCCGACCGCGCCACCGAACTCGCGGGCGGCCGCGGCGTGCCCTGCTTCGCGCCCGTGCCGCGCCCCGGCGACGCCCTCTACTTCGGCCTCTCGCAGGCCGCGCCCTCCTGCGTGGTCGCGCTGCGCCTGGACTTCCCCGTCGCCGGCCACGGCATCGACCCCGACGCCCCGCCCCTGGCCTGGGAGGCGTGGACCGGCGAGGGCTGGACCGCCTGCGAGGTCGACCGCGACGGCACCGGCGGCTTCAATCGGCCCGGGGACGTCCTCCTCCACCTCCCCGCCGGGCACCTGCCCTCCGCCGAGGCCCGGCAGCGCGCCGGCTGGCTGCGCTGCGTCGTCCAGCCGCCGCTGGGCCGGCGCCCGTACTCCGCGACCCCGACCCTGCTCTCCGCCGAGGCGTTCACGATCGGCGGTACCACCCCGGCCGTGCACGCCGAGCGGGCCGCCGCCGAACTCCTCGGCGTCAGCGAGGGGGTACCCGGGCAGGCCTTCACCCTCGACCGGACCCCGGTCGTCGCCGGCGGCCCGCCCTTCACCGTCGAGACCCGCACCACCGCCGGGAACTGGCTGCCCTGGACGGAGGTCGCGCACTTCGCCGAGTCCGGCCCCGGCGACCGGCACGTCCGCCTCGACCGGGCCACCGGCGAGGTCGCCTTCGGGCCCGCCGTCCGCGAGGCCGACGGCAGCCTGCGCCAGTACGGGGCGGTCCCCGCCAAGGGCGTACCGGTGCGCGCGCGGCCGTACCTCACCGGCGGCGGCCGTCGCGGCAACGTGGCCCGGCGCACGCTGAACGTCCTGCGCAGCTCCATCCCGTACATCGCACGCGTCGAGAACCGGCGCGCGGCCGGCGGCGGGGTCGACGGCGAGGACGTCGCCAACGCCCGGCTGCGCGGGGCCATGGGACTGCGGACGCGGGAACGGGCGGTGACCGCCGAGGACTACGAGTACCTGACCCGGCAGGCCGCGCCCGAGGTGGCCCGCGTGCGATGCGTCGAAGCCCTGGAGGAGGGCCCGGGCGTGGTGCGCGTGCTGCTCGTACCGGCCGCCGAGGACGACGGCGAGGGCCGCCTGGAATTCGGCCGGATGGCCTGCCCGCCCGCCCTGCTGCGGCACGTCACCGCCTACCTCGACGCCCGCCGCGTGCTCGGCACCCGTCTCGTCGTCGAACCCCCCTACTACCAGGGCGTCACCGTCGTCGCCGTCCTGCACGCCACCGCCGGCGTGCCCGCCGCCCGCGTGCAGCGGGCCGCGCTCGCCGCCCTGTACCGGCAGCTCAACCCGCTCACCGGCGGCCCGTCCGGCGACGGCTGGCCGTTCGGCCGGGCCGTGCACAGCGGCGCGGTGTGGGCCGTACTCGAACAGGTGCCGGGCGTGGAGTCGGTGGAGAGCGTACGGCTCTTCCCCGCCGACCTGGAGACGCGGCGGCGCGGCGAGGGCGCCGACCGGATCGTGCTCGGGCCCGGCGCGCTCGCCTTCAGCTACGACCACCAGGTGCGGGTGGAGGCCCGGTGAACCGGCGCCTGGTCCCCGGCCTGCCCTCCCGCCACCCGCTGGGCGCCCAGCTGCCCGCCGTCTACGCGGAGGACGACCTGGCGCAGCGGATCACCGAGGGCCTGGACGAGGTGCTCGCACCGGTCCTGACGGTCCTGGACTGCCTGCCCGCGTACTTCGACCCGCGCCTGGCCCCGGCCGACTTCGTGGCACTGCTGGCCGCGTGGGTCGGCGCGGACGACGTCCTGGGCGACGGCGACGGCGACGGCGACGGCGAGGGTGACGGTGACGGCGGCGGCGCGGACGGTGTGCCGGGCGCGGACGCGACCCCGGGGGCGGTCCCGGGAGCCGTTGCCGGCCATGGGCTGCGCGGGACCCGGACCGGACTGGCCGAACAGGTCCGCCGGGCCTTCGGGGTGACCCCGGAGATCGAGGAGAGCGGTGGCGCCGTGTGGTCCACCACCCCCGGCACCCCGCTGCCCGGCTCCGACCGGCCGTACCTGCTGGTCCGGCTGCGGGTCACCGACCCGGCCCGCGTCGACACGGCCGCGCTGACGGCGTTCGTGGCCCGCAACCGCCCGGTGCACCTGCCGTTCCGGGTCGAGGTCCTGCCCCGCTGAGGGCGTCGCCGCAGCAACCGCCCCCGCCCGGGAGCCGTGCGCCGTCGCCGCGCCCCCGATTGGGTAATGGGTTACTCATGCGCTACGGAGAGTAGGTACCCATCCTTGACCTGCTCTTGAGCGGGGAGGAGGCCGGACATGCCCGTCCGTACGTCGTTGTCACCCTTGCCCACCAGCGGTTCCGGTGCCCTGACACTCGTCGTCGCACCCGCCGGATACGGCAAGACCACCCTGCTGACCCGGACCGCCGCCGCCTTCGAGGGCCGCGTCGTGCACTGGCGGCCGTGCCGCGACACCCGCGACGCGGCCACGCTCCTGACCAGGCTGGCGCCAGGCGAGCCGGGGGCGCCCGGCCCGACCGTCGAATCCGTCCTCCTCGCCGTCGAACGCGGCCCCGAGCCGGTCCTGCTGCTCGTCGACGACGTCCATCTGGTGCACGGCAACCCCGCCGAGGCGGCGCTGGAGGAACTCGCCCGGCTCGCCCCGCCCGGCCGGCTGCGGGTCGTCCTCGCCGGCCGCCGCATGCCCGCCGTCAACCTCGCCCGCCTGGAGCTGTCCGACACCCCCGTCCTCACCGCCCGCGACCTGCGCCTGAGCGACGCCGAGGCCGCCGCGGCCTTTCCGGCCGCGGACCCCGGCCTGCTCCGGCTCGGCCGCGGCTGGCCCGCCGTACTGCGCCTGGGCCAGCCCGCCGCGGCCGCCGGTCGCGACCCCCTCGACGCCCCCGCCCTGCGCACCTACCTCGACCGGGAGGTCCTCGGCGCCCTCCCCGAGCGGCTGTTACGGGACCTGCGGCGCGGCGCCGAGGAATCGCCGGAGCTGGCCGAGGAGTACGGGACGGGCGACTGCGTCCCGCTGCTGCGGGCCCACCTCGCCCGCCGCTGCGCCGGCCGCCGCCCCTCCCCGCCGCCCCCGCGCCCCCGCCCGACCGGCCCCGACACCGGCACGGAGGCGGACGACGACCGCGCACGGGGGCTCACCCTGCGCTGCTTCCGCCGCTTCGAGATCACCGTCGACGGCCGGCCGCTGGACTGGGGCGCCACCCGCCCCCGGGTACGGGCCCTGGCCCGGCTGCTCGCCGTCCACGCGGGCCGGCCCGTCCACCGCGAGCACCTCATGGCCGCCCTGTGGCCCGAGAGTTCCGCCCGTACCGCCGGACACGGACTGCAGACGGCCGTCTCCACGCTGCGCACCGTCCTGGAACCGGGCCAGGACCGCGGCCGGGGCCGGCTCCTGGTCCGATCCGGCGAGGCGTACATGCTCAGCCTCGCCCCCGGCGGCTCCTGTGACGTCCAGCGCTTCGAGGCCGCCGCCGGAGCGGGCCTGACCGCCGCCGCCCGCGGCGACGCCGACCGCGCCGCCGAGTCCCTCGGCGGGGCGCTGCGCCTCTACACCGGCGAACTGCTCCCCGAGGACGGCCCGGCCGAGTGGGTGGTCCCGATCCGCGAGCGCTACCGCACGCAGGCCGTCCGCGCCGCGCACACCCTGGCCGAGGTCGAGCTGACCCGCGACCGCCCGGGCGCCGCGGTGGCGGCGGCCGCCCACGCCCTGACCCTGGACCCCTTCCAGGACGCCGTCTGGCGGCTGCTGATCGCCGCCCACCAGGCCGCGGGCGACCGCGCGGCCGCCCGCCAGGCCCAACGCCGCCACGCGGACATGCTGGCAGCCCTCCTGCGCGGCTAGGAGCCCCTAGGGCCGCTTGAAGAACTCGACCTCGGCCAGGGCGGGCGGGCGGCCGTCCGCCGTGCCGTAGCCGCCCTGGACCGTGAGGCGCAGCCGCACCACGTCACTGACGGCGAAGTGGAACCGCTGCTGTCCGGGTACGTCGGCGAGCCGCACCGTGCGCGTGACCGTCCGGCCGTCGGCGGTGGTCGCCGTCAGCAGCAGACCGCTCGGCCGGCCCTGCTGGAGGAAGGCCTCCGCGACCGGCGACGCCCCGGGCCGCACCACCAGGTCCAGCAGCCGGACCGGGCCCGGGAAGCCGGCCTCGAGGAACTCGCCCGGCCCGGCCGTGGCGGGCGCCCAGTACTTGTCGGTGGTCCCGTCCACCGCCAGCCCCGGCTCGTGCCCGGGACGGGCACTGGAGGCGGTCACCTCCACGGCGTGGAACTGCTGGGGGTCGGAGATCCGGTCGCGTACCGCGTCCACGACGCCCAGCAGCTCCGTACGGAACAGATAGCCCGTGCCGGCCAGGGCCAGCAGGACCACCACGGGCAGGACGAACCGCGGCAGCCGCCACTGCCGGGGACGCCGGGGGCGCTCCCCGGCCGCGTGGGTGCGGCGGGGCCTGCGCGGGAGCAGCCGCCGCCACCACGGGGGCCGGGGGACGACGGGCGCGTCCGCGAGGGAGGAGCCGCAGCGGCGGCAGTACTTGCGGCTGGGGACGTTGCCCACCCCGCACTGCCCGCAGATCAGGTCGCCGGCCTGCGGCGGAGCCTCCTCGACCGGGTGTTGCCGCTGCACCGGCCGCGCGGCGGCCGCACCGCCGTCGCCGGGCGGCTGCACGGCCCGCACCCGCCGTACGCCCGCCCGGGGCGCCGCCGACGCGGCGCCCGCACCGGTCGCCCGGTGGGGCGCAACGTCCGCCCCGCCAGCCTCGCCAGTGCCACCAGCACGGCCAGTGCCAGCCCCGCCAGTACCGCCGGCACTGCCCGCACCGCCTGACTCGTCTTGCCGACCCGCGCCCGCGGCAGGCCCCGCCCCGGCGGCATCACCGGCCCCGGCGGCGTCACTGGCCCCGGCGGCGTCACTGGCCCCGGCGGCGCCGCCCGCGGGACCCCGACCGCCCGCCCCTCCGGCACCGCCGCCAGCGCCCGGCCCTCCGGCACCGCCCGGCCGGCCCGGCGTACCCGGCCCGGCGGCCCGGTCGCCGTCCCACTCCAGGAACGTCCCGCAGTTGCCGCAGAACTGTTCCCCCGGGCCACAACGCGTCCCGCACACCGTGCAGTTGGTCACCCCGCCATGCTCGCCACCGGCCGCTCGCCGGACCACCCCCACCGGGGCACCCGCCCGGCACGCCGCCCCTGCCCGATCGGGCAACGTCGGCCGTCGGACGGCCGAGGGCCGCCGGCCGCCGGCCCGCCCCGGGACGGGTACGACGCAGGCCCCCCGCCCGGGTGGGCAAGGGGCCTGGCGTCGTACCGGGGGAGGACGGCGGCGCCGTCAGCGGCCGTCAGCAGCGCGCGGCGGAGCTCAGAGCACGTCCGACGCGATGTTCGCCGCCACCCGCTCCAGCAGCGGACCCGCGTTCGCGATGCACTTCGCCGGGTCCGGCTCCAGCTCCGTCAGCGGGTACGCGCGGCGGATGCCCGCCGCCTGGAGGGCCTCCTGGGCCAGCAGCAGCCGTCCGCAGACCGCCACGACCTCCTTGCCCGCCGCCCGCGCGGCGGCCGCCACGCCCGCCGGGGCCTTGCCGTGCAGGGTCTGCTCGTCCAGCGAGCCCTCACCCGTGATGACCAGCGTCGCCCGCTCCAGGGCCGGGGCGAAGCCCAGCACCTCCAGCATCAGCTCGATGCCGGGCCGGAAGCTCGCACCGAGCAGCAGCGCGCCGTAGCCGATACCGCCCGCGCCGCCCGCGCCCGGCGCCAGAGCGCACTCCGCCGCCCGGGGCCCGATCGCCTTCTCCAGCACCCGCGCGAAGTGCGCCAGCGCCGCGTCCAGCGTCGCCACGTCCTGCGGGGAGGCGCCCTTCTGCGGGCCGTACACCGCCGGCGCGCCCTTCGGGCCGGTCAGCGGGTTGTCCACGTCGCTGGCCAGGACGAAGTCCACCTCGGCGAACCGCGCATCGACCCCCGACAGGTCCGCCGACGCCAGCGCCGCCAGCGCGCCGCCGCCCGGACCGACCGGTTCGCCGTTCGCATCCAGGAACACCGCGCCCAGTGCCTGCAGCATGCCCGCGCCGCCGTCGGTGGTGGCGCTGCCGCCCACACCGAAGACGATCGAACGCGCGCCCGCGTCCAGCGCGGCCTTCAGCAGCTCGCCGGAGCCGTACGTCGTCGCCGTCAGCGGCGCGAACACACCCGACGGCAGCAGCTGGAGCCCGGAGGCCTCCGCCATCTCCACCACGGCGGTGCCGTCGCGCAGCGCGAAAGCGGCCGTGACCTGCTCCCCGAGCGGTCCGGTGACCCGTACCTCCCGGCGTTCGAACCCTGCCGCCACCGCGGCCGCGACCGTGCCGTCGCCGCCGTCCGCGACCGGGAGGGTCTCGACCTCCACGTCCGGTACGGCCGAGCGAAGCCCCGCCGTCACCCGCTCCGCGACCTGTACGGCCGTGAGCGAGCCCTTGAATTTGTCCGCGGCGATGAGCACGCGCGCGGTCTCAGTTACTGCTCCGTTCGTCACCTTGCTAATCCCTTGCTATCGAACAGTGCAGTCGCGCCACCCCGAGCCTATCCGGAGGATCCTCCTATGCCCATGGGTGGCCTGGGCCACACCCGGCGCGCCATGCCTAAAAATCCCTATTTACGCCACCATAGTGGGGCCGCATGAGCACGGATTCCCTGGATCAGCCCCGCCCGGACAGCCCGGAACCCCCCGGAAGCACCGGGGACGGCGCCCCCGACCGGACGGTCGTCACCGTCGGCGTGGTCGTCGTGCTGGCCGCCGTCGCCTGGGCGGCCCTCGCCAAGGGATCCTTCGACACCGCGTCCAGCACTGCCCTGGCCTGGGTCCTGGACAACTTCGCCTGGCTGTTCGTGATCGCCGCCGACACCTTCCTCGTCCTGTGCGTCGTGCTCGCCATCAGCCGTTTCGGCCGGATCCGGCTCGGCTCCGACGACTCCGAGCCCGAGTTCACCAACCTCGCGTGGATCGCGATGATGTTCAGCGCCGGCATGGGCATCGGCCTGATGTTCTACGGCGTGGGGGAGCCCCTCACCCACTACCTCGCCCCGCCCCCCGCCAGCGGCGCGGCCCCGCAGACGGGCGACGCCGCCCGCGCCGCGCTCGACTACTCCTTCTTCCACTGGACCCTGACCCCCTGGGCGATCTACGGCATCGCCGGCCTCGCCCTCGCCTACGCCACCTTCCGCAAGGGCCGCGGCAACCGGCTCTCCTCCGCCTTCGTGCCCCTCATCGGCACGCGCCGGGCCGACGGCTGGCAGGGCAAGGCCGTCGACCTGCTCGCCGTCTTCGCCACCGTCTTCGGTACGGCGACCAGCCTGGGCCTGGGCGCCCTCCAGGTCGCCGAGGGCCTCAGCATCACCGCCGGGGTCGAGGACTCCACCGGCGTCGAGCTGATCATCATCGCCTCGCTGTCGGCCGCGTTCGTGCTCTCCGCCTTCTCGGGCCTGCACAAGGGCGTCAAATGGCTCAGCAGCGTCAACCTCGTGCTCGCCGGCGCCCTCATGCTCTTCGTCTTCGTCCTCGGCCCGACCGTCTACATCCTCGACGTGGTCCCGGCCAGCGTCGGCAGCTACCTGCACAACCTCCTCCCCATGGCCACCGCCACCGGCGCGTTCACCGACAGCGCCTGGCTCGGCGCGTGGACGATCTTCTACTGGGCGTGGTGGCTGTCCTGGGCGCCGTTCGTCGGTACCTTCATCGCCCGCATCTCGCGCGGCCGCACCATCCGCGAGTTCCTCATCGGCGTCCTCCTGGTCCCCAGCGGCGCCACCGTCGTCTGGTTCTGCGTCATGGGCGGTACCGCCATCCGGCTCGACTCCACCGGCGCGGCCGACCTCGCCGCCGCCGTCAAGGAAGGCGCCGAGGCCTCCCTCTTCGCCATGCTCGACGCCCTGCCGCTGGGCACCGTCACCTCGTACGTCGCGATGCTGCTCGTGATGACCTACTTCGTCACCAGCGCCGACTCGGCCTCCCTGGTCATGGGCTCCCTCACCAGCCGCGGCTCCCTGAACCCGCCGACCTGGCTGGTGCTGACCTGGGGCGTCCTGATGGCCGCCGTGGCCGCCGTACTGCTGGTCGCCGGCGGCCTGAAGTCCCTCCAGACCGCGACCATCCTGGTCGCGCTGCCCTTCGTCGTCGTCATGCTGCTGCTCTGCTGGGCCCTGGTGAAGGAACTGCGCGCCGACCCCGGCGCGGGACCCGCCCGCCACCACCCGCTGCACGGCCTGCGCGACGCCGTCACGGCGATGGTCGGCGACGCCCTGACCGAACACACCGGGGGCCGGGCGCGCGGCCCGGGCCGGGGCCGGCCGGGACAGGGGTAGCCGACGGCGCCGGGGGCGGCCCGGGCATGATCACGGAGTTCACCCCGGATCGGTAGGGTTGCGGGCGTGACCACCACTGACTACGCCGCCTACATCGCGAGCCTGCCCCGGGTACTGGCCGGATCCGCCGCGCTCTTCCGCGACGCCGAGGGCCGGGTCCTCCTCGTCGAACCGAACTACCGCGAGGGCTGGGCCCTGCCCGGCGGGACCATCGAGTCGGACGAGGGCGAGTCCCCGCGTACGGCCGCCCGCCGCGAGAGCGCCGAGGAGATCGGCCTCGACCTCCCGCTCGGCCGGCTGCTCGCCGTGGACTGGGTCCTGGGCACCGGCCGGCCGCCCCTGGTGGCGTACGTCTACGACGGCGGCGTCCTCGACGCCGGTCAGCTCGCCGCCATCACTCTCCAGGAGGAGGAACTCCTGTCCTGGAAACTGGTCGAGCCCGCCCGACTCACCGCCTACCTCCCCGGATCCCTCGGCCTGCGCATCCAAGAGGCCTGCCGGGTCCTGGAGTCGGGCGAGGGCACCGCCGAACTGGAGAACGGACGCCGCCCCGCATGACCACGCTCGACATGTACGCCTGGCCCAGCACCAGCGACGAGGGCCCCGACGCCCTCCCCATGGTCCACTTCACCACCGAACAGCTCGCGGGCGACGAGGTCACGCCCGAAGGGGTGCCGATCTGGCTCTTCGACACCGCGATACGCGACGGCGGCTGGGCCCACTTCACCGACTACGAGGGCTGGGCCACCACCGCCCCCGACTGGAACGCGGTCTACCGCCAGGCCGACGACGCCCTGTTCGTCACCGGCCCCGGCGCCTGCGAGGGCTGGTTCCAGGGCTACCTCGGCGCCCCCTCCGACTGGCAGGCGGCCGCCGTCGCCCAGCAGAAGCTGGTCCTCCTCGCGGCCCCGGTCCAGCACCCCTCGTACTTCGGTCACGCCGTGGAGGCGGGCGCGGCCTTCGCCCTGCTGGTACCGCTGAGCGTGGTCTAGGCACGCGGAGCGCTATGCTCCGCGGCTGTGGAAACAGAAGACATACCAAGTCAGCAGGATGCCCAGGTCACGGGCGAGGTCGTGCTTCGGTTCACGGGCACGTTGGAGAAGAGCGAGATCCGCGAGGGGCTGAAGGCGGCGGGAACGTTCCGCCGGGTGCGCTGGTTCGCCGCCGCGTGCGCGCTCGTCATCGCGCTCCCGGGCGTGCGCGTCGACGCCGAGGGCGGCTCGGTGAACTTCGTCCTCCTGGCGCTGGCCGTCGTCTACGGGTCGGTGATGTCCCTGATCCTGCCCCGGCAGATCGTCGCGAAGGCCCTCCGGATCCAGCGGGACCACGAGGGCGCGGAGTGCGTCGTCGACGGCACCGGCATCGTGGCCGTCCTCGACGGCGCGGAGGCCTTCCGCACGGGCTGGGACCAGATGACGCGATATCACGAGACCCCGAGCCTCTACGTCGTCATCGGCGGGGCCGGCCTCAAGACCAAGGCGCTGATCCTGCCCAAGCGCCTGCTGACCGCGCCCGGCGAAGCCGACCTCCTCGGCGCGGTCCTCGATTCCCGGCTCCGGCGGGCCTGAGCCGAAGGGCTAGAACAGCGCCGCCGGCGGTGCGGCCGGCTCGCCCGACTCCAGGGCCAGCAGCCGCTCCTTGCGGTCCAGGCCGCCGCCGTAGCCGGTCATGCCGCCCGACGCCCCGATCACGCGGTGGCACGGGACGATGATGCCGATCGGGTTCTTGCCGTTGGCCAGCCCCACCGCGCGGGACGCGTTCGGCTTGCCGAGCTCGGCGGCGAGCCGGCCGTACGACCACGTCTCGCCGTACGGGATCCGCCGCAGCTGCGCCCACACACTGCGCTGGAACTCGGTGCCGTCCAGGCGCATCGGCACGTCGAACTCGGTCAGCTCACCCGCGAAGTACGCGGTCAGCTGCCGCGCCACCTCGGGGAACGGCTCCTCCCGCGCCGAGACCCGCTCGCCGAAGGACTCCTCGGCGGGCCGGTGCCGCTGCCCGGTCATGTACAGGCCGCACAGGACGCCGTCGGCGGCGACGAGCGTGAGCGGGCCGTAGGGGCTGTCGACCACGGTGTGCTGCTTCATGCCGGTGTTGCCCTTGCTGTTCATCGTGTCGTCCTTGTCCGTCAGACGGGCAGGTGGTTGATGGGGTGGGAGTCGGTCGCCCACAGGTACTGCACGGCGTACGCCCGCCAGGGCCGCCAGGAGGCCGCCCGGGCGGTCAGCGCCGCCGGGGTGGACGGCAGCCCGAGGCCGGCCGCCGCGCGCCGGACGCCGAGGTCCGAGGGCAGGAACGCGTCCGGGTCGCCCAGCGCCCGCATCGCGATCACCTCGGTGGTCCAGGGCCCGAACCCGGGCAGGCCCGCGAGCCGGGCCCGCGCGGCCTCCCAGTCGCTGTCGATGCCGAGCGGCAGCGAACCGTCGGCCAGGGCGCCGACCAGCGTGGTCAGCGTGGTGCGGCGGCTGCGCGGCAGCGCGAGCGCCTCCGGGTCGAGCGCGGCCAGCGCCCGGGGGGAGGGGAAGAGGTGGGTCAGCCCGCCGTCCGGGTCGGGGTCCTCCACCGGTTCCCCGTGGGCCGTGACCAGCCGCGCCGCGTGCGTACGGGCCGCCGCCGTCGACACCTGCTGCCCGAGCACCGCCCGTACGGCGAACTCGGCGGCGTCGACCGTACGCGGCACCCGGCGGCCGGGGGCCCGGTCCACGAGCGGGGCCAGCAGCGGATCGCCGCGCAGCTGCTCGTCCACGGCCACCGGGTCGGCGTCCAGGTCCAGCATCCAGCGGCACCGGCTGATGGCGATGGTCAGGTCCCGCAGGTCGGTCAGGGCCAGCTGGCAGCCGATGTGGCCGTCCTGCGGGCTCAGGGCCACCGTCCCGGTGCCGTAGGGCAGGCGCAGGGTGCGGCGGTAGGCGCCGCCGCGCCACTCCTCGACCCCGGGGACCGCGGTCGCGGCCAGGTGCCCGAACAGATTGGTGGGGTTGAGCGGGGCCCGGTGCGGCAGCCGCAGCGACAGCGTCCCCGGCGTGCTGGACGGGGTGCCGGGACGCCGGGCGGCGCGGGTGCGCAGCTCGCTGGGGGAGAGGGCGAAGACCTCGCGGACGGTGTCGTTGAAGCTGCGGATCGAGGCGAACCCGGCCGCGAAGGCGACGTCGCCCATCGGCAGGGCGGAGGTCTCGATCAGCAGGCGGGCGGTCTGGGCGCGCTGCGCGCGGGCCAGGGCCAGGGGGCCCGCGCCGAGCTCGGCATTGAGCTGCCGCTCGATCTGGCGGGTCGAGTAGCCGAGCCGGGCGGCGAGCCCGGGGACGCCCTCGCGGTCGACGACGCCGTCCTGGATGAGCCGCATGGCCCGGGCCACGGCGTCGGCGCGGGCGTTCCACTCCGGGGAGCCGGGGCTGGTGTCGGGCCGGCAGCGCTTGCAGGCGCGGAAGCCCGCCTGCTGGCAGGCGGCGGCGCTGGGCAGGAAGGTCATGTTCTCGACCTTGGGCGGCACGGCCGGGCAGCTGGGACGGCAGTAGATGCGGGTGGTCAGGACGGCCGTGAAGAACCAGCCGTCGAACCGCGCGTCCTTCGACTGCACGGCCCGGACGCAACGCTCGGTGTCGGTGTGCATGGCTCCAGCATCCGGGGTGGATCAGGGCGTGGCTGGCGGTTTTCCGACATCAAGGATACGGGGCCCGCGACCGGACCGGGCCCCCGCAGCGTGGCGACCGCCGCACCGAGGTTGCGATCGGAACGGTTCCCCCGCCCCGCCGCACCAGAGGTGTCAGGCCGTATCAGCTGACGGACTCGTGGAACCATTCGCATCTGCTTATCGTCGGATGAGTTGAGTTCGGTACCGTACGCAAAGCCGTTGCCCGGCACGGTAGTTCGGACAGCCTGGACTCCGCAGGGCCCGGTTCCCGACCGGCACGTATCAAGAGACCGACAGACAAACCTCCTGGAGATCATCTTCATGCATCCAAGACCACGCCGACGACGCGTGCTCGCTGCCGTTTCCGTGCTGATGCTCGGCGCGCTCCTGTCGCCGGCGGCGGCCGCGAGCGCCGCCCCCGCAGCACCCGGGGCTCCGGACCCTGCCCGGATCGACCTCGTTCTCGACCTGTCCGGGTCGATGAACGACAACGACGCCGGCGGCCAGACCCGCCTCGCCGCCGCCAAGCAGGCGGTCACCCGGATCATCGACACCGCCCCCGAACAGGCCCCGCTGGGACTGCGCGTCTACGGCGCCACGTATCCCGGACAGGACAAGAAGGAGGGCTGCGCCGACACGCAGCAGGTCCTGCCGGTCACGCCGATGGACCGGGCGGCGCGTGCCGACGCCAAGAAGCGGGTGGAGGGCTTCAAAGCGGTCGGGTTCACACCGATCGGCGTCTCGCTCCGCGAAGCCGCCAAGGACCTCGGCACGAGCGGCAAGCGCCGTATCGTCCTGGTCTCGGACGGTGAGGACACCTGCGCGCCGCCGCCTCCGTGCGAGGTGGCCCGCGAGCTCAAGGGGCAGGGCATCGACCTCGCCATTGACGTGATCGGGTTCCGGACCCCCTCCTCGGCTGTACGTGGGCAGCTGAAGTGCATCGCCGACGTGACCGGCGGGTCGTACGCCGACGCCGCCGACGCCGACTCGCTGACCGCCAATCTGGGCACCCTGTTCCGCAAGGGGTGGCGGACCTACCACGCCACCGGAAAGCCGGTGGCGGGCTCCCTGGGCGGCTGCCAGGACGCTCCGCTGGTCACGCCCGGCCAGTACCTGGACAAGTTCACCGGAGGGCGCGACCTCTACTACAAGGTCAAGAAGCGGCCGGACCAGCTGCTCCAGGTCAGCGCCACCGCCGTCGCCGAGGAGGGGTACGGGCGCGGCTCCATCATCACCGTTGCGGCCGGCCCGCCGGGAGACGGCCAACCCTACGAGTGGCTGAGGGAGTTCGCCCAGTCGATGGGATGGGCGAACATCATCTCCACCGGAGGCCGCAGCAAGCCCGGATCGGGCAACGAGAAGCCCGCGCCGGACGACATCGGCTGCATCATGATCGAGAACGACGTGACCAAGTCCGGCGACAAGCCGATGCCCGTCGAACTCCTCGTCGGCATCGCCGACAAGACGACCCAGGGGACCGCCCCGCGGACTCCCCAGCCCCGCACCGGGGCCGACGCCGAGGGCGGCTTCTCCTTCAACAGCGCCACCCCGATCGGACCGGGCACCCACCGGCAGTCCATCGCCGTCGGTGAGGCCCCCTTCTGGCGGGTGGAGCTCAAGGCGGGCCAGAAGCTCACGGTCAAGGCCGGCGTGGACATCCCGGCCGACTTCCCCAACTCCGCCACCGCCGGGTGGGGCGTCAGCGTCTACAACGCCCAGCGTGAGTCGACGCAGTGCAACAAGGACCACAACCTGACCGAGATCCTCGCGGGCAGGACCGGGCGCATCGAGCGGGTCTGCGGTCCCTGGGAGATCACCGAGCAGGGCGGGGCGAAGAGCTCCGACTCCAAGGGATACGACGTGCCCGGCACGTACTACATCCAGGCGCAGGTCGCCGAGCCGCACGACAAGGCGAAGGGCATCGTCGTACCGATCTCGCTGACCGTGGACATCTCCGGCACACCGCGCTCCGGGAACAGCCCGGTGTTCTCCTTCGGCGACGACGCCGCCGAGGGCCCGTCGCAGCCCGGCGTGACCGGGCCTGACGAGCAGAGCCCCACCGCTGCCGCGAAGGACGACGACTCGCTCGTGGGCGAGCTCGCCCTGCCGGCCGGGGTCGTCGCCGGGGCCCTCCTGCTCGGCGGCATCACCTTCTACGCCCTCAGGCGGCGCAGGGCAGCCTGACAAAAGATCGGCCGCCGGGCGCACCAGCCCCGTCGCAGCACTTCGCCCCGCCGAGCAGCAGCTCGGCGGGGCGAAGGAGCAGACACTACTGGACCTGTGTGGCCCTTGCCTCGCGGCGGTTGTGGCGGAAGGTGTTCACCCGCCGGGTCGTCGCGAAGAGCGGGATCGTGGCCGCCAGGACGATCTGCAGCGCGCAGCCCGTCTGGAGCAGCAGCTGGCCGCCCGGAGCGTCGAAGGCCCAGGCCGCCAGGAGGCCCATGGCCCCCACGATCCAGCTGAGCATGGCCACCGCGAGGACACCCCGCGGCTTGGGGTACTCGACCCGGCTCACCATCAGCCAGGCCACCCCGATGATCGCCAGCAGCGTCGGGATGAACTGCAGCTCCAGCAGGACGATCGAGACGACCGTCAGTGCGCCGAAGGGGCTCGGCATGCCCTGGAACATGCCGTCCTTCAGCGTCACGCAGCTGAATCTCGCGAGTCTGAGCACCACCGCGAGCAGCACCACGATCGCGGCCAGCGCCGAGATCTTCTGGTGCGCGTCGTCGGCGACCATGCCGTAGACGAGCACGAAGTACGCCGGCGCCAGCCCGAAGCTGATCAGGTCGGACAGGTTGTCCAGCTCGGCGCCCATCGGCGAGCTGCGCAGCTTGCGGGCCACGATCCCGTCGAAGAGGTCGAAGACCGCCGCGAGCAGCATCAGTATCACCGCGGTCGCCGCGCTGTGCCGGGCCATGCCCGACTCGCCGCTGCCGGTGAGGTGCGGGATGAGGATTCCGGTGGTGGTGAAGTACACCGCCATGAATCCGCACGTCGCGTTGCCGAGGGTGAGGGTGTCCGCTATCGACAGCCGCAGCGAGAGGGGCATCTCCTCGCCGTCGGTCTCCTCCTCGGCCTGCGGGACCCAGTCGGTCCGCTTCGCCGGTGATTCAGGATCAGTCACGGTCAATTCGAGTCACCCCCGCGGTGGTGGCCTGACCGACCTCGACCGCGACCTCGACACCCTCCGGGAGGTAGATGTCGACACGTGAACCGAAGCGGATCAGACCGATGCGTTCGCCCTGCTCCACCTTCGTGCCGGCCGGCACGTAGGGGACGATGCGACGGGCGACCGCGCCGGCGATCTGCACCATCTCGATGTCGCCGAGCTCGGTGTCGAAGTGCCAGACAACGCGCTCGTTGTTCTCGCTCTCCTTGTTGAACGCCGGGACGAACCCGCCGGGGATGTGCTCCACGGACGTCACCGTGCCCGCGAGGGGCGCGCGGTTGACGTGGACGTTCAGCGGGCTCATGAAGATCGCGACCCGGGTCCGTCCGTCCTTCCACGGCATGATGCTCTGCACCACACCGTCGGCGGGGGAGATGACCCGGCCCTGGGCGATCTCTCGCTCGGGGTCGCGGAAGAACCACAGCATGCCCGCCGCGAGAGCGGTGGTGGGCACGGCCACCGCGGCCCAGCGCCCGGACTTGCGCGCCCGGGTGAGGCTGAGCGCCGCGGTGGCGACGGTCGGCAGAAGCCACGGCGATGCTCCGCGCGCGAGACGTCCACCGAGAAGGCTGTCGCGAGGTGCAGAGGTTTGGCTGTGGGGCATGGATGACCTTCGTAGCGGGTGATTGCCGCGCCGCAAACAGGGGGACGGGACGGCGGCTTTACTGGAATGCTATCGGTTGCACGCAACAACTGGGCAAGCCAGAAGCCGAGTCGATGCCCCGAGGCCTGTTACGGGATGTGACCCTTTTCGCAGTCAAACCTGTGCGAATCGGGACGTTCAGCCCTGGACCCGGTACTCCTCGAGCAGGCGGCGCCCAATGATCATTTTCTGGATCTCGGCGGTACCTTCACCGATCAGCAGCATCGGAGCCTCCCGGTAGAGCCGCTCGATCTCGTACTCCTTCGAGAAGCCGTAGCCACCGTGGATACGGAAGGCGTCCTCCACCACCTCCTTGCAGTACTCGGAGGCGAGGTACTTCGCCATCCCCGCTTCGAGGTCGTTTCGTTCCCCGGAGTCCTTTTTGCGTGCTGCGTTGACCATCATCGCATGGGCGGCCTCGACCTTGGTAGCCATCTCGGCCAGCTTGAACTGGATGGCCTGGTGCTGGGCGATCGGCTTGCCGAAAGTGTGACGCTGCTGGGCATACGAGACACCCAGTTCGAACGCACGCTGTGCGACGCCGCAGCCACGCGCCGCCACGTTGACGCGGCCGACCTCGACCCCGTCCATCATTTGGTAAAACCCTCGGCCGGTCTGCCCGCCGAGGACGCGATCGGCCGGAATGCGCAGTCCGTCCATGATCAGCTCGGTCGTGTCGACGCCCTTGTAGCCCATCTTGTCGATCTTGCCCGGGATGGTCAGGCCGGGGCGCACCTCGCCGAAGCCCGGCTCCTTCTCCACCAGGAAGGTCGTCATCGACTTGTGGGGCGCCGTCCCCTCGGGGTGTCCTTCGTCACTCCGGACGAGGACGGCCACCAGTGTGGAGCTGCCGCCGTTGGTCAGCCACATCTTCTGTCCGGTCAGGACGTACTCGTCGCCGTCCCTGACCGCCTTGGACGTGATGGCCGACACATCCGAACCCAGCGCCGGCTCGGACATCGAGAAGGCGCCCCGGACCTCGCCGAGCGCCATACGGGGCAGGAAGTAGTCCTTCTGCTCCTGCGTACCGTGCTGCTTGAGCATGTACGCGACGATGAAGTGCGTGTTGATGATGCCCGAGACGGACATCCAGCCCCGCGCTATCTCCTCCACGCACAGGGCGTAGGTGAGCAACGACTCACCCAGGCCGCCGTACTCCTCCGGGATCATCAGGCCGAAGAGGCCGAGCTCCTTGAGGCCGTCGACGATCGCCTGCGGGTACTCGTCGCGGTGCTCCAGCTCGGTCGCGACCGGGATGATCTCCTTGTCCACGAACTCGCGGACGGTCTTGAGGATCTCCTGCTGGACGTCGGTCAGACCGGCGGTCTGGGCGAGTCGGGCCATGACTACTTCCCCTGTTCCTTCAGCTGGGGCCGGCCGGGCTGCTCGCCGCCGCGCTCCTTGATGTACGTCTCGGTCGGGACCATCACCTTGCGCCGGAAGACGCAGACGAGGGTGCCGTCCTGCTTGTAGCCCTTGGTCTCGACGTAGACGATGCCGCGGTCGTTCTTCGACTTCGACGGGGTCTTGTCCAGGACGGTGGTCTCGCCGTAGAGGGTGTCGCCGTGGAAGGTCGGCGCCACGTGCCGGAGCGACTCGATCTCCAGGTTGGCGATCGCCTTGCCGGAGACGTCCGGCACGGACATGCCCAGCAGCAGCGAGTAGATGTAGTTGCCCACGACCACGTTCTTGCCGAAGTCCGTCGTCTTCTCGGCGTAATTCGTGTCCATGTGGAGCGGGTGGTGGTTCATCGTGAGCAGACAGAAGAGATGATCGTCGTACTCGGTGACGGTCTTCCCGGGCCAGTGCTTGTAGACCGCGCCGATCTCGAACTCTTCGTAGGTGCGTCCGAACTGCATGGTGCTCAGGCCTCCGGGATCTCGAACTTGGTGGTGCGCTGCATGCCGGCAGCCCGGCCCTTGCCCGCGATGACCAGGGCCATCTTGCGGCTGGCCTCGTCGATCATCTCGTCGCCGAGCATCGCGGAGCCCTTCTTGCCGCCCGCCTCGGAGGTGCACCAGTCGTAGGCGTCGAGGATCAGCTCGGCGTGGTCGTAGTCCTCCTGGGAGGGCGAGAAGACCTCGTTCGCGGCGTCGACCTGGCCGGGGTGCAGCACCCACTTGCCGTCGAAGCCGAGGGCCGCGGCACGGCCGGCGACCTCCCGGTAGGCGTCCACGTCGCGGATCTGAAGGAAGGGGCCGTCGATCGCCTGGAGGTTGTGCATGCGGGCCGCCATCAGGATCCGCATCAGGATGTAGTGGTAGGCGTCCGCCGGGTAGCCGGGCGGCTGCATGCCCACGACCAGGGACTTCATGTTGATCGAGGCCATGAAGTCGGCCGGGCCGAAGATGATCGTCTCCAGCCGCGGCGAGGCGGCGGCGATCTCGTCGACGTTGACCAGGCCCTTGGCGTTCTCGATCTGCGCCTCGATGCCGATCTTGCCGACCTCGAAGCCCATGGTCTTCTCGATCTGCGTCAGCAGCAGGTCGAGCGCGACGACCTGCTGGGCGTCCTGGACCTTCGGCAGCATGATGCAGTCGAGGTTCTGGCCGGCGCCCTCGACGACCGTGATCACGTCACGGTAGGTCCAGTGGGTGGTCCAGTCGTTGACCCGGACCACGCGGGTCTTGCCCGTCCAGTCGCCGTTGTTCAGCGCGTCCACGATCGTGTGCCGGGCGCCCTCCTTGGCCAGCGGCGCGCAGGCGTCCTCCAGGTCCAGGAAGACCTGGTCGGCCGGCAGGCCCTGGGCCTTCTCCAGGAACCGCGGGTTGGACCCCGGGACCGCGAGGCAGGAGCGGCGCGGACGCAGCCGGTTCACCGGGGAGAGGGGCGTGGTCATGCGGGGACCTCCGTGCTCATGTGAAGGGGGTGGAGCTTGTTCGCCTTACGGATCTCGTCGACGATACGTCCGATGATCTCCGTAATACCGAAGTCTTTGGGGGTGAAGACGGCGGCCACACCGGCGGCCTTCAGTTCTTCGCCGTCTGCGTTCGGAATGATGCCCCCGACGATGACGGGGATGTCCCCCGCCCCCGCCGCGCGCAGCCGCTCCAGGACGTCGGGCACCAGCGCGCTGTGCGAGCCGGACAGGATCGACAGTCCCACGCAGTGCACGTCCTCGGCCAGCGCCGCCGACGAGATCTGCTCGGGGGTCAGCCTGATGCCCTGGTAGACCACCTCGAAGCCCGCGTCGCGGGCCCGTACGGCGATCTGCTCGGCGCCGTTGGAGTGCCCGTCCAGGCCCGGCTTGCCCACCAGCAGGCGCAGCCGTCCGGAGCCGAGCTCCTCGGCGGTCCGGGCCACCTTCTCGCGGACGAAGGCCATGGGGGTGCCCTCCTCGGCGGTGACCGCGACCGGGGCCGAGGAGACCCCGGTCGGGGCCCGGAACTCGCCGAAGACCTCGCGCAGGGCGTTCGCCCACTCACCGGTGGTGACACCCGCGCGGGCGCACTCCAAAGTGGCCTCCATCAGGTTCTCGGTCCCGGCGGCGGCCTCCTTCAGCCGCTCCAGCGCCTGCCGTGTGGTGGGGAACACGAACGGGTCGCCGTTGCCCTGCCGGTCCGAGGACTCCTCGCGCTCGGTCCGCCAGCGGCCGATGCGCGCCACGGTCACCGCCTCCACGGCCGCGTCGACCGTCATGATGGCACCGTCCAGGTCGGCGGTGAGGGGGTTCTCCTCGGTCTGCTGGAAACAGTTCACGCCGACGATCTTGTCCTCGCCGGTCTCGATCCGGGCCCGCCGTTCGGCGTGCGAGGAGACCAGCTGGGACTTCAGGTAACCGGACTCGACGGCCGCCATCGCGCCGCCCATCTCCTGGATCCGGTCGATCTCGGCCAGGCAGTCGGCGACCAGGGAGTCGACTTTGGCCTCGATGACGTGCGATCCGGCGAAGATGTCCTCGTACTCCAGCAGGTCGCTCTCGTGCGCCAGGACCTGCTGGATGCGCAGCGACCACTGCTGGTCCCAGGGCCGGGGCAGGCCCAGGGCCTCGTTCCAGGCCGGCAGCTGCACGGCGCGGGCGCGGGCGTCCTTGGAGAGGGTGACCGCCAGCATCTCCAGGACGATGCGCTGGACGTTGTTCTCCGGCTGCGCCTCGGTCAGGCCGAGGGAATTGACCTGGACGCCGTAGCGGAACCGGCGCTGCTTTGCGTCCTCGATGCCGTAGCGCTCGCGGGTGACCTGGTCCCAGATCCGGCCGAAGGCGCGCATCTTGCACATCTCCTCGATGAAGCGGACGCCCGCGTTCACGAAGAACGAGATACGGGCGACCACCTCGCCGAAGCGGTCCTCGGGGACCTGTCCCGAGTCGCGCACGGAGTCCAGCACGGCGATCGCCGTGCACATCGCGTAGCTGATCTCCTGGACCGGAGTGGCCCCCGCCTCCTGCAGGTGGTAGCTGCAGATGTTGATCGGGTTCCACTTCGGGATGTGGTTGACCGTGTACGCGATCATGTCCGTCGTCAGCCGGAGCGAGGGCCCGGGCGGGAAGACGTGCGTCCCGCGCGAGAGGTACTCCTTGACGATGTCGTTCTGGGTGGTGCCCTGGAGCTTGGAGATGTCCGCTCCCTGCTCCTCGGCGGCCACCTGGTAGAGCGCCAGCAGCCACATGGCGGTGGCGTTGATCGTCATCGAGGTGTTCATCTGCTCCAGGGGGATGTCCTGGAACAGCCGCCGCATGTCGCCCAGGTGGGAGACCGGGACCCCGACCCGGCCGACCTCGCCGCGGGCGAGGATGTGGTCGGGGTCGTAGCCGGTCTGCGTCGGAAGGTCGAACGCGACCGACAGGCCGGTCTGGCCCTTGGCGAGGTTGCGGCGGTACAGCTCGTTGGACGCCTCGGCCGTGGAGTGGCCGGCATACGTCCGCATGAGCCACGGACGGTCCTTCTGGCGCTCTGTCATCTCAGGCTGTCCTTTTGCCCTTTGACCGGTCTCAGACGTTACGGAAGCGGTTGATGGCGTCGAGGTGCTGCGCGCGCAGCTCGTGGTCGCGCACGCCCAGGCCCTCCTCGGGGGCGAGCGCGAGGACGCCGACCTTGCCCTGGTGGAGGTTGCGGTGGACGTCGTACGCGGCCTGGCCGGTCTCCTCCAGGGAGTAGACCTTCGAGAGGGTCGGGTGGATCTTGCCCTTGGCGATCAGGCGGTTGGCCTCCCAGGCCTCGCGGTAGTTGGCGAAGTGGGAGCCGATGATCCGCTTCAGCGACATCCACAGGTAGCGGTTGTCGTACTGGTGCATGTAGCCGGAGGTGGAGGCGCAGGTCGTGATGGTGCCGCCCTTGCGGGTGACGTAGACGGAGGCGCCGAAGGTCTCGCGGCCGGGGTGCTCGAAGACGATGTCGATGTCCTCGCCGCCGGTCAGCTCTCGGATCTTCGAGCCGAAGCGCTTCCACTCGCGCGGGTCCTGGGTGTTCTCGTCCTTCCAGAACTTGTAGCCCTCGGCGTTGCGGTCGATGACCGCGGTGGCGCCCATGGACCGGCAGATGTCGGCCTTCTCCGGGGAGGAGACGACGCAGATCGGGTTGGCGCCGCCGGCCAGGGCGAACTGGGTGGCGTAGGAGCCGAGGCCGCCGCTGGCGCCCCAGATCAGGACGTTGTCGCCCTGCTTCATGCCGGCGCCGTTGTTGGAGACCAGCTGGCGGTAGGCGGTGGAGTTGACCAGGCCGGGGGAGGCGGCCTCCTCCCAGCTCAGGTGGTTCGGCTTCGGCATCAGCTGGTTCGACTTGACCAGCGCGATCTCCGCCAGGCCGCCGAAGTTGGTCTCGAAGCCCCAGATCCGCTGCTCGGGGTCGAGCATCGTGTCGTTGTGGCCGTCGGAGGACTCCAGCTCCACCGAGAGGCAGTGCGCGACGACCTCGTCGCCCGGCTTCCAGGAGTTCACGCCGGGACCGGTGCGCAGCACCACGCCCGCCAGGTCGGAGCCGATGATGTGGTACGGCAGGTCGTGGCGCTTGGTGAGCTCCGACAGGCGCCCGTAGCGCTCCAGGAAGCTGAAGGTGGACACCGGCTCGAAGATCGAGGTCCACACCGAGTTGTAGTTGACCGAGGAGGCCATGACGGCCACCAGGGCCTCGCCCGGGCCGAGTTCGGGGACCGGGACCTGGTCGAGGTGCAGCGACTTGCGCGGGTCCTTCTCGCGGGTGGTGAGCCCGTCGAACATCTCCGTCTCGTCCTTGTGCACGGTGACCGCGCGGTACGAGTCGGGCAGCGGCAGGGCCGCGAAGTCTTCGGTGGTGGCGGCCTGCGACTGGATCGCGTCGAGGATGTGCTTCACGGTGATGCCTCCTGGGGGCACCCCCGGACGGAGTCTGGGGGACGGAGCGCTGAGGGTGCGCTTGAGGGATTACGCGGTGCGTACGAGATCGAGATGAGGGTGTGCCGTCGGTCCGGCGGGTGCGGTTGGTGCTCGGCAGCGCCGTGGTGGGGCGCGAGGGTTGCCTGTGACGCAGGCGTCCGGGGCGCGTTCCTCGTCTGTGCCGACGTGGACCGCGGGGACATCCGGACGACTTCAACGTATGGCACCCCGTGTCACTCGGCAAGGCACTGCGTGCCAAAACTTTCTCTCATTTGCCGATTGACCTGCGCAGATGAGCGATGATCGATCAGTGTTACCCGCGAGTAGGGGCAACTGGGACAAACGACAGCGGCCGCACCCGGAACCGGGTGCGGCCGCTGTGACGAGAGTCGCCCGCTGATGCCTACTTGTTCTTCAGGGCCTCTTCGATCGTCCGCATGACCTCGTCGAGCGGCGCGTCGGTACGGGCCACCGCCACCAGCAC
Organism: Streptomyces sp. NPDC042102; assembly: GCF_055582305.1. Taxonomy (NCBI): domain Bacteria; kingdom Bacillati; phylum Actinomycetota; class Actinomycetes; order Kitasatosporales; family Streptomycetaceae; genus Streptomyces; species Streptomyces sp. NPDC042102. The sequence continues at coordinate 630,641 of NZ_JBVJDL010000001.1, forward strand.
CTCGCCCTCGGCGCGGGCCTGCGCCGCCGCCGGGGCCGGCTGCGCCCCGCTCAGCGTCCGCCCCGCCCCGATCCCGGTGCCGAACGTCTTGCGCACGATCCCGAAGGCGTGGTCCAGCTGCGCCTCCACGTCCCCCTGGCCGCCGGCCCGCAGCCAGCGCCGCAGCACGTGGTTGTGGGCCGTCACGACGGCGGAGGCTGCCACCTCGGCCAGCAGCGGGTCGTCGTTGCCGTCGTGATGGTCGGTCTCGTCGAAGTGGGCCAGCAGATAGCGCGTGAACAGCCGCTCGTAGCGGGCCACCGAGGCGATCTCGCGCTCGCGCAGCGCGGGTACCTCACGGGTGAGGCGGTAGCGCTCCACCGACACCGCCGGCGACGCGGCGTACATCTTCATGACTTCCTTGATCCCCCGGCACACCGTGTCGAGCGGGTGCTCGTGCGCCGGGGCCGCGTCCAGCACGGCCTCGGCCCGGATCAGGGTGTCGTCGTGGTCGGGGAAGATCGCCTCTTCCTTGGAGCGGAAGTGGCGGAAGAAGGTGCGGCGGGCCACACCGGCGGTCGCGGCGATCTCGTCGACCGTCGTGGCCTCGTATCCCTTGGTCGCGAACAGTTCCATGGCCGCCGCGGCGAGCTCCCGGCGCATCTTCAGGCGCTGGGCGGCCGCCCGGGAGCCGGCCGCGCTCTCCGGGGCGTCGGCGGCCGAGGAGGCGCGGGGCGAGGTCTTCGCGGACTGGGACATAGAGCGAACGTACTGCATCGGTGCAGGAGGGCGCGCCTGAGGTCCCGAGGGGCGGGATGGATGCGGGGGAGGGCCCGCACTGGGCTCGGAAGGGTTCGTCCGCCGTGAGGGTCCGGCGGACCCGAGCAGCCCTCCCCACGCATCCGGTTCGTGTGCCCGCCGCCTACCGCCGGGCGTACTCACGGAATCCGCGACCGGTCTTCCGGCCCAGGCAGCCCGCCGCCACCAGGTGCTCGAGCAGCGGGGACGGGGCCAGGCCGGGGTCGCGGAACTCCTTGTGGAGCACCTTCTCGATCGCCAGCGAGACGTCGAGGCCGACCACGTCGAGGAGCTCGAAGGGCCCCATCGGGTAGCCGCCGCCCAGCTTCATCGCGGCGTCGATGTCGTCGAGGGAGGCGTAGTGCTCCTCGACCATCTTGATCGCGTTGTTCAGGTACGGGAACAGCAGCGCGTTCACGATGAAGCCGGCGCGGTCCCCGCAGTCCACCGGGTGCTTGCGGATCCGGGTGCAGACCTCGCGGACCGTGGCGTGCACGTCGTCCGCCGTCAGGACCGTGCGGACCACCTCGACCAGCTTCATGGCCGGGGCGGGGTTGAAGAAGTGCATGCCGATCACGTCCTGCGGACGCGAGGTGGCGCGGGCGCAGGCGACGACCGGCAGGGAGCTGGTCGTGGTCGCCAGGACCGCGCCCGGCTTGCAGACCTTGTCCAGGGTCGCGAAGAGCTCCTGCTTGACCGCCAGGTCCTCGGCGACGGCCTCGACGGCCAGGTCCACCTCGGCGAAGGCGTCCAGGGAGGCGGCCGGAGCGATGCGGGCGAGCGTCTGCTCGGCGGCCTCCTCGGTCAGCCGGCCCTTGGCCACGGCCCGGCCGAGCGACTTGCCGATCGCGGCCTTGGCGGCGTCGGCCTTCTCCTGGCTGCGGGCGGCGAGCACGACGTCGAAGCCGGCCTGCGCGAAGACCTGCGCGATCCCGCTCGCCATGGTGCCGGAGCCGGCCACGCCGACCGAGGTCACCGGACGGCCCTCGCCCAGGCGTGCCTCGTCCAGGCCGGTACGGGCGTCCCGCACGACCACGGAGCTGCCCGGGGCCTCGTACGTGTAGAAACCGCGGCCCGCCTTGCGCCCGGTCAGCCCGGCCTCGGCCAGGTGGCCCAGGATCGGCGCCGGGGCGTGCAGCCGGTCGCCGGAGGCGGCGTACATCGCCTCCAGGACGGTCCGGGCGGTGTCCACGCCGATCAGGTCGAGCAGCGCGAGCGGGCCCATGGGCAGGCCGCAGCCGAGCTTCATCGCCGCGTCGATGTCCTCGCGGGAGGCGTACTTCGCCTCGTACATGGCGGCGGCCTGGTTGAGGTAGCCGAAGAGCAGGCCGTCGGCGACGAAGCCGGGGCGGTCGCCGACGGCGACCGGCTCCTTGCCGAGCTCGCGGGCCAGCGCCGTGACGGCCTCGACCGCCGTCGGGGAGGTCAGCACCGAGGAGACGACCTCGACGAGCTTCATGGCCGGGGCCGGGTTGAAGAAGTGCACGCCGAGCACGCGCTCGGGGCGCTGCGACTCGGCGGCCAGGCGCGTCACCGAGAGCGCGTTGGTGCCGGTGGCCAGCAGCGTGTCGGGCCGCACGATCGCGTCGAGCGCGGCGAAGACCCGGCTCTTGAGCGCGTAGTCCTCGGGCACGACCTCGATCACGAGGTCCGCGTGGGCGGCGGCCTGCAGATCGGTGAAGGTGCGGAAGCGGGACAGCACGTCCCGGCGCTCCTGCTCGGTGAGGCGCTCCTTGGCGACGGCGCGGGCCGTGGCGGCCTCCAGCGCGGCGACGCAGGTACGGGTGGCGGACTCGCTGATGTCGATGCCGATGACCTCGCGGCCGGCGCGGGTGAGGACCTCGGCGATGCCGGTGCCCATCGTGCCGAGGCCGACGACGGCAATGGTCTGGAGGGTGGGCTGACTGGGCTGACGGTCCATCGCGGGACTCCGGTGGAATGAGGGTGACGACTGAGGGAGGGGCGCGGAGCGCGGAGCGCGCGCACCACGCGGGAAGCGCGGGTACGCGGCAGCACGGTGTACGGGTACGAAGGCGCACGCGTACAGGTGCGGATGCAGATACGTGTGAGAAGGCGGCGTGCACGGTGTACGGGGCACGCGGGGCGCACAGGGCCCGAGTACCTGCGTACGGGAATCGGCGAGGCCCTGTCCCGGGGCGCACGCCGTGCAGCTGTGCCGAACCGACGAACACGAGTGCGGCTGCGTCACCAGGCCGCGCTCGTAGGGCGAGATTAACCGGTGAGTAACTCGTTGGCCAGAGCACGGGAGATGTGATGTGCGCCGCGTGGCGGGCGATCCGCGCAAACCGTCCGCCGCGACCCCGCCGCCCGCCTACGCTGACCCGGGTGGACGTGCTGGAGCGCCTGCGGGCGGAGGCGGCCGGGTCGCCGGAGTACGAGCGGCTGGCCGCGGCGGAACCGGACGGGCTGGCCGCGGCCCTGACCTCGGCGGGCCGCCCGCTGTGGGCGCGGGAACTCGCGGCGTACCGGCTGGGGCTGGCGGGCGACCGGCGCGCCTTCGAGGCCCTGGTGCTGCTGCTCAACCACCGGGACCCGCCGCGCTGCGCCGCCGCCGCGCGGGCGCTGGCCGTACTCGGCGACCCCCGCACCGCGCGGGCGGCGGCGGCGCTGGCCACCAACGCGCTGCGCACGGCCTACGCGCTGGAACCCGTACGCCTGCTGGTGGCCCTGCGGGCGCCGGAATCCGTACCGGCGCTGGTCACGACGCTGTCCCGGCTGCTCTCCCCGCACGACCCGTACTGGCGGGTCGCCCTGGCCTGCGTCGAGGGTCTGGGGGCACTGGCCGACCCGGCCGCCCGCGAGGTCCTGGCCCGGGCCCAGGCCCATCCGCGGCTGGCGGTGGCGGCGACCCGGTCCCTGCACCTGCTGCCGCGGTGACGCGGCGGCGTCAGCCGGCCGCCGGGGGAGCGGGGAGCACGGCGAACGCCTCGATCTCCACCAGGAGTTCCGGCCGGAACAGCGCCGCGACCTCGACGGCCGAGGAGGCGGGCAGGCGGTCCGCGGGGATCACGGCGTCGCGGGCCGCGCGGACGGCGGGCAGGTGGGCGATGTCGGTGACGAAGTACGTCAGCTTCACGACGTCGTCGAACCCCGCCCCGGCGGCGGCCAGGCACCGGCGCAGGTTCTCGAAGACCCGCGCACTCTGCGCGGCGGGGTCGCCGGCGCCGACGACCTCGCCCTTCTCGTCGAGGGCGCACTGCCCGGAGACGGCGACGAAGGTCCCCGTCCCCAGGACGACGTGGCTGTAGCCGGTGCCCGGGAGGACGCCCTCGGGGCCGGCTATGCGGGTGAGGTGATCACTGGTCATGCCCCGATCATGACGCACCTCCGCCGCCGGCCGTCAGGCGTTCCCCCCGCGGCCGTCAGCCGCGGAAGCCCAGCAGTCCGTGCAGGGCCGCGCCGCCCGCGGAGGCCGGGGCGGCGCGGGTGGCCGTCGTCGGCTGCGGCTCGGCCTGCGCCGCGCACGTGGCGTCGGCGGCGGTCCCCGACCTCAGGTACGCCGCCACCTTCTCGTCCAGGCACGTGTTGCCGCTGAGCGCGATGCCGTGGTTGCCGCCACCCTCCTCGACCACCAGCGCCGCCCCCGCCAGCTTCGCGCGCATGCTCACCGCGCCCTCGTAGGGCGTCGCGGCGTCCTCCGTCGCCTGGAGCAGCAGCGCCGGCGGCAGGTCCGCGTTCGTGACGTCCGGCGCCGTCAGCGCCTCCGTCGGCCAGAACGCGCACGGCGCGTTGTACCAGGCGTTGTTCCACGTCATGAACGGCGCCTTGGCGTGCGTACGCCACATGTCCGCGCGCCACACGTTCCAGTCCTTGGGCCAGGCCGAGTCCCGGCACTGCACCGCGCTGTACGCGCTGTAGCTGTTGCCCGCCGACGGCTCCACCGCCCCGAACCGCTGGTACGCCGCCACCAGCGGCGCCGGGTCGTCCTTCACCGCGTACGCCGCGAACGCCTCCGCCAGGTGCGGCCAGTACCCGTTGTAGTAGCCGCCCGGAAGGAAGGTGTCCTCCAGCTCGGCCGGGCCGACCTTCGAACCGGCCGGGGCCGTGCGCAGCGCGTCGCGCATCGCGTACCAGCGGGACTCGACCCGGGCCGGGTCGGTGCCCAGGTGGTACGTGGCGTCGTTCTTGGCCACCCAGGCCAGGAACGCCTTGTGGCGGGCGTCGAAGGCCACGTCCTGGGCGAGGTTGTCCTGGTACCAGACGCCGGTCGGGTCGACCACCGAGTCCAGCACCAGCCGGTGCACCCGGCCCGGGTGCAGCTTGGCGTACACGGCGCCCAGGTAGGTGCCGTACGAGTAGCCGAAGTAGCTCACCTTGGGCGCGCCCAGCGCCGCGCGCAGCAGCTCGATGTCCCGGGCCGCGGCGACGGTGCCGATGTGCGGCAGCACCCCCGCGTGCCGGGTGGCGCAGGTCCGGGCGAAGCCGCGCACGCGCTCCAGGTTGGCCTCCTCGACGGCCGGGTCCCGGGGCACGGAGTCCGGGCGTACGGGTGCGAAGTGGCCGTTGCCGCAGTCCAGGACCGGCTCGCTCTGGCCGACGCCGCGCGGGTCGAAGCCGATGACGTCGTACTGCGCGGCGACGTCCTTGGGCAGCGCGGCGGCGACGAACCCGGCGAGGGCGCGGCCGCTGCCGCCCGGCCCGCCGGGGTTGACCAGCAGCGGGCCCTGGGAGGTGGCGGCGGTGTGCGGGACCCGGGTCAGGGCCAGGGTGATCTTCTTGCCGCCGGGCTGCGCGTGGTCGAGCGGGACCTGGAGGGAGGCGCACTGCAACGTGGGGTAGCGCGGGGTCGCGCACTTCGTCCAGCGCGGTGCCGCGGCCGGGGCGGCGGACGTGCCCGGGGCGGGGGTGGCCGACGCGGTGGCCGTCACCGGGCCCGCGAGGGCGGTGGCGACGGTGGCGATCGACAACAGGACTGCTGCACGCTTCTTCACAAGGGGCCTCCCAGCCGAGTGTTCTGGGCGGAATCGTCCCGGAAGCCGCGCCTGGAAGACGGGATTGTGGCGCCTTTTGGCCCGATGTGATGAGGCTTCAGCGGCCGGTCACAGCAGCGTGAGCTGTGTCGGGCCGCTCCGGCCGGGGTGTCCGGGGTGTCCGGGGTCCGAGGGTGCGGTGACCGCGGGGGTCCCGCCGCGCCGGGCCGGGCCGATGCCGAACGAGTCGGCCAGCTCGTGCACCTGACGGGTGATCCGGCGCTGGTACCAGGTCGGGGCGTAGCTGCCGCCCGCGTACATCCGTTCGTAGCGTTCGACCAGGTGCGGGTGGTGCGCGGCGAGCCACGCCATGAACCACTCCCGGGCGCCGGGCCGCAGGTGCAGCACCAGCGGGGTCACCGAGGTGGCCCCGGAGGCGGCGATCGCGGCGACGGTGGCGCGCAGCTGCCCGGGGCCGTCGGAGAGGAAGGGGATCACGGGCGCCATCAGCACGCCGCAGCCGATGCCGTGGTCGGTCAGGGTGCGGACGACGTCCAGGCGGCGCGCGGGCGACGGCGTACCCGGCTCCACGGTGCGCCACAGCGCGGGGTCGGTGAATCCGACGGAGACCGAGATGCCGACCTCAGTGACCTCGGCGGCCTCGCGCAGCAGGCCGAGGTCGCGCAGGATCAGCGTGCCCTTGGTGAGGATGGAGAAGGGGTTGGCGTGGTCGCGCAGGGCCTCGATGATTCCCGGCATCAGGCGGTAGCGGCCCTCGGCGCGCTGGTAGCAGTCGACGTTGGTGCCCATGGCGATGTGCGCGCCGCCGCTGCGGCGCGCGGCCAGCTCGCGGCGCAGCAGCTCGGGGGCGTTGGTCTTGACGACGATCTGCGAGTCGAAGCCGAGGCCGGTGTCGAGGTCGAGATAGCCGTGGGTCTTGCGTGCGAAGCAGTACACGCAGGCGTGACTGCACCCCCGGTAGGGGTTGACGGTCCATTCGAACGGCATCCGGGAGGCCCCCGGCACCCGGTTCACGATCGACCGGGCGCGGACCTCGTGGAAGGTGATCCCCCGGAACTCGGGGGTGTCGAAGGTCCGCGTGACCACGGCCCCGACCCCGAATAGGGCTCCGCCGGCCGCGTCGGGCCCGCTCCCGTCGCCCAGATTCTCCCAGCGCATGGCGCCTCCCTCGGTCGTCCGGGTGCGAGAATAGAACAAACGTTCCCATGATCGTGCGGAGCGGCTCCGGGGGCGGGCGGATTTGGGCGCCCGCGCCGGGAGGTGGTTGGCTTGCCGCCGCAAGGAGCGTTCACAACTGCTGGAGGAACAGGTATGGCGCAGGTCGAGGCCACCACGGAGCGGATCATCGCGGCCGACGCGGAGACGGTGTTCGACGCGCTCGCGGACTACAGCGGCACCCGCGGCAAGCTGCTCCCCGAGCACTTCAGCGAGTACGAGGTGCGCGAGGGCGGCGACGGCGAGGGCACCCTGGTCCACTGGAAGCTCCAGGCCACCAGCAAGCGCGTACGGGACTGCCTGCTGGAGGTCACCGAGCCCAGCGACGGCCGCCTCGTCGAGAAGGACCGCAACTCCTCCATGGTCACCACCTGGACCGTCACCCCGGCCGGTGAGGGCCGCTCCAAGGCCGTCGTCACCACCGTGTGGGACGGCGCCGGCGGTATCGGCGGCTTCTTCGAGCGCACCTTCGCCCCCAAGGGCCTCGGCCGTATCTACGACACCTTCCTGGACAACCTGGCCCAGGAGGTCGAGAAGGGCTGACGCCCTTCCGTAGGACCGGACGGTGGGGCCGCTGCGCGCGGCTTCACCGCTTCGAGTGAACCCGGCGGCCGGGCGGCGCGGCGCCCGGGAAGAGTGCCCCGGCGCCGGGCGTGGCCCCTGCGCGGCGCGCCGCCGGACGGCTAGGGTGAGGCGTCTGTGCGGACAGCTGACCGACCGGGGGCCCGATGAAGATCCTCATCTCCGCCGACATGGAGGGCGCCACCGGCGTCACCTGGCCCGCCGACGTGCTGCCCGGGACGCCGCAGTGGGAGCGCTGCCGGGCCCTGTTCACCTCCGACGTCAACGCCGCCGTCCTCGGCTTCTACGACGGCGGCGCCGACGAGGTCCTCATCAACGAGGCCCACTGGACCATGCGCAACCTGCTCCTGGAGCGGCTCGACGAACGCGCCCAGATGATCACCGGCCGGCACAAGTCCCTCTCCATGATCGAGGGCGTCCAGCACGGCGACGTCGACGGCATCGCCTTCGTCGGCTACCACACCGGCGCCGGCACCGAGGGCGTGCTCGCCCACACCTACCTCGCCAACTCCATCACCGGGGTCTGGGTCGACGGGGTCCGCGCGAGCGAGGGCCTGCTCAACGCGCTGGTCGTCGCCGAGTACGGGGTGCCCGTCGTCCTGGTCACCGGTGACGACCTGACCTGCGCCGACGCCGCGACGTACGCGCCCGGCGCGCGCACGGTGGCGGTCAAGGACCACGTCTCGCGCTACGCCGCCGTCTGCCGCACCCCGGCGCGCACCGCCGCCGCGATCCGGTCCGCCGCCAAGGAGGCCGCCGCCCTCGCGGTCCGCCACGACCCCGTACGGGGCGGCCCGTTCGCCGTCGAGGTCGAGTTCGACGCCGCGCACCTCGCGGCGGCGGCCACCGTCGTCCCGGGCGTCGAGCACGCGTCGGGCGAGCGTCGCATCGCGTACACCAGCGCGACGATGTACGAGGGGATCCGGACCTTCAAGGCGGTCACGACGATCGTCTCGGCGGCTGTGGAGGAGCAGTATGGCTGACATGACGTCCCCCGAGGTGCCCCCGGCGAACTCCCCGGACCGGGGCGGGCCGGCCGCGCCGCTCGACCCCCTCGCGTTCGACGAGGTCGTCGAGTTCACCTCCGGGCTGATCCGCATCGACACCACCAACCGCGGCGGCGGCGACTGCCGCGAGCGCCCCGCCGCCGAGTACGTCGCCGAACGCCTGGCCGCCATCGGCCTGGAACCGGCCCTCCTGGAACGCACCCCCGGCCGCACCAACGTCGTCGCCCGGATCGAGGGCACCGACCCGGCCGCCGACGCCCTCCTCGTCCACGGCCACCTCGACGTGGTCCCCGCCGAGGCCGCCGACTGGAGCGTGGACCCCTTCTCCGGCGAGATCCGCGACGGCGTGGTCTGGGGCCGCGGCGCCGTCGACATGAAGAACATGGACGCGATGGTCCTGGCCGTCGTACGGGCCTGGGCCCGCGCGGGCGTGCGGCCGCGCCGCGACATCGTCCTCGCCTTCACCGCCGACGAGGAGGACAGCGCCGTCGACGGCTCCGACTTCCTCGCCGGCCGGCACGCCGACCTCTTCGCGGGCTGTACCGAGGGCCTGAGCGAATCCGGCGCCTTCAGCATCCACACCGCCCCCGGCCGGGCCCCCCTCTACCCGATCGCCGCCGGCGAGCGCGGCACCGCCTGGCTCAGGCTCACCGCCCACGGCACCACCGGGCACGGCTCCAAGCCCAACCGCGCCAACGCCGTCAGCCGGCTCGCCGCCGCCGTCGCCCGGATCGGCGAGCACGAGTGGCCGGTCCGGCTCACCGGAACCGTCGCCGCCTGCATCACCGAACTCGCCGCCCTGCAAGGGATGTCGGTGAACCCGCACGCCCGCGACTTCGACCTCGACGCCGTCCTCGACAAGCTCGGGCCGGCCGGCGCCCTCGTCGAGGCGACCGTGCGCAACAGCGCCAACCCCACCATGCTCAGCGCCGGTTACAAGCTCAACGTCGTCCCCGGCCACGCCACCGCCTACATCGACGGCCGCGTCCTGCCCGGCGGCGAGGACGAGTTCCGCCGTACGCTCGACGAACTCACCGGCCCCGACGTCGAGTGGGAGTTCCACCACCGCGAAGTACCCCTCGAAGCACCCGTGGACGGCCGTACGTACGCGATCCTGCGGGACGCCGTCGAACGCTTCGACCCCGAGGGGCAGGTCGTGCCGTTCTGCATGGCGGGCGGCACCGACGCCAAGCAGTTCTCCCGGCTCGGCATCACCGGCTACGGCTTCTCCCCGCTCAAGCTGCCGCCCGGCTTCGACTACTGGTCCCTCTTCCACGGCGTCGACGAACGCGTGCCGGTCGACGCCCTGCACTTCGGGGTCCGGGTCCTCGACCACGCCCTGCGGGCCCTGTGATGGCCGTGCCCACCGGCTCCTACGGGAGCTGGCCCTCGCCCATCGACGCCGCCCTCGCCGCCTCCCTCGACGGGCGCCCCGAGTACGTCGGCACGGTGGGCGCCGAAGTGTGGTGGACCGAGCCCCGGCCGGCCGAGGGCGGCCGCCGCAGCCTGGTGCGCCGGCGCGGCCACGGCGGCCCCGAGGAATCCGTGCTGCCGGCCCCGTGGAACGTGCGCAGCCGGGTCACCGAGTACGGCGGCCGCCCCTGGACCGGGCGTGAACAGCACGACGGACGTGGCCCGTTGGTGGTCTTCGCACACTTCGCCGACCAGCGGCTGTACGCGTACGAGCCGGACGTGCCCGGCGCCGCGCCCCGGCCGCTGACCCCGCTCTCCACCGTCGGCGGCGGGCTGCGCTGGGCGGATCCGGTGCTGCACGGCGGCGAAGCGTGGTGCGTGCTGGAGGAGTTCACCGGGCCCGCGCCGACCGACGTCCGGCGCGTGCTGGCCGCCGTACCTCTGGACGGGTCCGCCGCCGGGGACCGCGCGGCGGTGCGGGAACTGACCGACGGCCGGCACCGGTTCAGCAGCGGGCCGCGGCTCTCGCCCGACGGCCGGCACGCGGTGTGGCTGGTGTGGGACCACCCGCGGATGCCGTGGGACGGGACCGAGCTGAAGCTGGCCGAGGTCACGCCCGACGGGCGCCTGGCCGGGGCGCGCACCGTGCTCGGCGGCCCCGAGGAAGCCGTCGCACAGGCCGAGTGGACCGCCGACGGCACCCTGCTGGCGGTCTCCGACCGCGGCGGCTGGTGGAACCCGTACCGCCTGGACCCGGCCACCGGCGAGGCGGTCAACCTGTGCCCGCGGGAGGAGGAGTTCGGCGGCGCCCTGTGGAAGACCGGACTGAACTGGATCGCCCCGCTGGCCGCCGGGCCGGTGGCCGTGCTGCACGGCCAGGGCTCCTCCGTCCTCGGGATACTGGACCCCGACACCGGCGACCTCGTCGACGTGGCGGGGCCCTGGACGGCCTGGCAGCCCACGCTGGCCGCCCACGGCTCGCGCGTCTACGGCGTCGCGGCCAGCCCGCGCAGCGCGTACGAGGTGGTGGAGCTGGACACCGCCACCGGCCGGGCCCGGGTGGTCGGCGCGCACGGCGTGGACCGGGTCGACCCGGCGTACTACCCGGAGCCGCAGAGCCGTACCTTCCTCGGCCCCGACGACCGCGAGATCCACGCCCACGTCTACCCGCCGCACCACCCCGTCCGCCGGGCCCCGGCCGACGAACTCCCGCCGTACGTGGTGTGGGCGCACGGCGGCCCCACCGACCACGTGCCGCCCGTACTGGACCTGCACATCGCCTACTTCACCTCGCGCGGCATCGGCGTCGTGGAGGTCAACTACGGCGGCTCGACCGGCTACGGCCGCGCCTACCGCGAGCGGCTGCGCGAACAGTGGGGCGTGGTCGACGTCGAGGACTGCGCCGCGGTGGCCCGCGCGCTGGCCGCCGAGGGCACCGCCGACCCGGCGCGCCTGGCCATCCGCGGCGGCAGCGCCGGCGGCTGGACCGCGGCCGCCTCACTGGCCTCGACCGACGTCTACGCCTGCGGCACGATCATCTACCCGGTGCTGGACCTGCTGGGCTTCGCGGAGGAGACCCACGACCTGGAGTCCCGCTACGTCGACGGCCTCGCCGGCCCGCCCGACACCCTCGCCGTCCGCTGCCGCGAACGCTCCCCGGTCGCCCGCGCCGGGAGCATCACCGCCCCCTTCGTGCTCCTCCAGGGCCTGGACGACGTGATCTGCCCGCCCGCCCAGGCCGAGCGGCTGCTGGCCGCCCTGCGCGGGCGGGCCGTGCCGCACGCCTACCTCGCCTTCGAGGGCGAGGGGCACGGCTTCCGCCGCGCGGACACCATGGTCCGCGCCCTGGAAGCCGAACTCTCCCTGTACGTACAGGTCTTCGGACTGGACCGGTCGGACGTCCCGGCCGTACGACTGCGGCCCTGACCCCGGCGCGGTCGGCACGCGAGAAAGGCGGACCATGACGGGCGCGCACGTCCTCGTCACCGGGGCCACCGGCTACATCGGCGGCCGCCTGGTGCCCGAACTCCTCGACGCGGGCCACCGGGTACGGTGCCTGGCCCGGTCGCCCGAACGGCTGCGCGACCACCCGTGGGCCGGGCGCGCCGAGGTGGTGCGTGGCGACGTCACCGACGCGCGGTCCCTCGCCGACGCCCTGCGCGGCATCGAGGTCGCCTACTACCTCGTCCACGCGATGACCGGCGGCAAGGACTTCGAGGAGCGCGACCGCACCGCCGCCCGGACCTTCGCCGAGCAGGCCCGCGCCGCCGGCGTACGGCGCATCGTCTACCTGGGCGGGCTCACCCCCGCCGGCATCCCGGTCCCGGAGCTCTCGCCGCACCTGCGCTCGCGCGCGCAGGTCGGCCGGATCCTGCTGGCGTCCGGGGTGCCCACCGCCGTCCTGCGCGCCGCCGTCATCATCGGCTCCGGATCGGCCTCCTTCGAGATGCTGCGCTACCTCACCGAACGGCTGCCGGTGATGGTCACCCCGAGCTGGGTCGGCACCCGCGTGCAGCCGATCGCCGTCCGGGACGTGCTGCGCTACCTCGTGGGCAGCGCCACCCTGCCCGAGGGCGTCAGCAGGGCGTTCGACATCGGCGGCCCGGACGTCGTCACGTACGAGGAGATGATGCGCCGGTACGCGGCCGTCGCCGGCCTGCCGCACCGCCTGATCCTGCGCGTCCCGATGCTCACACCGGGCCTGTCCAGCCACTGGATCGGCCTGGTGACCCCCGTCCCGCGGGCGCTGGCCCGCCCGCTCGCGGAGTCCCTGCGGCACGAGGTGGTGTGCCGCGAGCACGACATCGCCCGCTACGTGCCCGACCCGCCGGGCGCCCCGATCGGCTTCGACCGGTCCCTTGCCCTCGCCCTCCAGCGGGTCCGCGAGGCCGACGTCACCACCCGCTGGTCCTCCGCCTCCGTCCCCGGTGCCCCGAGCGACCCGCTGCCCACCGACCCGGACTGGGCCGGCGGCAGCCTCTACACCGACCACCGGGAGGTGGCGGTCGAGGCGTCACCGCAGGCGCTGTGGCAGGTCGTCGAGGGCATCGGAGGGGAGAACGGCTGGTACTCCTTCCCCCTGGCCTGGGCCGCCCGGGGCTGGGCCGACCGGCTCGTCGGAGGCGTCGGCCTGCGCCGCGGCCGCCGTGACGCGGCCCGGCTGCGCGTGGGGGACTCCCTGGACTTCTGGCGGGTCGAGGAGATCGAACCCGGCCGGATGCTGCGCCTGCGCGCCGAGATGCGGCTGCCGGGCCTGGCCTGGCTGGAGATGCGGGTCAGCCCCGGCCCCCCGGGCACCTCCCGCTACCACCAGCGCGCCCTCTTCCACCCCCACGGCCTGCTGGGCCACCTCTACTGGTGGTCGGTCTCCCCCTTCCACGCCTTCGTCTTCGGCGGCATGACCAGGAACATCGCCCGCACGGCCCGGAGCCGGCGGCAGGAGCGGGTCACTTCCTAGCGGCCGGAGCGGGTCACCCCTCAAGCCGTGTGGAGCCAGACGCGGAGGGGGCCGGCCGGGGCGAAGCCGTGGCGGACGGCCACGGCGAGGTCGTCGCCCGACTCGTAGCCGACCACGGGCAGGCCGGGCCAGTGGGCGGCGACCGCCGCGAGCACGCCGGACCAGGCCGCATCGAGGCGGGCGTCGTCGACGGCGAAGACGTTGGACAGGCCCACCACCGGCCCGGTGCGGTGGACCGCGGCGCCGGCCGTCACCCGGCCGGCCTCGGCGGCGTACAGGAACGCGGTGTCCGGGCCCAGCAGGTGCGGGCGGAACAGCCCGGCCGGCGCGGCCCCCGACCAGGCCGCCTCCCAGGCGGTCAGCTCCTGCGGGGTGCCCACGCGGTGCCAGCCGGCGGGCGGGACGGCGGCGGGAGGGCCCGCCGGGCGGTGGATCCACCGGGCCTCGAAGAGGACCTCGAAGCCCGCCGGCGTCAGGTCCAGGCCCGCGAAGCTGTCCTTGACCGAGCAGCCCGGCGACACCGTGTCGATCCCGGCCAGCACCTCGGCGGCCGTGGCCGCCGGGCTCAGGGTCACCGCGTCGGGATACAGGGGCGGGGTACGGCGGGGGCTGCTCCAGACGGTGGCGCCGAAGGCTCCGGGCAGGCCGTGGGCCCGGCACACCGCGTCGCACCAGTCGGCGTTGTTGCGCGCCGCGCGTTCGTCGTCGATCACGCCCCGATGATGACACGCCCGGCTCTACGCTGGACGGATGACCGAGATCGCGTACGTCGCGCGGAGCGCCCGCGTGGGACTGCGGGCCTTCCGGCCGGAGGACGGCCCGGAGTTCACCGCGCGGTCGCGCGAGAGCACCGCTCTGCACCGGCCCTGGCTGTTCCCGCCCACCACCGCCGCCGACTACACGGCGTACGAGCGGCGGCTGAACGAGGACCCCGCGCGCGCCGGGTTCCTGGTGTGCGAGCGGGCCGGCGGGACCCTCGCCGGCTTTCTCAACATCAACAACATCGTGCGCGGCGCGTTCCGGTGCGGCGCCCTCGGCTACGGCGCCTTCGCGCACGCCGCCGGCCGGGGCCTGTTCGGCGAGGCGCTCGCCCTGCTCCTCGCGCACGCCTTCGGGCCGCTGGAGCTGCACCGCCTGGAGGCCAACATCCAGCCCGGCAACACCGCCTCGATCGCCCTCGTCCGCGGCCGCGGCTTCCGCCTCGAAGGGCTCTCGCCGGACTTCCTCCACGTCGACGGCGCCTGGCGCGATCACGAACGCTGGGCGATCACCCGCGAGATGCCCGTACCGCCCGTTCCCGCTGCCACAGGATGACGACCATGCGAACGATCGTGCTGCTCGACGCCCCCTCCAACCTCGGCCTGCGCCCGCCCGCCCCCGGCACCGTGCCCGGCGTGTACAAACTCGCCGGAGCGCTGCGCGAGCAAGGGCTGCTTGCCCGGCTCGGCGCCCGCGAGGGCGGGGTCGTGGTGCCGCCCCGCTACGACCGCGGGGACTGGCGCGAGGGCGACGGCGTCTTCCACGCCGCCGAACTCGCCGCGTACACCGTCACCCTCGCCGACCGGATCGAAAAGCACCTGAGGGCCGGTGAGTTCCCCGTCGTCCTCGGCGGCGACTGCTCCATCCAGCTCGGCGCCTCCCTCGCGATGCGCCGCCTCGGCCGCTACGGGCTGGCCGCCGTCGACGGCTCCGCCGACTTCCGCCACCCCGGCAACACGGCGGCCAACGGGCCCGTCGGCGCCGCCGGCGGCGAGGAACTCGCGCTGGCCACCGGCCGCGGCCAGAGCGACCTCTGCGACCTGGAGGGGCTCTCGCCGTACCTGCGCGACGAGGACGTACGGCTGTTCGGGATCCGTGACGGCGACGACGACCTCGCCGAACTGGCCGCGCTGGGCATCCGTACCGCGACCGTCGGCGAGATCCGCGGCCGGGGCGCCGCGACCGTGGCGCGGGAGGCGCTGGCCGGACTGCACCCGCCCGTCACCGAGGGGTTCTGGGTCCACCTCGACGCCGACGTCCTGGACCCGAGCGTCATGCCGGCCGTCGACAGCCCCGACCCCGGCGGCCTGCTCCCGGACGAACTGGCCGCACTGCTCGCGGTGCTGACCGGCTCCCCGCGCTGCGTCGGGCTCAACGTCACCATCTACGACCCCGACCGCGACCCGGACGGCGCCGCGGGCGCCCTCCTCGCCGACCTCGTCGCGGGCGCCTTCGCCCAACCCTGACGGGCGGTACTGGGCCAAACCCCTGTCCCGCGGCCGCCCCGGCGTGTTCCCTTTCCCCATGGCCACTTCTGTCCGCCGCGCGGTCGTCATGCGGCCCGCCGCCCCGCTCGGCCCCGAGAACCCGCTGCCGCCGCTGCGCCCCCTCGACGGGGTCCACGTCCTCGACGACCGCGCACGCGCGCGGCTGCCGCGCGAGATGGCCCGTCAGATCGGTTACGAGCCGCTGAGATCGCTGCTGCCGGTCCGCCTGCTCGACGGGTACGGGCGGGAGCGGGCCCCGGCCGGCATCGAGGCCGTGGTGCTGGAGAACGCGCACCTGCGCGTGACCGTGCTGCCCGGCCTCGGCGGCCGGGTGCACTCCTTGGTCCACGTGCCCACGGGACGCGAACTGCTCTACCGCAACCCGGTGTTCCAGCCCGCGGCGTTCGCGCTCAACGGGGCCTGGTTCTCCGGCGGCATCGAGTGGAACATCGGCGCCACCGGTCACACCACCCTGTCGTGCGCGCCGCTGCACGCCGCCCTCGTCCCCGCACCCGACGGCGGCACCATGGTGCGGCTGTGGGAGTGGGAGCGGCTGCGCGACCTGCCCTTCCAGGTGGACCTCTGGCTGCCGGGGGACAGCGAGTTCCTCTACGTCGGCGTCCGCGTGCGCAATCCCCACGAGCGGCCGGCGCCCGTCTACTGGTGGTCCAACACCGCCGTCCCCGAGACCCCGGACACCCGCGTCCTCGCCCCCGCCGACCGGGCCTGGAACTTCGGCTACGAGCGGGCGCTGCGCGAGGTCGCGGTGCCCGTGTGGGAGGGCGCCGACCGCACCTACCCGCTGCGCAGCGACTATCCGGCGGACCACTTCTACGAGGTGCCCGAGGGCGGGCGGCCGTGGATCGCCGCGCTGGACGGCGAGGGGCGCGGGCTGGTCCAGACGTCGACCGGGGCGCTGCGCGGCCGCAAGCTCTTCGTGTGGGGCGCGGGCCGGGGCGGCCGGCGCTGGCAGGAGTGGCTGACCGAGCCGGGCACGCCCGGGTACGCGGAGATCCAGGCAGGCCTGGCCCGCACCCAGCTGGAGCACGTACGCCTCGAGGCGGGCGGGGAGTTCAGCTGGCTGGAGGCGTACGGGCCGCTGGCCGCCGACGGCGCGCGGGTGCACGGCGGCGACTGGGCCGCCGCGCGCGGCGCGGCCGAGGAGGCCCTGGCGGCGGTCCTGCCGAGCGGGACGGTGGACGAGGCGTACGCCGCGTGGCGTCCGTACGCCGACGCCGAACCGGGGGAGCGGCTGGCGACGGGCTCCGGCTGGGGCGCGCTGGAAGTGCTGTGCGCGGGCCACACGCTGCCGGGCACCCCCTTCGGGGAGGACACGCTCCAGGACGCGCAGGCGCCGTGGCTGGAGCTGTGGCGCACGGCGGTGTTCCCCGGCCCGCGCACGGCCGCCCCGCCGGGGCCGAGCCTGGTGGCCCCGCACTGGCGGGACATGCTGGAGACGGCGCGGGCCGACCCGCTGACCGAGTACCACCTGGGGGTGGCCCAGTGGCACGCCGGCGACATCGCGCAGGCGGTGCGCAGCTGGGAGCGGGGGCTGGCGGCCGCCCCCTCGCGCTGGCCGCTGCTGCGGTGCCTGGCGGTGGCGGAGGAGCTGGCGGGCGACCCGGGCCGGGCCGCCGACCGGTACGCCGAGGCCTTCGCCGGCCTCGCGCACGAGAGCGGGGACGGCGAGGCGTGGGCGGCCGCCGAATCCGCGCTGGCCCGGGAGGCGATGGCGGCGGCCCTGGCGGCGGGCCGCCCGGCGGCGGCCCGTTCGGTGTGGGAACGGCTGCGCCCCGCCCTGCGCGAACAGGGCCGCTTCCGGCTGCTGGCGGCCCGGCTGCTGGCGGCCGAGGGGCACGTGGCCGCGGCGCGCCGGCTGTTCGAAGAGGGCTTCGAGGTCCCGGACCTGCGCGAGGGCGACGAGACCCTCGGCGACCTGTGGACCAGCCTGACCCCGTGCCCCCTCCCGCCCCGCTACGACTTCCGCATGCGTCCGCCGGGGACCCGGGAGGGTGGCGAAGGGCCCGGCTGACCCCGGCCGGGCGGGGCGGGGCGTCTACGCCCGGCGGGGTGTCAGGGGCGGTGGGGTGTCAGGCGCGGCACAGGATCTCGCCGTGCAGGACCGAGAACCAGGCGTCCGGGGAGCGGGCCCACGCGTGCCAGGCGTCGGCGATCGCGGACAGCCGGTCCGGGGTCGCGTGACCGGCGGCCGTCGCCAGCGACGCGTACGAACTGGCCGTCGTACGGTCCGCCCACAGGCCCGACCACCAGGCGATCTCCTCCGGCGTCGCGTAGCACCACGCGCTCGCCGAGGCACGGACGTCATCGAAGCCCGCCGCCAGCGCCCACGAGCGCAGCCGGCGGCCCGCGTCCGGTTCACCGCCGCAGGCGCGGGCCACCCGGCGGTACAGGGACAGCCACTCGTCCAGCGCGGGCGACGCGGGGAACCAGGTCATCGCCGCGTAGTCGGCGTCCCGCGCGGCCACGATCCCGCCCGGGCGGCACACCCGGCGCATCTCGCGCAGCGCCCGCACCGGGTCGCCCACGTGCTGGAGCACCTGGTGGGCGTGGACCACGTCGAAGGAGCCGTCCGGGAAGTCCAGCGCGTGCACGTCGGCCGTGGCGAAGGTGATCGTGTCCAGGCCGCGCTCCGTCGCGTACGCCCGCGCCTGCTCCAGTACCTCCGGGGCCGCGTCGACCGCGGTGACGCGGCCGCCCGGCCCCACCAGTTCCGCCAGATCGGCGGTGATGGTGCCCGGACCGCAGCCGACGTCCAGGACGGACAGGCCCGGCCGCAGCTCGCCGATCAGGTACGCGGCGGAGTTCCGTGCCGTGCGCCAGCGGTGCGAGCGCAGGACCGACTCGTGGTGGCCGTGGGTGTAGACCGCGGTCTGTTCGTGTCCCTGTTCCTGCTCCCGGGCGGGCGTCATGACGGCGACTCCTCTGCGTCGAAGGGTGCTTCCACCGTAGGGGATCTTGCCGGTATATGAGACTGCCGTTTTGACATGTGGACACACCCGTTGCAGGGCAAGGAGATGCGGAGGAGCCTGGTGCCAGGGGGACGGCTGTGATGCGAGAGGATGGTGGGATCCGTGGGAGACGCCCCTCAGGACCCGCAGGCCCCGCTGGACCCGGCCGCACTGCTCGCCCGCCACGAGGAGGCGCTGCGCCTCTTCGGTGAGCACGTGCACGCGGTCGCCGACGACCAGTGGGACGGGCCGACCCCCTGTACCGACTGGACCGTGCGGGACCTGGTCAACCACGTCACCGGCGAGCAGGCCTGGGTGCCGCCGCTGGCCGGCGAGGGTCGCACCGTCGAGGACGTCGGCGACGCGCTCTCCGGCGACCTCCTCGGCGACGCCCCGGCCGCCGCCTGGGACAGGGCCGCGGCCGCCGCCCACGCCACCTTCGAGGCGCCCGGCGCGCTGGCGCGTACGGTCACCCTCAGCTACGGGCCCACGCCCGGCACCGCGTACTGCTCCGAGCTGACGACCGACTGCGTCGTCCACACCTGGGACCTGGCGCGGGCCATCGGCGGGGACGACCGGCTGCCGGACCGGCTGGTGGAGTTCGCGCTCCGGCAGGTCACGCCGTACGCCGACGCCCTCGCCGCCAGCGGCATGTTCGACCCCCCGGTGGAGGTGCCGGCCGGCGCGGACCCGCAGACGCGGCTGCTCGCGCTGACGGGGCGGCGGCGCTGACATCCGGCGGTCCGGCCCCGCCCGGCCCCGCCCGGCCCCGCCCGGTCCGGACGGCCGTCGGCGGAGGTCCGTGAGCGGACGTCCATAAGGGGCGAATCCGCCTCATCAGCCTTATAAAGGGCAGGGAGAGAGGGTGTGGTGCCGCGGGCCGGGGGCCCGTGGCGCGCGGATCACAGGACGAGGGCGGTGGCGGGGATGCAGCGCACGGCGCCCGAGGGGCGCGGACCGGTCCGGTACGGACCGCCCGCGCCGGAGCCGGGCCTGCCGGTGCCGCCCGGACTGACCGCCGTGCTCGCCGCGGCCGCCGACCGCTCCGCGCCCGAACCGCCCGGCGGTGGCCCGCCCGTACGCGAGGCCGCCTGCCGCTACTGGCGGCTGCGGGGGCTGCCGGCCGACCCCGAGAACGTCGCCGCCGGCCCCGGCGCGCCGGCCCTGCTGCTCGCCCTGCTCGGCGCGTACGGCGGTGACGTGCTGCTGCCCCGCCCCTGTCCCGCCTGGTGGACGCCGCAGGTCCGGCTGCTGGGGCGGCGCGCCTACCACGTGCCGACGCCCGCCGAGTGCGGGGGCGTGCCGGACCCGTACGCGCTGCTGGAAACCGTACGGCGGGTGCGCGCCGAGGGCGGCGACCCGCGGGTGCTGCTGCTGTCCGTGGCCGACGACCCGACCGCCACCGTGCCCCCGCCGGAACTGATGCGCGAGGCGTGCGAGGCCGCGCAGTCGGCGGGCCTGTTCGTGGTCAGCGACGAGACCTGGCGGGACACCGTGCACCAGCCGCACCAGACCCTGGTGCTCAGCCCCGCCGAGATGCTGCCCGAGCACACGGCCGTGCTCGTCGACCTGTCGGGCGCGTTGCTGCCGGGCGGCTGGCCCGCAGCGGTGCTGCGGCTGCCCGACACCCCACGGGGCACCTGGCTGCGGGCCCGCACCCTCGACGTGCTGACCGCCACCGGTGCGCAGGTCGCGGGCCCCGTCGCGGGGGCCGCCGCGCACGCCCTCGACGAGCCGGAGGAGGTCGCGGCCCGGGTGATCGCCTCGGCCCGGCTGCACGGTGTGGTGGCCGCCGCCGTCCACCGGGAACTGCTGGCCGCCGGCGCCCTGGCCCGGCCGCCACGGGCGGGCCGCCACGTGTACGCCGACCTCACCCCGCTGCGCGCCGGCCTCGCCCGCCACGGTGTCGGCGACGCGATGGAGCTGGAGGACCACCTCGGTGGCCGGCTGGGCGCCCCGGCCCCCGGAGGCCAGCGCTTCGCGGACGAACTGGGCGCCCTGCGCGTACGGCTGTCCACCGGACCGCTGCTGGGTGCCACCCCGGAGGAACGCCTGGCCGCCCTCACCTCCCGCGACCCGCTGGGGCTCCCGCACGTACGGCGCTCCCTGGACGCCCTCGCCGCGGTGCTCGCCGACCTGATGTGACGACGCCGAACGGAGAGACCGCGATGAGGGACCAGACGGCCGCCCACCCACCCGCCACCTCCCCGCCCGCCCCCACCCCCCACCCGAGCCCCCCACCCCAAACCCCGGCCCCACCCCAAACCCCGACCCCGGCCCTGGACCTGGCGTCGGCTCAGGGGGCTGCTCAGGGCTTGGCCGAGTCTGCCGACCCGGCGTCCGCCCGGGCGCACGCCGTGGCCCCGGGGTCCGGCCCCGTCCGTGCCGGGGGCCCGGTCCCGGCGCGGGACCCGGTCACCGACGGAGGCCCGGTCCGTGCCCCGGGGCCGGGACACGCCACGGCCCCGGTGGGCGGCCGTACCGGGGGCGGGACGCGGGCGCTCGGGGAGCATCGGGCGTGGCCGCGGTCGTTCGCCGACCGGCTGACCTCGCCGCTGCCCGGAGTGCGGGCGTTCGCACGGCTGGCCCGCGAAGGGGCCTTCCGGCCGGCGCCCGAGGGGCTGCACGGGATCCCCGACCTGCCCTGGGCGCCGGGCCCGCTGCCCGCCGCCGGGCCCGGCACGGTGGCCGTCACCTGGGCCGGGCACGCCAGCTGGGTGCTGCGCGTCGGCGGGCTGACCGTGCTCACCGACCCGGTCTGGTCCCGGCGGATCCTCGGCACCCCGGCCCGGATGACCCCCGTCGGGGTCCGCTGGGAGGACCTGCCGCCCGTCGACGCCGTCGTCATCAGCCACAACCACTACGACCACCTCGACGCGCCCACCCTCAAACGGCTGCCCCGCCACACCCCCCTCTTCGTCCCGGCGGGCCTGGGCCGCTGGTGCCGGCGGCGCGGATTCACCACCGTCACCGAGCTCGACTGGTGGGAGGCCGCGGAACTGGGCGGCGTACGCTTCGACTTCGTCCCCGCCCACCACTGGTCCAAGCGGTCCCTCCTCGACACCTGCCGGACCCTGTGGGGCGGCTGGGTGCTCACCGACCCCCGGGACACCGCCCGCAGATCGGTGTACTTCGCCGGGGACACCGGCTACGGCCACTGGTTCACCGAGATCGGCCGCCGCCACCCCGGTATCGACCTGGCCCTCCTGCCCATCGGCGCCTACGCGCCCCGCTGGTGGCTGCGCGACGTCCACGCCGACCCGGAGGAGGCCGTCCGGGCCTGCCAGGACCTCGGGGCCCGCCGGATGGCCCCCATGCACTGGGCCACCTTCGTGCTCTCCGCCGAGCCGGTCATGGAACCGCTGCACCGCGTCCGCGCCGCCTGGGCCCGCGCCGGCCTGCCCCGCGAGGACCTGTGGGACCTCCCGATCGGCGCCTCGGCCACCCTGTAGCCCCCGATCCGGCGTTGCGCGTGATCGCGGGCGTCACGCAGACCGTCGCCCGGTCCACGTTGGGCCGGACCGGACCGGACTGGGCCTAGCCGCCGCCTTCCGGCGGGGACCGCCGTACCCGGCGCCACAGCGCCGGCGCCGCGCTGATCAGCAGGGCCAGGGCCACGGCCAGCGCGACGCCCTTCCAGGGCTCCGCGAACAGCGAGCCGCCCAGGATGCCGATCAAGGCGTACGTCGCCGCCCACGCCAGCGAGGCGGGCGCGGCCCCGCGAGCGAAGCGGCGAAGAGGCATCCGGGCCAGCAGACAGGCCACCATCACCGGGATCCGGCCCGCTGGTACCAGCCGGGAGAGCACCAGGACCTGCACGCCGTGCTCGTCGAGCCTGGCCTGCGCCTGGGCCAGCCGTTCCGGGGTGGCCCGCCCGCGCAGCCGGGCCAGCCAGCGCGAACCGCCCCGCGAGCCGACCCCGCGCTGCCCCAGCCAGTACAGCGCGATGTCACCGGTGAAGGCCGCCAGCGCCGCCACCACGAACACCAGCATCGGCCCGAACGGCAGCGCATGGTGGAAGGCCACCACCGCCGCCGAACTCACCAGCGCCCCTGTCGGAATCACCGGCACCAGCGCCCCCAGGGCCACCAGCACGAACAGCGCCGGGTAGCCCACCGCCTGCTGGGTCGACTCCGGCGGCACCTGCTGCATCGCCTCCCGCAGCAGCGTCACGGCACCCGTACCCGCTCGCCGTGCCCCGGCACCCGTACCGCCACCTTCGGCGCGAGCCGCGCCGCCAGCCGTTCGAACTCCGGGCCCGGGGCATGGAACTCGTGCGGCCGCACCGCGTCCATCCCGATCGGCCAGAACGTCCCGTAGTGCACCGGCACCGCCGCGGCCGGCGCCAGCCGGGCCAGCGCCTGCGCCGCCCGCCCCGCGTCCAGGTGCCCGGGACCCAGGTAGGGGCCCCAGCCGCCCACCGGCAGCAACGCCACGTCCACCGGGCCGACCTCCCGCGCCATCGTGTCGAACAGCCCGGTGTCCCCGGCGAAGTACGTACGCGCCGCGCCCTCGACGACGTACCCGAGCGCGGGCGCCAGATGCGGCCCGAACGGCAGCCGGCGCCCGTCGTGGCGCGCGCTCACCGCGCGCACCCGTACGCCCTCCCGCACCACGACCTCCTCCCCGGGCGCCACCTCCGTCACCGGCAGCCGCCGCTCCCCGGCCAGCCGCGCCAGACCCGGTACCGCCCGGCGCGCCCCGCGCGGCACCACCAGCCGGGTGCCCGGCGCGAGCGCCGCCAGCGAGGGCAGGTGCAGGTGATCGGCATGCAGGTGCGACACGAGCACCGCGTCCGCGACGGCGGCCTCCGGCGGTGGCGGGTCGCCGCGGCGCCGCCGCAGGTGCACCAGCCGGCGGGCGAACAGCGGATCGGTCAGCAGCCGCACCCCGGAGTCCTCGACCGTGCACGTGGCATGACCCCACCAGGTGATCTCCACCGGCACGCGGCCCTCCCTCCCTGCGGACCTCCACCGCCCCGGCCCACGGCGGGCCCGCCGTGGAGTCATCTCCGAGACTAGGCCTTGTCCGGCCGTTCTGGCGGCCCGTCGTGGCCGACGGGACCCTCCTCGGGGGTCGCGGATCGGAGTAGGGTCGGGCGGCATGGATGAGCTGCGCGTGGCCGCTATCGCCAGCCTGGCCCCGCTCGAGGAACTGGACGCCGACCCCTTCGTCGTGGACACCCGCAGCCAGCACGCGATGTGCGACCGCTGGGCGGCCGACCAGGGCTACGTGGTGACCCGGCAGCTGCTCTTCCTGGGGCTGCGCGCCGACCACTTCGGACTGTGGCGCGATGTCGACGACGGCCGGGTCGACCTGTTCGTCGTCCCCAACCACCGGGTCCTGCGGCGCGCGCTGCGTTCGGTCGAGGAGTTCACCGCCGAGTGCGCGCGGCGCGGCGTACGGCTGGAGACGGCCGGGATCGACGAGCCGAGCTACACCTCCGCCATGAAGGCCGAGGTGCACCGCAGGCTGTCCATGCCGACCGCCGGCTACGACGGCACGTAGCCGGAGCCACAGCCACAGCCACAGTCGGAGGCCTGGTCCTGGCCCGTCGTACCCGGCCGACGGCCCCGGCCCGGCACACCGGCGGCGCGCCGCACGCCGCGCCCCGCACCCCTGTGCGCCGCCCGGCCCGCCGCATCGCCCTGTGCGACGCTGGGAAAGATCCGGGAGGGGCGGCGGAGAGCGGGTGCGGCGTGCTGCGAGGACGATGGCGGAGTGCGGGCGGCGCCCTGGTGCGGGTGACCATCGTCTGGGCGGTCTCCACCCTGACCATGCTCGTGCTGGCCGGCATCCTGCCCGACTTCCGCCTGCAGTCCCACGACGGCGAGAGCCTCACCCGGGTCGGCCTCACCGCCGCCTGGGCTGCCGGAGCCTTCGGCCTGCTCAGCGCCCTGGTCTGGCCGGTCGTGGTGCGTGCCCTGCTGCTGGTGCCGGCCCTGGTCCTGGGCCTGCTGGTGTTCTTCCTCAACGGCTCGCTGCTGCTCCTCGCCCTCAACCTGATCCCGGCCGGGTACGGCGAGGTGGCCCCGCAGACCGCGGTGGTGGTGGCCGCGGTGATGTCGGCGGTCGCCTCCGCCACCTCCACCGCCCTCGCCGTGCGCGACGACGAGGCGTACCGCAGGCGCCTGTACCGGCTCGCCGACCGCAGACGCCGCCGCCACCGGCCCGCGGACGCCGCCGGGCCGGGCGCCGCCGCCCCCGGCATCGTCTTCGTCCAGCTCGACGGTGTCGGCTACGAGGTGCTGTGCCGCGCCGCGCGCACCGGCCTGATGCCCACGGTGGCCCGCTGGCTGGACCGCAGCCACCGGGTGGTGTCCTGGCGGACCGACTGGTCCAGCCAGACCGGCTCCAGCCAGCTCGGCATCCTGCACGGCTCGAACTTCGACGTCCCCGCCTTCCGCTGGTACGAGAAGGAGAGCGGCGAGGTGGTCGTCTGCAACCGGCCCACCAGCGCCGCCGAACTCCAGCGGCGCGCGATCACCCGGACCGCCGACGGCGGACTGCTCACCCACGACGGCGCCAGCCGCGGCAACCTGTTCAGCGGCGGCGCCGACCAACTGGCCCTGGTGCTGTCGGTCGCGGCCCGCCGGGGTCGGGCCAACCGGTCCCGGGCGGGCTACTTCGCGTACTTCTCCGACCCGGCCAACGCCGTGCGCACCGCCCTTTCCCTGGTGGCGGAGGTGGGCCGCGAGACGGTCCAGTCGGTACGGACCCGGCTGCGCGGGGACCGGCCCCGGGTGGCGCGCGGCGGGCTGTACCCCTTCGTCCGGGCGTTCGCCACCGTGGTGGAACGCGACGTCGTGGTCGCGGCGGTGATCGGTGACATGCTCGCGGGCCGCGCCGCCGTCTACGCCGACCTGGTCGCCTACGACGAGGTCGCCCACCACTCCGGGCCGCACGGCCACGACACCGACCAGGTGCTGCACCGTCTGGACCGCAGCCTCGCGCTGCTC
Source organism: Streptomyces sp. NPDC042102 (assembly GCF_055582305.1). NCBI lineage: Bacteria > Bacillati > Actinomycetota > Actinomycetes > Kitasatosporales > Streptomycetaceae > Streptomyces > Streptomyces sp. NPDC042102. The sequence continues at coordinate 656,218 of NZ_JBVJDL010000001.1, forward strand.
GCCCGGGTCGCCGAGCACGCGCCCCGCCCGTACCGGATCGTGCTGCTGTCCGACCACGGCCAGAGCCCGGGGGAGACCTTCCTGGGGCGGTACGGGCTCACGCTGAAGGACCTGGTCCGCGCCGGCTGCGGGCTGCCCGTGTCGCGCCGCGCGGGCCGCACGCGCAGCGGCGCGGAGGCGCGGGCGGCCGTACGGGCGGCCCTGCACCGCCCGGTGGAGGAGGGCGAGGACGAGGACGGGGCACGGGCGGGCCGCGGCTCGGACCCGGTGGTCCTGGCCTCCGGGAACCTGGCCCTGATCTCCTTCCCCGACGCGCCCGGCCGGGCGACGCGGGAGTGGATCGAGACCGCCCACCCGGCGCTGCTGGCGACCCTGGCCAACCACCCCGGCGTCGGCTTCCTGCTGGTGGACGGGGTGCTGCTGGGGCCGGACGGGGCGCAGGCGCGGCTGGACGCGCCGGGCGAGGCGGAGGAACTGCTGGCGCTGTACGGGCCGGGCGCGGCCGAGTCGGTACGGCGGACGGACACCTTCCCGCACGTCGCGGACGTCATGGTGAACTCGGCGTACGACCCGCGCACCGGCACCGTGCACGCCTTCGAGGAGCAGATCGGCTCGCACGGCGGGCTGGGCGGGGAGCAGTGCCGCCCCTTCCTGATGTGGCCCGTGGACCTGTCCGCGCCGCCGCGGGGGCTGGTGGGGGCGGAGGCGGTGCACCGGGTGCTGCGGCGCTGGCTGCGGGAGGCGGACGGGCCGCAGGTGCCACTGGCCCCGCACTCTGCGGTGGAGGATCGGCGGCCGGAGGGGCCCGGCGACGGAACCTTTCCTTCCATGGGGGTGCCCGCGCAGGACGAAAACCATTGATTTGGTGCGGCTTTCCCGGTGGCCGACCATATGTCGACCTGCCCAGCATGTGAGACACCGTAAGGCGACGCACCACCCATGACCACGCACGCAGCACCACCCCGCGCCGAGGCGCCCGCCGCAGCCACGCCCGAGCCGGAGACCGGCCCGGAGGGCAGCCCGCACGCCCGCCGCTTCGGCCTGCCGGTCGCGACCTGCCTGGTCATGGGCAACATCATCGGCGGCGGCATCTTCCTGCTGCCCGCCTCGGTCGCCCCCTTCGGCACCATCAGCCTGGTCGCCTTCGGCGTGCTGACGGTCGGTGCGATAGCCCTGGCCCTGGTCTTCGGGCGGCTCGCCGAACGCCACCCGCAGACCGGCGGGCCGTACGTCTACGCGCGCGCCGCCTTCGGCGACTTCGCGGGCTTCCTGGCCGCCTGGAGCTACTGGATCACGGCCTGGGTGTCCAACGCGGCCCTCGCCGTCGCCGCCGTCGGCTACCTCGGCGTCCTCTTCCCGGCGGTCGGTGAGCACAAGCTGTCGATGTGCCTGGCCGCGCTGGCCGTCCAGTGGCTGCCGGCGCTCGCCAACCTCGCGGGCACGCGCTACGTGGGCGCGGTGCAACTCGTCGCCACCGTGCTGAAGTTCGCACCGCTGCTGCTGGTCGCGGTGGGCGGACTGTTCTTCTTCGACCCCGCCAACCTCGGCCCGTACCGGGCCGGCGACTCCAGTGCGATGGGCGCGGTGTCGGCCGCGGCGGCCATCCTCCTCTTCAGCTACCTGGGCGTGGAGTCGGCGGCGGTCAGCGCCGGGGAGGTCCGCGACCCCGCCCGCAACGTCGGCCGGGCCACCATCCTCGGCACGGTCGGCGCGGCCGTCGTGTACCTGCTGGGCACCGTCTCGGTGTTCGGGCTGGTGGCGCACGACACGCTGGTGAACTCCACGGCGCCGTTCACGGACGCGGTGAACGCCATGTTCGGCGGCACCTGGGGCGGCACGGTGGTCGCCGTCGCCGCCGTGATCTCGATGCTGGGCGCGCTGAACGGCTGGACGCTGCTGAGCGCCCAGACCCCGTACGCCGCCGCCCGCGACGGCCTCTTCCCGAAGGTCTTCGAGACCAAGCGGCGCGGCGTCCCGGTCGTGGGCGTCGTCGTGACCGTCGTGCTGGCCTCCGCCCTGACGGTCTACAACTACACGGCCGGCTCGAAGGGCGTCTTCGAGATCCTGGTCCTGGTCACGACGTTCACGGCGACCGTGCCGTACCTGCTGTCCACGGCCGCGCAGATCTACTTCCTGGCGTCGGGGCGCGCGGACCGGGTCGACCGCGGCCGTCTCGTGCGCGACGCGGTCCTGGCCTGCCTGGCCTTCGGGTTCTCGATGTGGCTGGTCGCCGGTTCCGGTTACGCGGCCGTCTACCAGGGCGTGCTGTTCCTCTTCGCGGGCGTGCTGGTGTACGCGGTGATGTCGGCCCGCAGGCAGCGCCGGGCCACGGCCTGACGCACGCCGGGTGCCGCCCCGGGACGCGGGCCCGCGCGTCCGCCCCGGGATGCGGGCGCGCGCGTCTGCCCCGAGGGTGGGTGCCATGAGCATCGACGACTACGGCGGCGGCCCCGGCCCCGAGGCGGGCATCCTCGTCGTGACCACCAACGACGTCCCCGGCCACCGCGTCCACCAGGTCATCGGCGAGGTCTTCGGCCTCACGGTCCGCTCCCGCCACCTGGGCAGCCAGATCGGCGCGGGCCTGAAGTCCATGATCGGCGGAGAGCTGAAGGGCCTGACCAAGACCCTGGTCCAGACCCGCAACCAGGCGATGGAACGGCTCATCGAGCACGCGCGCGCCCGGGGCGCGAACGCCATTCTGATGATGCGCTTCGACGTCACGGACGCGGCGGACGTCGGCACGGAGGTCTGCGCGTACGGCACGGCGGTGGTCCTGGTCCCGGAGGCGTAGCGACGCGGCCGGCCGGAGCGGCCGGGACGGCGGTGCGGCCGGGCGGCCGGGACGGCGGGACGGCCGGGGGCGCCGGCCGGTGCGTTATTCGCGTGCGCCCGGGGCCCGGCCCGGCCCAGACTGTGCGGGCCGGATCCCCCGACCCCGAGGACGTCCCCACCCGTGCAGGCAGCTGTCACCGTCACCCCCGCCCAGATCCCCGAACTGCTCCTCGGCCTCGCCACCGTGCGGCCCGTGTTCCTGTGGGGCGCGCCCGGTATCGGGAAGTCGTCCCTGGTGCGGAGGTTCGCCGACTCGCTCGGCCTGGAGTGCGTCAGCCTGCTCGGCACGCAGCTCGCGCCCGAGGACCTCATGGGCGTGCCGCAGATCCGCGACGGCCGGTCGGTGTTCTGCCCGCCGGAAGCCATCGCGCGCGACGAGCCGTACTGCCTCTTCCTCGACGAGCTCAACGCCGCGACCCCCGACGTCCAGAAGGCCTTCTACTCCCTGATCCTGGACCGCCGGATCGGCGCGTACGAGCTTCCCGAGGGCTCCATCGTCATCGGCGCCGGCAACCGGGCCACCGACAACGCCCTGGCCCGCCCCATCGCCTCCGCCCTCGTCAACCGCCTCACCCACGTCCACCTCCGGGCGAGTGCCGCGGACTGGATGGTCTGGGCCGGAGAGGCCGGCATCCACCCCTGGATCACCGACTACCTCACCGACCGCCCCGACCACCTCTGGTCACAGCCGCCCAAGACCGAGGAGCCGTTCTCCACACCGCGCTCCTGGCACATGCTCTCCGACGCGCTGCACTCCTTCGGGCCCGCCCTCGACGAGCCCACCCTGAAGGTCCTCGCGCACGGCACGCTCACGCCCGCCCACGCCGTCTCCTTCTGCGGCTACGCCAAGATCGTCCGGCACAGCTTCGGCATCGAGGCGATCATCAAGGGCGACGCCTCCTGGCCCACCCGCCCGGCCGACCGGGACCTGCTCTACTACCTGGCCGAGGCCTTCCGCGGCCGGCTGATCAAGGAGCTCCCCGACCGCAAGGAGCACGTCTCGCCCGCCATGCGGCAGACCGCCTACCGGGCCAAGTCGCTGCTGGTCCAGCTCGCCGAGATCTCCGTCGAGGTCGCCCAGACCGTCATCGCCGACGACACCGACGGGCAGCCGGTGCTGCCCGCCTGGTTCCTGGTGGAGGCCGCCCGCGACATGCCGCGCCTGGTCGAGGCCCGCCGGTGACGACGACCGGCAGCAAGGGCCGCAAGGGCGGCAAGGGGGCCAAGGGCGGCAAGCACGGCAAGGACACCAAGCCCGATCCGGCCGCCGAGGCGTACGCGGCCGGGCGCGCCAAGGTGGGCCAGAACCCGGCCTTCGCCGCCCTGGAGCAGGAGTTCTGCCGCAGCGACGAGTGCAGCCTGTGCCCCCGTACCGGCCTCGTCGTGATCGATTCCAACGGGGTCCTGCACGCCCACCCCACCCGCCACGCCGAGCCCGCGGAGTGGGCCTGGGCCCTCGCCCACGGCCTGCTCCACCTCGGCTTCGGCCACGTCCCCGCCGCCACCGCGGACGACCGGGAGCAGCCCGACGAGCACGACCTCGCGGCCCGCTGCGTGGTCGTCAACCGCTTCCTGCAGACCGTTCCGTTCGGCCACACCCCCGAACACCTGCCCGCCGCCTACCCCGGCGGCGACGAGGAGCAGCTGGCCACCCGCTGGCGCCGCGACGGCCTGCCCGCCGTCTACCGCCACTGCGGTACGGCCGGAACCGGCCCGGACCAGTACCTGCGCCCCTGGCGGCACTGGAACGACCCGGCCCCCGACTGGCAGACCGCCTTCGCCGCCGCCCTCACCCGCAGCGTCTCCGCCGCGATGGACACCGCCGGCGGCCGCGAACCCGGGACCCTTCGCCGGCCCTGGGACCTGGCGCTGAACTGGTTCGTCTCCGCGTACCCGCTGCTCGGCGGCCTCGCGGCCGGGCTGACCGTCGTCGCCGACGCCGAGCTGGCCCGCGCCCGCGGCATCTCCATCGCCGCCGTCTCCGCCCGCGCCGGCGAGATCTACATCAACCCGCTGCGCACCTTCACCGACGAGCAGTGGCGCTTCATCCTGGCCCACGAGATGCTGCACGCCGCCCTGCGCCACGGCGAGCGCCGCGGCCCGCGCGAGCCTTTCCTGCACAACGTCGCCGCCGACTACGTCGTCAACGGCTGGCTGGTGGAGATGGCCGTCGGCGAGATGCCCGAGGGGCTGCTGCACGATCCGCAGCTGCGCGGGCTCTCGGTCGAGGAGGTCTACGACCGGATCACGGTCGACCTGCGCCGGACGCGCCGGCTGGCCACCCTGTGCGGCAAGGGCGTCGGCGACATCCTCGGCGAGCCGCTGGCGCACGGCGCGGCCCGCCCGTACACCGACCTCGACGAGTTCTACCGGCGCGGCCTGGTCCAGGGCCTGGACCTGCACCGGGCCGGGGACCGCGGGCTGCTGCCCGCCGGGCTGGTCGAGGAGATCCGGGCGCTCGCCCATCCGCCCGTGCCGTGGGACGCGAAGCTGGCGCGCTGGTTCGACGAGTACGTCCCCCGGCCCGAGCCGGTACGGACCTACGGGCGCCCGGCGCGCCGGCAGGCCGCCACCCCGGACATCCCGCGCGCGGGCCGGTACTTCCCGCCGGAGGAGGTGGCGCGCTGCACCTTCGGTGTGGTGCTCGACACCTCCGGTTCGATGGACCGGGCCCTGCTCGGCAAGGCCCTGGGCGCCATCGCCTCGTACGCGGAAGCCCGCGACGTACCGGCCGCCCGCGTCGTGTTCTGCGACGCGGCGCCGTACGACGCGGGCTATCTGCCGCCGACCGAGATCGCCGGCCGGGTACGGGTGCGGGGCCGTGGCGGCACCGAGCTGCAGCCGGGCATCGACCTGCTCCAGCGGGCGGAGGACTTTCCGCCCGGAGCTCCGGTCCTGGTGATCACGGACGGGTGGTGCGACACCCTGCGGATCAGGCGCGAGCACGCCTTCCTGATCCCGCAGGGTGCCTCCCTGCCGTTCACACCGGTGGGCCCGGTGTTCCGCCTGGCCTGACCTCGTACCCGGCCTGGCCTGGCCTGACCTCGTACTTCTCAGTCGAGGTAGTCGCGCAGGACCTGCGAGCGCGACGGGTGGCGCAGCTTCGACATGGTCTTGGACTCGATCTGCCGGATCCGCTCACGCGTGACGCCGTACACGCGGCCGATCTCGTCCAGGGTCTTCGGCTGGCCGTCGTTCAGGCCGTACCGCATGGACACGACACCCGCCTCGCGCTCGGAGAGCGTGCCCAGGATCGACTGGAGCTGCTCCTGGAGGAAGGTGAAGGAGACTGCGTCCGCCGGGACGACCGCCTCGGAGTCCTCGATGAGGTCACCGAACTCGCTGTCGCCCTCCTCACCCAGGGGGGTGTGCAGGGAGATCGGCTCACGGCCGTACTTCTGGACCTCGATGACCTTCTCCGGGGTCATGTCGAGCTCCTTGCCCAGCTCCTCCGGAGTGGGCTCCCGGCCGAGGTCCTGGAGCATCTGGCGCTGCACACGGGCGAGCTTGTTGATGATCTCGACCATGTGGACGGGGATGCGGATCGTGCGCGACTGGTCGGCCATGGCACGCGTGATCGCCTGCCGGATCCACCAGGTCGCGTACGTGGAGAACTTGAAGCCCTTGGTGTAGTCGAACTTCTCCACGGCGCGGATCAGGCCGACGTTGCCCTCCTGGATCAGGTCCAGGAAGAGCATGCCGCGGCCCGTGTAGCGCTTGGCGAGCGAGACCACGAGGCGGAGGTTGGCCTCCAGCAGGTGGTTCTTGGCGCGCCGGCCGTCCTCGACCAGGATCTCCAGCTCGCGGCGGTAGGCCGGCTTGTGGTCGTCCTCCTCCTCCAGCTTGTACTCGGAGAACAGGCCCGCCTCGATGCGCTTGGCGAGCTCGACCTCCTGCTCGGCGTTGAGCAGCGGCACCTTGCCGATCAGCTTGAGGTAGTCCTTGACCGGGTCGGCGGTGGCGCCGGCGACCATGACGGTCTGGGCCGGGGCGTCGTCGTCGTCCTCGTCGGACAGCACGAAGCCCTGGGTGCCGGCCTTGGCGGTGTCCTCCTCCGGCTCGTCGGCGAGGTCCTCGAACAGGTCGTCGCCCTCGAGCTCCGGGTTCTCACCGGCTTCGGCGTCGTCCTTGGCGCTGGTCTTCTTCGCCGCCGTCTTCTTGGTGGCGGTCTTCTTCGCGGCGGTCTTCTTGACCGTCCGCTTCTTGGGCTCGGCGACGGCGGCCGTCTCGTCCTCGGTGGCCGCGGCGGTCGAGGGGGCAGGAGCGGATATCGCGGCAGCGGTGGCGGGCACCGCGGCCGCGGTCTTGCGCGCGCCGATGGGGCGCGGCGCGGCCGCCGCCTTCTTGGTCACCGTACGAGCCGGGGCCGCCGCCTTGCGGGGCTTCTTGGCGGCGGTCTTCGTGGCCGGGGCGGCGCTGACGTGCAGCGCCACGCCTTCCTCGTCCAGGACCTGGTTCAGGCTGCGCAGGACCCGCTTCCACTGGTCCACCGGGATGCGACCGGCCTCGAAGGCCTGGCGCACGTCGTCACCGTTGATGTGACCCTGCTCGCGGCCGCGCTCGACAAGAGCGACCAGGGCCTCGGATTCGGCGATCTCCGGAGGGAACGTACGGGACGGGCTGAGCGACACAAGGAGCCTCTCGTTGCGAACAGATAAATGGCGGGCGGGACATCATCGCGCGTCCCAGCGGAAACAGGCCCGACGGGGTCGGTATTCCGGCGGCGCGCGAAGACACCTGTCGGTTCATCGCATGCCCGAGTCGATTCGTTACGCGCTGAATTGAGTGACCTGCGCCACGCTGTCGAGACGCAACCGATGTCCAGTCTCCTCCATCATCCCGTTTTACGGGCCTCGATGAGGAAGCGGGCGGTGTGCGCGACGAACGGGCCCTCCCGTTCGATCTGTTCGTGCAGCTCCCGCAGCCGGTCCCGGTAGTGGCCGACCGTGAAGCCCGGCACCATCCAGATCACCTTCCGCAGGAAGTAGATCACGGCCCCGATGTCACCGAATTCCGTCCGCAGCCGTTCCGAACGCAGGTCCACCACCTCCAGGCCGGCCCGGGCGGCGTCGGCGGCCGCGTCGTCGGGGTGCCGGGCCCGCCGGACCTCCTCGGGCTGCGGGCCCAGGAAGTACTCGACGAGCTCGAAGACGCTCGCCGGCCCGACCTGCTGCGAGAAGTAGGTCCCGCCGGGCTTGAGGACCCGGGCGATCTCCTCCCACCAGATGGTGACCGGATGGCGGCTGGTGATCAGGTCGAAGGCCGCGTCTCCGAAGGGCAGCGGCGGCTCGTCGGTGTCCGCGACGACGACCGCGCCCAGCGGGTGCAGCAGCCGGGTCGCCCGGTCGACGTTCGGGGGCCAGGACTCGGTGGCCGCCATCAGCGGCGGCCCGCCCGCGCCGATCGCACCGGCGAGGACCTCGCCCCCGCCGGTCTGGATGTCCAGGGCCGCGCGCACGCCGGCGAGCTTCTGCCCCAGGAGGCGCTGGTAGCCCCAGGAGGGACGCTGCTCGCTGGCCCGGCCGTCCAGCCAGGAGAAGTCCCAGCCGTCCACCGAGACCGACTCGGCCTCGGCCACGAGATGGTCGAAAGTGGGTGTCATGTCTTGATCGTCCCAGTTGGGGCGCGAGCTCTCCACCGGATAAGCGGACCGGCGGGAGCCCCGCACCGGACGGGCCCGTCCGGTGCGGGGCCGACCGGGTCCGGCCCGGGCCGGACGGCGTCGACTACAGTGGGCAGCGGGCCGTGACTGGCGCTTGGGTGGATCACCACCGGGGAGCGGCCCGGCGTACTCGGAGGCACCTCGCGTAACCCCGGGTAATGCCTGCTGCCGCGCGCCTGGGCGAACCGCTACCGCGAACCGCGATCCGCAGCGACGCTCAGGAGATCCCGTGACGACTGCCCAGACGACCGCCCAGGCCACCCCCACCGCCGCCTCCGCCACCCCTTCCGCCCGGCTGATGGACGGCACCGCCGTCGCCCGCCGCATCAGCGAGCAGACGGCCCGCTACGCCGCCGCGCTCACCGCCCGCACCGGTACCGCGCCCTGCCTCGCGACCGTCCTGGTCGGCGAGGACCCGGCGTCCGTGACCTACGTACGGATGAAGCAGAACCGTTGCGCCAAGGCCGGCATCACCTCCCGCCACGTCGCCCTCCCGGCGGAGACCACGACGGAGGAGCTGGTCGCGGTGATCACCGGCCTCTCCGAGGACCCGGAGATCAGCGGCATCCTGCTCCAGCACCCGGTCCCGCACCACATCGACGAGCGCGCCGCCTTCGAGGCCATCGCCCCGGGCAAGGACGTCGACGGCGTCACCATGCACTCCTTCGCCGCGATGGGCTTCGGCCTGCCGGGCTTCGTCTCCTGCACCCCCGGCGGCATCATGCGCCTGCTGGAGGAGTACGACGTCGACCTCACCGGCAAGCACGCGGTCGTCGTCGGCCGCAGCGCGATCCTCGGCAAGCCGGCCGGCATGCTGCTCCTGGAGCAGAACGCCACCGTCACCTACTGCCACTCCCGCACCCAGGACCTCTCCTCGATCGTGCGCCAGGCGGACGTGCTGGTCGCCGCCGTCGGCAAGGCCGAGTTCATCCGCGGCGAGGACATCAAGCCGGGCGCGGTCGTCCTGGACGCCGGCTACAACGAGGGCAACGTCGGCGACGTCCACTTCGCCTCGGCCGCCGAACGCGCCTCCCTGATCACCCCGGTCCCGGGCGGCGTCGGCCCGATGACGATCGCGGTCCTCCTGGAACAGACGGTCCAGGCCGCCGCCACCCAGGCGGGCCTGGCCCTGTCGGACCTGCTCTGACCCGTACGCGCTGACCCGACGCCCCCGGCCGGGTACGGCCCGGGGGCGTCCGGCGTTTCCCATGCCGCAGGGATACGGCATCCTGGTGGATCCGGGAGCGGGGCACGGCGGGGAGCGCATGGGGCAGTCAGGACGCGGGTCGGCGGACCTCGCCGCCGCCGTGCGCGAGGCGCAGGAACTCGTGCACGGCGCTCCGCGCACCACAGGGAGCGGTCCCGAGCTGCCGGACCCTGCCCGGTGTCCCGCCGTCCATCGGGCGGCTGCGCCCTTCGACCGACCTCGCCCCGTCGCCGATTGGCAGCCTGGTCTGCTCGGGGTCCATCCGGCGGTCCCGGGCGCGCGGGAGGCGGACCCGGCGCGGTTCGTCCTGCCCGAGTACGTCGTCCGCGATCACGACCGGGCCCTGCGTACCTGCCTCACGCGGGCGGCCGACGCCGGCCGGCCCGCGGTCGTGCTGGTGCAGGGAGAATCGTGCACCGGTAAGTCCCGTACGGGCTACGAGGCGATCAGGTCGTGCCTCGGCGACTGGCGACTGGCCTTCCCGAAGAGCGCGGAGAGCCTGCTCGAACTGCTGGAAGGGCTCGATGCCGGCGCGTTGGATCCGCATCTGGTGCTCTGGCTGGACGAGGCACAGAACGTCTTCACCGGCCCGCACAGCGAGCCCGCCGCGCTGCGGCTGCGCCGGCTGCTGGAGACGGACCGGCCCTTCGTGGTCCTGATGACCATGTGGCCCGAACACGTGCGGCGGCTCTCCGAACGCCCGGAGGGGCCGCGTGAGGACCCCCACCGCCAGGTCCGGGCGCTGCTGACCCAGGCAGCTGTCTTCCACGTGCCCGCCGCGTTCTCGCAAGAGGCGGTCAAGGAGGCTGGCGCGGGCCGCGACACGTCCCTCGAACTGGCCCTGCTGACCGGCCGGGACGGGGCGATCACCCAGACCCTGGCCGCGGCCCCTCAGCTCGTGGAGCACTACGAGTCCGCCGACGGCGGATCTGCCTGCTACGGCCGGGCCGTCCTGACGGCGGCCATGGACGTCCGGCGGCTGGGCCACGGCGCGGCGCTCCCGTTGGGTCTGCTGGAAGCGGCGGCTCCGGCCTACCTGACCGAGACCCAGCGGGCCGCGGCCCCGCCCGACTGGTTCGACCGCGCGCTCGCCTTCGCCGAGACGGAGATCCGGGGTGTTGTCCGGCCGCTCAGCGGTGTCGTGGCAGCCGGGGGCATGGGTGCCGAGCCCGGCGTACGGCGGCTGGCCGACTTCCTCGACCACCACGGACGCCTCACCCGGGCGCGGATCTTCCCGCCGCAGGGGTTCTGGGACGCCGTACTGGCGCACGTGACCGGCCCTGCGGACCTTCTCGCCCTGGGCGGCTCCGCGGAGGACCGGAGCCGGTTCGCGCTCGCCGACGCGCTGTTCCGGCGGGCGGGGGAGGAGGGGAACCCTCGTGGGTGGGTCGAGATGGCCCGGCTGCGATGGGAGCGGGGCCACGATGAGGCTGCTGTTGCGCTCATCGACAAGGCGCACCAGCTCGGTGACTCCGGCGCTCTGACCGACCTGGCGTACTGGCACCACGAGCACGAAAACTACGACCAGGCCGAACGGTACGCCCGCGAGGGGGCCCGCGCCGGAAACACGGAGGCCATGCTGCTTCTGGCCGACAAGCAGTACACAACCGACAGCGCGGAGAGCGAGAGGCTGATCCGGGCCGCTGCGGACAGCGGTGACCTGGACGCCCTCACACAGCTCGCGAGCGGCCGTATGAAGGCCGGTGACGTGGACGGTGCGGAGGAGCTGTTTCGGAGAGCGATTGCCGCGGGGCACCATGCGGCGGCCGTGGAACTGTCCGACCAGCGCATGCGGCGGGGCGATGTGGCCGGAGCCGAAGCCGCGGCATGGGAGGCGGCAGCGGCCGGCAGCTACTCGACGATGGCGTTCCTGGGCCAGGAAGTGATGAACGAGGACCCGGTGGAAGGCGAGAGGATCCTTCGCCAGGCTGCCGACCTGGGCGGACTGCCGCCCTCACAGATGGTCAATCTGCCCTGGTGGCGTTATGTCGGCCGGCTCACCGCCCTCATGATGCTCGCCGGAGCGGCTGAGGCGGAGAACGCGGCCGAGATGGATGTGGCGGTATGGCGGCAGGCTGCCGCTGAGGGCGATCTGCACGCCACCACCGTGCTGGCGGAGCTGCTGCGTTGGCGGGACAGCGGCGACAGGGAGGAGGCGCTGCGCCTGTACCGAGCCGCAGTAGCCGGCGGCCATCTGCCCGCATTGGAGAAACTCGCTTTCGACCACGAGGCTGCCGGGGAACAGGCGCCGGCCGAACGGACCGCCCTCGCCGCCGTCGACGCAGGGCAGTCCGGTGCACTCCTTGTCCTCGGCCGCGTCTGGGCGGCGGCCGGCCGGCTCAAGCAGCCCGACGACCTCTTCGTGCGTGGCCTCGACGTGGCAGGCGCCCCCGCCCCCGCGTGGCTGCCGGACCCGGCCCACGGGCATTACCTGTGAAGTAATCGACCAGGTCACGGGCCGGGCGGCAAGGTAGGGGCATCGGGTCCCGGAGGGCGCGCACTCGCCCTCCGGGGGCCGGTTCCCGGTTCCCCTTGCGCATCCGACCCTCGATGGAGGCTGATCCGTCATGTCCGCAACCCTGCTCGGCAGCATCGCCCGTACCGACCGGCCGCAGGTCGCGCTGCGGCGGTTCCTCGCCCTCGACTCCGTCGTCACCACCGCCAACGGGCTGGCCTACGTCGCCTTCGCGGCGCCGCTCGGGCGGCTGCTCGGGATCGGGCAGGGACTGCTGCTGGACCTCGGCCTGCTGCTCGTCGCGTACGGCGCCGGGGTCGGCTGGCTGGCCTCGCGGCAGCGGCCCGCCGCCGGCGCGGTCAAGGCCGTGATCGAGACCAACTACGTCTGGGCCGTGGCCAGTCTGGTCGCCCTCGTGGCCTGGCTCGAGCCGACCACCGCCGGGACCGTGTGGATCCCGGCGCAGGCCCTCACCGTCGCGACGTTCGCCGTGCTGCAGCAGCTCGCGCTGCGCTCAGCCTCCGAGTGAGCGCAGGTACTTCACCGTCGCCGGGTCGGCCGGGAGCATCGTCTCGATGGCCAGCTCGGCGACGGTCACGTCCATCGGCGTGTTGAACGTGGAGATGGACGACACGAACGACAGCACCTGCCCGTCGTGCTCGATCACCAGCGGCAGCGCGAAGTACGGCACCGGTTCGGCCGGTTCGGCGTCCCCCGGACGGTCCGGGACCGGGTACGCCGCGACCTCCTCGTACAAGGCGCGCAGCGGCTCGGAGCGGGCCAGCGCGATCTGCCGTTCCATCTGGGCCAGCAGATGTCCGCGCCACTCCTTGAAGTTGACGATCCTCGGCGCCAGGCCCTCGGGGTGCAGCGTGATCCGCATCGCGTTCAGCGGCGGGGCCAGCAGGTGCTCGGGCAGCCCGTCCAGCAGCATCAGGATGCCCCGGTTGGCGGCGATCACGTGATAGGTGCCGTCCACGATCAGCGCCGGGTACGGCTCGTAGCCGGTCAGCAGCCGCTCCAGACCCTCGCGCAGCGTCCCCATCGAGGGGTCGTCGAGCGGGGTCTGCGCGTAGACCGGGGCGTAGCCGGCCGCCAGCAGCAGCGCGTTGCGCTCGCGCACCGGCACGTCGAGGCGGTCCGCCAGCCGCAGCACCATCTCCTCGCTGGGACGGGAGCGGCCGGTCTCGATGAAGCTGATGTGCCGGGAGGAGGAGTCGGCGCGGCCCGCCAGCTCCAGCTGGCTGATGCCGCGCCGCTCCCGCCAGGTGCGGAGCAGGCTGCCGACGGACGTCGTGGTCGTCATGCGTACGACCGTAGCCGAGCCGCCGAGCCGCGGCTGCAGAGCCGTCAGCCGACGTCGAAGACGTTGCGCAGGCCGAGCCGGTAGCGCCACCGGTCGTGGCGGCGCAGGGCCTCGATCTCCGGGGCCCGGTACATCCCCGTCACCGTGCACCGCGCGGCCGCTGAACCGTCCCGGTCCAGCAGGGCGTTGACGGCGGCGCGGGCCGAGGCGTTCGCGCCCTCCATCGTCGCCAGGTCGATGTCGACCGCGACGTAGTCCCCGCTCAGGAAGAAGTTGGGGACCGCGGTCCGGGCGCTCGGCCGGTTGTGGAACGTACCGACCGGGTGGATCAGCAACTCGTCCTGGTTGGTGGGGTTCGGGGTGCCCAGGCCGTCCACGCCCGGATCCAGGAACCACGAGTGCAGCGCCCCGTCGCGCAGCAGCGTCCGGCCGGTGTCGTTGAGCGAGGCCTTCAGCTGCGCCCACACCTCGCGGGCCACCTCGTCGCGGGTGCACTGCTTGGCGGTCCTGCCGTACAGGATCCCCGGCTTGTCCCACTCGGAGATGTCCACCGAGAGGCAGTCGACGGCGGCGCCGTCGCCGTAGTCGGCGGGGAAGTCGCGGGCCGGCCAGTGTTCCGCCTGCTGAATGGCCGTCAACGACCACGGGGAATCGATGCAGTTGATGTGTCCGTGGACGAGCGGGGCGCGTTCGGTCAGGTAGAACTGGATGCCCGTCATCCAGTCCGTCTGGAGCCGGTCGCAGCGCGCCAGCATCGGGTCGGCGGCACGCAGCCCCGGTCCCCAGGTGCGGCGGGCGTGCTCGACGGGCATCGCGCTGACGTAGTGGTCGGCGGTGACCGTGCGGCGGCCGCCCGCCTCGTCCTCGACGGCGACCCCGGTGATCCGGCCGCCGCCGTACAGCACCTCCCGTACGGTCCAGCCGATCCGGAACTCCACGCCGAGCGAGCGCAGATGGGTCTCCCAGGGGTCGATCCAGGCCTCGTTGGTGGGCAGGTTCAGGATCCGGTCCGGCGGGCCGTCGGCGCCGCGGCCGAGCGCGTTGAAGACGAAGGCCTCGCCGAGTGTGCCGACCGTACGCGTGGAGGCCTCCTCGGCCTTGGTCGCCACGATGTTGCGGGTGATGCCGACGGCGAGGATGCGCTGGTATTCGGACGACATCTGCGCGGCGCGCACGAAGTCCCACCAGGGGGTGTGCTCCCAGACCTGGTCGCGGCGCTCGTCGCAGCTGGTCAGGAAGACGGCGACGCGGTCCAGGAAGTAGGCGCTCTCGTGGAGCGGGAGCCGGACCAGGGTCTGCAGGAATCCGCTGACCATCCGGCGGACCTCGTCGAGCGTGAGGTCGGCGCCGGTGTGGCCGGGCCACGGGATGGGCGCGCGCAGCTCCTCGCGGCCGCCCGCGCGGGCAAACATCATCTCGGGCGGGGCGACCAGGTTGTCCCACACGCCGCCCGCGTTGCCGGGGAAGGGGATGCGCCGCATCGTGTCGGGCAGGTTGTGGTAGATCCCGGGGATGAAGCGGAAGCCGTGCTCGGCGGGGAGCGGCCGGCGGCCGCCGCGGGCACTGCCGGGTACGTCCATGCTGCGCGCCTTGCCGCCCAGCGCCCGGCGCTCGTACACGGTGACCCGGTAGCCGCGCTCGGCGAGCTCGTGCGCGGCGGTCAGCCCGGCGACGCCGCCGCCGAGGACGGCGACGTGGCGGGGTGCGGCGGCCGGGGCCGGTGCCGCGGTGGCGGCTGCGGCCGGGGTCGCGCCGGCCAGCGTGCCGGCGGCGCCCGCCGCGCCGACCGCCGCCGCGGCGCCGGCGAGGAACGTACGCCGGGAGCCGCCCGTGGCCCCGTCCCTCGCGGCCCTGGTGCCGCCGCCGCTCGCCGCCCCGGTGCCGCTCGCCGCCCCGGTGCCGCTGCCGCCGTGGTCCGTGTCGATGGTGCTGCCTGTCATGCCCGGTCCCCTCCTTACCGCCGGTAACCTTCGCATCCGGCGCAGGAGCATAGGGGTGCCACCGTGGTCACGGAAGGCGCGGGAGGACCCGCCCGCACTATGGCGCGAAACGCTCCCCCAGGGCTGTGCTGTGGGAACCTTGACAGCACGTCACGGGGAAGGAGCCGCAGATGAGTGAGCCGCTGTCGCAGAAGGAGATCGAGGACCGGTTGCGGGAACTGCCGGGCTGGGCCTTCGAGGACGACCGCATCGTCCGGACCTACCGGCTGGGCGGGCACGTCGCGGCCAGCGCCCTGGTCGTCCACATCGCCTCGGTGCAGGAGGAGTTGAACCACCACTCGGACCTGACGCTCGGGTACAACACGGTCCGGATGTCGGTGAACACCCACAGCGCGGGCGACGCCGTGACCGACACCGACTTCGAACTCGCCCAGCGGGTCGAGAGCATCGCTCCGGCGCACGGCGCGAGCTGATGCCGATACGCGATCCGCTGCCGGCCCCGCTGGTCGACTACGACGCGGCGGCCGCCGCGTACGACGCCACGCGCGGCGGTGAGCCGCGCGCGGCGGCGGCCGCCGCGGCCGTCCTCGGCCTGCTCCCGGCGGCCACCCGCGCCCTGCTGGACCTCGGCTGCGGCACGGGCATCGTCACCACCCGGCTGGCCGCCGCCCGCCCGCGGCTGCGGGTGCTCGGCGTGGACGCCTCGGCCGGGATGGCCGCGATGGCCGCCCGGCGGGGTACGGCGGTCGTGCGGGCGTCGGGCACCCGGCTGCCGCTGCGCGACGGCGCCGTGGACGCGGTCAGCGCGATCTGGCTGCTGCACCTGCTGCGCGAGCCGGGGGCCGTACGGGAGGTGGTCGCCGAGGCCGGGCGGGTGCTGCGGCCGGGCGGGGTGTTCGTCACCACGGTGGACAAGGACGCCGCGCACGACGTCGGCTGCGACATCGACGACGTCCTCGCGCCGCACCTGACGCAGCACCCGGCGGACGCGTCGGATGCGGTCACCGCGTACGCCGCGGCGGCGGGCCTGCGCCCCTGCGGCGAGACCCGCTTCACGGGCCACGGCCAGGGCCGCACCCCGAACGGCGCGGCGGAGTCCCTGCTGGCCGGCCGTTACGCCTCCCGGATCAGCCCCCGGGGCATCACCCCGCAGGCCCTGGCCGCGGCTCTGAGGTCGCTCCCCTCCCCGGACACGAGCCGCCCGGACCCGACGTACCGGGTACAGGCGTTCGCCCGCACGTGAGCGGGCCCGCCCCGGAGCCGCCGCCCCTCCCGCCCCTCCCGCCCCGCACCGCCCGCAGCCGTACGGGCCGGCTGTCCCGCGCCGTTCCTGCGCCCCGCCCCGCCGTCAGGCCGGTTCCAGGCGCCACCACTGGGACGGGGAGTCCGTCTCCTCCTCCTGGCGGGCGTACCCCTCCGCGTCCACATCCAGCGGCAGCCCGCTGATGCACGCGATCAGCGACACCACGCCCGGCTGGTCGAGGTGTTCCTCGACCAGCCACTCCTGCGCGCCGAAACCGTTCGCCTTCCACAGCTGGATCCGGGTGCCCGGATCCGCCGAGGCGTTCGCGACATCCAGCCGCTTGCCGCTGTGCACGTTCACGACGTGGAAGACCGCACCGCCGCTGTGCACCGGCACGATCTCCCACCGCTGCGCGTCCGGCAGCGCCGGCGGGCCCTCCGGGCCGACCCGGACCCGCGTACCGCTGCCCCCGCCCCGCCGCCCCGCGGCGTCCACCTCCAGCACCAGACCGTCCGCGACATGACGTACGAGGTAGGTCCCCGCCCCGGACTTCCCGCCCACGCGTGCGCCCCCGCCCCTCAGACGTCGAAGTGGGCCGGGTCCGGGCCGATCCGGCGGCCCGCGCCCGACGCGCCCAGCGCGTCCAGCGCCGCCAGGTCGTCCGCGTCCAGCTCGAAGCCGAAGACGTCCAGGTTCTCCCGGATCCGCGACGGCGTCACCGACTTCGGGATGGCGATGATGCCGTGCTGCACGTGCCAGCGCAGCACCACCTGCGCCGCCGAACGCCCGTGCTTGTGCGCCACCGCGGCGACCTCGGGCAGCGTCAGCAGCTCCTTGCCCTGCCCCAGCGGCGACCAGGCCTCGGTCGCGATGCCGAGCTTCGCGTGCAGCGCGCGCAGCTCGGCCTGCGGGAACAGCGGGTGCAGCTCGATCTGGTTGACCGCCGGGACCAGCGGGCTCTCGGCGGTCAGCCGCTCCAGGTCGGCGGTACGGAAGTTCGACACGCCGACGGCCTTGGCGCGGCCGCTCGCGGCGATCTCCTCGAACGTCTTCCAGATGGTGAGGAAGTCGTCGCGCATCGGGCGCGGCCAGTGGATGAGGTACAGGTCGATCCGGTCCAGGCCCAGCTTGGCGAGCGAGGCGTCGAACTCGCGCAGCACGTTGTCCCGGCCCCAGGTCTCCGACGGGCCGTTCCACAGCTTGGTGGTGACGAACAGCTCCTCGCGCGGCACCCCGGCGGCGGCCAGCGCGCGGCCGGTGCCCGCCTCGTTGCCGTAGACCGCGGCGGTGTCGATGCTGCGGTAGCCGGCCTCGAGCGCGCTCGCGACCGACCGCTCGGCCTCGTCGTCCGGGATCTGCCAGACGCCGAAGCCGAGCTGGGGCATGCGGGTGCCGTTGTTGAGGGGAAGCGTGGGGACCTGGTTCACGTGGGGTCGTTTCCTCATGTCACGTCGTCGGCGGAACGTCGTACGGAGCGCCGTACGAACTGTCGTACGGGGTGCCGTACGACGGGCGACAACCGGACACCCGGGGACCCTATTCCCGCTGCCGGCGGCCGCGATCTCACGCGGCGCCCAGGTACGCCTCCCGGACGAGCGGGTTCGCCCGTACGTCGGCAGCCGCGCCCTCGGCGAGCACGGTGCCCAGGTCCAGGACGACGACCCGTGCACACAGCTCCATCACGAAGGCCACGTTGTGCTCGACGAGCAGCACGGCGCACCCCTCCTCGCGCGCGAGCCGCCGTACGACCGCCGCCAGCTGCGCGCGCTCGGCCGCGGACATGCCGGACGCCGGCTCGTCGAGCAGCAGCACGCGGGGCGGGTCGGCGACGGCGCGGGCCAGTTCGACCATGCGGGCCCGGCCGACGGGCAGGCCACCGGCGTACGCGGCGGCCAGCGCGCCGAGCCCGCAGTCGGCCAGGACCTGCCCGGCGCGCTCCCGCCGGACCCGCTCCTTGTGCCGGCGCCCCCGGAGTCCGCCGCGCCACTCCTGGGCGACGAGCAGGTTGTCGGCCACGCTGAGCTGGCCGAAGAGCTGCTGCCGCTGGAAGGTCCGGCGCATCCCGTGCCGGGCCCGCCAGACGGGGGAGCGGCGGGTGATGTCGGCGCCGTCGAGCAGCAGCCGGCCCTGGTCGGGGCGGCGGATGCCGGACAGGACGTCGAACAGGGTGGTCTTCCCGGCGCCGTTCGGCCCGATGAGCCCGCAGATCTCACCGGGCCGGACACCGAGGGAGACGTCGGTCAGAGCCCGGACCCCACCGAACCGAACGCCGACACCCCGCGCCTCCAACACGTACCCGTCCCGGGCCCCGACCCCTTCCCCGCCCACTTCCCCGCCCCCTTCCCCGACTCTCTCCCGTGCCCGGGATCCCTCCACACCCCCGCGCCCGTACCCCTCACTCATGTGGCCATCCCCAGGTAGGCCTCGGTGAGCCGGTCCGTCTCCACCTCGGCGCGCGGGCCGCACCAGGCGACCCGGCCCTCGGCGAGGTAGGCGACGGTGTCGGCGACACCGAGGATCTCGGCGGCTTTCTCCTCGACGAGGAGCAGCGCGGTACCGGCTGCCCGCAACTCGGCCAGCAGGGCGTACACCTCGTCGACGACGCGCGGCGCGAGACCGAGCGAGGGCTCGTCGGCGATCAGGACGGCGGGCGGGCGCTGGAGGAGCGGGGCGAGGGCGAGCATCTGCTGCTCGCCGCCCGACAGCGAGCCGGCGGCGACGGTACGGCGCTCGCGCAGCCGCGGGAAGCGGTCGTACACGGCGTCGCGGGCGTGCGGGTCGCGCAGCTGGAGGGCGAGGTTCTCGTCGATGGTGAGGGAGGGGAAGATCCCCCGCCCCTCGGGCGCGAGCAGCACCCCCGCCCGGGCGCGCCGTACGGGACCGTCCCCGGTGGCGTCGCGCCCGCCGACGTACACGCGGCCGCGGCTCACGGGCAGCAGCCCGGCGGCGACCCGGCACGCGGTGCTCTTCCCGGCCCCGTTGGGCCCGAGGACGGCCAGGATCTCCCCGGCCCGCACGGCGAGATCGACACCGTGCAGCACCAGCCCCCCGTCATACCCGGCCCCCACCCCCCGCAACTCCAACCGCACACCTCCCACACCCCCACCAACCGCCCCCTTTTCCAGCCTCGCCGGCGTTTGAGGCGCGGGGTTCGGGGCGGAGCCCCGAGGCGGTAGGGCGCCCCGGCTCGGCTGCTGGTCCCCGTCCGTCCGCGCAGCGTTCGGCTTCGCCGACCCGCCTCCCACGGCCGCCGGCCCCACCTCCAGCCCCGCCGGCGTTTGAGGCGCGGGGTCCGGGGCAGCGCCCCGGGACCGTCCCCCGACCCTCCGCCGAGCCCTCCGCAAGGAGCCCGCCGCGCAGTACCCGTCCGGATCATTGGCCAGCGCCAGCCCCGCCAACCCGAACAAGATCACCGGCAGATGCGCCGACGACGTCACGTAGTCCGCCATCACCCGCGGCGCCAGCGCGAACACCAGCCCCGCCACCACCGCGTACTGCGGCCGCCGCACCCCCGCCGCCACGACCACCGCCAGCCACACCAGCCCCGTCATCGCCGTGAAGTCGGTCGCCGTGATCCGCGTGTTGTACGACGCGTACAGCACGCCCCCGAACCCCGCCAGCCCCGCCGACACCGTGAACAGCACCAGCTTCGTCCGTACGACCGACACCCCCGACGCCATCGCCGCCGCCGGCGCCGAGCGGACCGCCAGCATCGCCCGCCCCGCCGGCGAGTTCCGCAAGCGCGTCAGCCCCGCCGCCACCACGGCGACGAGGACGACCATCGCCACCCCCATCGCCCGGTCGTCGGACAGGTCCACCGGACCGAAGACCGGCCGCGGCACCGCCCACCCCGCGTCCCCGTTGCGCAGCCACCGCATCTGGAACAGCACCTGGTCCGCCAGGAACGCCAGCGCCAGCGTGGCGAGCGCCAGCGACCGCCCGCCCAGCCGCAGCGCCGGCAGCGCCACCAGCGCCCCCAGCAGCGCGGCCGCGCACGTACCGACCACGAGCGCCGCCACGAACGGCCAGCCCCGGCTCATCAGCAGCCCGGCCACCAGCGCCGCGCCCGTCACGAACGTCGCCTGCGCCAGCGAGACCATCGCGCCCAGCCCGGTCACCACCGTGAAGGACAGGAAGACCAGCGAGATCGCCAGCCCCTGCGCGAGCAGCCCGCTCCAGAACGGGGTCGTGACCGTGTACAGCGCCACGCACACCGCCACCGCCGCCCCGGCCCACCAGCCCCAGCGCCGTCCCCACGACGCGCCCGCCAGATGATCGAGCGGCGGCGGGTCCGAGGCCGCCGTCCCGGCCGTACGCGCCCGACGCGTGAGCACCAGCAGCCCGCCGAACAGGATCAGGAACGGCACCGCCGTACGGAAGCCGGTGATCCCCTCCGCGAACGACGCGTACCCGGCCACCAGGTTCTGCAGCACCCCTAGCCCCAGCCCGCCGGCGAACGCCAGCGGCACGGAGGCGAACCGCCCGATCACCGCCGCCGTCGCCGACACGAACAGGAACAGCGTGAAGTCGTGCGCGGACAGCCCCAGCAGCGGCGTCGCCAGCACCCCCGCGAGCCCGGCCAGCCCCGAGGCGATCATCCAGGCCAGCGACGACAGCCGGTCGGCGCTGATCCCGCGCAGCTCGGTCAGCGAGCGGTTGTCGACGGCGGCCCGCAGCTGCAGCCCCAGCCGGGTGTGCCGCAGCAGCACCCACAGGGCCACCGCCACCACCGCCGTCACCACCCATGTGATCAGCTGGTCGGAGTCGATGCCGACGCCCTCCGCCAGCTGCCAGGACTTCGCGGGACTCGGCCCCACCCCCGGCAGCCCGAACTGGTTCTCCGCCGGTTTGACCGGCGCCCCCGCCTCCGTCAGCAGCTCCACCGCCCACAGCCCGGCGGCCGGCAGCGCGACCAGCAGACCGATGGTCGCCACGATCTGCGCCGTCTCGCCGACGCGCGCCAGCTTGCGGAACATCAGCCGGTCCAGCGCCCACCCGAGCCCCGGCGCCAGCACGCAGACGACCAGCAGCGCGGCGGGCACCGCCGGCCAGCCCAGCCCCGAGTGCAGCTCGTAGAAGGTGAGGGCACAGACGTACGCGGTGGCGCCGTGCGCGAAGTTGAACAGCCCGGACGCGGAGTACGACAGCACCAGCCCGGTGGCGAGCAACGCGTACAGGGCCCCGGACACCAGCCCGCTCAACACGAAGACCAGCAGATCCCCCACGACAACCCGACTTCGTCATCGCCTACTTGAAGGGAATGGGCTGGTGGCACTTGAACGGGACGGAGACCTCGTACGCCCCGTTCCTCAGCTGGACGAGCGCCCCGCAGCCGAAGCTGTCCTTCTGCCCCTTCGGCAGCGCCCGGTCGCCGACCAGCGTGCCGGTGTCGGAGAAGCCCTGGGCGGCGGCCTGGAAGGACTCCACCGTCAGGTCCTTGCCGGCGGTCCGCGCGATGGAGACGAACAGATCGGCGGACATGTACCCGGTCAACATATGCATGTTCAGCGGCACATCCTCCCCACCCCCCACCGCCCTGATATCGGCTTTGAACTGCTCCATCTTCGGATCGGTGGACTCGAACGGCATGAACTGCAGCAGCACGTGCACCCCGTCCAGCGCCTGCTTGGTGGCGTCTTTGGCGAGCAGCCCGGGGTCGTAGTCGGTGGGGTCGGACAACAGCCCCTTGTACCCCGCCCGCTTCAGCGCCGTGAACAGTCCGATGTTGGCCGGCGTCTGCATCACCGACACCACCGCGTCGGGCGCCTTCCCCTCGTTACTGCTGAGGATCTCCTTCACGTACGCCGACCAGTCGCTGGGCACGGCCGTGCCCGGTACGGACGGCTTGGCGTACGCGACCTTGAACCCGGCCGCCGCGAAGCCCTGCGAGAAGGTGCGGATGCCGAACTTCCCGGCGTCGCTGTCGTTGGCGATGACCGCCACCGACTTGCCCTGGGCTCCGCCCAGCACGGTGGCGATGCCCTCGGGCCAGGTCTGGTTGATCGTCCCGCCGGGGCTGGGCACCAGGCATCCGTTGAACCCGTAGATGTACCGGGGCCCGCAGAACGAGGGCAGCGTCCCCCACCCGAAGGTCGGCACCTTCTCCTGCTCCAGGAAGTCGGCGCCGGAGAACGTGACGGAGCTCATCGGCGCCACGGCGAACACCTTGTCCTGCTGCACGAGCTTGCGCGCGGCCGCGAGGTTCTTCCCGGGATCCTGCCCGTCGTCCTCGGCCCCGAGGTACTCGATCTTCCGCCCGTGAATCCCGCCCTCGGCATTGGCCCGCATGTACCGCGCCTTGGCCCCGAGATCGGTGTCCTTCTTGCTGTATCCGCTGGCACTGGTCATCGACACGATCCCCCCGACCTTGATCGAGGTAGCGGACACCCCCCGCACGTCCCCGCCCCCACCCCCGCCCTTCCCGGAAGAGCCACCGGAGGAGGCCGAGTTGCACCCGGACACCAGCGCGAACACGGCCACGGCGGCGGCCAGCGTACGGATCGAACGCGGCATGGGAGCTCCCCCTAGGGTCGGAATCCCCGCATTCTGTGCGCGACCTGACGCATCGTCAATATCAACGCCAAGGTAAAATGACGAACCGTCAGCTGGAGTGTGTGTCCTCCAGCGCGACGATGACACGGACCGGTAGTTCGGCGTCCTCCTGGATGACACCCGCCACCAGAGGGCGGCCGTCCAGGGACCACTTCTTGAAGGCGACGAACTCGTCGGCGTCGGCGTCGGCGTCCGTGCCCGGGACCTCGGTCAGGCGCGGTGCCAGGACCGTTGAGGACTCGATCCCGGGCAGGAAGGCGGACGGGGGGCTCGACCCGGATCCCGCCCGCGTAGGGGTGGACCCATCCGGCGACATCGCCCTTGTCCCACGAGGTCTCGAAGCCGTCCTCCGGGCGCCCGCCAGGCTCCCAGCAACTCCACCGCCACACCCGTCCCGCCGCCCCGTGTCATCCCACCACCCCGTACAGGTCCGCGACTTCGGATGCGTACGCCTTTTCGATCGCCCGGCGTTTCAGTTTCAGCGACGGGGTCAGCATGCCGCGTTCCTCCGTGAACTGGTCCGCCAGGACGCGGAACGTGCGGATCGACTCGGCCTGGGAGACCAGGGTGTTCGCCGCCACCACCGCGCGGCGGACCTCCGCCGTCAGGTCCGGGTCGTCGACCAGCTGGGACGCCGACATCTGGGGCCGGCCGCGCATCGAGAGCCAGTGGGCCACGCCCTCCAGGTCCAGGGTGATCAGGGCCGCGATGTACGGGCGGTCGTTGCCGACCAGGACGCACTGCGAGACCAGCGGGTGGGAGCGGACGTGTTCCTCCAGGGGGCCCGGGCAGACGCTCTTGCCGTTCGACGTGACCAGGATGTCCTTCTTCCGGCCCGTGATCGTCAGGTAGCCGTCCTCGTCCAGCCGCCCCAGGTCGCCCGTGGCCAGCCAGCCGTCCCGCAGCACCGCCTCGCTCGCCCGCGGGTCGTTGAGGTAGCCGGAGAAGACGTGCGGCCCGTGCAGCCACACCTCCCCGTCCTCGGCGATGTGGACGGTGCTGCCCGGGATCGGGCGGCCCACCGTGCCGTACTTCGTGGCGCCCGGCGGGTTCGCGGTGGCCGCCGCGCACGACTCCGTCAGCCCGTAGCCCTCGAAGACCGTGATCCCGGCGCCGTCGAAGAACAGCCCGAGCCGCCGCGACATCGCCGACCCGCCCGACATCGCGTGCCGCACCTGCCCGCCCATCGCCTCACGCACCTTGCCGTACACCAGCTTCTCGAACAGCTGGTGCTCCATCCGCAGCCCCGCCGACGGCCCCGGCCCGGTCCCGAACGCCTTCTGCTCGCGCGCCTCCGCGTACCGCACGGCCGTCTCCACCGCCCGGTCGAAGGGACCCGTGCGCCCCTCCGTCTCCGCCTTGCGGCGCGCCGCCGCGAACACCTTCTCGAAGACGTACGGCACCCCGAGCACGAACGTCGGCCGGAACGCCGCCAGGTCGGGCAGCAGTTCCGCCGCCGCCAGCACCGGCTGGTGCCCCAGCTTGACCCGCGAGCGGACCGCCGCGACCTCCACCATCCGGCCGAAGACGTGCGCCAGCGGGAGGAAGAGGAGAGTGGAGGGCGTCTCGCCCGGGCCGGCCTGGAAGACCGACTCCCATCGCCGCACCATCGTGTCCGTCTCGTACATGAAGTTGCCGTGCGTCAGGACGCAGCCCTTCGGGCGTCCCGTGGTCCCCGACGTGTAGATCACGGTCGCCACCGCGTCCGGGGTGACGGCGCTCCGGTGGCGGTGCACGACGTCCTCCGAGACCGCCCGCCCGTCCGCCTCCAGCTGTTCCACGGCCCCGGCGTCGAGCTGCCACAGCCGGCGCAGGCGCGGCAGCCGGTCGACGACCGAGCCGACCGTCATCGCCTGGTCCTCGTCCTCCACCAGGCACGCCACGCAGCCGGAGTCGTGCAGGATCCAGTACACCTGCTCGGCCGAGGACGACGGATAGACCGGTACGGGCTGCGCCCCGATCGCCCACAGCGCGAAGTCGAACAGCGTCCACTCGTACCGGGTGCGGGCCATCACCGCGACCCGTTCCCCGAACCCCACCCCCTGCGCCAGCAGGCCCTTCGCGAGCGCCAGCACCTCCGCGCACAGCTGACCGGACGTCACGTCCCGCCACGCCCCGCCGGACTTCCGGCCGAGCACCACCCGGTCCGGATCCTGCCGGGCATGCTGGAACACGACGTCGGCCAGACCACCCACCGCGGTGGCCGCGACGACGGGCGGGACGGTGAACTCGCGCAAGGGCCGGCTCCTCCCTCCAGGAACAACCACGTTCCGTACAGCGCCGCGAACGTACAGCACGGGAGGGCCCGGCGGGAGGCTGTCGGGAGATCCGTTGCGAAGCCATCACCACTGGTCAGGGCCGTGGGGGCTGGGCCGTGCCGATCTCCACCGGATCTGCGCGAGCCGTGCACCGCCGCTTCATGGGGACGGGTGCCCGGGCGTCCGCCCGTGTGATCCGGTCCGCCGTCCGGCCCTCCCCGCAGGAATGTCGCCGCCACCGCGGCCGCCCTTCGTGGTCCGCTGGCGAAGGCCGCACGCGCCGACACCGCATACGAGAGGTGGTCGCCCGGTGAAACGATCCCGCGTCCTCGCCGTCGTCGTCCCGTCCCTGCTGCTGGCCGCGACCCTGGGAGGCACGTCCGCCGCGGCCACCCCGCGCGCCTCGCACCTCCCGCACGCCGCGGCCACCGACCACGCGACCAAGCCGGTCGTCCCGCACTGCCTGGGCCCCGACGGCGCCGACCTCAACAAGCGCCACCGCGTCACCCAGCGGATCATCGGCCCCGCCGCCTGCCGGACCGCCTTCAACAAGGCGGACTGGGTCCGCGTGGTCCCGGAATGGTCGACCGCCGCCGGAGCCCGCGGCGCACGCTACCCGGCCGGCTACCGACCGGACCGGAGCAACCCGATCGACGACTTCAACGCCAAGTTCGTCAGCGTCACCTACGTCCACGACATCGGCACGCCGCACGAGCGGAGCCTGACCTACCCCAAGAAGCAGGTGCTGCGCACCGGCTTCACCACGCCCGACGGCCTGCCGTCCTCCGGCATCGTCTCGCCGCCCCTGAAGGCCCTGGGCCTCGGTACGCACACCACGACCGTCTTCTTCGAGCTGCGGGCCGAGCACTGCGACGGCCTGGCCACCGTCCGCGAGGAGAACTGCCTGCCCGCGGGCATCTCCGCGTACACCGGCGACATCCCCTTCGACGTCATCCCGCGCCCCCGCGAGATCCGCCCCCACGGCTAGTGACCTGAGTCACGGTCCCGGCTCATATGATCTTGTGACAAGATCGCCGGATGCTACGACTCACCGACTTCATCATCGACTGCCCGGACACGATGAAGCTGGCAGCCTTCTACTCCGAGGTGACGGGGCTCCCGGTCAAGGAGAGCAGCAACGAGCACTGGGCCGGCATCCGGTTCGGCGAGATCGAACTGGCCTTCATCCAGGTGGAGGACTACCGCGCCCCGCAGTGGCCCGACAGCGAGCACCCCAAGCAGTTCCACCTCGACTTCGAGGTCGACGACATGGAGGCCGAGCAGAGCCGGGTCCTGGCTCTCGGCGCGACCCTGCAGCGGGACTGCGTCGGCCCGAACGGCTACGGCTTCCGCGTCTACACCGACCCCATCGGCCACCCCTTCTGCCTCTGCCGCAACAAGGGTGTCGTCTGGACCGATCAGGGCCCCAGCTGGCCCACGCACGACGCGTAGGGTCGCGCCGGGCCGGTCACGCCGGACGGGTCACGCCGGACGGGTCACGCCGGGCGGCTGAGGCGGTCGCCGCCCGACAGGATCGCCGCCGCCAGCGCCTCGGCCGCCGCCGACGCGGTGCGTCCCCCCGCGGCACGCTCGGCGCTGCGTCCCTGGAGCAGCGCGAACTCCACCGGCCCCAGCTCCGGCAGCCCGCCCACCCGGACCAGCCCCGGCGGGATCAGGCCGCGGGTGTGCGCCATCACGCCGAGTCCGGCGCGGGCCGCCGCGATCAGCCCGCTCAGGCTGCCGCTCGTACACGCGATCCGCCACGCCCGCCCCTCGCGCTCCAGCACCTCCAGCGCGCGGGCCCGGGTGATCCCCGGCGGCGGGAAGACGATCAGCGGAACCGGACGGTCGGGATCCACCCGCAGCCCCTCCGCCCCGATCCACACCATCCGGTCCCGCCACACCAGCCGGCCCCGCTCGTCGCCCGGGCCGCGCCGCTTGGCCAGCACCAGGTCCAGCCGCCCCGCGTCCAGCCGTTCGTGCAGGGTGCCCGACAGTTCCACCGACAGCTCCAGGTCCACCTCGGGGTGCTGGTGGCGGAAGGACTCGAGGATCTCCGGCAGCCGGGTCAGGACGAAGTCCTCCGAGGCCCCGAACCGCAGCCGCCCGCGCAGCCGGGTCCCGGTGAAGAAGGCCGCTGCCCGCTCGTGCGCCTCCAGGATGGTCTGCGCGAAACCGAGCAGCGCCTCACCGTCCTCGGTCAGCTCCACGCTGTGGGTGTCCCGTACGAACAGCGGCCGCCCGGTCGCCTCCTCCAGCCGCCGCACGTGCTGGCTCACCGTCGACTGCCGTACGCCGAGCCGCCCGGCGGCCTGCGTGAAACTGAGCGTCTGGGCGACGGTGAGGAACGTCCGCAGCTGGACGGGATCGTACATACGGGCCAGCCTAGCGCCGGTCATCGCGATGCGTGATGACAGTCAGAGTGGTGTACGGGTTTCCCGATCACGGGTCCGAGGGTCACCATGGCACGGGGTGCCGAAGGGACGCCGCCCCACCGCCCTCGACAGCAAGTGAGCACCGCACCATGCCCAGCCGCCCGCGCACACCCGGCCCGACGCGCATACCCGGCCCGCGCCGCCTGCGCATGCCGGCCCGGCTGCCGCTGGACCCGTACGTCCTGGCCCTTCTCGCCACCGTCGGCCTCGCCGCCCTCCTCCCCGCCCGGGGCCCGGCGGCCACCGTCGCGGACGGAGCCGCCACCGGCGCCGTCGCCCTCCTCTTCTTCCTCTACGGCGCCCGGCTCTCCACCCGCGAAGCCCTCGACGGACTGCGCCACTGGCGCCTGCACCTCACCGTCCTCGCCGCCACCTTCGTCCTCTTCCCGCTGCTGGGCCTGGCCGCCCGCGCCCTCGTGCCCGCCCTGCTCACGCCCCCGCTCTACAGCGGCCTGCTCTTCCTCTGCCTGGTGCCGTCCACCATCCAGTCCTCGATCGCGTTCACCTCGATGGCCCGCGGCAACGTGCCCGCCGCCGTCTGCGCCGGCTCCTTCTCCTCCCTCGCCGGGATCCTCCTCACCCCGCTGCTCGCGGCCGCCCTGCTCGGCGGCGACGGCGGCGGCTTCTCCCTCGACTCCCTCCTCGAGATCCTCCTCCAGCTGCTGCTGCCCTTCCTCGCCGGCCAGTTCCTGCGCCGCTGGATCGGCGGCTTCCTGGTCCGCCACAAGCCGGTGCTCGGCCTCGTCGACCGCGGCTCGATCCTCCTCGTCGTCTACGCCGCTTTCAGCGCGGGCATGGTGGCCGGCATCTGGCACCAGGTCGGCGTGGCGCGCCTGGGCGCGCTGGTGCTCGTCGAGGCGGCCCTGCTGACGGTGATGCTGCTGGTTACCTGGTACGGCGCCCGGCGGCTCGGCTTCGGCCGGGAGGACCGGATCGCCATCCAGTTCGCCGGGTCCAAGAAGAGCCTGGCGGCCGGACTCCCCATGGCCAGCGTGCTGTTCGGCGCGCAGGCGGCCCTCGCCGTACTGCCGCTGATGCTGTTCCACCAGATGCAGCTCATGGTCTGCGCGGTCCTCGCCCGCCGCCGCGCCCAGGACCCGGAGGCCGCCATGGACGCGGTGGCCGGTCCTCAACTCCCGCGCCCCGGTTCCGAACAGGTCTCCGATACCGTTCGACGGTGACCTGGATACGTCCCCAAGGGGCCCACGCCGAACGCCCCTGCACCCTGGTGCTCTGCCGCGGCTGCTGCTGCGGCGACCCGCGCAAGAACGCCGGTACCGACCACGCCGGCCAACTGGCCCGGCTGCGCGCGGCCGCCGCCGCGTCCGAGGGACGCCTGGCCGTCCGTACGACCGACTGCCTCGGCCCCTGCGCCCAGGCCAACGTGGTCGTCGTCCAGCCCACCACGGAGGCCCGCCGACGCGGCGCCCGCGCGACCTGGTTCGGGTGGGTCCTGGACGACACGGCCACCGACGAGATCATCGACTGGGCGCTGTCGGGCGGGCCGGGCGTCACCCCGCTGCCGGCGACGCTCGACCTCCACCGGATCGACCCGCCGTCGAACGGGACCGAGGACCGGTCGCGCCGGTCCGGCCGGACCCGGCGGACCGGCCGGCGCTGATCAGCGCGTTGATCGGCGGTACCGGCGCGCTCAGCCCACCGGCAGCGCGATGCGTTCCTCGCCCGCGTAGATGTTCATGTCGCCGCCCCGCAGGAAGCCGACCAGCGTCAGCCCGGATTCCAGCGCCAGGTCCACGGCCAGCGACGACGGTGCCGAGACGGCCGCCAGCACCGGAATGCCCGCCATCACCGCCTTCTGCGCCAGCTCGAACGAGGCCCGGCCCGACACCAGCAGCACCGAACCCGCCAGCGGCAGCCGCCCCTCCTGGAGCGCCCGCCCGACGATCTTGTCGACGGCGTTGTGCCGGCCCACGTCCTCCCTCACGTCGACCAGCTCGCCCTCCGGCGTGAACAGCGCGGCCGCGTGCAGGCCGCCGGTGCGGTCGAAGACCTTCTGCGCCGCCCGCAGCCGGTCCGGCAGCTCACCCAGCATCCCGGCGGTGATCCGCACCGGGTCGGAAGCGAGCCCCGGGAAGCGGGTGGCCGTCCGTACCGCGTCCAGGCTGGCCTTGCCGCACAGACCGCAGGAGGAGGTGGTGTAGACGTTGCGTTCGAGCGTGATGTCGGGCACGGGCACGCCGGGGGCCAGCTGCACGTTGACCACGTTGTAGGTGTTGGAGCCGTCCTCGGTGGCGCCCTCGCAGTAGGTGACCGCCCGCAGCTCCGACGCCGAGCCGAGCACGCCCTCGCTCACGAGGAAACCGGCGGCCAGCGCGAAGTCGTCGCCGGGCGTGCGCATCGTGATGGCCAGGGGCCTGCCGTTCAGCCGGATCTCCAGCGGCTCCTCGGCGACCAGGGTGTCGGGGCGTACGCCGGCCGCGCCGCCCCGGATCCGGACGACACGCCGACGCTCGGTGACCCGTCCCATGCCGATCAGCCGTCCCCTCGTCCACGCGTGCAGGCAACCCATGGAGCCCTCGCGCCCCTGGGGCGTCCATTGTCCTGTACGCCAGGAAGATCCATGAGACTCTCCAAAATAGGGTGCTCGAATCCTGTCGGGTCACACGCACCCGTACCCACTGGTAGCAGGCGAAGCTGGGTGATCCTGACTCCGCACGTAGGGGGAAACCCACCCATGACCGCGCCCACGACAGCGCCCACGACCGCGCCCATGACCGGTTCCCGCGTCGTGGCGCTCGGGCACTACCAGCCCGCGAAGGTCCTCACCAACGAGGACCTGGCGGCCATGGTCGACACCAGCGACGAGTGGATCCGCTCCCGCGTCGGCATCAGGACGCGCCGGATCGCCGGCCCCGACGAGCCGGTCGACGAGCTGGCGGCGCAGGCGGCCGGCAAGGCCCTCGCGGGCGCGGGCCTGACCCCCGACGACATCGACCTCGTGCTGGTCGCGACCTCCACCGCCGTGGACCGCTCGCCCAACATGGCGGCCCGGGTCGCCGCCAAGCTGGGCATGGGCGGGGCGCCGGCGGTCATGGACATCAACGTGGTCTGCTCGGGCTTCACCCACGCCCTGGCCACCGCCGACCACGCCATCCGGGCCGGCTCCGCCACCCGCGCGCTCGTCATCGGCGCCGACAAGATGACCGAGATCACCGACTGGAACGACCGCACCACCTGCGTGCTGACCGGCGACGGCGCGGGCGCGGCCGTCGTCGAGGCCAGCGCCGAGCCCGGGATCGGCCCGGTGCTGTGGGGCTCGGTGCCCGAGATGGGCCACGCGGTCCGGATCGAGGGCAGCCCGGCCGTGTTCGCGCAGGAGGGCCAGTCCGTCTACCGCTGGGCCACCACCCAGCTGCCGCCGATCGCCCGCAAGGTGTGCGAGCGGGCCGGGATCACCCCCGAGGACCTGGCCGCCGTCGTCCTGCACCAGGCGAACCTGCGGATCATCGAGCCGGTCGCGCAGAAGATCGGCGCCGTGAACGCGGTCGTCGCCCGTGACGTCGTCGACTCCGGCAACACCTCGGCCGCGAGCATCCCGATGGCCCTGTCCAAGCTCGTCGAGCGCGGCGAGATCGCCTCCGGCGCCCCCGTCCTCCTCTTCGGCTTCGGCGGCAACCTGTCGTACGCCGGCCAGGTCATCACCTGCCCCTGACCGGCCCCCGCTCCTGACGCCCCGACGCCTCGACGCCTCGACGCCTCGACGCCCCGGCGCCGCCGATCAGCCGGTGCCGGGGACACCGCCGGCGGCCGCCGCCCGCCGCCCATGGCGTTCCTCTGCGGCCAGGGTGGCGACGAGGACGATCACCAGCGCCACCAGCTGCCACACCGCGCCGGCCCGCATCCCGGCCGCCGCGGTGGCCAGCGCCAGCACCAGCGCGCCCGCCCGGTACGCGTTCGGCCCGATCCGCAGGGCCGACCGGAACGCGATGTCACCGGCCAGATAGAGCGCGACCCCGCCCGCCAGGGCGACGGCCGGGCCCGCGTGCAGGTGCTCGCCGAGGTGCCCGATGCTCTTCTTCACGCCCGCCGCGAAGACGGCGATGCCCAGCAGC
Source organism: Streptomyces sp. NPDC042102 (assembly GCF_055582305.1). NCBI lineage: Bacteria > Bacillati > Actinomycetota > Actinomycetes > Kitasatosporales > Streptomycetaceae > Streptomyces > Streptomyces sp. NPDC042102. The sequence goes on from NZ_JBVJDL010000001.1 coordinate 688,181, forward strand.
ATCGGCAGGAAGGCGTAGTAGTAGGCGCGCATCGCCAGCTTGAACCGCTCCTGCGGCGCGGTCCCGGCGAACACCTCCTCCGCCCGGCCCTCGTCGCGCACGAAGTACATCCACCACAGGGCCGACGCGACCGCCAGCGCGAGGAAGGCGCCCCCGGCGATGCCGAAGTCGAGCTCCAGCGTCCCGACACCGATGCCGATCGCGATGACCGACTCACCGAACACGATGATCAGCAGCAGGCCGTGCCGCTCCACCAGGTGCGACGAGCTCATCCCGCCCAGCTGCTCACCGACCGTCGCGTCCCCCGCGCCCGCATCCCCCGTGTCCGCGTCCGCGGTCCTGCCCCCGCCGCCGGCCGACACCCGCCGCACGATGACCGGCGTCACGAACTGCAAGGCCAGCGCCAGCAGCCACAGCGCCAGCGCCGGCGGCCCGTCGAAGAAGGCGGCCGCCGTCACCGCCAGCGCGCACAGCACGTTCGGCAGCGCGAACCACATCACGCCCCGGCCGTGGGCCTGCGTGAAGAGCGCGCCGTGGACGAGGACGACGAGCAGGTAGCCGAGCCCGAAGGCCACCCCGCCCGTGCCGAACGCGGTCGGCACCGCCAGTGCGCACACCATGAAGGCGCCCATCGCCAGCATCAGCGCCACCCGGCGGCCGGTGCGGTCCGGGGGCACCTGGTTCGTGAGGTGCGCGTAGCCGCCGTACATCCAGAACAGCACCGTGAAGATCAGCAGCACCTGCCCGGCGGCGCGCCAGGACAGGTCGTCCGCCAGCAGCACGGTCAGCTGCGTGACGGTGAAGACGAAGACCAGGTCGAAGAAGAGCTCCAGCGTGCTGACGCGGTGCTCGGTGTCCATCGGTGACTCCCCCCGAGAGCGTGTGAGGCGCGGCCATCCGACCGCCTCCCCGCCCCCGGTGTCCACCCTCGCCCCGCCGTCCGGGGCCGGCGGGCACGGGAGGGACGGGTGCCCGCACGCAGCTGACCACCACTTATACGGGTGAAGAGCACCTCGAACCCCTGCTATTGTTGTCCATGTCGCCGCGGGAAACCGCGAAGACCACCTGGTCCGGGTGGCGGAATGGCAGACGCGCTAGCTTGAGGTGCTAGTGCCCTTTATCGGGCGTGGGGGTTCAAGTCCCCCCTCGGACACCACACAGGAACCCCACTTCGGTGGGGTTCCTTTGCGTTGGGGCGGGCCTACATCCGGAGCACCAGGAGGCGGTCCCCGGCCGGTTCGAACGGGGTGTACGTCAGCGGCAGCGCCAGTGACGCGGAGCCCTCCTCCGGCTCCGCGCCGAAGAAGTACGCCGCGGCCGCCGCGGGGTCGCTCACCAGGTGCGGGCCCGCCGACACCGCCGCACCCCGCAGCGGCGTACGGAAGATGCTCCGCAGGTGCCGTACGGTCCGCGGGGTCACGGCCAGGTCCGGTTCCGCGGCGTCCGGCGCGCCGTCGGCGTCCGGCGGGATCGCTCCGGTCAGCAGCAGCGCCAGCAGCACCGGTACCGCCTTGCGGCGAAGCCGCCCGGTCGCCGCGCGCAGCCGGTGGGCGTGCGCCGCGGGCAGGGACAGGGCGAGGCTGCCGGCCGTCTCCCCGAGGGCGAGCGGGACGGCCGAGCAGACCACGCCGGGGGAGTACTCGCGCAGATCGAAGACGGGCTCCCCGGGCGCCAGCGCGTCCAGGGCGCTGAACAGCGTCCGGCTGTCTGTGATCGTCCGCGAGGTCAGCCGGGCCGGCCGGTGCCGGGCCACGTGGTCGGCCCGCCCGTCGTGGTCGAGCTGCGTCAGCAGGCACTTGCCGACCGCGCTGGCGTGCGCGGCCGTGGCGAAGTCCACCCACTCGTGCACGGGCGGCGTACCGGGCCCGTCCGCCATCTGGGTGATGCGGACCTCGCCCTCGGAGTACCGGCTGAGGTACACGGCCGCGCCCACGCTGTCCCGGGCCAGCGCCAGGGTGTGCTGGAGCTGGGCCGGCAGGCCGTGGCCGCCGGGCGCCGCCAGCCGGTCCAGCGCGGGGCCGCGCCCGTAGACGCCCGGGGCCGGCCGGTAGGCGTACTCCTCCTCGCACAGCATCGCCAGCACCGCCCCGAGTTCCGGCCCGGCCAGTCCCGCCTCCCGGCCCAGCTGTCCGCTGCTCACCCCCAGCGGGTGCCGCTCCAGGACCCGTACGACGTCCAGTGCGCGCCGGGCCCGCGCCAGCGCCCGGTCGTCGCCACCGCGTGCCGGCAGCCGTACGGCCCGCTGCGCGGCCGCGGCGAGCGCCGGGTGCCGCAGCGGGCCGGGGGAGGGCCGGGCCGCCGGGGCCGCGACCGGAGCGACGTACCCCCCGCCCCTGTCCCTGCTCCCGCTCCCGCTCCCGCTCCTGACGTTCCCGCTCAAGCCGCCGGGGCCGCCGGGGCTGCCGCCGCCCGTGACGGCCGTGGCGGCCGGCCGGAACGCCGGCAGCACCTCCGGCAGGCCCGGGCGCGGCAGCGGCACCGGCCCGAGGTCCTCGTCGTCGTGGCTCTCGACGTGCCGCAGGACCGCGGCCTGCGCGCACAGCCGGACCTCGCGCAGCTCGCGCTGACCGCCGGGCCGGAAGCCCCGGGCGGCCAGCTGTCCGGCCCAGATCCGCGCGTCGTGGTGCTCACCGCGCCGCGAGTGGTCCAGGAAGAGGCAGTAGGCGGCCTGTTCGCCGCCGGCCCCGGCCGCGAACTGCCACCAGAAGCGGGCGCCGTCGCGCAGCCCCGCGAGATGCAGCAGACACGCGAAGACCAGCGCGCCGGGCAGGTCGGTATGACCGCCGCGGATGAAGGCGCCGAGGCCGTGCCCCGCGTCCGGGGCGCAGACCACGGCCAGGCAGACCGCCTTCAGGTCCCGCCGCGCCTGCTCGGCGTCGACGGGGCAGTCCCGCGCGGGATCGCTCCAGCCGCCGCTCCACGGGCAGCGGTGACTGGTGCGGGACCGCAGCAGCCGGGCCTCGGCGGCGGGCAGGTCGTAGCGGACGTAGCGGTCGCGGACCCCGGCCCGGGCCAGGAAGTGGTCCAGGGGGCGGGGGCCGCCGGTGCGGTCGGTCATGAGCCCGGCATCCCGTCACGAGGAGTCGCGAGGAGCCGGGCGAGGCGCCGCAGCGCCTGGCTGAGGTGGGAACGGACGGTGGCCTCCTCGACGCCCATCACGGTGGCGGCCTCGCCCGTGGTGCACTGCAGGCCGTAGCGGAGCAGGACGGCGTCGCGCTGCCGTTCGGCGAGCCGGGAGACCGCGGAGTAGAACTGGATGGTGTCGGTCAGCACGTCGTACGGATCGACGGCGGCGTCCTTGAGTGCGGCTTCGAAGGCGGTGATGTCCATCGGCTCGGGGCGGCGGTTCCGCTTGCGCTGCTGGTCGACTATGCGGTGCTTGAGGACGGTCCAGGCGTACGCCTCGAGGCGGTCCATGTGGAGCATGCGCAGCCACTCGTTCATGATCGCGTCGAAGGTCGCGTCCACCGCGTCCTCGGCATCGGCGTCCGAGCCCAGCTGGAGGTAGGCGAACCTCATGTACGCGGGCCGCCGGTCGGCGTGGAAGGCCCAGTACGAAAGGCGTGCCGTGGCATCCCACTGGCTCATCGGCGTCGGCCGTTTCCGCCGGCTGGGCAGTCCCACCGCCCCACCCGACTCTTCCGGTCCGCCATCGCTCACCGTTCCACCTCTCCCCTTGTGGCACTGGAGGCGCTCGCCTCCAACCATTCCAGCGTTTGGGAGGGCCGTAGTGTGCAGAGAAGAATGCCGGTGACATTACGTTCGGTGATGGCCGTTCGGTGATCGCCTTCGATCGCACGGCAGCCCATGTCGTCCTGATGCATATGCCCTTGGTGCTGTCCCGCGAGTGCCCCGGGTCGGAGGCTCCCGGCTCCGGCTGTAGCATGGGCGAGCGCGAGGGCCGTGACGCAGAGGTCACAGTCCTCGCTTTTGCGTTACGTCCCCCTCGAAAATGCGGCACACGGCCTCCGGGCGGTTCGATACGATGAACCGGATCACAATCCGTTACGTACCGCACATATGAAATGGAGCATCCGAGGATGGCTCGACACCTGATCACCAGCGCGCTTCCGTACATCAACGGGATCAAGCACCTGGGCAACATGGTCGGGTCGATGCTTCCGGCGGATGTGTACTCCCGGTACCTCCGCCAGCGCGGCCACGACGTCCTCTACATCTGCGCCACCGACGAGCACGGCACCCCCGCCGAGCTCGCCGCCAAGGAGGCCGGGCTCTCGGTCGCCGAGTTCTGCGCCCAGGCGCACGACGCGCAGAAGGCGGTCTACGACGGATTCCAGCTGTCCTTCGACTACTTCGGCCGCAGCTCCTCGCAGCAGAACCGCGAGATCACCCAGCACTTCGCGCGCCGTCTCCACGAGAACGGCTTCATCGAGGAGCGCGCGATCCGGCAGGTCTACTCGCCGGTCGACGGCCGTTTCCTGCCGGACCGCTACGTCGAGGGCACCTGTCCGCACTGCGGCTACGACAAGGCCCGCGGCGACCAGTGCGAGAACTGCACCCGCGTGCTGGACCCGACCGACCTGATCGACCCGCGCTCGGCGATCTCGGGCTCCACCGAGCTGGAGGTCCGCGAGACCAAGCACCTCTTCCTGCTCCAGTCCGAGCTCCAGCACGAGGTCGAGGCCTGGGTCGCACAGCACGAGGACGAGTGGCCGCAGCTGGCCTCCTCCATCGCGCGCAAGTGGCTGACCGAGGGCCTGCACGACCGCGCGATCACCCGCGACCTCGACTGGGGCGTCCCGGTCCCGGCCGACACCTGGCCGGAGCTGGCCGCCGAGGGCAAGGTCTTCTACGTCTGGTTCGACGCACCCGTCGAGTACATCGGCGCCACCAAGGAGTGGGCGGACGCCGAGCCGGAGACCCGCGACTGGAAGTCCTGGTGGTACGAGGCCGCGGACGTGCGCTACACGCAGTTCATGGCCAAGGACAACGTCCCGTTCCACACCGTGATGTTCCCGGCCACCGAGCTCGGTGTGCGCGAGCCGTGGAAGATGGTCGACTACGTCAAGGCCTTCAACTGGCTGACGTACTACGGCGGCAAGTTCTCCACCTCGCAGAAGCGCGGCGTCTTCACCGACCAGGCGCTGGAGATCCTGCCGGCCGACTACTGGCGCTACTTCCTCATCGCCAACGCCCCCGAGTCCGACGACTCGTCCTTCACGTGGGAGCACTTCACCGCCACGGTCAACAAGGACCTCGCCGACACCCTGGGCAACTTCGTCAACCGCGTGCTGTCCTTCTCCCGCAAGCGCTTCGGTGACGAGGTCCCCGCCGGGAACGCCGCCGGGGAGGCCGAGGCCAAGCTGGGCGCGCAGATCGCCGAGCTGCTGGCCGAGTACGAGGGCCACATGGAGACCCTGCAGTACCGCAAGGCGGCGGCCGCGCTGCGCGCCCTGTGGTCGGCGGGCAACTCCTACCTGGAGGAGAAGGCCCCCTGGCTGGAGATCAAGACCGACCCGGAGGGCGCCGCGCTCACGCTGCGCACCGCGATGAACCTCATCCACCTCTACGCGGTGGTCTCCGAGCCCTTCATCCCGGCCTCCGCCGCCGCCATGCGCTCGGCCTTCGCACTGGCCGACGACACGGCGACGTGGGTCACCCCGGAGCAGGCCAGGGCTCTGGACGCGGTCCCGGCGGGCACCCCGTTCACCGTGCCGCCGGTGCTCTTCGCCAAGATCACCGAGGAGGACCTGGAGTCCTACCGCGAGCGCTTCGGCGGTGCCGAGGCCTGACGGCCACCCGAGTACGGTGCGAGGGGCGCGATCCGCGAAGGTCGCGCCCCTCGCGCATGTCCGCCGTCTCGCGCCGGCCTCAAGGGTGCTTGACCTCAAGCGTGCTTGAGGGCGGAGGCTCTGTGCAGCAGCCGTGAACGCGAGGAGGCACCCCATGAAGACCATCGTCCTGCCCGACGCCCGTCCCGATCTCACCCGCCCCGATGCGGGCGTCGTCACTGCCAGCACCTGGCGGGTCGGCACCCCGCAGCGTCAGCGGGCCGCCGTCGACGCCATCGCCGCCGCCTGGCGCAGCCGGGACTGGCCGGCGGTCGGGCTGCTGTCGTACACCGTGCACATCGGCACGGACGGCGACACCCTCTTCCACTACGCTCAGTGGACCGACGAGGCCGCCTACCAGGAGTTCTCCCGTACCTACCGCGACGACCGGAACGCCGAGATCGACGCCGCGGTGCCGGGCATCGAGCGGGTCGGCCTCCACACGTACGTCCCCTACCGCGCGATCGGTCCCGGCGCGGGCGGCGGGGCGGCGGACCGGGCGGTGGGCTGCGTGGTGGCCGTGGAGGCCGAGTTCGACGGCACGGACCCGGGCCACCCGCGCGCCTGGGTGGACCTGGTCCTGGCCGCCCTGGAGTCCGACCCGAACCCGGCGCCGGGCGGCATCTCCGCCACCTTCCACCTCGGATCCGACGGCACCCGGATGCTCAACTACGCGGAGTGGGAGAGCGAGCAGGCCCACATCGAGGCGTTGGCGGCCCCGGGCCGGGGCATCGGCTCGCAGACCCCCGAGTGGGACAAGGTCCTCGCCTTCCCCGCCACGACCGGCAACCGCTTCCGCCGCTACCTGCCGGCCCTGAGCCTGGCCCCGGAACCGGGTCGGCGCCCGGGTCCCGCCTGACCCGGCCGCGGCCGGCGCCGACGGGTGGGCGGCGCGGAACGGGGTAGACGCGGGGGGCCGCTGCCGCGGCGCTTCGATGGTGTTCAGGAGGTCACGATGGACGTCCTCGTGCTGATCGGACGCATCCTGTTCGTCGTACTCTTCCTCGGCAGTGCCCTGGGGCACCTGACCAGGACCAAGGAGATGGCCGGCTACGCCGCCTCCCGCGGCCTGCCGATGGCGACGGCCGCCACCTTCGGCAGCGGACTGCTGCTGCTGGCCGGCGGGGTCAGCGTGGCGGTCGGGCTGTGGGCGGACCTCGGCGCGCTGGCGCTCGCCGCGTTCTGCTTCCCGACGGCCGTCCTGATGCACGCGTTCTGGAAGGAGAGCACACCGCAGGCGAAGCAGCTGGAGCAGACGATGTTCCTCAAGGACATCGCGCTCGGCGGCGCCGCGCTGGTGATGTTCGCGTTCTTCGCGTACGCCGGCCACGACCTCGGGCTGATGGTCACCGGGCCGCTCTGCTCGATCAGCTGACCGGAGGGCTCGAACCGGCCCCGGGCGGCGATCCCGCCGCGTCCCGAGCGTGTCGAAACCCGTGTCGTGATCGTTTCTCCGGCGGGAGCACCTGACACACGCCGGTACGGGAGGACACGCGGTGACCGCTTGGCAGTACATCGCCGGGGCGGGCCTGGTGGCGGCGCTCGGACCGCTGCACGGTCAGGTGGCCGCCCCGGCCGATGACGGCGCGGACCGCGCCCCGGCGTCCGCGCGGGCCACGGCGCCGTCGGTGGCCACGGTGCCCCCGGCGGCCCCCGGGTGCGCACCGGACCGGCCCGCGCCGGCGGCGGGCCGGCCGAGCGTACGGGCGCTCCCGCCCGGGCCCACGGGGGCGACCGTACGGCACGCGCCGCCGCCGCCCGCACCGACGCCCGCCCCGGTACCCACACCGCCGCCCGCGCCCGCGCCGGTGGCCCTCCCCGTACCGCCACCGGCCGTCCCGGAGCCGCAGCCGGCTCCGGCCGTCGCGCGGGCCGGGACCCCCGCCCCGCCCGCCCCGGCACCGCCACCGCCCGCTTCCCCGCGGCCCTCCGCCCGGCCGGCCCCGGCCGCCGCCCCGGTGTTCCACGTCCGTCCGTACCGCTCGACCCTCCAGCGGCGCGGCCCGGACGGCCTGTCCACCGTGATGCTCATGGTCGTCGTCACCACCCCGGCCGTCCTCGCGGCCGCCGCACTGCGCCCGCGCTCCAAGGGCCGCGGCGCCTGATCCCCCCGCACCCCCACCACACCGTCAACGGGAGACCCCTCGTGTCCGAATGGCTGGTCCTGGCCATCGCCATGGTGCTCGTCTGCGCCCTCGTCTTCGCCTTCACCGCCCTCCGGCACCGCCGCGCGGCCGACGACGAGGACACCAGTGAAACCCCCGACGTCATCGAGTACATGACGATGATGGTCGGCGTGGTCTACGCGATCGTGCTGGGCCTGGCCATCGCCGGGGTCTGGGAGGCGCGCGGCGCCGCCGAGGACACCGTGCGCCGCGAGGCGCAGGCACTGTACGAGGTCAGCCAGCGCGCCGACGTCTACCCGGCCGCCGTCCGCGACCGGATCCGCGGCGAGGTGCACGCGTACGTCGCCCACACCGTCGGCGTGGACTGGCCGCGGATGGCCGACGGCGAGAGCCCGACCGCGCAGGGCGCCGAACTCCTCGGCAAGCTGCGCTCCGACGTCACCCACCAGAGCCCGGCGACCGAGCTCCAGGCGCAGGCCTACCAGCCCCTGCTGGACCAGATCGCGACCGCCGACGACGCCCGGCACTCGCGGACCCAGAGCTCGGAGGCCACGCTGCCGGGCGTGGTGTGGTTCGGCCTGCTCACCGGCGGTGTGGTGACCATCGGGCTGATCTTCACCCTGCAGATCCGCCGCTCGGGCCGCGAGCTGCTGCTCGCCGGCCTGTTCACCGCGCTGATCGTCTTCCTGCTGTTCATGGTGTGGAGCTTCGACGCGCCCTACGGCCGGGACGGAATCGATTCGGCGGCCCCGTTCCAGGACCTCTTCCCGTCCCTGGGCCTGGCCCTGGGGGAGTGACCCCCGGGCCGGTCGCCCCAGGGCCGGTCGCCCCCGCCGGGCGGCCCGCCGTCCGTCCGGCGCCTCAGGTCCCGGCCTCGGTGCGCTCGTCCGCCCGCTCCACCAGCCGCCGCTCCCGGTCCGTGAGCGGCGGCGCGGTCAGCGGCTCGCGCCGCGGCCCGCGCGCGACGGCCAGCGCCACCTCCGGGCGCAGCAGCGCGGTGGGCGGGGCCGACAGGGTCATCACGTCGAACAGGGCCCTGGTGACCAGCGGCCGGCTCGTCGCCGTCAGCATCAGCCGGTCCATGTAGCCGCGCAGCAGGCCCGCGGCCCGCCCCGGCTGCTTGCCCCGGGCGTCCGGGTAGAGGATGTCCTGCGCGGTCGCCAGGTCCCACGCCGTGGCGACCGGCCCGGCCACGGCCCGCTGCACGCGGCGGGCGAAACCCGGCGCGTCGAGGCCGCGCGCCTCGAGTTCCGTACGCAGAGCCAGCACCCCCTGCGCGGCCACCGACATGCCGTGCCCGTACACCGGGTTGTACGTCGCGACGGCGTCGCCGACGACCACGAGACCCTCGGGCCACCGCTTGACCCGCTCCAGGAAGTTGCGCCGGTTGACCGTGGAGCGGGTGACCACCACGTCCGTCAGCGGCTCGGCCCGTGCGATCAGCTCGCCCACCACCGGGTGGCGCACGGAGCGCGCGAAGGCCTCGAAGTCGCCGGCGCAGCCGGTCGGTTCGCCGCCGCGGGTGCCCGACAGCGTCGCCAGCCAGCGCCCGTGCTCGATCGGCATGACCGTCGCCGTGCGCCCGGGCACCGCAACCCGTGGATCGGACTGCACGTTGACCACGGGGAAGTCCTCGGTGCCCGCGGGAGCCCGGAAGATCCGGCTGGCGTAGGCGAGCCCGGAGTCGACCTCCTCGCAGTGCACGGGGCCGGCGCCGAGCTCCTCCAGCAGCCGCGGCGCCCGCGATCCCCGTCCGCTCGCGTCGACGACGAGATCGGCGGCCAGCACCCGCTCCGCGCCGTCCGCCGCACGGATCGTCACGCCGGTGACCCGCTCCGGGCCGCCCCGGAGCCCCAGCAGCTCCGTCCGGTGCAGCACGGTGACCTCCGGCCGCCGTACGACCGTGTCGCGCACCGTCCAGTCCAGCAGGTCACGGCTGGAGGCGATGAGGAACTGCATCTCCGGGTAGCGCCGGATCCAGCCGCTCGCCGACATCGACACCAGGCCCGTCGGCAGGGCGATCCGCCGCGCGCCGCCCGCCAGCCAGCGGTCCACGGTGCCCGGCACCAGCTCCTCGATCGCCCGCGCGCCGCCCGACCACAGCAGGTGCGCGTGGTGCGCCTGGGGCAGGCCGCGGCGGGGCCCGGGGGCGTCGGGCAGCGTGTCGCGGTCGATGACGGTCACCGTGGCGAGGTGGTCGGCGAGGGCGGCGGCGGCCAGCATGCCGGCGAGCCCGCCGCCGATCACCACCGCGTGCCGTGCGGAGCCGGCGGAAGAGCCCACGGACGAGCCGGCGGACGAACCGGTGGACGAGCCGGTGGAATAGCCATGGGGTGAGCCGGCCGACGAGCCGGCGGGGCAGCCGCGTCGGCCGGGGGAGGGGCCGTGGGTCACTCTGTGTGCTTCGCTCATCGAAGGCCGCTCCCTGTGGCTGCCGCGTGGCGGCGCACCGCTGCCACGACGGGTGAATGACGCAGCGCGTGGGAGATCCGCACGAGGTCGCGGGGACCGTCGGCCGGATCGTGCACGTGCTGCCGGCTGGATCCCACGATCCTGCCCTCCGGGTCCGCCGAGCGTGCCTGGAGGGCGACCGCGACCATCGCGGCGACGGCGACCGCCCGGGCCGTTTCCTCGTCCGCGCCGGTGGCCACGGCCCGTTCGTACGCCTGTTCCCCATGCCGGTGGTCCAGGTACGGCCCCAGGTGCAGGAAACCGTCGTGGATGTCCGACTCGCGCTGGATCATGCGGAGTTCGGCCGGGGACCACCAGGCCATCCGCACGCACGGAGTGCCCTCCGGCGCGGCGCTGCGCAGCTCGTGCCACAGCGTGCCCAGCCGCCGGTACGTCGACCAGGTCTGCCAGCTGTCGGAGACCCGCTGGCACACCAGCGGCACGATGAACCCGATCGCGCTGATCATGGCCCCGATCGAGACGAGCTGAGGGGCGACGTAGGAGCTGACGTGGTCGAGGTCGGCGCCGAACCAGCGGGCGAAGATCGCGGTGAACTTCGCTGCGTCGAAGCTGAGGTTGAAGACGTAGCCGACGACGATGACCATGAGCCCGCAGCGCAGCCAGCCGCGCACCTGGAGGGACCAGCGCCAGCACAGGGCCACCATCACCACGGCGGCGACCGTGTGCGCCGCCAGGTACAGCACGATCATCTCGCGGATGAAGGGCGTGGTGATGTAGTACGTGTCCAGGTCGCGCAGTCGTTCGACCGGGGCGTCGCCCAGGGCGAACAGCACGATGAGCGCCACGATCACGCAGCTGTAGCCGAGGATCCAGCGGCGGGAGACGCGGCGCGTCCGTTCGGGCGGGCCGCCGCGCCAGTTGACGATCAGCACCAGGCAGGAGGCGCTGAAGGCGGTGATCAGGCAGTAGACGAGCGGGGCGGAGAAGTTGGTGATCCCGCTCCAGCTGTTGACCGCCGCGATCGTGGGAGGGGCGGCGAAGGTGAAGACGGCGCCCGCCAGGACGAGCAGGGCGCACACGGAACGCAGCAGGGGGTCGCGCCAGTTGTGCCGTAACGCGGGCAGTTTGAAGGCGAGGGAGACCGCCATCGCGGCTGCGGGTACGTAGTAGTCCTCGCCGTTCAACGGTCGGTCCTGTGCCCCCGGTATCCGAGCGACGCCTCGATCCGTCCCGCGAGCTGGTCCCGGTGCACGGGGGCCCGGTGGCTCGCCGAGCCGGCCAGCCAGGGGCGGCACTTGCTGCCCAGCAGCAGGCCGAAGGTCTCCGCCTCGGTCTCCTCCTGGACGTCGGAGCGGGTGCGCGCGGCGACCCGCCGTACCGTCTCGCTGAGGTCGGCCTCGTCGGACAGCAGCCGGGCGGCGACGGCGGCGCCGTCGACGTGGTGGCTGCAGTGGCCGGCCTTCATGTGCCACAGCTCGTGGCCGAGGATCACCAACTGGTGGTCGGGTGCGGTGCGTTCCTCGATGACGACCAGGTCTCGGTCGGCCATGTCGAGCCACAGGCCGCTGGCCGTGCCCGCCGGGAACGCGGCCATCCGGAAATCCACCCGACGGCCCCGGTGCCTGCTCATGCCGTCGCACAGGGCGGCGTAGAGGTCCACGGGTTCCACGGGGGCGTCCAGCGTGAGGCCGGCCACCAGCTCCCCGCACAGCCGCCGCTGCTCTCTGCCTATGCTCACCGTTCTCCCCGTCGGCGCGGATCCGGATCAGGACTCGTGGGGTCGGACCCAGACATCCGCCTGGGTCAGGACTCGTTCGGTTTGACGCTCTCGAGAAGCATGTCCAGCCATTCCGTCACCTTGTCCCGGTGCTTGTCGCTGGGCAGTTGGGCGGCGCGCCAGGCGATGCCCCGCACTCCGTGGTTCTGCAGAAGTCTCGCCAGCGGATCGTCCGCCGAATCCGACTTCGAGGCTACGCTTTCGCGGCGCTCCCGGTCCCGCTCCCGACCTGCGAAGTCCTGAAGAAGCTGCTGTTCGGTCCGCTGCAGCGCGTCGGTCAGGGCGTCGGCGTCATGGGCCGTCAGGAATCCGGCGTGCACGCCGAAGAACCGCTGGATCGCGTCGCAGTGCTCCATCGTCGGGCGGCGGTCCCCGTTGATCAGGGCGCCCGCCTGCTGGCGCGACATGGCGGCGCCGTCCGCGATCTCCTGCTGGGTGTAGCGGCGGCCGTTCGGCTTGACCCGGGTGCGGCGCAGCAGGTCCAGCCGCTGCAGGAAGCGCGCCTGGAGGTCGGGTTCGCCGGCGGGGCGGCCCTCCAGCAGGGTGCGGACCACGTCCGTGGGGACGCCGGACGCCTCCGAGAGCCGGCGCAGGTCGAAGACCTCGCTGTGGGCGCGTCCTAGCTTGTCCGCGAGTTCGGCGACGCGCGTGACGGTGGCTGCCAGGGGCACGTTGGCCACCGCGACGGGAGCCGGGAAGCCGTCTGTCACCAGTGGTTCTCCTAGATCGCGCGGGGCCGCTTCGGGGCATGTCGTGGGCCCTTGGAGGCTATCCGGTCAGTGCGTGTACGGCTAGAACTTGCCACAGCTGTGGCGGGAATGAGCTGTCAAGAGGCTGGAATTGCCACAATAGTTGACACTCGAATGACGTCGGTAGCAGGATCGCCACACGGAAACGAAGATCCAGACCGCGAGAAGGGGGAGCTCTCGGTGCCACATCTCGCAGCGGTGGGCCCGTCCGACGGCCTCTCCCGCACGACCGGTGAGGAGCGCCTGACGGGCGAAGAGTCCGTACGCGGCGCAGTACGGTCGGAACGACGCAAGGAGCTTTTGCGCCAGCGGCGCGAGGAGCTGGGCCTGAGCCAGGAGGACGTCGCCGCACGCCTGCGCATCAGTGTCCGCGCGTACGGAAACTGGGAACGCGGTCTGGTCAAGGAGTGGACGGACCGCAAGCTGCTGGCCCTCGCCGAGGCGCTCGAGATGAGCGAGCGGCAGTGCTTCTGGCTGTTCCGGATCATGGTCGACCGCGACCCGCCGCCCACCTGGCACGCCGCCGAGGAGAGCCGGCTGCCCGACGATCCGGCCCAGCGCGACTACCTGCGCGACTACGCGGCCCTGATGGAAGCCGTGCCGTACCCGAGCTTCCTGGTGGACCACCGCTGGGACGTCGCCCTCACCAACTCCGCCTTCGACCAGCTCTTCCGTGCCGTCCGGCCGCACCCGACGGCGCTCCCGGACGACAACTTCCTGCGGTTCGTGCTCTTCCACCCGGACGCCGCGGCCGTGCTGGAGGACCACGAACCCGCCTGGTGCGTACCGCTGCTCGCCCAGTTCGCGACCGCCCTGGCGGCCGAGCCGGACGACGAGGGCCTGCGCAGCATCCGTCAGGAGGTGGCCCGTGACCCGTTCATGGAGGCCGCCTACCGGTACGGGGTGCCGCACTGGCTCAGCACTTACGGCGCCGAGGCCGCCGAACGGGACGGCGCGGTCCGCGCCGTACGCCACCCCGACCCGGGCCAGGGCGTGGCCCGCTGCCGGATGGTGGCCGAAACCAGCCGGCAGCTGGACGCGATGGGACTGACCCGGATCACCTTCATCCTCTCGGCCCCGCAGGGCGCGCCCGCCGGCCCGGCGCCCGCCGGGACCCCACGCGGCCAGGGACCGCGCCTGCGCGCCGTGCCGTCGCTGGGAGAGTGACCCCGCAGGGGCCACACTGGTCGGGTCCGTGTCACCGAACGTGGCACGGCGCGGACACCGGTGGCGCCGCGGGGCGCGGGCGAAGGGCGGCGGGAACGTGCGGCTGACGATCCTCGGCGGGGGCGGATTCCGTGTCCCGCTCGTGTACGGAGCACTGCTGGGCGACCGCGCCGAGGGGCGGGTCGCCCACGTCACGCTCTACGACGAGGACCCCGGCCGCCTCACCACCGTGGCCCGGGTCCTGGCGGACCAGGCCCGCGGGGTGGCCGACGCCCCGGCCGTCACCGCCACCAACGACCTCGACGAAGCCCTGCGCGGCGCCGACTTCGTCTTCTCCGCCATCCGCGTGGGCGGCCTCGACGGCCGTGCCGCCGACGAGCGCGTGGCCCTGGCCGAGGGCGTCCTGGGTCAGGAGACCGTCGGCGCGGGCGGGATCGCGTACGGGCTGCGGACCGTGCCCGTCGCCCGGGAACTCGCCGTCCGCATCGCCCGCCTCGCCCCGGACGCCTGGGTCATCAACTTCACCAACCCGGCGGGCCTGGTCACCGAGGCCATGGCCGAGACCCTCGGCGACCGGGTCATCGGCATCTGCGACTCCCCGGTGGGCCTGGGCCGCCGGATCGCCCGGCTGCTCGGGGTCCGCCCCGAGGACGCGTGGATCGACTACGTCGGCCTCAACCATCTGGGCTGGGTCCGGGGCCTGCGGGTCGCCGGGCGCGACGAGCTGCCCCGGCTGCTCGCCGACACCGAGGCCCTGGAGTCCTTCGAGGAGGGCCGGCTCTTCGGCGCCGACTGGCTGCGCTCCCTGGGCGCCGTACCCAACGAGTACCTGCACTACTACTACTTCAACCGGGAGACCGTACGGGCCTACCGGGAGGCCGGGCAGACCCGCGGCGCGTTCCTGCGCGAGCAGCAGCGCGCCTTCTACGCCGCGGCCGACCGCCCCGGCCGGGCGCCCGGCGCCGCCCTGGACGCCTGGGAACGCACCCGGGCCGAGCGCGAGGCCACGTACATGGCGGAGAACCGCGAGGCGGCGGGCGCCGGCACGCGCGACGCGAGCGACCTGGAGTCCGGCGGCTACGAGAAGGTCGCCCTGGCCCTGATGCGGGCCATCGCCCGCGACGAGCGCGCCACGCTCATCCTCAACGTCCGCAACCGCGGCACCCTCGCCGTCCTCGACGCCGAGGCGGTCGTCGAGGTGCCCTGCCTGGTCGACGCCAACGGCGCGCACCCGGTGGCCGTCGACCCGCTGCCGTACCACGCGGTCGGGCTCGTGACCTCGGTCAAGGCCGTCGAGCGCGAGGTGCTGGCGGCCGCCGCGAGCGGCTCGCGGGACACCGCCGTCAAGGCCTTCGCCCTGCATCCGCTGGTGGACTCCGTCCCGGTCGCCCGCCGGCTGCTGGAGCGCTACGGGCAGGAGCACCCGGGCCTGGCGTACCTGCGCTGACAGCGGCGGCACCGGCGCGGTGCATCCGTACGGCGGCACCGGCGGCACCGGCGCGGTGCATCCGTACGGCGCAACGCCGCATGCGGTGCGTCGGGGGCACTGTGAGAGTGCGAGATGTGACCACAGCCCCCGCCGTCGCCGCCGCCCCGCCGGTACTGGACCGGCGGCGGCGCAACGTGATCTTCGCGACGGTCATGCTGGGCGTGCTGCTGGCCGCCCTCGACCAGACGATCGTGGGCACCGCGCTGCCCACGATCGTGGCCGACCTGGGCGGCGGCGACCACATGTCGTGGGTGGTCACCGCCTACCTGCTGGCGGAGACCGTCGCCACGGTGCTGGTGGGCAAGTTCGGCGACCTCTTCGGCCGCAAGCTCGTCTTCCAGGTCTCCGCGGTCGTCTTCATCACCGGCTCGTTCCTGTGCGGGCTGGCGGCCGACATGACCCTGCTCATCCTGTGGCGCGGTCTGCAGGGCGTCGGCGCCGGCGGCCTGATGGTGACCGCCATGGCGCTCATCGCCGACGTGATCCCCTTGCGCGAACGCGGCACGTACCAGGGCGCGATCGGCGCCGTCTTCGGCGTCGCGACCGTCGTCGGGCCGCTGCTCGGCGGGTTCTTCACCGACCACCTCAGCTGGCGCTGGGCCTTCTACGTCAACGTCCCCCTCGCCATCATGGTGGTCGTCGCGGCCGCCCGCACCATTCCGGCGGTCCGCGCCACCGCCCGCCCCGTGATCGACTACCTCGGCATCGCGCTCGTCGCCGTCGGCTCCAGCGCGCTGATCCTCGCCACCAGCTGGGGCGGCAACGAGTACGGGTGGGGCTCGCCCGTCATCGTCGGCCTGTTCGCGCTGGGCGCCGCGGCCCTCGCGCTGTTCTGCGTCGCCGAGACCCGGGCCGCCGAACCCATGCTGCCCATGCGGCTCTTCGCCAACCCGGTCTTCACGGTCTGCTCGGTGCTCAGCTTCATCGTCGGCTTCGCCATGCTCGGCGCGATGATCTTCCTGCCGACGTACCTGCAGTTCGTGGACGGGGATTCGGCCACCTGGTCGGGCGTACGGACGCTGCCCCTGGTCGTCGGCCTGCTGATCGCCTCCGTCTTCAGCGGCAACGTCACCAGCAGGACCGGCCGCTACCGGATCTTCCCCATCGTCGGCTGCCTGGTGATGGGCGTCGGGCTCTACCTGCTCTCGACCATGGGGCCGGGGATGAACCCGTGGCGGGAATCCCTCTACATGTTCCTGCTCGGCACCGGTATCGGCCTGAGCATGCAGGTCCTCACCATCGCCGTGCAGAACACCGTCGACTACGCCGACCTCGGTACCGCCACCTCGGGTGTCACGTTCTTCCGTACGCTCGGCAGCGCCTTCGGTGCCGCCGTCTTCGGCACCATCTACGCCAACACCCTCGGCCCCGAGCTGCGTTCCGCCGTCGCCGAGGCGGCCCGCGCCACCGGCACGAACCCGGTCGCCCTGGCCGCCGCCGCGCAGAGCCCGACGGGGGTCCACCGCCTGGAACCGGCGGCGGCCGGGCCCGTCATCGACGCGTACGCGCACGCGCTGCACACGGTCTTCCTGTGGACCGTGCCGGTGGCCGCCGTGGGCTTCGTCGTGGCCCTCTTCCTCAAGGAGGTCAAGCTCCGCGACAGCGCCCGGGCCGCTTCCACGGACATGGGCGACGGCTTCGCCTCCCCCGCCACCGCCTCCGGCGACTCGGCCAAACTGCTGGAACTGGCCGTCGGCAAGCTGATCCGGGGGATGGATCCGGACACCGCCCGCGCGATCGTGGCGTCCTGCGACACCCGCCTGGACATCGCGGGCGTGTGGGCCGTGATGCAGGTCGACACGACGACGCGCACCGTCGGCTACGCCGGCCTCGGCCTGATCGCCGGCCGCCGCTCGCTGCCGCCGGAGGTCCTGCTGCCGGTCTTCGAACGGATGGTGGACGAGGGATACCTCACCCGGCAGGACGGCTACTACTCCCTGACCCCGGCCGGCGAGCGCGAGGCCCAGGTGGTCTCCGCCGCCTGGGGCGACTGGCTCAGCGACCGGCTCGAACGCGACCGCGGCCGCCCCAGCGGCACGGAGCTGCGGGCCGCGGCCGACGCGATCGCCAAGCGCCTGCTCGCCGAGGACCTGGCCCAGGGCACGTTCGCGCCCCGGCCGCCGGCCGGGGTCTGAGGCCCGTCGTGGCGATGGTCGCGGGACCGGCGGCGGCGGTCAGCGCGCGGGGGCCGCGGCCGGATAGGCGTACGCGGGTACGGGCGGGAGCTGGGGCAGATCCGGGCGCCAGGTACGCAGGACGCCGGCCGACGGTGCGTACAGCACCGACGGGATGTCGGCCGGGGCGAACCACTCCCAGCGGGCGATCTTGTGCGGTTCGGTGACCCGCGCGGTGCCCTCGGCGCCGTGCGCGAGGGCCGCCGCCGTCAACCGGGTCACCTGCGACGCCGAGTCGATCTGTACGCCGAGGATGCCGACGGCGTCCGCCGCCACGCGCAGACCGGTCTCCTCCAGGAGCTCCCGGGCCGCAGCCGTCTCGAAGCCCTCGCCGGGGTCGACCTTGCCGCCGGGCAGTTCCCAGCGGCCGTCGTGAGCCTGGCCGAGCAGCACCCGGCCGCCCGGGCCGAGCACGATCAGGCCGACGCCGACGACCGCGTTGGGCTGCGGAACGGCCCGCTCGGGGCGCTCG
Source organism: Streptomyces sp. NPDC042102 (assembly GCF_055582305.1). Classification (NCBI taxonomy): domain Bacteria; kingdom Bacillati; phylum Actinomycetota; class Actinomycetes; order Kitasatosporales; family Streptomycetaceae; genus Streptomyces; species Streptomyces sp. NPDC042102. Next base: position 706,339 of record NZ_JBVJDL010000001.1, read on the forward strand.
CGGTCGGGGTGCGGGGAATCGGTGGTCATGGGAGTCCTTCCGTTCGGAGCGCACGCGCGGGAGCGTTGTCCTGCCTTCCTCCTCCATGATCCCATTTGCCGCTTCGGCACCACGGTTTGCCGTGGCAGCCCGCCCGGCCGCACCCTCGCCGGTATGGACGTGCAGACGCAGGAGTACGAGATCGTGGTGGTGGGCGGGGGCGCGGCCGGCCTGAGCGCGGCCCTGACCCTGGGCCGGGCGCGCCGCTCGGTCCTGGTGATCGACGCGGGCCGGCCGCGCAACGCCCCGGCGGCCCGGGTGCACGGCTACCTCGGCCACGACGGCGCGAGCCCGGCCGGGCTGCTGGCGCGGGGCCGCGCGGAGGCGGCCGCGTACGGGGTGCGGATGCTGGCGGGGACGGCGCTGGCCGCCGACCGGCTGCCCGACGGCGGCTTCCTCGTGCGGTGCGACGACGGCCGCGCGGTCCGCGCCGCGCGGCTGCTGGTCGCGACGGGGCTGGTGGACGGGCTGCCCGACGTACCGGGCCTGGCCGCCCGGTGGGGGCGGGACGTGCTGCACTGCCCGTACTGCCACGGCTGGGAGGTACGGGACGAGCCGCTCGCGGTGCTGGCCGGCGGGCCGCACGCGGTGGCGCAGGCCCAGCTGTGGCGGCAGTGGAGCCCGCGGATCACGCTGATCGCCCAGGGCCGGGTGTTCGGGGAGGAGGCGTACGAGGAACTGGCCGCCCGCGGGATCGAGGTGACCGAGGGCCGGGCGGCCGGCCTGGTGGTCGACGACGACCGGCTGACGGGGGTGGTCCTGGACGGCGGGGCGGTACTGCCGTGCGCCGCGCTGGTCGTGGCCCCGGAACCCCGGCCCCGCACCGGGATCCTGGCGAGCCTGGGGCTGACCGCGCAGGCCGACGGCAGCGGCGCCACGGCGCTGCCCGGCGTATGGGTGGCGGGGAACGTGGCCGACCCGACGGGACACGTCGTCGGCGCGGCGGCGTCGGGTGCCCGGGCGGCGGCCGCACTCAACGCGGACCTGATCGCCGAGGAGACCCGCGGGGCGGTCGCGGCCCGGCGGGCCGCGGGCGACGGGGTCTAGTCGGGGGTGGGGCGGGGCGGACGGGTTTCGGCCGGGGCGGGGCAGTGCAGGCTACGGGCGATGTGATCGTCGTACGGCTTGCTTGCTCGCTTGCTCGCTCGCTCAGGTCAGGGGGACGCAATGGCACATGTGCTGGTCATCGGCGGCGGGGTCGGCGGACTGGCCACCGCGCTGCTCACCGCCCGGCACGGGCATACCGTCGAGCTGTTCGAGCGGGACACCCGGGCCCCCGGCGCCGCCCTCGACCGGGACTTCTTCGGGTGGCGCCGGCCGGCCGTACCGCAGGCGATGCAGCCGCACGTCCTGCTGGGCGCGGCCCGCCGGGTGCTGCGCGACGAACTGCCCGACGTGTACGCCGAGATGCTCCGGCTCGGGGCGCGGGAGCGGCACGAACTGGACTGGTTCGACGAGCGGCCGCCGGCCCGGGAGGGCGACGAGGACCTGGTGATGCTCCAGGCGCGGCGGATCGTGCTGGAGAGCGCGCTGGCCGGTGCGCTGCGCCGGGAGCCGGGCGTGGTCAGCCGGTACGGGGAACCGGTGACCGGCGTGACGACCGAACCCGGCCCGGTGGTCCGGGTGACGGGCGTCCGTACGGGTGAAGGGGCCGTCCACGCGGGCGATCTGGTCGTGGACGCGGGCGGGCGGCGCGGGGCCGCCGAGCGGTGGCTGGTCGCGGCCGGCTGCCGCCCCGGTGTCGTCGAGCGCCACCGGACCGGACTCGCGTACTTCTGCCGCTGGTACCGGCTGCCCGAGGGCGTCGACGAGGGGCCGCGCCGGCCCTGGAGCGTGAGCGGCGGCACGTTCGCCGGCTGCGCCGCCTTCCCCGCCGACAACCGGGTCTTCGCGGTGACGCTGTTCGTCCACACCGACGACCCCAGCCGCTCGGCCCTGCGCGACCCGGCGGTCTTCGAGGCCGCCGCCCGCACGTTCGCGCCCGGCGCGGCCTGGCTGGACCTGGGGGCCGAGCCGCTGTCCGAGGTGCTCGCCCAGGCCGGCCTGGACAACCGGTGGAGCGCCCTGGTGGACGACCGGGGCCCGGTCGTCGCCGGGTTCGTGCCCGTCGGCGACGCGATCACGCACACCAATCCGACCCTGGGCCAGGGCGCCTCGCTCGCCCTCTGGGCCGCACTGCGCATCGCCCGTACGGCGGACCGGGACACCGGCTCGGCGGACTTCGCGGCCGGCTACCACGCCTGGGCGGTGCGCACCCTCAAGCCGTGGTTCGACTTCCAGGTGACCGCCGACGCGGCCATCGGCGAACGCTACGCCGCCCGGGCCGGACGCACCGGCGCGGCCCGCGAGGCCGCCGCCCTCTTCGACTGCGCGCTGGACGACCCCGAGGTGATGCGGGTGCGGGCCAGGGTCCGGCACCTCGCCGAGTCGCCCGAACGCGCCTACACCGACCCCGAGGTCCGCGCCCGGGTCGCGCGGTGGCTGGCGGCCCGCCCGGACTACGTCCCGAACGCGGCCGGACCGGACCGCGCCACCTGGGAAAAGATCACCGGCCTGTGAGCCGCCGGTACCCCGAAGCCGTGCAAATGCTTCGACAGCGCCCCTCGGTGTCCGGCAAAGTTGCCGTTCGTGACGAGCAGTGAGCTGTGGACCCGTGCGACCGCCGAACGCTACGACGCCGAGGAGGCCGAGACGTCCTCGGCCGCCGTTCTCGGACCGACCCTCGCCTTCCTCGCCGAGCTCGCCGGAGACGGCCGGGCACTGGAGTTCGCCATCGGAACCGGACGCGTGGGCGTACCGCTCCGGGAGCGCGGCGTGCCGGTCGTGGGCATCGAACTGTCCGAGCACATGGCAGCGGTGCTGCGGCGCAAGAGCGACGAGGACACGCTCCCGGTCGTCATCGGTGACATGGCCACCACCGTCGTTCCCGGCGAGTTCACCCTGGTCTATCTCGTCTACAACACCATCACGAACCTGCTCACGCAGGACGAGCAGGTCGAGTGCTTCCGCAACGCCGCACGTCATCTCGCGCCCGGCGGCCGATTCGTCATCGAGCTGGGCGTGCCGCCGCTGCGGTTCCTGCCGCCCGGCCAGGTCGCGGTGCCGTTCGACGTCTCCGAACAGCATGTCGGCTTCGACACCTTCGACCTCGTCGAGCAGATCCTCGTCTCGCACCACTTCACCCGCGACGGCGACGACGGCAGCTACCGCCGCGACAACTCCATGCACCGGTACGCCTGGCCGGCCGAGCTCGACCTGATGGCACGGATCGCCGGGCTCGAGCTGGAACGTCGCGTCGCGGACTGGGACGGGGCTCCGTTCACCCAGGCCTCCGCGAAGCACATCTCCGTGTGGCGCAAGCCGCACTGAGGCCGGCCACCGGCCCGTCGACGTACTCCGTGACCGTCTCGACCCCGGGCTACGTCCCGTCCGTGCCGAGCACTTCGTTCAGGTCGTAGCTCACGACCTCTTCGAGCTGTTCGTACGTGCAGCCCGCCGGCGTACGGTCCGGGCGCCAGCGGCGGAACCGGGCCGTGTGGCGGAACCGGTCGCCCTCCATGTGGTCGTAGGCCACCTCGCAGACGCGCTCGGGGCGCAGGGGGACCCAGGAGAGGTCCTTCTTGCCGGTCCAGCGGCTCTGCGCGCCGGGCAGGCGGGCGCTCTCGTGTGCGCTCTCGTCCGTCCAGGCCGCCCAGGGATGGCCGGCCGCGCCGTCCGGCATCAGCAGGGGTTCCAGTTCGCCGACGAGTTCGGCGCGGCGTTTCATGGGGAACGCGGCGCAGACCCCGACGTGCTGGAGGCGGCCGTGGTCGTCGTGGAGGCCGAGGAGGAGCGATCCGACAATCGGACCGCTCTTGTGGAAACGGTAGCCGGCGACGACGACATCGGCCGTACGCTCGTGCTTGATCTTGAACATGAGGCGTGCGTCGGGCCGGTAGGGCAGGTCGAGGGGTTTGGCGACCACCCCGTCGAGCCCAGCGCCTTCGAATCGCTCGAACCACTCCCGCGCGAGGGCGGGGTCGGTGGTCGCGGGCGCCAGATGAACGGGGGGCCGGGCCATGGACAGGGCCTGTGACAGCGCGGTACGGCGGTCGGCGAGCGGGGTGTCGAGGAGTGCCTCGTCGCCGAGGGCGAGCAGATCGAAGGCCACGAAGCTGGCGGGGGTCGTCTCCGCGAGCATCTTCACGCGGGACGCCGCCGGGTGGATCCGCTCGGTGAGGCGATCGAAGTCCAGCCGTCCGCCGTGAACGATCACGATCTCGCCGTCCACGACGCAGCGGCCGGGCAGGTTCTCCTTCAGGGCCGTCACCAGCTCGGGGAAGTAGCGGGTCAGCGTCTTGCCGGTGCGGCTGCCGATCTCCACCTCGTCCCCGTCGCGGTGCACGATGGCCCGGAAGCCGTCCCACTTGGCCTCGTACTGCATGCCCGGCGGGATCGTGGTCACGGACTTGGCGAGCATCGGCTTGACGGGAGGCATCACGGGCAGATCCATGCCTCGATTCTGCGGTGGTACGGACGGACTCGCCCGGTGTGCGGGGCCCGCCCGGCCCGCCTACCGTGGCGCACATGGGTGCATCCGGTAATGCGATCGAGCTGGACGCGGGCGGACGGACGGTCCGGCTGTCCAATCCGGACAAGGTGTACTTCCCGGAGCGGGGGCTGACCAAGCGGGACGTGGCCACGTACTACCTGGCCGTGGCCGACGGCATCACGCGCGCCCTCCGGGACCGCCCCACCACCCTGGAGCGCTACCCCGACGGGGTGGAGGGCGAGTCGTTCTTCCAGAAGCGCGCCCCGAAGAACCTGCCCGACTGGATCCCCACCGCCCACATCGCCTTCCCCAGCGGGCGGACGGCCGACGAGATCTGCCCGACCGAACCGGCCGCCGTGCTGTGGGCCGCCAACCTGGGCTGTCTGACCTTCCACCCCTGGCCGGTGCGCCGTGCGGACACCGACCGTCCCGACGAGCTGCGCATCGACCTCGACCCGCAGCCGGGCACCGACTACCACCACGCGGTGGCGGCCGCCCACGAGCTGCGGGCCCTGCTGGACGAGCTGGGCCTGCGCGGCTGGCCCAAGACCTCCGGCGGCCGGGGCCTGCACGTCTTCGTGCCGATCGAGCCGCGCTGGACCTTCACCGAGGTCCGCCGCTGCGCGATCGCGCTGGGCCGGGAACTGGAGCGCCGGATGCCCGGCAAGGTCACCACCGCCTGGTGGAAGGAGGAGCGCGGCGAGCGGATCTTCGTCGACTACAACCAGACCGCCCGGGACCGCACCATCGCCTCCGCCTACTCCGTCCGCCCGCGCCCGTACGCCCCGGTCTCCGCCCCGCTGCGCTGGGAGGAGATCGACTCCGCCGAGCCCCGCGACTTCGACATCGTCACCATGCCCGCGCGCTACGCCGAACTCGGCGACCTCCACGCGGACATGGACGAGCACGCCTTCACCCTGGACTCCGTCCTGGAGCTGTCCCACCGCGACGAACATGACCACGGCCTGGGAGACATGCCGTACCCGCCGGACTACCCGAAGATGCCGGGCGAACCCAAGCGGGTCCAGCCGAGCCGCGCCAAGCGCGAGGACTGAGGGGTCGTGCTCCGGCACGTCGGCTTGACGCGCGTTGATCGGTCGTTGATCGGACGCTCATCGGGCCCGACAAGGATCGGCGCATGTCGATCAACACGAACACGACGGCTCCCGCTTGGCACGAGCTCGCCCTCTGCGCCCAGACCGGCCCCGACTTCTTCTTCCCGGAACCGGGCACGTCCCTGCACGACGCGAAGCGCCTGTGCGGGGCGTGCGAGGGCCGCGCCGGATGCCTGGAGTACGCGCTGGCCAACGACGAGCGCTTCGGCGTCTGGGGCGGTCTGTCGGAGCGCGAGCGCAACGCCCTGCGGCCGAGCGGCAGCCGCCGGGGTTGAGCGGGGAGCGGTGTTCGCGCGCTTCCGGCCCGGCGGCACGGGCCTCCCTGAGGGAGGCCCGGTGGGTGCCTTCCGGGCCGGGCTCGTGCGGTCAGCTCGTGCGGTCAGCCCTTGCGGGCGGCCAGGCGCGCGGCGCGGGCGGCCAGGCGCTCGTCGAACTTGCGGGCCTCGGAGTCCAGGCCGTTCATGAACAGGCCGAGCTCGTCCTGCGCCTTCTGCCCCTCGGGGCCCAGGCCGTCGATGTCCATGATCTTCAGGAAGCGGATCACGGGGCTCAGCACGTCGTCGTGGTGGATCCGCAGGTTGTAGACCCCGCCGATCGCCATCTGCGCGGCCATCCGCTCGAAGCCGGGCATGCCGTGTCCGGGCATCCGGAAGTTGACGACCACGTCCCGCACCGCCTGCATCGTCAGGTCGGGAGCGAGCTCGAAGGCGGCCGCGAGCAGGTTGCGGTAGAAGATCATGTGCAGGTTCTCGTCCTGCGCGATGCGCGCCAGCATCCGGTCGCAGACCGGGTCACCGGACTGGTGGCCGGTGTTGCGGTGCGAGATGCGGGTGGCGAGCTCCTGGAAGGCGACGTACGCCACCGAGTGCAGCATGGAGTGGCGGTTGTCGGACTCGAACCCCTCCGACATGTGCTGCATGCGGAACACTTCGAGCTTGTCCGGGTCCACGGCGCGCGAGGCCAGCAGGTAGTCGCGCATCACGATGCCGTGGCGGCCCTCCTCGGCCGTCCAGCGGTGCACCCAGGTGCCCCAGGCGCCGTTCCGGCCGAAGAGCGTGGCGATCTCGTGGTGGTAGCTGGGGAGGTTGTCCTCGGTCAGCAGGTTCACGACCAGCGCGATCTTGCCGATGTCGGTGACCTTGGACTGCTCCGGGTCCCAGGCCTCACCGTCCTCGAAGAAGCCGGGGAAGTTCCGCCCGTCGCTCCACGGGACGTACTCGTGGGGCATCCAGTCCTTGGTGACCTTCAGATGGCGGTTGAGCTCCTTCTCCACGACCTCTTCCAGCGCGTACAGCAGCTTGGCGTCGGTCCACGCCTCCGAGCTGCCGAGGTGGGGAGAAGTGATCGTCACGGGTGCTCCTGGGGACAAGCGAATTACCTACGGTTCCGTAGCCTACGAAACCGTAGGTTAAGCGCGGCGTGAAGGTCAGCCAAGTCCCAGGGGTGGGTGTGGACGGTTACGTGCTGTTATGTCCGCAGTTCGAGGGTGTGGTGAGGGCAGCAGAGAGGTGACCTGCGGCACCCGCTTCGGGTGGGGGAAGGGGTGCCGCAGGCGTGATCACGCGCCTGCCGTCCTACTCCCACATCGCCGCGCGGACCTGCTCCGCCGTCGTCGGGCGGAGCTCGCCGTCGAGCAGCAGCCAGCGGGTGATGCCCAGGGATTCGAGGAACGGCACGTCGTGGCTCGCCACGATCAGTGCCCCCTGGTACGACTCCAGGGCGTCGGTCAGCTGCCGGACGCTGGCCAGGTCGAGATTGTTCGTCGGCTCGTCCAGCATCAGCAGCTGCGGGGCCGGCTCCGCCAGCAGCAGCGCGGCCAGCGCCGCCCGGAAGCGCTCGCCGCCGGACAGGTTGCCGGCCGGCTGGTCCGCCCGCCCGCCGCGGAACAGGAAGTGCGCCAGGCGCGCCCGGATCCGGTTGTTGGTGGCCTCGGGGGCGAACCACGCCACGTTCTCCACCACCGTCCGGCGCTCGTCCAGTACGTCGAGACGCTGTGGCAGGAAGCGGGTCGGCACGTGCGTGACCGCCTCCCCGGCCCGCGGCTCGATCAGGCCCGCGATCGTCCGCAGCAGCGTCGTCTTGCCCGAACCGTTGCGGCCCACGAGCGCGATCCGCTCCGGTCCGCGCAGGTCCCACTCACCCCGGACGGTCGCCCCGTGGGCGAGCCGCACGTCACGCAGGGTCAGCACCCGGCGGCCCGGCGGCACCAGGGTGGTGGGCAGCTCGATGCGGATCTCGGCGTCGTCCCGGACGGACTCGATCGCCTCATGGAGACGTTCGCGCGCCTGGACGAGCTTCTCGGTGTGGGCGGTACGGAGCTTGCCGGCCGACTCCTGCGCGGCGCGCTTGCGGGCGCCCGCCACGATGGGAGGCACGCGCTTGTTCTCCTGGCTCTTCTGGCCGTACCGCTTGCGCCGGGCCAACTTGACGTGCGTGTCGGCCAGTTCACGCTTCTGGCGCTGTACGTCGGCCTCCGCCACGCGGACCATCCGCTCGGCCGCCTCCTGCTCGGCGGCGACCATTTCCTCGTACGCGCTGAAGTTCCCGCCGTACCAGCGCACTTCGCCCTCGCGGAGCTCGGCGATCTGGTCGACCCGTTCCAGCAGCTCCCGGTCGTGGCTGACCACGACCATCACCCCGGACCAGGATTCGACGGCCGCGTAGAGGCGGTTACGGGCCCGCAGGTCGAGGTTGTTGGTGGGTTCGTCGAGCAGCAGGACGTCGGGGCGGGCCAGGAGCAGCGCGGCCAGGCGCAGCAGGACCGACTCGCCGCCCGAGAGGTCGCCCACGGTGCGGTCCAGCCCGATCGAGCCGAGGCCGAGCTGGTCGAGCGTGGCGAGGGCGCGCTCCTCGACGTCCCAGTCGTCGCCGACGGCCGCGAAGTTCTCCTCCGTCGCCGCGCCCGCCTCGATGGCGTGCAGGGCGGCCCGGGTGGCGGCGATGCCGAGGGCGTCGTCCACGCGGAGGGCGGTGTCGAGGGTGACGTCCTGCGGGAGGTGGCCGACCGTTCCGGCGACGGTGATGTGACCGTCGGACGGGGTGAGCGCGCCCGCGATCAGCTTCAGCAGGGTCGACTTTCCCGATCCGTTGAGGCCGATCAGGCCGGTGCGACCGGGGCCGACGGTGAGCTGGAGCCCGTCGAGGACGGGGGTGCCGTCGGGCCAGTCGAAGGAGAGGGCGGAGCAGGCGATGGACGCCGGGGCATGGGTGTGACTCATGAGGTCTCCAGGTTGCGTGGATGTGCGGTGCAACGCGGGGAGACACCGGCGTACGGCAGCGGCCACCGGATGGCGGCTGCAGTCACGGCGCGGGGTGCGGAGGCACGGGGCGCCTGTGCGTACGGGTGGGTGTCTCGGACCTCAGAAGAGCAACGTCCTGCTCCGATCGGCGGGGGATGGGTCGCCTTCGAAGCTACGGGCGGGTGGTACCGCCCGCAATCGAATTATCGGGGTGGGTGGGGTGGGTGGTGCGGGGAGGGGAGGGCTGGGCCGGGTGGTGCTCTGGTGGCCGCGTCAGCAGGAGTCGCGCATCAGCTCGGCCAGGCTGTGGTCCATGTCGAGGAACAGGTGTTCCGTGCCCGGCGGGACGATCGCCGCGGCGCGCTCCAGGAAGTGGTACAGGTCCGCCGACTCCATGAGGACGATCGCGACGCCCTCCGGCGCGTGGAACTCCACGACCGTGCGGCCGGCGCCGTACGGACGGACGCGGACGTCGCCGTGGCCCGTCGGGCGGTCCAGGCCGGCTTCCAGCAGCTCCCGCGCGAAGGTCCAGGAGACCTCGATGCCCTCCAGGGTCGCGGGGGCGGGGAAGGCCATGCGGATGGCGAAGGGGTCCGCCCGGTCGTAGCAGAGGGTGACGGGAACGATCTCGACCTTCGGTGCGGTGGCGACCAGACGGGCCTGCACGGCCTGCTCGATGACAGTGATCAAGGCTCGCTCCCTTGCTGCGGATCGGGTGCGGGCGGAAGGGGTGGGCGCCCGGCACCCGGATAGACGCGGAAAACGGCGAATCCGTGCATGCCAGGGGTACGTGAGCTGTATCACCGATTGGCCGGTTCTTGATGGTGCGATCGCACAGGAGTGGGGGTGGGTGAGGGATTCCGGGGGCGGGACGGGGTGGCGGGAGGTCCGGAGTACGGCTGATTTCCGCTCACCCGGCGAGCGCAAGGCGCCCTGGACGGAGATTCGCGCGGTGCGTTAGCTTCCCGCGCCATGAGACTTCTGGGAGTTGGCATGTGCGCGGCACTTCTGGTCGGGGCGCTGGCCGCACCCGCGCAGGCGGCGGGCAGCGGAGCACAGGGTGTGCACGGCGTGCGCGAGGACTTACGCGGGGACCTGCGCGGAGCCGGGTGGGCGCTCAAGGCAACGGGGGCCGACGCCCGCTTCCGCGGGCTCGCGGCGGTGAGCCGGAGTACGGCGTGGGTGTCCGGGTCCAAGGGGACCGTGCTGCGCACGGTCGACGGGGGACGCAGCTGGAGCAACGTGTCGCCGCCGGCGGCCGTGGCGGACGGGCTGGAGCTGCGGGACATCGAGGCGTTCGACGCGCGGCGGGCCGTCGCCCTGTCGATCGGGGAGGGCGAGGACTCGCGGATCTTCCGTACGGAGGACGGGGGCGCGACGTGGAGCGAGGCGTTCAGGAACGGTGACGCGCGGGCGTTCTACGACTGTCTGACCTTCTTCGACCCACGGCACGGGCTCGCGGTGAGCGACCCGGTGGACGGCAGGTTCCGGATGCTCGCGACGGAGGACGGCGGGCGGAGCTGGCGGGTGCTGCCGGCCGAGGGGATGCCGGCCGCCCTGCCAGGGGAGGCGGGCTTCGCAGCGAGCGGTCAGTGTCTGGTGAGCGCGGGCTCGCGGGACGTCTGGCTCGCGACCGGTGGCGGGGCGGCGGGCCGGGTGCTGCACTCGTCGGACCGGGGCCTGACGTGGCGGGTGGCCGACTCCACCGTGCCCGGCGGTGATCCGGCGAAGGGGGTCTTCGGGCTGGCGTTCCGGGAAGGCGGGGCGCGCGCGGCCGGGCTGGCCGTCGGTGGGGACTACCGCACCGGGGAGGCGTCGCCGCGGGCGGCCGCCGTCTCGTCCGACGCGGGGGCGACCTGGCGGGCCTCGGCCACGCCGCCGGCCGCCTACCGGTCGGGCGTGACCTGGATGCCGTACCTGCGCTCGGTGGCGCTGGCGGTGGGGCCGACGGGGACGGACGTGACCCTGGACGCGGGGCGTACGTGGCGCCAGGTCGACACCGGGTCGTTCGACACGGTGGCGTGCGGGCGGGACGGGGGCTGCTGGGCGGCCGGCGAGAAGGGCCGGGTGGGCAGGCTGGAACCGGGCATGGGGTGAGGCCGGGGCTCCCGGTGCCCGGGGTCCCAGCCCCTGACGACCCGGCCCCCCGGCCCGGGGTCCGTGGCCCGGAGCCCGGCCCGGATCCGTACACCCGCGTCCGCAGCCTGGGGTCCGGCCCGGATCCTCTCGGCCGGGGTTCGTTGGCCCGGGGTCCAGCCCGGATCCCCTCGCCCGAGGTCCGCGGCCCGGGGTCCAGCCCGGATCCCTACACCCGCGTCCGCAGCCCGGCGTCCGGCCCGGATCCCCTCGTCCGGGGTCCGTGGCCCAGGGACCGGCCCGGCCCGTGGCGGGCACAGGCCGGTGGCTCTCGGCAGTCCGCCGTCCGGGCGGGGCGGCCCGGACTGCCGCCCCCGGCCGATGGACCGCCGCCCACCCGAACGAACGGCAGGGGGCGGGCGCCGACCGGCCGGGGCGGGGGCTCACCCCGGGCCGGGTCGGCCGGCACGTTCCGGCGGGCCGCCCGCCCCGGGGCGGCCAGGGGTTGGCCGGTCCCGGGCGTGGACGGGTGCCGACCGGCCGGGGCGGGTGCGGCTCACCGTGCCGGGTCGGCCGGCATCTTTTGATGGTCCGCCTTCGCCGGGGCGGCCAGGGGCTGGCCGGGCCCGGGCGGGGACGCGCACCGATCGCCCAAGGCGGGGGCGGCTCACCCTGGGTCGGGTCGGCCTGCACCTGCCGACGGGCCGCCCGCCCCGGGGCGGCCAAGGGCTGGCCGGGCCCGGGCATGGACGGGCACCGACCGGCCGGGGCGGGGGCGGCTCACGCCGGGCCGGGTCGGCCGGCGCCTTTCGGCGGGCCACCCGCCCCGGGCCCGGCCGGGGGCGGTGCGTGGACGGCTTCGTTCGCCCGGCGGGCGGGAGGGAGGGTGCGGGACGGCGTCCCCCCAGGGCCGGTCCGGCGGAGCACGGCCGGAGCCGCTGCCCGCCTCCCGATCCGCCGGAGCGCGGCCGGGGCTGCCACCCGCCCCCCGAAGCGCCGGAGCGCGGCCAGGGCTGCCACCCGCCCCCCCCGAACTGCCGGAGCGGCCCTACGCGGCCAGGGTTTCGCGGACCGGGGCGAGGTCGGAGGAGGTCTTCGTCGCGATGAACTCCGTGATGCGGTACGCGCAGACGCCCGCCACCGTGAACGGGTCCTCCTCCGCGATCCGCTCGACCTCCGCGCGCGAGACGCCGTGGGCCAGGATGACGCCGCCGTCGCGCGGGACCTTGCGGCCCGAGGCCAGGAAGACGCCCGAGGCGTAGTAGCCGTCCAGCCAGGCGATATGCGCGTCCATCTCCTCCTCCACGGCTTCGACGGGGGCGGTGTAGGTCAACTCCATGATGAACATGATCGCCAGGCTACTCTCGGACCATCATGACGAGTGTGAAGACCCCCGCCGACGAGGCCGAGGCCCGGGCGATACAGGACGAACTGCGCGACCGGGTCATCCTCACCGAGGCCGGGCCCCCACCCGGCGGCGGGCTGATCGCCGGGGTCGACGTCGCCTACGACGACGAGCGCGACCTCGTCGCCGCGGCGGCCGTCGTCCTCGACGGGCGGACCCTCGACGTGGTCGAGGAGGCCACCGCCGTGGGGCACGTCAGCTTCCCCTACGTCCCCGGGCTGCTGGCCTTCCGGGAACTGCCCACCGTGCTGGCCGCCCTCGACGCCCTGACCGCCACCCCCGGCCTCGTCGTCTGCGACGGCTACGGCCTCGCCCACCCCCGCGGCTTCGGGCTGGCCTGCCACCTCGGCGTGGTGACCGGCCTGCCGAGCATGGGCGTGGCCAAGAACCCGTTCACCTTCACGTACGAGGAACCGGGCGCCGGCCGCGGTGAAGCCACGCCCCTGCGCGCCGCCGACGGGAGCGAGGTCGGGCGGGCCCTGCGCACGCAGGCTGCGGTCAAGCCCGTCTACGTCTCCGTGGGCCACCGGATCGGCCTGGACAACGCCTGCGCGCACGCCCTGGCCCTCAGCCCCCGCTTCCGGATACCCGAGACGACCCGGCACGCGGACTCCCTGTGCCGCCGGGCCCTGCGCGAGGCGCGGTAGGGCGACGGTTCCGTCAGCGGACGTCGGCCACCCGGAAGCGGATCCCCGCCCGCCGGAGCCGCTCCAGCAGCGCGTCGCCCATCGCCACGGCTGTGGTCAGCTGTCCGGCCCGGGCCGGGAGTTCGTCGTACGCGAGGCACAGCGCCGACTCGGCCAGCATCTTGGCCGTCTCCCCGTACCCCGGGTCGCCGCCCGACACCTCGGTGAAGACCCGCCGGCCGCCGCCCTCGCCCACGAAGCGGACCGTGAACCAGCTGCGCGCCCGGCGTTCCGCGTCCGGGCCGGAGCCCGGCTCCCAGCGGTTCATCAGCCAGCGCCGCGCGGGCGGGATCTGGGCCAGGGCGGCGGCCGCGCCCACGGCCGCGGCGGCGCCGAACGCCACCGGCAGGTGCTTGACGGAGGCGTAGTGCCGGTAGCGGAAGTCCGGGCCGTAGCGCTCCAGGGCGGCCGCCGAACGGGCCACCACCTGCGGATCCAGGGTGGGCAGCGGCAGCGCCCAGCGGCCCGTCTCACGGCTGAACCGGGGCGCCCCGACCGGCCCCCGGGCCCGGCGGCCCAGCAGTCGAGGCTCGTGCAGCCGGCGCCGCCGCGCGGCGGCCAGGGTCTGCGGGCCGCGGCTGAACGCGGTCAGCGCGGAGGCGAGCGTTCCGCCGGAGAAGAGCCCGTGGCCGCTCATGAAGCCGTCGACGGTGAGCGGCACGCCCTCGGGCAACTGGCGCACCGTGAAGTACGCGCCGAGGTCGGCCGGGACGGAGTCGAAGCCGCAGGCGTGCACGATCCGCGCGCCGGTCTCCCGGGCCCGTGCGTCGTGCTCGACGAACACCCGGTCCACGAACTCCGGCTCGCCGGTCAGGTCCACGTAGTCGGTGCCGGACTCGGCGCAGGCCGCGACGAGTTCCTGCCCGTAGAGGACGTACGGGCCGACGGTCGTGGCGAGCACCCGGGTGGCGGCGGCCAGCTCGCGCAGCGCGCCCGCGTCGGAGGCGTCCGCGCGCAGCAGCGGCAGCTTCGCGCACGCCGGGTCGAGGGCGGCCAGGCGCTCGCGCAGTCGCTCCAGCTTGGCCGTGTCGCGGCCGGCGAGGGCCCAGCGGCAGCCGGCCGGGGCGTTCGCCGCGAGGTACTCGGCGGTCAGGGACCCCGCGAAACCCGTCGCGCCGAAGAGCACGACGTCATACGTGCGTTGTGCGTCGACGTGGCGAACCTGTCCAGTCACCTTCGCTCCTCCGGGCCGATGTCGGTGGCTGAGGCTAGCGTGAGGAGCGACCGCTCGTGCGAGCGGGTGGGCCCGCGGGAGTGAGGAGGCTTGGGTGAAGGCTGCGGTGCGCAAGTGGGAGCAGGTGCGCGCGTTCGCGCTCGGGCTGCCGGAGGCGGTCGAGGAGTTCCCGTGGGGACCCGAGGACTGCGTGATCAAGGTCAACAAGAAGATCTTCGTCTTCCTGGGCAACACGGACGGGCCGAACCCGCCCGGGCTGTCGGTCAAGCTCAAGGACGAGGCGCTGCACGGCCACGCGATGACCGCGCCGGGTGCCGAACCCACCGGGTACGGGCTGGGCCGCTCGGGATGGGTGTCGGTACCGCTGGGGGAGAAGGGGGCGCCGAGCGCGCAGATGCTGTGCGAGTGGGTGGAGGAGAGCTACCGCACGGTGGCCCTCAAGCGCCACGTCAAGGTGCTCGACGAGCGAGCGGGCGCCTCGTGAGCCGTGCGGGCGGGGCAGACGTGTCGGACACGATGCCCCTGGGCTAAGCGCTTGCTCAATCGGACCGGCCCGGGGGCTTGTGCTGCGTGGAACGCGTTCCTAGCATCGCTGGTGTTACATCAGTTGTGTCATACGCGCGGACGGCGGATGGACGCCGGGATGCTGGGGGCTCGATGGCAGAGACAGGCAACGCTCCGCACGGTCCGCTCGCGGGCGTACGTGTCGTCGAACTGGCGGGCATCGGCCCCGGACCGTTCGCCGCCATGCTGCTCGCCGACCTCGGCGCGGACGTCGTCCGCGTGGACCGGCCCGGCGGTGGCGCCCTCGCGGTCGACCCCGCCTACGACGTCACCAACCGCAACAAGCGCTCCGTGCTGCTCGACCTGAAGTCCGCCGAGGGCCCCGCCCGCGTGCTGGACCTGGTCGAGCGCGCCGACGTCCTCATCGAGGGCTTCCGCCCCGGGGTCGCCGAGCGGCTCGGCGTCGGCCCGGCCGCATGCCACGCCCGCAACCCGCGGCTGGTGTACGGCCGGATGACCGGCTGGGGGCAGGAGGGCCCGCTGGCCCGCACCGCCGGCCACGACATCGCGTACATCGCCGTCACCGGCGCCCTGGGCATGATCGGCGAACCGGGCGAGCCCCCGGCCGTCCCCGCCAACCTCGTCGGGGACTACGCCGGCGGCTCGCTGTACCTGGTCATCGGTGTCCTCGCCGCCCTCCAGCACGCCCGCACCACCGGTACCGGCCAGGTCGTCGACGCCGCGATCGTCGACGGCACCGCCCACCTCACCGCCATGATCCACGGGATGCTGGCGGCCGGCGGCTGGCAGGACCGGCGCGGGGCCAACCTCCTCGACGGCGGCTGCCCGTTCTACGGCACCTACGAGACCGCCGACGGCGGGTACATGGCGGTCGGCGCGCTGGAGCAGCAGTTCTACGACACCTTCACCGAGCTGCTCGGCATCAAGGACGAGGCCCCGGCCCGCAAGGACCTGGCGCGCTGGGGCGAGCTGCGCGAGGTGGTCGCCGCCCGCTTCAGATCCCGTACGCGCGAGGAGTGGACGGCCGTCTTCGAGGGCTCCGACGCCTGTGTGGCCCCCGTGCTGTCGCTGCGCGAGGCCCCGCACCACCCGCACCTCGCCGCCCGGTCCACCTTCACGGAGGCCGGCGGGATCACCCAGCCCGCGCCCGCGCCGCGCTTCTCGGCGACACCGGCCACGGTCGTCACCGCCCCGGCCCTGCCGGGGGCGGACACGGCGTCCGTGGCCCGCGACTGGGACGTACCGGCCCTGGCCGGGCCCGTGCCGGATCCCGGCGCCCCCGCGCCGGACCCCGGTGCCCCCGTGCCGGACCCCGGCGCCCCCGCTCCCATCGATCCGACCGCCACGGCCGGCGGCGCGCAGGACGCCGCCGGGAAGGACGACGCCTGATGGAACTGTCCATGCTGCTCGACTACGCCGGCGATCCACGCCGCGCCGCCGACGAGGCGGCCGCGCTGGAGGCGGCCGGCCTCGACGCCGTCTGGGTCGCCGAGGCCTGGGGCTTCGACTCCCCGACGATCATGGGCTACCTGGCCGCCCGCACCGAGCGGATGAAGATCGGCTCGGCCATCCTCAACGTCTACTCCCGCACCCCCGCCCTCGTCGCCCAGACCGCCGCCGGCCTCGACGCGATCTCCGGCGGCCGGGCCCTGCTGGGACTCGGGGCCTCCGGCCCGCAGGTCGTCGAGGGCTGGCACGGGAAGCCGTACGACAAGCCGCTCGGCCGCACCCGCGAGACCGTCGAGCTGTGCCGGCGGATCTGGCGCCGCGAGACCATCGACCACCACGGCATCACCGACATGCCGCTGCCGCCCGAGCGGGGCGGCCGGCACGGCAAGCCGCTGAAGATCCTCACCCGCCCCGTGCGCCCCGCCATCCCCGTCTACATCGCCTCCCTCGGCCCGGCCAACGTGGCGCTGACCGCCGAGATCGCCGACGGCTGGCTGCCCACCCTCTTCCTTCCCGAGAAGGCCCGGGACGTCTGGGGAGCGCCGCTCGCCGAGGGCGCCGCCCGGCGCGACCCGGCGCTCGGCCCGCTCCGGACCGTGGCGGGCGGCCTGCTCGCCATCGGCGAGGACGCGGCCGCCGTACGCGACCTCGCGCGTCCTCAGATCGCCCTGTATGTCGGTGGCATGGGTGCGGTCGGCAAGAACTTCTACAACGACCTCGCCGTCGCCTACGGCTACGGGGACGCCGCCCGCCGGATCCAGGAGCTCTACCTCGCAGGCCACAAGCGCGACGCCGCGGCCGCCGTCCCGGACGAGTTCTGCGAGCTGATGACGCTGTGCGGGCCGGAAGGATACGTGCGCGAGCGCATCGAGGCCTTCCGCGAGGCGGGCGTCACCATGCTGAACGTCACGCCGGTCGGCCCGGAGCCGGCCAAGCTCGTCGAGACCGTCAAGAACTGGCTGTAGGGGGACCCGATGCAACGCCGCATCTTCGATGCCGACCACGACGCGTTCCGCGAGACCGTCCGTACCTTCCTCGCCAAGGAGGTGCTCCCGCACTACGACCAGTGGGAGAAGGACGGCATCGTCAGCCGCGAGGCCTGGCGCGCGGCCGGCCGGCAGGGCCTGCTGGGCCTGGCCGTACCGGAGGAGTACGGGGGCGGCGGCAACCCCGACTTCCGCTACGCCGCCGTCATCGCCGAGGAGTTCACCCGGGCCGGGGCCGCCGGGCTCGCCATCGGGCTGCACAACGACATCATCGGCCCGTATCTCACCTCGCTGGCCACAGACGAGCAGAAGCGGCGCTGGCTGCCCGGCTTCTGCAGCGGCGAGATCATCTCGGCCATCGCGATGACCGAGCCGGGCGCCGGCTCCGACCTCCAGGGCATCAAGACCTCCGCCGAGGACCGCGGCGACCACTGGGTGCTCAACGGCTCCAAGACCTTCATCTCCAACGGCATACTCGCCGACCTGGTGATCGTCGTGGCGAAGACGACCCCGGAGGGCGGTGCCCACGGCCTGTCCCTGCTCGTCGTCGAGCGCGGCACGGCCGGCTTCGAGCGCGGCCGCAACCTCGACAAGATCGGCCAGAAGGCGCAGGACACGGCCGAGCTGTTCTTCCACGACGTGACCGTGCCCAAGGAGAACCTCCTCGGGGAACTCAACGGCGCGTTCGTGCACCTGATGACCAACCTCGCCCAGGAGCGCCTGGGCATCGCCATGGCCGGCATCGCGGCCGCGGAGCACCTGCTGGAGATCACCACCGGGTACGTCAAGGAGCGCGAGGCCTTCGGCCGGCCCCTGTCCAAGCTCCAGCACATCCGCTTCGAGATCGCGGAGATGGCCACCGAGTGCGCCGTCACCCGCACCTTCCTCGACCGCTGCATCGTGGACCACTCCAACGGCGAGCTGGACCACGTGCACGCCTCGATGGCCAAGTGGTGGGCCACCGAACTGCAAAAACGCGTCGCGGACCGCTGCCTCCAGCTGCACGGCGGCTACGGCTACATGACCGAGTACCGGGTCGCACGGGCCTTCACCGACGGCCGCATCCAGACCATCTACGGCGGGACGACCGAGATCATGAAGGAGATCATCGGCCGTTCCCTGCTCGGCTGAGACCCTCCTCCGCACCGACCCAGACCTCCCCGAAAGGCTTGACCAGTGAGCAGCGAAGCGTACGTGTACGACGCGATCCGCACCCCGCGCGGGCGCGGCAAGGCCAATGGATCCCTGCACGGCACCAAGCCGATCGACCTGGTGGTGGGCCTCATCCACGCGCTGCGCGAGCGCAACCCCGGCCTGGACCCGGCCACCGTCGACGACATCGTCCTCGGCGTGGTCAGCCCCGTGGGCGACCAGGGCTCGGACATCGCGCGGACCGCGGCGATCTCCGCGGGGCTGCCGGACACCGTGGCGGGCGTCCAGGAGAACCGCTTCTGCGGCTCCGGTCTGGAGGCCGTCAACCTGGCCGCTGCCAAGGTCCGCTCCGGCTTCGAGGACCTGGTCCTGGCCGGTGGCGTGGAGTCGATGTCCCGGGTCCCGATGGCCTCGGACGGCGGCGCCTGGTTCAACGACCCGATGACGAACTTCAACAACAGCTTCGTCCCGCAGGGCATCGGCGCCGACCTCATCGCCACCATCGAGGGATTCTCCCGGCGCGACGTGGACGAGTTCGCCGCCCTCTCCCAGGAGCGGGCCGCCACCGCCTGGAAGGAGGGCCGGTTCGCCCGGTCCGTCATCCCGGTCACCGACCGCAACGGCCTGGTCGTCCTCGACCACGACGAGCACATGCGGCCCGGCACCACCGCCGATTCCCTGGCCAAGCTCAAGGCCTCGTTCGCGGACATCGGCGAGCTCGGCGGCTTCGACTCCGTCGCGCTGCAGAAGTACCACTGGGTCGAGAGGATCGACCACGTCCACCACGCCGGCAACTCCTCCGGCATCGTCGACGGCGCCTCGCTCGTCGCGATCGGCTCCCGCGAGGCGGGCGACCGCAACGGTCTGGCGCCGCGCGCCCGGATCGTCTCGGCCGCCGTCTCCGGCTCCGAGCCCACCATCATGCTCACCGGCCCCACCCCCGCCACCCGTAAGGCCCTCGCCAAGGCCGGGCTGACCATCGACGACATCGACCTGATCGAGATCAACGAAGCCTTCGCCGGCGTCGTGCTCCGCTTCGTCAAGGACATGGGCGTCAGCCTCGACAAGGTCAACGTCAACGGCGGCGCCATCGCGCTCGGCCACCCGCTGGGCGCCACCGGCGCCATGATCCTCGGCACGCTCATCGACGAGCTGGAGCGCCAGGACAAGCGCTACGGCCTCGCCACCCTCTGCATCGGCGGCGGCATGGGCATCGCCACCGTCGTCGAGCGACTGTGAACCGTCCTGATCCCGCGACCGACACGCCACCGACAACGGAAGTAGAGAACATGAGCGAGTCCAGCACGATCCGCTGGGAGCAGGACGAGACCGGCGTCGTCACCCTCACCCTGGACGACCCCCAGCAGTCCGCGAACACCATGAACCAGGCGTTCAAGGACTCCATCGCGGCCGTCGCGGAGCGCGCCGAGGCCGAGAAGGACTCCATCCGCGGCATCGTCGTCACCTCCGCCAAGAAGACCTTCTTCGCGGGCGGCGACCTCAAGGAGATGATCCGCCTCCGCCCCGAGGACGCCCAGCTCGCCTTCGAGACCGGTACGGCGATCAAGTCCTCGCTGCGCCGCATCGAGACCCTCGGCATCCCCGTCGTCGCCGCCATCAACGGCGCGGCCCTCGGCGGCGGTTACGAGATCGCCCTGGCCTGCCACCACCGCGTCGCCCTCGACGCCCCCGGCTCCAAGATCGGCCTGCCCGAGGTCACCCTGGGCCTGCTCCCGGCCGGCGGCGGTGTCACCCGTACCGTGCGGCTGATGGGCATCGCCGACGCCCTGCTCAAGGTGCTGCTCCAGGGCACCCAGTACAGCCCGCGGCGCGCCCTGGACGCCGGCCTGGTCCACGAACTGGCCGCCACCCCCGAGGAGATGCTCGCCAAGGCGCGCGCCTTCATCGACGCCCACCCCCAGTCGCAGCAGCCCTGGGACGTCCCCGGCTACCGGATCCCGGGCGGCACTCCGTCGAACCCGAAGTTCGCCGCCAACCTCCCGGCGTTCCCGGCCAACCTCAGGAAGCAGCTGAACGGGGCCCCGTACCCGGCCCCGCGCAACATCCTGGCCTGCGCCGTCGAGGGCTCCCAGGTGGACTTCGAGACCGCGCAGGTCATCGAGGCCCGCTACTTCACCGAGCTGGTCACCGGCCAGACCGCCAAGAACATGATCCAGGCGTTCTTCTTCGACCTCCAGGCCGTCAACGCCGGCCGCAGCCGCCCGCAGGGCATCGCCCCGCGCCCGGTCACCAAGGTCGCCGTGCTGGGCGCCGGCATGATGGGCGCGGGCATCGCGTACTCGTGCGCGCGCGCCGGGATCGAGGTGGTCCTCAAGGACGTCACCCCGGAGGCCGCCGAGAAGGGCAAGGCGTACTCACGGGGGATCCTCGACAAGGCCGTGGCGCGCGGGCGCACCACCGAGGCCGAGCGCTTCGCGCTGCTCGCCCGGATCACCCCGACCGCGGCCGTCGCCGACCTCGCGGGCTGCGACGCCGTCATCGAGGCGGTGTTCGAGGACACCGGCCTCAAGCACAAGGTGTTCCAGGAGATCCAGGACGTCGTCGCGCCCGACGCCCTGCTGTGCTCCAACACCTCCACGCTGCCCATCACCGGCCTGGCCGAAGGGGTCGCGCGCCCGGCCGACTTCATCGGGCTGCACTTCTTCTCGCCCGTCGACAAGATGCCGCTGGTGGAGATCATCAAGGGTGCGCGCACCGGTGACGAGGCCGTCGCCCGCGCCTTCGACCTGGTCCGGCAGATCAACAAGACGCCCATCGTGGTCAACGACTCGCGGGGCTTCTTCACCTCCCGGGTGATCGGCCAGTTCATCAACGAGGGCGTCGCGATGGTCGGCGAGGGCATCGAGCCCGCCTCCGTGGAGCAGGCCGCCGCGCAGGCGGGCTACCCGGCGAAGGTGCTCTCCCTGATGGACGAGCTGACGCTCACCCTGCCCCGCAAGATCCGCAACGAGACCCGCAAGGCCGTCGAGGCCGAGGGCCGCGCCTGGAGCGAGCACCCGGCCGACCGGGTCATCGACCGGATGGTCGACGAGTTCGAGCGGCCCGGCCGCAGCGGCGGGGCCGGCTTCTACGCGTACGACGAGGCCGGCAAGCGCGCCGGTCTGTGGCCGGGGCTGCGCGAGCACTTCACCAAGCCCGGCAGCGAGATCCCGTTCGAGGACATGAAGGAGCGGATGCTCTTCGCCGAGGCGCTGGACACGGTGCGCTGCTTCGACGAGGGCGTGCTCACCTCGGTCGCCGACGCCAACATCGGCTCCATCATGGGCATCGGCTTCCCGGCCTGGACCGGCGGCGTGATCCAGTACATCAACGGCTACGAGGGCGGCCTGCCCGGCTTCGTCGCCCGCGCCCGCGAGCTCGCCGGCACCTACGGCGAGCGCTTCACCCCGCCGGCCTCGCTGGTGGCGAAGGCCGAGCGCGGCGAGACGTACGCCGACTGAGCTACGCGGTGGGCCGATTGACGTGACGTCATGGCGGCCCGCCACGGGCGGCGTTCACTCCCCGGACTCGTCCCCGGAGACGAACGCCGCCCGCAGCTCCTCCTTCAGCGACCGCTGGAACGCGGTCACCAGCGCCTGTACCACCATCGGCTGCATATGGGCGGACAGCGCCTTCATCGACTCCACCCGTTCGGGGTCGTCCTCTCCTTCGGTGAACGGCCCCCACACCTCGTCCCGGAACAGCCGCGTCAGCTCGTGCGCCGCCGACCGGGTGTGCTCCGTGAGCACCTGACGGGCCGCCAGGATCGTCTCCCGCGCGATCGGTACGTCCAGCAGGGCCACCCCGAGCCGCAGCAGCGCCAGGTCCACCCGGTAGCCCTCCCCGGTCTCGCGCAGCACGTTCATCGCGGCCAGCCGCGCGACGTCGGAGTCCGACAGGGCCCGCCCCGCCCGCTTCTCCAGCTCCTCGCGCGCGAACTCCTGCGCCGGCTCCGGCGCCCAGCCGGCCACCATCGCCCGGTGGATCGCCAGGTCGTGCGGGCTCAGATCGTCCGGCAGCGCCTCCAGGTAGCGCTCGATCGCCGACAGCGTCATGCCCTGGTGCTGGAGCTCCTCGATCAGCGCCAGGCGCGAGAGGTGCTCCGGCCCGTAGCGGCCCACCCGACGCGGTCCGATCACGGGAGGGGGCAAAAGCCCGCGCGTGCTGTAGAACCGTACGGTACGGACGGTGACACCCGCCCGGGAGGCCAGCTCGTCGACGGTGAGCGTGGGTCCGGGCGCCTGGGTGGTCATCGTCTGCCGCCTCGCTCTCTGATCCACGGCTTGGGTTCAACAGTATTGCTGTCGCACCAATGATGTGAAACGGCCAGGAGCTGCCCATGACCACGAATCTGCGACTGCCCGGACGACCCGACGAGCTCACCCTCCCCGCGCTGCTCGCGCGCAACGCCGCCGAGTACGGCGACCTGCCCGCCCTGTCCTGGCGCACCGCCACCGGCACCGGCACGGGAGCCGGCACCGGAGCCGGCGCCGGCGCCGACCCGGGCTGGACCACGCTGACCTGGGCCGAGGCCCGCCGCAAGGTCGCCGTCCTCGCCTCCGGCTACGCGGCCCTCGGTGTCGGGCGCGGCGAACACGTCCTGATCATGATGGGCAACCGGCCCGAGCACTGGCTCACCGACCTGGCCCTGGTCCACCTCGGTGCGGTCCCCGTCACCGTCTACGGCACCTCGGCCCCCGAGCAGATCGCCCACATCGCCCGGCACAGCCGCGCCCGCGTCGCCGTCGTCGAGGGCGCCCGGGAGCTCGCCCGCTGGGAGCCGCTGCTGGCCGACCCGGCCGTCCCCCTCGAACGCCTGGTCGTCGCCGAGGCCGCCGACGCCGGACCGCACCGCACGTACGGCTCCCTGCACGCCAGCGGCGCCCGGCTGCACAGCGCCGACGCCTTCGAGAAGGGCTGGCGGGAGACCCGCCCCGAGGACCCGCTGACCGTCGTCTACACCTCGGGCACCACCGGCGACCCCAAGGGCGTACGGCTGACCCACCGCAACATCCTGCTCCAGTCCGTCCGCCTGGACCGGGGCGTCGAGCTGCCCGAACACGCCGAGCACATCTGCTACCTGCCCTTCGCCCACATCGCCGAGCGGATCCTGGGCATCTACCTGCCGCTGCTGCGCGCCGCGCACGTGCGGATGTGCGCCGACCCGGCCGCCGTCGCCGGTGCGGTCCGCGAGCTGCGCCCGGTGCAGTTCTTCGGCGTGCCCCGGGTCTGGGAGAAGCTCGCGGCCTCGGTGCGGGCGGCCCTGGCCCACCTCCCCGAGGAGCAGCGGCTGGCCATCGAGCGCGCGAACGACGTCGCCCGCGCCCACACCGGGCACCGCGAGCGCCGCGAGGCGGTCCCCGACGAGCTGGCCGCCTCGTACGCGCGGGCCAAGGAGCGGGTCCTGGACCCGCTGCTGGGCATGGCCGGACTGGACCGGCTGCTGTGGACGGCCAGCGCCACCGCACCGATGCCGCAGGACGTGGTGCGGTTCTGGGCGGGCTTCGGCATCACGATCATGGACGCCTGGGGGCTGACCGAGACCTCCGGGGTGTGCACCCTCAACAGCCCCGACGGCTTCCGGCTCGGCTCGGTGGGCCGGCCCATCGAGGGGGTGGAGCTGCGCGTCGCCGAGGACGGGGAGATCCTGACCCGCGGCCAGACCGTCTTCGGCGGCTACCTGCGGCCGGACGGATCCCTGGAGGACGCCTGCGACGCCGAGGGCTGGTTCGCCACCGGCGACGTCGGCCGGATCGACGAGGACGGCTTCCTCTGGCTCACCGACCGCAAGAAGGAGCTGATCATCACCTCGAACGGCAAGAACGTCTCGCCGGCGCTGGTGGAGAACACGGTCAAGGAACACCCCCTGATCGGCCAGGCCCTGGTCCACGGCGACGGCCGCTCGTACCTGGTGGCCCTCCTGGTCCTGGACCCCGAACTGGCCCCCGTCTGGGCCGCGTCACACGGCATCGAGGCCCCCTCGCCGGCCGCCCTCGCCGAACACCCGGCGGTCCAGGAGGAGATCGCCCGCGCGGTCGAGACCGCCAACGCCCGCCTCAACCGCACCGAGCAGATCAAGCGGTACCGCGTCCTGACGGAGGAATGGGGCCCGGACTCGGGCGAACTGACCCCCTCCCTCAAACTCCGCCGCCGCATCGTCCGCACCAAGTACGCCGACCTGCTCGACGGGCTGTACGAGACGCCGTGACGCAGGCGCGCGGCGCGGTACGCCGGCGGGGCGGACCCGGAACCGTTCCGGGCCCGCCCCGCCGTCACCGTTCGGCGGACGCCGCTCAGCTGCCGGTGACCGGGTAGTGGTCGCTGAGGTTGTCGTACGTGTAGTCCGTGCCCCAGCTGCTCACGGTCCAGGGGGCCGACTGCTCCTTGATCACGTTGTTGTTCCAGCCCGCCGGGCGGGCGTGGCCCGTGCGGTGCAGGACGTAGTCGAGGTCCTCGCGCGGGTCCGTCGGGTAGCGGTACTTCGCGATCGAGTTGGCCGCCGTGTCGAACGAGTACGGGTGGCCCGTGCGCGAGTCGGCGCCCGTCAGGCCCGCGTTGGCGAGCATCGTGGCGTACTCGGGGGTGCGGGAATCGACGTTCAGGTCGCCCGTCACGATGACCTGCTCGCTCGCCGGGATGTTCTTGCCGTCGAGGAAGGAGTCGATCGTGCGGAACTGCCGCGCGCGCATCTCCGCCGCCTCGCCCGCGCCGCAGCCCGGGTCCGTGGACTGCGCGTGGGTGCCGACCACGTGCACCTTGGTGCCGTTCACGTTCAGGACGACGTACACGAAGCCCTTGTTGGACCACCAGTCCGCGCCGCACGCGTCCTTGTAGACCCACTGCTCCTTGCGGACGATCGGCCACTTGCTGAGGATCGTCACGCCGCCGTCCTCCGGCGTGGTCGAGGAGTACCCGCCGCCCGTGGCGTCCCAGCCGGTCTTGCCGCGGCCCATGACCGGGGTCTGGTACGGGTACTGGCCCGCCGAGTTCGCCTTCAGCGCGTCCGAGGACGAGTTGTCGAAGGCCTCCTGGAGCACGACCACGTCGTGGCCCTGGTAGAAGGAGGTCTTCGGTATCTCCCGCGCCCGGTGGTCCTGGCCCCAGTTCGGGTACAGGTTCTTGCTCATCAGGAACACGTTGTACGACAGGACGCTGACCCGGGGCGTCGAGGTGGACTCGGCGGCCGTGGCGGCGGGGGTCGCCGTGGCGACGAGAGCGGCGGTGGCGACGGCCGCGACGGCCGTGGCGGCGGCCTTGTTCCGCAGGTGCTTGCTGAGCGGCATGAACGCTCCATCATCGGAGTGGGGGAGATCGACCGCGCCATCAAAGCAGCCGCAGTTACCTATGGGTAACACCCCGGACAAGAGTTTCTGACCGGAGTACGGCCAGTCCGCGCCGGACCCCTCTCTCGCATACTGGAACCATGACGAATCCGCAGCTCACGCCCTCCGCCCCGGCCCGCACCGGCACCCGCCGCGACCCCGAGCCGCCCCCGCCCGGAGGAGTGCTGTGGACCATCTCCGGGGACGTGCGGGCGCTGCTCATGCTCCCGGCCGCCTTCACGATGCAGGTCGCGCACCCCGCCATCGCCGCGGGCGTCGACGAGTACTCCGTCTTCCGCACCGACCCCTGGGGCCGCGGCGAACGCTCCCTGCGCTCGGTCCAGCTGTGGGTGTACGGCGGTGACGGGGCCGCCGAGGAGGGCCGCCGGGTACGCCGGCTGCACAAGGACATCCAGGGCACCGACACCCGCGGCCGCCGCTACCACTCCCTCGACCCGGCCTGCTACTCCTGGGTGCACGCCACCGGCTTCCCCGTCTACACGTACGCCGCCCGCTACCTCTTCCGCCGCTTCACGCCCGAGCAGGAGCGCGCGCTCTACACCGAGTGGCTCCAGGTGGGGCGGATCCTGGGCCTGCACGACCGGGACATGCCGCAGACCATCGAGGAGTACTGGCCGTACTACCACCGGATGCTCGCCGAGGAGATCGGGCCGACCGCCGTCGCCCGCGAGCTGGTCGCCACCGACGTACCGCTGCCGTGCCCGAAGGGCGGGTCCCTGCCGGTACGGGCGCTGCTGCGGCTGACCTGGCCGCTGCTGCGCCGGCTCTTCCTGCGCTTCCGGGCCTTCGTCACCGTCGGCTACATGCCCCCCGACGCCCGCGCCGCCATCGGGCTGGAGTGGACCGACGCCCAGGAGCGCACGCTGCGCCGGCTCAGCACGGCGGTGCGTCTGATCGTGCCGGTCCTGCCGGAGCGGCTGCGCTACCTGCCGATCGCCCGCGCGGCCCGGGCACGGTGGCGCGCCGCCGCCCGCTGAGGGGCGACGGCGCGCCGGCCGCACGGGGATCCGGTCAGTGCTCGTGGACGGTGTTCGTCGCGGCGATCTTCTTCCACGACTTCGGCTCGGTGGCCGGCTTCGCGTCCTTCCCGGGGGCGGCTGAGGAACGGGCCTTCGGGTCCGCCGCCTTCGGGTTCAGGGCCGAGGCGGCCGGCTTGCCCGGGGTGTAGAGCCAGGTCTCGAACAGCTGGGCCAGCGGCTTGCGCGACACCTTCTCCGCGTAGCGGACGAAGTCGCCGACCTTGGCGTTGCCGTAGGCCCGCTCGGCCGGCCAGCCCTTGAGGATCTCGAAGAACCTCTCGTCGCCGATCTCGTTGCGCAGCGCCTGCAGGGCGATGGCGCCCCGGTCGTACACGGCCCCGTGGAACTGGTTGTCCGGGCCCGGGTCGCCCGGCTTGACCTGCCAGAACGGGTCCTCGGCCGGGCGCGTGGCGTACGCCCAGTCGGCGAGCTCCTGAGCCGTGCCCTCACCCTCCTTCTCCGACCACAGCCACTGCGCGTAGCGGGCGAAGCCCTCGTTGATCCAGATGTCCTTCCAGCCGTCCACCGAGACGCTGTCGCCGTACCACTGGTGGGCCACCTCGTGCACGACGACCGAGACGTTGGCGCCGTTCGCGAACTGGCGCGGGCTGTAGAACGGGCGGGTCTGCGTCTCCAGGGCGTAGCCGCTGGGCACGTTGGGCACGTAGCCGCCGAGCGCGTTGAAGGGGTACGGGCCGAAGACGCCCTCCAGCCACTCGGTGACCTCGCCCGTACGCTCGATGCTCGCGCGCGCCGCCCCGGCGTTGTCGCCGAGCGCCTTGCTGTACGCGTTGAGGATCGGCAGGCCGCTCGCGGTGGTGCCGGTGGTGATGTCGAACTTGCCGATCGCGAGCGTGGCCAGGTAGGTGGCCTGCGGCTTGTTGGAGCGCCAGTTGTAGCGGGTCCAGCCCAGGCGCGAGGACTGCGACTGCAGGACGCCGTTGCTGATCGCCTGCGTGCCGTCCGGCACGCTGACGGACACGTCGAACGTGGCCTTGTCCAGCGGGTGGTCGTTGCTCGGGAACCACCAGGCGGCCGAGTCCGGCTCCTGGGCGGCGATCCCGCCGTCCGGGGTGCGGTGCCACGCCGACCAGCCGTCCACCTTGAACTCCGAAGGCTTGCCCGCGTACTTCACGACCACCGTCAGCGGCTTGTCGCGCTTCAGGGAGGACGCGGGGGTCACCTCCAGCTCGTGGGCGCCGGACCGGGCGAACGTGGCCCTGGCCCCGTTGACCCGCACCTCACTGACGTCGAGACCGAAGTCCAGGTTGAAGCGGGAGAGGTCCTGCTCAGCGGTGGCCAGCAGGGTGGCCGTGCCCTCCAGCCGGTCGGTGCCGGGGTCGTACTTCAGCCTCAAGTCGTAGTGCGAGACGTCGTATCCGCCGTTGCCGCTGGCCGGGTAGTAGGGGTCGCCGATGCCCGGGGCGCCCGGAACGGAACTCGCCGCCGACGCCGGGATCGCCAGCAGCAGGGAGGCGGCGAGCACGCTCGGGGCGATGACTCTGCGGTACACGTGTGCTCCAAGGGGTAGGGGAGGGGGTTCCGTTCGACCGTATTCACCCCTCGCGTCGCCCGTCATGTCCATGGCCCCCGCTGTCACGCGATCGCCATTCGGCCGTCACACCGATGGCCCGCGGACCCGCCCCGGCCGCGGGCCGACCAGCGCCCGGAGGCCATGTCCCGACCCGGTGACCGGATGCCGGCCCGCCGGTGCGGGGCGGAAGAACGGCCGGAATGCGCGGGGTGGCCCACCGTTCCCGTGGCGCCGGGCGCCGCGTGGCCGGGGTGGACCTGGTCACCTACCAAGCGGTCGCTTAGGATGCCGCGTATGACGCTTCCTCCCCGGGCCGCCCGCCGCGCCTGGCACGCCGCCATCAACCCGCTGCACGCCACCGTCTACTTCTCGCCGGACTTCTTCAAGGAGCTCGCCGCCCTCGGCGTCGAGGACCGGACCGCCGCGAGCCTGGCCGGCCGGTCCGCCGCGATGGGGGCCGTCGGCCCCGGGGTCGTCGCCGCCTCCTTCTACAACTACAGCCACGACCTCATCTCCCGGCACCTGCCCGCCGTCTGGCGCACCGCGGACCCCGCCGAGGTCGTCGCGGCCCGCTACCGCGCCGCCGACGCCACCCTGCGCCGGCTGCTCGGCGAGGAGACCCTCGCCTCCGCCGCGATGGCCGAGGCCGCCGGCCTCGCGCTGCGCGCCACCGAGGGCTGCACCCGGCACGCCCGGCCGCTGTACGCCGCCCACGCGGACCTCCCGGTGCCCGAGGAGCCGCACCTGCGGCTGTGGCACGCCACCACGCTGCTGCGCGAGCACCGCGGCGACGGCCACCTCGTCGCGCTGCTGTCCGCCGGACTGGACCCCGTCGAGGCACTGCTCACCCACACCGCCACCGGCAAGGGCATGAGCCCCAAGTGGATCAAGGCCACCCGGGGCTGGGACCAGGAGACCCTGGACGCCGCCACCGCCCGGCTGCGCGGGCGCGGGCTGCTGGACGCCGACGGCGAGCTGACCGAGGCCGGCCGGGACCTGCGCGAGCAGGTGGAGACCGAGACCGACCGGCTCGACGCCGGGCCCTACGAGCACCTGGGCGCGGACGGCCTGGCCCGCCTGGCCGAACTGGGCGGCGGCTTCGTGATGACCGCGGTCGCCGCCGGCGCCTTCCCCGCCGGCCTCGTCGGCAAGGGCTGACACCGCGGGCCGGTACAACGGCCTGACACCACCTCCGCCGATGGCCACCGCTTATCCGGTCCTGCCGTACCCACCTGCCACAATGGCAGCCTTCCAGTGCATACGAAGGCGGGACCGAGAAACGTGACCACGTCCATCGAAGGCAGGATCGCCGAGGAGCTCGGCGTACGGGAACGGCAGGTCAAGGCCGCCGTCGAGCTGCTCGACGGCGGCTCCACCGTGCCGTTCATCGCGCGCTACCGCAAGGAAGCGACCGAGATGCTCGACGACGCCCAGCTGCGCACCCTCGAGGAGCGGCTGCGGTATCTGCGCGAGCTGGAGGACCGCCGCGCGGCGATCCTGGACTCCGTCCGCGAGCAGGGCAAGCTCGACGCCGAGCTGGAGGCCCGGATCAACGCGGCCGACACCAAGGCCCGCCTGGAGGACATCTACCTGCCCTTCAAGCCCAAGCGCCGCACCAAGGCCCAGATCGCCCGCGAGGCCGGCCTGGAGCCGCTCGCCGAGGGGCTGCTGGCCGACCCGTCCGTCGAGCCGGCGGCCGCCGCGGCCGCGTACGTCGACGCGGACAAGGGCGTGGCCGACCCGGCCGCCGCCCTGGAGGGCGCCCGCGCCATCCTCACCGAGAAGTTCGCCGAGGACGCCGACCTCATCGGCGAGCTGCGCGAGCGCATGTGGGGCCGCGGCCGGCTCGCCGCGAAGGTCCGTGAGGGCAAGGAGGAGGCGGGCGCCAAGTTCGCCGACTACTTCGACTTCGCCGAGCCCTTCACCGCGCTGCCCTCGCACCGCGTCCTCGCCATGCTCCGCGGCGAGAAGGAGGACGTCCTCGACCTCACCCTGGAGCCGGAGGAGCCCGGCCGGACGCCGGGCCCCTCCACGTACGAGGGCATGGTCGCCCGCCGCTTCGGGATCGCCGACCGCGCCCGCCCCGGTGACAAGTGGCTGGCCGACACGGTCCGCTGGGCCTGGCGTACGAAGATCCAGGTCCACCTCGGCATCGACCTGCGGATGCGGCTGCGCGCCGCCGCCGAGGACGAGGCCGTCCGCGTCTTCGCCGCCAACCTGCGCGACCTGCTGCTCGCCGCCCCGGCCGGCACCCGCGCCACCCTCGGCCTGGACCCGGGCTTCCGTACCGGAGTGAAGGTCGCCGTCGTCGACGCCACCGGCAAGGTCGTGGCCACCGACGTCATCCACCCCCACGTCCCCGCCAACCGGTGGGACGAGGCCCTCGCCAAGCTGGCCCGCCTCGCCCGGGAGCACGCGGTCGAGCTGATCGCCATCGGCAACGGCACCGCCTCCCGCGAGACCGACAAGCTCGCGGGCGACCTCATCACCCGTCACCCCGAGCTGAAGCTCACGAAGGTGATGGTCTCCGAGGCCGGCGCCTCCGTGTACTCGGCCTCCGCCTTCGCCTCGCAGGAACTCCCGGACATGGACGTGTCGCTGCGCGGCGCGGTCTCCATCGCGCGCCGCCTGCAGGACCCGCTCGCCGAACTCGTCAAGATCGACCCGAAGTCGATCGGCGTCGGCCAGTACCAGCACGACCTGTCCGAGGTGAAGCTCTCCCGCTCCCTCGACGCGGTCGTCGAGGACTGCGTCAACGGCGTCGGTGTCGACGTCAACACCGCCTCCGCGCCCCTGCTCTCGCGTGTGTCGGGCATCAGCGGCGGCCTCGCCGAGAACATCGTCGCCCACCGCGACGCCAACGGCCCCTTCCGCAGCCGCAGGGCGCTCAAGGACGTGGCCAGGCTCGGCCCCAAGGCGTACGAGCAGTGCGCGGGCTTCCTGCGCATCCGCGACGGCGAGGACCCGCTGGACTCCTCCAGCGTGCACCCCGAGGCGTACCCGGTGGTCCGCGCGATGGGCAAGAAGGCGGGCGGCGAGGTCGCCGCGCTGATCGGCAACACCGCCGTCCTGCGCTCCCTGCGCCCGGACGACTTCGTCACCGAGTCCTTCGGTCTGCCCACCGTCTCGGACATCCTGCGCGAGCTGGAGAAGCCGGGCCGGGACCCGCGGCCCGCCTTCCGGACCGCCACCTTCAAGGAGGGCGTGGAGAAGCTCGGCGACCTGGCCGCCGGGATGATCCTGGAGGGCGTGGTCACCAACGTCGCGGCCTTCGGCGCCTTCGTGGACATCGGCGTCCACCAGGACGGCCTGGTGCACGTGTCGGCGATGTCGAAGACCTTCGTCAAGGACCCGCGGGACGTGGTCAAGCCCGGCGACATCGTCCGCGTGAAGGTCATGGACGTCGACATCCCGCGCAAGCGGATCTCTCTGACACTGCGCCTGGACGACGAGGCCGCGGCGGACGGTGCGGCGGGCGGCGCCCCGCGCCAGCGCCAGGAGCGCGGCGAGCGGGCCGACCGCGGCGAGCGCGGTGAGCAGCGCGGTGAGCGCGGCGACCGCCGGGGCGGCGGGCGGCCCCCGCAGCAGCGCGGCGGCGGTTCGGGCCGCCGGGACCGGGACAACAGCCCGCCGCCGGCCAACAGCGCGATGGCCGACGCCCTGCGCCGGGCCGGGCTCACCGGCCCCGACAAGCGGCGCGGCTGACCGCCGGCGCACACCCTCCCGTACAGGGGCCCCCGATGGCCGAATAGGGCCCCTGTACAGGGCTTCTTCTTGCTCGCGCGGCAGAGGATGGGTAGGCATGGTGGAACGCCCGTTCGCCGACCCGGCGTACGGGCCCACCCCCACACCCTCGGGACGTCATGTCAGCGACCGACCATGCCTACTCACGCTGCCCGAGCAAGGGTCCGAAGAGGGAGCACATGCCGTACCGGCAACCCAGCCTGCGCAAGAGGTGTGAGGCAATTCTCGGCCATCTGGACATGCCGCATCCGTTCTCCCTCGACGCCCTGTGCGCGCGCATAGCCGAGCGGCGCGGCCGCCCCATCAGACTGCATCCGCTGCCCAAGGAAGCCGCCGAATCCGGCGTGTGCGGCCTGTGGGTCGGCACCAGCAGCGTCGACTACGTCTTCTACGAGGCCCAGACGACGCCCCTGCACCAGGAACACATCGTCCTGCACGAGCTCGGCCACATCCTGTTCGGGCACAACTCCCTGGAGGGCGAGGAGTCCGGCGGCTCGGCCCCGGTCATCCTCGGGCGCACCAACTACACCACCCGCCAGGAGCAGGAGGCCGAGATGCTGGCCAGCATGATCCGCACCAGCGCCGGCCTCGGGCCGGCCGGCGAGTCCCACGGCACCCTGGCCAAGCTGGAGTCCGCGATGGGCTACCACCCACGGGGGAAGCGCCATGGCGGCTGACCTCACCCTCGCCCTGGCCGGTGGTCTGGCCGGGCTGACCGACCTCGCCGCCGCCGGCGTGGCGACGGCCGCGCCCGCCGCGCCCGCCCCGCCGGTGCCCGCCGTCCAGGCCTTCGGCGACGCGCTCGCCATCCCCAGCGTGGTGTGCCTGTGGCTCGCGGTCCTGCTGCGCATCCCGGCGGCCCTGAAGTCCCCGCAGCAGCGCGGCCTGCTCCTCGCCGTCGCCACCGCGGCCGCCGCGATGACCCTGAACCTGCCCGACGTCGTCACGTACGCGATGCGCAACCCCGACCACTCGCACACCGTCGGGCTCATCCGCAACCTCATCGGGGTCCTCTCGGCGGGCGCCGTACTGTACTTCGTCGCCGCCGCCACCCAGGGCCGCCGGCTCCGGCTCGCCGCCCTCGTCACCACCGTCGTCCTGCTGAGCTCCCTGCTCGCCCTCGACGCCGCCGCACCCGACCACGGCACCCACACCATCCCGCCGCAGGGCGACCCGGTGCCCTCCCTCGCGTACTGGCTCGTCCTCATCTCGGCCCACCTG
This sequence comes from Streptomyces sp. NPDC042102, assembly GCF_055582305.1. NCBI lineage: Bacteria > Bacillati > Actinomycetota > Actinomycetes > Kitasatosporales > Streptomycetaceae > Streptomyces > Streptomyces sp. NPDC042102. The sequence goes on from NZ_JBVJDL010000001.1 coordinate 739,577, forward strand.
CTGGCCAACACCACCTGCGTGTTCGTCTGCTGGCGCTACGGGCGGCAGGCCGAGAGCCGGGGACTCGCCGTGGGCCTGCGGCTGTTCGGCCTCGGCACCGCGCTCGCCGGACTGTTCTGGTTCGCGTACCTGCTCAAGGCGCTCTTCGGCAGCACCTGGGCCATGCCGTACCTGCCCCTGCTGATGAACCTGCACGGGTTCCTGCGCGCCGCTGCCATCCTCGTGCCGACCCTGTTCGTCCTGCGCACCGCCTACGCCGACATCACCACCACCTGGCGGCTGTGGCCGCTGTGGCACGACCTGGTCCAGGCCGTGCCGCACGTCGCGCTCACCAAACCGCGCGCCACCCGGCTCGTCGAGCTGCTGTGGCCGCCCGTTCCGCGCAACCTGCTGGTCTACCGCAAGGTCATCGAGACCCGGGACGCGATCCTGATCCTGGGCGAGTACGTCCCCCCGGGTGTCCGGGAGCTCGCGGACACCCACGTGTCGGGGGCCGGCGTCCCCGCGCCCCGGCGCAGCGCCGCGGCGCTGGCCTGCGTACTGAAGGAGGCCCGGCGCAACATGCTCGACGGCCTCCCGCAGCACCAGCAGGAGCACGAGCGCCAGCAGCCGCCGGCACCGGCCGACACGGGCGTCGCCGCCGTCCCGGTGGGCGCGGAGGGCAGCGACCTGGAGGACGAGACGACCTTCCTGGTGGCCGTCGCCCAGGCCTACGGGTCGGCCACCACGCACTCCTTCACGCCCGCGACGGCGGGCGGCACACCCGAACCACCCAGGAAGTGACGCTCTCTTGACCACCGTTCTGATCACCGGCGCCAGCGCCGGCCTCGGCGCCGCCTTCGCGCGCGGCTTCGCCGCGAAGGGCTGCGACCTGGTCCTCGTGGCACGCGACAAGGAGCGCCTCGGAGACGTCGCCGAGACCCTCGGCCGCGCGTTCGGCGTACACATCGAGGTGCTGCCCGCCGACCTGCTCGACCCGGCCCAGTGCCGCACCGTCGAGGACCGGCTCACCGAGGCCGCCCGGCCGGTGGACATCCTGGTCAACAACGCCGGCTTCGGGCTCGCCGCGCCGTTCCCGTACAGCCCGGTCGAGGACGAGGAGCGGATGCTCGACCTCCTGGTGCGCGTGCCGATGCGGCTCACGCACGCCGTGGTGCCGGGGCTGCGCGAGCGGCGCCGGGGCGCGGTGCTCAACGTCTCCTCGGTGGCCGGCCTGCTGCCCACCGGTACGTACGGCGCGGCCAAGGCCTGGATCACCGCGTTCAGCGAGTCGCTGCGGGTGGACCTGGCGCCGTACGGGGTGCGCGTGCTGGCCGTGGTGCCCGGTTTCACCCGCACCGAGTTCCAGGAGCGGGCCGGCATGGACGTCAGCGCCCTGCGCGACGCCGTGTGGCTGGAGGCCGACGCGGTGGTGGCCCAGGCCCTCAAGGACCTGGGCCTGCGTCGCCCGCTGAGCATCACCGGCTGGCGCTACAAGGCGTACGCGGTGGCGGTGCGCCACCTGCCGCGCACCCTGGTCGCCCAGAAGATGGCCCGGACCCGGCGCCCGCCCGCGGACAGGCCGGCCTAGCCTCCTAGCCTCCGAGGAGTTGCAGCAGGGCGGTGACGGCCGCGGCGAGCGGCGGGCCGATCTGGGCGATGTCCAGGACCCGCCGCAGCGCCTGGCGGCGGCCCTCGGGCCGGACGTCCGACTCCTCGTCGAGCGTCGCGATCGCGGTGTCGATCGTCTGCGCGTCCGCGGCGGAGACGTGCGGGCGCAGCCGCTCCAGCTGCGCGACCAGGGCCTCGACGGCCCGGCCCAGCGCCTCCGCGTCCGGGGGAGCGGCGGCGGGCGGGGCCGCCGGGGCGGCGGCCTGGTTGATCACGATGCCCTGGTTCTTCTGACCGCCGTGCAGGTTGGCGGTGGGGCCGAAATAGTAGTTGTTGTCGCCGGTCATGCCGACATCCCCACGTTCCCGGTGCCGCCGTACATGTTCACGGCGTCGCCGAAGTAGTAGTTGCTAGGGCTGCTGATGCTCAGCCGTTCGACGGCCACCGTCAGCTCTGTGCCCGGGTGTTCGATCGCGTAGGCGATGCGGTGGACGAGCTGGTCCAGGTGCGGCCGGGCGCCGGTGACCAGGGCCGTCGACTGGCCGTTCGACTCGACGGCCAGGACGTAGTGGGCGGAGGCGGTCACCACGGTGAGCATCTCCACCAGGAGCCAGATGCCCACCGCCAGCGTGATGGCCCAGGTGAGGAAGAGGAAGAAGGGGACGAGGGTGACCTCGTCCTCGTAGCCCTCGGAGGGCATCAGGGAGTTCGGGTATCCGCGGGGCCGGCCGCGGTCGGGCGTGATGACGTCGATGATGAAGGTGAACAGCGTCACCGCGATGGCGGCCAGGACCAGGGGCACCACGCGCCGCAGGAAGCGCAGCACCGCTTCCCCGCGCCGGGGCTGGAGGACGAAGGTGTAGACCCTGACGACGTTCTGCAGCGGGTAGGCGGCCGCACCCACCCACAGCAGCCGTTTGGTGATGGTCAGCTCCAGGGAGCTCGGCAGCCCCCCGCCGTGGGCAGGCGGCCCACCGGGCGGAGCCTGAGCGGTCAGCGGCCGGCCGGGCGGCGGGGGCGGTGCCGGGGGGCCCGGAGGGGGCGCCGGCGGCGGTGGCTGTTCCGGCGAGGCCGAAGGCGTGCCGGGCCCGTGCTCTTCCGCTTCCATGCGTCCCCCGAGGTATGGCGCCGGTATGAGTGGGCTTCATTACGCACTGGCCACTCTGGTCGCACAAGCCCGAATCCGGCCACGGTGGCCTTCCGTGCGAGGCGTCCGGCCGCGGGGCGCGTACGCGAAGGCGGCGGCACGGCACCGGAATCCGGGCCGTACCGCCGCGCGCACCGGCGTTCGCGCCGGCCGGCGGCCGTTACTCCTCGACGACCCTGCCGCCGGTGACCACCAGGCGGCGGGTCGTGCGGACCGCGTCCAGCATCCGGCGGTCGTGCGTGACCAGCAGCAGCGTGCCCTCGTAGGAGTCCAGGGCCGACTCCAGCTGCTCGATCGCCGGCAGGTCCAGGTGGTTCGTGGGCTCGTCCAGGACCAGCAGGTTCACCCCGCGGCCCTGCAGCAGGGCCAGGGCCGCCCGGGTGCGTTCGCCGGGGGAGAGGGTGGCCGCCGGGCGCAGGACGTGCGCCGCCTTCAGGCCGAACTTGGCGAGCAGGGTACGGACGTCGGCGGGCTCGGTCTCCGGAACCGCCGCGCAGAACGCCTCGAGCAGCGGCTCCTCGCCCAGGAACAGCCCGCGCGCCTGGTCCACCTCACCGACGAGGACGCCCGAACCGAGCGTGGCGGTGCCGGAGTCCAGCGGGAGGCGGCCCAGCAGGGCCGCCAGCAGGGTCGACTTCCCGGCGCCGTTGGCCCCGGTGATCGCCACCCGGTCCGCCCAGTCGATCTGCAGGCTCGCCGGACCGAAGGTGAAGTCCCCGCGCTTGACGGCCGCCTCGCGCAGGGTGGCCACCACCGAGCCGGAGCGCGGGGCCGTCGCGATCTCCATGCGCAGTTCCCATTCCTTGCGCGGCTCCTCGACCACCTCCAGCCGTTCGATCGCGCGCTGCGTCTGGCGGGCCTTGGCGGCCTGCTTCTCGCTGGACTCGCCCCGCAGCTTCCGGCCGATCTTGTCGTTGTCGCCCGCCTTGCGCCGGGCGTTGCGGACGCCCTTGTCCATCCAGTTGCGCTGCATCAGGGCGCGGCTCTCCAGCGCGGAGCGCTTGTCGGCGTACTCCTCGTACTCCTCGCGCGCGTGCCGGCGGGCGGTGGTCCGCTCCTCCAGGTAGGCGTCGTAGCCGCCGCCGTAGAGGTTGATCTGCTGCTGGGCCAGGTCGAGTTCGAGGACCTTGGTGACGGTGCGGGTGAGGAACTCCCGGTCGTGGCTGATCACCACGGTGCCGGCGCGCAGTCCCTTGACGAAGGCCTCCAGCCGCTCCAGGCCGTCGAGGTCCAGGTCGTTGGTCGGCTCGTCGAGCAGGAAGACGTCGTAGCGGGACAGCAGCAGCGACGCCAGACCCGCGCGGGCGGCCTGGCCCCCCGAGAGCGCCGTCATCGGAAGGTCGAGGCCGACGCCGAGACCGAGGTCGTCGGCGACCTCCTCGGCCCGCTCGTCGAGGTCGGCGCCGCCCAGGTTCAGCCAGCGGTCCAGGGCGCCCGCGTACGCGTCGTCCGCGCCCGGGGTGCCGTCGACCAGCCCCTGGGTGGCCGCGTCCAGCTCGGCCTGCGCGGCGGCCACGCCCGTGCGCCGGGCCAGGAAGTCCCGGACCGACTCGCCCTCGCGGCGCTCCGGTTCCTGTGGCAGGTGCCCGACGGCGGCGGTGGGCGGGGACAGCCGCAGCTCACCGGCCTCCGGGGTGTCCAGCCCGGCCAGCAGGCGCAGCAGGGTGGACTTGCCGGCGCCGTTGACGCCGACGAGGCCGATGACGTCGCCGGGCGCGACGACGAGGTCGAGACCGGCGAAGAGCGTGCGCTCACCGTGGCCGGCGGCGAGGTCCTTGACGACGAGGGTTGCAGTCATGATCCGTCGATTTTAGCCGCCGGCGCCGCCGTCCCGGCCATGGCAGGAAAGGTGGGAAGGCCGTCATTGCTGACGTACGCCGCAGGGAACAGGATGGAGTCATGGGAGTGCACAACGTGCTCGTCGTCCTCTACGACGGCGTGCAGAGCCTGGACGTGACCGGCCCGGTCGAGGTGTTCAACGGGGCGGGTCAGCTGGCCGGTGCTCCGGAGCCGGCGTACCGGATCCGGACCGCCGCGCCGGGCGGCGCGCCGGTCCGCACCAGCAGCGGGCTCACGCTGGTGCCGGACGGCGCCCTGGAGGCCTGTGTGCCGGGGGCGGGCACCACGCTGATCGTGCCGGGCGGCTCGTACCGGGCGGACGCCGCGCCGCGGGTCACCGACTGGCTGCGCACGTACGGGGGGCGTGCGGAGCGCCTGGTCTCGGTGTGCACCGGCTCGCTGCTGCTCGCCGAGGCGGGCCTGCTCGACGGGCGGCGCGCCACCACCCACTGGAGGGCCTGCGACCAGCTGGCCCGGGACTACCCGGAGGTGCGGGTGGAGGCCGAGCCGATCTACGTGCGCGACGGGCCGGTCTCCACCAGCGCCGGTGTCACGGCGGGTATCGACCTCGCGCTGGCCCTGGTCCAGGAGGACCACGGGCGTGAGATCGCGCTCACGGTGGCCCGGTACCTGGTGGTGTTCCTCCACCGGCCGGGCAACCAGGCGCAGTTCAGCGCGCAGCTGGAGGCGCAGACGGCGCGCCGCGATCCGCTCCGCGAGGTCCAGCAGTGGATCACCGAGCACCCGGAGTCCGACCTGACCGTGGACTCCCTGGCCGCCCGGGCCCGGCTCTCCCCGCGCCACTTCGCGCGCGCCTTCCAGGCCGAGACGGGGGTGACACCGGGCCGCTACGTCGAACGCGTCCGCGTGGAACACGCCCGCCGGCTGCTGGAGGCGGGCGGGGACGGCGTGGCCCAGATCTCCCGGGCCTGCGGCTACGGCACTCCGGAGGCGCTGCGCCGCGCTTTCGTCCGGACCCTGGGCCAGTCCCCGACCGAATACCGCCGCCGCTTCGGCCACCGTCCCCTTGCGGGTCCCGCCGGTCCCGCCGACGTGTGAGGGGCGCGGCCCCGTACGACACCCATCGACAACCGAACCGATCGTCACCGAACCCGGAGGGAAGATCCGTGCAGATCGCCATCCTGCTCTTCGACCGTTTCACCGCTCTCGACGCCGTCGGCCCCTACGAGACCCTCGGGCGCCTGCCCGGCGCCGAGACCGTCTTCGTCGCCGAGACCCCCGGTCCCGTCCCCAACGACTCCGGCTCGCTCTCCCTCGTCGCCACCAAGGCGCTCACGGACGTCCCCGCCCCCGACATCGTCGTCGTACCCGGTGGGCCCGGGCAGAGCGAGCAGATGGAGAACCCCGTGATCCTCGACTGGCTGCGCGCCACCGACGCCACCAGCACCTGGACCACCTCCGTGTGCACCGGCTCGCTCCTGCTCGGCGCCGCCGGGCTGCTCCGGGGCCGCCGTGCCACCAGCCACTGGCTGGCCCTGGAACTGCTCACCGGGTACGGCGCCGAGCCCACCGGCGAGCGGGTGGTCACGGACGGCAAGTACGTCACCGCCGCCGGGGTCTCCTCGGGCATCGACATGGGGCTGACCCTGCTCGGCCGGATCGGCGGGGACCGGCTCGCGCAGTCGATCCAGCTGCTGACCGAGTACGACCCCCAGCCGCCCTACGACGCCGGCTCGCCCGAGAAGGCGCCGGCCGACATCGTCCAGGAGTGGCGGGACAGGAGCCGGTTCAGCCCCCGGTAGTCCGCGGTGGTCCGCACGGGCGCCCGGTTCACGCCGTCCACGTGAACCGCGGGGCCCGGCGTTCCAGGAACGCGGCGACGCCCTCGGCGGTGTCGCCGCTGCCGCGCGCCTGCGCCGCCCAGTGGGCCTGCCGGTCGGGCCCTTCGGACAGGAAGTCCTTCGCGGCCGCCTGCGTGAGCAGCGAGCGGGCGGTGAGGATCCGCGTGAACGCGTCCACCCGCTGGTCCAGTCCGCCCGTCGGCAGGACCTCGTCCACCAGCCCCACCCGCAGCGCGCGGGCGGTGTCGATCAGCTCGCCCGAGAAGAGCAGGTACTTCGCGGCCGCCGGGCCCACCAGCGCCGCCAGCCGCCGGGTCGAGGACGCCGGATAGACGATGCCCAGCTTCGCCGGCGTCACCCCGAACGACGCGCCCTCCTCCGCGAACCGCAGGTCGCAGGCCGCCGCCAGCTGGCTGCCGCCGCCCACGCAGTACCCCCGCACCGCCGCCAGCGTCGGCTTGGGGAAGGCGGCCAGGGCCTCCTCCGCCGCCACGGACAGGGCCTGCGGGTCGTCGTCCCCGGTCAGGGAGGAGATGTCGGCGCCGGCACAGAAGGTGTCGCCGGCCCCGGTCAGGACCAGCGCCCGCACCGCGGGGTCGGGCGCCAGGGAGGCCAGCAGCGGCGGTAGCTCCCGCCACATCGCGGCGGTCATGGCGTTGCGCTTGGCGGGGTGGGAGATGACGACCGTGGCGACCCCGTCCGTGACGGTGTACGAGAGCTGCGCGTCCATGGGCCGGATGCTATCCGCGCCGGAAACCGGGCCGGTCGGCCGGATCCCGTGATCAAGGCAGTGGCTGCGGTGCGGGGAGGAATCGGATCCTCGGACAACTGACGCTGTCATACGCCACCGGTCGGAACGCGTCCGATCAGAAAGCGTCCGATTGACGCTGACTTGTGGTCAGCGGTCCGGTCACGACCAGCCGGGTCCCCACTCTGGACGCGTGGAGACGATCGAGCGTGAAGACGGGGGCCGGAAGATGGACGGCAGCGGGAGCGTCCCGCCAGTTCAGGGGCATGGGCCGGGTATCCCGGCCGATCCCCTGACCTATGAGGGAGCATGGCGGTTCACCGCTCCCGCGACAGAAGAATCCGTTCCGCAGGCCCGCCGCGCGGTCCGCGACCTCCTGGGCCGCCAGGGCGTGGCGGCGGCGAACCGGGACCTGGTGTACTCACTGCTGCTGATCGTCTCCGAGCTGGTCACCAACTCGGTGCGGCACGCGGCCCTGCTCTCGCCGGAGGTCGCCGTGGAGGTCGCGATCGGCCGCCAGTGGGTCCGCGTGGCCGTCGAGGACAACCACCCCTACCGCCCCAAGGCACTGGAGGCCGACTTCGGCCAGACCGGCGGCCGGGGCCTGCTGCTGGTGCGCGAGATCACCCGCGAGGCCGGCGGGGTGTGCGACGTCGAGCACACCTCCACCGGCGGCAAGGTGATCTGGGCGGCCCTCCCGATCAGCGCGAACTGATCAACGTGAACCGATCAGCGCGAACCGATCAGCGTGAGCCGATCGGCGCGAGCCGAGGCCCCTGCTTACCGCCGGTGCGCCTCCTACCAGCCCGCGCCCTCGCCGGTCAGCTCGCGGATCGCGGGCCGGGCCGCGTCCAGCACGGTCATGAACCAGGCCGAGAAAGGTGCCTGCCCGTGCCGCTCCGCCAGTTCCCCGGCGGTCACGAACGCGGTCTCCCCGACCTCCTCCGGGTCCGGCCGCAGCGCACCCTGCGCCAGTCCCACGAAAAGGTGGTTGTACTCCTGCTCCACCAGCCCCGAATCGGGGTCCGGGTGGTTGTAGCTGACGGTCCCCGCCTCGGCGAGGAGCGACGGCGAGAGCCCCAGCTCCTCGTACGTGCGCCGGGCGGCGGCCGCGAACGGCGACTCCCCGGGGTACGGGTGCCCGCAGCAGGTGTTCGACCACACACCGGGGGAGTGGTACTTGCCGAGCGCCCGCCGCTGCAGCAGCAGCCGGCCCCGCTCGTCGAAGAGGAACACGGAGAACGCCCGGTGCAGCTGCCCGGGCGCCTGATGCGCGGCGAGCTTCTCCGCGGTGCCGATGGTGTTGCCGGACTCGTCGACCAGTTCGAGCATGATCGGTTCCTGAGTGCCGGTGCCGTGGGCCGCGCTGTTCGCGGCGGTGGCTGGTGTGGTCGGCATAACCATCCTTCGATTCGGACTCCGGCCTTCAGTCTGCCGTACAAAAGCGGCTTGTCCCCACTTCGGAGATCCGCGCATGTCCGCCCGCCGCCGCGTGGTAGACGCGGCGGCGGGCGGACGGCGCGATCAGACGCCGAACGGTGCCGGATAGCCGATGGTGCCGGCCGGCACGGGGGCGCGGTCGTCCAGGACCAGGGCCATCAGGGCCTCGTCCGGGACCTCGAAGGGCGCCCGGATCCCGAACCGTGACGCCGGCACGAATCCGAAGCGCGGGTAGTACTCCGGATGCCCGAGCACGAGGACGAGCGACTCCCCGCGCTCCCGGGCCGCCGCGAGCAGCGCCCGGACCACCGAGCTGCCCGCGCCGGAGCGCTGCCGGGCCGGATCGGCGGCCACCGGGGCCAGCGCGAGCGCCGGTACCCCGTCGACCGTGCACCGGGTGAGCAGCGCGTGCGCCGCCACCGACCCGTCCGGGCCCTCGGCGACATAGCTCAGCCCCGGCAGCCAGGCCGCGTCGGCGCGCAGCGCGTCGACGAGGTCCGCCTCCAGCGGGGTCCCGAAGGCCGCCAGATCGACGGCCCGTACGGCGGCCACGTCGGCGGCGGACTCCGGGCGGGCCGGCCAGGCGTCACCGTCCCCGGCGGTCACCGGACGCAGGACGTAGCCGGTGTACCCGTACTCGTGCCCGTGCGCGGCCCGTACGGCGATCTCCTCACGGGTCGCCGCCAGCACCTCGGCCATGCCGGGCGCGGCCGGGTCGGCGGCGCCGGCCCGCTCGCCGAGCGGGCCGTAGTAGGCGTCCCAGTCGGAGTCGGGCTGCCGGTACACGCCCAGCACCCGGTAGCCGGCGGCCTGGGCGGCCGCGATGTTGCGGGCGGTGGAGCGCAGCGGGTAGTGCCGGTCCCAGAAGGCCCGGGCGGCGGCGGACGGCTCGTCCGCCGTCCACTCGCACTCGGTGAGCACGAGCGTGCCGCCCGGTGCCAGCAGCCGCTTCCACCGCCGCAGCGCAGTGTCGAAGCCGATGGCGTAGGCGGAGCTCTCCGCCCAGACCAGGTCGAAGGAGCCGTCCTCGTGGGGGAGGTTCCCCATGTCGGCGCGGGCGGGGTGGACGCGGTCGGCGAGGCCGGCGGCCCCGGCGGCCGCGCGCAGCTCGTCGAGGAAGCCCTCGTGGAGGTCGACGGCGGTGACGTCCGCGCCCGCCGTGCCCGCCTCGGCCGCGAGCAGCAGGGCGCTGCGGCCCGGGCCGCAGCCGAGGTCCAGGACGCGCGGCCGCTCGGGCAGCGGGCCGCACAGGGAGAGCAGGTGACGGGTGGTGCCGTCGGAGCCGGGGCCCTGCCGGGGCAGGCCGCCGTGCAGGGTGAAGAAGGCGTGGGTGAGGTGGTCGGTCAACGTGAGCCCTTGAGAAAGGGGGCCCCGGCCGACAGGGGGTGATCAGCGGATGATCAGGCCCGGCCGGGTGCCCGGAGGATGGGGATGAGGCGGTCGTCCTCGCCGCGCGGGGCGGCGAACATCACGACGGTCATCGACCCACCTCCTTCGGTCTCGTTCCGGCTCGTTCCGGGTGACGCGGTTCACGCTCGCGGAACGCGCACGCGGCTCACGTGCGCGATCAACCGTAACACCGGTGCGGTTTGTCGAACATCGCTGCGATCACCGATGATGATCGCGGCCTGGCCGCAGGCTCCGGAATCGTCGGCTTATCGGGCCGTAAACGGGTGGTGAACCCCCGCTTCCATTCATCCGATAGCCTCTGCCGACGTGCCGCCCGCCCCCACGGGGCGCCCGTTCCAAGGAGTGAGTCCGTCTGCCGACCGTCATCCTCACCGGCCTGCCGGTTCCCGGATCACCGCTCGAAGGCGACCTGCGCTCCCTCGGCTTCGACGTCCGGTCCGTGCCCGAGCCCGCCGACGCCGCGGCCGCCCTGGCCGCCGTACCCGCCGACCAGCGCGTCGCCGTCGTCGACAGCGCCTTCGTCGGCCATGTGCACACCCTGCGCCTGGCCCTGACCGACCCGCGCTTCGAGGCCTGCGCCGTCACCGGCGCGCTCACCGTCCAGCCGGCCGCCCGCGGCGCCCTGGACAAGGCCGCCGCCGCCCCCGCCGGGCAGGCGTCCGGCCCGTACGCCGACCAGCTCGCCGCCACGCTGGAGGCCGCCGGCACCCCCGTGCGCCACCCCGAGCTCGGCACCCTGGTCGCGGCCGTCCCCGCCACCGAGGCGGAGCGCGCCGACGAGGCCGCCGCCGTCGCCGCCGTCGACGAGGAGGCCGTACGCCTGCGCACGGCCGTGAAGTCCCGCGACGGCTTCTTCACCACGTTCTTCATCAGCCCGTACTCGCGCTACATCGCCCGCTGGTGCGCGCGCCGCGGCCTGACCCCGAACCAGGTCACCACCGCCTCGCTGATCACCGCGCTGATCGCGGCCGGCTGCGCCGCCACCGGCGAGCGCTGGGGCTACGTCGCCGCCGGTGTGCTGCTGCTCGTCTCCTTCGTGCTTGACTGCACCGACGGGCAGCTCGCCCGCTACTCGCTGCAGTACTCCACGATGGGCGCCTGGCTCGACGCGACCTTCGACCGGGCCAAGGAGTACGCGTTCTACGCGGGCCTCGCGCTCGGCGCCGCCCGCAACGGCGACGACGTCTGGGCGCTCGCGCTCGGCGCCATGATCCTCATGACCTGCCGGCACGTCGTCGACTTCTCCTTCAACGAGGCCAATCACGACGCGACGGCGAACACGAGCCCCACCGCGGCCCTGTCCGACCGGCTCGACAGCGTCGGCTGGACCGTCTGGGTCCGCCGGATGATCATCCTCCCCATCGGTGAGCGCTGGGCGATGATCGCGGTGCTGACCGCCGTCACCACCCCCCGGACCGTCTTCTACGCGCTCCTGATCGGCTGCGCCTTCGGTGCGCTCTACACCACCGCGGGCCGGGTGCTGCGCTCCCTGACCCGCAAGGCGACCCGCACCGACCGGGCCGCCCAAGCGCTCGCCGACCTGGCCGACTCCGGCGTCCTCGCCTGGTCCCGGCCGCCGCGCCCCGCGCGCCGCGGGCAGGGCTACAGCTCGCTGCTGATGGCCGCCCTGGGCACCGTGCTGATGGTCGGCGCGGCGGTCACCCGCGACTACGGCACCCCCTGGCTGATCGCCACCGCCCTGACGTACGCCGTCTTCGCGGGCGCAGCCGTCGAGACCCCCCTCAAGGGCACCCTCGACTGGCTGATCCCGCCGCTCTTCCGCGCCGCCGAGTACGTCACCGTCCTCGTGCTGGCCGCCAAGGCGGACGTCCCCGGGGCCCTGCCCGCGGCATTCGGACTGGTCGCGGCGGTCGCCTACCATCACTACGACACGGTCTACCGCATCCGGGGCGGCTCGGGCGCGCCCCCGCGCTGGCTGGTGCGGGCGACCGGCGGCCACGAGGGCCGGGTCCTGCTGGCCGTGGTCCTCGCCGCAGCCCTTCCCCGGGACGCGTTCCCCGTCGCGCTCACGGCCATGGCCGTGTACGTGGCACTCGTGGTGCTCGTGGAGAGCATCCGCTTCTGGGTCTCCTCCGGAGCACCCGCCGTACATGACGAAGGAGAACCAGCATGATCGGCCTTGTACTCGCGGCCGGTGCCGGACGCCGCCTGCGTCCCTACACCGACACCCTGCCCAAGGCCCTCGTGCCCGTCGGCCCCGAAGGGGACGAGGAGAGCCTGACGGTTCTCGACCTGACCCTGGGCAACTTCGCCGAGGTCGGCCTCACCGAGGTCGCGATCGTCGTCGGCTACCGCAAGGAAGCCGTCTACGCGCGCCGGGAGGCCCTGGAGGCCAAGTACGGCGTCAAGATCACGCTGATCGACAACGACAAGGCCGAGGAGTGGAACAACGCCTACTCCCTGTGGTGCGCCCGTGAGGTCCTGAAGCAGGGTGTGATCCTCGCCAACGGCGACACCGTCCACCCGGTCTCCGTCGAGAAGACCCTGCTCGACGCCCGCGGCAACGGCCAGAAGATCATCCTCGCCCTCGACACGGTCAAGCACCTCGCCGACGAGGAGATGAAGGTCGTCGTCGACGGTGCCCAGGGCGTGCGGAAGATCACGAAGCTGATGGAGCCCTCCGACGCCTCCGGTGAGTACATCGGCGTCACCCTCATCGAGCCGGAGGCCGCCGAGGCCCTCGCCGAGGCGCTGAGGACCACCTTCGAGCGCGACCCCGACCTCTACTACGAGGACGGCTACCAGCAGCTCGTCGACGACGGCTTCGTGATCGACGTGGCCCCCATCGGCGACGTCAAGTGGGTCGAGATCGACAACCACGACGACCTCGCCAAGGGCCGGACGATCGCATGCCAGTACTGACCAGGCTCATCCCCTCCCCGGTCGTCGTCGACATCACCCGCGGCGCCATGGACGACCTGGCCGGCCTCCTGGCCGACCAGCGGATCTCGGCGTCCGGCAAGCTGGCGATCGCGATCAGCGGCGGCTCCGGCCAGACGCTGCGCGCGAAGCTGGAGCCCGTACTGCCGCACGCCGACTGGTACCCGGTCGTCGACGGCACCATCGACTCCGCGGTCAAGCTGGCCGACGACATAAAGGGACGGCGTTACGACGCCGTGGTGGGCCTGGGCGGCGGCAAGATCATCGACGTGGCGAAGTACGCCGCGGCGCGGGTCGGGCTGCCCATGGTGGCCGTCGCCACCAACCTCGCCCACGACGGCATCTGCTCGCCGGTGGCGACCCTCGACAACGACAACGGCCGCGGCTCCTACGGTGTCCCGACGCCGATCGCGATGGTCATCGACCTCGACGTGATCCGCGACGCACCCGTGCGGTTCGTCCGCTCCGGCATCGGCGACGCCGTGTCCAACATCTCGGCCATCGCCGACTGGGAGCTCTCCCACGAGATCACCGGCGAGACCGTCGACGGCCTGGCGGCCGCCATGGCCCGTACGGCCGGCGAGTCCGTGCTGCGCCACCCCGGCGGCTGCGGCGACGACGAGTTCCTCACGGTGCTCGCCGAGGCCCTCGTCCTCACCGGCATCGCCATGTCGATCAGCGGGGACACCCGCCCGGCCTCCGGCGCCTGCCACGAGATCAGCCACGCCTTCGACCTGCTCTACCCGGGCCGCTCCGCGCTCCACGGCGAGCAGGTCGGCATCGGCGCCGCCTTCGCCATGTACCTGCGGGGGGCCAAGGAGCAGTCCGGGCTCTTCGCCGAGGTGATGCGCCGCCACGGCCTGCCCGTGGTGCCCGAGGAGATCGGGTTCAGCGCGGACGAGTTCGTCGCGGCCGTCGAGTACGCCCCCCAGACCCGTCCGGGACGTTTCACCATCCTGGAGCACCTCAACCTGTCCGCAGCCGAGATCAGGGACGCTTACTCCGACTATGCCAAGACCATCCGTAGCTGAACTCCGGCCCGTCGTGCACCCGGCGGGCGTGAAGGACCGGGTCAGCGGGGAGCACTGGGGCGGGCGCCTCTACATGCGCGAGATCTCCCTGCGCGTCACCCGCCTCCTGGTCACCACGAAGGTCACGCCGAACCAGCTGACCTACGTGATGACCCTCGCCGGCGTCCTCGCCCTCCCGGCCCTGCTGGTGCCGGGCGTGTGGGGTGCCGTACTCGGCGTGGTCGCGGTCCAGCTGTACCTGCTGCTCGACTGCGTCGACGGCGAGGTCGCCCGCTGGAAGCAGCAGTACTCGCTCGCCGGGGTGTACCTGGACCGGGTCGGCGCCTACCTGTGCGACGCGGCGGTCCTGGTCGGCTTCGGCCTGCGCGCCTCGGACCTGTGGGGCGGCGGGCGCGTCGACTGGCTGTGGGCCTTCCTCGGCACCCTCGCGGCGCTCGGCGCGATCCTGATCAAGGCCGAGACCGACCTGGTCGGCGTGGCCCGGCACCAGGCCGGCAAGCCGGTGGTCAAGGACGCGGCGGCCGAGCCGCGCTCCGCCGGCATGGCGCTCGCCCGCCGGGCCGCCGCCGCGCTGAAGTTCCACCGGCTGGTCCTGGGCATCGAGGCGTCCCTGCTCATCCTGGCGCTGGCCGTGGCCGACCAGATCCGCGGCGACCTGTTCTTCTCCCGGCTCGGTGTCGCCGTACTGGCCGGCATCGCGCTGCTGCAGACGGTGCTGCACCTGGTGTCCATCCTCGCCTCCAGCAGGCTGAAGTGAGGGCGCCCGTGAGCGCGGCACCGCTGCGGCTCGGCGTGGTGATCATCACCATGGGCAACCGGCCCGACGAGCTCGCCGCCCTGCTGGACTCCGTCGCCCGGCAGGACGGCGACGCCGTCGAGGTGGTCGTCGTGGGCCAGGGCGTCGAGCTCACCGGCCTGCCCGAGGGCGTGCGCACCGTCGAGCTGCCGGAGAACCTCGGCATCCCGGGCGGACGCAACGTCGGCATCGAGGCCTTCGGCCGGGACGGCGGCGACGGCTACGACGTGGACGTACTGCTGTTCCTCGACGACGACGGGCTGCTGGAGCGCACCGACACCGCCGAGCTGTGCCGGCGGGCCTTCGCCGAGGACCCGGAGCTGGGGATCATCAGCTTCCGGATCGCCGACCCGGACACCGGCGCCACCCAGCGTCGGCACGTGCCGCGGCTGCGCGCCTCGGACCCCATGCGGTCCTCCCGGGTGACCACCTTCCTGGGCGGCGCGAACGCCGTCCGCACCGATGTGTTCGAGCAGGTCGGACCGCTGCCGGGAGAGTTCTTCTACGCGCACGAGGAGACCGATCTGGCCTGGCGCGCCCTCGACGCCGGGTGGCTGATCGACTACCGGGCGGACATGGTGCTGCTGCACCCGACGACGGCCCCCTCCCGGCACGCGGTCTACCACCGTATGGTGGCCCGTAACCGGGTCTGGCTGGCCCGCCGCAACCTGCCGGCCCCCCTGGTCCCCGCCTACCTGGGCGTCTGGCTGCTGCTGACGCTGCTGCGCAGGCCCTCGGTACCGGCGCTCAAGGCCTGGTTCGGCGGGTTCAGGGAAGGCTGGGCGACCCCTTGCGGTCCCCGGCGCCCCATGAAGTGGCGGACCGTGTGGCGGCTGACCCGGCTGGGTCGCCCGCCGGTGATCTGACCAGCTCGCATCTGGGACCATGGGCGTCGGTCCCGACGCCCGTCCCCCTGGACGCGAGACCCCTCCTGCCGCATTTGAAGACGAAAGTTTGCACTTGTGAGTGACACAACCCACGACGGCGCCCTCGCCATGAGCAAGCCGCCGTCCGCCGACGAGGGTCTGACCCCCGCGGAGCTCGCCAAGAAGTACGGACTGTCGGTCAGCGGCGCCCGGCCGAGCCTCCCCGAGTACGTGCGGCAGCTCTGGGGCCGGCGCCACTTCATCCTGGCCTTCTCGCGGGCCAAGCTGGTGGCGCAGTACAGCCAGGCCAAGCTCGGCCAGATCTGGCAGGTGGCGACCCCCCTGCTGAACGCGGTCGTCTACTGGCTGATCTTCGGCCTCATCCTGGGCGCGGGCAAGGAGATGCCCCCCGGCGTCTACGTCCCGTTCCTGATGATGGGCATCTTCGTCTTCACCTTCACCCAGAGCTCGCTGATGGCGGGCGTCCGGGCGATCTCGGGCAACCTGGGCCTGGTGCGGGCGCTGCACTTCCCGCGCGCCTCGCTGCCGATCTCGTTCTCGCTCCAGCAGCTCCAGCAGCTGCTGTACTCGATGATCGTCGTCTTCGTCATCGCCGTCAGCTTCGGCAACTACCCGCGGCTGTCCTGGCTGCTGGTGATCCCGACGCTGGCGCTGCAGTTCGTCTTCAACGTCGGCCTCGCCATGATCTTCGCGCGGCTGGGGTCCAAGACCCCGGACCTCGCCCAGCTGATGCCGTTCATCATGCGTACGTGGATGTACGCGTCCGGGGTCATGTTCCCGATCGCGGCGTACCTCAAGGACCAGCCGGCCTGGATCAGCGACGTGCTGCTGTGGAACCCGGTGGCGATCTACATGGACCTCGTCCGGTTCGCGCTGATCGACGACTACTCCAGCAGCAACCTGCCGCCCCACGTGTGGGCCTTCGCGGTGGGCTGGGCCGTGCTGATCGGCCTCGGCGGCTTCGTGTACTTCTGGAAGGCTGAGGAGCGTTACGGCCGTGGCTGACAACTCCCAGGGGCGCGTCCCCACCGTCATCGCGGACGACGTGCACATCGTCTACCGCGTCAACGCCGGTCGCGGCGGCAAGGGCAGCGCGACCGCCGCGCTGAGCAAGATAGTCCGCCGCAAGGGCGATGCGCCGGGCGTGCGCAAGGTCCACGCGGTGCGCGGGGTCTCCTTCACCGCGTACCGGGGCGAGGCCATCGGCCTCATCGGCTCCAACGGCTCCGGCAAGTCCACCCTGCTGCGCGCCATCGCCGGCCTGCTGCCCTGCGAGTCCGGCCGGGTCTACACCGACGGCCAGCCCTCGCTGCTGGGCGTCAACGCGGCGCTGATGAACGATCTGACCGGCGAGCGCAACGTCATGCTCGGCGGCCTCGCGATGGGCATGTCCCGCGAGCAGATCAAGGAGCGCTACCAGGACATCGTCGACTTCTCCGGCATCAACGAGAAGGGCGACTTCATCTCCCTGCCCATGCGCACGTACTCCTCCGGCATGGCGGCGCGGCTGCGTTTCTCCATCGCGGCCGCGAAGGACCACGACGTGCTCATGATCGACGAGGCGCTGGCCACCGGTGACCGCGCGTTCCAGATCCGCTCCGAGGAGCGGATCCGCGAACTGCGCCAGCAGGCGGGCACGGTCTTCCTCGTCAGTCACAGCAACAGCTCGATCCGTGACACGTGCGACCGGGTCCTGTGGCTGGAGAAGGGCGAACTCCTGATGGACGGACCCACCGAGGAAGTCGTCTCCGCCTACGAGAAGGAGACCGGACGCTAGTTCGGCCCCCGACGAGGTCCGACCGGACCGGCCAGGCCCCCGCCGCGCGCACCGCGGCGGGGGCCTGGTGCGTGGGGTACGGCGGGGCCTGGTGCGTGGGGTACACGACATCCGGGCCCGGTCGGGCACCCGAGCGGCCCCTCCGACGTTGTACGACGTAAGCTGGAGCGGTCCTGAATCGCGGCAACTGGGGACGAAAACTCCGGCGGCGTGTCCGAAATAGGATGTATTGGGTCGGCAGTGTAGAACGGGAGATGTGACGGCAATGGCTACGGGAACACTCCCGCCCCCAGGCGGACCGGCCGTCCCCGCCCCGGGCGGCGGGCGGTGACCCGCGGGCCCGGCACCCGGCCCGGCGCCGTCGCGCACGCCACCCTCGACAAGGCCACCGCGGAGAACTTCCCCGTGGCCCCCGCCTTCCTGCCCCGCGCCTGGCGCCAGGGACTCATGGCCGTCTACGGGTACGCCCGCCTCGTCGACGACATCGGTGACGGCGACCTCGCCCCCGGCGGAGCCGACGCCGCCCACCTCGGCATCGGCCCCGACCGCGCCGACGACCGCCTCGCGCTGCTCGACGCCCTCGAGGCCGACCTGCTGCGCGTCTTCGACGGCGCCCCGCACCACCCGCTGCTGCGCTCCCTGCAACCCGTGGTCCGCGCGCACCGCCTGACCCCCGAGCCCTTCCTCGCCCTCATCGAGGCCAACCGCCAGGACCAGTACGTCACGCGCTACGAGACGTACGAGGAACTGCGCGCCTACTGCGAGCTGTCCGCGAACCCCGTCGGCCGGCTGGTGCTCTCCCTCACCGGGACCAGCACCCCCGAGCGGATCCGCCGCTCGGACGAGATCTGCACCGCCCTGCAGATCGTCGAGCACGTCCAGGACGTCGCCGAGGACCTGCGCGACCGGGACCGGATCTACCTTCCGGCCGAGGACCTGCGCCGCTTCCATGTCACCGAGGCCGACCTGGCGGCCCCCTCCGCCGGAGCCTCCGTCCGCGCCCTGATCGCCTTCGAGGCGGAACGTGCCCGCACCCTGCTGGACACGGGCACCCCGCTGGTGGGCAGCGTGCACGGCAGGCTGCGCCTGCTCCTCGCGGGCTTCGTCGGAGGGGGGCGCGCCGCCCTGCGCGCGGTCGCCGACGCGCAATTCGACGTACTTCCCGGTCCGCCCGGGCCCACCAAGACCGGCCTGCTCCGCGAAGTGGCCGCCGTCCTGCGCCCAGCGCCGAGAAAGGGGTGAGCCCGACCGTGGAGGGCCCCACGCACGCGTCCGCACCGGTACTCGCCGCCTACAGCTACTGCGAGGCCGTCACCGGCTCCCAGGCACGCAACTTCGCCTACGGCATCCGGCTGCTGCCCACCGACAAGCGGCAGGCCATGTCGGCGCTCTACGCCTTCTCCCGGCGCGTCGACGACATCGGCGACGGCGCGCTCCCGCCCGACGCCAAGCTCACCCGGCTGGAGGAGACCCGCGCCCTGCTCGGCCGGATCCGCGAGGGCCGGGTCGAGGAGGACGACACCGACCCCGTCGCCGTCGCGCTCGCACACGCCGCCGACCGGTTCCCGATCCCGCTCGGAGGACTCGACGAGCTGATCGACGGCGTCCTGATGGACGTCCGCGGCGCCACCTACGAGACCTGGGACGACCTCAGGGCCTACTGCCGCTGCGTGGCCGGGGCCATCGGGCGGCTCTCGCTGGGCGTGTTCGGGACCACCACCGGCGCACGTGATGCGGCACGCGCCCCCGAGTACGCCGACACGCTGGGCCTCGCCCTGCAGTTGACCAACATCCTGCGCGACGTCCGCGAGGACGCCGGCAACGGACGGGTGTACCTGCCCGCCGAGGACCTCGCCAAGTTCGGCTGCGCCGACGGCTTCCACACCGACCGGGCCCCCGCCGGGTCGGACTTCGCCGGGCTCGTCCACCACGAAGTCCGGCGCGCCCGCGCCCTGTTCGTCGAGGGCTACCGGCTGCTGCCCATGCTCGACCGGCGCAGCGGAGCCTGCGTCGCCGCCATGGCCGGCATCTACCGGCGCCTGCTGGACCGCATCGAGCGCGAGCCGGAGGCCGTACTGCGCGGCCGCGTCTCCCTGCCCGTGCGGGAGAAGGCGTACGTCGCGGTGCGCGGACTGTCCGGCCTGGACGCGCGGACCATCTCCCGGCAGAACACCAGGCGGCGGGTCTGATGGGTCAATACCGCACGACCGGGACGAACCGGCAGTACCGTGACGCAACCCGGCCCGGCTCCGCCGCGTCCGCCGGGACGACACGCGTTTCCCTGGAGGGCGTATGACCGGCAACCGTGCGGTGGTCGTCGGCGGCGGGCTGGCCGGAGTCACCGCCGCCCTGGAACTCGCCGACGCCGGACTGCGCGTGACCCTGCTGGAGGGCCGGCCGCGGCTGGGCGGACTGGCCTTCTCCTTCAAGCGCGGCGAGCTGACCGTCGACAACGGCCAGCACGTCTACCTGCGCTGCTGCACCGCCTACCGCTGGTTCCTGGACCGGGTCGGGGGCACCGACCTGGCCCCGCTCCAGGACCGGCTCGACGTACCCGTCCTCGACGTCGCCCGCCCCGGAGGGCCGCGACTGGGCCGGCTGCGCCGCACCGCGCTGCCCGTACCGCTGCACCTGGCGAGCTCGCTGGTGCGCTACCCGCACCTCTCGCTCGCCGAACGCGTGGGCGTGGGCCGCGCCGCGCTCGCCCTGCGCGGACTCGACCCCGCCGACCCGGCCCTGGACGGACTGGACTTCGGGACCTGGCTCGCCCGCTACGGCCAGTCCCCCCGCGCCATCGAGGCCCTGTGGGACCTCGTCGGCATCGCCACCCTCAACGCCACCGCCGAGGAGTCCTCCCTCGCCCTGGCCGCCATGGTCTTCAGGACCGGGCTGCTCTCCGAGCCCGGGGCCGCCGACATCGGCTGGGCCCGGGTCCCCCTCGGCGACCTGCACGACACCCTCGCCCGCAAGGCGCTGGACGCGGCCGGCGTCCGGACCGAAGTCCGCACCCGCGTCACCGCCATCTCCCGTGACGCACAAGGGGATTGGCGCGTGGACACCGAGGGGGACAGCCTGACGGCCGGCACCGTCGTCCTCGCCGTACCACAGCGCGAGGCACACGGCCTGCTGCCGCACGGAGCGCTCGCCGACCCCGACAAGCTCCTCGACATCGGCACCGCGCCGATCCTCAACGTCCATGTCGTCTACGACCGCAAGGTGCTCAAGCAGCCCTTCTTCGCGGCGCTGGGCACACCCGTCCAGTGGGTCTTCGACCGCACGGACGCCTCCGGGCTCACCGACGGCGGCCAGTACCTGGCGCTGTCCCAGTCGGCCGCCCAGGACCACATCGACGAGCCCGTGTCCGTCCTGCGCGCCGCGTACCTGCCCGAACTGGAGCGGCTGCTGCCCGCCGCGCGCGGCGCCAAGGTCCGCGACTTCTTCGTCACCCGGGAGCGGACGGCGACGTTCGCCCCCACCCCCGGCGTCGGCCGGCTCCGCCCCGGGGCCCGCACCGACGCGCCCGGCCTCTACCTCGCCGGAGCGTGGACCGCCACCGGCTGGCCCGCGACCATGGAGAGCGCCGTCCGCAGCGGGCAGGCCGCGGCACACGCCGCACTCTCGGCGCTCGGCCGCCACCGCGAGAACCCTCCCCTCGGCTCCGCCGGGGCGACCCCCAGCAGGAGCTCGGCATGACCACCACGAGTACCACCAGCACGTCCCGCACCGCAGCCACAGGAACCAGAGGAGAGCCAGTGAACCCGGGGAATCCGGATGCCGGGAACGCGACGGACGCGAAGGGTGGGACGCACGCCGAGAGCGCGGACACCCTCGCCCTCCTGGAGCGCGGCCGCACCCTCTCGACGCCCGTGCTCCGCGCGGCCATCGCCCGTCTCGCCCCGCCCATGGACACCGTCGCCGCCTACCACTTCGGCTGGATCGACGCCCAGGGCAACCCGGCGGACGGCGACAGCGGCAAGGCCGTACGCCCCGCGCTCGCGCTGCTCTCCGCCGAGGCCGCGGGCGCGCCGGCCGAGGTCGGCGTGCCCGGCGCGGTCGCCGTGGAACTCGTCCACAACTTCTCGCTGCTGCACGACGACCTGATGGACGGGGACGAGCAGCGCCGCCACCGCGACACCGTGTGGAAGGTGCACGGCCCGGCCCAGGCCATCCTGGTCGGCGACGCCCTGTTCGCCCTCGCCAACGAGGTGCTGCTGGAGCTCGGCACCGTCGACGCGGGCCGCGCCACCCGCCGCCTGACCACCGCCAGCCGCAAGCTCATCGACGGCCAGGCGCAGGACATCTCCTACGAGCACCGCGAGCGCGTCAGCGTCGAGGAGTGCCTGGAGATGGAGGGCAACAAGACGGGCGCGCTGCTCGCGTGCGCGGTCTCCATCGGCGCGGTCCTCGGCGGCGCCGACGACCGGACCGCCGACAAGCTGGAGGAGTACGGCTACCACCTCGGCCTCGCCTTCCAGGCGATCGACGACCTGCTGGGCATCTGGGGCGACCCGGAGGCCACCGGCAAGCAGACCTGGAGCGACCTGCGCCAGCGCAAGAAGTCCCTGCCGGTCGTCGCCGCGCTGGCCGCCGGCGGTCCGGCCTCCGAGGAGCTCGCCGAGCTGCTCGCCGCCGACGCCAAGAGCAGCGACTTCGAGAACTTCTCCGAGGAGGAGTTCGCCCACCGCGCCGCCCTCATCGAGCAGGCGGGCGGCCGCCGCTGGACCGCCGACGAGGCGCGCCGCCAGCACGCGGTCGCCATCCGGGCCCTGGACGACGTCGCCATGCCGCAGCGGGTGCGCGACGCCCTGGTGGACCTCGCCGACTTCGTCGTCGTACGCAAGAGGTGACCGCCACCACGCAGCAGCGGATATGACGCGCGAGTCGCCGGCCGGTGCCCCCGCCTGAACCAGGCGGGCACCGGCCGACGGCAGACCCCAGCACAGCAGCGGACGCAACTGTACGAAGGGGAAGCCATGACAGCGACGACCGACGACGGAGCCGGGACGGCAGGTCCGGGCTCCGCATCCGCCGGAGACACCACCACCACCGACACCGCACGGCCACGGCCACGGGCCCGGCCCGCCGCGGGGGACGGGCCCGGTCACGGGGCCGTGCACGCGGCCGTGCACGCGGCCGTGCACGCGGCCACCGCCCGCGCCGTGGAACACCTCCTCGCCCGCCAGGACCCCGAGGGGTGGTGGAAGGGCGACCTGGAGACCAACGTCACCATGGACGCCGAGGACCTGCTGCTGCGGCAGTTCCTCGGGATCCGGGACGAGCCCACCACCCGCGCGGCCGCCCTGTTCATCCGGGGCGAGCAGGGCGAGGACGGTACCTGGGCCACCTTCCACGGCGGACCGCCCGACCTGTCCGCCACCATCGAGGCGTACGTCGCCCTGCGCCTGGCCGGGGACGCCCCGGACGCCCCGCACATGGTGCGGGCCTCGGCCTGGGTGCGGGCGCACGGCGGGATCGCGGCGTCCCGGGTCTTCACCAGGATCTGGCTGGCCCTGTTCGGCTGGTGGAGCTGGGACCACCTGCCCCAACTGCCGCCCGAACTGGTCTTCCTGCCCCCCTGGGTGCCGCTGAACATCTACGACTTCGGATGCTGGGCGCGCCAGACCATCGTGCCGCTGACGGTCGTCTCCGCCAAACGCCCGGTACGCCCGGCGCCGTTCGCACTGGACGAGCTCCACACCGACGCGCGCAATCCCCGCCCCGCCCCGCCGCAGGCTCCGCTGGGCAGTTGGGAAGGCGCCTTCCAGCGCATGGACAAGGCGCTGCACGTCTACCACCGCTTCGCCCCGCGCCGGCTGCGCCAGGCCGCCCTGCGCAGCGCGGCCCGCTGGATCGTCGAACGGCAGGAGAACGACGGCTGCTGGGGCGGCATCCAGCCGCCCGCCGTGTACTCGGTGATCGCCCTGCACCTGCTCGGCTACGACCTGTGCCACCCGGTCATGCGGGCCGGCCTGGAGTCGCTGGACCGGTTCGCCGTGTGGCGCGAGGACGGCGCCCGCATGATCGAGGCCTGCCAGTCCCCGGTCTGGGACACCTGCCTGGCCGCGATCGCGCTCGCCGACGCCGGGCTGCCCGCCGACCATCCCGCCCTGGTCAGGGCCGCCGACTGGATGCTCGGCGAGGAGATCGACCGGCCCGGCGACTGGGCCGTGCGCCGGCCGGGACTGGCCCCCGGCGGCTGGGCGTTCGAGTTCCACAACGACAACTACCCCGACATCGACGACACCGCCGAGGTCGTCCTCGCGCTGCGCCGCATCCGGCACCCGGAGCCGGGCAAGGTCGAGGCGGCCGTGGCCCGGGGAGTCGCGTGGAGCCTCGGCATGCAGTCGCGCAACGGCGCGTGGGGCGCGTTCGACGCGGACAACACCAGCTCCTTCCCCAACCGGCTGCCGTTCTGCGACTTCGGCGAGGTCATCGACCCGCCGTCGGCCGATGTCACCGCGCACGTCGTGGAGATGCTCGCCGTCGAGGGCCGGGCCGGCGACCCGCGCGCCCGCCGGGGCATCGCCTGGCTGCTGGCCGAACAGGAGGCGAACGGTGCCTGGTTCGGCCGCTGGGGCACCAACTACGTGTACGGGACGGGCTCGGTGGTCCCGGCGCTGACGGCCGCGGGCACGGCGCCGTCCCATCCCGCGATCCGGCGCGCCGTCGCGTGGCTGGAGTCCGTGCAGAACACGGACGGCGGCTGGGGCGAGGACCAGCGCTCCTACCAGGATCCGGGGTGGGCCGGGAAGGGCGCGTCGACGGCCTCGCAGACGGCGTGGGCGCTGATGGCCCTGCTGGCGGCGGGGGAGCGGGAGGGCAGGGCGGTCGAGCGCGGGATCGCGTACCTGGTGGACACGCAGGCGGCCGACGGCTCCTGGGACGAGCCGTACTTCACCGGTACCGGCTTCCCCTGGGACTTCTCCATCAACTACCACCTGTACCGGCAGGTGTTCCCGCTGACCGCGCTGGGCCGCTACCTGTGCGGCGAACCCTTCACCGCCGGCGCGGCGGGCGCCGCGGTGGCGGGCGGCAGCGCGGCGCGGACGGACAGCGGGAAGGGGACGGGCAGCGCGGCGCGGATGGGCACTGTGGTCGGGACGGACAGCGCGGTGGGGACCGGCACCCCGGTGGGGAGGGGCGGCGGGCCGGGCGCAGGCGGCGCGGCGGGGGCGGCCGGCGGCGTACCCGCGCGGCGGCCGCCCGGCGAGCGGAGCGAGGGCTGATGGCGCCCCGCCGCGGCGGGCACCCGCCCTCCGGGCCCGGCGCGGACGCCGCGCCGGCCGGCCCGCCGGACCGCGCCGCCCCGCCCGCCGGTCCCTGCGGCGACGTGGCCGCGGCGCCGCTGCTCATCGCCTGCGCCCTCGGCATCGAGCGCCTCGCCCTGCGCAGCGGCGAACGGGCCGCCGGAACCCACCCGCGGCTCACCGTCGTACGGACCGGCATGGGGCCTCGCGCGGCCGAACGGTCCGTGGCCCGGGCCCTCGCCGAACCCGCGCTGCGCGGGGCCGCCGTGGTCGCGACCGGCTTCTGCGCCGGGCTCGTCCCCGGCATGCACCCCGGCGACCTGGTGGTCGCCGAGGAGACCCGCGACCCGCTCGGCACCGTCACCTGCGCCGGCAGCGCGACCCTCGCCGGGGCGCTGGCGCGGGCCGCCCCCAGGCGGACCGTCCACATCGGTGTCCTGACCGGCTCCGACCACGTCGTCCGCGGCGCCGAGCGCGCCGAACTGCGGGCGACCGGGGCCATCGCCGTCGACATGGAGTCGGCCGCGACCCTCCGCAGCGCGCTGCACGGCCCCGGCGCGCCGCCGGGCGGGCGTCCGGTTGCGGCCGTCCGGGTGATCGTGGACGCTCCGGAGCATGAGCTCGTCCGTATCGGCACGGTGCGCGGTGGAATATCGGCCTTCCGCGTACTGCGTGCCGTACTGCCCGCTTTTTATGACTGGCACCGTTCTTTGCCGCTCCCCAGGAGGTGAGCCAGATGGCCATGCCGCTGCGACAGTCCATCAGGGTCGGGACCTATCTCTTCGAACAGAAGCTCCGGAGGCGCGAGAAGTTCCCCCTCATCGTGGAGCTCGAACCGCTCTACGCCTGCAATCTCAAGTGCGAGGGATGCGGAAAGATCCAGCACCCCGCCGGGGTCCTCAAGCAGCGCATGCCGGTCGCCCAGGCCGTGGGCGCGGTCCTGGAGTCCGGCGCCCCGATGGTGTCCATCGCGGGCGGCGAACCCCTGATGCACCCGCAGATCCACGAGATCGTGCGGCAGTTGGTGGCCCGGCGCAAGTACGTCTTCCTGTGCACCAACGCCCTGCTGCTCCGCAAGAAGATCGAGGACTTCACCCCCTCCCCGTACTTCGCCTTCGCCGTGCACATCGACGGCCTGCGCGAACGGCACGACGAGTCCGTGGCCAAGGAGGGCGTCTTCGACGAGGCGGTGGCGGCCATCAAGGAGGCCAAGCGGCGCGGCTTCCGCGTCACCACCAACTCCACCTTCTTCAACACCGACACCGCGCAGACCGTCATCGAGGTCCTCAACTACCTCAACGACGACCTCAAGGTCGACGAAATGATGATCTCGCCGGCGTACGCGTACGAAAAGGCGCCCGACCAGGAACACTTCCTCGGTGTCGAACAGACCCGTGAACTCTTCCGGAAGGCCTTCGCGGGCGGCAACCGGCGGCGCTGGCGGCTCAACCACTCACCCCTCTTCCTCGACTTCCTCGAAGGCAAGGCGGATTTCCCCTGCACCGCCTGGGCCATTCCGAATTACTCCCTCTTCGGCTGGCAGCGGCCCTGCTATCTGATGAGCGACGGATACGTCCCGACGTACCGGGAACTCATCGAGGACACCGACTGGAGCAAGTACGGCCGCGGAAAGGACCCGCGCTGCGCCAATTGCATGGCGCACTGCGGCTACGAGCCCACGGCCGTCCTGGCCACCATGGGATCCCTGAAGGAATCCCTGCGGGCGGCCCGTGAGACGGTCTCGGGGAACCGGGACACCTCGGCATGACCGGGCCGGGCGGGGGTGCCGGCAAGGAATTCGATCTCGGCGCGCTGCTGGCCGAGCGGGGCGCGGAGCGCTACGAGCTGCACGCCCGGCACCTCAACCACCAACTGCCCCGCATGCTGCACACCATCGGCTTCGACAAGGTCTACGAGCGGGCCGAGGGCGCCCACTTCTACGACGCCGAGGGCCACGACTACCTCGACATGCTCGCCGGGTTCGGCGTGATGGGCCTGGGCCGGCACCACCCCGTCGTGCGCAAGGCCCTCCACGACGTCCTGGACGCCCAGCTCGCCGACCTCACCCGCTTCGACTGCCAGCCCCTGCCCGGGCTGCTGGCCGAGCGGCTGCTGTCGTACAGCCCGCACCTGGACCGGGTCTTCTTCGGCAACAGCGGCACCGAGGCCGTCGAGACCGCCCTGAAGTTCGCCCGCTGCGCCACCGGTCGCCCCAGGGTCCTCTACTGCGACCACGCCTTCCACGGGCTGACCACCGGCGCCCTCTCCGTCAACGGCGAGGGCGGCTTCCGCGACGGCTTCGCCCCGCTGCTGCCCGACACCCGGATCGCGCTCGGCGATCTGGCGGCGCTGGAGCGCGAGCTGCGGCGCGGCGACGTGGCGGCCTTCGTGGTCGAGCCCGTCCAGGGCAAGGGCGTGCACGCGGCCCCGCCCGGCTTCCTGCGCGCGGCGCAGGACCTGCTGCACCGGCACAAGGCCCTGCTCATCGCCGACGAGGTGCAGACCGGACTGGGGCGTACCGGCGATTTCTACGCCTACCAGAACGAACCGGGCGTGGAGCCGGATCTGGTGTGCGTGGCCAAGGCGCTCTCCGGCGGCTACGTCCCCGTGGGCGCCACCCTGGGCAAGGACTGGATCTTCAAGAAGGTCTACTCGTCCATGGACCGGGTGCTGGTCCACTCGGCGAGTTTCGGCTCCAACGCACAGGCGATGGCGGCCGGACTCGCGGTGCTGTCGGTGATGGAGAACGAGTCGCTCGTCGCCCGCGCCCGGGAGGTGGGCGACTCCTTGCGCGGGCGGCTCGCGGCGCTCGTGCCCGAGTACGAGCTGCTGCACGAGGTGCGCGGGCGCGGCCTGATGATCGGCATCGAGTTCGGCCGGCCCTCCTCGCTGGGCCTGCGCAGCCGCTGGACGATGCTCCAGGCGGCCCGCAAGGGGCTGTTCGCGCAGATGGTCGTGGTGCCGCTGCTGCAGAAGCACCGGATCCTGACCCAGGTCTCCGGAGATCATCTGGAGGTCATCAAGCTGATCCCGCCGCTCGTCGTGGACGAGGCCGACGTGGACCGCTTCGTGACCGCCTTCCGGGCGGTCATGGACGACGCGCACGGCGGGGGCTCGCTGATGTGGGACTTCGGCCGGACGCTGGTGAAGCAGGCCGCCGCACAGCGCTGACTGACGCACAGCGGTGACGGCGCTGCCTCCCGCGCGGGTCGTGAGCGCTGCCTCCCGCGCGGGCCGTGAGCGTCAGACGAGGAGCTTCTCGCGCAGCCGGGCGAGGGTCTCGGGGGCGAGCCCGAGGCCCTCGCCCAGGTAGGCCGGCACGCCGCCCCAGGTCTCCTCGATGGCGTCGAAGGCCTCGGTCAGGTACTCGGCGCGGGCGTCGAAGAGCGGGGCCAGCAGCTCCATCACCTCGGGCGAGCGCGCCTCGGGCGCCTCGCTGCCACGGCGTACCCGGTAGCGGCGGTGCGGGGCGTTCGACTCCAGGTAGTCCGCCACGATCGCGTCGCGCTCGACGCCCACCGCGAGGAGGGTGACGGCGACCGAGAGCCCGGCCCGGTCCTTGCCGGCCGCGCAGTGCATGAGGGCGGGCACGCTGTCCTCGGCGAGGGCGTGCAGGACGCGGCTGTGCTCGGCGGTGCGCCGGGTGATGATCTCGCGGTACGACCGCGTCATCCGGTCGGCCGCCCGGCCCTCGCCGAGCAGATCGCGCAGCTGGCCGAGGTCGCCGTCGCGCACCATCTTCCAGAACTCCTTGCCGTCCGCCGGGTCGGAGAGGGGAATGTTCACATTCCGTACACCCGGAAGTTCCACGTCGGGCCCCTCGAGGGCGTGGTCGGCCGCGTTGCGGAAATCGAAGACGGTGTGGAGGCCGAGCGACGCGAGGAATTCTGCGTCGGTTTCGGTGGCATGGGCGAGATGTCCGCTTCGGAACAATCGCCCCGTACCGACCTGCCCCCCGTCGGTGGTCGGCAGCCCGCCCACGTCGCGGAAGTTGCGTATGCCGGTCAGTTCCGGCTCCGTGGGCCGGGTCCGAGGTATCTGCTGGGTCACGAGCGTCCCCTCCGTATCGTCGCGGTTGTCCGAATTGCACTGCTTGGCCCCAACGTGCCCGGGAGAGAAGGGAGATCGCCTCCCACCCCCGTGAGCAGGATCATACGGTGACCGTGAGTGCCTGATCGCGGAGGCCGAATTCCCTGCGGCGGCTGGCCGTTGAAGCGGCGGAATGGACGGAGGGTGACCGGAATTCCGTCGAACTCTCATCAACGGGAATCCGTGGGGGAATTCGTGGCTTGTTTCGCGCGGCATGGCTGGATTACGTTCACGACCGATCCGGATGGACCGCCGAATCCTGCCACCATCCGGACACCGCACCCGACTATTCATGTGCTGGCAGGAGCGGGGGAACCAGGTAGGCCCGCCGAATCGGATCTTGATATCCGAATGGCTCGGGGTGAAGCCGTAGCGATACGGCCGGACAGCTCCAGTCCGAACCCGACAGCTCACCTCGCAGGCGCCGGAGAGGAAAACGCCATGCCCGGAAAAGGCAAGCACCGACGCCCGAAGTCCCGCTCCCTGACCCGCGGTTTCGTCGCCGCCGGTACGGGCGGTGCGGCCCTCGCGCTGCCGCTGATGGGCGCCACCGGCGCGAACGCGGCCGGGGCTCCCGCCGCCGCCCCGCAGGCCCCGGTCACGGCCCAGCTCCCGGCGCAGGTGCCGGCCGCCCTCCAGGCCGCCCCCGCGCACGCGGCGCCCCGGCTGGCCCCCAGCACCTACACCGTCGTCCAGGGCGACTGCCTCTCGCGCATCGCCGAGAACCGCGGCCTCTCCGGCGGCTGGGAGCGGCTCTACGCCGACAACCGCGACGCCGTCGGCACCGACCCGTCGCTGATCCACCCGGGCCTGGAGCTCACCCTCGGGGGCCGGGGTGCGGCCCCCGTCGAGTCGGCTCCGGTCGAGTCGGCCCCCGTCGAGTCGGCTCCGGAGTCGGCCCCGGTCGAGTCGGCGCCCGTCGAGTCCGCCCCGGAGTCGGCACCGGCCGCGCCCGCCCCGGTCGCGCCCGCCCCCGAGCGGGGTTCCGCCGACCGGACCCCGGCCCAGGGCTCCGGCACCGCCGCCGCCCCGGGCAAGGCCGGCTTCGTCGCCCCGGTCGGCGGCGGCGTCTCCACCGCCTACCGGGCCTCCGGGGCCATGTGGTCCAGCGGCTACCACACCGGTGTCGACTTCATCGCGCGCTCCGGCACCTCCGTCAAGGCGGTCAGCGCGGGCACCGTCGTGTCCGCCGGCTGGGGCGGCTCGTACGGCAACGAGGTCGTCGTCAAGCACGCCGACGGCCACTACTCGCAGTACGCCCACCTGTCGCAGCTGTCGGTCTCGGTCGGCCAGAGCGTCACCGCCGGCCAGCAGCTCGGCCTGTCCGGTTCGACCGGCAACTCCACCGGCCCGCACCTGCACTTCGAGATCCGCACCGGCCCGAGCTACGGCTCGGACGTCGACCCGCTCGCCTACCTCCGCTCCCACGGCGTGAGCATCTGACGGCAGCGGCGGCCGCCCTCCGGGGGCGGCTCCGGGAAACGTGTGAGGCCAGGGCCCGAGGGGGGTCCTGGCCTCACGCCTTGTTATTCCTCCCTGACCGGGTGGTATAGATCACGGTCCGTCAACCCCTTCCTACGGTGGCGTAGGTCACGTCTTGAGGTGAAGGATGTGGTCCCGTGGCAGCGACGACAACGATGAACAACTCGACACGACGGACCATCGGCAGCATCGACACCATCGGCTCGTACGCGGCGATCGGGGACAGCTTCACCGAGGGTGTGGGGGACCCGGGACCCGGGGGAATCTACGTCGGCTGGGCCGACCGGCTCGCCGTACTGCTGGCCGACCGGCGCGACGAGCACGACTTCCGGTACGCGAACCTCGCCGTACGCGGACGCCTGCTCGACCAGATCGTGGCCGAGCAGGTGTCGCGGGCCAAGGAGCTCGCGCCGGACCTCGTCACCTTCTGCGCCGGCGGGAACGACATCATCCGGCCCGGCAGCGACCCCGACGACGTGGCGGAGCGGTTCGAGGCGGCCGTGGCCGACCTCACCGGAGCCGTCGGCCAGGTCATGATCACCACCGGTTTCGACACCCGCGGGGTGCCGGTCCTCAAGCACCTGCGGGGCAAGGTCGCGACGTACTCCGCGCACGTGCGGGCCATCGCCGACCGCTACGACTGCCCGGTGCTCGACCTCTGGTCGCTGAAGTCCGTACAGGACCGGCGGGCCTGGGACGACGACCGGCTGCACCTCTCCCCGGAGGGGCACACCCGGGTGGCGCTGCGCGCGGCCCAGGTGCTCGGGATCGAGGTACCGGCCGACCCGGACCAGCCGTGGCCGCCGCAGCAGCCGCGCGGATCCGCCGAGGTCACCCGCGACAACATCCAGTGGGCGCGCGAGTACCTGGTGCCGTGGATCGGGCGGCGGCTGCGCGGGGAGTCCTCCGGGGACCACGTGGAGGCCAAGCGGCCGGACCTGCTGCCGCTGTAGCGCCGGGCGCGGGGCGGGGCGCCGCCCGGTCCGGGACCGGGCCCCGGCCCGGAACCGGAATCCTTCCGGGCCGGTGTGCGTTGGGAACGTCGAAGAGAGCAGGATCCCCCCTGTCCCATTCCTTGTCCCATTCCCCTCCCAGGAGGCGCCTTGACCGGCTCCCGTCCCTTGCGTCCTCGGCTGCGCGACCTGCGGCCCGAAGCCTTCGGCGCGGACCCGTCCGGCGCGCGCATGGAGCGGATCCGCCGCTCGCCGAACTTCGCCGACGGCGTCTTCCAGAACCCGGTCGGGGCCCGGACCAGGCCCTCCGGCTCCATGCGGGAGTTCGCCAAGATCTACTTCCACAAGGAGCAGCGGCAGCGCCGCGGCCCCGCCGCGTCCGTTCCGGTGCACCCGACGACGCTGGCCGACCTGGCGAAGCCGCCGGTCACAGGGCTGCGGCTGACGTGGATGGGGCACTCCAGCGTGCTCGCCGAGATCGACGGGCGGCGCGTGCTGTTCGACCCCGTGTGGGGAGAGCGGTGCTCTCCGTTCCCCTTCGCCGGCCCCAAGCGACTGCACCCCGTACCGGTGCCGCTGGCCGCACTGGGCCCGGTGGACGTGGTGGTGATCTCGCACGACCACTACGACCACCTCGACCTGCCGACGATCAAGGCGCTGGCCGGTACGGACACCGTCTTCGCGGTGCCGCTGGGCGTCGGCGCGCACCTGGAGCGGTGGGGGGTGTCGGCCGACCGGCTGCGCGAACTGGACTGGAACGAGTCCACCAAGATCAACGGGCTGGCCCTGACCGCGACCCCGGCGCGCCACTTCTGCGGCCGCGGCCTGCGCAACCAGCAGCACACCCTGTGGGCGTCCTGGGTGGTCGAGGGCGACGAGCACCGCATCTTCCACAGCGGTGACACCGGCTACTTCCCCGGCTTCCAGGACATCGGGGCCGCGCACGGGCCCTTCGACGCCACGATGATCCAGATCGGCGCGTACTCGGAGTACTGGCCGGACATCCACATGACCCCCCAGGAGGGCGTCCAGGCCCACCTCGACCTGCAGGGATCGAAGCCGCACGGGGTGCTGCTGCCGATCCACTGGGGCACCTTCAGCCTGGCCCTGCACGCCTGGGCGGAACCGGGCGAGTGGACGCTCGACGCCGCCGCGGAAGCCGGCCAGCCGGTGGCGGTCCCGCACCCCGGCGAACCCTTCGAGCCCGCCGGCACGCTGCCCGTGGATCCCTGGTGGCGCCCGGTCTCCCACCCGATCACCCACCCGTGGCGCCGCCCGAAGCCGGTGGACCGCCCGGCGGACGAGTCCCGGGCCGGCGACCTGGACCTCGCCGGCGAGCGGTGACGGCGGACGAGGAGCTGGAGAAGTCGCTCGCCTATGGGGCAGGCTGACCTCCGAGGAACGCGAGCGGGCCTTCATCGCCATAGACGGGCCTCCACGCGTTGAGCCACGGGAGCGTCCTCGGAATCCCAGACCCCTACCCACCGCGAACGGCTCCTCCCCGGTCGTCGTGCGCACACGGATCGTACTCACCGGGTGCGTGTCGCTCGACGAGGGTTGCGTCGGGACCGAGCCGGTTGGCGAGGTCGGCGAGCGTCTCGTGTGCGTCGGTCGGAACACCAGGCGCAGGTGCAGGGATTCCAGCATGGGGAAGACGGGGAGGAGGTGGTCCATGGCGACAGCCTCCGTGTCGGCGGCGGGTGCAGGACTCGCTCTAGGCGAAGGTTGGGAGCCCGGAGGGGCGCAGACCTCCCCTGGATGGCATCAATGCCAGGTCTCACCCACCACTGCCCCAGCCCCCGGACGGAGGTGACACGCGGACGGCTCCCGGCGGGTACTTCCTTCCCACAGGGTGCAGGAAGAAGGCGTTCGCCCGCTGCGACAGCCCCGGCACGTCACCGATCCAGCGCAGGTCTCGACGTCGGGCGTAGGCCTCGGTGTAGTCGCGCCACTGCTGTTGGGTCGGCTCGTCCCTGGTCCGGTGCCGGCGCTGCCAGAAGATGCGGGTGGAGGCGAACTCACTCGCGTTGCCGATTCCAGGGTTGGGCAGACGGCCGGTGAGCGCCCGCAGGGCGAGCTCCTTCGCCGAAGCGGGCCGCACGTCTCGCCACGGCTCGGCCTGCGTTCTGAGGTGCCGTCCCAGCTGGCCCTTGGGGATGTCGGTGCCGTCGTACGTGCCGCCCGTGCGGCGGAAGTCGCGTTCGTGCATGTGGGCGGCTGCCGCGTTCTTGTTGAGCAGGACCGGCTGGAGGGTCGTTGAGTAGGCCCGGATGAAGGAGGTGAACGTCGGGTACTTCTTGCTCCGGTGGGTGATGAGGGCGTAGCGGTTGAGCATGGCCCAGATCACCGCCGCGTTCTTCGCGTCGTCGGTTCCCCCGGCCTCGAGGGCGACGAGCTTGGCTGTCCAGAGCACGTCCTCGGGCGTGAAGGTGTAGGTCCAGCTGCGCCCATCGGGCCGGTCGAGACGGAGGGTGCCGAGGGGGCCGGCCGGAAGGTCGTCCGAGGTCTCGGCCAAGAGCTCGTCATCGAGCGCGGCGGCCTGGGCCTCCAGGTCGTCCTCCCACTCCTGCTCGTACTCGTCCCACTCGCCCCACTCGTCGGGCTTCTCGTACTCGTCCGACTCCGCGTATTCCTCCGGCGTACCGGGGACGCCGTCCTCGTCCTCGTCCTCGTCCTGGTACTCGTACTCCAGCGCGTACTCGTCCTCGTAGTCGTCCAGGCTCTCCACGCCGATCCGGTCGAAGGACTCGAACTCCCGCCCGACTCCTTGCGCGGGGCGGTACTCCCAGTGCCACGGTTCCCGCTCGTACGGTGCGAACCCGCACGTCCCGGCGTTCCCCTGCAACCAGTGGAAGAACCACGTGTGCTGCCACGCGCGGACCGCCGCGGCCTGTGTGCTGTTCCTGATCCGGTGACCGGCGGTGCGCTCCTGGAGGAGGTCGATCGCGATGCCGTTCTGGTGGTTGCTGTATCCGGGCGCCGCGATGCGGGACGGAACGCGGAAGACGTCGAGCATGTACTGCACGGCCTCGTCGCCGTGCGGACCGCCGGTCAGTCGCGCCCGGCCGGCGGCGCTCTCGTTGTAGTACCGCTCGAAGTACCGGCGCCACAGGCGCTCCTGGTGGGCGGCGTCGCGGTAGCCACTGGTCGCGGTGAGTCGAGTGGTCCGTGCGGCGTCCTCGTCGCCCCGCGCCCGCGCCGCGGCCAGCGCGTCCTGCGCGGCGGCCAGCAGCCTTCCGGCGGCCGCCGCGGCGTCCGCCCTCATCTCGATCTTCGTACCCGGCACAGGGGCCCGTTCGTCGGACGACAGATCACGGCCGGGCGGCCCCTTCTTGGCCTTGCGGGCCAGGTGGGCGCGGAGCACGCGGTTCAGGAAGTCCGCCTGTGTCGCCGTGCCGGACCAGACCTCCCCTTCGAGCAGGCCCAAGGGGCCGGGCCTCCCGGCAGCGTCCGCCGTCTCGGCGAGGGCGAGGATCTCGTGCGGAGGGCGGAGCGGATTCACTACTGGGTACGACCAGTGCCCGACCTGCTCGGGAGCGGGAGGGGGAGCGTCGCGCACCGTTCCCGTCGGCGAACCGGACTCCCAGGACGAGAGGTTCATGATGCTGTCTCCTGGTTCAGGGGCGGAGCGTCTGCGGACTGACGGGACCCGACCCGTTGGTCGAGACGGGTGCGAAGGCGGCGGGCGCGGCCGTGTTGCTGCTGACCGGCGCAGGAGTCATGGCGAGCGCGGGGGCCGCTGTCGGCGGAGGCGCGGGCGCCGCGGAACGCGGAGTCGCGTGGACGGCCGTCGACTTCAGATCGCGGCCGGTGGCCTGCGACCAGTGATGGATGATCGCCTGCATCAGATCCCGCGTGGGGTTGGGGGCGAGACTGGGAAGTTGGCGCAGGAAGAGCAATGACGCGCCGGCCGGACTCGAATACGCGCCGCCTTCGATCCCGATCAGGAGCTGGCTGACCCGTGGTGCGAGGATGAAGTAGTCGTGCGACCGGCTGTGCGCCGGCAGGCCGACCCGCTCGCCGATGCGGCGGAGCCGCTCCTCGGGTGCGGTGGCCACGGCTTGCAGGTCCTGCACGATCGGAGTGTTGTCGGTCAGAGTCAGATCGAACCAGGACATCGCGGCGACAGCGACAAACTCCTCCCGTGCCAGGTTCGCCATGGTCGGCTGACTGCCCCGACGCTCGTTCAGCATGATCTGCAGCCGCTGGGCGAGATTGGCGATCGCCGCGGGGTCCACCGGCACCGGACCGCTGACGGGGGCACCAGCCGGCCCCTCGAAGGAGATCGCCACCCATACGAGACGCAAGAACTCCTCGAAAGCCGAAATGAAGGCGTGGTTGGCCGAGGCGGCCTTCTCGTACGGGTAGACCTGGCCGTCGTCGGTCCCGTGGTTGAGATCCATTCCGAGAAGCCGGTGGTACGCATTCCGTCGGGTGGCGCGCAGGTCGGGGCGTAGGTGGCTGTCCAGGGACATGACGGTGAGAGGCGCGCCGTCCTTGTAGAAGAGCTCCTCCGTCGTGCGGAGCCACTCGAACGTCTCGGGGCGCTGGGGGATGCCCAACTGCTCGCCGTGCAGCAGACCGTGAATGACCCGGCGGAAAATCTCATACGCGCGGGTGTTCTCGATCAGGTACGCATAGATCAAGTGGGGGCCGACAAATGGGTTCGGCAGAGTACCGAGGCTGGCCAACACGGGCCCTGGACGGGTGGGCACGCCCACGAGGGCGGGCCTGGATGGCCAGGCGAGCTGGGCCGGACTCATGTTGCGCAGACCACCCGGGGCAGGCGGACTTGCCCGGAAACCCGTCCTCCATACAGTTTCCAGCAGCGACACCAGATCTGCTGGGTGCTGTTGGAAAAGGAAGTCGGCTTGGTTCAGCACGGTGAACGGCGGCGCGGGCGGTGCAACCGGAACGGGAGCCACCAAGGCGGCGAGCTTGTGGAACATCAGGAACTCTCCTCGGGCTTCTCGGCGTCCGTGACCTTCTCCGGCGGCGGCTCCGATTTCGGCTGCGCCTGAGCTCGGCCCTGACCTTGATGCTGCACGGGCGCCGCTTGTCCGGCCTGAGCCTGCTGTTGTGCAGGTGACTGCTGCTGGGCTTGGGCCTGCGGCTGTACTGTTGCCGGCTGCCCCGGGCCTCCTCCGCCCGGGCCTTGGCCACCGGCCTGACCCTGCGGTGCCCAGAAGGCGTTCAGCTTGCTGGTCGGCAGGTCGGGCCCCTTGAGAGCGTCGGCAAGCTGCTTCAGAGCCGCCGCGATCGCGAGCTGTTCCTGCTGCTCCTGGCTCAGTGGTTGGTTCACGGTCTCTCCTCTCGCACCACGCCCCGGACGCCCTGTCCGAGTCGCGTCATCCAGTCCTCGAACTCCCCGGCCACCGACACCGCCGCCTCGGGCTCGGTTGCCGCCCGCCACCCGGACAGGGCCAGCAGCCGGAGCGCCTCGGCGTCCAGCCAGTGCGGGGAGCTGTACAGCGCGGGCCCCGCCTCCTGGGCCAGTTGCCGCAGGGCGTCGGGCCGTACCCGCACCGGGTCGACCAGGGTCGCCAGGGGCGCGCCGCCGAACGCCCGCATGGGCCGCAGCAGGCAGACCTCGGCGATGAGCGGCAGCCACGGCATCGAGCGCCGCAGCAGTTCCCGGTCATCGGACGGCACCGAGTCGAGCGGATAGGTCAGCATCCAGGCCCGGGCCAGCTCGTCCCACGGGCCCGAGCCGTAAATCCTCTGTGCCATCGCGGAGTTGAGCAGCACCCTCAGGTACGCGACGGGGTGCGGATCGCCGGGCCGGATCCGGAACACCTGCCGGGGGTCCCCGGCCAGGACGTCGTGGAGCGCGGCCACCGCCCCGTAGCCGGCGTGCGCGAAGGCGAAGGTGTCCGCCGCGATCTCCGGCGCCCATCCGGCAAACGCCTCGGCCACCTCGGGGTCGTCGGCGAGGGTGAGCCGCAGCGTGTCGGCGAGCTCCTCGTTCCAGCCGAGCATGTGGGCCACTTGATGGCCGGCCTCGTGCAACAGCGCTGTCGGGCGGTGCAGATTGTGCCGCGTGATCTTGATAGCGGCGGCCGGGGTGAGGCCGCCCGCGTCCCAGAGGCGCAGCCCGGTTCTCAGGATGGAGGCGCCCATGCCCTTGTCGACGTACGTGAGGACCGGCGGTGCGGACCGGCCGAGGGGGCCGAGCACCGCCTGCATGCTGCGGACCGCGAGCACGTCACAGGCGCGCAGCAGGGCGGCCAGCTTGTCCGTGGTACGGGAGTTGACGGCGTCTCCGTAGAAGTCGAGGGCCGTCTCCACGCGCGTGTAGCGCCGCCGGAAGCGTGTGATTCTGCGGCGAAGCAGCCGCAGGTCGGCGCCGACGCGGGCGGCGCGTAGTTCGGCGGCCAGGACGTCGGCATCGGCGCGCAGCGAAGCGACGGCCTCCGCGAGATGCCGCCGGAGCGCCACCCCGAGTTCACGCTCAAGGGCGCGCCAGGCGTCGGCGGAGGCGAAGTTGTCGGGGTCGGCGAGTGTGCCGACGGCGCCCCGCCAGTGACCGACCTGACGGGCCAGCTGGAGCCACAACGCCGCCACCTCGTCACGCACGCCGGTACCCGGGGACGATCTCGACGCGCGTGTCGCGCGGCGCACCGGCCAAGGCGGCCCGGAGAGGCGCGGAGTCCGCGAAGCCCCCGGTTGGAGAGTCCCGCCGCTTCACGTACCCGTGCAACTCGTCGTACCCGGGCGGCTGGACGAGGTGGACCAGCAGGGTCACACCGTCCGCCGGGTCCTCGGTGGCGCTGACGAAGGCCCGCCGGTCACCGGCGAGGAACCGGGAGAGCGCGAGACTCGCCCAGGCCGTCAGCCGGGCGGCGACCGTCGGCGTTCCGCCCCGGCCCGGTCCGCCCGTCCCGGGGCCGGTGAGGAGCTGCGCCGTGTCGGGGGTTTCGTCCACCACCTGTACCCGCCGGTCCCGTGCGTCGGAGAGGGCCTCGCCCAAGGCGGCGTGAATGGTGCGGCGCAGCGCGGCCAGGGGGACGGCCGGGCTGTCTCCGCGGCGCAGGGCGGCGGCCACGGTCTGGGCCTGCGACTCGGGCAGGTGGACCGTGAGCCGGATCTCCTTCGTCCGTCCGTCGAGAACCGCGGTGACCGGTGGACCGGACCGTCGCCGTGCGGCCCCGCGACCCGGCCGGGAGCGAGTGCCGCCGGGCAGCTGGATCGCGTAGAAGCGCTGGCCGAGCCTCGGCGCGCCCGGTGCGTCCGGTGCGCCGGCGAACCGTCCCGGACCACCGGTGAGATCGTCCAGGAGCGCCGATTCCCCGCCGCCGAGCGCCGGATCGCCGAGCAGCAGGCCTGCCGCCGTGGGCGTCAGCGGGTGCAGCAGCTCCCAGGGGGCCTCGGCGCCGGGGTCCCAGCCGAGGAGGCTGCCCTCCGAACGGGCGATCCGGTCGAGCCGGCTGCCGGGCACGGCCTGGTAGAGGTGGACCCTCGCCCGTACCGGTCCCGCGGTGCCGAACCGGTCCCTGAGGTACGTGTCGAGGGTGCGACCGCCGAAGACGGGGACGGCCCGGGTCAGTCGGGGGGTGAGGGTGACGTCGAAGACCCGTGCGCACTTGCGGTAGCGACGGGGGCCGCGGCGCGGCATGGAAACCCAGGGCACGGCGGGCCGCGTGGCCTCTTCCGCGAGTCCGTCCGGGCGCAGCACCTCGTACGGGAAGCTCGTCGCGGCGGCGTCCCGGCCGGCCTCCACCATGGCGGCCTCCAACAAGAGGGGGTCGTCGAGCGTCTCCTCGTCCAGTTGGGTGACGCGTGCCGCGGTGTCCTCCACAAGGGTGGCGAGCGCCTCGGCCGCGAGACGGCGCGGGTCCGCGTCCTCCTCCCCCGGGTAGGCGGCCCCGTTCGGTTCGCCGGTCTCCTCGTCGGGGGCTTCGAGGGTCAGCATGCGCAGCCCCGCGTCCACGATGGCGCGGGACAGCGCCGGGGAGATGCGCGGACCGACGTAGGGGGCGATGAGCCGGCCGAGGTACGTGGCGAGGAAGTGGACGACGCGTTCGCGGCCGACGAGACGGACGCCGAGGCGCAGCGCGGCCACCGGCAGGAACTCCTCCACGAGCCCGGTGGGGTCCTGTCCTTCCTCCAGCCGGGCGAGCCCCTCCACAAACCGCTCCCGGCCTTCGTCGAACAGGGCGAGGGTGTCGTCCTGTTCGTCGTCGGCGGCCACGGCCTCGGCCGCGGCCAGGGTCTGCAGCTCGTACTCGTCGGTGGTCAGAAGCAGTCCCGCGAGCGTCGCGTCGAACCGTTGCTGGACCGCCGCGATGTCGGGCACGGCGGTCGGTACCGCCGTCTCCGTCGCCGAGGTCTCGCCCGCGGTCTTCAGGTAGCGCTGGGCCAGCTGGGTCGCGTACGGGCGCAGTGCGGGTGGCAGCCGGTCGAGCGCGAGCCGGAGCACCCGTTGGAGCAGGGGTCGTACCAGCGGAGCCAGCCGGCGCAGCAGAACGGCGGCGGGGACCAGGCGTCCCGCGGCCGCGATGCCCTTCCGGGCCAGGCCCGCCGCGCGTCTCGCGAGCTTCCTCGCCTTCTTCTTCAGCGAGCCGAGGAACTCGTCGAAGGCGGCGGACATGTCGGTCAGGGTGGTCGGCACGGATTCGAGCAGCTCCTCGATCCGCTGTTCGTCCGCCGTGGCCGGGTCCTCGGCCTCCAGTACCTGGGCCATGCGTTCCAGCAGGTCGTCGGCGGATTCCTGCAACGGCCCGGCCCACGTGCGCAGCAGCCGCTCCGCACGCATCGGATCGGGTCCGTGACCGCCGGCCGCCGCCTCGGCCGGGCCGGGGACGATCTGCCGCAGGTGCGCATCACCCTCCTGGACGAGTCCCCAGAGCGCCAGGTCGAACTCGTCGTCGTACAGCTCGCCGAGCACCGAGCGGAATTCCTCGCCCACCGGGTCCGTGAGCACGTCGCCGAGCTGGTACAGGGAGGGGAAGGGGCTGACTGCCTCGGCGTACTCGGTCATGGAGTCTCCTCGTTGCTGAACCACGGCGCGGTGAGTCAGGACCGCCGGTCCTGGTTCGGTCCGGTACGCGCCTGGCTGCTGACTGTCCGTAGCGCCCCTTCGTTCGCAATGTAAGTTCAGGCGCCACGACGCGCGACTCGCGGAGTGGGGGTTCAGTTGCAGAGTGGAGGTCCAGCCATGGACCGGGGTCAGCACCACGAAGTCCGCGTTCGCCGGGTCGAGGCAGACGGCCGGCCGACCGACGCCCTCGGCGTCCTCCGGTTCCATTTCCATCTGCACGCGCCTGCGCGCCGGTGCTGCCGGATTCCTCGTCAAGGACATCGTGCCGGACGATTTCCTGCACGCCGTACGCGTCGCCGCACGCGGTGACGCCCTGCTCGCACCCTCGATCACCCGCAAGCTCATCAACACTGACGCGGCGCTGGAAGAGCCGACCAACCGCGAACGCGAGGCCGGACCAATGCGGCCTTCGCCACCTGGACGGTGCCGCTCGACCTCCTCGGCATCGTGCGCGAAGCCCGGCACGACCCACGCGATCCACCGAATTCCTCGGCGTCTACGCCGGATGGAGCTCCCACATCACGATCTCCTCGTCGACGAGCAGGCCGTGCTCGAA
Organism: Streptomyces sp. NPDC042102; assembly: GCF_055582305.1. Lineage (NCBI taxonomy): Bacteria > Bacillati > Actinomycetota > Actinomycetes > Kitasatosporales > Streptomycetaceae > Streptomyces > Streptomyces sp. NPDC042102. The sequence goes on from NZ_JBVJDL010000001.1 coordinate 780,312, forward strand.
GTCCGGGTCGACGTCGAGGGTGACGGTGGCACCCGCGTCGATCAGGATCTCGGCGCCGAGGAGCGGGCTGAAGGTGCGGACCGGCGAGGTCTCGCCGGCGAGGGTGCCGAGGAAGACCCGCAGTTCCGCTCCCTCGACGCGGAGCGGCCCGGGGGCGTGGCGCTGGAAGTCGCGGGGGGCGTGGCGGTGTTCGCCGGGGAGGGCGACCCAGAGCTGGACGCCATGCAGCACGGTGGTGCCGGGGGTGGAGACCTCCGTGTGGCTGATCCCGTGGCCCCCGGTCATGAGGTTGAGGGGTCTCCACCAGGGTCACCTCCGGCCGTGGACGCCCGGCCTTCGGGGTCGGCGTGGTCGGGCGGCAGGCGGCGGGTGGCGGGCGCACCGTCGGCGCCAGGGCCGTCGGTGCAGTGGGAAGGGTGCGCCCCCGCGCGTGCGCTCCCGGCGCATTCGGGCGGCCGTACGAGCGCTCCTTCCGGAGCGGGAAGCACCCCGGTGAAGTTCCCCAACTGGCCGACCAGGGCGGGAGGGTGCGGTCTAGCGTGGGTATTCGGTGATCAACACCGGACCCCGGAGCACCTGGGGGTCCGGCCCCACGTACCGAGGACGCCGATGTCCGGACTCCGCGCCGCCCGCCACGCCCCGTCGCGCCACACCGTCACGGGACCGGGGCGGCTGATACGCCCCCAGCTGGTCCGTGCCGCTGTGCTGCCCACGCTCGCCGCCGGGCTCAGCGGCGCCGCCGCGGTGATCTTCGCGCTCCAGCTGGGACGCGGCCCCGGTGGGCCGGACGCCCGGCTGTGGCCGGTCCTCACCGGCTGCGGACTGCTCGTCGTCGGCGCGCTCGCCGCCGCCCTGCTCGGCGCGCAGCGCGCGGCCAAGGCCGTACACGATCGCTGCGAGGCGCTGCGGCGGTCCAGCGTGCGGGGCCGCCAGGAGCTGAGGACGGCGGCCGAGCGCCTGGAACGGGGCGAGAGCCCGGCGCGGGTGGTCCGGACGCCGTCGGGGACCCCGGCCCCGGACGCCCGCCCCGGGGTGGACGAATTCTGGCTGCTGTCGCAGGAGTTGCGCGGCGCGCGCGAACACGCCCAGGCCACGCTGGCCCGGCTGGCCGGCCCCGCCGCGCCCAGCGACAGCGAGCAGAAGGTCGAGGTCTTCGTGAACCTCGCCCGGCGGCTGCAGTCGCTCGTGCACCGCGAGATCTCGCTGCTCGACGAGCTCGAGGACACGGTCGAGGACCCGGACCTGCTCAAAGAGCTGTTCCACATCGACCACCTGGCCACCCGGATCCGCCGGCACGCGGAGAACCTGGCTGTCCTCGGCGGTGCCGCCTCGCGGCGGCAGTGGACCCGGCCGATCGACCTGAGCGAGGTGCTGCGTTCGTCGGTCGCCGAGGTCGAGCAGTACACGCGGGTCAAGGTGGTGCCCCCGGCGGGCGGCACGGTACGCGGCCATGCCGTCGCCGACGTGGTGCACCTGCTGGCCGAACTGGTCGAGAACGCCACCGTCTTCTCCGCGCCCGACACCGACGTGGTGGTGCGCGCCGAGCGGGTCACCGCCGGGATCGCCGTCGAGGTCGAGGACCGGGGCCTGGGCATGCCGGTGGACGAACAGCACCGGATGAACGCGCTGCTCGGCGACCCGGACCAGGTCAGTGTCAAGCACCTGCTGGCCGACGGGCGGATCGGCCTGTTCGTCGTGTCGTCGCTGGCCCGCCGGCACGGCATCGCGGTGGAGCTCAAGTCCAACATCTACGGCGGAGTGCTCGCCGTGCTGGTCCTGCCGCAGGAGCTGCTGGGCGCCGACGTCCCCGTGGGCGCGGACGCCGTGGGCGGCTCCCGTGCGACGACGTGGGGCACGGCGACGACGCCCCCGCCGTCGCCCCCGCCGCTCCTGGAACCGGTACGGGTGACCCTGCCACCCCCGGCCGCGCCGGCCCCGCCGACTGCCCCGGCCCCGCCGACGGCAGCCGACCCGGTGGCGCCGACGGTGGCCGACCCACCGCTGCCGCGCCGGATCCCGCGCACGCGGACGGTACCGGCCGGGGGGCCGCAGCGGAGGGCGTACGCGGAGCCGCAGCCGGGGCCGGAGCTGGAACCGCAGCTGGAGCCGCTGCCTCGGCCGGAGCAGGGGCCCGAGCGGCGGCCCGCGTCGGCGCCCGCGCCGGGGCCCGGCGCGGCACCGGCCCCGGGGGCGGAGCCGGACGCACCCCTGTGGCCGGCCACCTCCCCGGCACCCGTACGGGATCCCGGCCCGGCCCTGCCCCGCCGGGCGCCCGCCACCCGGCCCGGTCCGGCGGCCGGCCCCGACCGCCGCGCGACTTCGGACCCGGGCCCGTCGGGCCCCGGCCGGTACGTCGCCTGGGACCCGGCCCCGGGCCGTGGCCCGGACCCCGTCGACCCGGACGCGGGAAGGACGCGCCCGGCGCCGGAAGCGCGGTTCGACATGGTGCCGCCGGTGTTCTGGGGTGCAGACCCGGGGACGGCGGCGCTCGCCGCGGCCGCGGAGGCGCTGGGGCCGGTGCCGCCTTCGGCTTCCGTCGCCGCGCCGGGGCCCGGGCTGGCCTGGGCCGCCGTACCGGAGGACCGCGTACCGGAGCGGCTCGCGCCCGAGGCGTCCGTACCCGTGGTCTCCGTACCCGAGGCGCTTGTACCGCGGGAGCCCGTCCCCGAGGCGTTGGTGCCGGGGGAGCCCGCACCTGAGGCGTTTGTGCCGCGGGAGCCCGTGCCCGAGGCGTCCGTACCGCCCGCGTCCCGCCCGGACCCCGCCCCGCAGGCAGGGCCCTCGTGGGCGCCCGCCGAAGCCAGGATCCCGGCGGCCCGGGAGAGTGCGGAGGGCGCTCGGATCCCCGGTGCCGCGGGGCGCGGGCACCGGGGCGACGACGAACGGCCGCCGCTGCCCAGGCGGCGGGCGCAGACCCACATCGTGCCGCAGCTGCTGGATGCCCCCGCACCGCGGCCGCCGGTGGTGGGGGAGCAGCCCCTGCACGACCCCGGCCTGATGGCCGCCTTCCAGCGCGGCTTCGGCCTCGCCCAGACGGAGAACCAGTCATGACCCCCCACCTCAGCAAGGAGCGCACCGCCATGGCCAGCGAAGTGGCGACCAGCCAGCTGTCCGACCTCGACTGGCTGCTCGGCGGCCTCGTCCAACGCGTGCCGTACACCCGCAGTGCCGTACTGCTGACCGCCGACGGCCTCGTCACCTGCGTCCACGGGCTGGACGCCGACAGCGCCGACCACATGGCCGCGCTGGCGTCCGGGCTCTACTCCCTCGGCCGCAGCGCCGGCGCCCGCTTCGCCGACGGCGCCGAGGTCCGGCAGGTCGTCGTGGAGCTCGATTCCGCGCTCGTCTTCGTGTCGGCCGCCGGGGCCGGGACCTGCCTCGCCGTCCTCGCCGACCGCGAGGCCGACGCCGGCGTCCTCGGCTACGAGATGGCCATGCTGGTCAAGAGCGTCCGGCCGTACCTCGCCGCGCCGCCGCGCCGGCCGGTCGCCGTCGCCCCGGAGCAATGAGGACCGCCCGCGACACGCCGTGGCTCGACGACTCCGCGGGCCGGGTGATGCGGCCGTACACCGCGAGCGGCGGCCGGACCCGCCCGGACGTGGACGTCGCGCTCGACCTGTTGTCGCTGGTCACCGCGACCGGCGTGCGCCCGCGCGCGCCGCTGGGCCCGGAGCACGCCTTCGCGCTCCGGCTGTGCGCGGGCACGGGCGTGGTGTCGGTGGCCGAGGTGGCCGCGCAGCTGCGGCTGCCGGCGGTCGTCACCAAGGTGCTGCTGTCCGACCTGATGGAGTACGGGGCCGTCACCGCACGCGCCCCCCGCTTCCTGAACAACCCTGCCGATGACGTGTCTTTGCTGAGGGCGGTGCTCGATGGACTGCGCAAGCGCCTGTGAGGGCGCGCCCGTGACCCTGAAGATCCTGGTCGCGGGCGGGTTCGGAGCGGGCAAGACCACCTTCGTGGGCGCGGTCAGCGAGATCGAGCCGTTGTCCACGGAAGAGCTGCTCAGCGGCCTGAGCGAGAACGCCGACCGGCTGGAGGGTGTCGAGGCGAAGACCGCGACGACCGTCGCCCTCGACTTCGGCAGGATCACCCTGGACTCCCGGCACGTCCTGTACCTCTTCGGCACGCCCGGCCAGCAGCGCTTCTGGTTCCTGTGGGAGGAGCTGTGCGCGGGCGCGCTCGGGGCGGTCGTGCTCGCCGACACGCGCCGGCTCGCCGACTGCTTCGCCGCCGTCGACTTCTTCGAGCGGCGGGGGATCCGCTTCGTGGTCGCCGTCAACGAGTTCGACGGCAGCCACCGGTACGCGCCGCACGAGATCCGTGACGCGGTGGGGCTCGCGCCCGACGTGCCCGTCGTACGGTGCGACGCCCGCCTGACCGGCTCCGGTACGGGGGTCCTGGCCACCCTCGTCCACCACCTGCTCACCACGGCCGGGCAACCGCCGCACGACGCCGCGCCGGCCCAGGCCGCGCCGGTCCACGCCGCGCTCTTCAAGGAACCGTCACTCGGGGGAACACCATGACCTACTACGAATCGACCGGACACCTGCTGCTGACCCCGGTGGACCGGGAGGCGCCCGCGCGCGTCGTCCGGCTGCGCGAGCTGGGCCTGGGGGAGCGGGTGGACGCGCGCCTCGACCTGTTCGCGCGTCGCGTCGCGCGGACCCTTCAGGCGCCGTACGCGGGGGTCAACTTCATCGGCGAGGAACGGCAGTTCTTCGCCGGACTGCACCACGCCGCCGACGCCCCGGCGAGCGGCTACCCGGCGCGGGTGCTGGCCCGCGACCACGGCTGGTGCCCGCACGTGGTGGTACGGCGCAGAGCGCTGGTGCTGGAGGACGTACGGGACTTCGCGCGGTTCGCCGGGAACGCGGTGGTCGACGAGAGCGGGATCCGCTCCTACCTGGGGGCGCCGCTGACCGACCGGCAGGGGGTGGTGCTCGGCACGGTGTGCGCGGTGGACGCGGTGCCGCGCCGGTGGGGCACGGAGGGGCTGGGGACGATCAAGGAGCTGGCGGCGGAGCTGGTGGCGGACCTGCACGAGCGGGAGGACGGCCTGCGCGCGGGCTGAGGAACGGACGCGAGCTGAGGGACGGACGCGGGATCAGGGCCGGACCCCGGATCGGGGGCGGTTGTCAGTGCCGGGGGCTACGGTCGGGGACGACGGGGTCCCTCCGGAGGGCGGGACCGCGCCGACCGAGCCGACCGGATCGCCGCACCACCGGCGGAGAGGAGCCGCGGGCATGGCCACGACCGCCGACGACGTCCGTGCGATCGCGCTGTCCCTGCCGGACAGCAGCGAGAAGCCGGCCTGGGGCATGCCCACGTTCCGGGTGGGCGGGAAGATCTTTGCCGCGCTCGGTGACGACGACGCGTCCATCGGGGTGAAGTGCCCCAAGGAGGAACGGGCCGAGCTGATCGGGGCGGAGCCGGAGAAGTTCTTCATACGCGAGGGCCACGACGACAACTACGCCTGGCTGCGGGTGCGGCTCGCGGCGCTGGAGGACACCCGGGAGCTGCGCTCGATCCTGGTCGACTCCTGGCGCCAGGCCGCGCCCAAGCGGCTCGCCGCGGCGCACCCGGAGCTGGGCGGGGCATAGGGGTGCCCGCGGGGGGAGCCGTCGGAGAGCCGTCCGGGCGCCGTCGGGGAGCCGTCGGGGCCACCCTGCTCAGCGGCCCCCCGCCAGGAACGCGGTGATGCGTGCGCGCAGGGAGTGCGGGTCCAGGCCGTGTGCGGCGGTGTGCTGCTCGATCGTGCCGTAGCGGCGCAGCTCGGCCCGGCCCACCCCCAGGCCGAGGACGCGGTGCGGGCGGTCGGCGAGGGCATCGCCCGCCGCGGTGGTGGAGGTGCCGGCCAGGTACGGCTCGACCAGGACCACGTCGGCCGGGCCCCGCCCGACCGCCGCGCGCAGGGCCGCGTCGTCGAAGGGCCGTACCGTCGTCGCGTAGAGCACGGTCACGTCCAGGCCTTCGGTGGCCGCGAGCACGTGGTCGAGGGTCGGTCCGACGGCCAGCACCACGCCCCCGCCGCCCTCGCGGACGGTGTGGAACCGGGCACCGTCCACGGCGCGCGGCGCGGCGTTCGACAGCGCCGACAGCCGCACGTAGACCTTCTCGTCACCGTCGGCGTACGCGTGGCGCAGCAGGGCCTCGGCCTCGTCGGGGTGGCCCGGGACATGGACGGTCCAGCCGTCGAGCGTGTCCAGGAGCGCCACGTCACCCGGTGCCATATGGGTGAACCCGCCGGCCGGCCAGTCGTACGAGGCGGACGCGCTGACCAGCACCCCGCCGGTGCCCTGGTGCCCGAAGTCCAGCTTGACCTGTTCGAACGGCCGCTCCACGAGGAAGCTCGCGAAGGTGTGCATGACCGGCCGCAGCCCGGTCAGGGCCAGCCCGCCGCCGACCCCGACCAGCAGCTGCTCCCGGATGCCCACGTTGATCACCCGGTCCGGATGCCGGTCGCGGGCGGGCCGGAACCCGTCCATGGTGATCTCCGCGAGGACGAGCGCCAGCCGCGGATCCTCGTCCAGGGCCTCCGACGTCACCGTGATGAACCGTTCCCGCATGGTGTCCATGAGTGTCTCCCCCTCAAGCCTTCTTCTCGACGCGGGCGACGACCACGTGCGGCCGGCCCGGATGCGGGGCGGTGAAGGCGGCGTGCAGCGCCGCGTGGTCCCGCCCGTCCACGGTCACCGCCGACCAGCCGGCGGCCTCGAAGCGCGACGCGATGCCGCCGGGCCAGCCGTGGGTGGCGGAGTCGTTGTCGATCACGATGGCGTGCAGCCGCTCCAGGCCGGCCGGGCCGGCGTACGCGAGTGCCTCGTGATTGCTGCCCTCGTCCAGCTCGGCGTCCCCGATCAGCACCCACACCGCCGGGTCGTCCAGCCCCTGGGCCCGCAGCCCCAGGGCGGTGCCGACGGCGAGCGGCAGCCCGTGCCCGAGCGACCCGCTGCCGATCTCGACGCCCGGGACGAGCGTGCGGTCGGGGTGGTGGCCGAGCGGGGAGTCGTACCCGCCGAACCCGTCGAGCCACTCGACGGGGAAGAACCCCTTGGCGGCGAGCACGGCGTAGTACGCCATCGGCCCGTGCCCCTTGGACAGCAGGAACCTGTCGCGTCCCCGGTCCCCGGCGCTCGCGGGCGTGACCCGCAGCACCCGGTCGTAGAGCACCCACAGCACGTCCAGCGTGGACGTGGCCGCGGGCCCGTGCTTCTCGGCCCCGGTCATGCGCGCCATGAGCGCGCTCAGATCCTCGTGGTGGAGCCCCGTGTCCCCAGGTGTCTGTGTCATGCACCGATCTTGCGACCTCAACCCCACTTGAGGTCAAGCGCCGCTCGCGGCGGAAAAGGTGCGCGCGACCACCCCGCGAAGTGCGGTATTGTTCTCGTGCGCGTTCGTCCGGGGGAAACCCCAGGTCAGCGGGCATCGGGACGTGGCGCAGCTTGGTAGCGCACTTGACTGGGGGTCAAGGGGTCGCAGGTTCAAATCCTGTCGTCCCGACCATGCGGAAACGCAGGTCGGAGGCCGTTCTCTCATCCATGAGAGGACGGCCTTTCGTGCGTCCGGGGCCATGGTGGTCGCGTGGTGGTCGCAGCCATGCCGCAGGACACGAGGCCGGCGAACGGATCGTCAGGATCGCCGGGCTGGCGCGACCGCACGACCCCCTCCGCCGCGGGACTTCCCGTCGGCGGGGTACGGCGGGCCGTCGGACTGCGCCGCGAGGAGCAATCCGTACCTGCTGGCGGGCCAAGCGGCCCCGGGCCCCGGGCTGTTGTCGGCTCATGTCCCGCCGGGGGTCCGAAGGCTGGTGGACCAGATGGACGGTGTGCCGCTCAGCGTGCACGACGCGGCCTGGAACCTGATGGTGTGGAGCCCGTCGTGGGCTGCCCTGTTCGGGGACGCGTCCGCTCAGCGCGGACGCGAGCGCAACGTCGCGTGGCGCCACTTCGCAGGCCTGCCGGGCCGGGTCGGCCACCCCGGCGCCGATCTGCGCATCCGTTGCCTACACCGCCGCCCCCGGCAGCGAGGCTGCGGGTCGGCTGGGGCTCCTCGGCGCTCCGGGCCGGCAGGTCATTTCTCCAGGGCTGCCGCTATGCGGTCGAGGTCGGCGAGCAGTGCTGTCATGCGCTGTGGCGGGATCGCCTCGGTCATGCGCTGTTCGATGGCGTAGACGGCGGCCTGGACCGCGGCCAGGCGTGTGCGGCCCTCCTCGGTGAGGTGGGCGGGCCGGACGCGGCCGTGGTCGGCGGTAGCCGGGCGGGTGATCAGTCCCGCTTCCTGCAGGCCCCGCAGGACGACGTTTCCGGACTGCCGGGTGACGAACGTCGCGCGGGCGAGGTCGGCGTTGGACATGCCGGGGTGCAGGGCCAGGAGTTCGAGGGTGGCGTACTGCGGCACGGTCAGGCCGTGTTCGCGCAGGACCTTGTCCATCGCGCTGCGCAGGGCGGCCTGGGCGCGTTTGAGCAGGTAGCCCACATGTTGCGTGACGTCTTCCGCGAGGTGGGGCGGTTCGGGTGGCATGCCCTCCATGATGTCAGAACTTTGACATGCAGGCTGCGCGATCTTAGTCTGACCTATGTCAAAGTCCTGACATGAGAGATCGAGGGATACCTATGCCTGTCACCATCGACGGCCCCGACTTCGTTGCCCTGCAAGTCCGCGACGTGGACGCAGCAGCGGCCTTCTGCGAGCAGCACTTGGGTCTGCGCCGAGCCGCGGTCTCGCCGCCGCACGCGGTCGTGTTCGACACCAAGCCGACCCCGTTCGCCGTCCGTGAGCTCCTCCCGGGCGTCGACCTCGCCGATACCGCACGGCCCGGCCTGGGCGTGGTGATCTGGTTCCAGACCGCGGATGCTCACAAGCTCCGCGACCAGCTCACCGCCGCCGGGGTCAGGATCCTGACCCCCATGGCGGACAGTCCCTTCGGGCCGGTGTTCTCCTTCGAGGGTCCCGAAGGCTACACACTCACCGCACACGGAGGCTGACCGTGCCCGCCGTCTGCCTCACCCCCGCCGGGCCCTTCTCGCTCGCCTCCGGCATCCGGTTCCTGGAGGGCTTCACTCCCGCGAGTCACACCCACGCCGCCGACGGGATTCTCCGCCTTGCCTTCCCTGTCGACGATGCGATGTCCGTCGTCGCGGCCACCGTCCGACAGGAGGTGGGGGCAGACGGCACCACAGGAACGGTCCAGGCCGAATTCACCGTGCATCCCGGCACCGCGACCCAGGCGCAGGCGGTGACCGCCGGGCCTGCGGCCGCCGCAGCCGTGCAGGCGCAACTCGCCCGCGTCCTCTCGCTCGACGTCGACGTCTTCCCCCACCACGAACCACGCCTCCACCAAGCCATCGCCGCCGAGTACGGGCTCGACGCCGCCGCCGGCGTCTCCCGACTGGCCGAGGTCGCCGACCGGTGGAGGCCTTACCGAAGCTGGGTCGCTCTCCTGCTCCGCGCCCGAGCCCAGAGCGCGGCCCGGCCCCCGTCACTCCGAAGGTGGCCGCCGCTGCTCCAGCAGGGCCTTGAGCCGTGCGAGGTCGTTGCGCTGGGCGCGCCGCGTGGCTGCGGCGACGACGGGTGCGGCGAGGGAGGCGAAGCCGCTGGGTTCGCCCCGGTTGCGCAGGGTCATGCGGGTGTGGTCACCGGCCTGCCCGTACGGCTCCCAGATGTACGTGGTCTCCATGGGGAAGGGGCCCTCGGCGGTCCGCATCACCAGGCGGTGCCCCGGCTCGTACGCGGTGATCTCGTACGTGTAGGCCAGGCGCCGGCCGAGGAAGCGGGCGACGAACGCCATCCGTGAGCCGATCGCGGCGGGGGGAGGGGTCCGCCACTCGACGGAAGCGATGTTCTCGTACCACTCCGGCGCGTGCGAGGGGTCGGCCGCGTAGGCGGCGACCCGCTCGCACGGGACGGCGATCACGGTCTCGGTCAGAACGTCGACCTGCATCGTGGGTCCGGCCTCAGACGGTGAAGAACGGGTTCGGGGTCCCCGTCTCGGCGTAGTCCTTCAGGCGCGTCATCAGGACGCCCCAGGTCTCGCTGATCATCGGGAGCTCGGCCTCGCCGTCCGGGAAGCCGGCGTGGGAGAAGGCCACGCGGGTGCCCTCGGGGGTCCCGGTCAGGTCCCAGGTGATGGTGGTGCCAGCCCAGTGGGGCGGGAAGGCGCCGACGTTCACCCACACGACGCGGTCCTCGTCGGCCCGGTCGCGGCGGAGCCGGAAGGGCTCGGGGATGCCCGGGAAGTTGAAGTACAGGACCTCGTCCTGGCGGTCGACGTCGTCGGTCCACCAGCCGGTGAGTCCGTCGTGGGTGTTGAGCGTCTCCAGGACGCGGGCGCGGTCGGCGGCGATCTCGGTCTCGTAGGTGATGGCGGTCATGGCGTGCTCCAGGTGTTGCCGGTGGTTCCCGTGGGGGGATTATTTGAGTCCAGACTAAAATAAGCCCGGGGTGGGCGGCAAGCTGAAGCCTGGACTAAAATTCGGAGCGTGGACGCGGTACAGGTGATAGCCGAACCCAGGCGGCGCGAGATCCTCCGGCTGATCTGGGACGACGAGCTGTCCGCGGGCGACATCGCGGCCCGCTTCGAGGTCACCTTCGGGGCCGTCTCCCAGCACCTCAAGGTGCTGCGCGACACCGGCCTGGTCACCCTGCGCAAGGACGGGACCAAGCGGTTCTACCGGGCCGACCGGGAGGCGCTGGGTCCGCTCGCCGACTACCTCCAGGCCATGTGGGCCACGAAGCTCGACACCCTGGCCCGGCTCGCCGAACAAGCCGAAGCAGCCGGGGAAGCCGCACCGAACGGGAGTTCCTCATGACGACCGCCCCCGAGACGCCCGCCGGCACGGTGGTGGTGGAGCGGCACATCGCGGCCCGCCCCGAGACCGTCTTCGGGTTCTTCACCGACCGTGACAAGTGGCTGTCCTGGATGGGCGCCGACGGCACCTTCTCCTTCGAGGCCGGCGGCTCCTACCGCACCCGGGTCACCGGCGACAACACGGCCTCCGGCCGCTTCATCACCATCGACCCGCCCAAGCGGCTCGTCTTCAGCTGGGGCTGGGAGACCGGCCCCATGCCAGTCCCGCCCGGCTCCAGCACCGTGGAGATCACCCTGGAGCCCGCCGACGGCGGCACTCTGCTGCGGCTGGTCCACAGCGGCCTCCCGTCCCCCGAGGCCTGCGCCGCGCACGCCGAGGGCTGGCAGCACTACGTGGACCGGCTGGTGGTACGGGCCGAAGGCGGCGATCCCGGCCCGGACGCCTGGATGCAGCCGCCGACGTAATTTCCGCCGCGCCAAGGGCAGGGTGCCGGGCCCCGGGCGGGGTACGGGGTGGCCTAGCATGGCGCGTGTGATGCGCCGCCTGCCGCTGCCGCTCCGGATGTGGTCCGGGATGCTGCTGGTGTGTGCGCTTCTGCTGTGCCCGGCGGGCATCGCCCGGCCGGCGATGGCCATGCCGGGCCCGATGCCGGGACCGATGCCGGGCATGGACATGGGCAGCGCATCCACTTCCGGGCCCGGCACGGCCGCCGCTCACACGCTGCGGGCGACGACGTCCGGAAGCACGGATCACGGGACCCACTGCCCGATGGCGATGCAGCAGTGTGCGTCGCAGCAGGCCACCCCTGCCCCGGACGGTCCCTCCGCACCGCCCTTGGTGGAGTCGCCCCGTGGGGAGAGCTGTTCCGCCGTCGCCGTCGTGATCCTGCCGAACGCTCCGCCGCCGATACCTCCCCCTGATCCGAACCGGTTGTGCGTGTCACGGACGTGATCGTCCGCCTGCCCGCGGGGCGTGTGCCCTGCGGGACACGGCGAGACCCATGTCCTCTTCGGCGTGCCCGCGCCCCGGCGCGGTGTGCTGCCGTCCTGCCCGATCGGGAGTAGTTGACGCATGTCGTCGTCCGTCGCTCTGCTCGTCACCGGTGTCTCCACCGGTCTGCTCGCCGGTGGTGCTTCCTGTGCCGCCGTACAAGGGGGGTTGCTGGCCGGCGCGGTGACCCGCCGCCGTGCCCCCGCCCCGGACCCGGCCACCCGGCGGCCGGCCCGTACCACATCGCAGGCCAAAGGCCGGCCCGAGGCAGCTGCCGCCGCTCTCCCCGCAGCGCCGGGGGCCGAACGGCGGCCCTTGGCGCCCGTCGGGGCCTTCCTGTCGGGGAAGCTCCTCTCGCACACGCTCCTCGGCGCTCTGCTGGGGGCATTCGGCAACGCGATCCAGCCCAGCCCCCGCGCGCAGGCCGTGCTGCTGCTGGCCGCGGGCCTGCTGATGGTGCTGTTCGCCCTCGACCTGTTCGGCGTCAAGGCCGTCGGGCGGCTCGTTCCGCGCCCCCCGGCCTCCCTGGGGCGGCTGTTGCGCCGCAGTGCCAGGACCGACTCGGTCGGCACTCCGGCCCTGATCGGCTTCGCGACCGTCCTGGTGCCGTGCGGGGTGACCCTGTCCATGGAGCTGCTGGCAGTCACCTCCGGCTCCCCGGTGGCCGGGGCGGCCGTGATGGCCGGCTTCGTGCTCGGCACGGCGCCCCTGTTCGCCCTGCTCGGATACCTGTTCAGGCGCAGTGCGCAGATGCTGTCCGGCCGACTGGCCGTGCTGACCGGTGTGGTGGTGCTGACCGTGGCCGTCTGGACGATGGGCTCCGCGCTCCAGGCCGGCGGCTGGGTCTCCTTCACCGCACCGGCCGAGCCGGCCTCGGCCACCGGACCGTTCACCGTCGAGCGGGTCGAGGGAGGCGAGGAGGACGGCGCCGAGGCCCCCTCCGGAGCCGGCAGAACGGCCGCCGACGCCCCGCCGGTACGCATCGACGCCTCGGGGAAGCAGGTCGTCACCCTCACCGTGACGGATTTCTACGAGCCCACCGCCTTCACCGCGAAGGCCGGCGTGCCGACCACCCTCGTCCTGCACGGCAAGGACTCCGGGGGCTGCGCCCGCGCCTTCACCATCCCCGAACTCGGCGTCCAGCAGATCGTCAAGCGCGATGGTGACACCGAGGTCGACCTGGGAACCCGCAAGCCCGGCACACTCCGCTTCTCCTGCGCCATGGGCATGCAGACCGGCGCCATCGACTTCCGCTGAGGACCTGTGACATGAAGCTGTTCCGCAAGAAGAAGAACGAGGCCGCCGAGGCGGACGGACCGACCGTGGAACTGGTCGTCGACGGCATGCACTGCTCCAGCTGCGCCCTGCTCATCGACGACGAGCTGGAGGAGGTCGACGGAGTACGCCGGGCCAGCACGGACGTGCGTACGGGACGCAGCCGCGTCCTGCTCGAGCGGGGCGTGGACGTGGACCCGGCGGTGCTCGTCGCGGCGGTCGAGGCCGCGGGCGACTACGCCGCCCGAATCGCCGTCGCCGACTGACGCGCGGGACCCGCGTCCGGGGTTCGCCGCCGCCGTCGCCTGGCAGTTCTCCGCCCGCGACCACGCGCTGCGCGAAGCCCGCGAGAAGACGACCCTGCGGATCATCGCCGTCTCCTTCTTCGCTCTCGCCGTCTACGTCACGTTCGGTGCCGTCCGCGCCCTGACCGGCACGGGCGAGGCCGACCACTCGATCCCCGGCATCGTCATCGCCGCACTGTCCCTTGCGGTCATGCCGTTCCTCTCCGCCGCCCAGTGCCGCGCCGGACGCGAACTCGGCTCCGCCAGCGCCGTCGCGGACTCCCGGCAGACCCTGCTGTGCACCTACCTCTCCGCCGTGCTGCTGATCGGTCTGGTCCTCAACGCCACGCTCGGCTGGTCCTGGGCCGACCCCATCGCAGCCCTGGTCATCGCCGCCACCGCGGTCAAGGAGGGCCGCGACGCCTGGCAGGGCAAGGGCTGTTGCGCCGTCCCTGCGACGACCGCGACGGCGGGATCCGTGAAAGCGGCGGATGCGTGCGGCTGCCAGTCGGGCCGCTCCTGCTGCTGAGCGCCGGCGCGCGGCCGGCTCGGCCCCGTTCGCTTCCTGTACGGGACCGTGCCGGTCACCTCGACCAGGGTCGGGGTGCCCATGACGACGGCGGCGACGGCCGGGCGGTCCGGGAGGGCGAGGGCAGGCGTCTCATCAGGCGGGCGGCGCCGACCGCGTAGGCGATGCCGAAGAGGAGCGAGGCGAGGAACGCCAGGTGCCGGGAGAACCCGTCGATGAGCGGGAAGATCTGCCAGTGGGTGAGGTAGATGTACAGGGAGCTGGTGGCGAGGAGGCCCGCCAGCTGGTTGAGGCGCTCGCGGCTGGGGAGGCTGGGCACCCAGACCAGCAGTGCGAATCCGGCGATGATGATCGCCTCGCGTCCCGGGTCACCGGGGAAGAACCCCGGCACGGTGGCCAGGGCCACGGCGGTGACCAGCAGGCGCCGGCGCCGGGTGGTGGCCTTCGCCGCCGCCCAGCCGAGCGCGAACAGCCAGAAGACGGTGATGGCGTCGGGGATCTGCTCGCGGTCCGGCAGACCGACGAGGTCGTAGCGGGTGAGCAGTCCCAGGCCGGCGAGTGCCAGCGGGAGGGCGTACGGGAAGCGGCGCTCCGCCCGGTCCACCACCGGGAGGCCGAGGATCGCAACGGCGGCGACCAGGATGTAGACCAGGGACTCGATGAACCAGAACTGCATCCCGGTCTTGAGGTCGTCCGGCCCGAGGACACCGTCGAGCAGGAAGAGGTTGGCCGGCGTGTAGTCGTCGTTGAGGAGCAGGATCAGGCCGATCCAGGCCATGCTCGGCAGCGCGATGCGGGCGATGCTGGTCCCGACCCGGCGTACACGTACGCGCCGTTCGGCGGCGGTCAGGTGGAAGCGGGCGAAGTTGTACCCGGCGACCGCGAGCAGGATGTGCGCCCCGCCCTTGATGCCGAAGACGTGGACGTGGGATCCGACGATGCAGAAGATCGCCAGGGCGCGGAGCGCGACGCTCGTCTCCAGCACCCGCTTGCGGGAGGAGGGCACCGGACGCTCGGCCGCCTCGAGGTCCCGGATCGGTGTCGTGTGCCAGTTCGCCGGCAGGTGGCCGAGCCGCTCTTCGAGGTGGATCGACATCTCGACGTAGGAGAGCGAATCCCCGCCCAGGCCGACGAACGAGCTGTCGTCGTCCACGTCCGTACGGTCGAGGACCCGCGCATAGAGCAGGCGGAGGCTTTCCCGGGCGCCGTCCGTCGCGGCCTCGGGGCCGGGGGCGGCATCGGGCTTGCGGCGGCTCAGTTCGCGAACGGCCTGGTAGTCGGGCTTGCCCGTGGGCAGGCGGGGAAGGGCCGGGAGGATCCGGACGCGGACCGCGCGGGCCGGCAGCCCGCACTCGCCGGCCACGAGCCTGGTCGTCCGGCGGGCGTCGGAGTCGTCGGCACCCACCGCCACGACGCACAGGGCCTCGTCGTCGCCGGCGCACAGCGCGGAGACGCCGCGACGGGCGAGCATCGCCTCGACCTGCCCGGGGTCGATGCGCAAGCCGAGGATCTTCGCGAACCGGCTGCTCCTGCCGAGGATTTCGTACAGCCCCTCGGGCGTACGGCGCGCGATGTCCCCTGTGCGGAGTTCGTGCACCGTCCGGCCCAGGGCGAGGTCGCCGGTGGTCTCGGCGTAGCCGAGCATGACGTTGGGGCCCGAGTAGACCAGTTCGCCCGTGTTCTCGCCGGGGTGATCGGGCAGCGGCCGGAGGCGGAAGGAGCCGCCGGGGATGGCGACTCCGGCCGCCGAGGGGTGCTGCTCCGCGAGGTGCGGCGGCAGGTAGGCCATGCGGGCCGTCGCCTCGGTCTGGCCGTACATCACGAAGAGCTCCCAGCCGGCGGCGCGGCCGAGGGCGGCGTACCGCTGGACCCGGTCGGGTGCCAGGCGACCGCCCGCCTGGGTGACGTAGCGCAGGTGGGGCAGCTCCATGGCGGCGAAACCGACCCGGTCGAGCAGCTCGAAGGTGTACGGAACCCCGGCGAACGTCGTGCCCCGGCCCGCCCTGAAGAGGTCCCAGAAGCAGCTGTCCGCGACGGACAGGTCGGTCAGGATCAGTCCGGCGCCGCGCAGCAGGTGGCTGTGCACGACGGACAGGCCGTAGCAGTAGTGCAGGGGCAGGGTGGTCGCCGCGCGGTCGGTGTCCCGGATTCCCAGGTACTGCGCGATGGACTCCGCGTTGGCCTGGAGGTTCTCGTGTGACAGCCGGACGAGTTTCGGCGATCCGGTCGATCCGGAGGTGCTCAGCAGCAGCGCGAGGTCCGGGTGCAGCTCGTGCGCCGAGACCGCGCGGCGCTCGTCGAGCAGCCATCGCCCCTGCTCGGGGTGCGCCACGACGTCCGGGTCGTAGGCGTCGATCAGGGACTGGACGGCCTCGGGGTGGTCGCCCGGCACCAGGAGGAGGGGGTGTCCGGCGGCGAGGGCGGCGAGGTGGACGACCAGAGCCTCGACGGTGTTGGCGCCGACCAGCAGGACCAGACGCCGTTCCCGGCCGAGGCGGCGGGCCGTCGCGTCCACGCGCGCGGCCAGCTCGGCGTAGCTGACCCGACCGTCGGCCGTGATGACGGCGGTCCGGTCGCCGTGGGCGGCGAGGCCGAGGGCGAACGGGACCGACTTGGCGCCGGGAAGCAGGTCGGGGAGGACTGTCACGGGCGCATCTTAGGAAAGCCTTACCTCGCCGGATAGTCACAGGAAAGTCACGGATGGTTCATTGAAGATCCACAGGAAAACAAGCGGTAGGGTCGGCTCCGCCGATACGGGGCCCGGCCCGATTGTTATGTGCGTCACCCTTGACCTTTAGGTTAGCTTTACCTTACTTATGGGGGCGTTATCCGGTTCTCCGCCGCCCCCGCAGGAAGGCTTCCCATGCGACGCCCCTTGGTCCGACGCCTCACCGCGCTCCTCGCGGCGGCACTTCTGCTCCCCGCCGTCGCAGGCTGCGGCGTCGACGAGGACGACGCGGGGCTCGTCATCTACTCCGGCCGCAACGAGAAGCTGGTCAAGCCTCTTCTGGACGAGCTGGAGAAGGCCGTCGGCACGAGCGTCGCCGTCCGCTACGGCGAGAGCGCCGAACTCGCCGCCCAGATCCAGGAGGAGGGCGGCAAGACCAAGGCCGGCCTGTTCTTCTCCCAGGACGCCGGAGCCCTCGGGGCCCTGTCGGCCAAGGGCCTGCTGGAGAAGCTGCCGCAGGAATCCCTCGACAAGGTGGACCCCGGATTCCGCGGCGGCGCCGGCGACTGGGTGGGCACCTCCGGGCGCGTCCGCGTCCTCGCCTACCACCCCGGACAGGTCGCCAAGGCGCCGGACAGTGTCCACGACCTCGTCAAGCCGGAGTGGAAGGGCAGGATCGGCTACGTTCCGACCAACGCCTCCTTCCAGGCGTTCGTCACGGGCATGCGCGTCCTGGAGGGCGACGAGGCCACCCGTACCTGGCTGAAGGGCCTGAAGGCCAACGAGCCGAAGGTGTACGACAACAACCTCAAGGTGCTGGAAGCGGTCGGCAAGGGCGAGGTCTCGCTCGGCCTGGTCAACCACTACTACTGGTACGAGCAGGTCGCCGAGAAGGGCGAGGGCAAGGTCAAGGCGAAGATCCACTTCCTCCCCGGCGGCGACCCGGGCGGCCTCGTCAACACCGCCGGTGTCGGCATCGTCAAGGGCAGCGACCAGGCCGCGGCCGCCCAGAAGGCCGTCGACTTCCTCCTCTCCGAGAAGGCGCAGAAGTACTTCGCCGAGGAGACCAAGGAGTACCCGCTCGCGGCAGGTGTGACCAGTACGGTCAAGGGACTGCCGCCGCTGGCCTCCCTGGACGCCCCGAAGATCGACCTCGGCAAGCTGGAATCGCTTCAGGAGACCCTGAAGATGCTCCAGGAAGCCGGGATGGTCTGACCCTTCATGCCCTCCCCGGATCCCGTCACGCCGACGGATCCCGCCACCGCCAACCGCCCGGCCGGCGCCACCACGCCGACCGGGCGGTCGCGTGCCGGACGTCGGCCGCCCGCCGTCCTCCTCGTTCCCGCCGTCCTCGCCGCGGTGTTCGCCCTGCTGCCGCTCGGCTACCTGGCCGTCCGGTCCCTGGAGCGCGGCCCCGCCTTCGCCTGGGACGTCATCGCCGACGGCCGCACCGCCCAGCTGCTCGGCCGCAGCCTCGGACTGGCCGCCGTGGTCGTCTCGGCCTGCCTCGTCCTCGGCGTGTCCCTGGCCTGGCTGACCGTACGCACCGACCTGCCCGGCGCCCGCGCCTGGTCGGTGCTGGTGACCCTGCCCCTGGCCGTGCCCAGCTACGTCGCCGCGTTCGCCTGGCTGTCCGCCTTCCCGCAGACGGCCGGCTTCCCGGGCTCGGCCCTCGCCCTGACGCTGGTGAGCTTCCCGTACGTCTACCTGCCCGTCACCGCCGCGCTGCGCGGCACCGATCCGGCTCAGGAGGAGGTCGCCCGCTCGCTCGGCCACGGCCCGCTGAGGACCTTCCTGCGGGTGACGCTGCCGCAGCTGCGGCCCGCGGCCGCCGGTGGCGCCGTACTCGTCGCGCTGTACGTGTTCTCCGACTTCGGCGCCGTCTCGCTGATGCGCTACGACACCTTCACCCGCGGGATCTACACCTCCTACCGGGCCAGCTTCGACCGCACGCCGGCCGCCGCGCTCAGCGTCGTCCTCGTGGTGATGACGATCCTGCTGGTCGCCGCCGAGGCGCGGACCCGGGGCCGGGCCGGCCACGCGAGAACCGGCGGCGGCACCGCGCGCCCCGCCGCCCCCGCCCCTCTGGGCCACTGGCGGGTGCCCGCCCTGGCCTGGTGCGCGGCGGTCACCGGCGTCGCCGTCCTCACCCCCCTCGCCACGCTCGGGTACTGGCTGGCCGTCGGCAACTCCGCGACCTGGGACCCGGCCACGCTCCTCGACACCGCCGCCACCACGCTGGGCGTCGCCGCCGCGGGAGCCGCGCTCACCACCCTGCTCGCCCTGCCCGTCGGTGTGATCGCCGCGCGGTACCGCAGCCGGACGGCCCGGCTGCTGGAGCAGTCGGCGTACGCCGGCCACGCGCTGCCGGGCATCACCGTCGCCCTGTCCCTGGTGTTCTTCGCGGTCCGCTACGCCGAACCGCTCTACCAGGAACTCCCGCTGCTGGTCTGCGCGTACGCCGTGCTCTTCCTGCCCGTCGCCGTCGCCGGCACCCGGGCGGCCGTACTCCAGTCCCCGCCCGTCCTGGAGGACGTCGCCCGCTCCCTGGGCCGCTCTCCGCTGCGCGTGCTGCGCGAGGTGACCGTGCCGCTGGCCGCCCCCGGGGTCGCCGCCGGAGCCGCACTCACCTTCGTCGTGTGCATGAAGGAACTTCCCGCCACCCTCCTGCTGCGCCCCACCGGCATGGACACCCTGGCCACCCGCCTCTGGACGGAGACCGGCACCGGATCCTTCGCCGCCGCGGCGCCCTATGCCGCCGCCCTGATCCTGCTGGCCGCCCTTCCGTCCTACCTCCTCGGAAGGCACCGCACATGACCGAGCTGCAGATCGCCGGACTGGCCAAGGCCTACGGCCCCGGCGCGGCGCCGGTACTCGACGGCCTCGACCTCACCGTCCCCGGCGGCGCGCTGACCGCCGTGCTCGGTCCGTCGGGCTGCGGCAAGACCACCCTGCTGCGCATCATCGCGGGCTTCCTGCGCGCCGACGCGGGTACCGTCACCCTCGACGGACGCGCACTCGGCGGGCCAGGAGTCCACCTGCCGCCCGAGCGCCGCCGGATCGGCATCGTGCCCCAGGAAGGCGCCCTCTTCCCGCACCTGAGCGTGGCCCGCAACGTCGCCTTCGGCCTGACCGGCGCCGACCGCGCCGCCCGTCGGCGGCGCACGGAGGAGATGCTCGAACTCGTCGGTCTGGCCGGCTACGGCGACCGCATGCCGCACGAGCTGTCCGGCGGCCAGCAGCAGCGCATCGCCCTGGCCCGGGCCCTGGCGCCGGAACCCGCCCTGGTCCTCCTCGACGAACCGTTCAACGCCCTCGACGCCGCCCTGCGCAACGGCGTACGGGCCGACGTGCGCGCGGCCCTGCGCGCCACCGGGGCCACCGCCCTGCTCGTCACCCACGACCAGCAGGAAGCCCTCTCCACCGCCGACCTCGTCGCCGTCGTCCGGGACGGCCGTGTGGCCCAGTGCGCCACACCGCACGAGGTGTACAGCCGTCCCGCCGACCCCTGGGTCGCCGCCTTCGTCGGGGACGCGGTACTCGTCACCGGCACCGCGGACCGTGGCATGGCGGCCACGGCGCTGGGCCGCATCCCCCTGACCGACCCAACCGGCGGGGTCCGTGAGGGCGTGGTGCTGCTCCGGCCCGAGCAGCTCCGGCTGACCGATCCGGATGCGGCCGAAGCCAGTGGCACGGTGACCGACGTACGGTTCTACGGCCACGACGCGATGGTCACCGTGGCTGTGGACGGCATCGACGCGCCCATCGACGTCCGGGTCCCCAGCCCGGCCGCCGCCCGGCCCGGGGAGCGCACGGGCATCGAGGTGATGGGGGAGGCGACCCTGCACGCGGCCGCCGTGTGAGGGGCCCCGTCACCTGCCGGCGGCGAGGCACCCGCGCCGGCTTCTCCTGAGTCGCCGATCAGAGGCCGTATCGGAATCATCCGATACGGCCTCTTTGTCGTTCCGGGGCGCGTCGCGATCACCCCCGTCTCCCACACCTCCCGGCGGGCGTCCTGCGACCGCGTATTGAAAATGACTATCATCATCGTATAGAAATATGGCGTGCTCATCTCACGACAGGTGCTGGAGCCCCCGACGGCCGGATCCCGGCCCTTCGCTCTCACCGCCCTCCGGCATCCCACGGTCTCCACGCTCCTGGCGGATCACCGCGCCCTGCTGGCCGACCTCCTGGACGGCCTGGGGTCACCGCTGCACGTCGTGCTGCCCGAGATCTTCGAGGAGAACGTCGCCGGACTCCGGCGGGCGTTCGCCGAGGCGGGCGCGGACGCCGACATCCTGTTCGCCAAGAAGGCGAACAAGGCCGGCTGTTACGTCACATCGGCCGCCGCCCTCGGTGTCGGAGTCGACGTCGCCAGCACCCCCGAACTGGTCAAGGCGCTGGCCGGGGGAGTGCCCGGACACCGGATCGGGATCTCCGGCCCGGAGAAGGACGACACGCTGCACGCGCTGGCGGTGCAGCACGACTGCCTGGTCGCCGTCGACTCCCTCAGTGAACTCCGCCGGCTGGCCGCGACCGCCCGGCGCGCCCGGCGGCAGGCCCGCGTGCTGCTGCGGTCCCGGACGGCCGGTCAGCCGGCGAGCAGATTCGGGCTGTCCGCCGGTGAGCGGGAGGCCGCCGTCGGTCTGTGCGCGGAACTGGCCGCTCACATCGGCCTCCGGGGATTCTCCTTCCACCTGAACGGCTACTCCGGCGCCGAACGCGCGACGGCGGCGAACGAGATGATCGAGCACTGCCTCGACGCCCGACGGCGCGGCTCGCTCCGCGCCGAACTGGTCGACATCGGCGGCGGGTTGCCGGTCCGCTACGTCGAGCCGCGGCTGTGGGACGCGTTCGTCGAGCAGAACGAGCCGGCCCACTACCACGCGGCCAGGGACTTCAAGGACTTCTATCCGTACGGGGGACAGCCCGCGACCCGGGCCGTGCGCGCGATCATGGCGCACCCGGTCGACGGTGGCGAGAGCCTGTCGGCGAAGGCGGAACGCCACGGCATCCGGTTCGTCGTCGAGCCCGGCCGGGCCCTGCTGGACCAGGCCGGCTTCACCCTGTACCGGGTCCAGCAGGTCGACGACCGACGGGACACCGACGGGTACGCGATCGTCACCGTCGCGGGCAGCAGCTTCAGCCTCTCCGAGCAGTGGTTCAACAGCGACTACCTCCCCGACCCGCTGCTGATGTCCTCCCGGCCCGTCGCCGACGAGGTGTTCCCGGCCTGTGTCGCGGGCTCGACCTGCCTGGAGAGCGACCTGGTGACCTGGCGGAAGATCGGCTTCCCGAGGCCCGTACGGCGCGGTGACCACCTGGTCTACCTCAACACCGCCGGCTACCAGATGGACTCCAACGAATCACCGTTCCATGACGCCGCACTGCCGCTGAAAGCCGTCGTCCGGCTCGGCGACGGCGCCGGCCCGCCGCGCTGGCGGCTGGACGGAATCTGACGCGATCCCCAACGCATCCGTTACGACCTCTCACGAAGGAGAACCCCCGCATGTCCCACCACCACGCCCCGCCCGGGCAGTTGTGGCTGTTGCCGCAGTCGGCCCAGGAAGGGCTGGACGTCGACCACCGGCAGGTGATCGCGGTCGTCGAGCAGGCCTACCGCGCGCTGCGCGAAGGCGGCTCGGACAACCCCGTCAAGACGATCATCGACGATCCCGGCCACCGCTCACTGAGCTATTCGATGGTGGCCAGGGACGGCGGCAGCGGCACCGTCTGCTTCAAGGCCGTCTACGAGTTCGACCCGCGCCGCACCCGGGACGGCTACCGGTTCCACTCGTTCGTCTTCCTCGTCGACGACACCACCGGGGCACCCATCGCGTTGATGGACGTGGTGAGACTCGGGCCGCTGCGGTCCGCGGCCACCACCGCGCTGTTCGCCCGCGCGGCGTGCCCCGACGCACGCAGCGCCCTGGTCGTCGGAACCGGTGTCCAGGGGCGGACGGCGCTGCCGATGCTGCTCGCGGCCCTGCCGGAGCTGGAGCGGCTGCGGGTGTTCGGCACCTATCCCGAGGGTCTGCGCGCCGTCCAGGACAGCGTCGACGGCCGCGAGGTCGAGATCGTGCGGGATCTCCGGGAGGCCGCCGGTGAGGCGGACATCGTGATCGGCGCCGCCGGCCTGTCCGTCACACAGGAGGTCCGGCGTGACTGGATGAAGCCCGGCTCGGTCGCCGTACTGCTCGGGTACGGCGTACACGCCGACGTGTGCCACGGCGCGGACCACCGGATCGCCACCGATACCGCCCAGATGCACGCCACCTGCGACGACCTGCGGGGCGAGGACGGCAGCCTGCCGTCGGTGGACGCCCAGCTGCCGGACATCCTGCTCGGCCGGGCACCCGCCCGCCGCCATCCGGACGACGTGGTCTTCGCCTACAACAGCGGCATGGCGGTCACCGACGCCGCGCTGGGCCGGTACATAGCCGATCTCGCCCTGGCGAGCGGGCGCGGCGAAAAGGTCAACTTCTGGTGAGCGACGGCACAACCGACAGGACCGCCTGGTGGGTCGGGAACTCGCGGGCGCTGCTCACGCTCGCGTGCCCGCTGATCCTTACCAACTTCGCCTACGTCGCGCTGACCACGGTGGACATCGTGATGCTGGGCAGGCTCGGCGCGGTCGAGATCGCCGCCGCCGGGCTGGCCATCGCGCTGTTCAACCAGGTGCGCACCACCGGCACCGGCCTGGTCACCGGGGTCGGCAACCTGGTGGCCGAGGCCCGGGCACGGGACGACCGGCAACGGATCGGCGCGCTGCTGTTCGCGGGCTTCTTCTGGGCCACCGTCTGCGGCGTGGTGTTCTGCGCGGCGCTGCTGCCGGCCGGCCCGCTGCTCGTCCTGCTGGGCCAGGACCCGACGGTGGTCGACAAGGCGGGCGAGTTCCTGATGGTCCTGGCGCCGGGCATGCTGCCCTGCCTGTGGTTCCAGAACCTGCGGCACTTCACCACCGGCCTCAAGCGGCCCGGCCCGCTGCTGGCCATCACGCTGACCTCGGTCGGGGCGACCATCGGCCTGAACTACGTGCTGATCTACGGGAAGTTCGGCCTGCCGGCCTTCGGATTCATCGGCGTCGCGATCGCCACGGTCACCGTGTTCCTGCTGTCCTTCCTGGCTTTCATCGCGGTGATCCTGCGCGACGAAGTCCTGCGCCCCCACCTCACGTCGCCCGACGCGCGGCGCTGGAACGGGGACGCGGTCCGCTCCGTCTGGCGCCTCGGCCTGCCGATCTCGGGCGCCTATGCCTCGGAGGCCGGGTTCTTCAGCGTGCTCACGCTGATCATCGGTTCCCTGGGCGTCGACGCCCTCGCCGCGCAGACGGTGCTGAACCAGATCGTCTACATCGCCTTCATGATCTCCGCCGGCCTGTCGCACGCGGCGTCGATCCACATCAGCGAGGCCGACGGCGGCCGTGACTACGTCACAGCGCGCAGAACGGGACTCCTCGGCCTGGCCTGGGGCGTCATCGCGATGCTCGTGGTCGCCGTCGCCTACCTGGCGGTCCCGGACGCGATCGTGTCGCTGTTCCTCTCGGCCGAGCACGCCGGTAACGCGGACGTCGTCGCGCTCACCGCGACCGGACTGCTGATCGCCGCCCTCATGCAGGTCTTCGACGCCACACAGAACATCGGCAACGGCATCCTGCGCGGCGTCGGCGACACCGCCGGCCCGTTCCGGATCTCGCTCGTCGGGTACTGGCTGATCGGGCTGCCCGCGGGCTACCTGCTCGGGGTGACCGCCGGCTGGGGCGTCGAGGGCGTCTGGATCGGCCAGACCATCGGCCTCGCCGCCACCGCAGCCATGCTGCTGGCCGCGTTCCTGCGCCGCGTCGACCGGCTCCACCGAACGGTGGCCGGCGCACCCCTCCCGGAACCGGAGTCGTCATGAACCACAACCTCGCACCGGCCGCTTCGGCCGCCCTGATCCGCAGGGAAGTGGCGGGCCTGCCCCGCTACGATCCCGGCGCCGACCCGGACGAGGTGGCCGCCCTCGGCGGGGTCCGCCGGGTCATCAAACTCTCCAACAGCGAGAGCCCGTACGGCAGCTCTCCCGCGGTCGCCGCGGCCGTACG
This sequence comes from Streptomyces sp. NPDC042102, assembly GCF_055582305.1. Lineage (NCBI taxonomy): Bacteria > Bacillati > Actinomycetota > Actinomycetes > Kitasatosporales > Streptomycetaceae > Streptomyces > Streptomyces sp. NPDC042102. Next base: position 804,949 of record NZ_JBVJDL010000001.1, read on the forward strand.
CCGGGGCCTGGCCGGCGGCGTCGCACGCTATCCCGATCCGACCGGCAAGCGGCTGACCGAGGCCATCGGGAGGAGTCTGGACGTGCCCGCCGGGCGCATCGTGCTCGGCAACGGTTCGGAGAACCTGCTGGAGCTGCTGTGCCGGGCCGTACTCGACCCCGGAGACCTGGTGGTCACCCAGGCACCCGGGTTCAGCCTGCACGAGACCTTCCCCCGCGTCATGGCGGCCCGGGTCGAAAAGGTCCCGGTCACCGCCGAGTTCGGGTTCGACGCGGCCGCCTGGCGCGACGCGCTGGCCGCGGGCCCGAAGCTCGTCTTCCTCGCCAACCCGTGCAACCCCACCGGCGCGACGCTGACGCCCGGCGAACTGGCGCGCGTCGTGGCCGACACCCCGGCATCGGCCCTGCTGGTGCTCGACGAGGCGTACGGCGAGTTCGCCCGCACCGACCCGGAGTACCCCGACGGGCTGGAGGCCCTGCGCGCGCTGGACAGGCCGTGGATCGTGCTGCGCACCTTCTCCAAGGCGTACGGCCTGGCGGGCCTGCGCGTGGGGTACGGCATCGCCTCCGACACCACCCTGGTCCGGGCACTGGACCGGGTCCGTACCCCGTACAACGTCAACCAGCCGGCCCAGGACGCCGCCGTCGCGGCGCTCGGCGACCCGGCGCACCTGGCCGACACGGTCCGCCGGACCCGCCGGGAGATCGGCAGGGTCACCGACCGGCTGCGCGGCGCGGGACTGCGTGTGGTCCCGTCCTCGGCCAACTTCCTGTTCATCGACACCGGCTGCCGCTCCGACCGGGTGGCCCAGGAGCTGCACCGCGCCGGAATCATCGTCAAGGCGTGGCGCGAGCCGGGATACGAGACCTACATCCGAGCCTCCCTGTCGACCCCCGAGGAGAACGACGTCTTCGTGCGGTGTCTGACCGAGATCTGCGCAAAGGACACCACGTGATCAAGAAGAGGACATCCGACCTGATCGGGCGAACGCCCCTGCTCGAGCTGTCCGTCGCGGACGGTTCGGCAACCGTCCTGCTGAAGATGGAGCAGTACAACCCCACCGGCACGGCCAAGATCCGGATGGCCAGGAACATGGTGGACGAGGCGGAGGAGGCGGGGCTGCTCGCCCCCGGCGGGTGGCTGGTCGAGTCCACCTCCGGCAACACCGGACTCGGCCTGGCGCTCATCGCCGCCGAACGCGGATACAAGTTCACCGCCGTGGTGGACAACCACTCCTGTACGGACAAGCTGCGCGGGATGCTCGCCTACGGGGCCGACATCCTCAACGTCGCCGGGGACGAGGAGGGCCTGGCCACGGCCGAACGCGACACCGTGGCCGCGCGCCTCGCCGCCGAGCACGGCGCGTACTGGACCGCGCAGCACAACAACCAGGGCAACCCCAACGGTTACCGGCCACTCGCCCGCGAGCTGCACGACGACCTGGGCGACGGGATCGACTACCTGTACGGGGCCGTCGGCACCGGTGGCTCGCTCTGCGGCACCGGCCGCGTCCTGAGGGAACGCATCCCGGACCTGAAGATCATCGGCGTGGAGCCGGTGGGGTCCGTCGTCTTCGGCGGCACGGGCGCGCCCTACCACCAGTCCGGTACCGGTACGCCCGAAGGCTCGGAGATCGGTCAGGTCGTCGACTACGCGCTGATCGACGAGGGGGTCGGGGCCGGCGACTCGGAAGCCTTCGAGACCTGCCGCTACCTGGCCAGGAACTTCGGCGTCCTGATCGGCGGCTCGGCGGGCGGCGTGGTCTACAAGGCCCTGGAGCAGGCGGAGCGCTCAGGACCCGGGACCACGATCGTCGTGCTGGTCTGCGACGGCGGCGAGAAGTACCTGGACACCGTGTTCGACGACGACTGGATGGCGGCGCACGGCCTGTTCGACGCCCAGGTCGTCCACCGGCTGGCCGCGCTGCTGCGGTAACCGCCGCCCCTCTTCCCTCACATGCAAGGAGACACCATGCGCGTAACAAAAATGCAGACAATGACGGCAGTGCTGACGACCCTGACGGTGCTCGCGGTCGCGGGCTGTGCCGGCGGCGGATCCCCCGAGGCCGGCGGGCACGGGACGGCGGCGGGGACGAGTGGACCGGGCTACCCGTTCACCCTCAGGAACTGCGGCACCGACGTGACCTACCAGGCCGCGCCGAAGAAGGCCGTCACCCTGAACCAGACCGCCGCCGAGATCCTCATCCACCTCGGGGTGGGCGACCGGATCGCCGGAACGGGCTACGAGATCGAGAAGACGCCGGACGCGATAGCCGAGCGGTACGAGAAGATTCCGGTCCTGTCCGCGCCCGGGCAGGAGATCAAGCACGAGAAGCTGGTGGAAGCACAGCCGGACTTCGTCTACGGCTCCTTCGCGAGCATGTTCACCGCGGAGCAGTCCGGCGACCGCAAGCGGTTGCACGAGCTGGGCGTGCCGACCTACCTCACCGAGTTCGACTGCTCGTTCCACGAGAGCGTGGCGGGGGCGAACTTCGACATGCTGTACGAGGAGTACCGCCGGCTGGGCAGGATCATGGGCGTGCCCGCCGCCGGGGAGAAGCTGGCGACCGAGCAGAAGGCCGTGGTGGACAAGGCGCTGAGCGGCGTCAGGAAGCGGGACACTCCGCTGAGGGTGATGTGGTTCTACTCCACCTACGAGGGCACTCCGTGGGCGGCGGGCCCCGGCGGTCTGCCGCAGCACATGTCGGAGCTCGTCGGGGCCGAGAACATCTTCGCCGACGCGAAGACCAAGTGGGCGGAGGTGAGCTGGGACGAAGTCGCCGCCAGGAACCCCGACGTCATCATCCTGGCCGACCTGACCCGCGGCGAACCGAACGACACCGCCAAGGAGAAGATCGACCTGCTCAAGAAGGACCCCCTCACCAGCAGGCTCGACGCTGTGAAGGGGGACCGGTTCATCACCGTCCCCGGATCGCACATGGATCCCGGCTACGGCAGCGCGTCCGTCGTGCCGACGCTGGTCGACGGCCTCAACAAGCTCGGGTGATGGGTCGACCACCATGACCACGACTTCACACAGAACCGCCGCGCGCACCGGAAACCCGATCACCGGTGGTGAAAAGGTCCCGGTGCGCCGGCGGCGCACCTCGACGGTGGCGCTCTTCGTCCTGGCCGGAGCCGGGCTGCTGGTGTCGGTCGTCGCCGCGTCGCTCTTCGGGAGCGCGGACATCCGGCCCCTGGACGTCGTCTCCACGATCCTCCGCCATGTCGGCCTGGGCGCCCTCGCGCCCACCCCGCCCCTCCCGGGCCTGCTGGACGCGCTGATCTGGGAGTCGCGCTTCCCGCGGGTGCTGCTGGCCGCCGCCGTCGGGATGGCCCTGGCGGTCTCGGGCGCGGTGCTGCAGGCGGTCACCAGGAACTCCCTGGCCGACCCCTACCTGCTGGGCGTCTCCTCCGGCGCGTCCACCGGCGCGGTGGCCGTGCTCCTGCTGGGCATCGGCGGAAGCGTCTCCCTCTCGACCGGAGCCTTCGCCGGCGGCCTGGTCTCCTTCGGCCTGCTGCTGGTGCTGCTCGGTGGGGGGCGCGTCGCCAGCCCTTCCCGCGTGGTGCTGACCGGCGTACTCGTGTCGCAGTTCTTCGCCGCGGTCACCTCGGTCGTCCTCATGGTCAGCGGGGACGCGAACTCCACCCGTGGCTTCACGTACTGGCTGCTCGGCACCCTCGGGGGCGCCCGGTGGGAGGGGGTGACCGTGACCGTCGTGATCATCCTGGCCGGAGTGGTCGCCGTGCAGTTCTTCGCGCCCGCCCTCGACGCCTTCACCTTCGGGTGGGACTCCGCCGCCGCCCTGGGGATCAACGTCACCGCGGCCCGCGTCTGGCTGATGGTGCTGACCTCGGTCATCACGGCGGCCGCCGTGGCGGCCTCCGGGGCGATCGGCTTCATCGGGCTCCTCGTCCCGCATGCCGTCCGCATCCTGGCGGGCCCGGCGCACCGCTGCCTGCTCCCCCTGTCCGCGATCGCCGGTGCCGTCTTCCTCGTCTGGGTGGACGTGTTCGCCCGGACGGCGTTCTCGCCCCACGAGCTGCCCGCCGGCGTCATCACCGCGCTGCTCGGCGCGCCCGCCTTCGCCCTGGTCCTGAAGCGTCTGGAGTCCTGATGGGCCGCATCACCACCACCGAACTCTCCTGGTCGGTCAAGGGCCACCGGCTGTTGGACACCATCGAGATGGCGGCCCACGACGGGAAGACCGTCGGCCTCCTCGGCCCCAACGGCTCGGGCAAGTCGACCTTGCTGCGCCTGCTCGCCGGACTGCGCCGCCCCGACACCGGAAGCGTCCGCTACGACGACACCAGCCTGGACGACCTCGGCCGCCGGGTGCTGGCCCGACGGCTCGCCGTCGTCGAACAGGACGTGTCCGCCCACCACCGCGTCACCGTCCGCCAGGTCGTCGAACTCGGCCGCACCCCCTTCCGCGGCCGGTTCGACGCACTGACCGGGCACGACCGGCGGATCGTCGACGCGGCGCTGGAGCGGACCGACATGGCCGACAAGCAGCACCGGAGCTGGCACACCCTCTCGGGAGGGGAGAGACAGCGCACCCAACTCGCCCGGGCCCTGGCCCAGGAGCCCCGGGAGATCCTGCTCGACGAACCCACCAACCACCTCGACATCCGCCACCAGCTCGAACTCCTCGACCTGCTGGCCTCACTGGACGTCACCTGCGTCGTCGCCCTGCACGACCTCAACCTCGCCGCCCGGTACTGCGACCACGTCGTCGTCCTCCACCACGGGCAGGTGGCCGCGGCGGGCGCCCCGGAGACCGTGCTGACCCCGGACCTCGTCGAGTCGGTCTACGGCGTGAACGTGCTCGTCGACCGCGAACGCACCACCGGCACGCTCCGCATCACCTACCTGGCCTCCACGGCCACCCGAACGACCGCCACGCAGGCGATGTGACCCAGCCGCCGCGGGCGGCGGCGGGGGAACGGTGGCGTGTCACGAGGGCTCCCGCGGCCTCGGTGCGGCATGTTCTCCTCGGCGGGCGATGTCCCGTGAGCCCTCGTTTGCAGGAGTCTGCGGAGGTGTCCCTTGGGCGCGAGCGGTAGCGGGCCGGGCGGTCGCGGGCCGGGCGGTCCCTGGCGTCCGGAGTTCTGGCGCAGCCCGCTGCGGGGACCCTGGCTGACCTCGGTGTTCGGGCTGGTCCTGCTGCCCGGGATCACCGTGCTGTTCGTGACGGGCCTGCTGTCGTACGCCGCCTACAACCCGGATCTGGCGGCGGTGAACGACCAGACGCCCGGCAAGGGGTGGCTCGGCTTCTACCTGTTCCCCTGGCCGACCTCCCCGTACTGGCTCTACCGGGTCACGCAAGGGGTGCACGTCACGCTCGGGATCGTGCTCGTACCCGTGCTCCTGGCGAAGCTGTGGTCGGTCATCCCGAAGCTCTTCGCCCTGCCCCCGGTGCGGTCGGCCGCCCACGGCATCGAGCGGCTGTCCCTGCTCCTGCTGGTGGGCGGCGCCGGGTTCGAGTTCGTCACCGGCATCCTCAACGTGCAGCTGCACTACATCTTCCCCGGCTCCTTCTACACGCTGCATTTCTACGGGGCCTGGGTCTTCATCGGTGCCTTCGTGGTCCACGTGGCCTTCCGGCTGCCGAGGGCCCTGCGCGCGGTCCGGACCGGGGCGGAGCAGCCCGCGGCCGGTACGCAGGAGGCGGCGGGACTGGTCCCGCCCCGCCCGGCGGCGCCGACGATCTCACGCCGGGGCGCGCTCGGCATGGTCGGCCTGGGATCCCTGGTGCTGCTGGTGGTCACGGCGGGTCAGAGCGTGGGCGGCCGGCTGCGGCGGACCGCCCTGCTCGCCCCGCACGGCCAGGACCCCGGCTCCGGACCGAACGGCTTCCAGATCAACAAGACCGCCGCCTCCGTCGGCATCCGCCCCGGCGACGTCGGACCCGCCTGGCGGCTGACCGTACGCGGCGCCGGCCGGCAGGTCGACCTGACCTACGAGCACCTGCTGGCCCTGCCCCAGCACGACTCGGCCCTGCCCATCGCCTGCGTGGAGGGCTGGTCGACGCCCGACCAGCTCTGGAGCGGGGTGCGGCTCACCGACCTGGCCGCGCTCGTCGGGCTCGGCACCCACACCCCCCAGGTGTTCGTGGAGTCGGTGCAGCGCGGCGGCCCGTTCCGCTCGGTGGTCCTGCGCGACAACCAGGCCCGCGACGCCCGCTCGCTCCTCGCCGTACGCGTCAACGGCGCCGTCCTCTCCCACGACCACGGCTACCCGGCCCGGGTGATCGTGCCCGGTGCCCCCGGTGTCCACAACACCAAGTGGGTCACCCGCCTCACCTTCGGGGAGCCGGCGTGAGGTTCCGCCTCCCGGCCCCGGGCACGTTCGCCTTCCGGCGCCGGTACGGGGCCTCCCCGCTGCACCTGCTCCTCGTCCTCGCCTCCTTCGCCCTCGCGCTGTACGCGGGCCTGAGGCTCCTGGAGGGGGACACCCTCGGAGTGGCCCTGTGGTTCGTCGGGGCGGCGCTCGTGCACGACCTGGTGCTCCTGCCCCTGTACGCGGTGACGGACCGGGCGGCGCAGGCGGTCTTCACGAGCGCGCCGGACGCCAGGGGCCCCGGGGTGCGGGTGGGCGTCAACCACGTGCGCGTACCGGCCTTCGTCTCCGGTGTCCTCCTGCTCGTCTGGTGGCCCCTGGTCCTGCGTCGGGTGGACCACTTCACCGCGGCCACGGGGCTGCCCGCGGACGGGTTCCTGACGCGCTGGCTGCTGATCACCGCCGCTCTCTTCGCCGCCTCGGCGGCCGTCCTCCTCGTACGGATGTGGCACGGGACGAGGGCGGCCCGGCGGGCGAGGCGGGCTGCCCGGCGGGCGGCGCGGGCGGCGCGGGCGCGCGCTCGCGGGGCGGCGAAGTGACCGCCGTGCGATTCACCCGTACGGGAAAAGACTTGGACCGTGCGGGCGGGGGTGGGGAAGACTGCGGTTTCTGTCCTGAAGGTGGCGACCGAGCGGGGTTGGGATGGAATCGTCTGTATCGCGCGTCGCACCGGGCCGGGGCTCGGTGCTGCTCGCCCTCCGTTACTACGGAAGGGAGTTGGCGCGGCTGCGGTGGCTGACGGTGCCCGCCATGCTGCTGCCCGCGCTGGGCAACATCGGCATCGACTACATCGCACCGCTCGTCATCGCCAAGCTGGTCGCCCGGATCGCCGAGGGCGGCGCCACCGGCATCGGGCCGATGCTGCCGTACGTGCTCGGGTTCGCCGGAGTGCTGCTGCTCGCGGAGGGGCTGTGGCGGCTCGGGCTGCACTGTCTCAACCGGGTCGACGCGCGCGGCATCGAACGGCTCTACGTGATCGGGATGGACGAACTGTTCGCCAAGGACGCGGCGTTCTTCCACGACAACTTCGCCGGATCGCTGACCAAGCGGGTGCTGAGCTTCGCCTCCCGCTTCGAGGAGTTCGTCGACACCCTGACCTTCTCCCTCGTCGGCAAGTTCGTCCCGCTGATCTTCGGCTCCGTGGTGCTGTGGATGTACGAACCGCTGCTCGTCGTCGTGCTCCTGGTGCCGATCGCCGTGACGGCCCTGTGCGTGACCCCCCTGATCCGCCGCCGCCAGGCACTCGTCGACCAGCGGGAGGAGGCCATCGCCCGGGTCTCCGGGCACGTCGCCGACAGCCTGATGAACATGGACACGGTCCGGGCCTTCGCCGCCGAGAAGCGGGAGGCCGCCGAACACCGCTCGCGGGTGGCCGAGTCGAGGCGGCTCACCTTGCGTTCGTGGGACTACGGCAACCTGCGCATCGACACCGTCGTCGCGCCCATGTCCGTGCTGACCAACGCGCTGGGCCTGCTGATCGCCATCGCGCTCGCCGGCGCCGGGCACGGCGTGGAGGCGGTCGTGGTCGCCTTCGCCTACTTCAGCAGCGCGACGCGGATCATGTTCGAGTTCAACCAGATCTACCGCCGGCTGGAGAGCTCGATGACGGAGGCCGCGCAGTTCACCGAACTGCTGCTGACCCCGCCGACCGTGTTCGACCCGCCCTCGCCGGAACCGCTGCGGTCCCAGGGGGCCGAGGTGCGCTTCGAGGAGGTGACCTTCGCCCACGCGGGCGCGGAGCCGCTCTTCGAGGGCCTCGACCTGACCGTGCCCAGCGGGACGAAGCTGGGTCTGGTCGGCCGCTCCGGCGGCGGCAAGACCACCCTCACCCGGCTGCTGCTGCGGATGTCGGACATCGGCGCCGGCCGGATCCTGATCGGCGGTCAGGACATCAGCAGGATGGCCCAGGCCGACCTGCGCGGCCTGATCGCGTACGTGCCGCAGGACCCGGCGATGTTCCACCGCACGCTGCGCGAGAACATCGCGTTCGCGCGGCCCGACGCCACCGACGCCGAGGTCCGCCGCGCCGCCGAGGCGGCGCACGTCACGGAGTTCGCCGACGCCCTCCCGGACGGCTTCGACACCATGGTCGGCGAGCGCGGGGTCAAGCTGTCCGGCGGACAGCGCCAGCGGGTCGCCCTGGCCCGGGCGATCCTGCGCGACGCGCCGATCCTGCTGCTCGACGAGGCGACCAGCGCCCTGGACTCCGAGAGCGAGATCCTCGTCCAGGACGCCCTGTGGCGGCTCATGGAGGGGCGGACGGCCCTGGTCGTGGCGCACCGGCTGAGCACGGTCGCCGGGATGGACCGGCTCGTCGTCGTCGACCGCGGCCGGATCGTCGAGCAGGGCACGCACCAGGAACTGCTCGCGGCGGACGGCTCCTACGCGAAGCTGTGGCAGCACCAGTCGGGCGGCTTCCTGCACGACGAGGCCGGCGCCCCGGCCGACCTGCACTGACTCCGGCGCGCTACCGGATCTCCTGGATACGGCCGTCGACGCCCGAGCGGTAGAGCTTCCCGGCCGAGAAGCCCTGGTCGCCCCGCCCGAACGTGATCTGCGTGGACAGCGGCAGCCCCGAGGCCACCGTGCACAGGGCCGCGCCCTCGGCACGCCAGATCTGGCCGGCCGTGTGGGTGGCGATCAGCGGCCGGCCGAGGGGGTCGAGGGTGAGGCCGTCGGGGAGGGCGAGCGTGTCGGTGCCCTCGGTGGAGATCCACCGCCGGGGGTGTCCGGGGTCGGTCACGGGGATGCGGTACAGCCCGGGGGCGAGGGTGGTCTGGACGACGTACACCTCGCTCCCGTCCGGTGAGACGGCGATGCCGTTCGGCTGCGGCACCCGCGCCCAGGCGGGGTCGACCCGGCCGTCCGGTGTGACCCGGCCGATGGTCCGGCCGCCCAGGGTGGTGGTGTACACGGTGCCGTCGGGGGCGAGGGCGACGCCGTCGATGCCGCCGAGCCCCGAGGCGTACGTACTGACCTCGCCGGAGTCCGGGTCCACCAGCAGCAGTTCGGAGACCGGGAAGGCGTCGCCCGTCACCGAGTGGAGGAGGTCGTTCCCGGTGCCGACGAGCAGCCGTCCGTCCTCGCGGACGACGATCCCGCCGTTGGCGCCGACCCGTCCGGTGATCGGGACCGGGTCACGGCCGGGCGCGTCGATGCGGTAGACCCGGCCCGAGAAGTAGGCGGTGGCGAACATCCGGCCCCGCCGGTCGACGGCGATGGACTCGACCCAGTCGGGTATGCGCGCCACCTCGACGGGAGCGGCCGTGGCGGTGCCGCTCGCGCAGGCCGGCGCGGCATGGGCGGGCGCCGCCGCCGGGAGCGCGGCGGCGAACGCCCATGCCAGCGTCACCGCCATGAGGGGGCCGCGAGCCCGGCTCCGGTTCCGGTTCCGGCTCCGGTCGTGTGCGCGTAACGTCATCGGACGCCTTCCTTCGGGGGATCCGCTCGGATCGCCGTGGACTGCCGTACGCCCGGTGATCTACCCCGGCGGGGGCCGGGGTCGAACGTCTCTTCCGGACTCGAACGGGCGCGCCCTGCCCGGGTGTTAGGGTCACGCCATGTCCAAGGCCGAAATCGACGTGGTGACCGCCGAGTTCTTCGGCGCTTTCGACAACCGGGGCGGGAAGGCCGCCGACGTCGGGCGGATCCGGCGGCTGGTCGTGCCGGGCGGGGTGATCGTGAAGACCGGCCCCGACTTCACCGTCTACTCGGTGGAGGAGTTCATCGAGCCCCGCGAACGCCTGCTCACGGGCGGGCGGCTGGCCGAGTTCGCCGAGTGGGAGACCTCGGAACGGACCGAGATCACCGGGGACATCGCCTCGCGCTTCGGGACGTACCGCAAGTCCGGGATCCTGGACGGCGAGCCGTTCGAGGGCGGCGGCACCAAGACCATCCAGTTCGTGCGCACCCCGGACGACGGCTGGCGGATCGCGGCGTTCTCCTGGTACGACGCACCCTGACCGGCCGGGCGCGGGGCGCGGGCCTCACGGGAGCGGGTCGCCCGGATCGCGGCCGCCCATGTCGAGCCGGAAGGGCGGGTAGTCGTCCGTCATCAGTGCCGCGTAGGCCGTGACCCGCAGCACCCACCGGTTGAGGCCCGTGATCAGAGAGAACAGGTCCCGGGGGTAGGTGCCGGTGAAGGCCAGGGCGATGGCAGCGAACAGCACCAGCAGCCCGATGAGTCCCGGTCCGCCGTGGTGGCCCATGTCCCAGCCGCCGCAGAAGATGCCGAGGACCAGGTACTGCGGGATGGCCAGCAGCCACCACTTGACCAGCACCAGGCCCCGGGACAGCCGCTCGGGGTAGGCGATGTCGAGACGGGCCGGATAGTCCGGCGCGTCACCCAGGGTGAACGGTGGGTAGCGGTCGGTGCCGAGGGTGCCGTACGCGTAGTAGGAGACCCGCCAGCTCCAGCGCAGCACACCGAGGTTGAAGTCGAACAGGGCCCGTGGATAGCGCTCGGTGAACAGGATCGCGAAGAACGCGACCACGCTCACGAGCACGAAGGCGATCCACAGGAAGGCCAGCACGACGATGTGCGGGATCGCCAGGATCCACTTCACCAGCCACAGCCAGCGTGACAGCGGCAGGTCCAGGGACGCCGACACCCGTACCGGGCGGTAGGCGGTGGGCGAGGTCATGACCGGACTCCTTCCGCGCCGAACTCCACGGCCGCACGGCCCCCCACCTCTCACTCCAGCGTGCGCCCGCGGCGGGGGACCTGCGAGTGCTGCCGGGGCCGGGTGAGGGGCGGGGATGGGACGGTGACGGGGCGGGCGGGGTGCCGGTGCCCGTCAGGCGGCCGCGGCCACGAGCTCGATCAGGGAGGTGCGCGCGCGGGCCACACGGGAGCGGATGGTCCCGACCGGGCAGCCGAGGAGGGCGGCGGCCTCAGCGTAGGGCAGGCCGAGGAGCTGGGTCAGGACGAAGACGTCGCGGCGCTCGGCGGGGATCGTCGTGAGCAGCTCGGCGAGGGCGATGCCGTCGTCGAAGCCCGGCAGGTCGCGGGGCTGGGCCTGCTCGGCGGCGGCCTGCCAGTCGTCCCGGTCGGCGATTCTCGGGCGGGCCGCCTTGTGGCGGAGGCTGTCCGCGACGGTGCGCCGGGCGATGGACAGCAGCCAGGTGCGTGCCGAGGAGCGGCCCTCGAAGCGGTGCAGGCTGCCCAGCGCCCGCAGGAACGTCTCCTGCGTGAGGTCGTCCGCGGACTGCGGATCGGCGCTGAGGTAGGCGACGTAGCGCCAGACGTCACGGTGCAGGGCGCGGACGAAGCGGTCCACGGCATCGGGGTCGCCGTCGCGGGCGGCGAGCGCCAGCCGGGTCGTCGGCTCGTCGGTGCCGGGGGTGTGGCGCGCGGGCGTGACGGCGGCAGGGGTGGCCGTCCTGGCGGAGAGGCGCAGGGCAGGGGTCATCGCCTGGTGTCCTTACGGGAATCCGGGATCCGGAAATCCGGCGCACGCGTGGGGCCGCGTCGTCGCGTCGCGTCGCGTCGCATCGCGTTGCGTGGTGGTGCGGGCGCGATGGGCGTGACGGCTGCGACGGGCGGGGTGGGCCGGTGAGCGGTACGGCGGCTGCCGGGCGGCAGGGCCGATGCCCGAGGCGCGCGCCGGGAACGCGGGCGCGCGTCGGGGAAGCCGGCTGTCAGACGACAGCGGTCCCGGCAGGCGGACCCCGTGAGGTGATGGTGTGACCGAGCAGCAGCCGGCGCAGCGGCCCCGACCCGTGGTCCCGGCGGGCGCGCCGGCGCGGCGGGTCCGGCGGCGCGGGCAGGCGGAGCAGCGGGCGCAGCGGTACGAGGAGCCAGCCGGCCACGGCGCGCAGGACACGGAACGCGCCCTGTTCGCCGTACGCGAGCCAGAGGCCGCAGAGCAGGGCGGCCAGCAGGTGGGCGGCGAGCATGCCGCTCGGCGCCATGGCGTGCGGCCCGTCCATGCCGGCCGGACCGCTCATGCCGCCCATGCCGACGGCGTCCGCGGCACCGGCCAGGTCCGTCACGGGGTGGCCGGACGGCATCGTCCCCATGGCGTGGTGGTGGGCGTGCCGGCCAGCGGCGGGCCGGGCGGAGCCGGTCCCGGTCGCGCCGCACAGCAGGTACCGGACCCACCGCCGGGCGAGCGGGGCGGCTCCGGAGCCGCCGCCGTGCGCCGCCGCCTGCGTCAGTGAGAACCCGGCGTGCAGGGTGGCCTGGACGGCGACGGTCGCCGACGTGACGGCCAGGAGGCCGCGTTCACGACCGGCCGCGGACCATGCCACCGCACCCGTGCCGGCCAGGGCCGCAGCGAGCGCCCACCACGGGACGGCCGTACCCGACATGAGGACGTGGCCGAGGGCCGCGAGCAGCACGCAGGTGGCCGCGAACATCGCGGCCCGTAACGCGCGGTAGCTTCGACCCGGAGTCATGGCGGGCTCATCGTCGCATCCCCGCGCCGAGGGGCACAGAGGGGATCGGGAACCTTGATGCAGCCTGCTAATTCCTCTCAAGTCCCTTTGTGGCAGCCGTGTATATCGGGTAGTGGGGCGGCCTTCACCGCTGGTACGGCGGCCAAGCTGGCCCTGAGCGTCGACGACGGTACGGGCGGCCTCACGGTCTGCTCGGTGGCCTGCACGCCCACCGCGGCGACCACCACCCTCGGTGACGTCCTGGCCGCGGCCACCACCGGAGCCACCCCCGCGGGCTGCGTCACGAGCGTGACCCCCGGATCGGGCGCCGGTACCATCACCGCGGTCAACGGCGTCTCCACCAGTGGTGGCTCGACCTGGAAGGTCAGCGCCGACGGCGCCGCCTTCGCCGGCGCGCAGCGCGAGAGGATCATCAACGTGGGCGACACCATCGCCCTGCGCAACGGCGGCTGACCGTTCCCATCCCGGAAGGAACCAACGAGAACATGCGCGACGCGGACGCGGCGCAGGACGAGGTCCTGCTGGCGGTCGAGGGCCGGGCCGGACACATCACGCTCAACCGCCCCAAGGCCCTCAACGCCCTCAGCCACCCCATGGTGCTCCGCATCGAGGAGGCGCTGACCGCCTGGGAGCGGGATCCCGCCGTACAGACGGTGGTGATCTCCGGCGCCGGTGAGCGGGGCCTGTGCGCGGGCGGTGACATCCGCGCCATCCACGCGGACGCCCGCGCGGGCGGCCACGCCTCGGCGGACTTCTGGCGGGACGAGTACCGGCTGAACGCGCGGATCGCCCGCTACCCCAAACCGTACGTGGCGTTCATGGACGGCATCGTGATGGGCGGCGGGGTCGGGGTCTCGGCCCACGGCAGCGTCCGGATCGTCACCGAACGGTCCAGGGTCGCCATGCCGGAGACCGGCATCGGTTTCGTCCCCGACGTCGGCGGCACCTACCTGCTGGCGCTGGCCCCCGGCGAGCTGGGCACCCACCTTGCCCTGACGGGCGCGCCCGTCGGCCCCGCCGACGCACTCCTGGCGGGGCTCGCCGACCACTTCGTCCCCTCCGACCGGCTCGGCGCCCTGGCGGCGGATCTCGCGCTCTCGCCCGTACGCGAGGTCCTCGCCCGGTGCGTCGCCCCGCCGCCGCCCGGTGAACTCGCCGGCCACCGGGCCTGGATCGACACCTGCTACGCGGCCGACACGGTCGAGGAGATCGTCGACCGGCTGCTCGCCACCGGCCTGACCGCCGCCAAGGAGACGGCCGACACCCTGGCCGCCAAGTCGCCCACCGCCCTGAAGGTCACCCTGGCCGCGCTGCGCCGGGCCCGGGACCTGGGCCCCCTGGAGCGGGTCCTGGAACAGGAGTACCGCGTCTCCTGCGCGGCGCTGGCCTCCGCCGACCTCGTCGAGGGCATCCGGGCCCAGGTCATCGACAAGGACCGCGAGCCCCGCTGGTCGCCCGCCACCCTCGCCGAGGTCACCGAGGCGGACGTGGCCCGCCACTTCGCCCCGCTCGACGAGGGGCGCGAGCTCCGCCTCGGCGACGGCGGCTCCCCTCAGGAGGTGCCCTGGTGACCACCGTCGCCTTCGTGGCCGGGCGGGGCCCGGACTTCGCCCGCCGCTGAGGCCACGGCCGCCCGCCCCGGCCGGGCCGCCTCAGTGGAAGCGGACGGCTGCCGCCGCGAAGGCCGGGGCGTGGGCCGGTACGGACGCGAGGAGGGCCACCCACGAGCCGTCGGTGAACTCGAAGTCCATCCGGCCCTTGTGGTGCGCCCCGGCCGGGTTGGCCCGCAGCGCGGCGACCTCCGGACGGGGTGCCTCCCAGTACTGCCGCAGCGCGGGAGTGTTCTGCCAGACCGGCGAGACGTCACTCAGGCCGAACCAGCGGCGGTCGGTGACGGCGAGCACCCCGGTGACCGAACCGCGTACGCCGGCCCGGCCGATGAGGAAGCGTCCGGCCGAGCTCTCCCAGCCGCCCTCCATGCCCGTGCCGTGCGCCGTCCCGCCGACGGCGGCCCCGGCCGCCCGGGAGCGGTGCGTGTCGTGCGAGCGCGAGGTGAGCAACTGGCGCAGAGCGCCCGGGAGTCTCGCCTCGATCCGGCGCCCGAGGTCCGCCGGGTCGGGCGGGGCGAGCAGCGACTCGGGCGGCTGCGGCACGCCGGGGGCGAGTTCGTATCCGCACGCGGCGATCAGCCGCTCGTCCGGACGCAGGAACTGGTGGGCCTGATCGCGCGCTTCCTGGTTCAACGCGCCTGCTCCTGTTCTGTCGCAGGGCTCCCGGCACGCGTCTGGACGTCACGGGACGCCGAGCGACGTCGTGGGTGGGCACCGGACAGATCGTGTCCGGCACGCCACGATTGTCCCCCGGTGCCCTGCCTTCTTGATCATCGGGGTGCCCCTGCGGACGCCGTGCCGCCGCCGGGGCCGCCGCCCGGGCCGGATCCGGGGCCGCCGCCGGCGGCTCAGGGCCGCGAGAGATCGCCCGCGTGCCGCTCCAGCGGTGCGGTTACCGCGGAGTTGCTCACAAGGAAGGTCACGCTCCCGGCCCGGTACCGGTCGTCCGTCCACTCGATCGGCCGGCCGGTCTGCGTACTGGTCAGGTGACGCTGGCGCAACAGCGGGCTGCCCCGGCGTAGTTCGAGCAGCCGTGCGTCCTCGGACCCGGCCGGCAGGGCGTCGATGAGGTGCTCGCCGTAGTGCGCGACGATGCCGGAGTCCTTGGCCAGGCTGTCCATGACCGAGCGGCAGTCGTCCGGCAGCGCCTCGACCGCCGGGGCGACCCAGTCCGCGTACGCGGTCCGCTCCACCATGGTGGGCTCCCCGTCCAGGCAGCGCAGCCGCAGTACGTAGAGGATCTCGGTGCCCGGCGCCAGCGCCAGCCTCCCGGCCTCCTCGTCGGTGGCCGGCCGGCGGGTGCGCCCGAGGAACCGGCTGGTGACCTCGTGGCCCATGCCCTGGGCCCACTGGGCGAAGCTGTTGAGCTCGCCGAAGCTGTGCCGGCGCTCCTGCCGCAGCACGATCCGGCGGGCCCCTTGCCGGGAGCCGATCAGTCCCTCGGCGGCGAGCACGGCCACGGCCTGGCGCACGGTGCCGCGGGAGGCCGACCAGCGGGCGGCGAGGTCGCTCTCGGAGGGCAGCTCGGCGCCCACCGGGTGCTCCCCGGCCAGGATCGCCGCGCGCAGTGCCTCCGCGATCTCCAGATACCGGGCCGTGCCCATCCGTCCGCCTCCCCGCTCTGCCGCAGTGCTCCTGACGATCAAGTAAACACTCCTGACTCTAGCCGCGGGCAACCATCCGGACCTGCTGTGTTGCCGATCGCACTCCCGCTGTCACGCCGGAATCCGGCCATCCCCACTTCTTCGTCGCGCCGTGCTCCGCCGGGCATCCGCCGTTCATGTTCCGTACAGGGGCCCCCGGCGAACTAGGGGCAACTTGTTCAGACAAGTGAACCCCTTCGTCTCTGGGAGAGACCGTGTTCAGATCCCCTGCCCGCGGCGCGGCCGCGCTGCTCGGTGCCGCCGTCCTCGCCACCCTCACCGCGTGCGGCGCGGCCCCCGACACCACCGCCAAGGGCGGCGACGCCAAGGGTGGCGTCCCGGCAGGTACGGCCACCTCGGCCGCGCAGCTCGGGGGCAAGTCCGCCCTCGTCACGGCCGCCGAGAAGGAGGGGCAGCTCAACGTCATCGCGCTGCCGCCGGACTGGGCGAACTACGGCGAGCTGATCAAGGCCTTCGAGGCCAAGTACAAGATCAAGGTCAACAGCGAGAACCCGGACGCCTCCAGCGCCGACGAGATCGCCGCGGTGAAGTCCCGCAAGGGCCAGAAGCGCGCCCCCGACGTCCTGGACCTCGGCATAGCCTTCGCGCGCAGCGGCGCCGAGGAGGGCCTGTTCGCCCCGTACAAGGTCGAGGCGTGGGACAAGATCCCGGCCGGCCAGAAGGACGCGGACGGCCGCTGGTACAACGACTACGGCGGCTACGTCTCCATCGGCTGCGACGCGGCCAGGATCACGAACTGCCCGACCACCTTCGCGGACCTGCTCAAGCCCGAGTACAAGGGCAAGGTCGCCCTCAACGGCAACCCCACCAAGTCGGGTTCGGCCTTCGGCGGCGTGTACGCGGCCGCCCTGGCCAACAAGGGCTCCTTCGCCGACATCCAGCCGGGCATCGACTTCTTCGGGCAGCTGCGCAAGAGCGGCAACTTCATCCCCGTCGAGTCCACCCCGGCCACCGTCGAGAAGGGCGAGACGCCCATCTCCATCGACTGGGACTACCTCAACGCCGGCTACGCCGACCAGTTCAAGGGCAAGGGCGTCGACTGGAAGGTCGCCGTGCCCAGCGACGGCGTCTACGCCCAGTACTACTCGCAGGCCATCAACAAGGAGGCCCCGAACCCGGCGGCCGCCCGCCTGTGGATGGAGTTCCTGTACAGCGCGGAGGGCCAGAACCTGTGGCTCAAGGGCTACGCCCGCCCGGTCCTGCTGCCGGCCATGACCCAGGACGGCACCGTCGACAAGGCCGCCGTCGCCAAGCTCCCGCAGGTCCAGGGCACCCCGGCCTTCCCGGCCTCCGCCGAGCTCGACAAGGCCAAGGCCACCCTCTCCGAGAAGTGGGACAAGGCCCTCTCCTGATGCCCGCCACCTCCACCACCCCTCACCCGGGGGGAACCGCCGGCGGCACCCGCCGCCGGCGGCGCGGCCCGCGCACCTGGCTCGCCGCCCTCCCGCTCCTCGTCTTCGCGGGCCTCTGCTTCGGACTCCCGCTCGGCGCGATCGCCTTCGGTGCCGTCACCGCCACCGACCCCGCGAGCGGCGCCACCCGGATGACCGGCGAGCACCTCCAGCGCTCGCTCCAGGGCCCCTACCTCGGCTCGCTCATCGGCAGCGTGCAGCTCTCCGCCCTCACCGCACTCGTCGGCGGCGTGCTCGGCGTCCTGATCGCGCAGGCCGTGGTCACCTCGCGCTCGTCGGCCCTGCGGGGCGCGGTCCTGACCGCCTCGGGCGTGCTCGCGAACTTCGGCGGCGTCCCGCTCGCGTTCGCGTTCATCGCCACCGTGGGCATCTCCGGAGTCGTCACCCAGCTCGCCGAGCTCACCAGCCTCGGCTGGAACCTGTACTCCTTCACCGGGCTCACCGTCGTCTACCTGTACTTCCTCGTGCCGCTGATGGTCCTCGTGATCGTCCCGGCCCTGGACGGACTGCGCCCGCAGTGGCGCGAGGCCGCGCAGAACGCCGGCGCGAACGGCCGGCAGTTCTGGCGCCACGTGGGGCTCCCCGTCCTCGCGCCCAGCCTGCTCGGCGGCTTCGTCCTGCTCTTCGGTACGGCCTTCGCCGCCCACGCCACGGCCGCCGCGCTGGTCGGCGGCTCCGTGCCGCTGGTCACGCTGAAGATCGCCGACGCGCTCTCCGGCAACGTGCTGACCGGCCAGGAGAACGTGGCACTCGCCCTCGGGCTCGACATGATCCTGATCGCCGGCCTGGTCATGGCGGTCTACCTGCCTCTCCAGCGACGGAGCGCCCGATGGCTGCGATGACCCCGACCACCCCGGAGACCGGCCCGACGGCCCAGGACACGGCCGAGGCCACGGCCCAGGACACGGCCGAGGCCACGGCCCAGGACACGGCCCAGGCCACGGCCGCTGCCAGGGTCACGGCCGCGGCCACGGTGACGGATACGGCGGCGACGGCCCCGGCCCCCGCGCCGGCCGCCCGCACGGCCGCCGGGCCGCGCCGCCGCCCCCGCGTCTGGCGGGGCGCCGTCCTGCTCCTGGCCGGCGCGTACTTCCTGCTCCCGCTCGTCGCCTCGTTCGTCTTCACCGTGCACGTGCCCGGCCAGGGCGTCTCCTTCGCGGCGTACACCGAACTGCTCGCCGCCGACGGCTTCACCGAGAGCCTGCTGCTCTCGCTGGGCCTGGCCGCCGCCACCATCGCGCTGTCGCTGCTGCTCGCCGTGCCCGCGCTCGTGGCCGTGGCCCTGGGCTCGCCGCGGCTGCGGCCGGTCGTCGAGGTGGTCTGCATGCTCCCCCTCGTCGTGCCGCCCATCGCCCTGGTCACCGGTATCACCACGGTGCTGCGCTGGGGCCCCGACCACCTCTCGCGCACCCCGCTGTACCAGACGTTCCTCGCGGTCCAGGACGAGAACTTCCCCGTCGTCCTGGTCCTCGCGTACACGGTGCTGGCGCTGCCCTTCGTGTATCGCTCGCTGGACGCCGGCCTGCGCGCCATCGACGTCCCCACCCTGGTGGAGGCGGCCCGCAACTGCGGGGCGAGCTGGCCGTACGTCGTGCGGCGCGTCCTGCTGCCGAACCTGCGGACCTCGCTGGCCGGAGCCGCCTTCCTCACCCTGGCCCTGGTGCTCGGGGAGTTCACGATCGCCTCGCTGCTGGGCTTCCAGCCCTTCGCCGTGTGGATCGTCTCGATCGCCGGCGCCCAGGCCCGGATGTCGGTCGCCGTCTCCCTCCTCAGCCTGCTGATCACCTGGGGCCTGCTGCTCCTGCTCTCCCGTGCCGGCACCGCCCCGGGGGCCGCCTCCGGCGCCCCCGCCGCCGGCACCTCCTCCGCCTCCCGCAAGGAGTCCCCGTCCTGATGTCCACCACCCTTCCCACGGCGGCCCCGTCCGAGCAGGAGCGGTCCGCCACCGCCGGCGCGCGCGTCGAATTCCGCGGCCTGCGCCGGGCGTTCGGCTCCACCCTCGCCCTCGACGGCCTCGACCTGACCGCCGAACCCGGCGAACTGCTCGCCCTGCTCGGCCCCTCCGGTTGCGGCAAGACCACCGCCCTGCGCGTCCTCGCCGGCTTCGAGCAGCCCGACTCCGGCGAAGTCCTGGTCGACGGCGAGGACATCACCCGGGTCCCGGCCAACCGCCGCGACGCCGGGATGGTCTTCCAGTCGTACAGCCTCTTCCCGAACCTGAACGCCCGCGACAACGTGGCCTTCGGCCTGCGCGTGCGCAAGGCCGGTGCCGCGCAGCGCCGCGAGCGGGCCGCCGAACTCCTGGACCTGGTGGGCCTGCCCGACCACGGCGACCGCTTCCCGCACCAGATGTCGGGCGGCCAGCAGCAGCGCGTCGCGCTGGCCCGCGCGCTCGCCCTGCGCCCGCGCGTGCTGCTCCTGGACGAGCCCCTGTCGGCCCTGGACGCCAAGGTCCGGGCGAACCTGCGCGACGAGATCCGCCGCCTCCAGCTCTCCCTGGGCATCACCACCATCTTCGTCACGCACGACCAGGAGGAGGCGCTGTCGATGGCCGACCGCGTCGCCGTCCTGAACGCCGGCAGGCTGGAGCAGTGCGCGGCCCCCGCCGAGCTGTACGAGCGCCCCGCGACGCCGTTCGTGGCCGAGTTCGTCGGCACCATGAACCGCCTCCCGGGCCGGCTCGCCGGCTCCGGCGAGGTCGAGGTGCTGGGATCCCGGCTGCCCGTGGACGGCCCCGTGCCGGACGCCACCGACGTCGAGGTCCTCGTGCGCCCCGAGAACGTCACCGCGACCGCCGACCCCGACGGCACGGCGACCGTGGTCTCCGCCTCCTTCTTCGGCTCGGTCACCCGCGTCCACCTCGACCTGCCCGGCGGTACGCGCGTCAAGGCCGACCTCGCCTCCCGGGACGCGGGCGCGCTGACGCCGGGCGCCCGGGCGGCCGTGGGCCTCGCGCAGCGACCGGTGCTGGTCGTGGCGGGGACGGCCGGGTGAGCGCGCCGGCCGCCGTCCTGTTCGACATGGACGGCACCCTCGTCGACACCGAGGGCCTGTGGTGGCGGACCACCGAGGAGATCGCCGCGGAGCTCGGCCACCGGCTGACCGCCGACGACGCCGGGGAGGTGGTCGGCCGCGCCGTGGAGGACACCGCCGCCCACCTCGTCACCGTCGCCGGCCGCGGTGCGCCCGAGGCCGTCGCCGCCGCGCTGACCTCGGCGTTCTTCGCCCGGGTGGAGGCCGGGGCGCCGCTGCGTCCCGGCGCCCGGGAGCTGCTGTCCGCCCTCGCCCGCGACGGCGTCCCGTTCGCCCTGGTCAGCGCCTCGCCGCGGATCGTGGTCGACAGCGTGGTGGGGGGCGCGCTGGCGCACGTCCCGTTCCGGTTCACGCTGTCGGCCGACGACACCCCGCGGACCAAGCCGCACCCCGACCCCTACCGGGCCGCCGCCGAGCGCCTCGGCGTGCGGCCGCAGGACTGCGTGGCCGTGGAGGACTCGCCCGACGGCGCCGCGTCCGCCGAGGCGGCCGGCTGCGCGGTCCTGGTGGTCCCCTCGCTGCTGGACGTCCCCGGCTCGCCCCGCCGTACCTTCCTGCCCTCCCTGGAAGGGGTGGACGCGCAGGTGCTGCGGCGGTGCCTGGAGGGCCCGGTCACCGCCTGAGCGGGACCCCGGGCGACGGGCCGGCCCGCCCCCGGTGAGCCTGCCGTACGGCCCGACGGCGGCCGGTGGGCCGTACGGGAATCGGCCGATCTGAAGGCGATCTTCCGCGTCGCGCAGCGGGCGCGGGAGCGGACGCGGCGTGCTCGCACGCGGCACGCGCAGGACAGGGAGGTGCCCCCGGGAAGCCGGGGGCACCTTCACGTTTCGGCCAGATCCGGCAACTCCAACACGCCTGCCCGGTCCAGATGATGACCTGCTGTCAAGCCCCGTGCTGTGTAACCGCTAAGCTTCCGGGCCGTTGTCATATGATCATTCGCTTTCGATCGTTTGAGGGTTCTGATGGTTCGAGTGGGATCGTCGCCCGGAAGTCCAGGGCCCACCTCACCCGTCGTATGGATGCTTCCCGCCCTGGCCACGGCCGCGGCCGCGGCGGCGGCCGTGGCACTGGTGTCCGCACCTGCCCGTACCCCCGTCGCCTGGATCGGTGCCGTGGCGTTCGTCGCGGTGGCGCTCGCGTGTGCCGAGGCCGCCCGGCGAGGCCGGGCGGTCTCGGCCCTGCGGGCCACGGTCACCGCCCAGGAGGCGGCGCTGACGCGGCAGGAGGCGGAGACCGTCCTGCTGGCCCGGGCCCTCCTCCCGGACGTGGTGGAGCGCCTGCGCAAGGGCGAGTTCCCCGAGGAGGTGCTCGCCTCGCTGGAGGCCTCCGACTCCTACGGACCCGGTCTGACCCCCGAGTTCAAGGCCGCCCACCAGGCGGTGCTCCGCTCGGTGCTCGACGCCGTCGTCGCCGAGGAGGACCTGCGCGACTCGGCGCAGCGCGCCTTCGTCAACATCGCCCGCCGCGTCCAGGCCATCGTGCACCAGCAGGCCCAGGAACTGCGGGAGATGGAGGACCGGCACGGCAGCAGCCCCGAGGTCTTCGGCGACCTGCTGCGCCTGGACCACGGCACCGCCCTGATCGGCCGCCTCGCCGACTCCATCGCCGTCCTCGGCGGTGCCCGGCCCGGCCGCCAGTGGAGCAAGGCCGTCCCGCTGTACAGCGTGCTGCGCGGCGCCATGTCGCGGATCATCGACTACCAGCGCGTCGAGCTGCACTCGGTCTCGCAGGTCGCCGTCGTCGGCCCCGCCGTCGAACCGCTCATCCACGCGCTGGCCGAGCTGCTGGACAACGCCACCCGCTACTCGCCGCCGCAGACCAAGGTCCACCTGACCGCCGTCGACGTGAACTCGGGCATCGCCGTCGAGATCGAGGACGGCGGCGTGAGCATGAGCGAGGAGGCCCGCAGCCGCGCCGAGCGCATGCTCCGCCAGGCGCAGCAGGGCATCGACCTCAACGACCTCGGCGAGACCCCGCGCCTGGGCCTGGCCGTCGTCGGCCGGCTCGCGCAGGCGTACGACTTCCACGTCTCGCTGCGCTCCTCGGCCTACGGCGGCGTCCGCGCCGTCCTGGTCATCCCGCAGAACCTGATCACCACCGCCGCGACCGCGACCGGCGTGGCGCACGGCATCGGCACCTCCTCCGGCCCCAGGGCCGCCCTGCCGGCGCCGGCCGGACCGACCACCGCCGGCCCCGCCCGTACGCCCGCCGCGGCCCCGGCCGCCACCGCGGCGTACGCCCCGGCCCCCGCCGTGACCGGCGAGCCGGAGCCCGTGCACCGGGGCGCCGACCCGCGGATCGCGGCCATGCTCGACGAGGTTCCCGTCGTGACCGAACGGACCGCGAACGGCCTGCCGCAGCGCCGCCGCAAGGCCCGCGCCGTGGCGCCGGCCCTGCCCGGCGCCATGACCGACCAGATCACCGCCGCGGCCGCGGCGACCGCCGACCGGGCCGGGCACACCGAACCCGACCCCACGCCCGAGGTCCAGCCCGGGATGTGGCTGGCCGCCTTCCAGGGCGGCCTGACCGGGGACAGCCAGAGCGCCGCGGGCCGCACCGGCGCAGCAAGTCAGAACACAGATGCCTCGCCGGCCGCGGCGAGCAAGGGGGAACAGCCGTGAGCCAGCCGACCAACATGGACTGGATGCTCAAGGACCTGGCCGAGAGCGTTCCGCAGACCCGGCACGTCATCGTCCTGTCCGCCGACGGCCTGCGCATGGCGCAGTACGGGGCGGAGACCGACACCGCCGACCGGCTCGCCGCCGCCTGCGCCGGACTGCAGAGCCTGGCCAGCGCGGTCGCCTCCGAACTCCCGCACAGCAACGGGAGGATGAGGCTCGTCGTCATCGAGATGGACGGCGGATTCTTCTACCTCATGGCGGCCGGGTCCGGGGCCTTCCTCGCCGTCCTGGCCGACGAGGGCGTCGACGCCGGGCTGATGGGCCAGCGGATGCGTGACCTCGTCGCCCGGATCGGAGAGCACCTCAGCACCCCGCCGCGCCGCGAGGGGCAGCCCGCGTGAGCAACCCGGGCCGGGACTGGGACGACGGCACGCCCGAGCGGCTGTACGTGATCACCGGCGGCCGCAGCGGACCGTTACTGCCCACCACCCTCGACCTGGTCACCCTGATCATCGCCAAGTCGGGGCCCAGGCCCGGGATGCAGCCGGAGCACGCGGCGATCATGCGGCTGTGCCAGTCGCCGCTGTCGGTGGCCGAGATCTCCGCGTATCTGGGCCTTCCGGTGAGCGTGGTCACCGTACTCCTCGGTGACCTGCTCACCGCGGGCCATGTGCTCTCCCGCCCCCCCGTCGCCCCCGCCCACCTCCCTGACCTGGCACTGATTGAGGCAGTCATCGATGGACTTCGAAAGCTCTGACCCTCCCGCGGCGACCGCCCCGGGGTACCCCCCGGCGGGGCCGCGGCGCGAGGACGTGCTGCCGGCCACGGCCACCGCCGCGGTCAAGGTGGTGATCGTCGGCGGCTTCGGGGTCGGCAAGACGACCCTGGTCGGCTCGGTGAGCGAGATCCGGCCGCTGACCACCGAGGAGACGATGACCCAGGCCGGGGTCGGCGTCGACGACACCGCGGGCGTGGAGCGCAAGCGCTCCACCACCGTGGCCATGGACTTCGGCCGCATCAGCATCAACGAGGAGCTGGTGCTGTACCTGTTCGGCACCCCCGGCCAGGAACGTTTCTGGTTCCTGTGGCGCGGCCTCTTCGAGGGCGCGCTGGGCGCGGTGGTGCTGGTGGACACCCGGCGGCTGGAGGTCAGCTTCGACGTGATCGGCCGGCTGGAGGAGCGCGGCGTGCCCTTCGTGGTCGCCGTCAACTCCTTCCCCGACGCACCCCAGTACGCCCTGGAGGAGGTCCGGGGCGCCCTCGACCTGCCCGAGTCCGTCCCGCTGGTGGTCTGCGACGCCCGCAGCCGCGGATCCAGCCGTGACGTCCTCATGACCCTGATGCGCTACCTGCACTCCCTCGCCGTGACCCCGGAGGCCTCGTGACCACCCCCTACCCGACCGGATCCGTCCCGCCTCCGGGCTGTCCGGCGCACCGCCTCTACGGCCCCGAGGCCGACGCCGACCCCAGGGGCCTGTACGAGCAGCTGCGCGCCGAGTACGGCGCGGTGGCCCCCGTCCTGGTCCCCGGCGACCTGCCGGCCTGGCTGGTCCTGGGCCACCGCGAGAACCTCGACGTGGCCCGCACCCCGAGCCGCTTCTCCCGCGACCCCCGCCGCTGGCGGGACATGCAGGAGGGCAAGGTCCCGGCGGACCATCCGCTGACTCCGGTCGCCGCCTGGCAGCCGGTGTGCAACTTCCAGGACGGCACGGAGCACGAGCGGCTGCGCGGCGCGGTGACCGAGGCGCTGGAGCGCTTCGACCGGCGGGGCATCCGCCGCTACGTGACCCGGTTCGCCGGGCAGCTGATCGACCGGTTCGCGGAAGCCGGCCGGGCGGATCTGGTCGCGGACTTCGCCGAGCCGCTGCCCATGCTGGTGATGACCCAGCTGGTCGGCATGCCGGACTCCTACGGCCCGAGGCTGGTCGAGGCCGCCCGGGACATGATCAAGGGCACCGAAACCGCCGTCACCAGCAACGCCTACGTCACCGAGGCGCTGGAGCAGCTGGTCGCGCGCAAGCGCGTCGTACCGGGCCGGGACTTCACCTCCTGGCTGCTGGAGTCCTCCACCACGCTCACCGACGCGGAGATCATCGAGCACCTGCGGCTGGTGCTGATCGCGGCGTTCGAGACGACCGCCAACCTGATCGCGAACACCCTGCGCATGGTGCTCACCGACCGGCGCTTCCGCGCGAACCTCTCGGGCGGGCACATGACCCTGCCCGACGCGCTGGAGCAGGTGCTGTGGGACGAGCCGCCGCTCACCACCATCCTGGGCCGCTGGGCCACCGGGGACACGGAGCTGGGCGGGCACCGCATCAAGGCCGGCGACATGCTGCTGCTCGGCCTCGCGGCGGGCAACGTGGACCCCGAGATCCGTCCCGACCTCTCGGTCCCGGTGCACGGCAACCGCTCGCACCTGGCCTTCAGCGGGGGTCCCCACGAATGCCCCGGCCAGGACATCGGCCGGGCCATCGCGGACACCGGCATCGACGTGCTCCTGTCGCGGATGCCGGACCTGGAGCTGGCGGTGCCGGAGGAGGAACTGCGCGTCGTCGCCTCCCTCATGTCCCGCCACCTGGTGTCGCTCCCGGTGGTGTTCACCCCGCAGGGACGCACCGTGACGGCCTCCTCGCCGGTGCCCACGCAGGTGCCCGCGCCGATGCAGGCGCCCGCGCCGGTGCAGGTGCCGGTGCCGCCGGCCCCGGTGGCACCGGCGGCCGTCCCGCCCGCCGCCACGGGCCACCGCCGCCGGGCCCGCCCGTCGTGGTGGGCCCGGCTGCTGGGCCGCGGCTGAGCGTCGCCGCCGCTACCGCCGGTCCTCCAGCTGCCGCCACCACCAGGCGATGGCCGGGACCGGCGGCGGCCCCTCGTCCGGGTCGCTCGGGCCGTCGCGCCAGGTGACGTCGTACGAGGCGCCCTCCACCGGGAGGGTGTTGCGGTTGCGGGGACTGGCGAACCGCGGCGCGCGGTCCTGCCACTCGATGCAGCCGGCGACGTAGTGGGCGAGGGAGTCGAGGTAGCGCGCGAGCGGCTCGTCGGCGCCCTCGGCCAGCCGCTCGCGCAGCCGGACGAACAGGGTCATCGCGCGGTCCCGCAGGGCGACGGCCGGCGCGAGGGCCTCACGCGGGGTGCAGCCGAGGTGCCCGGCGACGACGTTCAGGAGGTTCTGCTCCCAGGGGTCCTGGTGGTCCTCCTTGTTGTACGAGAACAGGTCGTTGTCGCAGCTGACGATGAACCCGGCGGCGTCGGTGAGGGCCTGGACGGGTGCCGAGTACAGCACGTCGGCCGGCACGTGGATGTCGTTCGCCGCATCGCACCAGGTCAGCGTGAAACGGGTGCCGTTGACGGACATCCGCATGGCGGCGAACTCGTTCAGCGACGGCATGACCCCGAGCTCGGCGTTGGCGGTCTGCCAGCCGGCGCCGAACAGCCAGTCCCGGGTGCCCTCGGCGAACCGGCGCAGCTGGAACGGGGTGAGCACGGCCCGGGTACGGGCCACCAGGTCGTCGAGCGCCGTGGTGAGCGGGCCGGGCGGCAGCAGTCCCGAACCGGGCGCCTCGATCGCGCGGACCAGCCGGGCGCTGTGGTCGGCGATGTGCGCGGTGCGGGTGGCGGCGGAGCCGGAGTCCTGCCAGTCGTCGACGGCGTTGGCCCAGTAGTTCCACTGGACGAACAGCAGCACCGGCTCCACGTCGCCGTACGGGATGATCCTGCTGGTGAACTCGGCGCTGTGGGTGGCCAGTCCCCAGGCGCGCTCGGTGTCGTCCGGGTAGAGACCGTACGCGTCGATCCACGCGACGGCCCGCTCCTCGATCTCCGCGGCCTTCGGATGGATCAGCCCTCGCTCCAACGGGCAGTAGAACGGCGGGAGTTCCCAGCCGATCCGCGAGGGCCGGTGCTGTGCGGTGTAGACGGGGGGCACGGTCAGCGACCCCCGAGGCGGAAGAGGAGCAGCTTGGTCGCCAGCGCGTGGTCGCGCCAGATCCGGAACAGCTTGCCGTGCGTGATCGTGGACTCCCGCAGCCGATCCCGGGACCAGGCCGAGCGGGCGCCGAGGCGCTCGACACGGTCCAGCTCGGCGGTGTTCCAGGCCATCGACTGCACCCAGAACTCGGCGACCCGGTCGGTGACGTCCTCGTCCTGCTCCAGGGTGAAGCCGGCGGCCTCGGCGGCGGTGATGTACTCGGTGAAGGTGCCCAGGCGCGTCTTGTAGTAGCCGTCGATGAACTCGGTCCACTCGGGCCGGCAGATGAAGTGTTCCTGGATCCCGAACCAGCCGCCGGGCTTCAGGGAGCGGGCCACCACCTGGAAGAGCCGCTCGCGGTCCATGTAGCCGGAACTCTCGTTGGCGTACGCCGCGTCGTACTTCACGTCGGTGGTGAACTCGTGCACGTCCGCCAGTACCGGCGTCACCCGGTCGCCGACCCCGGCCGTGCGGGCGAAGTCCTCGATCACCGGGACGTGGTCGGCCGCGACGGTCAGACCGGTGACGGACGCGCCGTGCACCTGCGCCCAGTAGAGCGAACCCCCGCCGACCCCGCAGCCGATGTCGAGCAGCCGGCCGGGAGGTGTGGCGTACGCGCCCCAACTGCGCGCGGCGTGCTCGACGATGGCCTCCTGAGACGCGACGATGCGACGCTTGAGCACCTCCTGGGAGACGGTGGTGTTGGGCGTCACGCCCGGAGCGAAGAGCCCCATGTGGAAGTGGACCCGCGGTCCCGGGCCGTACTTGTGGAGTATGTCCGCGGTCTTCCGGCTGTAGTAGAGGGGAACTTGGGTCTCGTCGAACGCCTGGCCACCCGTGGGGGGCGGGATGACGAGGTTTCTGTCCATCGGTTCTCCGGTCCTGCGGTCGTGTGGGGGTGTTGTCGGCCGCCCCACTCTGCCCATAAGCGATCGATAAAACTCCTCGATCGCACGGGACCAGAGCATAACCACACGTGAAAGACCAACAATTCTGGCCATTTGATGCAGCATCAGACAGATGGTGACCGGGACCCGACGGAGCGGGGGAACGCTTTTGGCCACGCTCAGCAGGCGTGGGCCAGCGGGCGCTCCTGACGGGTGAGGCGGAAGCGGTGGGTCTCCCTGGCGAGCTCGTCGCCGTTCCCGTCGCGGAAGGTTCCGGTCACCGTGTACGTGCCACGGGCCAGCCGGCCGGCGGGCAGCTTCTCGGCGGGCAGGACCACCTCGTACGGGCCGCCGGCCCGGAAGCTGCCGAGCGGGGTCTCGGTGACGGGGAGTACGCAGCTGCCCACTTCCCGTGTGTCCACGAAGACCAGCCCGTCCACGGCCCGCTCCAGGCGGAACGTGAGTGCCACCGTGAGCAGGGCGCCCTCCGGGAGCTCGAAGGGGATGTCGTCCCCGGCGTCCAGGGGCACGGCCACCCGGCCGAAGCAGTCGGACTCCAGTTGGACGCTGAGCAGCTCGAACCGCACGTCGTCGCTCATGCGCTGCGGCTACCCGCCCGGAGCCGGGTCATGCGTCCGGAAACGTTCCGGTTTGTCCCACGGTGCTCGGGGCAGGCGCGACACGACGACGAGAGGACGTGAGCGGTATGCGCGTGGCATTCCTGACGGCGCCCGCGGGCGTCGAGCAGGCGGAACTGGAGCAGCCCTGGAAGGCCGTCCTGAACGCGGGCTGGGAGCCGCGCCTGGTGTCGACCCGGCCCGGCGAGGTCCAGGCCTTCCAGCACTTCGAGAAGGCCGATACCTACCCCGTGGACGACGTGGTCGGCCAGACGCCCGCCGACGAGTACGACGCCCTGGTGCTGCCCGGCGGCCTCGCCAACCCCGACGCCCTGCGCATGGACGCGCGGGCCGTCGCCTTCGCCCGGCACTTCTTCGGCGCCGACCGGACGATCGCGGCCATCTGCCACGCCCCGTGGACGCTGGTCGAGGCCGACGTGGTGCGCGGGCGCACCCTGACCTCCTGGCCGAGCCTGGCCACCGACATCCGCAACGCCGGCGGCACCTGGGTCGACGAGCGGGTCCACGTCTGCCGCGCGGCCCCGGGCACCCTGATCACCAGCCGCAGGCCGGGCGACCTGGACGCCTTCTGCGCCACCCTCGTCCGCGAACTCGGCGCCCAGGAATTCGGCACCTGACCCGCGGGCACGGGCAGCCGGGGCGGGACCCGCGGCCGGAAGCCGTCGCCGTCACGGGACCCGCGGCCGGAAGCCGTCGCCGTCACGGGACCCGCGGCCGGAAGCCGTCGCCGTCACGGGACCCGCGGCCGGAAGCCGTCGCCGTCCGTCGGGCGGTGCCCGTCAGTCGGGCGGTTCCGGGACCGGCGGGCGCTCCGTCGGGCCGGGCGGCGGTTCCGCCGGGGGAGCGGGCTCCGGCCCCGGCGGGGCCGGCCGCGGGTCGCGCGGGACGGCCCCGGGCTCGCGCGGCTCGGGAGCCGGGTCGGCGGGCGGCGGCGGCCGCCGCCTGGTCCCGGTCGTCGGCTCGGTCTCGGTCATGGCAGGTCCTTCCTGTCCAGCGGCGCGGTCGCCGGGCCGTGCAGCACCGTCCCGTCGGCCGCGAAGCGCGACCCGTGGCACGGGCACTCCCAGATCTGCTCGGACTCGTCGTAGCCCAGCTCGCAGCCCATGTGCGTACAGCGCGGCGGCGGCCCGAAGCCGGCCATGTAGTGCCGCGCCACCGTGGCCTGGGACCGGGCCACCTCGCCGATCTCCCGCAGCGGCAGCAGCCGGCGCGGGTCGTACAGCTCGGTCCACGGCGGCCGCGGCCCGCCCGTCACGTGCGCGGCCAGCAGCGGCCCCGCGACCAGCCCGTTGCTCATGCCCCACCCCCCGAAACCGGTCGCCACGAAGACGTGCTGGGTGTCCGGGTGCTCGTGCCCGATGTACGGGAGGTGGTCGGCCGAGTACACGTCCTGCGCCGCCCACCGGTACGGCGCCGGCCCGCCCGGGAAACCCGGCAGGTGCCGGTGGGCCCACGTCTGGAGCCGGGCCAGCCGCTGCGCGCTGCCCCCGGCACCCGGCGTGACCGCCTCCCCGGCGACGATCACCAGCCGCCGCCCGTCCGGGTACGGGGCGCTGCGCACCGACCGGACGCCGTCCTCCTCGGTGAAGTACATGCCCTCCGGCGCGTCCCCGGCGGCCACCGGCGCGGCCACGACCAGCTCCCGGCGTACGGTCAGCCGCGCCATCAGGCCGCTGTGGCAGACCAGCGGGAACTGCGTGGCCAGCACCACGTCCGACGCGTGCACGACCGCGCCGCCCGCCAGCGTCAGCCGGCACTCGGCCAGCTCCCGCAGCCCCGTCACCCGGGTCCCCTCGTGCAGGACGCCGCCGCGCGCCACCAGGTCCTCGGCCAGGCCCAGCAGGAACCGGCGCGGATGGAACTGCAGCTGGTCCTCCACCCGGACCGCCGCCGCGACCGGGTACGGCAGCCCGGTCACCGTCACGTACCGGGCGTCCAGCCCCGCCGCCCGGGCCGCCTCCGCCTCCAGGAAGACCTCCGGCGCCCGCTCGCCGTCCATGAGGTACGTGAAGGCGGGCACCCGCTCCAGCTCCGCGTCGATGCCCAGCTCACCGCAGAGCAGCACCGTCTGCCGCAGCGCCTCCTCCTGCGAGCGCGCGTACAGCGCGGCCGCCTCCGGGCCGCGCTCGTGCGCCAGGCGCGCGTACCGCAGGCCGTGCAGGGAGGTCAGCTTCCCCGTCGCGTGGCCGCTGGCCCCGGCCGCGACCCGGCCGGCCTCCAGGACCACCACCTCGCGGCCGGCACGCACCAGCTCCCGGGCCGCGCACAGCCCGGCGATCCCGGCACCGACCACGACCACGTCCGCCCGGAGATCACCCTCCGGCGGCGGCCGGACGGGCGCGTCGGTGCTGTCGATCCAGTACGAACGCATCGCGGCTCCTCCCGTACGGCCGGGGCGGCGCGCCCGCGGCGCGCCCCCCGACGGCGGATACCCCCTGCGGACCGGCGGATGCGTAGAGGTGGCCGATCGGGGCAGGCGCGGGCCATGCGCGAGATCAATCCGTCCGCTGAGCGGGAACCGCGAGGAACCGCCGCCGATCCGCAGCGCGACGAGACGCAGGCCGAGCGGGCCGACCGGCACTGGGCCGAGCTGCTCCAGGAACTGCGGGTCGCACAGACCGGGGTGCAGATCCTGTTCGCGTTCCTGCTGACGGTGGTCTTCCAGCCGCGGTTCACCGAGCTCAGCGACTTCGACCGGAACCTGTACGTCGTCACGGTCCTCCTCGGAGCGGCGACGACCGGGGTCCTGGTGGCCCCGGTCTCCTTCCACCGGCTGGTCTTCGGCCGCCGCCTCAAGCCCACGGCCGTGACCTGGGCCTCGCGGCTGACCATCGCCGGCCTGGTGCTGCTCTTCCTCACCATGGCCGCCAGCCTGCTGCTCATCCTGCGCTTCGTGCTCGACGACCGCATCGCGGGATGGCTGGTGGGGATCATGGCGGTGTGGTTCGCGCTGTGCTGGTTCGTCATCCCCCTGCTGGCCCGCACCCGGCACACCCTGAAATGACCGCCTGAACGACCGCCCGAGGCGACCGCGGGGGCCCCGCTCGTACGGCCGTGCCGCGCGGCCGGGCCGAACGCGCTCCGGGGGCGCACCATGGAGGCACGGAAGCGCCCGTGCGGGAACCTCCCGACCGGGGCGGGCGGCCCGGGTGCTTCGCGACCCGCCAGGTGGGTACACGCGGCGCACCAGCGGCGAGGAGGCAGCCGATGAAGGTTCTCACCATGGGGGTCGAGGAGGAGTTCCTCCTGGTCGACAAGGACGGCGGCGCCCCGAGCGGCCGTGCGCCCGAGGTCATCGCGACCGCGGCCGAGGACCTGGGGGACCAGGTGCAGGCCGAGTTCTACACCGCCCAGGTCGAGGTCTGTACCCGGCCGGTCGCCGATCTCGGCGACCTGCGCGCGCAGCTCGCGCAGCTGCGGCGTACGGCGGCGGCCGCCGCGGACCGGGCCGACTGCAAGATCGTCGCCACCGGAACGCCCGTCCTCCCGCCGGCCGGCCCGCTGGCGGTCACCGACTGCGACCGGTACCTCCGGATGGCGCGGCGCTTCGCGTCGATCGTGGCCGGTTTCGACCGCGTGGTGTGCGGTACGCACGTCCACGTCGGGAGCCTGACCCGCGCCGAGGCGCTGGCCCTGTCCCACCCCATGCGGCCCTGGCTGCCCGTCCTGCAGTCGCTGACCGGGAACTCCCCCTTCACGCGCGGGCGCGACAGCGGCTACGAGAGCTGGCGGAGCGTGGAATTCGCCCGCTGGCCGACCGTCGGGCCGGCCCCGGTGCTGCGCGAGCCCGAGTACGACGACCTCCTCGACGGGTTCGTCCGCGACCGGATCCTGCTGGACCGCCGGATGCTCTACTGGTACGCCCGCCCCTCCGAGCACGTCCCGACGCTGGAGATCCGGGTCGCCGACGCCAACGCCGAACTGGACACCGTGGTGCTGCTGGCGGCCCTGGTGCGCGGACTGTCGACCACCCTGCTCGCCGAGGTCGAGGCGGAGCTGCCCGTCGCCGGGGTGACGGACCGCCAGCTGCGCTCGGCGCACGAGTACGCCGCCGTGCACGGACTGCACGGCTCCGGGCTCGACCCCGTCGACGGACAGGAGCTGCCGGCCGGGCGGCTGGTGGACCGGCTGGTCGAGCGGGCCGCGCCGGGCCTGGAGGCCGCCGGTGACCTGGGCCTCGTACAGGACCTGCTCAAGGCGCTGCGCGCGGACGGCAGCGGTGCCGCGCGCCAGCGCGCGACGTACGCGCGGTGCGGGTCGCTGCGCGCGGTGGTGGACGCGCTGGCCGCGGCCACGGTGGCGGCCTGAGGTGACGACGGGGTGGCGATGGCGATGGACGGCCGGGAGCTCTCACGACGGGAACTGATGATCCTGGGCGAGATCGAGCGGATGCTGGACCAGGACGTGGTGCTCGCGCGCCGGCTGCGCACGATGCGACGCGGCGCGCGGCCGTGGTCGGGGCCGGCGGCGGGGGTGCGCCGGCACCGGCTCGCCCTGGCGACGGTGCTGCTGGGGCTGGTGTCGGCGGGGCTGTTCGTACCCGCGGTGGCCCGGTCGTCACCCGTGCTGATCTGGGCCTTCGCCGTCTCCTGGGTGCTGATGCTGGTGTGTCTGCTGGGGCTGGTCTGCCGCTGGTGCCGGCGCTTCGGCGGACGGTCGTGACACGGCCGCGAGGGCGGTGGCCCTCCGGAACCACTACTTGACCCGCCAGTAGGGCGGGCATAGGTTCTGGCGCGGCTTGCTCCACCTGGGACGGGCCCGGATCCGTCCTATTGGGGGGACACATGAAGCACTACATCGACGTCCTCAAGAAGTACGCGGTGTTCGGCGGCCGGGCCCGTCGCCAGGAGTACTGGCTGTTCGCCCTGTTCAGCGGGATCATCGAGATCGCGCTCCTGGTCCTCGGCCGCCTGACCGGGGTGGGCCTGATCCCCATGGCCGTCTACCTCGCCGTGGTCTTCCTGCCGGGCCTGGGCGTCACGCTCCGCCGGCTGCACGACACCGACCGTTCGGGCTGGTGGGCGCTGATCGGCCTGATCCCGGTGATCGGCTGGATCGTCATCCTCGTCTTCATGGCGGACGAGGGCCGCACCGAGCCGAACAAGTGGGGCCCCAACCCCAAGTACGCCGGGGCGGCCTGAGGCCCTCCGGGGCGCCCGCACCGCTCCCGGGCGCCCCGGGTGACCCGCCTCTCGTAGATCCGTCCGAAGCGGCGGCAGGGGTCCTTGTCGAAGGAGACCCGATCACGAGATATCTTGATGTCAAGCAATGTTGCAGACGTGGACGTGGAGCGGAGTACCCGGTGACTGACTCGACCATCATCTATACGCACACTGACGAGGCTCCGGCCCTGGCGACCTATTCGTTCCTGCCGATCGTCCAGGCGTACGCCTCGACCGCCGGCGTCCGTGTGGAGACCCGCGACATCTCGCTGGCCGGCCGCATCATCGCCAGCTTCCCCGAGGCCCTCCAGGCCGAGCAGCGCATCGACGACGCCCTCGCCGAGCTCGGTGAGCTGGCCAAGACGCCGGCCGCCAACATCATCAAGCTGCCGAACATCTCGGCCTCGATCCCGCAGCTCAAGGCCGCCGTCGCCGAGCTCCAGGGCCAGGGCTACGCCCTCCCGGACTACCCGGACGACCCGAAGACCGACGAGGAGCGCGAGCACCGCGCCCGCTACGACAAGGTCAAGGGCAGCGCCGTCAACCCGGTCCTGCGCGAGGGCAACTCCGACCGCCGCGCCCCCGCCTCGGTCAAGAACTACGCCAAGGCCCACCCGCACCGCATGGGCGCCTGGTCCGCCGACTCCAAGACCGACGTCGCGACCATGGGCGAGAACGACTTCCGCTCCACCGAGAAGTCCGCGGTGATCGCCGAGGCCGGCACGCTGCGCATCGAGCACGTCGCCGCCGACGGCGCCACCACCGTGCTGCGCGCGTCCGTACCCGTCCTGGCGGGCGAGGTCGTCGACGCCTCCGTCATGCGCGCCGCCGCCCTGCGCACCTTCCTCTCCGAGCAGATCGCCCGCGCCAAGGCCGAGGGCGTCCTGTTCTCCGTGCACCTCAAGGCCACGATGATGAAGGTCTCCGACCCGATCGTCTTCGGCCACGTCGTGCGCGCCTTCTTCCCGAAGACCTTCGCCCAGTACGGCGAGGTGCTGGCCGCCGCCGGCCTGTCCCCGAACGACGGCCTCGGCACCATCCTCGGCGGCCTGGACTCCGTCCCGCACGGCCTCGGCGCCGAGATCAAGGCCTCCTTCGAGGCCGAGCTCGCCGAGGGCCCGGCCCTGGCGATGGTCGACTCGGACAAGGGCATCACCAACCTGCACGTCCCCTCGGACGTCATCGTCGACGCCTCCATGCCGGCCATGATCCGCACCTCCGGCCACATGTGGGGCCCGGACGGCCAGGAGGCCGACACCCTCGCGGTCCTCCCGGACAGCAGCTACTCCGGCGTCTACCAGGCCGTCGTCGAGGACTGCCGCGCCCACGGCGCGTACGACCCCGCCACCATGGGCTCGGTGCCGAACGTCGGCCTGATGGCCCAGAAGGCCGAGGAGTACGGCTCCCACGACAAGACCTTCGAGATCGCCGCGGCCGGCACCGTCCGCGTCGTCGACGCCGAGGGCAACGTCGTCCTGGAGCAGGAGGTCGCCGAGGGCGACATCTTCCGCGCCTGCCAGACCAAGGACGCCCCGATCCAGGACTGGGTCAAGCTCGCCGTCACCCGCGCCCGCGCCACCGGCGACCCGGCCGTCTTCTGGCTCGACGAGACCCGCGCGCACGACGCCCAGCTGATCGCCAAGGTCAACACCTACCTCGCCGACCACGACACCGAGGGCCTGGAGATCAAGATCCTCGCTCCCGTCGAGGCCACGAAGTTCTCCGTCGAGCGCATCCGCCGCGGCGAGAACACCATCTCCGTCACCGGCAACGTGCTGCGCGACTACCTGACCGACCTCTTCCCGATCCTGGAGCTGGGCACCAGCGCCAAGATGCTCTCGGTCGTCCCGCTGATGAACGGCGGCGGCCTCTTCGAGACGGGCGCCGGCGGCTCCGCCCCCAAGCACGTCCAGCAGCTGGTCAAGGAGGACTACCTGCGCTGGGACTCCCTCGGTGAGTTCCTCGCGCTGGCGGTCTCCTTCGAGCACCTCGCCACCACCACGGGCAACGCCCGCGCGCAGGTGCTGGCCGACACGCTCGACCGCGCCACCGGCAGCTTCCTCAACGAGGACAAGTCGCCCTCGCGTCGCCTCGGCGGCATCGACAACCGCGGCAGCCACTTCTACCTCGCCCTGTACTGGGCGCAGGAGCTGGCCAAGCAGACCGACGACGCCGAGCTGGCCACCGCCTTCGCCCCGCTGGCCAAGACGCTGGCCGAGCAGGAGCAGACCATCGTCGACGAGCTGATCGCCGTCCAGGGCAACCCGGCGGACATCGGCGGCTACTACCAGCCCGACCCGGCCAAGGCCGCGGCGATCATGCGCCCGTCCGCGACCTTCAACCAGGCGCTCGCGATCCTGGGCTGACCCCGCCGCGCGGCCGATCCCCGCGCGACACCGCACCACCCGCGCCGCGCGTACCACGCGTACCACCGGTGCGTCACCCCGCCCCGGCCAGGCTTCCGCCCGGCCGGGGCGGGGTTGCGTCTTTTCGGCCACATGGCGGGAGAGCGTGCGCTAACGTTCACCGCCTGTGAGCGAGGGGGAGACTGCTGTGGCACGGCGCGACGGAACGTCCTGCGCGGGAGGCGGCTGCGGAGCGCTTCTGCTGCTGTTCCTCCTCGTCCTCCCGACCGTCGGCTACCTGCTGTCGGTGCCGCTGACCCTGCCCGACCTGCTGGCCGAACAGACGCCCCCGCAGCGGCTCCAGGGCTTCGGGGAGCACCTGACCGCCTACGCCCTCCCGGTCGTCGTGGCCGTGTTCGTGGCCCTCTGGGCGAGCCGCCGCCGCGCGTTCGTGTGGTGGCTGGTCCTGGCCCGGGCCGCCGGCCTGCTCGCCCTCGTCGCCGCCGCCCTGTGGTGGACGCACGGCCAGGTCGGCGACCACCCCCTGTGGAACGTCCGGGCGACGGCCGAGAGCATGGCCGCGGGCCTGGTGGCGCTCGCCTTCGTCGCCGCCGTACGCCGGTGGGACGCGTCCCGGGGCGGCCCGTCCGCCACTCTGACCCGCCGCCGGCCGGCCCCGGGGGAGATCTGGCTGGCGATGGTCCCGCTGCGGGAGGACCCCGCCCGGCAGCTGCGCCACTACTGCGTGGTGCTGGCCGCCCACGACGACCACGCCGAGGTCGCCCAGATCACCACCAAGGACAAGGACGGCCGCTCCGACCACATCCGGATGCCGAACGACGGCTGGGACAAGGTCTCCGGCCGCGACCACTGGGTCGAGTACGGCCGTCCCCCGCGCCGCGTGGACTACCACCTCTTCCTCACCGCCCGCCCCCAGGGCCGCTGCCCGGCCCCCGTCTGGCGCCGGCTCAGCCGCGACCCGGACTGAGCGCGCACAGCGCCCGTCCGTCCTGGGCCCGACCGTCCTGGGCCCCACCGTCCTCGGTCCGTCCGTCCTCGGCCCGGCCCGCCTCCTCGTCGCGCAGGCCGTCCCGGCCGTCGTCCCAGCTGCCCAGGGCGACCTCGGCGGTGATGCCGGGGCCGAACCCCGCGATCAGCCCGCGGCCGGCGTGCTCGGCACCGCCGTCCTCGAAGAAGCGGTCGAGGGCGTCGAAGACGACGGCACTGGCGATGTTCCCGCGCTCGCTCAGGGTCGCCCGGCTGTAGCGGAACATCGACGCCGGCAGGCGCAGGTGGGCGCCCAGGTCGTCCAGGATGCGCGGGCCGCCCGCGTGCACGATGTAGAAGTCCAGGCCGGAGATGTCCCAGTCGCGCCGGGCCGTCAGATCGTCCATGGCGGGCGCGAGCTGCGCCATGGTGCCGGGCACCCGCTTGTCCAGCATGAAGTGGAAGCCGGTGTCGCGGACCGCGTACGAGATCCACTCCTCGGTGCCGGGCACCAGATGGGACCCGTTGTGTTCGAGCCGGACCCCCCGTGGACCGCGGGCCCCAGGGCCTTCCGGGTCCCCGCCGCCGTCTCCGCGCACCACCGCGGCGGCGACGGCGTCACCGAACAGTCCGTTCGACAGCAGGTTGCCGACGGCCAGATCGGTCGGCTGGTAGCACAGCGAACAGAACTCGCACGCCACGATCAGTACGTTCGCCCGCGGATAGGCGGTGCAGAAGTCGTGCGCACGGTTGACGGCCGCGCCGCCCGCGGCGCAGCCCAGCTGGGCGATCGGCAGCTGCCGGGTCTGCGGCCTGAACCCCATGGTGTTGATGAGCCAGGCGGTCAGGGACGGCATCATGAAACCGGTGCAGGAGACATAGATGATCATGTCGATGTCCTCGGGGCCGAGCCGGGCATGGCCCAGGGCCCGGCGTACCGTCTCCGGCACCCGCGCCTTGGCCTCGGCCTCGTAGAGCGCGTTGCGCTCGGCGAACCCGGGGTGCCGCAGCGTCGCCGCGACGGGCTGGACCAGGTGCCGGGTGCGCACGCCGGTGTGGGCGATCAGCCGTAACGCGAGGTCGAGCTGCGGATGGCCGGCGTGCAGCCTGCGGGCCAGGTCGAGGGTCTCCTCCAGGGTGATGACGTGGTCGGGAACGCTGATGGCGGGCCTGCACAGAAGAGCCATGACGGGGGGATCCTTACCAGGTGACGGGCAGGGCGAGGGGGTGGCGCCAGATCGACACGGTGTTCCACCGCACCTCCTCGGCGGGGACGGCCAGCCGCAGCGCCGGGAACCGGCGCAGCAGCGTGCCGACGGCGACGTCGAGCACCATGCGCGCCAGGTGGGCGCCCAGGCAGCGGTGACCGCCGTACCCGAAGGCCAGGTGCCCGGCGGGCGCCGGCCGTTCGAAGTCGAGCTCGTCGGGGCGCTCGTAGACCCGGCCGTCGCGGTTGGCGGTCAGGTAGGACACGTGGACGGTGTCGCCCGCCCCGATGCGGACGCCGCCCACGACGACGTCCTCCAGCGCCACCCGGGGAATGCCCACGCCCTGGCGGAAGGGGATGAAGCGGAGCAGCTCCTCCACGGCGCGGGGCAGCAGCTCGGGCCGGGCCCGCAGCTGCTCCAGCCGGTCGGGGTGGGTCAGCAGGGTGTAGACGATGTCGCCGATGTCGTAGGTGGTGGTGTCGTGCCCGGTGACGAGCAGGAGCATCGCCAGCACGGCCAGCTCCCCCTCGTCCAGCATCTCCTCGCCCACGCGGGCGGTGGCGAGGGCGCTGACGAGGTCCTCGCCGGGAGCCTGCCGCCGGGCCATGGTCAGCTCGCCGCAGTACGCCCGCAGCCGGGCCTTCGCCTCGGCGGCCGAGGTCCGGTCCGCCGCGCTCATCGACATCATCGCCATGGCCCACCGCCGCAACCGCGGGCGGTCCTCCGGGGGGACGTCCATGAGCTGGCAGATCGTCATGAGGGGCAGTTCGTCGGCGAGATGGGCCATGACGTCGGCCGGGCCGCCGGCGGCGGCCATCCGGTCCAGCAGGGTGTCCGCGGCGGCCTGGGTCCAGGGCCGCAGCGCCTCCACCCGAGGAGTGGTGAAGGCCTTGACGACCAGCTTGCGCACCCGGTTGAGGGCCGGCGCGTCCATGAGGTTGATCGCCTCGGCCTGGGCGATGGGGGCCGGGGTGATCCGCGGGAAGTCCCGGCCGACCAGGGCGGCGCGGCTGAAGCGGCGGTCCGAGGTCACCGTCCGCACGTCGTCGTAGCGCGTCACCAGCCAGCAGTCGCCCTCCCCGTAGGGCATCCGGACGCGGGCGACGGGCGCCTCCTCGCGCATCCGGGCCATGAACGGGTCGGGTTCCAGGGCCACGTCGTGGCGGAACGGGCAGGTCGGCACGGTGCCGGCGGTCGTCATCCCGGCGCCTCCTTCTCGGGTGGGGGGTGGGGGGACCGGTCGCGCCGACCGCGCCGGTCCGATGAAACGGCCATCACTCGTACGGGGCAGCGGCCGGTGCCCCGCGGTGTCACTCTCCGGAGGACCGGCCCCGGGGGATCAGGGCCGGGCAACCAGCTCCAGGGCCCGCCCCTCGCCGTCGCGCACGATGCCCAGCACGGCGACCACGGCGGCGCGGTCGAGGGGTCCGTGGATCCGGGAGAGGACGGCTCCGGGCGTACCGGCCAGTGGGGACGCGGGGGCCGGGGGCACCCGGTCCACCGGGGCGTCGAGCCTGCTCTCGTCGACGATCAGCGCGACGAGCGGCCCCGGCGCGCTGCGGTGGAAGTGACTCACGGCGGCGAGCAGCGCCTCGGCGCTGGGGGCGCAGTGCAGGGTGCCGTCCTTGGCGAGGGACGGCGGGGCGTACGGGTCGTCCGGGGCGTCGAGCCAGTCCGCGAGCGGGGCGACGTGAAAGATCATGCGGCAGTCATAGCAGCCCGGTGATCACGCTCCGCCCGCCCCGGACTCCGCCGTGGGGCGCGATAGCCGACGGCGGCGGAGTCCGGTGCGGGCAGAAGCGGGTGCTCGGCAGTGCCGGTGCGGGGAGGTGCTCAGACCTCAGACCGCGACGGCCTCCAGGACCGAGGGCAGGGTCGGGGTCGGCAGGATCCGCTCCAGGCGGAAGCCCGCCCGGCCGAGCAGGCCCGAGAACTCGGCGGCGGTGCGCTCGCGTCCGCGGACGGCCAGCAACATGACGACGTCGACGTTCACCGCCGGGTGCGGCGCGGAACCCTCCGGCAGAACGGCGTCCACGACCAGCAGCCGGCTGCCGGGGGCTGCCGCGCGGCGGATCGTCTCGAGGATCCGCAGGGCGTCCTCGTCGCTCCAGTCGTGCAGGATGTGCTTGAGCACGTAGAAGTCGCCCCCGGGCGGCACGGCGGAGAAGAAGTCGCCGCCCTCGGTGTGCCACCGGCCCGCCAGTCCGGGCAGGTCCAGGAGGTGTTCGGCGACCGTCGCGGGCTGGTCGAAGAGGACGCCGGTCAGTGTGGGCTCCCGGGTCAGTACGGCGCCCAGCAGGCCCCCGCGGCCCCCGCCCACGTCGATCACGCGCGCCCCCTCGGGGAACGTGTAGCTCTGCGCGACGAGTTCCTCCACCGGACCGGACATCGAGGCCATGCCGGCGTCGAACGTGGCCCGGTCCTCGGGGGCCTTCAGGAGGTGCTCGAAGAACGACGTGCCGTACGCGAGCTCGAAGGCGGGTTCGCCCGTACGGAGGGTTTCCGCGAGCCCGTCCGTGGACCGCCCGAACATCGGGTCCGTGATCATCAGGACGGCGGCCAGCTGCGATCCCGGCGCGTCCGTGCGCAGCGCCTGCGCGCTGTCGTCCAGCCGGAACGCGCCCCGGTCGTCCTCGTGGAAGAGACCCCGGATCGCCAGCAGCCGCAGGATCCGGCGCAGGGACGGGGCGTGGGTGCCGGTGCGGGCGGCGAGGTCGTCGGCGGTGCGGGGGCCGTCGCCGAGGTGATCGGCGATCCGGTGCACGGCCACGGCCCGCAGCGCGGCGCCGTGGATGTGCCCGTACATCAGGTCCTGGAGGGGAGAGGGTCCGAAGGGGTCGGTCGGGTGGTTCGGTTCACCGGTGGTGCCGGCCACGGTCG
Organism: Streptomyces sp. NPDC042102; assembly: GCF_055582305.1. Classification (NCBI taxonomy): domain Bacteria; kingdom Bacillati; phylum Actinomycetota; class Actinomycetes; order Kitasatosporales; family Streptomycetaceae; genus Streptomyces; species Streptomyces sp. NPDC042102. The sequence continues at coordinate 846,104 of NZ_JBVJDL010000001.1, forward strand.
CGCTCCTGTCGTCTGGGTCTCGATCTTCCCGGAGTACCGCAAACGGCCATGGTCACCCGGCTCCCGAGGGCGCGGGGGAACTTTGCGCGGACCCGTCCGTCGTCAAGTCGACTTCCGGCCGGGTCCCGGCGCCGGGCGCTCAGAGACGGTGGATCCGCTCCTGCTCCATGATCAGCGGGTACCGGCCGGCCGCCAGCAGCCGTACGCCGGGGGCGACCGCCAGCAGCTTGCGCAGCCAGCCCAGGGCCGCGGCGTCGAGCCGGTCGCAGCCCTCCACGACGAGCAGCATGTCGCGCTCGGCGAGCCAGGACGCGGCGTTCGCGCCGCCGCAGGGCAGGAAGGGCATGCCGGGTACGCAGCCCAGCGCCTCCACCAGTTCGCGCACCCCCGTGGTGCGCTCCAGGCTGACGAAGGTCACGCCGTCGTAGAAGTTGGACGCGACCCGCCGGGCGATCTCCCGTACCAGCACGGCGCGTTGTTCCCGCACACGTCCGGTGACGGTCAGCACGCGGCCCCGGCGGACCGCCGTGAGCAGCCGCGACATCTCGTCGGACGTCGCCGGAAGGGCCCCCGGATGCCCTGAATTCCCCATCGGCACGATGCCCCCCATGCATACGTGTCCCCGTGCACGGCCCGAGGCTCGATTCAAGCCGTGCCCAGATGATTATCCGCCAGGTGTGACGGATAGCCAGCGGAAGGACAGATTCCCCGTAAATCAGGGGCCGTTGGGACGCGCGGGCGCGCGGGGGCGACGGGAAGGGACGATGCCGCGCTGCCGTGCCCCGGCACCCGTCCGCCGGCCCATGTCGACGCCCTCGCCGCTGAGGGCTCGGCGAGGTCCCTGACCCGCCCGTGGCCCCGCCCCCGCGGCGGGAACGGTTGTCCGCGCCCCGGGGATCCGCTCTACTTCTGAGCGGACCCGGACCCGGATCCGTATCCAGGACCGGGCCGCCGCGGGGGAGGGGACCTGACGATGCACGCCAACCACCGGCGCCGCTTCCGGCTGCCCGGGCGCCGGTCCTGGCTCGCCGCCTTCGTCTCGGGGCTCCTCCTGGTCGGCGTGTGCGCCGCCGCCGGGATCGCCGGGGACCCCTTCGCCGCCGGCGGCCGGCCCGCCGGCACCGCACCGGGCCACCCGTACCCCGGAGACGAGCGGGAACGCCCCGCCGGCGCCCTCCCGTTCGACATGCCGGATCCGGCGGCCCTGCGCGCCGCCGGGCCGGGCAGGCTGGTCTTCGCCCACTACTTCACCCCGTACCCGCTCTCCCTCGACAACGCCCGCCCCGAGGCCGACTACTACGCCCGCCACTACCTCACGGCGGACGGCGAGAGCGGCAAGCACGCGCCCTACGGCGGCCTGCTGCGCGACCGTCCGCTGCCGGTCGCGCCGAAGGACGGCGACTGGGAACGCGCCAACCTCCAGCAGGAGGTGCGCACCGCCCGCGCCGCCGGCATCGACGGCTTCACCCTCGACCTGCTCTCCCTCTCCGGCACGCACTGGGAGCGGGCGAACCTCCTGATGGAGGCGGCCCGTTCGGTCGACCCCGGCTTCAGGATCATGCTGATGCCGGACATGACGTCCCTGAAGACCGACGACCCGACGGTCCTCGCCGACGCCGTCGCCGCCCTCGGCGCCCACCCGGCCGCGCACCGCCTCGACGACGGCCGCCTGGTGCTCTCCCCCTTCAAGGCGGAGGCCAAGGACGTCACCTGGTGGACCCGGACGCTGGACGTCCTGGAACGGCGGCACGGCATCCGCACCGCCTTCGTCCCCCTCTTCCTCGACCTCGCCTCCCACGCCGACGCGTTCGCGGCCCTCAGCCACGGCTTCTCGGAATGGGGCAGCCGCAGCCACACCGGCCAGGAGAGCGCGACGGCCGACGTCCGGCGCGCCCACGCCCTGGGCAAGATCTGGATGCAGCCGGTCTCGGTCCAGGACGCCCGCCCCAACCAGGGCGTCTACGACGAGGCGGGCAACACCGCGACGCTGCGCGCGACATGGACCCGCGCCATCGAGGACGGCGCCGACTGGGTGCAGCTCACCACGTGGAACGACTACTCCGAAGGCGGCCACTTCGCCCCGTCGGCGCACAACGGGCACGCCTACCTCGACCTGAGCTCCTACTACCTGACCCGGTTCAAGACCGGCGCGTGGCCGCGGATCGTCCGGGACACGCTGTACCTGACCTCGCGCACCCAGTTCGCCGCGGCCGCCCCGGCCGGCGGCCAGCAGCGGCTGATGTCCCTGCGCAGGGGCAGCGCGGCCGCCCGCGACACCGTCGAGGTGCTCAGCCTCCTGACCGCGCCCGCGACCGTCCGTACCACCGTCGGCGCCGCCCGCTCCTCGTACGAGGCCCCGGCCGGCCTCCACTCCGCACTGCTGCCGCTGCGTACGGGCACCGGCTCCGCGCGGGTGGTGCGCGGCGGCACCGGCACGGCGGCCGCCGAACTGCCGTACCCGGTGCGGAAACAGGCGCCGGTCCAGGACCTCCAGTACTACGCGGTGACCAGCGGCCGCGAGGTCCCTTCCTGCTGCTGACCCCCGGCGGCGGGCCCGGCCGCCCGGACTGCGGACACGGGGTACCGGATCGCGGGCGCGCGGGGGATGATCCGGTACGACACGCCACCCCGCCGCAACCGGAGGTCCCGTGACCGCGCCCGTGCAGCCCGCCGAGTTCCCCGGCGGCCCCGCCCTCTTCCGCCTCGACCCGGCCGTGGCCCACCTCAACCACGGGTCCTTCGGCGCCGTCCCCCTGCCGGTCCAGGAGGCCCAGGCGGCCCTCCTCGCCGAGGCGCACGCCGATCCCGACGCCTTCTTCATCGCCGCCCCGGACCGCATCGAGCGGGCCCGCGGCCGGGTGGCCGCCCTGCTGCACACCGACCCGGAGGGGCTGGCGTTCGTCGCCAACGCCACCGAGGGCGCCAACCTCGCCCTGGCCGCCCTCCCGCTGTCCGACGGCGACGAGATCCTCGTCACCGACCACGGCTACGGCACGGTCGTCGCGGCCGCCGCCCGCCGCGCGCCCCTGGTCACCGTGCGCCTCGACCCCGGCCTGCCCGACGAGGACGCCGTGCGCGAGGCCGTCCTCGCCGGCCTCACCCCCCGTACCAAGGCCGTGCTCCTCGACCACATCAGCTCACCCACCGCCCGCGTGATCGCCTCGCCCCGGCTGCTCGCCGAGCTGCGCGAGCGCGGCGTGCTCACCGTCGTCGACGGCGCCCACGCCCCCGGCATGCTCGCCGACCCCCTCGCGGTGCAGGCGGACTTCTGGTTCGGCAACCTGCACAAATGGGGGTACGCCCCCTCCGGCACCGCCGTGCTCGCCGTCGCCGCCCCGTACCGCGACCGGATCCGGCCCCTGGTGCCCTCCTGGGAGGACCACCACGGCTTCCCGCGCTCGGTCGAGAACCGCGCCACCGCCGACTACACCGGCTGGCTCGCCGCCCCCGAGGGCCTGGAACTGCTCGCCCGCCTGGACGCCGCCAAGGTCCGCGCCCACAACAACGCCCTCGCCGCGTACGGCGCCGCCCTGCTCGCGCAGCTTCCCGGGCTCGCCCCGCTCCCGCACACCGACGGCCTGGCCATGCGCGCGCTGCGGCTGCCGCCCGGGGTCGCGCAGACCCCCGAGGCCGCGCGCGACCTGCGGGAGGAGATCGCCGCGCGGCACCGCATCCGGGTACTGATCTGGCCGTGGCCGGGCGGCGGCGGGATCCGGGTGTGCGGCCAGATCTACAACCGCCCCGAGGAGTACGAACGCCTCGCCGCCGTCCTGCCGGACCACCTGCCGCCGGCGGGATGAGGCCTTGAGGCCCGGTGGCCCGGGGCCCGGCGGAACCGACCGCGGCGGAACGGACCCCGGCGGAACGGGCCTCGCCGTTCGAGCCCGCCGGGGTCAGTTCCGCCGGAGCAGGTACGTGTCCATGATCCAGCCCTTGCGGGCCCGGGCCGCGGTGCGCAGCTCCTCGATCCGGTCGGACACCTCCGCCAGCTTGCCCTGGACCAGGATCTCGTCGGGCGTACCGACGTAGGCGCCCCAGTAGATGTACAGGTCCTGGTCGAGGTGGCGGGTGAAGGCGTGCCGCGCGTCCAGCATCACCACCACGTCGTCCACGTCGTCCGGCCAGCCCTCCGCCAGCCGCCGGCCGGTGGTGATCTGGACCGGGCGGCCCACCCGGTTGAGGGTGGTGCGGTGCCGGGCCAGCAGCGCCGAGATGCTGCTGATCCCCGGGACCACCTCGTGCTCGAAGGCCACTCGGCCGCGCGCGGCGACCTCGTCGAGGATCGCCAGCGTCGAGTCGTACAGCGACGGGTCGCCCCACACCAGGAACGCCCCGGTCTCGCCGTCGGCCAGGTCCTCCTCGATGAACCGCTCGAAGAGCGCCGCCCGCGCACTGCGCCAGCCGTCCACGGTGGGCGCGTACGCGGCCGGCGTGCGGTCGCGGTCGGGGTCGCGGCCCTCCACCAGCCGGTGGCCGGGGCGGGCGTGCGCGTCGAGCATGGCGCGCCGCAGCCCGGTCAGGTCCGCCTTCTCCTCACCCTTCTCCAGGATGAGGAACGCGTCCGCCGCGCCGATCGCCCTGACCGCCTGGAGGGTCAGGTGCTCCGGGTCGCCCGCGCCTATACCGATCACTGAGAACTTCTTCACCGCGCCATTCTGCACGGCCGCTATCCTGCCGGTCATGCGTGCCGCCCTGTTCGTCACCTGCGTCAACGACGCGCTGTACCCCGCCACCGGCGTCGCCGTCGTCCGGCTGCTGGAACGCCTGGGCGTCACCGTCGGTTTCCCGGCCGCGCAGAGCTGCTGCGGGCAGCCGCAGTACAACACCGGCTACCGGCGCGAGGCGGAGCCGCTGATGCGGCGCACCGCCGAGGCCTTCGAGGGGTACGCGTACGTGGTCACGCCCTCCGCCTCGTGCGCCGCGATGATCCGCGAGCACTACCCGCGCATCGGGCGGAAGGCCGCCGAGGAGGGGCGCGGGCCGGAGCTGGCCGGGCTCGCGGAGGCGCTCGTACCGAAGGTGTACGAGCTGACCGAGTTCCTCGTGGACGTGCTGGGCGTGACCGACGTCGGCGCCCATTTCCCGCATACGGTCACCTATCACCCGTCCTGTCATGGTCTGCGCGCCCTCGGCCTCGGCGAGCGCCCCCGCCGCCTCCTCGCCGCCGTCAAGGGCCTGCAGCTGCGCGAGCTGCCCGGAGCCGAGGAGTGCTGCGGGTTCGGCGGCACCTTCGCCGTCAAGAACCCCGACGTCTCCGCCGCGATGGGCGCCGACAAGATCCGCAACGCGTGTGCGACGGGCGCCCGGGTGCTGTGCGGCGCCGACAACTCCTGCCTCGCCCACCTCGACGGCATCGCGCGCCGTGAGGGCGCCCCGCTGCGCGCCCTGCACCTCGCCGAGATCCTGGCCGCGACGGAGGAGGACCCGCTGCGATGAGCCGGACCGACCTGGGCATGCCGCCCTTCCCGCCTGTCCCGCCCTCGCCGCCCTCCCCTCCCTTCCCGCCGTTCCCCGAGGCGGCCCGGGAGGCCGTACGGGACACCACCCTGCGCGCCAACCTGCGCCACGCCACCCACACCATCCGCGACAAACGGGCCCGCGCCGTCGCCGAACTCGCCGACTGGGACCGGCTGCGCGCGGCCGGCCGGGCCATCAAGGACCAGACGCTGCGCCACCTCGACCGCTACCTCCTCCAGCTGGAGGAAGCGGTCACCGCGGCCGGCGGCACCGTCCACTGGGCGGCCGACGCCGCCGAGGCCAACCGCATCGTGACCGGCCTCGTCCTGGCCACCGGCGAACGCGAGGTCGTGAAGGTCAAGTCCATGGCCACCCAGGAGATCGGCCTCAACGAGGCCCTGGAGGCGGCGGGCATCGCCGCGTACGAGACCGACCTCGCCGAACTCATCGTCCAGCTCGGCCACGACCGGCCCTCCCACATCCTGGTTCCCGCCATCCACCGCAACCGGGCCGAGATCGGCGCGCTCTTCCGCGCCGAGATGGGCGCGTGGGGGCGGCCCGCGCCCGAAGGGCTGGGCGACACCCCCGCCGAACTGGCCGAAGCGGCCCGGCTGCACCTGCGCGAGAAGTTCCTGCGCGCCAAGGTCGCCGTCTCCGGCGCCAACTTCATGGTGGCCGAGACCGGCACGATGGTCGTCCTGGAGTCCGAGGGCAACGGCAGGATGTGCCTGACCCTGCCCGAGACCCTCATCTCGGTCGTGGGCATCGAGAAGACCATCCCCACCTGGCGCGACCTGGAAGTGTTCCTCCAGACGCTGCCCCGCTCCTCGACCGCCGAGCGGATGAACCCGTACACCACCATGTGGACCGGGCTGGGGCCGTCGAACGGGGCCGACGGCGACGGGCCGTCCGCCTTCCACCTCGTCCTCCTCGACAACGGCCGCACCGACACCCTCGCCGACGCCACGGGCCGCCAGGCGCTGCGCTGCATCCGCTGCTCGGCCTGTCTCAACGTCTGCCCCGTGTACGAGCGGGCGGGCGGCCACGCGTACGGATCGGTCTACCCGGGCCCGATCGGCGCGGTCCTCACGCCCCAACTGCGGGGCACCGCGAGCCCGGTCGACGCCTCGCTGCCGTACGCCTCCACGCTGTGCGGCGCCTGCTACGAGGTCTGCCCCGTGGCCATCGACATCCCCGAGATCCTGGTCTCCCTGCGCGAACGCGTCGCCCAGGGCGGACCGGTGACCCGCGAGGGCATCCGCGTGACGATCCGCCCGGGGCGGGGCCACGCGGCCGAACGCGCCGCGATGCGCGCGGCGCGCCGGCTGCTGGACCACCCGGGCGCCCTGCGCGCGGGCGAACGCCTGCTGGCCCGCGCCCGGCGGCTGGGCGTCCGGCCCCGGCGGCTGCCGGGACCCGGGCGGGCCTGGACGGACACCCGCGACCTGCCCGAGCCGCCCGCGGAGCCGTTCCGCGACTGGTGGGCCCGGGAGCGCGGCGGCGACGACGTGCGGGGCGGGGGAGCGCGATGAGCAGCAGGGAGCGCATCCTCGCCCGGATCCGCCGGGCCGTGCCCGAACCGGGTCCGGACCTCGACATCCCCCGCGACTACCTCACGGTGCACGCCACGCGCACCCCGCAGGAGCGGGTGGAGCTGCTGGCCGCGAACCTCACCGAGTACCGGGCGCACGTGCACCGCGCGACCCGCGGCACCTGCCGCCAGGTGGTGGCCGACCTGCTCGCCGGGGCGCGGACGGTCCAGCTGCCCCCGGCCCTGGGCTTCGACCTGGAGACCGCCCCGGCCGACGGCCCGCCCCCCGACCGCTCCCCGACCACGGACCACTCCCCGGTCTTTGTTTACGACCGGCCCGGCCAGACCCTCGCCGAACTGGACCGGGTCGACGCCGTCGTCACCGGGTGCGCCCTGGCCGTCGCCGAGACCGGCACCCTCGTCCTGGACGGCGGTCCCGACCAGGGGCGGCGGCGCATCACGCTCGTCCCCGACCACCACATCTGCCTCGTCCGCGTACCCGGCCAGGTCGTGGACTCCGTACCGCAGGCGCTGGCGCTGCTCGACCCGGCGCGCCCGCTGACCTGGATCTCCGGCCCGTCCGCGACCAGCGACATCGAACTCGACCGGGTGGAGGGCGTCCACGGACCCCGCCGGCTGGACGTCGTCCTGGTGGCCCCGTAGCCGGACCGACCGGGACCGGCCCCCACAATGAGGGCATGTCATCCCACATCGCACTCACGGCGCTGGTCGTCACCGACTACGACGAGGCCATCGACTTCTACACCCGCGCCCTCGGCTTCGAGCTGGCCGAGGACAGCCTCCGTCCCGACGGCTCGCGCTGGGTCGTCGTCCGCCCGCCCGGCGCCTCCGAGTCGGCGCTCCTGCTGGCCCGCGCCAAGGACGACGCCCAGCGCGCCCGGGTCGGCGACCAGACCGGCGGCCGGGTCGGCTTCTTCCTCCACACCGACGACTTCGCCCGCGACCACGCCCGGATGACCGCGGAAGGGGTCCGCTTCCTGGAGGAGCCGCGCCACGAGGCGTACGGCTCGGTCGCCGTCTTCGAGGACCTCTACGGCAACCGCTGGGACCTACTCCAGCCCGCCACCGCGTAGCCGCGGCGCCTCCCGCGCGGCGTCGACCGCCTCGCCCCGCTCGACGCGGTGGGCCAGTTCCCCGGCCCACCGCACGAGGGCGGGCACGTCCATCCCGTGGGTCCCGCCCGCCTCTTCGACGGACCGGGCGCCGCGCCGCAGCAGCCGCGCGCCCCCGACGGCGTTGCCGCGCGCGGCGTGCGTGAGCCCCACGGCCAACTGCGCGAGCCCGCGCCACAACGCCGCCTCGTCCGCCGGCCGGGACTTCCAGGCGTCCTCGAACACCTCGTGCGCGTGGAAGGGCATCCCGGCGTCCAGCAGCCGCTGCGCCTGCGCCACCGTCTCCTCGGGCGTGCGCACCACCCCCTCGGGCTGCCGCTCGACCCCGGGCGCCCCGTAGGGCAGCGGCCGCCCCAGCCCGTCCCGCGGCCGGGCACTGCGCGCCCGCCCCTCGCCGTCCCGGTCCCTGCCCTCACCCGTGCTCACCCCCTCATCCTCCACCCGCCCCGGCCGATGCGTACGCACCCCTCGGCGTGCGGTAATGTTCTTTCTGCACCGCCGCCGGGGGGAAACCCCAGGTGAGGGGCATCGGGACGTGGCGCAGCTTGGTAGCGCACTTGACTGGGGGTCAAGGGGTCGCAGGTTCAAATCCTGTCGTCCCGACTTGCGAGTACGCAGGTCAGAGGCCGTATCGGAAGCATCCGATACGGCCTCGTTCGTTTTTTGGGGACCAGTTGGGGACCAACCCGGTCCGAGCGCGTCAGACGACGGTCATTGCCGTGAGTGGCAGTGAACGAGGTGCATGGAGCACCACGAGGTGCGCGGAGAGGGCTGAACCGGCTGCGGTGATCTGGCCGGCGTCGGGGTGCAGGTAGCGCCGGGTGGTGGTCAGCGAGCCGTGCCCGGCGATCCGGCGCAGGACGTGCAGGGGGACGCACGCTGCACAACTGGGTGTTGCGATGGCGGCGCAACGGATCGGCCCCGACCGGCCGGCCGAGCCCGTGCCGGGCGGGCGGAAGCCGAACTCGGGTTGGCCGGACAGAAGGTCCGGCGGCGGTGCGGGCTGACCCGGCCCGGCAAACGGCCGGCGGACCGGGACTTCGCGCGGCGGTACTTCACGGCGGACGCTCCGGACCAGGTGTGGTGCGGCGACATGACCGAGATCAGAACTGGTGAGGGCAAGATCTAACTGGCCACCGTCATCGACCGGTCCTCGCGTCGGCTGCTCGGCTATGCGATGGGCACGCCATGACGCCGAGTTGGTCGTGGCGTCCTTGAACATGGCCGCGGCCACCCGCGACGGTGACGTGAAGGGCGTGATCTTCCACGGCGACCGCGGCAGTGAGTACGGCTCCAGGCGCTTCCGCAGGGCCTGTCGCCGCTGGGTCCGACCCAGTCCATGGGCCGCGTCGGGGCATGTTTCGACAACGCCGTCAGCGAGGCGTTCTACAGGGTGCTCAAGGTCGAGCGCGTCCACCGGCACACGTTCGCCACCCGCACCGAGGCCTCGCTGCGGATCGCGACCTGGATCTCCGGCCGTGGCCGCCACAGATTGTCCTTGCCCAGAGAGGCACAGTGATGCCAGAACTTGCCAAGTTGGGCAAGTGATCTTCGGTTGATCTTGCCAATCTCTGTTCGGGCTGGATAGTCTCTGGATGTCCGGGCGCAAACATCGCCCGGGGCATCGGGCGGGGGCCGGTTGGCGCTGTCGTTCGAAGCTGCTGCTCCGCACCGAAAGATGAACGTCATGCGTTACCTGCTCCGGGCCGCCTTCGGCTTGACCCTCCTGTTCTCCCCCCTGCTCGCCGTGCAGGCGACCGAGGCCCAGGCGCGGCCTGCGTACACGGTCGTCACCGCCGCCGAGATCGGCTGGCCGTAGGTCGCACCGAGGGTCGCGAGCTGGACGTTTGCCAAGTGGTGCCAACTTTGCCAAAATTGGCAAGGTGCTGGGGTGGCTGACTGTCGACCCGGCAGGGCGGGGGTGGCGATGTCAATCGAGAGTTGAAGAAGGGGCGGCCATGTCGCTTCAGCAGCCGGAGTTCGGGGCGCGCCTGCGTGAGCTCAGAGTGAAGCTCGGGCTCTCCCAGCAGCAGTTGGCTGGGGAAGGCCTCTCGGCTGGGTACCTCTCCCGGCTGGAGTCGGGTGCGCGACCGCCCACGGCGCGGGCGATCGAGTACCTCTCTGAACGGCTGCAGGTCAGCCCCGACACCTTCAAGGGCACGGTCGTCGACCCGATCGCCCAGGCGGTGGCCGTTGCTTCCTCGACCGAGGACCAGTCCCGCGCGGTGCACCTGCTGGAGACCGCGCTGGCGACGGAGTTGGAAGAGGACGACGCGGCCGTGCGCTGGCAGGCCCTGCGCCTGCTCGCCGAACACCGCAGGCAGCAGGGGGCCAGGGACCAGGAGAGGGGCAACCTCGTCCGGATGGTGCAGCTGTCGGACCGTTTCGACGTGGCCGAGGCGCGCGCGTACTCGCGACTTCACCTCGCGCGGTGCGAGCGAGCGCTCGGGCAGATGGAGAAGGCGCACGAGACGGCCCAGGAGGCGCTGGCGATCACGACCGAGCACGACCTCCCGCCGAGTGACCGGGCCGGCGCCCTGATGGTCCTGATCTCCACGGAGGTGGCGGTCGGGGACCTGGCCGAAGCCCAGGCGCACGCGGCCGAGCTTGAGGAGATCGCGGATCGGGGCAGCGAAGTGCTGCATGCGGAAGCGCTATGGACCGCGGCCCACGTCCACCTGCGCAACAGCGACCACGCCGGCGCCGCAGAGCGGCTCGACAGGGCGCTGGCGTCGCTCGACAGCCGTACCAACCCCCTGCTCTGGCTGCGCCTGCGGCTCGCCGCGGCCTCTCTGAGCCTGCAGATGTCCCCCCGCCGGCTCGACGCCGCCGAGCGCTGCCTCGCCGAGGCGGCGCCCGCGGTCGATCTGATCGGAACCCCGCTGCACCGCCAAGAGCACACGCTGCTCATGGCCCAACTGAACTTCCAGCGGGATGACTTGGATGAGGCCTGCAGACTCCTCGACAGCCTTGACGAGCAGGACCTGCTGCTCGCCTACCAGGACCGCCTGGCCTGGGACGTCCTGCGCAGCCAGCTGCGGATCCTCTGTGGTGACCGTGCGCAGGGCATCGAGGGGCTGCGCCGCCTGGCCGAGGAAGCCGAGGGTCGCTCCAACGTGGATCTCTCGAAGGAGATCTGGCGCGCACTCGCCGAGACCCTGGCACGCGTTCAGTAGCCCACGGCGCCCGGTCCGGTGGTCCATGAGGCCGGTCCGGTAGTCCACGGCGACGGGTTCCACCCGCGCCCCCTTCCCCACAGTGCCCGTCCGGGTCCCACCTGCCCCGTCCGGGCTTGCGGTCCGGACGGCGCCCCGCCCTGCCCGGAGGCGGTCCGCGGCAGGAGCGGTGAGCTGCACGTCTCACGTACGCGTCGGCCCGGCGACGTGCAACAACGGGCATTCCACTCATTTCTCAGCGATCCCGCCACCGGCGGGACAACCACACGTGTCACAGGGGAGAGACGACATGCAGGATCTGGAGTCGGCCACCGGCGCCCCGTCCGGGATCTGGGAGCTCTTCGAAGCGGCGGTCGCGGCACACCCGGATCGGGAGGCGCTCGTCGACCCGGGGGCCGGGATCAGCCTGACATACCGCCGGCTGGCCCGGGCTGCAGCCGAGCAGTCGGCCGCCCTGGTACGGGCCGGAGTCGGCCCGGGGGACACCGTCGCAGTGTCCCTGCCCCGGTCGGCCGCGGAGACGGTCGCGCTGCTGGGCGTCCTGCGGGCCGGCGCCGCCTACGTCGCCGTCGACCCGGAGCAGCCGTCGGCGCGACTGGGCCGGATCCTGGAGGTCAGCGGGCCCCGCGCGGTGCTGGCGGAGGCCGGCGCGGCCGACAGCATCATGCGGCAGGCCCCGGTCGGCTGCGCGGCCGTCGAGGTGTGGACGCCGTCAGCCGCGGACCCCGCGGCGCAGGTTCCGCCCGCGCACCGCGCCGCGGGCGACGACCTCGCCTACGTGACCTTCACGTCGGGTTCGACCGGCCTGCCCAAGGGCGTCGCGATCCCTCACCGGGCCGTCGTCCGGCTGGTCGCCGAGCCCGAATTCGTGCACTGCGGTGCCGGCGAGCGCTTCCTCCGGCTGGCGCCGCTCGCCTTCGACGCGTCGACGCTGGAGGTCTTCGCGCCGCTTGCCAATGGTGGCACGCTGGTCGTCCATCCGGCGGGTGTGCCGGGCCCCCGGGAGATATCGGCCTTCCTGCAGACGCAGCGGATCTCCGTGCTGTGGCTGACCGCGGGCTTGTTCCGCCTGGTCGTGGACCTGGAGCCGGCGGCGTTCGGCCACGTCCGACAGGTGATCACGGGAGGTGACGTGGTACCGGTGGAGCAGGTCCGCCGCCTGATCGACCGCTACCCGGGGCTCCGGGTGACCAACGGCTACGGCCCGACCGAGAACACCACATTCACCACCGTCCACCACGTCGACACCCCCGCGGACATTGACGAGCCGCTGCCCATCGGCCGGCCGATCAGCGGCACCACCGTGCACGTCCTGGACCCTGCCGGGGCTCCCGTCGCCGACGGCGAGGTCGGCGAGCTCTACACCGGCGGCCTGGGGCTCGCCCTCGGGTACCGCGGCGCGAGCGAGCAGGAGCAGGTCGCGTTCGGATCCGGCACCGCAGGCAACGGCGAACGTCTGTACCGCACCGGCGACCTGGTGCAATGGGACGCCCAGGGCCGGCTCAGGTTCGTCGGCCGCCGGGACGACCAGGTCAAGATCCGCGGCTTCCGGGTGGAGCCCCGCGAGATCGAGCGCTGCCTGGCCGAACATCCCGAAGTCGGCGACTGCGTGGTGACGGTCGTCGGCGAGCACGCGGCCGACAAGCGGCTGCTGGCCGCCGTGGTGGCCCCGGCCGACTGCCTGCCCGCCCTGCGGGGCTGGGCCGCGGAGCGGCTGCCGTCCCACTCCCGACCAGCCCTCTGGACGGCGGTCGCAGCGCTCCCGGTCACAGCCAACGGCAAGGTGGACCGGCGCGCACTCGAACGCCGGGCCCTCGGCGGGGCGGCGGCGGAGGCTGCGGCGACGGCCCTGCCCGGTGTGGGGACCGGTCTGCCCGCAGCTGGCACCGGCCTGCCCTCCGCCGACCAGCTGGAGCGCCGCATCCAGCAGGCCTGGCTCGACGTCCTCGGCCTGGACCACTGCGGTTTGGACGACGGCTTCTTCGACATCGGCGGCGACTCGATGCTGCTCGCGCTGCTCTCCGGCCGCCTCCAGCAGGACCTGGGCGTCGAGTTCGCGACGGTGGACCTGTTCCGCTACCCCACCATCCGGTCCTTCGCCGGCAGCGTCCGGCCCAAGGTGGCCGCGCAGGCCGCCGGACACCCCGGTCGCACCTCCTGACCACCCCGCCCCGGACACCGCCGTGGCCGCGCCACGGCGGCCCCCGCGCTGCCCGTTCCGCACCGTCCAGTAAGGCAAAGTTTGTGTTCCCAACAGATTCCCGCGGATTCGACATCGCGGTCATCGGCATGGCCGGCCGGTTCCCGGGTGCGGCCTCCATCGACGAGTTCTGGGAGAACGTCCGGCAGGGCCGGGAGACCATCGCCCAGTTCGCGACCGACGGGCAGGAAGGCCGGTCCGTCACCGGCGGCCACCCGGTCGGCGCGAAGGGAGTCCTCGACGATGCCGACCGATTCGATGCCGGGTTCTTCGGCCTCAGCCCGCGCGACGCCGCCATCACCGATCCGCAGCAGCGGGTCCTGCTGGAATGCGCGCACACCGCGCTGGAGCACGCCGGCTGCGACTACCAGCGGTACCCCGGCCCGATCGGCGTGTACGTCGGCGGCTCCCAGCCCGACTACCTGCGCCGCAACCTGCTGTCGAACGACGACCTGGTCGCGGAGATGGGTGAGCTGTCGCTCGCCCTGTCCAACGAGCGGGACCACCTGGCCACCCGCATCTCCTACGCCCTCGACCTGCACGGTCCGAGCCTCAACGTGCAGACCGCCTGCTCCTCGTCCTTGGTGGCGATCGTCACCGCCTGCCATGCGCTGCTCGCCGGGCAATGCGACGTGGCCCTGGCCGGCGGGGTCAGCGTCACCCTGCCGCTCCGCGGGGGCTACCGCTACGAGCCAGGCGGCATCACCTCGCCGGACGGCCACTGCCGCAGCTTCGACGCCCAGGCCCAGGGCACGGTCCCGGGCAACGGCGTCGGCGCCGTGGTGCTCAAGCGCCTGGCCGACGCCCTCGCGGACGGCGACCACGTACACGCCGTCATCAAGGGCGGCGCCGTCAACAACGACGGCGCCCTGAAGGTCGGCTACACCGCCCCCAGCGTGGACGGCCAGGCCCGGGCCATCGCCATGGCCCAACGCGCCGCCGGGGTCGCCCCCGACACCATCGGATACCTGGAGACCCACGGGACCGGGACCCGGATGGGCGACCCGATCGAGGTGGCGGCCCTGACCGAGGCGTTCAGGGAGGGGACGGACCGCACCGGATTCTGCGCGCTCGGCTCGGCGAAGCCCAACATCGGGCACCTCGACGCGGCCGCCGGCGTGGCCGGCTTCATCAAGGTCGTCATGGCGCTGAAGGCCGCCGAACTCCCGCCGCTGCTGCACTTCCAGCAGCCGAACCCCATGATCGACCTTGACCGCACTCCGTTCTACGTCACGACGGAACGCCGGCCGTGGGAGTCGCAGGGGCCGCGCCGGGCGGGCGTCAGCTCCTTCGGGATGGGCGGTACCAACGCCCACGTGATCCTGGAGGAGGCGCCGGTCCCGCAGCCCCGGCCCGGGACGCTGGAAGCGGTCGTCCTGCCGCTCTCGGCGCGCTCCGCCGAGGCGCTCGCCGAGGGCGCCCGCCGCCTCGCCGACCGGCTGGACACCGACGAGGACCTTCACCTGCCCGACGTCGCCCACACCCTGCAGACCGGGCGGTGTGAGTTCGGCGTACGGCGGTCCGTGGTCGCGGCCTCCCGCGCCGAAGCGGCCCGCGCGCTGCGCGAGCAGCCGTCGGCCCCGGCCGTGGCGGTCGACAGGATCGTCGGCACGGCCTTCGCCTTCGCCGGCCAGGGCAGCCAGTACCCCGGTATGGCCGGGCACCTCTACGCGAGGCAGCGGGAGTTCCGGGACCTCGTAGACGAGTGCGCCGAGTCCTTCCACTCCGAACTCGGCCTGGACATCCGCACGTTGCTGCATCCGGCCGTCCGTGACGAGGCGGCAGCAGAGCGGCTGGCGCGCACCGATGTCGCGCAGGCGGCCCTGTTCACCGTCCAGTACGCCCTGGCGAAGCAGCTCATTGCCTTCGGGGTGCAGCCGGCCGCGATGATCGGCCACAGCCTCGGCGAGTACACCGCGGCATGCCTGGCCGGCGTCTTCGACGTGGCCGAGGCCGTGCGGCTGATCTCTGCCCGAGGCCGTCTCATCAGGCAACTGCCGCCCGGGGCCATGCTGGCCGCCCGGGCCGACGTAGAGGCCCTGCGGCCCCTTATGGGCGAGGGGGTGGAGATCGCGGCCGTCAACGCCCCCGAGGCGGTGGTGCTCAGCGGCTCGCGGGCGGCGATCACGGCGGTCCGGGACCGCCTGGCGGCCGCACGTATCGAGGCCCGGCTGCTGCACACCTCGCACGCCTTCCACTCCGCGGCGCTGGACCCCGTCCTGACGGAGTTCGCTGCGGAGGTCGGGCGGATCACCCTGCGGGCGCCCGCGATCCCGTTCGTCTCCAGCCTCACCGGTACCTGGGCGACGGCAGGGGAGGTGACCGAGCCCGCGTACTGGGTCCGTCAGCTCCGCGAACCGGTGATGTTCGCCGACGCCGCGGCCA
Organism: Streptomyces sp. NPDC042102; assembly: GCF_055582305.1. NCBI lineage: Bacteria > Bacillati > Actinomycetota > Actinomycetes > Kitasatosporales > Streptomycetaceae > Streptomyces > Streptomyces sp. NPDC042102. Next base: position 861,986 of record NZ_JBVJDL010000001.1, read on the forward strand.
CCCTGATGGCGGCCGGGGACCTGCTCGTCATGGAGGTGGGACCGGGCGGCACCCTGGCCGGCCACCTGCGCGCCGTGCCGGGCCGACGCCCCGCACACCGCATCACCCACGCGCTCGGGCACCGTTCCGACCAGCGCACCGACCGGGAGACGCTGCTGGCCGCCGTCGGCCAGGCCTGGACGACTGGGGCCCGCATCGACTGGGCCGCTGTCGGCCCGGACGAGGACGCCCGCCGCACCCCGCTGCCCGGATACGCCTTCGAGCGGCAGCGCCACTGGATCGAGCCGCCGGCCGCGGTGCCACCCGCCCCGGCCGCCGCGCACGCAGCCACCGCGCACGCAGCCACCGCGCACGCAGCCGCCGCGCGCGCTGCCGCCGCGGCGCCCGACGTCGCCGAACCGCGGCCCCGTGCCGGGCTCACCACCCGGGACCGGATCACCGACTGGGTGGGCGAGATCTGGTCGCGGATGCTCGGGGTGGACCGGATCGGGCCGCAGGACAACTTCTTCGACCTCGGAGGCCACTCCCTGCTGGCGACCCGGCTGGCCGCCCGGCTCTCCGACGAGCTGCAGGTGCCCCTCTCCGTAGGCGACGTCTTCGACCACCCGTCGGTCGGCGCCCTTACCGGCGTCCTCATCGAGCGTGCCCCGGACCCCGGGTTCCTGGAACAGATGTTGGAGATCCGGGACGAGATCGCGGCCCTCTCCGACGAGGAGATCGCCGGCCTGATGACCGAGGACGGTTCCCGATGACGGGCCCGACTGCACCGGACCGGTGGCTCAAGTGCCTCGGCTCCCGACCGGACGCCCGGCTGCGTCTGATCGTCATCCCCTACGCGGGGGGTGCGGCGGGAGCGTTCCACGGCTGGGTGCCGGCCATGCCGCCCGATGTCGAGGTGTGGGCCTTCCAGCTGCCGGGCCGCGAGAACCGGCTCGCCGAACCCGCGGTCCGGTCCCTGGCGGACCTGGTCCCCCCGATGGCCGACGCCCTCGCGCGCCTCGACCCCAAGCCGTACGTCCTGTTCGGGCACAGCATGGGCGCCCTGCTCAGCTACGAGCTGTACCAGCGGCTCGCCGGCCGGGGTGTCACCCTGCCCGAGCGACTCGTCCTTTCGGGGTGCGCCTCACCCGCCCTGAGCTTCGAGCGGCCGCTGCTGCGCGACGGCACCGACGAGGAGGTCGTGCACTGGTTCCGCGAACTCGGGGGGATGCCCGAGGACGTGGACCCCGAGCTCGTCCGGCTCATGCTGCCGACCCTGCGGGCCGACATCGAGGTCTGCACGACCTACGACCACCGGCCCGGACCGCCCGTCGACCGCCCGGTCACCGTGCTCGCGGGACGGACGGACCCGGTCGCCACCCCCGACCGCGTGGCCGCCTGGGGCGCGCTGGTCTCCGGCGCCCTCGAGACCGCGACCAGACCCGGCGGCCACATGTTCGTCCTGGCGCCCGAGTTCCCCGCCTATCTCGCCACGCTCCTCCTGCCCCGGCGCTGAGCGTGCGGCCCCTCCCGGGGCCGCCCCGCCGGGATCCGCACACCATTGACCGACGCCCGTACGGAGGGTGATCCGATGCTTGACCAGCCCCAACCCGAGATCCGGCCGCAGCCGCAGGCCCACCGGGACGCCGCGGACGCGCCGCGTCGGCCCGACCTGGACGCCGTACGCCGGCAGCTGCTGGCGCGCCGCGTCGGGGCTCCGGCGGAGGACGCGGTGTCGGGTGTGCCGCGTCGGCAGGTGGCGGGGGACGTGGCGTTGTCCGCGGGGCAGCGGCAGTTGTGGCTCGCTGATCAGTGGCTGTCCGGTCCCGGGCGCTATCAGCTTCCGATGGTGTGGCGACTGCGGGGCGTGCTGGATGTGGCCGCGCTGGAGCAGGCGCTGGCGCGCGTGGTGGCTCGTCACGAGGCGCTGCGGACCACGTTTCCGCTGGTGGACGGTGAGCCCGTGCAGCGCGTCGATGCCGCGGCGAAGGTGTCGCTGACGCGTACGGATCTGAGTGTGCTGCCGTCCGATCAGCGTGCTACGCGGCTGCGGGACCTTCTGGAGTCCGAGACGGCGGCGCCCTTCGATCTGGCTGCGGCGCCTGCGTTCCGTGCTCATCTGGTGCGGTGCGCGTCGGAGGAGCATGTTCTGGTGGTGACGCTGCATCACATCATTACGGACGGCTGGTCGATGGGGGTGCTCTGTGAGGAGCTCTCCGCCTGTTACGAGGCCGAGGTCCAAGGTCGGGTTCCCGATCTGCCCGAGGTGCCGGTGCAGTACGCGGACTGGTCCCAGTGGCAGCACCAGCGCCTGACCCAGCCCTGGGCGGCCGAGGCCCTTGCCTACTGGCGCACCACCCTCACCGGCCTCAACCCGCCCCAGCTTCCGGCCGAGCGGTCCGGTGCAGCCGGGGCGCCCGCCCGCGCGGCGCTGCTGCCGATGGCGCTGCCGGCCGACCTGGTGACGCCCTTGCGGGCGCTCGCCCGTACCGAGGGCACCACGCTCTTCACCGTCCTGCTGGCCGCCTATCAGGCCCTGCTCAGCCGGCTCTGCGGCCAGCACGACATACCCGTCGGCACGCCCATGGGCAACCGAGAGCAGCCCGAACTCGCCCGGACCATGGGCTACCTCGTCAACACGCTGCTGCTGCGCACCGACTGCTCCGGAGACCCCACCTTCCGTGAACTGGTGCGGCGGGCCCGCACCACCGCGCTGGGCGCCTACACCCACAAGGAACTCCCCTTCGAGAAGGTCCTCGAAGAGGTGGGTAGCGGCGGTGACCGACCTCCCGTCCAGGCCTGGTTCAACCTCCTCCTGCAGGCGCCGCGCCCGCCGCGGCTGACCGGTCTGGAGGTCACCGAACTCGTCGAGGTCCACCAGGCCACCGCCACGGCGGACCTCGCCGTCAACCTTTGGCCGACCGGAGAGGACGGCCTGGCCGGCTACCTGGAATACGACGCCGACCGGTTCGACGAGGCGGCGGCCGAGCGCCTTGCCGCGCAGTTCGCCGCCCTGCTGCGGCACGTGGCCGAGGACGCGGACTGCCGGCTCGGCCGGCTGCGGCTGCTGGAGCCGGCGTCCCGGGCGGCCGTGCTCGCCATGGGCGAGGGCCCGGCGTGCACCGAGCCGATCCCCCTGTTCACGGAGGTCTTCCGGCGCCGGGTCGCCGCGACCCCCGACGCGGTCGCCCTGGTGACCGCCTCGGACCGGTACACCTTCCACGAGCTCGACATCCTGGCGGACCGCACGGCGGACACGCTGCGCCGTGCCGGTGTCCGGCCCGGCACGGCGGTGGGTGTTTGCGCGGGCCGGACGGCCGCCCAGATCGTCGCCCTGCTCGCGGCGCTCCGGGTCGGCGCGACCTACCTGCCGCTCGATCCCGAGTACCCGACCGACCGGCTCGCCCACATGATCGCCGACAGCGGCGCCCTGGTCGTGGCCACGGCGGCGGGCGGCTCCGTCCCGGGCTTCGCCGGCCCGGTCCTGGAGCTCGACCTCACGCCGGGCGCCGTGCTGCCGACGACGGCGCCGCACGACCGCGCCCACCGCGCGGCCGGCCCCGACGACCCCGCCTACCTCATCTACACCTCCGGCTCCACCGGGCAGCCCAAGGGCGTGCTGGTCACGCAGCGGGCGCTCGCCACCCACCTGGCGCGCATCCAGCAGCAGACGCCCCTCACCCCGGCAGACCGGGTGCTCCAGTTCGCCTCCTTCTGCTTCGACGCCTCTTTCGACCAGATCCTCGTCCCGCTGGCGGCCGGTGCCTCGGTGGTCCTGCGGGACGCGCCCTGGGGCCCGGAGGAACTGCTGGACCAGGTGGCCCGCCATGAGATCACACTGGTCAACGTCCCGCCGGCGTACTGGCACGGCCTCCTGCGCACCGTCGCGGACGGAACCGCCGTGCTGCCGCCGAGCGTGCGCCGGGTCGTCCTCGGCGGCGACACCCTGGCGCCCGCCGACGTACAGCTCACCCAGCGGCTGATGCCCGGCCTCGCGATGATCAACATCTACGGGCCCACCGAGGCGACCGTGGACTCCACCCTGTTCGAGATCCCCCAGGGGTGGGCGGGGGAGCGGGTGCCGATCGGCCGGCCGCTGCCCGGCACCTGCGTGCGGATCCTGAGCGACGGCATGGAGCCGCAGCCGATCGGAGCCGTCGGCGAGCTGTACATCGGCGGCACCGCCCTGGCGGCGGGTTACCACGGTCAGCCGGACCGTACACGCGAGGCCTTCGCCGCGGACCCGTTCGGGGCCGGACCGGGTGAGCTGCTGTACCGGACCGGCGACCTCGGCCGCTGGCGCGCGGACGGCACCATCGACCTGCTCGGCCGCCGGGACGCCCAGTTGAAGGTCCGCGGCTACCGCATCGAGCCCGGTGAGATCGAGACCGCCCTGCGCGCCCTCCCCGGTGTACGGGAGGCCCTGGTGGCCGTCCACGGCGACTCGCCCGCCGAGCAGCGGCTGGTCGGCTTCGTGGTCGCCCACGGGGAGCCGCCGGCGGCCGACGCGCTACGCAACGGCCTCCGGTCCACACTGCCCTCCTACATGGTGCCGACCGAATTCGTCCTGCTGGACGAGCTGCCGGTGAGCGTCAACGGCAAGGTCGACCGGCGGGCGCTGCCCGCGCCGCCCAAGCGCGCTGCCGGTGAGCGACGGCCGGACGGCCCCCGGACGCCGGCCGAGGAGCGGATGGCGCGGCTGTGGGAGACGGTCCTGCGGACCTCGGGGATCGGACGTGACGACGACTTCTTCGGCCAGGGCGGGACGTCCATCACGGCCATGCGGCTGGTCTCGTCGATCAACCGCGAGTTCGACACCCGGATGCCGGTACGCGCCGTCTTCGAGGCCCCCACGATCGCCGAGCTGGCGCGCCGCGTCGGGGCTCCGGCGGAGGACGCGGTGTCGGGTGTGCCGCGTCGGCAGGTGGTGGGGGACGTGGCGTTGTCCGCGGGGCAGCGGCAGTTGTGGCTCGCTGATCAGTGGCTGTCCGGTCCCGGGCGCTATCAGCTTCCGATGGTGTGGCGACTGCGGGGCGTGCTGGATGTGGCCGCGCTGGAGCAGGCGCTGGCGCGCGTGGTGGCTCGTCACGAGGCGCTGCGGACCACGTTTCCGCTGGTGGACGGTGAGCCCGTGCAGCGCGTCGATGCCGCGGCGAAGGTGTCGCTGACGCGTACGGATCTGAGTGTGCTGCCGTCCGATCAGCGTGCTACGCGGCTGCGGGACCTTCTGGAGTCCGAGACGGCGGCGCCCTTCGATCTGGCTGCGGCGCCTGCGTTCCGTGCTCATCTGGTGCGGTGCGCGTCGGAGGAGCATGTTCTGGTGGTGACGCTGCATCACATCATTACGGACGGCTGGTCGATGGGGGTGCTCTGTGAGGAGCTCTCCGCCTGTTACGAGGCCGAGGTCCAAGGTCGGGTTCCCGATCTGCCCGAGGTGCCGGTGCAGTACGCGGACTGGTCCCAGTGGCAGCACCAGCGCCTGACCCAGCCCTGGGCGGCCGAGGCCCTTGCCTACTGGCGCACCACCCTCACCGGCCTCAAGCCCCTGGCCCTGCCCGCCCCCGCCGACGTGCACCCGGTACCGTCCGCACGTGGGGCGGTGTACGAGTTCACCATCGCGCCGCAGCTGCGCGCCGCGCTGGAGCCGCGGGCGCGGGAGAGCGGCGCGACCCTCTTCATGTTCCTGCTCGCCGCCTACCAGACCCTGCTCGGCCGGCTCTGCGGCCAGCACGACATCGCCATCGGCACCTCGGCGGCCAACCGCCAGCAACCTGAACTCAGCCGTGTCCAGGGGTTCTTCGCCAACACGCTGCTGCTGCGCACCGACTGCTCCGGAGACCCCACCTTCCGGGAACTGCTGCTGCGGACCCGCACCACCGCGCTCGGCGCCTACGCCCATCAGGAACTGCCCTTCGAGAAGGTCATCGAGGAAGTACGCGACCCGGTCTGGGGAGCGGGCGGCCCCCCGATCCAGGCGTGGTTCGGATACACCGACGCGCCCACCCTGCCGTTGCTGCTGAGCGGCACGGAGACGGAAGCGCTCGGCGTGGAGAACCTGCCGGCCAGGCTTCCGGTCCGGCTCGACCTGGCGGACCGCGACGGCAGGATCGAGGGCCTGATCCACTATCAGGTCGACCTGATCCCCGCCGCGACGGCCGCGGCCCTGGCCAAGGGACTGCTCACCGTGCTCGGCGCGGTGGCCGACGACCCGGACCTGCGGCTCTCGGCCCTGGACGAGGTGGTGAGCCGCGCCGAGGCCGAGTCCCGCACCCAGGCCAGAACGGCACTGAGCGACCGGATCTCCGGTTCGCTCGCCGCCGCCCGACGCCGACGCACCCAGCCGTAGTCCGCGTCCGCTCACGACGATCCGACAGGAAGACGAACATGACCTCCACATCCCGGCTGTGGGGCGGTGAACTACTGCGGCACCGGGACTTCCGGTTTCTGTGGGGCGCCCAGGCCGTGTCCCTCCTGGGCAGCCAGGTCACCCTCCTCGCACTCCCGCTGACGGCGGTGTCGATACTCGACGCCGGCCCCTTCGAGACCGGCCTCCTCGGTGCGGCCGAGCGCCTCCCCTACCTCTGCTTCGGCCTGTTGGCCGGTGTCTGGGTCGACCGGCTGCGCCGCAGGCCCCTGCTCGTCGCCGCGGACCTGGGCAGGGCCCTGCTGATGCTCACGATCCCGGTGGCATCGCTGCTCGGCGTCCTCGGCATGGGCCAGCTCTACGCCGTCGGCTTCCTGGTCGGGCTGCTGGCCGTGCTGTTCGACGTGGCGCACCAGTCGATGCTGCCGAGCCTGCTCCGCCGCGACCAGCTCTTGGAGGGCAACAGCAAGCTGGAGTTCACCAGCTCGACCGCGGACCTGGCCGGCCCCGGGGCGGCCTCGTTGCTGATCAGTCTGTTGACCGCGCCGGTCGCGATCGTCGTGGACGCGGTCTCCTACCTGGCCTCCGCGCTCCTGCTGCGCGGGATCTCGGCCGAGGAGCCGCCCGCCGGACCGTCGGCCGCGAAGCGGTCGCTGTCCGCCGAGCTCCGCGACGGCCTCGCATGGGTGTCCCGGCAGCGGCTGCTGCGCTGGGTGGCGCTGACCGGCGCGGTCGGCAACGTCTTCATCCACGCCATGCTCGCGGTCTTCTTCCTCTTCCTCCTCAAGGAGCTGGACCTCGGTGCCGGCGGCGTCGCCGTGGTGGTGATGAGCGGGAGCATCGGCGCGATGTGCAGCCTGGCCGTGCTGCGCCCGCTCACCGACCGTATCGGCACCGGACCCTCGCTCATCGCCTCGACGCTGGCCACGGCGGCGGGCGTGTGGATGCTCGCGTTCGCCGGCGGGGGCCCGTACCCGGCACTGGCCTCCGCCGCCGCGGGGAACTTCGTCTTCATGCTCAGCTTCCCGCTCTACAACGTGAGTTCACGCCTGCTGCGGCAGTCCGTGACCCCCGACCACCTGATGGGGCGGGTCAGCTCCATCATGCGGACGGTCGTCTGGGGCACCATGCCGATCGGATCCTTGCTCGGCGGCGCCCTCGGCTCCTTCTTCGGCCTCCGGGCGGCGGTCTTCGCTGCCGCCTGCGGCCTGCTCGTCTCGCCCGTCCTCCTCGCCCTGTCGCCGCTGCGCAGCCTGCGCACGCTGCCGGACCACCCCGCGACGGACGACCACGAGCCGCGTTCCACGGCCGGCGATGACGACGGCACGACCGCCGCGCGCCCACCCCTTGACACCTCTTCCCCTGCACTTGAGAGGGCAGTTCAGTGACACAACCGACGCTTCCTAGGACCGCTCCGGGAATACCGCTGGCGGGAACCCGCCGCCGGGTCGTCGCTCCCGCGGCCGACCGCCTGGTGACCGCGGAGCCGGCCGGCCCCGCCGACCTGACGCGCGTGCTGCGGGCGACCGCGCCCGGGCTCGACCTGACACAGTGGCTGCGACAGAACCGCGACGAGGTCCACCGCCACCTGTGGGAGCGGGGCGCGGTGCTTTTCCGCGGCTTCCCGGTGGCCGATGCCGAGGGGCTGGAGCAACTGGTCACCGCGCTGTCGCCGGCCACCCTCGACTACGTCTACGGTTCCACCCCGCGAAGCCGCGAGTCGGCCGGGGTGTACACGTCCACCGAGTACCCGGCGGACCAGACGATCCCACAGCACAGCGAGATGGCGTACGCCAGCACCTGGCCGATGAAGCTCTGGTTCCTGTGCACGGTGGCGGCGGCCGAGGGCGGCGCGACGCCCCTGGCCGACAACCGCAAGGTCTTCGCCCGGCTCGACCCGGGCCTGCGCGACCGCTTCATCGAGCACGGTGTCATGTACGTGCGCAACTACGGTGCGGGGCTCGACCTGCCGTGGCAGCGGGTGTTCGAGACCACCGACCGCGCCGAGGTCGAGCGGTTCTGCCGCGTGGCCGGCATCGAGTACCGCTGGCTGGACGAGGACCGCCTGCGCACCCGCCAGGTCTGCCAGGCGGCGGTGCGCCACCCGCAGACCGGCGAGTGGGCGTGGTTCAACCAGGCCCACCTCTTCCACCCGTCGAACCTGGGCCCCGAGGTCCGGGAGTCGCTGCTGGGGACGTTCGCCGAGGAGGACCTGCCGCGCAACGTCCTCTTCGGCGACGGCAGCCAGATCTCCGACCAGGACCTGGCCGAGGTAAGGGCCGCCTTCGAAGCCGAGACGGTCGCCGAGTCTTGGCAGACCGGCGACGTCCTGCTGGTGGACAACATCCTTGCCTCGCATGGGCGTCAGCCCTACGCGGGGCCTCGCAAGGTGCTCGTCTCGATGGCCGAGCCGTACGGAAACACTCAGGGGGAGAAGTGATGGAGAACGCTGTGACCGGGCCCGGTGAGGGTTTCCGCGTTTCGCCGCAGCAGCACCAGGTCTGGCAGCAGGCCGGACGGCTGACCGGCCCGGACGCCACGCCGTGGGTCTGGTGCATCGTGGAGCTGGACGGCCCGCTCGACGCGGCGCGGCTGGACCGGGCGGTGGCGGTGCTGACGGAACGCCACGAGATCCTGCGCACGACGGTCGAACGCGCGCCGTCCTTCGTCCTCCCCGTACAGCTGATCGCGGGACCCGCCGCTGCGCCCGTCGAGCACGTTGACCTGGCGTACGTCCCGGCCGACGAGCGGCCCGAGCAGTTGTCGGCGCACCTGGAGAAGCTTTCGCTGCACTGGTTCGCCGGCGGCCCGGGTTCGCAGTTGCGGACCGTGGTCTTCGGGTGCGCGGACCAACCCGCCACGCTGGCGCTCGGACTGCCCGCCGTCCTGGGCGACACACGGAGCCTGGTGCTGCTGGTGGAGGAGCTGCTCGACGCCTACGCCGATCCCGGCTCCGGCGCCACCGCGGAGCCGCTGCAGTACGCCGACCTCGCCGAATGGCTGGTCCAGTTGCTCGACGACCAGGAGACCGCCGGAGGACGGCAGTTCTGGACCGCAGACGCGGCGGCACAGCCTGCCCCCGCAGCGGCCTTCCCCTTCGAGTACGTCGTGCCGGAGGGCGACGAGCGTCGGGCGCCCACGCACGAGCTCAAGCTGCCCGCAGACACCATGGCGGCCGTCACCGCGCGCGCCGCCGCCCTGGGCGTCCCCGTCGCGGACCTGATGCTGGCGGTCTGGCAAGCAGTGCAGGCCCGGTTCGCCGACCAGGAGTCCGGGACGACCGGGCTCATCACCGACGGCCGGGCCGTCAGCGACCTGGCCGCCGCGGTCGGACCCCTGGCCCGGACCCTGCCGGTGCGCTGGGACGCCACCGCCCACCCGACGCTGTCGTCCGCGGCGCAGGCCGTGGCCGCCGCGGTCGCCGAGGCCCGCGCGCACGAGAACTTCCACGACCCGCTGGCCGACGGCTCCGCCGCACTCTCGTTCGGCACGGCGTTCGAGTTCGTCGAGCTGCCGACGGCGCGCGAGGTCCTCGGCCTGACCGCAGTCATCCGGTCGGTCCGCCGCTCCGCCGCTCCGCGGACGCTGACGGTCACCTGCGTACGTCAGGGCGACCTGCTGTCCCTGCGCCTCGCCGCACCGCACACCTTCGGACAGCACGAGCTGGCCCTCCTCGCCGACGCATACGCCGCGGCGCTGGCCGACGCGTCCGACGTCGCGCCGACGGCGCTGCCGCTGACCTCCGCACGCACCGGTGAGCAGTCCGCCGGGCAGGCCCGCCGGGAGCGCACCGCGGGCACGCCGGTGCACCTGCGGGTGGCCCGGCAGGCAGCCCTGACGCCGGACGCCGAAGCGCTGGTCGGCCCCGCCGAGCGGCTCACCTATCGTCAGCTGGACGACCGGGTGCAGGCACTGGCCGCCCACCTCCAGTCCCTGGGCGCCGAGCCGGGGGAGCGGATCCCCCTCCTCCTGCACCGGGGCACCGACGCGGTCGTCGCGATGCTCGCTGTACTCACGGCCGGCGGCTGCTTCGTACCGGTCGACCCGGAACAGCCCCGCGAGAGGCTGGCCTTCGTGCTGGACGACACGGGCGCCCGCTTCGTGGTGACCGAGCCGGGCACCGTGGGCCTGCTCCCCGAGGACGGCCCGCAGGCGGTGTCCGTCGCGCAGCCGACCACGGTCGGCCGTGCGGAGCCGCGCGAGTCGAGTTCCGCCTACGTCATCTACACCTCGGGCACCACCGGCCGCCCCAAGGGCGTGGTGGTCGGGCACGAGCAGCTGGCCCACTACACCGACGCGGCGATGGAGCGCCTGCCGCTCGGCCCGGTGCCCCGGTTCGCCCTCGTCTCCACGCTGGCAGCCGACCTGGGCTACACGGCGCTGCTGGCCGCGCTGTGCTCGGGCGGTGCGCTTCACGTGGTCGACCAGGACACCAGCACCGACCCGACGGCCCTCGGCGAGCTCCTGCGGACGGAGGGCATCGATTGCCTCAAAGTCGTGCCGTCCCACCTGACGGCGCTGCTCGCGGCCGCCGCCGAGCCCGCCGCCCTGATCCCACGCCGGCTGCTGATCACCGGCGGTGAGGCCTGCACCTGGGCGCTGCTGGACCGGATCGCCGAACTGGCGCCGGACTGCATGGTGGTCAACCACTACGGCCCGACCGAGACGACCATCGGCGTCAGCGCGCACCGGGTGGACGGTGCGGACCTGGACCGGCGCTGCGCGGTCGTCCCGCTCGGTCCCGCGCTCGGCGCGAACGAGCTGCACGTACGGGACGAGGCGCTGCGGCCGGTGCCGGACTGGGTGCCGGGCGAGCTGTGCGTCAGCGGCCCAGGCCTGGCCGAGGGCTACCTCGGGCAGGACGAGTTGACCGCGCAGCGGTTCGTCGAGACCGCGGGCCCGGACGGGACGCCGGTCCGGCTGTACCGCACGGGCGACCGGGTACGGCGCCTGCCCGACGGCACCTTCGACTTCCTCGGGCGGACCGACGACCAGATCAAGATCAACGGCTTCCGGGTCGAGCTCGGCGAGATCGACGCGGCCATCCGGTCCCACCCGGACGTCCAGGACTGTTTCGTGCTGCCGGTCACAGACCCGCACGGCGGCAGCAGGGTGATCGCGTACCTCGTGACGCCCACGGCGGACCCGTCCGATCCGGAACTCCGGCAGCACCTGCGGGACCGGCTGGCCGAACAGCACGTCCCTGGCGTCTTCGTACGGCTCGCGGCGCTGCCCCGCACGCCCAACGGCAAGGTGGACCGGGCCGCGCTGCCCGAGCCCGCCCACCAGGCGGCCGGTACGGGGGTCGGCCCCCGCAACTCGGTGGAACTGGCGCTGGTCACCATGTGGGAGGAGCTGCTGGACCGCAGCGGCCTCAGCGTCACCGACGACTTCTTCGACGTCGGAGGCCACTCGCTGCTTGCGGTGAAGCTCACCGTCCGCATCCACAAGGAACTCGGCCGCAAGCTGGCGCTGTCGGAGATCTTCGAGGCCCGCACCGTGGAGGCCATGGCTGCCCTGCTGCGCCGCCAGGAGGCCCGCACCACGCGCCACAAGCTGCTGGTCCAGCTGAAGGCCGGTGCGGGACGCAAGCCCCTGTTCCTCTTCCACGGCGGCCGCGGCAGCGCGATCTGGGCCGCGGAACTGGCCCGCGCACTGCCCGCCGACCGTCCGGTGCACTGCCTGGAGGCGCCCGGCCTGGACGGCTCCGAGGAGCCGGTCGCGGACCTGCGGGCGATGGCCGACCGCTACGTGTCGGCGATCCGTGCGGTCCAGCCCAGCGGCCCGTACCTGCTGGGCAGCCGCTGCCTCGGCGGAATGTTCGCCCACGAGGTGAGCCGCCGGCTCGCCGAGCAGGGCCAGGAGACGGCCCTCCTGGTCCTGATCGACAGCCCGGCGCCCAACCCGCGGGCCCTGGAGGAGATGGAGAGCGGGACGAGTAACGACCCCTTCTGGACCGGCCTGGAGGAGTCGACGCTGCTGCGCCGGTTCGCCGCCCAGTACGGGCTCGACCCGGCCCTCCCGGAGGCGGGCAGCGTGCCGGAGGCCGAGCGGCAGGCCCTGCTGCTGGACGAGCTGCGCGCGCACGGCCTGGTCGAACCGGACGCCGGACCACAGGAGTTGGAGTGCATGCTTGGCGTCTACCGCAGCAACCTCCACGCGGTGCGCGAGTACGTCCGCACGTACGCCGCGGACGGGATGGACGCCCGGCCGACGGTGATCTTCCGCAGTGAGGGATCCCGCACCATCCCGGAGCACGACGCGCTCGGCTGGGACGACGTACTGCCGGGCGAGCCGGCCCTCGAAGTGCTGCCGGGCGACTACTCCACGCTGATCGAGCCGCCCTGCGTGCAGGGCCTGGCCGACGGCATCCACCGTGCGCTGGAGGCGCGCGGGCTGTGACTGCCACGGGCCCGGCCGATCAGGACCGGTCGGCCGGGCCCCGGCGCCCCGCGGCACCGTCGTCACGTCCCATCCCACCCCCGTCACACCGGAAGGGGACCCATGTCCCAGCAGCTGATCATGCCCATGCCGCCGATGTTCGACACGCTGGAGGAGGAGCGCGCCCACCGCAAGGAACGGCTCGCCGCCGCCCTGCGCGTGTTCGGCAGGTTCGGCTTCGAAGAGGGGACCGCCGGGCACATCACGGCCCGCGACCCTGAGCTGACCGACCACTTCTGGGTCAACCCCTTCGGGATGACCTTCAAGCACATCAGGGTCAGCGACCTCATCCTGGTCGACAGCAACGGCAAGGTGATCGAAGGCCGTTACCACGTCAACAAGGCCGCCTTCGCCATCCACTCGCAGATCCACGAGGCCAGGCCGGACGTGGTGGCGGCCGCCCACAGCCACTCCACCTACGGAAGGGCCCTGTCGGCGCTCGGCGAACCGCTCGAACCGATCACCCAGGACGTCTGCGCCTTCTACCAGGACCACGGTCTGTTCGACGACTACACGGGGCCGGTCACCGCGCTGGAGGAGGGTCGGCGGGTGGCCGCCGCGCTGGCCCAGTACAAGGCCGTCATCCTGCGCAACCACGGCCTGCTGACGGTCGGCGACACGGTCGACGCCGCCGCTTGGTGGTTCATCACGATGGAGCGCTCATGCCAGGTCCAGCTGCTGGCCAAGGCCGCCGGAACGGTGGTTCCGATCAGCCACGAGCACGCGCTGCACACCCGGGGCGAACTCGGCGACGACTTCATCGGCTGGCTCAACTTCCAGCCCATCTTCGATCAGATCCGGCGGGCCGAGCCCGACCTCGCCGAATAGCCGCAACCCACACCGCGCTGGATACCACAGGAGATCGCGCATGGTCATGAACCGGACGGCCGCGCACGGGGCCGCCGCACCGAGCCCCGGCGTCATCCACGAGCTGTTCGCACGGTGGGCGCGCCTGACGCCCGACGCCCCGGCGCTGGTCCACGGCAGTACCACCGTGACCTACCGCGAACTCGACGCCCTCGCCGAGGACTTCGCCGCCGAGCTCGCGGAAGCCGGAGTAGGCCCGGGCGACCTCGTCCCCGTGATGATGCCCAGGTCCGTCCGCCTCGTGGTGGCCTTCCTCGGCGTCCTCAAGCGCGGCGCCGCCTACGCAGCTCTCGACCCCACCTGGCCGCAGGCCCGCCTCGCCCGGCTGGTCGGGCTACTCGACTCGGCCGTGGCCGTCTGCGACGCACCGCTCGCCTTTGACGCCCGCCGCGTCTGCCCGGTCCGACCCGAGGAGTTCGCCACGGTGGCGGCCGCACCGCGGGCCACCACGCCGGTGCCGGTCGCCGAGGACGCCCCGGCATGCGTGATCTTCACGTCGGGCAGCACGGGTGAGCCCAAGGGGGCGCTCTCCCCGCACGCAGGGACCGTCCGGCTCTTCCAGGACTGCCCGTTCGCCGACCTGGGACCCGCGACGGTGATGCCGCTGGCCGCCGCCGTCCCCTGGGACGCCCTGTCCCTCGAACTGTGGAGCGTCCTGATCAACGGCGGCTGCTCCGTCGTGGTCGAGGAGCCCTATCTGCTGCCGGCCACGCTGCGCGACCTGGTGGCCCGGCACGGGGTCAACATGGTCTTCCTGACCTCCGCGCTGTTCCACCTGTTCGTGGACGAGGACCTCGACGCCCTGGCCGGCATCCACCACCTCCTCGTCGGCGGGGAGCGCGTCTCCCCACGGCACCTGGCAGCCTTCGTGGACGCCCACCCCGAAGCCGCCGCGCTGCACTGCTACGGACCGGTGGAGGCCACGATCTTCACGACCGTCCACCGGGTACGCCCCGAGGACTGCACCCATGCCGAAGGCGTGCCGCTCGGCAGCCCCGTGCCGCGGACCGGGCTGTACATCTGGAACGGGCAGCGCGAGTGCGTTCCGGACGAGGTGGGCGAACTCCTGGTCTCGGGGGCCGGGCTGGCCCTCGGCTACCTGGGCGACGAGGAGCGGACCGCCCGGAGCTTCCCACTCCTGGACCTGGGCGGGCAGCCGGTGCGGGTCTACCGGACCGGCGACCTCGTGCACCGCACCCCGGACGGCCGGCTCCATTTCGACGGGCGGGCCGACCGCCAGGTGAAGATCCGGGGGCAGCGGATCGAGCCCGCTGAGGTCGAGCAGGCGGCCGGTCTGCTGCCCGGCGTCCGCCGGTGCGCGGCCGTACCGGTCCCCGACGGCTCCGGCGGCTACCGCGAGCTCGTACTCGCCTTCACCGTGACGGAGGGCGCGGCCACGGACGCGACGCAGGTGCTGGCTGCGCTGCGGGAACGGCTGCCGCGCCACCTGGTGCCGCAGCGGGCCGTACAGCTCGAAGCCGTGCCCCTGACCGCGAACGGCAAGCTGGACGCCGCCGCGCTGCTCAAGGCCGTCGCGGACGCGGGCCCCCAGCCGCCCGCCGCCGACGCCGGCCAACCCTCCGAGGGCCTGGAACGGACCATCGCCGAGACCATGGCCCAGGTCCTGGAACTTCCCCGGGTCTCCCCGACGGCCGCCTTCTTCGACCTTGGCGGCACGTCGCTGCAGCTCGGTGTCCTGTGCACCCGGCTCGCCGACGAGACGGGGACGCCCGTGCCCATCTCGGAAGTGCTCCGCAGGCCGTCCGCGCGGGCGCTGGCGCAGTGGCTGGAACCCCGGCTCGCCCTGGTGGGACCCGCCGCCACCGTCTTCGGCACGGGCGGAGCCGGCGCCGCCGGGCCCGGACCGGTACCCCTGTCGACGGTGCAGACGGGCTACTGGACCCAGCACCGGCTGCACCCTGAGGACCTCTCCGCTCTGTGCCCCCTGGCCTGGGAGGTTGTGGGGCCGGTGGACACCGAGGCCCTCGCCCTCGCGCTCGGCGACCTCACCGAACGACACGAGGCGCTGCGGGCGCAATACCAGCTCGACCCGGCGGTCCGCCCGGCCCGGCCGGCCGCCTTCCCGGTCACGGCGGCGGACCGCTCCCCGGACGGTCCCGAACTCGTCCGGTCGGCTCCCCGCGCCTCCCACCCCGAGGCCCTCGAAACCCTGCGGGCCGTCCTGCTCGCCCCGCTCGACCCGGAGCGCGGTGCCCTGTGGCGGGCGGCTGTCGTGCCGGTGGCCGCCGGCGGAACGAGCCTGCTCGGCTTGGTGGTCCACCACATCGCTTTCGACGGCCACTCCACCTCCGTACTCGCCGAGGAGCTCGCGACGTGCTACGCGGCGCGGGCCGCCGGCCGGGCGCCGGAGTTCGCGCAACCGGCACCCACCCTGCGCGAGGTCGACGACCGCCTCGCGCGGATCAGGGCCATGGCTGACGCCGAACGGCAGCGCGCCTTCTGGCAGTCGACCCTGCGCGGGCTGCCCGAGCTGGAGTTCCCCCGTCCCGCCCCGGCCGTGGCGGCCACGTCCGCCGAGCGGTCCGCCGCGTCGTGCCGCGAGATCAGCGTGACGCTCGACGGCCGGGAGACCGCCACGGTCGCCGAGCTCGCCCGGGCCCAGGGCACCACGCCCTTCGTCGTGCTGCTGAGCGCCTGGGCGGCGGCGATCCGGTCCGTGACCGGCCAGGTCGACTTCGGTGTGGGCATACCGGTCGCGCGGCGCGCGGACCCGCTGCTCGGGCGGGCGGTCGGCTGCCTGGTGGACTCGGTCTGCCTCCGGCTGTCCGGGGACGCTGGGGACTGGGACGACCTGGTCGCCGCGACCGCACGGGTCTCGACCGAGGGACTCGCCGCGCAGGACGTCCCGCTCGGCGAGGTGATCCGCCTGGTGAACCCGCCACGGACCGGCCGCACCCCCCTCTACCAGACCATCTTCGCCTACCAGGATGCGCCGCACCCGCAGTTGCCCCTGACCGGCTGCACGGTGACGCCCCTGCGGATCGCCGCGGCGGAAGGTGTGGGCGAGCTCGTGCTGGAGGTCTGGCCCCAGCCCGATGCGACCCTGCGGGCCGACCTCACCTTCCAGGAGGCCCTGGTCGACGGGGAGTTCGCGGCCGAGGTGTTCGCCACGTTCCTGCGGGTGCTCCGCAGCGCTGTGCGCCGGCCCGGCACCGCACCGCTGTCGCGCGGCCTCGGCTGACCCCCGCCCCACACACCCCTCTTCTTCCACCCGTACATACGTCGTGTTCCCCGTCCGACGATGCTCAAGGAGCAGTGAAACCATGCCAGTCCGCCAGCCCGCCCGTATCGCCCGCCGCCGCCACTACCTGATGTGCCGCCCCACCTACTTCACGGTCGACTACGCGATCAACCCGTGGATGAACCCGGCCGACGCCACCGACACCGCCCTGGCGATCCGCCAGTGGCAGCGCCTGCACGACCTGTACGTCGAGCTCGGCCACACGGTGGACCTCATCCCGCCGCAGCCGGACCTGCCGGACATGGTCTACACGGCCAACGGCGCCACGGTCATCGCAGACCGGGCTCTGGTCGCCAGGTTCCGGCACACCGAACGAGCCGCCGAGTCACAGGCGTTCCTGGACTGGTTCGGCGCCCGCGGCTACCAGCACATCGCCATGGCCACCCACACCAACGAAGGCGAGGGCGACTACCTGCTCGTCGGCGAGCGCGTGCTGGCCGGCAGCGGCTTCCGCACCACCCCGGCCGCCCACGCCGAGGTCGAGCGGATGTTCGGCCTCCCGGTGGTGGGTCTGACCCTGGTCGACCCGCGCTTCTACCACCTGGACACGGCTCTCTCGGTCCTCGACACGGACCAGATCATGTACTACCCCGAGGCGTTCTCCGCCGAGAGCCGCGAGACCCTGCGCACGCTCTACCCGGAGGCGATCCTCGCCACTGACGACGATGCCGAAGCCTTCGGCCTCAACGCCGTCTCTGACGGCCGGCACGTGGTCCTGCCCGCCCCCGCCACGGCGCTCGCCGACCGGCTCGCCGAGCACGGCTTCGAGCCGATCGGCTTGGACCTCTCCGAACTCCTCAAGGGCGGCGGCAGCGTGAAATGCTGCACGCTGGAGCTCCGCCGCCGCGCGTGACGGCAGTGCGCGGCGTCGGGACCCGCCACACCTGCGGGACGGCGTCAGTCCAGCAGGTCGCCGGCCGCCACCCGGTGCCCCTCCAGCGCCGGGTCGGCGAGCAGGTCCGCGACCAGGGCCGCCGAGCCGGCCACGTACGTGCTCCGCAGGTCGGTGTCGCCGCCCAGGACCCAGGCGTGGTCCGCGGGCCACCACAGGTCGGGGAGCACGGAGTCGTCGGCAGCCGGGGAGTCGGCGTCGGCGAGCGCGCCCGCCATCAGGATGGGGTTGCGGTGCGGGGTCTCGAACCGGGGCACCGCCTCCCAGTCCCACTGCCCGTACCCCGACCACAGCGCGTACCAGCAGTCGTCCGGAGTGCCGGTGTGCTTCGCCAGGACGGGGAGGAGGGCGCGGGCGACGTCCGGCGGCGTGTTGCCCTCGCCGGGATCCTGGTCCCAGACACCGGGCAGGGACCGGTCGCCGTACGAGGCGTCCCGGGTGACCCCGATCAAGGCGTGCCAGGGCAGGGCGCCGGCCGGGGTGCGCCCGTACGCGGCGCCGACGGTCTCCCAGCGCACCGGCTGCTCGTCGAGGTATGCGGGGTGGAGGACGCGGGCATACACCGGGAAACCGGGCGCGGTCGCGCCCGCGACGGTGCGGAAGTCCGCCTGGCGTTCGGTCAGCCACGCGGCGGGGGAGAGGTCTGCGGTCTGCACCCCGGAGGCGGCCGTAGCGGGTCGGTCCCGGGGGTGCTCGACGCGTCGATAGTGCTTCACCGGTCCAGTCTGTCGACTACCGGGGCCCGCCTCGAGCGAATGTCGGATGGAGCGGGGTCGGCCCCGGGTCCCGGGCCCGGGGCTCAGTCCAGGCAGAACTCGTTGCCCTCGACGTCCCGCATCAGCAGGCAGGACTCGTTCTCCTCGTCGGCGACCAGGAGCCGGTCGCGCTCCGTGCCCAGCGCGACCAGCCGTTCGCAGGGCTCGTCCTTGCTACAGCTTCTCGGACTCGGCGACATCGCAGTCGGTGAAGACGGTACGTACAGCACAACAGTCCCCCGGTGGCCCGGCCGAACCTTCGAACCGCATCGAATCATTCGACGGCGTGGGTGCCGTGGGGTTTCCTGGTCACGGGCCGGACACAACGGGGAGCGTAGTCACGCGCCACCCGCCTCCGTCCTGCTGATACGCCCACACCACGGCCCGGTCCTGCGGGGTTGAGCGTCAGACGGCACCCGGGGCCGGCAAGGGCGCTCAGCGCCGGCAGGCCGATCGCTCCCTTGCCCGCGAGCGCTGCCGCGTCCTCCGCTGAATCAGCCCACCGAGCCGGAACACCGTGGACCCACGTCGCACCATCTGCGAGCCGCTCCCGGCGAACGTCAACCATTGGTTCGGGGAATCCTCGGACTACCGGTGGGACGACTACGGACCCACGCCCTGCACCGCCCACACGTACAAGGACCGCGAGGACAGTGCCCGCGACGACCGGTTGCTGTGGGCCACCAGCGTGGCAGCGGACATCGACCACAAGGTGCGCCAGAAGTACCGGATCGGACCGCGGCGCGAGGCCGAATACGCCCTGGCCGCACACCATCTGCAGTCGATCGTCGACTCGTACCTGCCCTTCACCGCCGGGTACAAGCCACCGGCCGGGACAACGGAAGGTGCGACGGAACCGACCGTCGAGGCCGAATCGGCCACCCTGGCCACGATCGACCAGTAAAAGGCAGGGTGCGGCCTGTTCGGTGGGCTCGGGGTTCCGGCGGGGAGGGGACTACTGGCCGGGCTTGCGGCCGTGGTTGGCGCCCTTCTTGCGACGGGCCCTCTTCTTGCGTGCGCGCTTCGACATGGTGGTGCGGTATCCCTTCAGGCGGTGTGGCCGACGAGGAGGTCGGCGAGCTTGGTGAGGCGCTTGACGGTGCGGTCCTCGGTGGCGGCGGCGGCCGGGGAGACGCGCTCGGAGCGGTCGTAGTAGGCGCCGTTGACGATCTCGACCGCCGGGTCGCAGAGCCGTACGACGTGTGCCGCACCCTCGGCCGCCGGCGCGCCCTCGTGCCCGTACAGCGGGAGCAGGCCGGTCTCGCAGACGCCGGGGTCGACGGAGACGGCCGTCACGCGCGGGTCGGCGGCGAACACGGTCAGCGCCAGCTGCGACTGCGCGTACGCGGCGAGGCGGGCGTACCGCCGGGTGCGGTGCGGGTCGTTCCACTGGATCGCGGCGGTGCGGTGCAGCGAGGACGAGACGTTGACGACCCGGCCCCCGGGCTCGCTCGTCAGGGCCGGCTCCAGCATCGTCGTGAGGAGGTAGTGGGCCAGGAAGTTGACCTGGAAAGCGATCTCGTTGCCGTCGGCGGTGAGGGTGTGGCGCTCCGGGGCCGCCATGGCGGCGTTGTTGACGAGCGCGTGCAGGTACGGGTGTTCGCGGACGACGGCGTGGGCGAGGTTCTCGACCTCCTCCAGACGGGAGAAGTCGGCGGCGAGCGGGCGCAGCAGCGCGCCGTCGATACCGGCTGCGGCGATCAGCCGGTCCACGGCCGCCCGGGCCTCCTCGGGGGTACGGCCGTGGAGGAGGACGGTGGCGCCGCTGTCGGCGAGCATGCGGGCGGCCTCGAAGCCGATGCCGGAGGTGGCTCCGGTGACGAGGACGGTACGGCCGGACAGGGTGGAAGACATGTCGGATTCCCGGATGCGGGCATGACGCGTACGCCGCGGCCCCCGGCACTGGGCAGGGACGGGTACGGGCTCGCGTCACGCGGTGAAGTGGTGAGACGGGGAACAGGCGGGTGCGCGGCCGCCGTCACGGCTGCGGTGAGCCGGGGCGGGCGGCGGGACGGACCTGGACGACGCGCGGCAGGGGTCAGACGGCCGGGCGGGCAGCGGTCGCTGCCGGCGGCACCTGATGCGGTGGCCGGTCGTCGTGGCGCAGACCGCTGTTCATGGACCCATCCCAGCGCATCGGCACACGCCGGGGCAAGGTCCCCCGCCCTGCTTTGACGGGCTTCTGACGCGCCACGATCGCCGCGGCGCGCGGTCCCGGGAGACGGGGCCTGCCCCGTTCATCGCGTTCCCCGCCGCCCACGGCCGTCACCAGGCCGTGGGCGGCGGTGCCGAAGATCCCCGGCCTCGGGTGACATCACGGGGCATCAGGAAGCCGACAGGATTCCCGCCGCACCCTCGCCCCGGCGCCGGTCCGGCGGGATGCTCGGAACCATGACGTCCTCCTGGGGTCCCGACCGCAGTGTCCGGCGAGCCGTCCTCGCCCTCGGGGCCGGGGGCACGGCCGTGATCGCCGCGGGCGCCGCGACCGAGGCGCTGTGGCTGCTGGGCATCGGGGTGTGGGCCGCGATCCTGGCGATGGCCGTCGAAGTGATCTACCGGCCGTGAGTCCCCGCCGGCCCTGATCAGGGGCCGTGGCTTCGGGCTCCGCTACCCTCGGTCGTACTGACGTTCACTTCGTGTTCCGGGCCGGCGCGGCCGGAGCGGTTCCGGGAGACGCCACCGTATGCATGCGCAGCCATCGGCCGTCCGGGTCGGCGCCCTCGTTCCGCTGACCCCGCCCGGCTGGGCCGAGGCCGGCCGGCACCTGCTCGCCGGACTCGAACGGGCCGTGGCCGACGTCAATGACGCCGGCGGGATCGGTGGGAGGCCGCTGGAACTGCTGGTCCGGGACACCGCGGCCGATCCGGAGCGGGCCGCCGCGGCCGTGGAGGAGTGGGCAGCGCTGGACGTGGCCGCCGTGGTGGGGGAGTACCACAGCGTCGTCGCGCGGGCCGCGGCCGCCCGGGCGGCCGCCCTCGGGCTGCCCTTCCTGTGCTCGTCGGCGGTGCTCGACGCGCTCACCGACCGGCCGGCGCCCGGGGTCGCGCGCCTGGCCCCGGCCCAGTCCCACGGCTGGGGGATCTACGCGGACTTCCTCCTCGGCGCCGGCCACCGCCGTATCGCGGTGGCGGCCGAGCCGAGCGTCTACTGGGCCGCCGGGACCCGCATCCTGCGGGAACACCTCACACCGCGCGGCGCCGAGGTCGGCGAGCTCGACCTGCGGGCGCTCGGGCCCGCCGGGGTGTGCGACGCACTCGCCGACGGGCGCGCGAGCGCCCTGCTGATCCTGGCCGGCCACCCGGACCCGGCCGTGCCGGTCGTCGAGGCGGTCCGCGGCGACCGGCGGCTGGCCGGGATCACGATGGGTGCGCCGGCCGGGCAGCCGGAGTTCGCCGCATGGGCGCGGGCACTGGGCCGGGACGGCGCCGGGATCCCGTTCCTGCGCTACCTGCCCGAGCGCTTCGGCCCGCTCGGCGCCCGCGTGGCGGCCGACCTGCGCGAGCGGCTGGGCGCGGCACCCTCCTTCGTCGCCTTCGAGGGCTACGACACGATCGCCGTCCTGGCCGAGTGCCTGCGTTCCCACGGGGTGGAACGCTCGCGCACCGCCGCCGCCTGGCCGCGCGTCGCGGTCGAGGGCACCCGCGGGCGGATCCGGTTCTCCCGTACGCCGGGCACGAGCGTGTGGCAGTGGGCCTGGCCGCCGGTCCAGGTCGTCGACCGGGACCCGGCGGACCCCGAGCGCTTCCGGATCCTGCACACCGGCTGAGCCCGGCGGCCACCGGTCAGTCGAGGACCGCGGTGGCCTCGATCTCGACGAGGTGCTCGGGGACGTCCAGGGCCGCCACGCCCAGCAGGGTGGCCGGCGGCGTCGCCGTGACGCCCAGCTTCGTGGCCGCCCGGGTGATGCCGTCCATCAGCAGGGGCATCATGTCGGGGGTCCAGCCGACGACGTACACCGTCAGCTTCGCCACGTCGTCGAAGGTGGCACCGGCCCCGGCCAGGGCGGTGCCGACGTTGAGGTAGCACTGCTCGACCTGAGCGGCGAGGTCGCCTTCGCCGACCGCGACCCCGTCGGCGTCCCAGGCGACCTGACCGGCCAGGAAGACCAGCTTCGACCCGGTCGCGATCGACACCTGCTGGTAGGCGCCGATCTCCGGCAGCCCGCCGGGGTTGACGAGGGTGATGGCCATGAGCACGTCTCCTTGCTTCGTTCCGCGGGGCGCGGGCGCCCGCTGCACGGACGACCGTGCCGCCCCGCGCTCTCTTGTGGTTACTCAAGAACCGTAGGAGAGTGGCGGCTGACGTGGAAGAACGCACTTTTGAGTGACTGGGGAACCTGATGGTGACCACGAAGTACGACGGCTCGGTCGACGAGGCCGATCTCCGGCGCGCCGACTCCCTGGGGCGGGAGATCTTCTCCGACGTCGCCAACAAGTGGGCGCTCCTCATCATCGAGGCCCTCGGTGAGCGGACCCTGCGCTTCAGCGAGCTGCGGGACGAGGTCGACGGCATCAGCCACAAGATGCTCACCCAGAACCTGCGGATGCTGGAGCGCTACGGGCTGCTGGAGCGGACCGTGTACCCCACCGTGCCGCCCCGGGTCGAGTACCGGCTCACCGAGCCGGGGCAGGCCCTGCGCGCGACGATCGAAGGTCTGTGCGAATGGACCCACCGCTACATCGGGCACATCGAGGCCTCGCGCCGCCGCTTCGACTCCTGACCGGCGGGCCGCACCAGAAAAAATGTCGGGTTACGACCCATCCGTCCCGCTTTCTGTGTCGAATCCCTTGTGCCACATCGTGCACAGCTCTCACGCAGGTGAGGGCGAGGAGGTGGGATCCATGTCCGCTCCCAACCGAGCCAGGCGCCTGGCGGTCGCCATGACGGCGGCCGGTGCGCTCGCCGGCGGCGCGGTACTCGGCGGGGCCGCCCAGGCCTCCGCCGCTCCCGCTCCCCAGACGGCCGTCGCGGAGTCCGTCACCCAGGACCACGGCAAGAGGTGCGTCTGGAAGAAGGGCCACCTGGAGAAGCGGTGGGTCAAGGGCCACTGGGAGAAGAAGTGGGTCCGGGACGGGTACCGGGACTACAAGGACCGGGACTACAAGGACCGGGACGGGTACAAGGACCGGGACTACAAGGACCGCGGTTACAAGGACCGGGACCACAAGGAGCGGGACTACAAGGACCGCGACTACAAGGACCGGGGTTACAAGGAGCGTGACTACAAGGACCGCGACTACAAGGACCGTGGCAACGGTGACCGCGACTACGGCGGTGACCGGAACTACGGCGGTGACCGGAACCGGAACGGGAACGACGACGGGGACCGGGGCCGGAACCACGACAGCGGATGGAGCGGGTCCTCCCGCAGCGGCCACGGGCACTGGAAGTGGATCTACGTCCCCGGACACTGGGACAAGATCTGGGTGAAGGGCCACTGGGACTGCTCCTACAAGCACCGCTGATGAGGCGGGCGGCGGCGGCCCCGCGTCCGCGGGGCCCCACCGCCTTGCCCCTTCCGTTGTCCCCGGAATGCGCCCGGCCCGCGACAGTGGTGGGATCGGGAGCAGGTGCACCCGAGGACACGGGACGTCTGATGGAGGACAGGGCCGACAATGCGGACGCCGGGACCGGCGCCGGCGACGGCACTCTGGACGCGCTGCTCCTGAAGGTCGCCACCGGCGACCAGGAGGCGTTCACCCCCCTCTACGACGCGCTGTCGGCGCCCGTCATGGGCCTGGTCTGCCGGATCCTGCGGGACGAGGCCCAGGCTGCGGAGGTGACCCAGGACGTGATGGTCGAAGTCTGGCGCACCGCCGAACGGTTCCGGCCGGAGCTCGGCACCGCGCGCGCGTGGGTGCTGCTGCTGGCGCACCGCCGCGCCGTGGACCGGGTCCGTGCCGCCCAGGCCCGTACCGACCGCGAGGAGAAGGCGGCCCGGCTGGAGCGCGTCCCGCCGTACGACGAGGTGGCCGACGCCGCCCTGGACCGCGACGAGCGGGTCCGCGTGCGCCGCTGCCTCGACACGCTGAGCCCGCAGCAGAGGGAGGCCGTCCGGCTGGCCTTCTACGAGGGCATGACCTACCGGGAGGCGGCGCGCACCCTGGACTCACCGGAGGGGACCGTGAAGTCCCGGCTGCGCGACGGACTGCACCGGCTGCGCGACTGTCTGGAGGCGTCCCGATGACCCCCGCCCCCGACCCGCACGCGGCGCTCGCCGCGTACGTCCTGCACGCCCTCCCGCCCGACGAGGAGGCCGCGTTCGCACGGCACCTGGCGCACTGCCACCGCTGCCGCCGCGAGGCCGTCCGCCTGGCCGCGGCCGCCGCCTCCCTGGCCGAGCTGCCCCCCGTGGCGCCACCGGCCGCGCTGCGCGACCGGGTCCTCGAACGGATCGCCACCAGCCCGCAGGGCCCGCCGGCGGACGAGGACGGGCCGCCACCGCACGTTCCCGCGGCCCGTACCGCCCGTACCGTCCGGGCCCTGCGCTGGGCCCTCGCCGCCTGCCTCGCGCTCGTCGTCACGACCGGCGGGATTGCGTACTGGCAGCACGAGCAGGCCGAGGAGGCCCGGGCCGGCCTCGCCGTCGCCCTGATGGACCCGACGGCCCAGCTCGCGGAGGTCCTGGCGGCCCCCGACGCCCGGATGAGCGCCACCGTCTTCGCCGACGGGGCCACCGGCTGCGTGATCTTCTCCCGCAGCTCGCACCGGGCCGCCTTCATCGCCTCCGGCCTGCCGAAGCTCTCCGCGGGCCAGGTGTACGCCCTCTGGTACGACGACGCGGGCGCGCGGCGCCCGGCCGGCACCTTCCCCGGCGCCCTGGAGAAGTGGCACATCGCGCTGCTGGACGGCCCCGTCGACCACGCCACCGCCGTCGGTGTCACCGTCGAACCGGTGGGTGCCGTCACCGGGCCCACCACCGACCCCATCGGCGTGATCGACATCCCCGCCTGACGGCGTTCCCGGTCGTCAGCCGCGCCAGATCTTCTCGTACGCCTCCCGGTAGCCCCGCGGGTCCCAGGAGGTGGCCCCGGCGCTGTTCGCGGCCGTGGAGATGTGCACGGGGGCCACGTATCCGCTGGCGGGCCGGTCCGCGAAGGCCCGGTTGAACTCGTCGACGATCTGCCAGCCCTGCTGCGTGAGGGGCTCCGGCACGGTGGCCGCCTGGTACTGCTCGCTGTTGATGCGCCGGAAGGCGGAAGGGTCGCCGTCACCGGCACCGATGTTGAACGGCGGTCCGGCACCAGGCCGGCCGGCGGCGCGGAAGGCCGGGGCCGCGTCGTCGAAGTAGAGGTCGTTGATGGCGACGGAGTACGTCCACCGGTCCCGGAAGCGGGACAGCAGCGAGGAGACCTCCTGCGGAGTGCGCCGGCTCGCGTCCGGGATCGGGATGTTGGCGTGCGCCAGCAGCCGTACGCCGGGACAGTCGGCCAGCCGCTGCTCGATCAGCTGCGACTTCGTACCGGCGAACGGGATCGAGTCGTCGGTGAAGACGACGACTCCGGCGCCGCCCCCGGACCGGGCGATGACCCAGTCCGCGCTGACCTCCGCCACCTCCTCCACCTTCGTGGTGACATTGGTGAACAGCCGGGGACGGGCGCTGGGGCCGGGGGAACTGACCGCGTGCCAGCCGATCAGCGGGATGCCCGCGGCCTCGGCCCGCGCCACCTGCTGCGAGGTCAGACGCGGGTCGAAGCCGCCGATGACGATGCCCGAGGGCCTCAGCGTGACGGCCTGGCTGAGCGCCGCCTGGATGCCGGCCGGGGTGCCTTCCCCGTCGATCACCCGGACGTCCCAGCCGATCGTCCGCGCGGCCTGCCGGACGCCCTCGGCCACTCCGGCGACGCCCGGGTTGGTCATGGTCTGCGCCACGTAGACGATGCTCTTGCCCGGGACCGCCGCCGGGCCGGTGGTGGGGCCGTTCCATGTGGCGTCCGTGCTCTCGGCCCGCGCCACGCTCGCCTTGGCCTCCTGGAGGACGGCCGGACAGCCGGCGGCCGAGGGGTCGGGGCGGGTGCCGTCCGGGGGGCCGCTGTCGCAGCCGGTGACGGCGGCAGCCGCCGCCAGCAGCAGGGCGGCGGCCGCGAGGGCGGTCGTGCGGTTGGGGTACACGGTGCTCCTGATGCTGGTGGGTCCTCAGGACCGGGGGCCGGGGGCCGGGGCCGGGGTCTGGGACGGGGAACCGGGGACCTGGGGGGCGGCGTCGGGGCGCAGCCGGCGGCGGGCGGAGTAGCCGGCCAGCCCGACCGCGACGAGCAGGGTGCAGCCGTTGAACAGCGGGGTCGCCCAGAAGTCGGCGCCGAGCTGGCCGATCCCGGCGAGCCCGACGGCGAGCACGGTCACGGCCACCAGGGTGCCCAGGGCGTTGGCGCGTCCCGGCTTGATCGCGGTGGCGCCGAGCAGGGCGCCGACGAACGCGGGCAGCAGGTAGTCCAGGCCGACGCTGGGGTTGCCGATCTGCTGCTGGGCGGCGAGCAGCACCCCGGCGAACCCGACCACCGTGCCCGACGCCGCGAACGCGTACACGCACATCCGGTGCGTGGGGATGCCGATGATCGCGGCGGCGCGGGGGTTGGAGCCGATGACGTACAGGTACCGGCCGAACGGCAGCCGCTCCAGCACCACCCAGAGGACGACGACCAGGGCCAGGACGTAGTAGGCGGGGAGCGGCAGGCCGAGGACCCGGGTGTCGTAGAGGCCGGTGAAGGCGGCCGGCAGCCCCTCGGGGCCGGGGACGATCCGGCCGCCGTCGGTGATCCAGCCCGTGACGGCGTACATCATGCTGCCGGTGCCGAGCGTGGCGATGAAGGAGTCGATCAGGGCGAACTCGACGATGACCCCGTTCACGGCGCCGGCCAGGGTCCCCCCGAGGATCACCACGAGGCAGGCCGCCGGCCAGGGCCAGCCCTCCTCGACGATGAGGTGCAGCACCATGACGTGCGCCAGGCCCAGCCCGTAGCCGATCGACAGGTCGAACTTGCCGCACGCGACGCAGATCGTCGCGCCGAGGGCGAGGACGGCGGGGATCGACTGGTTGGACAGGATCGAGGAGACGTTGTCCCGGGTGGGGAAGGTGCCGGGCAGGGCGAGGGAGAAGCCCAGGAACAGCAGGACGGTGAGGGCCAGCAGACCGAACCGGCCCAGGAAGTGGCCGTGGCCGTGGCCGTGCCCGTGCGGGTGGCCCGGCCGGGAGCGGCGCGAGGAGGGCGGCGTCACGGCCTCTCCGGGGGTCCGGCGGGTCCGGAGGGTCCGGGTGTGCCGGGGTCCCCGGGCGGTCCGGCGGGTCCGGGCGGTCCGGTGGCCGTGGTGTTCCCGGTGAACGCGGGCAGCGCCGAGGCCGTACGGGTCAGTTCGGTGACGGTCAGCGCTCCGCCCGTCAGCTCGGCCACCACGCTCCCGCGCCCGAACACCAGCGCGCGGTGGCAGAGGCCGGCCACCTCCTCGGCGTCGGTGGAGATGAGCAGGACCGCCAGGCCCGCGGCCACCGCCTCGTCGAGCAGCCGGTGGACCGAGGCCTTGGCGCCGACGTCCACGCCCGCCGTCGGGTCCTCCAGGATCAGCAGGCGCAGATTTCCCCGGAGCATACGGCCGACCATGACCTTCTGCTGGTTGCCGCCGGACAGGGTGGCGATCGGCACCTCGCTGTCGCGGGGGAACACCGAGAACCGCTCGATCAGGGCGGCGGCCTCGGCACGCTCGCGCCGCGGCCCGAGCCAGTGGCGTCCCGGCCCACCGGTGGCCCGGGGGTCGGCCAGGAAGTTCTCCCGTACCGTCAGGTCCGCGGCGCAGCCCTCCTCCTGACGGTTGCCCGCCACCAGGCCGACGCCGCGGGCGACCGCGGCGGCGACGTCCCGCGGCCGGTACGGCCGCCCGTCGAGCAGCGCCCGCCCGCCCAGCAGCGGCAGCGCTCCGGCCAGGGCCCGGCCCAGGTGCCCGTGGCCGGCGCCGGTCAGGCCCACCAGGGCGAGGATCTCGCCCGCGCGCAGGTGCAGGCTGACGGGTCCGGTGCGCGCGGTCGTCACGCCGTCCAGGCTCAGGACGGGCGGGCGGGCGCGCGGGGCGGGAGCGGTGGGGGTGGTGGCGGGGGGCCGGCCGACCGGTTCGTGGCCCACGATGTCGCGGACCAGCCGGTCCGGACCGTACGGGGCGAGGGGACCGTGGCTGACGAGCCGTCCGTCGCGCAGCACGGCGAAGGTGTCGGCCACCTCGTACACCTCGTCGAGCCGGTGGCTGACGTAGAGGATGCCGTGCCCGTGGTCGCGCAGGGTGTGCAGGACGCCGAAGAGGCGGGCGCAGTCCGCGGCCGGGAGGGTGGCGGTCGGCTCGTCGAGGACGAACAGCCGGGCCTCGCGGGCCAGGGCGCGCGCGATGGCGACCAGGGAGCGTTCGGCGGGGGCGAGGCCGGCGACCGGCGCGTCGGGGTCGAGGTGCCCGGCGACGATCCCCAGCGCCCCGGCGCAGCGCTCGCGGGTGCGCCGCCAGGAGATCAGTCCGCCGCGGCGGGGGTATCCGGTGCCCAGGGCGATGTTCTCGGCGACCGTCATCCACTCGACCAGCCCCAGGTCCTGGTGGATGAAGGACATGGCGCGGCGGGCCGCGTCCGAGCCGAGCGGGTGCCCGGCCACGGTCACCTCGCCCGCGTCGGCGTGGTGGACCCCGGCGAGGATCTTGATGAGCGTGGACTTCCCGGCGCCGTTGGGGCCCAGCAGGGCGAGGACGCTGCCGCCGTACACGTCGAGGCCGACCCCGTCCAGGGCGACGGTGCCGCCGAACCGCTTGCCGAGGCCGCGGATCCGGACGAGGGGTGCCCCGCCGGGGCGCGGGAGCGGACTCGTCGGGGTGACGGGAGTGTCATGCACGGACTTCTCCGGGGCCGCCTGGGGAGGTTCTTCCTGGAGCGAGGGGAACAGTGAGGGAACAGAGGAGACATCCGTGATGCTACTGGTCGATACCAGGACATGACGGATATGTACGTGGTCAGGCCGCGTCCACGGCGCATTCGGCCCAGATGACCTTGCCGTGGGGGGTGTAGCGGGTGCCCCAGGCGTGCGCGAGCTGCGCGACGAGGAACAGTCCGCGTCCGCCTTCCTCGGTGCTGGCCGCCCGCCGCAGGTGCGGGGCGGTGCTGCTGCCGTCGGAGACCTCGCAGATCAGGTTGCGGTCGTGGATCAGGCGCACCTGGATGGGCTCGCCGCCGTAGCGGACGGCGTTGGTGACCAGCTCGCTGAGCATCAGCTCGGCGGCGAACGCCAGCTCGTCCAGCCCCCAGTCGGCCAGCTGGCCGGTGGCCGCGGCGCGGATGCCGGAGACGAGGGAGGGATCGGCGGGCACGTCCCAGGTGGCGATCCGGTCCGCGGGCAGGGCGAGCGTACGGGCGACGAGCAGCGCGACGTCGTCCGCGGGGTGGTCGGGCGCCACGGCGTCGATGACGGCCTGGCAGGTGTCCTCCGGCGGGCGGTCCGGGTGGGCCAGGGCCCGGCTCAGCTGGTCGACCGCGACGTCGAGGTCGCGCTCGCGGTCCTCGATCAGCCCGTCGGTGTAGAGGACCAGCGTGCTGCCCGGGGGGAGCTGGATCTCGGCCGTCTCGAAGGGCAGCCCGCCCAGGCCCAGCGGCGGTCCGGCGGGCAGGTCGGGGAACGTCACCCCGCCGTCGGGGTGGACCAGGGCCGGCGGGGGATGGCCCGCGCGGGCCATGGTGCACAGCTGCGACGTGGGGTCGTAGACGGCGTACAGGCAGGTGGCGCCGACGATCCCGCTGCTGCCGGCGGCGTTCTCGCCGCCCTCCTCGCGGTCCAGGCGCACCAGGAGGTTGTCCAGGTGGGTGAGGAGCTCGTCCGGGGCGAGTTCCAGTTCGGCGAAGTTGCGTGCGGCGGTGCGCAGCCGGCCCATGGTGGCGGCGGCGTGCAGGCCGTGGCCGACGACGTCGCCGACGAGGAGGGCGACGCGGGTGCCGGAGAGGGGGATGACGTCGAACCAGTCGCCGCCCACGCCGGATTCGGCGGGCAGGTAGCGGTGCGCGACCTCGACGGCGCCCTGCTCGGGCAGGCCGTGCGGGAGCAGGCTGCGCTGGAGGGTCAGGGCCAGGGTGTGTTCGCGGGTGTAGCGGCGGGCGTTGTCGATGCAGAGGGCGGCGCGGGCCGCGAGTTCCTGGGCCAGCCAGCAGTCGTCGTCGCCGAACGGGGCGGGGTCCTGCGAGCGGTAGAAGCTGGCGACGCCGAGCAGTACGCCCCGGGCGAGCAGCGGGACGCAGACGAGGGAGTGCACGTCGTGGGCGAGGATCCGGCGGGCGTGGCGGGCGTGCTCGGGCTCCTGGTCGATCCAGCCGACGGCGTGGCGCAGATCGGCCTCCAGGACCGCCCGGCCGCTGTCCAGGCAGCGCATATGAGGGGTGCCGGGGAGCAGGTCCACGCGCCGGCCGGCGGGGTAGAAGGGACAGTCGTCGCGTATGCCGTGGACCACCGCCCGGTGCAGCTCGGTGTGCGGGTCGGCCGACTCCTCGCCGCGCAGGACGGACTCGGGCACGTCGACGGTGACGTAGTCGGCCAGCCGCGGTACGGCCACCTCGGCGAGCTCCTGGGCGGTACGGGTCACGTCCAGGGTGGTTCCGATGCGGGTGCTCGCCTCGGCCAGCAGCTCCAGCCGGCGCCGCGCCGCGACGGCGTACTTGCCGACCTCCGGCTCGCCGACCAGCACCAGTCCCCTGACCCCGCGGCCGGGGGCGCCGGGGCCGGCCGGCTCGCTGTCGGCGGGGCCCGCGGTGGGGGCTCCCGCGGGGGGTCCGGCGCGGGGTGCGCCGTGCGGCGGGACGGCGAGGTGGTGTACGGGCGGGTCCTCGCCCGTGAGCACGGCCTCGACGACGACCCCCGCCACCCCGGAACGGCTCACGAGCGGGCTGCTCACGAGCGTGACGCCGCGCCCGTGCGGCAGGGACACCTCGACGGCGGCCCGCTGCGTCGAGCACAGCAGTTCGGTGGCCTTCTCCTTGAGGATCATCTGGTCGCCGCGGTCGAGCCCGCTGTCGCCGAGCTCGTCCAGGGCGAGCAGGTGCCCGTTCACGGCGTCGCCGCCGGCCCGGGTGAGGTGGCCGGCCTCCAGGTACGTCCGCAGCAGGGCGCGCTCGCGCGCCGAACGCTGCTCCATCAGCCGCCGCTCGATGCTCTCGGCGGCCCGGCGCACCACGGCGGGCAGTTCCGGGTCCTCGTAACTGTGCGGATAGCCGAGGCACAGGACACCGACGACGTGTCCGCTCAGCTGGTCGCGGATCGGGGTCGCGGAGCAGGCGTTCGCCTGGGAGCGCTGGGCGAAGTGCTCGGCCCCGTAGACCTGGACCAGGCGCCGTTCGGCCAGTGCGAGCCCGATCCCGTTGGTGCCCGCGAAACGTTCGGCGAAGACGAAGCCGGGGACGCTCTGGATGGGCGGGAGGCTGTGCTCCAGGGACGGCTCGCCGAAACGGCGCTGGAGCACCGTTCCGTTGCCGTCGGCGAGGCAGACGTTCATCTGGCTGCCCGAGAACCGGGCCGCCAGCCGGTCGAGCACGGGCCCGGCCGCGTGGACGAGCCGGCTGTCCGGGTCGAAGTCGTCCCGGTAGGGAAGTTCGGTCTGGTCCGGGGAGAGGCCCAGCGACTGGCAGCGCAGCCAGGAGTCCAGGATGGGGCCGCGTACCCCGTCCGCGACCGGTTCGCCCAGCAGGAACCGCTCACGGGAGCGTGCGGGACCGATCTCGTCTCCCGTGACCCCCATACGCATCGCTTCTCCTCACCGAGGCCCTTTGCCGCACGGAGCGCTTGCATCGAGTAAGTGCTTTTCGAGTATATTCCTCCCGCTTTGCCGGAATCGCTTTCCCGGCCGGACCGCAGCGCGGGACGCGGGAGGCGGTCAGAGCACCGCGACGGGATCGACGGGCGAGCCCGTCCCGCCCGGTACGTTCAGCGGGGCCACGACGATCATGAACTCGTACCGGCCCGCGGCGGCGCACGCGGCGGAGAGGGCCTCCAGCTCCAGGTTGTCCAGCAGCGGCACCCCCATGGCCGCCACCGCCAGCGCGTGGACGGGGGAGTGGACGCCCTCGACCGGCGAGGGCCGCAGGTCGCTGTCCCCGTCCGCGCCGATCAGCGCGACGCCGCGCTCGGCCAGCAGCGGTACGGCGTCCACGTGGAAGCCCGCGCTCGCCGCCCCCGAGTCCCAGGGGCCGAGCTCCCGGCGGCGGCGGAACCGGCCCGAGCGCAGCAGCACCGCGCAGCCCTCGTCGACCGTCACCGCCAGCGCGCGCTCCGCCGCGACGACGTCCCCCGAGTGCACCGCCCGTCCGGGCTCCAGCCAGTCGACGCCGAGGGCGGCCGGCAGGTCGAGCAGCACGCCCTTGGTGACCAGCGGCCCGAGCGCGGCCACCGACCCGAAGCGCGCGCCCCCGGCGCCGACGGCCTCCCGCGCCGGACGGCCGTCGTAGAGGCGCCCCTCGTACGCGACGTGCGACAGCGCGTCCAGGTGGCTGACGCCCTTGCCGTGGTAGTCGACGCCGATGAAGTCCTTGTACGTGGCCGGTTCCGGCGGCTCCACGTCACCGAGGTCGGACATGAGGTGCAGGGCGGGCCTGACGTTGTCCGGCCCCGGCCGGGTGTCCCAGGGCAGCCCCAGCCGCACCACGGTTCCGGAGCGGACCAGGGCCGCGGCCCGGCAGACGTGGCCGGCGGAGACCCGGTTCCAGGCGCCCCGGTCGGCAGGGGTCCAGCGGCCCCAGGTACGGACCGCCGCGAAGAGGGCGTCGAACTCCGCGCGGGGGACCGGGGGCTCCCCGGCGGCGGGAGGGGGCGCGGGGCTGCTGCTCATCCGGGGCTGCTGCTCATCCGGGGTCGGCGCTCCAGGTCTCGGGGCTCGGAGGATCGGGGCCAAAGCTCGGGAGGACGGGGTTCCGGGGCCCGGGGTTCCGGTACCCGTACGCAAGCCTCCCGCCCGCCGGCCCCGCTCGCCACGCCCAGCCGGTGCGCGGGGCTCCGTCCGGGCGAAAGGGGCGGGGCCCCATCCGGGCGAAAGGTGGCGGTGAGCAGCGCCGACAGGGCAGGCTGGGAGCATGCGGGTGTTCCCCCGCCGGACTCGTCGACCGGGAGCCGGCGGTCATCACCAGGTCCTCTTCGTCCTCGCGGAGTGCGTGCCCTTCGCGATCGCGCTCGCGGTGCTGACCGTCGAGTTCACCCCCGCCCACTTCCTCTACACCGGCCCGCTCCTGATCGCGACGCCGGCGCTGGCCGCGGTGACCATGGGCCCCCGGGGCACGCTCGCGGCAGTGGTCCTGGCGGTGGCCGTGAGCGTGGCCACCGCGACGTACAACCGGGCGTGGGGCAGCGACCAGGTGTACACCAACTTCCTGGCGCTGACCCTGGTGTCGCTGGCCAGCGTCGCGACGAGCAGTGCCGCCCGCACCCGGCGGGAGAGCGAACTCGGTCAGGTCCGCCGGATCGCCGTGGCGGCCCAGGAGGCGGTCCTGCGGCCCGTACCGGCCCGGCTGGGCCCGGTACGGGTGGCCGGCATGTACCTGGCCGCCGAGACGGGGGCCCAGATCGGCGGTGATCTGTACGAGGCCGTCCAGACGCGGTACGGGGTCCGGGTGATCGTCGGTGACGTCCGCGGCAAGGGTCTGCCGGCCGTCCGGGCGGCCGCCGCCGTGCTCGGCGCGTTCCGGGAGGCCGTGCACTACGAGGACGATCTGGTCGACGTCGTCAACCGCTGCGAGGCGGCGCTGCGCCGGGACGCCGCCGTACCGGGCGTGATCGACCCGGAGGCGCTGGTGGAGGGGTTCGTCACCGTCCTGGTCGCCCAGGTGCCGGACGCCCCCGTCGTCGAGGTGGTCAACCGCGGCCATCCGCCGCCGCTGCGGTGGAGCGACGGCAGGGTGGAGGCCCTGATGCCCGCCTCCCCGCTGCCGCCGCTCGGCCTGGAGGAGTTCATCACCGGTCCGCGCGGCCGCACGGAGAGCTACTCCTTCGTGCCCGGCGACCGCCTGCTGCTGCACACGGACGGCGTCATCGAGGCGCGCGACAGGGGCCGGGCCTTCTTCGCGCTGCCCGAGGCGATGACGCAGCTGGAGCCGCGGCCCGAACGCGGCCCGCAGGACTTCCTGGACCGCCTCCACCAGGACCTGCTCCGGCACACCGAGGCCCGCCTCGCGGACGACGCCGCGATGATCCTCTTCGACCGGGTCGACGGGGCGGACGCCGCGGGAGCCGGGCCGGGCGGTCAGACGGTGCGGCCGCAGTAGGCGGCGAGCCGGTCGGGCACGGGAGCGTCGCGCTCGGCGTCCGCGGCGTCTGCGGCGTCCGCGGCGGCTGCGGGAGACGCCACGGCCGTCGGCCCGGGCACGGCGAAGACCCGCAGGAACAGCTGGGACAGCGGGCCGATGGCCAGCGCGTAGGCGAGGGTGCCGATGCCGACGGTGCCGCCGAGGAGGAAGCCGGCCGCGAGGACGGTCAGCTCGATGCCGGTGCGGACCAGCCGCAGCGAACGCCTGGTACGGCGGTGCAGGCCGGTCATGAGGCCGTCGCGCGGCCCGGGGCCGAAGCGGGCGGCGATGTAGAGGCCGGTGGCGGCACCGTTGAGGACGATGCCCGCCGTCAGCAGGGCCGCCTGCGGCACGGCGCCGTGCACGTCCGGCAGCACCGCGAGGGTGGCGTCCATGGACAGGCCGACGGCGAACACGTTCGACACGGTGCCCAGGCCCGGCCGCTGCCGCAGCGGGATCCACAGCAGCAGGACCAGGGCGCCGACGGCCACCGAGACCGTGCCGATGCTCCAGCCCGTCCGCTCGGCGAGGCCCTGGTGGAAGACGTCCCACGGGTCCAGCCCCAGGCCCGCGCGGACGAGGAACGCCGAGCTCGCACCGTAGAGGGCGAGTCCGGCATAGAGCTGGAGCAGCCGCCGGGGGAGACGGCGTGCGGGGCGGGGAGGGCTGGCGGACACGGCGGACACGGCGGACACGGCGGAGCCTTTCTGGGAGCCAAAGACCGACAGGGATCACGGTGTGGCATGGTCGAGGCGCCTCGACAGGGCCAATCCGGGGTAAGTGGCCCTTCTTCCGGCCTGCTGTGCCCCGGGTCGTGGCCGGTCGGCGTCCGCCGGTCGCGAGCCCGGCGGGCAGGCCGTGAGAACCGGCACATTTTTGGCCCATTTAGTCCGAATTGGTGAATCATGGTGTCCGTTCTGGCCTCCTTTGCGGGTTCTCGGGTGGATGCCAGGCATCGCACTGACGTACCAGCACCACCGGGAGAGACATGCGACGCGAACACCGCCGGACCTACAGCTGGCGGATCGCCCTGCCCCTGGTGGGCGGGGCCGCCGTACTCGGCTTCGGAGGCCTCTACGTCACCGGGCTGATCGTGACCGGCGACACCGTCGCCGACGGTACGAGCGTGCGCGGCGTCGACATCGGCGGCATGAGCCGTACGCAGGCCAGGGTCACCCTCGACCGCGAGCTCGGCCCCGCCGCCACCGCCCCCATCGAGCTGCGCATCGGCGACCGCACCGAGAAGGCCGTTCCCGCCGCGTTCGGCCTCTCCCTGGACACCGGGGCCACCGTCGACCGCGCCGCGCCGCACGGAGCCGACCCCTTCACCGTGATCGGGCGACTGTTCGCCGGGGACACGGAGCGCGAGGTCCAGCCGGTGGTCCGCACCGACGGCCCCACCAGCGCGGCCGAGGTCGACCGGATCGCCGCCGCCGGCCGCGAGGCCCGCGACGGCGCCATCACCTTCGAGGACGGCCGCCCCCGCGTCACCGACGCCGTCACCGGTGTCACCGTGCGCCCGGAGGCGACGGCGAGCACCGTCCGCGCCGCCTACCTCGGCCCCCAGTCCGGTCCGGTCGCCCTGCCCGTGGTCCACAAGGCCCCGGCCGTGGACGCGCGCGAGACCGAGCGGGCCCTGAAGGAGTTCGCCGAGCCCGCCATGTCCGGCCCCGTCACCCTCACCCTCAACGGCCGGCCGATCTCCATATCCCCGGCCGTCCTCGGCGACCACCTGACGGTCAAGGCCGACGGACAGGGCCGGCTCGTGCCGAAGCTGGACGCCAAGGGCCTGCTGGCCGACCCCGCCGTCGCCCGGCAGATCGACGCGCTCACCCAGGGGCCGCGGGACGCCACGTTCCGCGTCGACGCCGCCGGCCGCGCCGTCGTCGCCGAGGACGGGCTCAGCGGGGCGAAGGTCACCGAGAAGGCGCTGGGCGACGCCGTGCTGCCGCTGCTGACCCGGACCGGCGCCGCCGCCCGTACCGGGGAGCTCGCCGTCACGACCGTCCCGCCGAGCATCACGGCCGCGGAGGCCGCCCGCCTGGGCATCAAGGAGAAGGTCTCCTCCTTCACCGTGAACTTCCCGGCCGCCCCCTACCGCACCACCAACATCGCGCGGGCCGTGGAGCTGATCAACGGCTCCCTGGTGCGGCCGGGCGAGACGTGGAGCTTCAACAAGACGGTCGGCGAGCGGACCAAGGAGAACGGTTTCGTCGACGGCATCATGATCAATGACGGCCAGTACACGAAGTCGCCCGGCGGCGGCGTGTCGGCCGTCGCCACGACCATGTACAACGCCGCGTTCTTCGCCGGCGTCAAGCAGGTCGAGCACGGCGCGCACTCCTTCTACATCGAGCGCTACCCGGAGGGCCGCGAGGCCACCGTCGCCTGGGGCACCCTCGACCTGCGCTGGAAGAACGACCTGGACAGCGCGCTCTACGTGCAGGCCCAGTCCACCGACACCTCGGTGACCATCACCCTCCTGGGCACCAAGAAGTACGACGAGATCCGCGCCACCCAGAGCCCGCGCAGCAACGTCGTACCGCCGGCCAAGCGCACCGGAACCGCTCCCACGTGCGAGGTGCAGACCCCGCTGGAGGGCTTCGACGTCTCCGTCGACCGGCTCTTCGTCCAGGGCGGCAAGGAGGTCAAGCGGGAGACGTACCGTACCCACTACACCCCGCGCGACGAGGTCACCTGCACCCCGGAGGGCTCGACCGGCACGCAGCCCCCGGCCGCCCCGGGCACCGGGCCCGCCGCGAAGCAGTCGCCCGCGGCGGTCGTCCGGGCGGCCGGTACGACGGAGCCCCAGCCCCTCGCCTGACCTCCGGCCGGCCCCGGCGTCTTTCCGGTGCCCCCGGCCGGCCCCGGCATCCCCCGCCCCCGGGACCGCGCGCCGTCACCCGGGCGCGCGGTCCCGCTGGCACGCGGGGCCCGTTCCCGGCTTGCTGGACGGGTGAGAGAGCGAGCACCGGGGACCTCCCGCGAACAGATCCTGCGCACACCGCGGGCCGCCGGGCTGGCGGGCATCGTCTTCGCCCTGCTCCTCGCGGCCGCGATCGTGCTGCTGCGGACGGCCCTGCCCCCCGGGGCGGCCGCCGCCGAGGCGCGGCTCGACGCGGGCCACCGGCAGGCGGTGAGCACGGCCCTGGAGCTCGTCCCCTTCGCCGGCATCGCCTTCCTGTGGTTCATGGGCGCCCTGCGCGAGCACACCGGGGCCGCCGAGGACCGCTTCGTCGCCACCGCCTTCCTGGGCAGCGGACTGCTCTTCGTCGCGAGCCTCTTCGGTGCCGCCGCGGCCGCCGGGACCGTCCTCGACGCCGACCAGAGCTCGCAGTTCGGCCGCCACTTCGCGTACACGCTGCTGACGACGTACGCGATGCGCATGGCGGCCGTCTTCGTCCTGGCCACCTCCACCATCGGGCGCAGGCTCGGCGTCTTCCCGCGCCCGCTCGCCCTGGCCGGCTACGCGGTCGGCCTGGTCCTGCTGGTGGTGGGCTCCTCCCTCGCCTGGTCCGAGCTGGTCTTCCCGGCCTGGGCCCTGGTCATCAGCCTGTACGTCCTGCGGGCGGGGCGCCGCGCCCGCTGACGCACCGGCCGCCGCCGTCACCCCAACGGCTTCCCGGACGCGCCGTCCGGGCCCGCACCGCGCACGCTGGCCGGTGAGAAGTGTGTGTGGGGGGCGAGCGAAAGGACCGCGTCTTGCTGAGGCTTGTCGTCGACCTCAACCGGTGCCAGGGGTACGCGCAGTGCGCCTTCCTCGCGCCCGACGTCTTCGCGATGCACGGTGACGAAGGACTTCTCTACGACCCGCAGGCCGAGGAGGCCCAGCGGGCCCGCGTCGCCCAGGCGGCCGCCGCCTGCCCGGTGCAGGCCATCCTCGTGGACGAGCTGGACCTGCCGTCCCGGGCCCCGGACACCTCGGGGGCCTCCGATGCCTGACGCAGCCCTGGAACGGCTCAGGCGCGAGGGCCGCATCGTGGTCGTCGGGGCCTCGCTCGCGGGCCTGCGCGCCGCCGAGACCCTGCGCGAGAAGGGGTTCAAGGGGTCCCTCACCCTGATCGGCGACGAGCCCTACGAGCCGTACGACCGCCCGCCCCTGTCCAAGCAGGTCCTGCTGGGCAAGACCACCGCCGAGCGCACCGCGCTGCCCCGCCGCCGCGACCTCGACGCCGACTGGCGGCTCGGTGCGGCGGCCACCGGCCTCGACATGGCGGCCCGCCGCGTCCGGCTCGCCGGCGGCGACGAGGTGCCCTACGACCGGCTGCTGATCACCACCGGGGTGCGCGCCCGGCCCTGGCCGAACCAGGCGGAGGGCGAGCTCGACGGCGTCTTCGTGCTGCGCACCCGCGACGACGGCGCGGCCCTGGCCCGCCGGCTGGACGCCGGACCCCGCCGGGTCCTGGTCATCGGCGCCGGGTTCACCGGCTCGGAGATCGCCTCCGCCTGCCGCGAACGCGGGCTGGAGGTCACCGTCGCCGAGCGCGGCGACGGGCCCCTGGTCGGCGCGCTCGGCGGGGTCATCGGCGCCGTCGCCGCCGAACTCCAGCGGGAGCACGGCGTCGACCTGCGGACCGGCGTCATGGTCACCGCCCTGGAGGGCGACGCCACCGGACGCGTCCGCGCCGCGCACTTCTCCGACGGCACCATGCTGGAGTGCGACGTGGTCGTCGTCTCGCTCGGCGCCCAGCGCAACACCGAGTGGCTCACCGGCTCCGGGCTCGGCGCGGGGCCGCGCGGCATCGCCTGCGACGCCGGCTGCCGCGCCTTCGACATCCGGGGCATCGTCACCGACGACATCTTCGTGGCCGGCGACGTCGCCCGCTCCCCGCACCCGTTGTTCGGCTACCAGTTCCTGTCCCTGGAGCACTGGGGCAACGCCGTCTGCCAGGCCGAGACCGCAGCCCACAACATGCTCAGCGAGAGCACCGACCGGATCCCGCACATCTGGGTCCCGGCCTTCTGGTCCTCCCAGTTCGGGGTGAACATCAAGTCGGTCGGCGTGCCCTCGATGGGCACCGAGATCATGATCACTCAAGGGTCGCGCGCCGAGCGGCGCTTCACCGGCGTCTACGGCTACCAGGGCCGTGTCATCGGGGCGGTCACCTTCGACAACGCCCGCTGGCTGTCGTTCTACCAGCAGCAGATCGAGTCCACGGCGCCCTTCCCGCCGCCGTACCCCACCGTCGACCGGCGTTCCGAGGGGCAGCGGCCGATGCCCGCCGACTTCCCCGACCCGTCCGTGCCCACGCACGGGCCGACCGTCACCCTCAGCGGGTACTCGCCGGCCGACCGCCGGATGACCTTCACCCCCGCCGGGCACTGACCCGCGTGCCTCCAAAGGACCCGGTATGAAGCAAGGCATCCTGACCGACATCCTCGACTACGCCAACCGCGCGAACCCGTACCCGCTCTACGCGGAGCTGCGCAAGACCCCGGTCTTCCACGACGGGGACGGCCCGTACGTCGTCAGCACCTACTACGACATCCACAGCCTGCTCCACGACCCCCGGCTCAGCTCCGACTCCCGCAACCTGGCCGCGACGGCGGGCGATCCGCTGGCCGAGAGCGGGGACGAGGGGGCGGCGGCCCTGCCGCCGAGCTTCCTCAAGCTCGATCCCCCCGAGCACGACCGGCTGCGCCGGATGACCAACCGGCCCTTCGGGCCGCCGCACTCCCCGCACCGCATCGAGGGGATGCGCGAGGACCTGGCGGGCATCGTCACCGGTCTCATCGACGACCTCGGCGACCCGGGCCGCATCGACCTGGTCGACCAGTTCGCCTACCCGTTCCCCGTCACCATGATCTGCCGGCTGCTCGGGGTGCCCCGCGAGGACGAGGCGCGTTTCCACGTCTGGGCCGACACCCTGGCCGCCAGCCTGGACCCCGATCCGGGCGCCGACCCCGGGGAGCGGGAGCGCACGACCCACGACGCCCGGATGGAACTGGGCATGTACCTGGCCGGGCTGATCGAGGAGCGGCGCAAGAACCCCGGCGAGGACATGCTCTCCCAGCTGGCCGTCGGGCACGGCCAGGACGAGGCGATGAGCACCATGGAGCTGCTCAGTACGGCCGCCCTGCTGCTGATCGCCGGACACGAGACCACCGTCAACCTGATCACGAACGGGATGCTCACGCTGCTGCGCAACCCGGACGTGCTCCAGCAGCTGCGCGAGACGCCGGGGCTCGTGGTGCCGCTGGTGGAGGAGCTGCTGCGGTTCGAGCCGCCGGTGCAGCTGCTGCCGCAGCGCACCCCGCTCGTCGACATCGAGGTCCGCGGGGTGACCATCCCCAAGGGCTCGTCGATGTGGCTGGTCCTGGCCTCCGGCAACCGTGACCCGGACCGCTTCGAGGACCCCGACCGCTTCGACCCGTACCGCAAGGACATCCAGCACCTGGGCCTGGGCAGCGGTATCCACAGCTGCTTCGGCGCCCCGCTGGCCCGGCTGGAGGCGCAGCTGGCGCTGAGCGAGCTGGCCCGGCGGCTGGAGAACCCGCAGCTGCTGGAGGACCCGCCGCCGTACCGCCAGAACGCGGTCCTGCGCGGCCCCCGGCACCTGCCGATCAGCTGCGACGGCATCCGCCCCTGAGGGAACGCACCGCGGGAGGCCGAACCGGATCCGCTCCGGTACGGCCTCCCGCGCCGCTGTGCCGGTGGCCGGTCAGCAGGAGAGGTTGGCGCCCGGCGAGACGCCGAGCATCTGGGTGAACCGCTGGTAGTTCGCGATGCGGCTCTGGACCTGGGCGGGGTTGCCGCCGTTGCACTCCAGGGCGCCGTTGATCGAGCGGATGGTCTCGCCGAAGCCGGCGCCGTTGACCATGGCCGCGTGGGCGGTCATGGTGCCCGGGCCGTTCTGGGTGTTCCAGTACCACAGGGCCGTCTTCATGGCGACGGCCGGATCCCGCTCCACGAGGTAGGGGTTGCCCAGCAGGTCGAGGCCGAGGGCGTCGCCGGCGGCCTTGTAGTTGAAGTTCCAGCTGAGCTGGATGGGCCCGCGGCCGTAGTAGGCCGCCTGGCCGGCCGGGCAGCCGTAGGGCTGGTTGCGGTCGCAGTAGTGCGGGTAGTTGGCGGTGTTCTGCTCGACGATGTGCACCAGCCCGCCGGTCTCGTGCGAGACGTTCGCGAGGAACGCGGCCGCCTCGCGGCGCTTGGTGGTGTCGTCGCCGGTGTGGGCGAAGCCGGGGTACGCGGAGAGCGCCGCGACCAGGCCGTTGTACGTGTAGAAGGGGTTCCGGTTCGGGAACATCTGGTTGAACTGGGCTTCGCTGACCACGAATCCGGACGGATCGCCCGGATCGCCCGGGTCCTCGCCGCCGCCTCC
The DNA here is from genome assembly GCF_055582305.1 of Streptomyces sp. NPDC042102. Lineage (NCBI taxonomy): Bacteria > Bacillati > Actinomycetota > Actinomycetes > Kitasatosporales > Streptomycetaceae > Streptomyces > Streptomyces sp. NPDC042102. The sequence continues at coordinate 904,141 of NZ_JBVJDL010000001.1, forward strand.
GCAGCCTCCCTGGTCCGCCCAGACGCCCCACTGCCCGGTGGTCCCGGGCGTCTCGCCCTGGGTCCACCACTTGGCCTGCCAGTTGTGTCCGCCGTACGAGGCGGTCATCCCGCCCGTGTACACGGCCGACGAGGACCAGGCTCCCGCGCAGGGGGCGGCGGCGGAGGAGGTGGTGGGGAAGAAGACGAACAGACCGACGGCGGCCGCCGCGGCCGCGGCCAGGGCGAGGGCGCGCCGGCGCAACGCACGTATCACGTAACTGCTCCTTGAGTGGGGGGAGTTGCCGAGGTGGGGGCGGCAACTCCTTCCACTCAACCGAGAATGGTCTGAACCTGTCAAGGTCTAGACCAAATGATTCCGCGGATCTCCTGGGCCCCGCCGCCGTCCGCCCGCCACCCGCCGCGCGCTTATGATGGGAACATGCGTGCGAATCACGGTGAGTCCCGGCCCGACCCGACCCCAGCCCTCTCCGGTGACGAACTGGCCCGCTGGTACTGGACCCTCGCCGAACTGATCGCGCTCGCCCGGCGGATGGATGTGCCCACGGGGGGAGGGAAAGCGGCGCTCGCCGAGCGCCTCGCCGCAGCCCTCGACGGCCGGCCGCTCCCGGCGGCCCCGCCGCGCACCCGCCGTGCCGGCCGCCAGCTGGCCGCGCCCGTGGACGGCGCCACGGTGCTGCCGGAGGGGCAGCGGTGCAGCCAGGTGCTCCGGGAGTACTTCGTCGGCGAGATCGGGCCCGCGTTCCACTTCGACGCCTTCATGCGCGCGTACGTCGCCGAGATGGCCGGCCACACCCTGTCCGACGCGGTGGCCCACTGGTACGCCACGCGCAGCGCGGCCGCCGAACCCCAGGACATCGGTGCCCAGTTCGAACTCAACCGGTTCCTCCGCGCGTGGCACGCCGATCAACCCGGCGGCACCCGCGACCAGGCGCTGGCCGCCTGGCGCGAACACCGCGCGCGGCCCAGGACCGCACCCGCCGACCGGCCGGAGCCGCGGCGCTACCTCGATCCCTCGCCGAGGGATACGGCCGGGGGCACCGTCAGGGCCGCGGCGCCGACGACGAACAGCCGCTCGGCGCAGGCGTCGTCGGCGCCGTCGTCGCGTACGCCGGCGCGGTCGTCACCGGCATCCCGCCCGGCGTCCTGACCGGTGTCCGCCGCCGGCCGCGCGTGGGCGCGGAGGAAGCCGAGCGCCGGGCCGTTGCGCCCGGTCTCCCGGAAGCGCACCGTCAGGCACGGCACACCGGCGCGGTCGGCGATCGCCGCGAACAGCGACTCGGCCACCCCGCGGTCCATCGCCCGGCAGCTCATCGCGAAGCACTCCACGTGGACCTCCTCGCCCAGCCGCGCGGTGACGGCCGTCGCGATCGTGCCGTAGTCGCCGAACCGGTCGCGCAGGGTGGCCACCCACGCGTCGGCGCCCTGCCATGCCAGCAGCGCGGGGACGTCCGCCCCGTCGGCCGTGCCGGAGGCGAACTGGTTCGTGCGGGCCAGCAGTTGCGAGATGCGGGGCAGGTCCGCGGGCGCGGCGCGGCGGACGACCACCACGGTGCCGAGGCGCTCGTTGAGCCGGGTGGTGTCCGCCGCGCGGTCGGCCGCCTCCCGGCGCAGCGCGTCGGCCCGGTGGGTGGCGTTGCGCGAGCGGTCCTCGGGCGTGGCGAAGAACCGGTCCAGTTCCCAGGCGTGCCGCAGGACGGCCGGCGGATCGGTCTCCGGCCCGACGTGCAGCACCGTCACGCCCGGCAGGGTCTCGGCGACCTCCGCGCACACGTACGGGTCGTCGTCGAGCAGGACGAAGCTGTCCGGGCCCAGCCGCAGTTCCTCCGCCAGCGAGGCGATGTTCTGCGACGTGGGCTTCCAGTTGACCCGGCTGGCGACGAAGTGCTCGCGCTCCAGCACCATCTCCCGCCCGCGCTCGGCGAACACCCGCTCCACGCTGGCCTCGTCGTTGCGGCCGCACAGCGCCAGCACGAACCCCTCGTCGTACTTCTGCCGCAGCAGGTGCCGTACGGCGAGGTAGCGGCCGCCGAGATCGAGGTCCTCGGGGGCCGCGTCCCCGCACGCGCCGCCCCACAGCGTGTAGTCGCAGTCGACGGCGATCACCGTGCGGGGGCGGATCAGCGTGGAGTGGACGACCCGGGCCAGGCCCACCGCCAGCGCGGCGAACGCCTCGTCCGTATAGGGGACGCGGGCGGTCCGGGCACCGTGCGGATCGTGCACGTTCCAGCACCCGTACGCCGTGAACCAGTCGGCGGCGTCGATCACGGCGAGCCCGGGGACGTCCCGCAGCCGCGCCAGCAGGCGAGCGGGCGTGCCGGGGCCCGGCCCCTGCGCGCCGGGCGGGTCGGGGCAGACCACGAGCGCGGTCGGGGTGCCGCGGCCGGCGGCGAACTCCCGGGCCGCCGCGACGAAGGCGGCGACCCGCTCGGGGCCCGCCGCGCCGCGGGTGCCGCCGTCCGTCCAGTCGGCGAGCCGCACCAGGCCGACGTTGACACCGTCGGTGTTGCGGACGAACAGGCTTGCCGGGCAGGCGAGTTGCTCGACGAGCACACCGTACGGGGCGCTCTCGACGCGATGCGGGGCCTCGATGTGCTCCAGCGCGTCCCGCAGCAGCGGCAGAAGGGGGTCGGCGGCGAAGGTCGCGGCAAGAGTCAGTGACGGACGGGTCATACCCCGAAGTACGAGCGCTCCGGGGCGGGGGTTCAAAAGTCCGGCTCCGTCCGCCGCCGGTTTCGTGGGTCCCGCCGGACGTCAGGCCCGGCGGTGGTGCAGGAGCACCACGCCGTTGCCGAAGGTCCGGGTCCCGACGAGTTCCAGCGGCAGCGGGGAGGTGACCGGCGTGCCCGGGAAGAGCGGCGTGCCCCGGCCGACGCGGACCGGATGGACGTAGATCCGGTACGCGTCCACCAGGTCCTGGGCGAGGAAGGAGGCGGCCAGGTTCGCGCCGCTGAGCGCGAGGTCCCCGCCGGGCTCCGCCTTCAGGGCGGCGATCTGCCGCGGATCGACCTCGCCGAGCACGGTGGTGTTCCAGTCGGCCTGCCGCAGGGACCGGGAGAACACCCACTTGGGCTTGGTGCGCCAGATCTCCGCGAACTCGGCCTCCACGGGGCTGACGTCGGGGTCCTGGTCGGCCGTCGGCCAGTACGAGGCCATCAGTTCGTGGGTGACCCGGCCGCTGAGGATGCCCCCCGCGTCGCGCGTCACCTCGTTCATGTGGGCGTGCAGCTCCGCGTCCACCCGGTGCCAGGAGATGTCCCGGCCCGGCGCCTCGATGAACCCGTCGATCGACACCTGCGCCATCAGCACGATCTGTCTCACAGCGCCCGACCCTACCCCCGTGCGGCCCGCCGCCCCCCGGACACGCCCAAGGGCGGGGCCGGACGGGGCGGGGCGGGGCGCGGCGGCGGCGGGGCGCTGTCCCGGCCGGTCGGCTACGAGGCGACGTACTGCCGCAGGTGGCGTGCCGTCAGCGTGTCCGCCTGCGCCACCAGTGCCGCCGGGGTGCCCTCGAAGACGACCCGGCCGCCGTCGTGGCCGCCGCCCGGACCGATGTCGATCAGCCAGTCGGCGTGCGCCATCACCGCCTGGTGGTGCTCGATGACGATCACCGAATTGCCCTGGTCCACCAACCGGTCCAGCAGGGCGAGCAGCTTGTCGACGTCCGCCATGTGCAGTCCGGTCGTCGGCTCGTCCAGGATGTACGTCGAGGACGCCTCCGCCATGTGGATGGCGAGCTTGAGCCGCTGCCGCTCACCCCCCGACAGCGTGTTGAGCGGCTGCCCCAGGCGCAGGTAGCCCAGCCCGACGTCGGCGAGCCGCCCCAGGATCCGGTGCGCCTGCCCGGTGGGGAAGAAGGCGTGGGCCTCCGCCACCGGCATGTCCAGCACCTCGCTGATGTTCCTGCCGTTCAGCCGGTACGTCAGCACCTCCGGCGTGAAGCGCCTGCCCTCGCACTCCTCGCACACCGACGCCACCCCGGCCATCATCGCCAGATCCGTGTAGACCAGGCCCAGCCCGTTGCAGCGCGCGCACGCTCCTTCCGAATTGGCGCTGAACAGCGCCGCCTTGACCCCGTTGGCCTTGGCGAACGCCGTCCGGATCGGGTTCAGCAGCCCCGTGTACGTCGCCGGGTTCGACCGGCGCGACCCCCGGATCGGGGACTGGTCGGCCACCACCACGCCCTCGCGGCCCGCGAGGTGACCGTGGATCAGCGAGCTCTTGCCCGAACCCGCCACGCCCGTGACCACCGCCAGCACCCCGAGCGGCACCTCGACGCTGACGTTCTGGAGGTTGTGCAGATCGGCGTCCTTGATGGACAGGTGCCCGCGCGGCATGCGCACCGACTCCCGCAGCCGCGCCCGGTGTCCGAGGTGGCGCCCGGTGAGGGTGCCGGAGGCACGCAGCCCCGCCACGCTGCCGCTGAAGCAGATCTCCCCGCCCGCCGTGCCCGCGCCGGGCCCGAGGTCCACGACGTGGTCGGCGATCGCGATGACCTCCGGCTTGTGCTCCACGACCAGGACCGTGTTGCCCTTGTCGCGCAGCCGCAGCAGCAGGTCGTTCATCCGCTGGATGTCGTGCGGGTGCAGACCGGTGGTGGGCTCGTCGAAGACGTACGTCACATCCGTGAGCGAGGAGCCGAGGTGGCGGACCATCTTCACGCGCTGCGCCTCGCCGCCCGAGAGGGTGGCGGAAGGCCGGTCCAGACTGAGGTAGCCGAGGCCGATCTCCGACAGCGAGTGCAGCAAGTCGCGCAGGCCCGCCAGCATCGGGGCGACGGACGGGTCGTCGATCCCGCCGATGAACGCGGCCAGGTCGCTGATCTGCATCGCCGCGCACTCGGCGATGTTCCGCCCGTCGATCCGGCAGGACAGCGCGGCCCGGGTCAGACGGCTGCCCCCGCACTCGGGGCAGGAGGCGAACACCACGGCCCGGTCCACGAAGGCCCGGATGTGGGACTGCATGGACTCGCGGTCCTTGGCGAGGTAGGTGCGCCGGATCTTGGTGATCAGGCCCTCGTAGGTGACGTTGCTCGTGCCCGCCTTCACCTTCACCGCGGGCCTGTGCAGGAAGTCGGCCCACTCCTGCTCGGTGAAGTCCTTCAGCTTCTTGCCGGGGTCGTAGAAGCCGGAGTTGGCCATCACCTGCCAGTACCAGGTGTCCACCCCGAAGCCGGGGGCCGTGATCGCGCCCTCGTTCAGGGAGAGTTCGCGGTCCACCACCTGGTCGACGTCGATGTCCGAGACCTGGCCGAGGCCCTCGCAGTGCGGGCACATGCCCTCGGGCAGGTTGAAACTGAAGGCGCCCGAGGTGCCGACGTACGGGGTGCCGAGCCGGCTGAAGAGGATCCGCAGCATCGTGTACGCGTCGGTCGCCGTGCCCACGGTGGAGCGGGAGCCGGCGCCCATCCGCTCCTGGTCCACCACGATCGCGGCGGAGAGGTTGTGCAGGGCGTCCACGTCCGGCCGGCCCGGACTCGGCATGAAGGACTGGACGAAGGCCGTGTACGTCTCGTTGATCAGGCGCTGGGACTCGGCGGCGATGGTGCCGAACACCAGGGAGGACTTGCCGGACCCGGAGACTCCGGTGAAGACCGTGAGCCGCCGCTTGGGTATGTCCAGCGAGACGTTCGCGAGGTTGTTCTCACGCGCCCCCCGGACCTGGATCACCTGGTGGCTGTCGGCGGCCTGGGCGGGGACGGGGGTGGTGGTCTGCACGGAACTCCTCACGGTGGGGGTGGCTCTCGGGCTTTCTCTGTACATTGTACTTTATACGCTGTACGAAGAAATGGCGGCCGCTGACGGGCGGTCACCCGGCCGGAAAGAGAGCAGCCCATGGCCAAGGACACCAGCGGGGCCGGCGACCCCGTCCGCACCCTGGAACTCCTGTGGCGCGAGCCCGGCCAGGACCAGGAGCGCCGCCGCGGACCCCGGCAGGGGCTCAGCGTGGACGCCGTCGTCACGGCCGCCACCCGGCTCGCCGACGAAGCGGGCCTGGACGCGCTCACCATGCGCGCGCTGGCCCAGCGCCTCGGCGTGACACCGATGACCCTCTACACGTACGTCCCGGGCAAGGCCGAGCTGCTCGACCTGATGCTGGACCAGGCGTACGCGGACATGGCGCACCGCCCGGTGCCCGCCGGCGCCCCCTGGCGGGCCCGGGTCACGGCCGTGGCCGAGGACAACCGCGACCTGCTGCGCGCGCACCCCTGGATCGCCGGCCTGGCCGTCACCCGCCCGCCGCTGGGACCCGGTGTCTTCGCCAAGTACGAGTACGAACTGTGGGCGTTCGAGGGCATCGGCCTGCTCGACGTGGAGATGGACGCGGCCCTCAGCCACCTGCTCGGCTTCGTCCACGCCATGGCGCGGGCCGCCGCCGACGCCGCCGCGCACAACAGCCGGCTGCCCGACGACGAGTGGTGGGCGGCCAGCGCACCGTTCCTGGAGCGGACCGTGGACGAGTCGCGCTACCCGCTCGCCACCCGCGTCGGCACCGCGGCCGGCGCCTACGACCCGGAGCTCGTCTGGGACTTCGGCCTGCGCTGCATCCTCGACGGCCTGGCCCGCACCGCCGACCGGTCGTAGGACGGCCTAGCGGTAGCCGGTGGTGTCCGCCGGGAGGTCGCGGTCCTGGACCTCGACCAGGTAGCGCCAGGCGTCCGGGCGGCTGCCGTCGAGGTCGGTGAAGCCGTACTCCCGGGCCAGCTGCCCGCTGGAGAGCGAGGCCCCGTTCCAGCGCGCGCGGCCGGGGTCCGCGGCCAGCGCCGCGACCGCCCGGCCGACGTACGAAGGGGTCTCGGAGATCGCGAAGTGCGGCGAGGTGCGGGTGGCGTCACGCCAGTTCTCCTCCGTCACCCCGTAGTTCTCCAGCATCATCTCCGAGCGCAGCCAGCCCGGCGTCAGCGCCACCGCCGTCGCCCCGTGCGGCCCCACCTCGTGGCCCAGGGCGAAGGCCATCCGCAGGACGGCCGCCTTGGCGAGGTCGTAGAAGAACGACACCCGGTAGTGGGCGTCGTTGTAGGCCCGGGTGCCGTCGGTCACCTCCACCACCAGCCCGCCCGTACGGCGCAGCAGCACCGGCAGCGCGAAGTGGCTGGTGATCATGTGGGTCTCGGTCGCGCGCCGCAGCAGCCGCAACCCGCCCTCCAGGTCGTGCTCCCACACGGTGCTGCCCCACTCGAAGGCCCGCTCACCGCCCCAGATGTCGTTCACCAGGACGTCCAGGCGCCCCTGTTCGGCGTCGACGCGCCGCACCAGCGCCTGCACCCGCTCGGGCACCAGGTGATCGACGGCCACCGCGATGCCCCGCCCGCCGGCCGCCGTGACCAGGTCGGCGGTGTCCTCGATGGTCTCCGGACGGTCGTACTCCGAGCGGCGGGTACGGGTGCTGCGGCCGGTCACGTACACGGTCGCGCCCTGCGCGCCGAGCTCGACCGCGATGCCCCGGCCCGCCCCCCGGGTCGCCCCCGCCACGAGGGCGACCCGGCCCGCGAGCGTCCCGCGCGGCCCGGCCGGCGCCGGCTGTGCTGCTGGCTGCGTCTTCGGCATGGGCCGACCCTACGCCCGGCCGGGCCCGGGGACCTGACGGGACGTCGGCGACACGGCCTCCTCGGCCGACGTCACAGGCCGACGTCGCGCCGGCTCATGTCCTCCAGCGACTCCCTGCGCACCAGCGTGCGCGCCGCACCGTCGCGCACCGCGACCACCGGCGGCCGGCCGACCAGGTTGTAGCCGGAGGCCATCGACAGGTGGTAGGCGCCCGCCGCCGGGACGGCGAGCAGGTCGCCGGGGCGGACGTCGGAGGGCAGGGACACCGACTCCGCCAGGACGTCGCCCGCCTCGCAGTGCCGGCCGACGACGGTGACCTCGGTCTGCTCGGCCGCGGACGTCCGGCCGATCAGCCGGGGCGCGTAGCGCACCCCGTACAGCGCGGGCCGCGGGTTGTCGCTCATCCCGCCGTCCACGGCGACGAAGACCCGCTCGCCGGTGCGCTTGACGGCCAGCACCCGGTAGAGCGCGACGCCGGCCGGGCCGACCACCGCCCGGCCCGGCTCGACGGTCAGGCGCGGCACGGCGAGCCCGGCGCGGGCGCAGCCCTCGGCGAGCTCCGCCCGGACCCGGACCGCCAGCGCGGGGACGTCGAGTTCCGGCTCGCCGGGCCGGTAGGCGATGCCGTGGCCGCCGCCGAGGTCGAGTTCGGGCAGCTCGACGCCGTGCTGCTCGTGGACCCGGGCCAGCAGGCCCACCATCCGGCGGACCGCCGCGACGTACGGCTTGACGGAGGTGATCTGCGATCCGATGTGACAGTGCACGCCCATGAGTTCCAGGGCCGGCTGGCCGAGGATCCGGCCGATGGCGTGCTGGGCGGAGCCGTCGGTCAGCGACAGGCCGAACTTCTGGTCGTCCGTGCCCGTCCGCACCTTGGCGTGCCCGCCCGCGGCGATTCCGGGCACCACGCGGACCAGCACCCGCTGGCGGCTGCCCGCCGGGACGATGGCGGCGATCCTGGCGATCTCCGAGGCGCTGTCGACGACGATCCGGCCGACCCCGAGCCGGACGGCGGTCTTCAGGTCCTCCGGGCTCTTGGCGTTGCCGTGCAGGACGATCCGCTCGGCCGGGAAACCGGCGGCGAAGGCCAGCAGCAGCTCGCCGGCCGAGCACACGTCCAGCCCGAGCCCCTCCTCCTCGATCCAGCGGACCATCGCCCGCGAGAGGAAGGCCTTGGCGGCGTAGAGCACGTCCGCCCCCGGGAAGGCGGCGCGGTAGGCGCGGCACCGGCCGCGCACCTCCTCCTCGTCGAGGAGGTAGAGCGGGGTGCCGAAGCGATCGGCGGCCTCGGCCAGCGAGACCCCGGCGACGCTGACGTCCCCGTCCGCCGAGGGGCGGGCCGAGGCGGGCCAGACACCCAGCCATCCGGTGTCGGCGGCCGGCAGCGGGCCGGCGGGGCCCGGGGTGTCGAGGGTGGCGGTCATGGCGTTCTCCTCGCGCTCAGCGGGCCGTTGGGACGGGGGCGACGGCCGGTACGGGGGCCGGTACCGCGGCGGGTACGGGGGCCGGTACGGGCGGCGGCGCAGGCACGGACGCGGGCACGGGTGCCGGCGCGGACGCGGGGGCCGCCGGGCCCCGTACCGCCCCCGCGGAGGCGGCGGGCTGTTTGGCGGAGAACTGCGGGTCGACGGTGAGCGCGGTGACCCCCAGCGGGGCGGCCAGGGCGCGCAGCGCCGGCACGGAGAGCCGGATCCAGGGCTGGTCGTCGCCGAGGGTGGCCCGCAGCCGTTCGCGGGAGGTGAACCCGACGGCGGTGCGCGCCCCGGGCGGGGTGCGGAAGAAACGGGTGACGTACCCGGCGGGACCCGGCCGGACCGGGACGTAGAGCGGTCCGGCCGGGCCGGGTTCGAAGGGTTCAGCGCCGTCGGCGCGGGCGTGCGCGGTCATGCGGTCCTCCTGGGGCGGACGTGGTCACGGCGGCTGCGGCCGGGACCGGCCGGATGCGCGCCTGCCGTGACGCTATGCCCCTACGGGCCCGCACCGCTGCGGCCCCTGACGCAGACTTGACGGCTTCGCCCCCCTTGCTGACGGCTCCCATACGTCGCTCATACGGGACCCAGGGCCTTGATCACCTCGGCGCTGGAACGGACCAGCCCGAGCCGGGGGAAGATCTTGGTGAACGTGTGGGCGTGGGAGTCCGCGTCGAGATCGGCGGTGGCGTCCTCGGCGAACACCAGACCGTAGCCGTGCTCCCAGGCGCTGCGGGCGGTGGACTCCACCCCGGCGCTGGTGGAGATGCCGGCCAGGACGATACGGCGGACCCCGCGCCGGCGCAGCTGCAGATCGAGCTCGGTGCCGGTGAACGCCCCCCAGTGCCGCTTGGTGACGACGAGGTCGCCGGCGCCGCCGTCGGTCAGGGCGGCCGGGAACGCCGAGAACGCGGCGGGCGGCGCGGCGGCCGGGCCCGGCCGGTCCACCTCGGCGGGCGGCCGGTCGCCGCCGTCGGGGGACCACTCCACCTTCACCCGTACGACGGGCAGCCCGTGCGCCCGGAAGGCCCGCGCCAGCGCGACGCCGTGGGCCAGGACCTCCTCGGCGGGACGGGCGGTGGGCAGCGCCAGGATGCCCTCCTGGAGGTCGATGAGGACGAGGGCGGTGTGCGCGTCGAGCGTCAGCGGGGTGCTCAAGGGGACTCCACAGGGGTGGTACGGGTGCGGTGCGGTCGTGCGGTGCGGGGCCGGGGGCTTACCGGGCATGCCGGGTGGCCGGCGTGCCGCGGGCCCACTATCGCGGCTGCGTGCCGCGCGTGGCCGGATTGACGGCCGGAGCCGGACCGGTCGCGGTCACCGGCGGCGCCGGTCTCCCGACCGGGCGCGCCCTGTGGCCGCGACCGTGACCAGCGCGGCCAGCAGCCCGGCCGCCGCGACGGCCGGCGCGGTGTCCGGCCCCCACAGCGTCCACGCGGCCCCGAACAGCACCGAACCCGCGAACCGGGCCAGCGCCTGGCACGTCTGGAGCAGCGCCAGGCCCGTGGTGCGCAGCTCCTCCGGCAGCAGCGGCCCGGCGGCGGCCATCAGGACCCCGTCCGTGGCCGCGTAGAACACGCCCAGCAGGGCCGGCACGACGAAAACGAGGGGCAGCCAGGCCGGTACGGGCACCACCAGCAGCAGGCAGACCCCGATCAGCAGCAGGTGCCCGCCGAGGAAGACCCGGTGCCGGCCGAGCCGGTCGGCCAGGCGCCCGGCGGGCACCGCGCACAGCAGGAAGGCCGCCGCCACCCCGACGGGCAGCAGCGGGAACTGCGCGGCGGGCAGGTCCAGGCGCCGCTGGAGCAGGAGGAAGAGGAAGGCGTCGCCCACAGTGAACAGCCCCAGCAGGGCGGCGGTCAGGCAGAGCCGGCGCAGGCCCGGGATCCGCACGAGGGTGCGCGCGGCGGCCGGGCGGGGCCGCGGGCCCGCCGCCCGGGCGGCGGGCGCGGGAGCCTCCCGTACGAACAGCGCGAGCAGCACCACGCCCAGAACAGCGACGCACGCGCTGACCGTGAACACGGCGTCGTAGCCGTCCACCGCCACCCACAGCACGCCGAACGCGGCCAGCGGGCCGAGCAGGGCGCCCGCCGTGTCCATCGCCCGGTGCACGCCGAAGGCCCGCCCCTGTTCCCCGGGCGGGACGGACAGGGAGATCAGCGCGTCCCGCGGCGCCGTGCGCAGGCCCTTGCCGGTGCGGTCGGCGGCCAGCACCGCCGCCACCGTCCACGGCGTACTGACGGCGAGCAGGCCCGCCTTGCACACGGCGGACAGCGCGTAGCCGGCGCCCGCGACCAGCTTGCGGCGCCGGGTGCGGTCGGCGATCCGGCCGCCGAGCAGCCGGAAGAGCGCGGTGGCGCCCTGGTGGAGTCCGTCCAGGGCGCCGAACGCGAGCGGGGTCATGCCGAGCCCGGCCACCAGGTACAACGGCAGGACGGCGGTGACCATCTCGGCGGAGACGTCGGTGACCAGGCTGACCAGCCCGAGCGCGAGGACGGTGCCGGGCACGGCCCGGCGCCCGCGCCACCGCGCCGTGCCCGGCGCGGGAACGCCCTGGGCGGCGTCCGCCGCCCGGTTGGCCGACAGGTACACGTGACTCTCCAGGGATAGGGGCCGGTGCGGGCCGGGTCAGAACCAGGTGAGGGTGAGGGGGAAGGTGGTGGTGGCCGTGGCTCCGGTGGAGTCGGTGACGGTGGTGGTGATCTGGAGGGTGCCGCTGCCCCAGGGTTTGCCGCTGATGCGGCCGGTGGTGGCGTCGATGGTCAGGCCCCAGGGCAGGCCGGTGGCGGTGTGGCGCAGGGGCGGCTTGCCGCCGGTGGCGGTGATCTGGATGGTGCAGGACTGGTTGAACTTGCAGGTCTGCGGGCCCGGGTTGACGACCTTCAGATCACCGGCGGTCGGCGTGGGCGTCGGGGTCGGCGTCGGCTCCGTGCCGGTGCTGAAGACCTCCGCGATCGGCTGGACGTTCGCCGCGTTGCCCGCGTGCGTGGTCCCGAACAGGTCCTCGAACGTGCGCAGCAGGTGGTGGTGGTTGACGGGCGTGCTGTACTTGCCCGTCTTGACGTGCGCGCCGTAGAACACGGTCGCGATCTGGTTCGAGCCCAGGTAGTTGTCCTCGTCCCAGGTCAGCACCAGCAGGCTGTTGTTGGCCTTCGCCCACTGCGCGTAGGCGTCGATGTTGTTCCGGGTCCACGTGTCACCGGTCGCCACCGGGCACGAGTGCATGTCGTTGCACTGGTTGGGCACGATGAACGACAGGTGGGGGAGCGCGGCGAAGTTGCCCTGCGGGAACTGCGCCCAGGTCTTGCCCGTGTTCAGCGGCACGTTGCGGAACGCGAACCACGGGTTGTGCTTCTGCGCGTACTGCCCGTTGGTGCAGGCCGTCGACCCCTCCGCCGGCAGGTCCTCGTTGTACGTCGCGAAGGTCTTCCCGGCGGCGATCAGCTCCTGGCCGAGGTTGGCCGCGGTCATCGACTGCGGGGTGTAGCAGCCGTCGCCCGTGATGCCCTGGGTGGAGCCGGAGAAGAGGTTGAAGTAGTTCGGCTGACTGGGGTGGGTCAGCGCCTTCATGCCGGTCAGGCTCGCGCCGGCGTTGGCCAGCCCGTTGATGTACGGGGCGTTGGCGCTGCCGATGATCTCGCCGTACTGCTTGTTCTCGTAGACGACGACCACGACCTTGTCGTACGAGGGCAGCGCCGCCGCGCCCGCGACCGCCCGCGACCGCTCCGGACCGCCTTCGGCGGCCTGGGAGCTGGCCACGGTGAACGCGCCCAGCAGGCCGAGCGCCCCCAGTCCGGCCGCGAGGGCCGACCAGCGGGTCCGCTTTCTCGGTGATGGTGGCATGGGTGGTGTTCCTCCTCGGGTGTCATGACTCCCGCCGGGCCGCTCCGGCCACGGCGATGTTCAGGAAGCGGGGTACGGGCCGGCCCCGGCCGCGGAAGTCCTCCGCGACCGCCGCTCGTACCGCCGCCACGCGCTCCTGCGGCAGCAGCACCAGCACGCTGCGGCCCGGCCGTTCGCCGGGCGGCCACACGCTGATCGCCCCCGCCCGGCGGGCACGGGCCACGGCCCGTGCCAGCTCCGCCGCCACCGGCTCCCCGCGGACGGCGAGCAGCACCAGCCGGGAGCCGGCCGCGGATGGGTCGAACGCCACGTACCGGTCGGGGCGGTCGGACCCGTCGGGGCGGTACGACCGGTCGGGGCGTTCCGCGGCCAGCAGCAGGGCGTGGCCCGGCCGGGCGAAGAGCACCGCGTGGCGCAGGGCCGCGTCCCCGTCCGGGAGCGCGCCCGCCAGCAGCCGGGCCAGGTGCTCGCGGGCGGGCTCCGTCCCGGTGTGGGCGTCGGCCACGGCGAGCGCCACGGCGCAGTCGGCGGGCTCGGCGGTGGCCAGCCCGGCGGCGGGGGTGAGCGAGCTCTGGACGTGCAGATCGGTGCCCCCGCGCCCGTACCCGGCCCGCGCCAGCGCCCGCAGCAGCGCGTACGGGCGAGCGGCCCAGTCCGGTGCGGCGGGCGCCGGACCCGACAGTGCCAGCGGCAGGTCGCAGCTGTGCGCGGGATGGCTGAGCGAGCTGAGCCGGACCAGGCCGTCCGTGCGCGGTGCGGCCGCCGCCGCCACCGGCCAGCCGGCGGCCGCGACCAGTCCCGGCGAGCCCAGACGGAAGGCGTGCGGAGCGCTCCACACCGCCGTCGGCGGCCGGCCGTGCGCGGCCTCCAGCGCGTACGCGGCGAGCCGGAACAGCGGGTCGGCGGTGGCCCGGCGGGCGAGCAGCCCGGCCGCGTCGGGCCCGGCCGCGTCGGGCTCGGCCGGGGCGCTCACGGGGCGTCCTTGCGGGCCAGCATCCGGTAGGCGTTGCCGCCGTCGGCGCGGTGGGCGGCGGCCGTACGGACGCCGTCCATGACGGCGGCCACGGCGAAGCAGGGCAGTGCGGCGGCCCGTACGGCGTGGCGCACCGCCCGGCGTACCGGCGAGGCGGGAGCGGCCCAGGGGCTGTCCGGGTCGGGCGCGAGCCGGGTCAGGGTGAGGGCGACCGCGCCGAAGAAATCGTTGCCCTGGTGGGCCGGGCCGTGCTCCTCGGCCAGCACCGTGAACCCCCGGTCGGCCAGCGCCTCGCGCAGGTTGGCGGCCGGCACCAGGTGCTGGTGCTGCGGCTGGAACCAGGGCAGCCAGGCCGGCCCGAGCAGCCGCGCCATCCTCGACTCGGGGTCGGGCAGCTCGATCGCGAGGAGCCCGCCCGGGGCGAGGACGGCGGCCGCCGCGTCCAGCTCGGCGAACGGGTCCCGGGTGTGCTCCAGGTAGTGGTACATGCTGACGACCTCGTACCGGCCGGCCAGCTTGTCGGCGAACTCCGGGAACTGGCCCTGGTATCCGGTGCCGATCCAGCCCCGCCGCTCGGCCTCGCGGACACTGTCGCCCATGTCCAGGCCGTCGAACCGGACGGCCGGCCACACGGTGCGGGCGGCGTTGCAGAAGTGGCCGTGGCCGGTGCCGACGTCGAGCCAGGAGGCCGGGCCGCCGGTGTACGGGCGGAGCATCTCGGCGCGTGCCCGGTAGGCGTCGCCGAGCCGTCCGAAGACGGCCCCGGCTCCGTCGCCGCCGTGCCCGTCGTAGAAATCGCGGTAGTAGAACTCCAGCCCTTCCAGGGACACCCGGGGGTTCTGGAAGGTGTGCCCGCAGACCGCGCACTGCTCGAGGGTGAACAGGCCCGGCTTGCCCTGGAGGAGGTCCGGCACGCGGACCCGTACGGCCAGCTGCCGCGCGCCGCACCACGGGCAGTCGTTGCGGCGCTGCTCGAGGAACCGGTCGGTGCCGTCGGCGAGTTCGGCACGGTACGCGGCGGCGGTGGCCGCCGCGGGCTGCGCGACGCCACGGTCACGGTCACGGGTGCGCAGGGCGGCGCCCAGCGAGTGCAGCGGCCGGGCGGCGGTCGCGGACCCCAGGTCGGCCGGGCGCAGGGCGCCGGCTCCCCGTCCGCCGAGGACGGCGTACGGCTGGAGCCAGTACAGCGCGGCGGCGGCCACGCCCCACCGGCCCTGCCGCAGGGCCGCCCAGGTCAGCAGGGACAGCCCGGCCAGCTGGGCGGCGGCCAGCGGCCCGGCCGGCAGTCCCTGCGCCCGCAGCTCCTCGGCGCGCGCCCCGGCCCGGGCGCCGGCGCAGCGCAGCCCGGGGGCGACGGCGATCCCGGTGGCGTCCGAGGCGTACTCCTTCAACCGTGCGACCAGCGCCATGAGTTCCGCCGGCCCGGGTCCGCTGTGGGCGGCGTGGGCCGCAGCCCGCTCCAACGCCCGCCGGACCACCACCTCCCGCACCTTGCCGCGCACCCACCGCACGCCCCGCCCGCGCCCGGCCTCCACCGGCCCGTTGAGCCCCGCCTGCCGCGCCCACGCGGCCCAGTCGGCCGCGCCGGGCACGTCCGCCGGGCCCGGGTGCGCGGCGTCCGTGGCGC
The DNA here is from genome assembly GCF_055582305.1 of Streptomyces sp. NPDC042102. Taxonomy (NCBI): domain Bacteria; kingdom Bacillati; phylum Actinomycetota; class Actinomycetes; order Kitasatosporales; family Streptomycetaceae; genus Streptomyces; species Streptomyces sp. NPDC042102. The sequence continues at coordinate 919,596 of NZ_JBVJDL010000001.1, forward strand.
TCGCGGGGACCAACTGACCGGCCGGTCCCGCGCCCCGGGCCGGGCCCATGAGGCCTGCCGGGTCGGCCGGTTCGGCCGGAGTCGGCAGGTCCGCAGGACCGGTCCGGCCCACCGGGGCCGCGGGGTCCGGGACGAGCGCCGGGTCGGCCGGGGCCACAGGGTCGGCCCAGGGCCGGGACCGGTCGGGCGGCCACGGGTGGTCCGGGTCGATGCCCGCGCGTTCCAGGACCTCCTCGGCGACCAGGACGGCGTACCCCGCACCACGCCCCGGCGCCAGCCGGTCGCGGCGGTAGGCGGCCGGGTCCAGCAGCCGCAGCAGTCCCAGGGCCCGTTCCGTCCCGAGGTCCGCCGGGACCAGGTCCAGCACGCGCAGGCCCTCCTGTTCGGCGTACGCGTACGCGGAGAGGAAGGTGCCCGGGTCGGGTTCCACCCCGTCGGCGGTCAGCAGCCGCCAGCCGCCGATCCTCGGCAGGGCCGTCCCGCCGGCGCCCGCGGCCGGCGCCGGCAGCACCGGCAGCGCCGCCAGCCGCTGCCGCGCCCGCACGGTCCCCGCCCCGAGGCCGATCAGCAGGGCCACCGACAGCCATGGCGCGCGCCGTGCGCGCACCGCCCGGCCCGGCACGTACCTCGTCGTCACCGTCATCCCCATGAGAGCTTCTCCAACCGGTCGGCCGCGGCGGCGGCTCCGCCCGCCGCGGCGAAGGAGGCCTGGACGCGCCGGGCGGCGCGGCGGTGCGCGGGATCGTCGAGTACGGCCGTCAGCGCGTCGCGCAGCTCCTCCGGCCGGGTACGGCCGAACCGCACCCGGATCCCCGCACCCGCCGCCGCCACCTGCTGGGCGACGATCGGCTGGTCGTCCCGGATCGGGGCGACCACCAGCGGCAACCCGTACGCGAGCGCCTCGCAGACCGTGTTGTGGCCGCCGTGGCAGAGCACCGCGTCCAGGTGCGGCAGCAGCTCCAGCTGCGGTACGCGCTCCTGGAGCAGGACGTGGCCGGGCACCTCGCCGACCACGGCGGCCGGCGCGGCCAGCACCAGCTGCACCTCGTCGCGCAGCCGCTCCGCCGCGTCGAGCACGGTCCCGTAGAAGCGGCCGCCCGCCTCCCCGTTGAGCGTGCCCAGCGAGACCAGCACGCGCCGCCGGGCCGGGTCGAGCCGCTGCCACGGGAACCCGGGCACCGCCGGCCGGGAGCCGAAGGCGGGGCCGACGAACGCATAGTGTTCCGGGAACTCCTGGCCCGCGCCGACGAGTTCGGGCGTGGAGAAGACCAGGACCAGCCGCTCCGAGAACCGCGGGTCCCAGTCGGCGCCGTCGGACCCCAGCTCCCGCAGCAGCCCGCCGATCTGCCCGGCCACCCACTCCCCGACCTTCGGGAACCCCTGGAACGGCAGCGTGAACTCGGCGGACGTGCTCGCCGACGTCACCCAGGGGACACCGGCCCGCCGCGCCACGACCGGACCGGCCAGCGCCTGCTGGTCGCACACGATCACGTCGGGCGCGAAGACGCGGACCGCCTCGGCGACCCCCGGCGCCATCGCCCGGGCGAGCGGGACCAGCGCCTCCTCCCACAGGAACCGCAGCGCGCCGACCCCGCGCAGATCGCGCCACCGGTCGTGCAGCGCCGCGTACCCGCCCCCGGCGGCCTCGCCGGAGGCCAGGACCCGGGCGTGCCCGGGCAGCAGCCGGGCCAGCGCCTCCGGCGGGCCGCTCCAGGCCACCGCGTGACCCCGGGCGGCCAGTTCGGCGCCCACGGCGACGGTCGGATTGACGTGCCCCGTCAGCGGCGGGACCACGAACAGCACCCTCATGGCACCAGCGCTCCCGTCACCGCGTCGAGATGGGCGAGGACGGCCGCGCGCAGCATGCCACTGGTCTCCTTCAGTACGTCGTGGCCGAGGCCCGGCAGGATCTCCAGGGCGCAGCGCGGCGCGTTCTTCGCCAACTCCTGTGCGCCCGGGACCAGTTCGGAATGCTCGCCGCACACGGTCAGCACCGGGCAGTGCAGCCGGGCGTAGTCGGCGGGCGTGAAGGTCCGGCTGGCGGCGATGTCGTCGATCAGCGAGGTCCGGTTGAGGAGTTCGTCGGCGATCGCCGTGAGGTTGGCGGCCTTGCGCAGCCGCAGCGAGGTCAGCTCGGCCGGGACCGCGCTGTCCTCCAGGCCGAGGGCGGCGGCCGAGAGGGTGTCCACCATGTTCTCCACCCACGCCCCGCTGAGGGGTGGTTCGAGCAGCGTGAGGCCCACGACGAGATCGGGCCGGGCGAGCGCGGCGTGCAGGGCGAGCGTGCCGCCGTAGCTGTTGCCCACCAGGTGCACCGGGCGGTGGCCGAGACCGAGCGCGCCGAGCACCGCGACGAGGTCGGCGACGGCGGAGCGGGCGTCGTAGCCGGTGGGTGTCCGCTCGGAGCGGCCGTGGCCGCGCAGGTCGTAGAGGACGACCTCGTGACCGGCCCGGGCGACGGGCAGGGCCAGCGGACAGTAGAAGGAGGACAGGTTGTCCACGACCAGCCCGTGCAGGAAGACGACGACGGGCCGCGCGGGATCGGCGTCCGCCGGCGCGGGAAGCCGCTGGACGTGGAAGCGCAGGGAGTTGGCGGTGATCTCGGCCATGGCGTCAGCCGGCCGGAGCGTGGGCGGGCGCGGTCGCGTGCGCGGGTACGGACGCGGGCGCGGGGCGGGCGGCGAGCGACGCGTGGGTCAGGCGGCTGATGTGCTCGACGAGATCGCCGACCGACATGGCCAGGATCTCCTCCATGTCCTTCTCGGCGAGGAAGCCCATGAGGTCGACCTCGGCTCCGTAGCGGTGGTGCAGCAGCTCGGCGAGGGCGACGAACTCGATGCTCTCCAGGGCGAGGTCCTCGTTGAACGTGGTCGCCATGGTGACCTCCTCGGCGATCAGGAACGTGTCGCCGACGATCTCCACGAGCATGCCGGTGATCTCGGCGAGGACGGGGCCGTGGTCAGTAGCCATGGGTGGTCTCCATGAGGTGGGAGGAGGGCCGGTCCGCCGGTGCGGCGAGCCAGGCGACGACATGGTCGAGCGGGGGCTGCCCCTCGGGGGCGGGCAGCAGGGTCGTGCGTACGGGATGCGCCCGTCCTCGGGGCGAGCGCACGAGCAGACCGCCGCCGCCCGCCGGGTCGCCGGTCACGCGCCACTCGCGCGGCCGGCCGCCCAGGCCCTGGCCGGCCGCCTTCGCGGCGGCCTCCTTGGCACACCACAGGGCGGTCAGCGCGGCGGGCAGACCGGCGTCACCGGTGCCGTCGCGGGCGGCCAGCTCCTCGGCCAGGCGCAGTTCGCCGGGGCCGAGCGCGATCCGTACGAGGGCGTCGGGGTCGGTGGTGACGGTCTCGACGTCGATGCCGACGGCCGCCGTGGGGTGGGCGACGGCCACGGCGAGCCGGTCCTTGTGCGCCAGGGACAGCCGGACGCCGCGGGTGAGATCGCCCCCGGGCACGGGCCGGCCCTCCGCGTCGTTGCCGACCGGCACCTCGGCGGGGAACACCGGCCCGGCGCCGCCGTCCCACAGCAGCTGCCGCAGGGCGTCCTTGGCGGCGATCCGGCCGAGCAGCCAGGGCGAGCGGGCGCGCGGCGACAGCCGCTCGTACGCCGCGCGTTCCGCGGCGCCGAGGTAGCGGCGCATCACCAGCTCCTGCGAGGCCGGATCGCTCCAGCGGCGGCGGGCGGCGCACCAGCCGCCGGGCTGGGGTTCGCCGATCCCGCACACCTCCGGCGTGAACTTCATGGGCCACACCCGCTCGTCGGCGGCGAACCGGCGGTACGTCCAGCCCTCGATCCGGGCCCACAACGCGCCGTCCGGGGAACGCAGTTCGACATCTCCGCGGACGGACAGCGCACGGACGTCGCGGATCCTGGCGGTGGCCCGCACCAGCGCGCCGGCGGGCGGCGGCGGGCCGTGGAACCGGACCCGTTCCACGGTGGCCGGGAAGACCAACCGGTCGACGGGCAGCCGCAGTTGCATCCAGTGGCCGAACAGCTGGCCGGCCGCGTCGAGCAGCGCGCCGGGTGCCGGGAGCGCCCGCAGCACCCCGCGGATCCCGTCGTCGCCGACCGCCGACACCTCGTGCACCCCGGCGAACCGCGGCCCGTGGAACATCCACCGGTCCCGGTAGAGCGCCTCGGCGCTGACCGGCGCGGCCCCCTCCGCCCGCAGGGGCGCCGGTGGTCCGCCGGGCGGCGCCTGCGGATACCCGCCGGCGAGGAGCACGACCACGCTCGCGCAGTCGCCGAGCTCGACGCGCACCCGCCCGGGCCCGTCGCGCCGGGTCCGTACCTCGATGTCGACCGCCGGCTCGACGGGCAGCCAGCGCAGCGCCCGTACGTCGTCGTAGCCGATGACGACGGCCCCGGGGGCGTCGCGCCGTACGGCGTCGGCGGCCAGCTCCAGCATGGTGGTCATGGGCACGACGGGGAACCGGTCGGAATCCTCGGGCCACGCGTCGGGCTGGAGGTACACGCAGTGGTCGCGGACGGAGGGCAGGGCGGCCAGGGAGAGGCGGAGGGTATGGCGCCGTATGCCGTCGGCGGGTGGCCCCACCGCCCGCCGGGCCTCGGCGACGGCCACCGCTGCGGCGACGTCGTCGGCCGCCGAGCGGGCGTCGTCCAGGACGGCGTCCAGCGCCGACAGCAGCACCGGCGAGCCGGCGGGCGCCGCCCGGCGCGGCCCGGGGCCGGCCGGGGCACGCCCCACGGCGGACAGCCCACCCCCCTCACGAGCCGCCGGCCCGAGCCGCACCAGGGGCGAGCCGAGGTCCAACGCGACGGCGCGGCCGGTGGCGGCGCCGGGACGCGTGCCGGGCGTGGGGTCGGCGGACGCGGTGCCGGATTCCGTACCGGGCGTGCCGGACGTGGAGCCGGACGGGGAGCCGGCCGCCCCTGGGTCGCCCACCGTGCCGGTCAGGCGGGACCAGTCGGGGGTCAGGCCCTCCGTCCAGAGCGCGGCCGCCGTACGCCGCAGGCCCGCGAGGCCCGAGAGCCGGGGCATGGACATGGCCACCGCCAGGTGGTCCCGCCCCCGCAGGGTGTCCTCGACGAAGCCGGTGAGGCTGCCGGGGCCGGCGGACACGAAGGCGCGTACGCCCGCCTCCTCGTACAGCCGCAGGGTCAGCCGGCGGAAGTCGACCGGTTCCAGGAGATGGCGTACGACCAGCTCACGGACCGCCTCGGGTGACTCCGGATAAGCGGACACCGTCGTCGCCGACCACACCGGCAGCGTCGGCGGCCGCAGCGGCAGCCGCTGGAAGGCGGCGCGGACCTGTCCGAGGTACGGCTCCCACATCGGGGTGTGGAAGCCGGAGCGGAAGGGCAGTTCCTGGCCCAGTACCCCCTCGGCCCGCAACCGCGCCAGGACCTGCACGACCGCGTCGGGGGTCCCGCACACCACCGACTGGTGGGGGCAGTTGTCGTGGCTGACCACCACCCCGTCCAGTCCGGCCAGCGCCGCCTCGGCCCGCCCGGCGCCGCAGCCGAGCGCCGCGTACACGAGGTCCGGCACCCGGAGCGAGTCCGGCCGCAGCGAGCCCAGGAAGGTGTCCACCGCCCGGCGCGGATACATCCCCGCCACCACCATCGCCGCCCACTCGCCGAGGGAGTGCCCGGCCAGTACGTCGGCGCGGACCCCGAGTTCGCCCAGGGCCCCGGCGAAGAAGCGGCCCGCCGCGATCGCGTCGAGGGCGCGCTCCATCAGCTCGCCGCCGCGCGTCAGGGAGGGCGGTTCCAGCGCCAGGCGGGCGGCGACATCGTCGACGACGGGAGCGAACTCCGGTTCCAGGCCGGGGAAGAGCAGTGCCACCCGGCCGCCGCCGCCCGGCTCCAGCAGCCCGCGCGGTGTGAACCACACGTCCCCGCGGCCCCGCCAGGCCCGCCCCCGCGCCACCGCCTTGGCGGCCAGCGCGAGCCGCTGCGGTGTCGGGTCCAGTACGGCCAGCCGGCACGGCCCGTCCCCGGCCGCGGCCGGACGCCGGCCGGAGGCGAGCAGCGCCGCCAGGGCCTCCGGGTCGTCGGCGGCCAGCAGCAGTACGTCGTCCCGCGCACCGGCGGCCCCCTTCACCCCGGCTCCCGAGCCCGGGCCGGGGACGCCGGTGGGCGCCGCGCCCACCGGCGTCAGGGGGGCCGTCGGCCTCGGGGGTGGGAGAAAGCGGCGGGCCGGGGCCGGTGGGGACGGGCGGGCGGCCGTCGGGGGTTCCTCCAGGATGACGTGGGCGTTGATGCCGCCGAAGCCGAAGGCGTTGACGCCCGCCCGGCGGGGGGCGGAGCCCCGGGGCCAGGGCTCGGCCGACGTCACCGGGCGCATCCGGGTACGGGCCAGCCCGGCGTGCGGCTCCTCCACGTGCAGCGTCGGCGGCAGCACCCCCGCGTGCACGGCCAGCGCCGCCTTGATCAGCCCGGCCATGCCGGAGGCCTGCATCGTGTGCCCCAGCATCGACTTCACCGAGCCCAGGGCCACCGGTGCGGCGGAGCCGTCCGCCGGGCCGAACACCTCGGCCAGCGTGTCCAGTTCGGCGGCGTCACCCACCGGCGTGCCCGTGCCGTGCGCCTCCAGCAGGCCCAGCGCGTCCGCGGCCCGGGGATCGAGCCCGGCCCCTCGCCAGGCCCGCTCCAGCGCCCGCACCTGTCCCGCCACCAGCGGACTCATCAGGCTCGCCGCCCGGCCGTCCCCGGCCACCCCGGTCCCGCGGATCACCGCGTACACCCGGTCGCCGTCGCGTTCCGCGTCCGCGAGCCGCTTGAGGACCACGACCCCGGTCCCCTCCGACAGCAGCGTGCCGTCCGCGCGCCGGTCGAACGGCCGGATCCGCTCGCTCGGGCTCAGCGCCCGCAGCTGCGTGAACACGCTCCACAGCGTGGCGATGTGGCAGTGGTGGACCGCGCCCGCGACCACCACGTCGCACCCGCCACCCGCCAGCAGCCCCACCGCCTGGTCGACCGCGAGCAGCGACGAGGCGCAGGCCGCGTCCAGGGTGTACGCGGGGCCGCGGAAGTCCAGCCGGTTCGCGGTCCGGGCGGCGGTGAAGCTCGGCACCAGACCGATCGACGCCTCCGGCCGCTCCGGACCCAGCGCCTCCTGGAACGCGGCCCGTACCGAGGCGATCCGCTCCTCACCCAGCTCCGGCGCCAGCTCGCGCAGGGTCTGCGCCAACTGATGGGCCGTCCGCACCCGTTGGTCGAGCCGGGCGGTCGCCACCCCCATGAACCCGCCCCGGCCGAGCACCACCCCGATCCGCGACCGGTCGGCGGGCAGCCGGTCCTCGCCGCCCGCGTCGGCGATCGCCTCGGCCGTCGCGTGCAGGGCGAGCATCTGGTCCGGCTCGGCGCCGTCGACGACGGACGGCATGATGCCGAACCGCGTCGGGTCGAAGGCGGCGAGTTCGTCGACGAAGCCGCCGCGCCGGCAGTAGAAGCGGTCGCTGACCGCCGGACCCTCGGCGCCGGCCGGGTCGTAGTACACCTCCGGGTCCCAACGCCCGGGCGGCACCTCGGTGATGGCATCCGTGCCGGCGAACAGGTTCCGGCGGTACGCGGCCAGATCGGCGGCACCCGGGAAGACCGCGCCCATGCCGACGATCGCGGCGTCCGTCGGCCGGGGGCCCCGGCGCGGGTCAGCCACGGCCGTTCCTCCCCTCGCCCGTGTCCGTGGCCGCGTCCGCGTCGTCGGCCGCCATGAGGACCACCTGGACGTCGCCGCGGCCGTCGTCGCCGTCGCCACCGTCCGGACGGTGCGCGAGTTCGGCCAGGAAGGCCTCCGTGCCCGCGTCCGGCGCGATCAGCGGGATGCCGCGCCGTGCGTAGGCCCGCTCGAGCTCCGGCGTGACCATCCCGCCCGCCTCTGCCGCCCACGGGCCCCAGTCCACGGCCAGGACCCGGCCCGGGAAGGACTCCGCCCAGGAGTGCGCCAGGCCGTCCAGTGCGTCGTTGGCGGCGGCGTAGTCGCACTGGCCGCGGTTGCCGTAGACGCCCGCGACACTGCCGAAGAGGGCCAGGAACGCGGGCGCGGGAGCCGCACCGTGCTCGGCGGCCGCGGCGGCCAGGTGGCGGGCACCGGCCACCTTGGTGGTGAACACCTCGGTGAAGGCCGCCGGTTCCTTGTCGCACAGCAGCGCGTCGCGCAGCGTGCCGGCGCCGTGCACGATCCCGTCCAGCCGCCCGTGCCGGGCCCGTACGTCCGCGACGACCGCCCGTACGGCCGCCTCGTCGGTGACGTCGGCGCAGTGGTAGCGGACGGAGGCGGCGGTGCCGTCGAGCGCGGCGAGCGTGGCCCGGACCTCGCGCCCGGCGAGGATCCGGCTCGCCGCGGCCTCGATGGCCGAGGGCGCGCGCAGCCCGTTCGCGATGAGCGCGGCCCGGAGCGCGACCCGGTCGCCGGCGTGCGGGAACGCGTCCTCGTCCGCCGCGGGCAGCGGAGTGCGGCCGATCAGCTCGACATGGCAGCCGGTGGCCCGGGCGAGCGCGCGGGCCGTGCGGGCGGTGATACCGCGCGCCCCACCGGTGAGCAGGACGACGGAGCCGGTGTCCAGGGGCAGGGAGCCGCGGGCCGGGGGCAGGGGTGCGGGGACCGCCTGGCGGGCGTGGCGACGGCCCTCCGCGGAGTATGCGACGGAGGCCGGTTCCTCCGGCGCGCACAGCTCGGCCAGCAGCTGCTGCGCGATCCGCTCGGTACGGTCCTTGGGGGCCACGTCCACGGCGCGCACCAGCGCGCCCGGGTACTCGATGGCGGCGCTGCGCGCGAAGCCGTGCAGCCCGGCGCCCGGGACGGGGTCCGCGGCAGTGTCGCCCGCGGCGGTGACCAGCAGCAGCCACCGCACGCCGCCGGTCAGGGCCCGCTTCAGCCCGGGGAAGGTCTCGGGCAGCACCGGATGCGGTCCGGGCCGCAGGGCGCTCAGATCGATGAGCCCGTCGAGCCCGTCGAGCCCGTCGAGTCCGCCGGGCCCGTCCGTGCCGTCGGAGGGGCCGTCCGCGTCGGCGGTCCCGGCCAGCGCGCCTTCGGTGAGCGGACGGACCTCGGCGCCGTGCGCCCGGAGCAGGCCGGTCAGCGCGAGCGCCACGCCCTGCCCGTCCTCGACCACCCCGAACAGCCGCCCGCCGAGCGCCTCCCCGGCGTCCCGGGACCGCGGCGCGTCCAGTGCCACGGCTTCGACGCGCAGCCGCCGTACGGGAGTGGTGGGCGCCGGTGGGTCCTCGGGCGCTGCCACGCCGCCGGGTGAGGCGGTGTCCCGCACCGTGCCGTTCAGCGCCGGCCCCGGTGCTGGTGCCGGTTCCGGCCGGGGTGCGTGGTGGGCGGTGAGCCAGTCGACGATCCCGCGTAGCGTCTTGATCCGCGCGAGCTCCTCCACGGCGGACTCGGCGGAGTCCCCGGGCTCGCGGGACAGGCCGATGCGGTCGGCCAGGGCTCCGATGATCTCGACGCGCTTGATGGAGTCGATGGAGAGGTCGGCCTCCAGGTCCAGTTCGGGTTCGAGCATGTCCAGGGGGTAGCCGGTGCGCGTGTGCACGATGTCGAGGACGATGTCCATGACCTCCGCCGCCGTCCGGGCCACGGGGGCGTCCGCCTCCCCGCCGGCCGGGGCCTGCGCGCCCGGGCCAGGGCCGGAATCCGTCACACCGGCAGCGGCACCGGCATCGGCGCCGTAGTCCGTCATCGTCGTGGCGGCGTCGAGGGGGACCGACCACACGGGGGCCGGCGGTGCGGCCGGCCGGTGCGCCGGGTCCGCGCCCAGGTACCCCAGGAGTACGTCCCGCTGGGCGGCGATGAGTTCGCGCATCCCCCGCAGGTACTCCATGACCGTCTCCTCGCGCCGGTCGGCGCCGCCCCCGGCCCGCAGCGGCACCGGGCCGGCCGGAACCGGGCCGGCCGGAACCGGGCCGGTCGCGGCCGCCGGGCCGGTGCCCGCCGGCACCACCCCGGCCCCGGCCACCTCGCCCCCGGCCACCTCGCCCCCGGCCACCCCCGCCACGGGCGCCACCCGCGTCGCCGGGCGCAGACCGCCCGCCACCGGGGCGCCGTCCGCCGTCCGTACCAGGTGGCCGTCGACCAGCCAGCCCGGCCGGCGCGGGGCGCGGTCCGGGAGCGGGGCCGTGCGGCCCCGGAAGAGCGGGTCGGGGGTGACCGGCACGCCCGCCGCCGCCAGTTCGGCGAGCGCGCTCAGCAGCCGGATCAGCCCCGGTTCGCCGGGTACGTCCAGCGGGACCACCGTGTGCGGGCGCTCGCCCAGGATCCGGCCGACCAGGGAGGTCAGCACGCGCCCGGGGCCCGCCTCCACGAACGTCCGTACCCCGGCGGCGTACATGGCCTCGATCTGCTCCACGAACCGCACCGGTTCGGCCAGCTGACGGGCCAGCAGCTCGCGTACGCCGTCCGGGTCCGCCGGATACGGCCGGGCCGTCGTGTTGGACCAGACCGGGACGGCGGCGTCGGCAACCACCGTCCCGGCCAGCTCGTCGGCGAGGGCGGCGGAGGCTCCCGCCACCACCTCGCTGTGGAAGGCGCACGCCACCGGGATCCGGTCGGCGCCGAATCCGGCCGCGCGCAGGGCCGCGACCGCCGCGTCCACCGCCTGCGCCGGGCCGGAGATCACCGTCTGGCGGGGCCCGTTGTGGTTCGCCACCGCGCAGCCGGACCGCGTCACGAGGTCCCGGATCTCCTCCGGCGCGGCGGACACCGCCGCCATCGTCCCGGGGTCGTCGCCGGCCGCCGCCACGATCGCCTCCGCCCGCCGGGTGCTCAGCCGCAGCAGGGTGTCGGTGTCGTAGGCGCCCGCCGCCCACAGGGCGGTCAGTTCGCCGTACGAGTGCCCGGCCACGCAGTCCGGCCGTACCCCGGCCGCCGAGAGCAGCAGGTACGCCGCCGCCCCGGCCAGCCCCAGCGCCGGCTGCGCGATCCGCGTGTCGGTCACGGCGGCCCGCTGCTCCGCCTTCGCCCCGGCCGTGAACGCCGACGGCGGGAAGAGCGCCGCGGCCACGTCGGGCGCCCCGTCCAGCAGCTGCCGCAGCGCCGGGAACGCCATGAACAGCCCGCCCAGCATGCCCGGCCGCTGACTGCCCTGGCCGGGGAAGAGGAAGGCGACCTGCCCGGGATCGGCCGACCCGGCCCGTACGTGCACCCCGTCGCCCGCGGTGAAGGCGCGCGCCCGCTCCAGCCGTTCCGCCAGCTCGTCCAGGTCCGCCGCCACGACGGCCACCCGCACCGCGCCGGAGCCGCCGGCCGCGGCCTCCGCCGCCAGGTCCCGCAGCGCCCACGGCCGCCCGGCGGCGTCGTTCTCCTCCAGCCGGGCCGCGAGCCGCGCCATCGCCCGGCCCGCCGCCCGCCGGTCGGTGCCGCGGAAGCAGAACAGCTCCGCCGGCCAGTCCCGCAACGCGTGGGAGGGCTCCGGTGCGCCGCCGTAACCGGCGAGCACCGCATGGTAGTTGGTGCCGCCGAAGCCGAACGCGCTGACGCCCGCCACCCGCTGCTCCACCGGCACCGGCCACGGCCGCGCGTCGGTGTCGAAGACGAACGGACCGGCACCGTCGCGCCACGCCGGGTTGGGCTCCGCCACGTGCAGGGTCGGCGGCCGGACCCCGGTGTGCACCGCCTGCGCCGCCTTGATCAGCCCGGCCAGCCCGGCCGCGCACTTGGTGTGGCCGATCTGCGACTTCACCGATCCGAGGGCGCAGCTGCCCGCTGGTGCCCCGGCCTCGGTGAACAGGTCGGTCAGAACGGCCAGTTCGGTGGAGTCGCCCACCACGGTGCCGGTGCCGTGCGCCTCGAGGAGACCCACCTCGCCGGGGCTGATCCCGGCCCGCTCGTACGCCCGGTCCAGCGCCCGGCGCTGGCCCTCCGGCCGGGGCGCGGTGAGCCCGAGCGAGCGGCCGTCGCTGGCCGCGCCGACCCCCTTGATCACGGCGTACACCCGGTCGCCGTCGCGTTCGGCGTCCGCCAGCCGCTTGAGGACCAGCGCGCCCACGCCCTCGCCGAGCGCGATCCCGTCGGCGCTCGCGTCGAAGGGCCGGCAGCGCCCGGTGGGGGAGAGGGCCCGCACCGAGGCGAACATCAGGTAGTCGTTGATCCCGTTGTGCACGTCGGCGCCACCGCACAGCACCATGTCGCTGTCGCCGTCGCGCAGCTGACGGCAGGCCAGGTCCAGGGCGGCCAGCGAGGACGCGCAGGCCGCGTCCACGGTGCAGTTCGCGCCGCCCAGGTCGAGCCGGTTGGCGACCCGGCCCGCGATCACGTTGGCCAGGATCCCGGGGAAGGAGTCCTCCGTGAGCCGGGGCAGCTGTTCGTCGAGCCCGGGCGGCAGCTCGCCGAGGTAGGAGGGGTGCAGGGCGCGCAGCCCGTACGCGCCGGCCAGCTCGGTCCCGGCCTCCGCGCCGAACACCACCGAGGTGCGGGAGCGGTCGAAGTCGCGCCCCTTGCCGTAGCCGGCGTCGTCCAGGGCCCGCGCCGAGATCTCCAGGGCCAGCAGCTGGACCGGTTCGATCCCGGCGAGCGAGGCGGGCGGGATACCGTGCGCGAGGGCGTCGAAGGGCAGCGGTGCCAGGAAGCCGCCCCACCGCGACGGGGTGCGCTCACCGGCCCGCGCCGGGTCGGCGTCGTAGTACAGCTCCGGGTCCCAGCGCTCGGCGGGCACCTCGGTCACCGCGTCCGTTCCGGCCACGACCTGCGCCCAGAACCGGTCGACGTCCGGCGCGCCCGGGTAGGCGCAGGCCATGCCCACGACGGCGATGTCGAGCGGGTCGGGGACCGGCCCGCGGGCGGCCTCCGGTGCGGTGGGCGCGGCCAGTTCCCGGGCCCGCCGCTCCAGCAGCTCCGTGGCGCCCTCGCCGACCTCGGCGTGCAGTGCGGCGACCGTGGTGGTGGCCCGGCGCAGCGTCGCCGCCTGTCCGATCATGAACAGCCCGTCCGTACGCTGGACCTCCTCGTCCACCGGCACCGGCCGGCCGTCCTCGCCGTGCCGCAGCCCCTTGCTGGCGACGCGCAGCCGGCCGAGGTTCAGCCGTTCCAGCTCCTCCCACACCTCGCGCGGCGGGGTGCCGGACTGCGCCAGCCGTTGCCGGGTGGCCTCGAACGTGTCGGCGTACGGGGTGTCGGCGCACCGCGTGGCATGACCCGGCGCCGTATGCAGAAGAACCGTTTCCTCGCAGTCCAGCGCGGCCTGCTGGAACCCGGGCAGCACCGCCCCGGCGGCCACCGCCTCCGCCGTGAACAGGTACGCCGTCCCCATCAGGACCCCGACCCGCGCGCCGGCCCCGGCGAGCGGCCCGGCCGCCGCGGCCGCCATCGCCGCGGACCGCGCGTCATGGATGCCGCCCGCGAACAGCACGTCCAGCGCGGCCACGTCGCCGCAGCCCAGCAGCCGTTCGATCTGCTCCTCCCAGAGCGGGAAGGAGGCCCGCGGCCCGACATGGCCACCGCACTCCAGACCCTCGAAGACGAACCGGCGCGCCCCTTCGGCCAGATACTGCTCCAGCAGCCCCGGCGACGGCACGTGCAGATGGGTACGCGTCCCGGCCGCCTCCAGCGGCGCCGCCTGCGCCGGGGTGCCGCCCGCGATGATCGCGTACGGCGGCCGCACCCCGGCCACCGCCGCCAGCTGCTCCCGGCGCAGCTCGGGCGGCGCGAACCCGAGCAGCCCCACGCCCCAGGGCCGGTCCCCCAGCCGCTCGGCCGTCTCCGCGAGGAGCCGCGCGACGTCCGGGCCCGGCATCACCGCCAGCGCCAGGTACGGCACGCCGCCCTCCGCCGCGACGGCCTGCGCGAACGCCGCCCGGTCACTGACCCGTGTCATGGGGCCCTGTGCCACCGGGAGGTGACGGTCCGCCGGGCGCCGGCGCAGCGGCCGGGCCCGTACGGCGTCGGCCAGATGCCCGGTGACGGCCGCCCGTACGGCCTGCACGACCGCGCCCGTGGTCCGGTACCGCCGCGCGAGCCGGGCCGCCGTCGCGCCGTCCTGGCCCACGGGCAGCAGCTGCCGCTCCAGGCCCCGCGCGCCCAGCAGCCCGGCGACGGGCCCGGCGGGCCGGGTCAGTCCGGGCCGGGTGTAGACGCGGTGCCCGTCCGTCACCCGGGTCTCGGAGCCGTCCATGGCCCGCAGCGCGGCCACCACGTCGGCGGGCAGCTCCGCCTCGCCTTCGGTGGTCAGGGCCAGCTGGACGTCGAGCACCACCCCCGCCGCGCCGCCCGCCACCGCCGCGGCGGCGGTGTGCGGGCCGATCCCGCCCAGGGCCCGCACCGGCACCCCGATGCGCGGGTCCGACAGCAGCTGCTGGAGCAGGACGAACGTGGTGTTCCCGGCCACCCGGCCGCCGGCCTCGTGGCCCTTGGCCACGAGCCCGTCCGCTCCGGCCGCGACCGCTGCCAGGGCTTCCCGTGGCCCGGTGACCTCGGCCCACACGCGGCGCCGTCCGCCGTCCGCCCAGGCGGGCGCCTCGCCGTACCGGGCCGGATCGGCCAGCAGTACGGTGTCCACGGCCTCGGGCAGCTCACCGGGCCCGAGCGGGCAGAACGCCGGGACGCGCACCCCGTACGGGCGGCCCAGCCGGCGCGCCAGCTCGGCGAAGGCCTGGCGGGCGGGGGCGGGATCCCGGCCGAGATCGAGCAGGCCGAGCGCCCCGGCCCGGGCCGCGGCCGCGACGACGCGGGCGCCCGGCTCCTCGAAGGGGCTGAGCGCGACGACGAGATCGCGGTCGGGGGCGGGGGCGGGGACGGAAACGGGGGCGGAGGCGGGGGTGGAAACAGGGACGGAAACGGGGGCGGAAACGGGGGCGGACTCGGCGGGCGTGGGGGTCACGGGCGCTCCTCTTCCGGTGCAATCCGTTGCGGTGTCACATGTCACGGCGCGCTATTGCACGGGGGGACGGGTGCGGCGCGACGCGGAGCGGGGGGATGCGGGGGGTACGCGGGGGTACGCGAGCCGCACCGCCGGGATGCGGGGGCTCGGGTGGCCGGGCGGCCCGCCGTGGAGAGCGGGCTTGAGCAGTGGTCAATGTCCCTGATGCCGCGATGAATCGTGCGGTGACCGCCGTTCAGTGTCAACGGCGGCGCAGAACGTGTTCTATCGCCCCCCGGACTCCGGCCAAGGTCGCCCGGACGACCGCGGAGGATCCCCTTCCGTAGCGGTGGCCTGCGGTGTTACCCGCGGTTCACATGGGGCCGGGCGGCCGGCCGCCCGGAGCGTCGGAAGCCGTGTCATGCCGCAGCGGTATGCCTCGGAGCCGACCGGGTATGAAGGTTGCCGGTGAAGCGGACGGTTGTTCACCTTGCGGCCCTTACAGCGGAACGGTCCCGCCGTTACCTTCCCGGCATGACCCCCACACTCGCGCAGCTTCGCTACCTGGTCGCCGTCGCCGACTGCCGCTCGATCACGAGCGCGGCGGCCTCGGTCTTCGTCGCGCAGTCCGCCCTCTCCCGGGCCGTCCAGGCCATGGAGCGTGACCTGGGCGTCGAACTCCTCGCCCGCCGGGGCAGGGGAGTGGATCTCACCCCCGAGGGTGCCCGCGTGGTCCGCCTCGCCCGTACCGTGCTCGACGCCGTCGAGGCGATCGACGACATCGGGGCGGCGCACGGCAGGAACGCGCGGGCCACACTCGCCGTCGTCGCCACTCCCACCCTCGCCCTCGACCTGGCCGTCGACCTGGTGCCGGACTTCACCATGCGACATCCCGGCGTGGAGGTGCGGCTCAACCAGTGCGGCAGCCGCGAGGCCGTGGTGCTGGAACTCACCGAGGGCCGCTCGGAGCTGGCGCTGGTGGACCTGCCCATCGACAAGGAGCTGTCCACCCACCACATCCAGGAGCGTGAAGTCGTCCTGATTTCACCCCTCGGCTCCGCCATACCCGACCCGGTGCCCTTCCGTGCGCTCGACGGCCTGCCCATGGTGCTGCCCACCCCCGGCACGGGCCGCCGTACCGAGATGGAGGCGATGTTCAGCTGCCTCGGCGTGCGCCCCGTACCGACGCTGGAGGTCGACGAGCGCCTCGCCTGGGTGACCGGTGTGACCGACGGCCGCGGTTCGCTCATCTGGTACCGGGACGTGGTGCTCAGGGCCTTCGGCCACCGCGCGGAGATCCGCTCCTTCACCCCGCCGCTGCTGCGCCCGGTGGGCATCGCGCACGCCCGGCGCCCGCTCAGCCGGGCCGCCCGCGCGTTCATCGCCCACGCCCGGCACAACGCTCCTGTACGGGAACCCGCGCGCTGACCGGAACGCTCACCGGAATGCCGACCGGAACGCTCACCGGAATGCCGACCGGAATGCGCCGCCGGGCGCCGCAGTCATGCCGGCCCGGCATTGAACCATGTTCGAAGAGGGGATGGCCGCCCCTGGCCCAGCCACTGACGATCCGTCACCTTGGGTGCATGCCCCGACTCCTCACACCCCCCTGGGCCGCCGCCCTGCTGACCGCGGCCCTCGCGGCGACGCTGCCGGCGGTCGCCCTGATGACCACCGCCTCCGCCGCGCAGGTCCCGTGGCCGGGCCCGGCCCGTGCCGCCGCGGACGCGGACCTCGCGGCCGCCGCCCTCGCGCCGGAGAAGAAGTGCACGCTGCCCGGCGGTCTGGCCGAGCTCAGCGGTCTGGCCATGAGCCGCAAGCACCCCGGCGTCTTCTACGCCGTCAACGACAGCGGCAACACCAACCAGGTCTTCGCCATCGACTGCTCCACCGCCGTCGGGCGGCTGCGGGCCACCCTCACCGTCTCCGGCGCCGCCAACACCGACTGGGAGGGCCTGGCCCTCGAGCAGGACGCCACCGGCCGGGCGACCGTCCTGGTCGGCGACATCGGCGACAACCTCAGCGGCCGTGCCGAGATCACCGTCCACGCCTTCCCCGAACCCGACACCCTCGCCAACGCCACCGTGACGCCGACCTCGTACCGCTTCGCGTACGCCGACGGCCGGCACGACGCCGAGTCCCTGCTCGCCGACCCGGTCACCGGCCAGTGGTACGTCGCGAGCAAACTGATCGGCGCGGCGGGCCAGTTGTACAAGGCCCCGCTGCCGCCGCAGCCCGACCGGGTCAACACCCTCACCGCCGTCCGGCCGGGCCCGGTCTTCGCCACCGACGGCGCCTTCTCGCCCTCCGGCGCCTCGTACGCGCTGCGCAGCGGCGGCCCGCTCGGCGCCAACACCGCCGCCGTGTACGACACCTCCGGTACCAAGCTCGCCGACGTCGCCCTGCCGGCCCAGTCCCAGGGCGAGACCCTCACGTACGCCGACTGCACCTCCCTGCTGGTCGGCTCGGAGAACGACCCCCAGATCTGGCGGGTCCCACTGCCACCCGAGGCCACCCCGGGCTGCACCGGCACCCCGACCCCGACCCCCACGCCGACCGCCGGTGATCTGAAGGTCGTCAACCCGGGCCCGCAGACCTGCAAGTTCAACCAGTCCTGCACCATCCAGATCACCGCCACCGGCGGCAAGCCGCCCCTGCGCCACACCGCCACCGGCCTGCCCTGGGGCCTGACCATCGACGCCACCACCGGCCGCATCAGCGGCAAACCCTGGGGCAGCGGCACCCTCCAGATCACCACCACCGTCACCGACTCCACCGGAGCCACCGCCACCACCACCTTCCCCCTCACCCTCACCTGGTTCTGAACCACCGGGCGAACGCCTTGCCCGACCGGGGAGCGGACCCAGCGACCGCTCCCCGGACGGCAGCTCCGACGGACAGGCGCCTACGTGAGCGCGGTGACCTCCAGCGGTGTGGGCGCGACCTTCTCCAGGGCCGGCCTGGCCTCCTCGGCCTGCGCCGGCAGCCCACCCCACCCGGGCGACACCAAGGCCGCCACCATCATCGCCATCCACCACTTCCGACCGGCCACGAGCCCAACCCCTTCGTTCCCGCCGCACGCCCGGAACCACTCCGGCCCCACCAGGAGCTCGTAGGCGTGATCGCTGTGCTGGGCGTGGTGACAGCACGTACCCATGCACGAGACGGTCCGGTACCAGCTCGACCTGTGATCGGAACGCCGGGGGCCGGCCCGAGAAGCCCCTCGGTCCGGCCCCCGGCGCGAGGCCCCCTACCTGTCCGTCGGGACCGGGGTGGCCTTCAGCGTCTCCTGCATGATGCGCGCGCCCTGCTCGGCCATCTCGCTGATAGGTCCGGCGAGTTCGTCGGGCGTCACGTCGATCGTCCAGACGAACCGGCTGCGCCCGTCGGTGTCGGCGAGGACCTGCATCGAGGCGTGATGATGTTTCGGCGCCATCGAGCCGCCGATCACCGCGTAGGCCACCCGGCGGGACGCGTCGTCGATGTCGACGATCAGTTCGTGCACGACGACACCGTTCGCGAAGGTCACGATTCTGGTGTCCGTCTCCATACGGGTGTCCGTGACGAAGCCCGGCACCAGCCGCTGGTGCACGGCTCCGACCTCGCGTAGAGCCTCCCAGACCTTCTCCGGGGAGTTGTCGATGAGGAATTCCTTGTAGATGTGAGCCATGTGCCCTCCTCCTGTCGGGTGACGTGTCAGGCGCCGGTGGTGAGGCAGAACGGGTGCCCCTCGGGATCGGTGAGGACGACCCACTGATCCTTGCCGGGCTGGAACTCGGGCTTCGACGCTCCGAGGGCGAGGATCCGGTCGGCCGCCTCCTCCAGGTCGGGGACCGTGAAGTCGAGGTGGGCGTGATTGCGGCCGTCGGGCCAGCCGGGTGCCCGGTAGCCCTCGATGCGTACGAAAGCCAGGCCGGGGTGCTCCCCGTCGGCCAGGGAGGCAAAGTCCTCGCCACTGTAAGTGATCTCCCAGCCGGTGACCTGACTGTAGAACTCGGCGAGCGGGACCGGGGCACCACAATCGATGACGACGGTGCTGATCTTCGCGAGAGCGGACATGACGGCGACTCCTTGAGCGCGGTACGGGTTTGAGTGCGACGCCGCTCAGCTTGCTCGCCACGCCCCATCCCGGTCTTGAAGATCCTTGCGCGGGGCCGATGTCCGACCCCCGGTGTAGCTTTCAAAAGTGCTCACCTCCACCGTCCTCGCCACCCGGCCCGACTTCCGCATCACCACGGTCAGCTGCCGGGACGACCACACCCGCTGGTCACAGGCGGAGGTGCGCGAGGACTACCGGGTGGTACTCGTGCGGCGCGGCCGGTTCCGCAGGCAGGCGGCCGGCACCCCGGCCGACGTCGATCCGACCGTGGCCTATCTCGGCGTGCCGGGCGAGGAGGAGCGCTTCGCGCACCCGGCCGCCGGGGGCGACGAGTGCACCTCGATCAGCATGACGCCCGCACTGTGGAGGGCTGTGGCGGGTCAGGACGCCCACCCGGCTCGACAGAGCGTGTACGTGGACGCCCGGCTCGACCTGGCCCACCGCCGCGTCCTCGCGTCGACCCGTACCGGCGACGTGGACCACGCGGTGACCGAGGAACTCCTCGGACTGCTCTCCGCCACCGTCGGCCAGGCCGTCTCCGGCGCCGTACCGCCCGGCGCCCGTCCCACCCGAGACGAGGCGACGCTCGTCGCCGCGGCCCGGCGCGCGATCGGCGAGGCCCACCCCGCCTCCGAGGGACTGCTGCCGCTCGCGGAGCTCCTGGGTGTCTCGCCCTACCGTCTGAGCCGCGCGTTCACCCGCGAGCTGGGAGTCTCCCTGACCCGCTACCGCAACCGGGTCCGTGTCGGCCGGGCCCTCGACCGGCTGGACGCGGGCGAGGACAGCCTCGCCACCCTCGCCGCCGACCTGGGTTTCTCCGATCAGGCCCACCTCTGCCGGACGATGCGCCATTACCTCGGCCGCACACCAACGGCACTGCGGCGGCTCCTCGCCCCAGAATCCCCTTGAGGAGCCGGTGTGGGCGGTGATGATCAGCCACGTCCACCGGTCCGCCGCCTCGGGGGGTACGGATCTTCGGGCGGGTCCAGCCGAGCGTCTGCTTGGCCATCCTGGACCACAGCCAGACCGGCAGCGGGTCGCCGCCGCCAGGCAGATGGTCGACCTTTGGCCAGGTCTCGGGCTTGACGAAGCGGAATTCCTTGCCGTGCTTGGGTGGCCGTCCGCCCTGAGGCGGCGAGACCAGGGGAGGGGCACGGGCCCGCGCATCACCCGGTCCGAGCGCAATCGGCCGAGCACCTCGACCGGCAGCCCGTCGAGCAGGTGGGCCATGCGCGGGGCGTCGTATCCGGCGTCGAAGACGATCAGGATGTCCGCGTCGCCCTCGGCGACGTCGTCCTCCAAGCCGAGACGGACGGCATCGAGGAGCTGGCACCAGGAGGACGAGCCGGTTGTCGGCCGCCTTCGGCTGCGGCAGCGTGGCAAGGGTCCGCCGCAGCCGCCCGGCGTCAACGCGGCCACGGTTGAGCTCATGCCCGGCGATCACCCGCCCGAGCGATCAAGTTCGGGGCATCGTGCGAAGCTGTCACAACCTCTTTCCGCGGTCACAGCGTTCTGAAATTCGGTCGCGGCTCTGTTTGCCGTTCGGTTGGACGCCGAGGGGCTGTCATGCAGCACGGGTCGTTGTATTCACCGTTTCTGAGCGGAAGCCGTACCCGACCTCCGGTGCCAGACCGTGATAGTGGCGGAAGTTGTAGATGAGCGGGTTCCAGAGCGCGGGGTCGATGTGGTGCGTGCCCGGCACGACGATGCGTTCGTCGGCGTGGACGCGGAGCACGTCGCACTCGACGCTGAAGAAAAGACCCGCTCCGCCCGGCGTCAGTGCACGGGCCCGTGCCTCCAACTGCAGCGCGCACTCGGCGACGCGCGGCGGCCTCACGATGTGGGAATCGGCCGGGGTGAGCCCGGACGCGGCGAACTTGTCGGGCTCGTATCGGTATACCGCCCGCTTGCTCTCGGGCACCGGGTTGGCCCCGGTGAGCGGTGCCAGACGCTCCACCTGCTCCCACAGCTCTGGCGAGGCAACGTTGATCACCAACTCGGAGCGCGCCGCGAGGTTGTGTGCGGTCCGGCTCTCACTGCCCAGGCCCAGGACGATGTGCTGTCCCAGTGCCCAGGCGGAGGAGATCGGGGCAAGGTTGAACGTGCCGTCATCGTTCTCGGTGGTCAGCAGGACCACGGGCGTGCCGAAGTAGAGGATGCTCGGCCGGACCACTAGGTGGGCATCAGTCGTCATGCCTCAAGACGCTAGGGGCGGGACGTTTCGATGTGCGTCGAAGTATCGGCTGCCGACAATGGTGCTGTGATCAGCCCCGATATCTACGCCAAGGAACCGGACCTCGCCGCCTTGGGGGCGCTGTTGGCCGACCGCACCCGCGCCGCCTTCTGCCTCGCGCTGCTCGACGGCCGCGCGTGGACAGCGACGGAACTGGCACAGCTCGCGGGGATCGCACCGTCCACAGCGACCAGCCACCTGAACCGGCTGGTGACCGGCGGCCTGCTGGCCGAGGAGCGCAAGGGCCGGCACCGCTATGTGCGCCTGGCGGACCCCGCCATCGCCGAGATGATCGAAGCCCTTGCCGCCCGGGCACCGCAGCAGCTCGTCCCGGTCCGCTCGCTCGTTGCCGCCCGCCAGCACCGTGCCGTGGCCTTCGCCCGCATCTGCTACGACCATCTCGGCGGCTCCTTGTCCGTGGCGATCACCGACGCGATGACCGAACAGGGATTTTTGGACTGGGAGTTCGGCCCGGTCCTTACTCCCCCGGGCGCCGCATGGCTCACGGACACGGGCATCACCCAGAAAACGGCACCACACGTACGCACGTGCCTGGACTGGACGGAGCGGCGTTTGCATCTGGCGGGCGCGGTCGCCGCGGCCGTATTCCACCATGCGGTTCAGGAGTCCTGGCTCGTGCCGGCCGAAGGCTCCCGCGTCGTGCGGCTGACGGACCAGGGGCGCGACGCCTTCCGACGGCACCTGGGCCTGACTGACGAGGCACTCACGGCTCGCTGAGCATGAACGCCGTACCGGTCAGCTCCATGCGGCCAATCCACGATCCGTCCCCATGGCCGAGGGCGCGCCACGGCGGCGCGCGGTTACTGCAAGAGGTTCCAGACGGCGGCCCGGGCGGCCTCCCGGACCAGTTCGTCCTCCAGCCCGCCGGTCCCGCCGCCCACGGGCTGCGCCGGCAGCGCCGCGGGGAAGGCCTCCCACGCCGGGCTGCCGCCGGGGGCGGCGGCCACGCAGAGGAAGCGCAGATCGCCGCAGAACCACACCAGGCCCCGTCCGTCGGTCATGCCCCGCCACACGTCCTCGGGCATCCGGCAGACGAACGCCGCCGCCACCGTCCGGTCGGGCGCCAGCAGATGCAGCCCGTGCGGCCAGTTCTTGTCGCCCGTGGTGACGACCCGGACGGGCCACACCTGCCAGGGCTGCGTCCGCAGCACCTCCTCCGCGTCGGCCAGCGGCTTGCGCATACGGGACGAGGCCCACCCCCAGAGGCCTGCGAAGAACGCCGCGCCGGCCAGGGCGAAGAGGAGGTTCACCGTGCCGAGCGTGACCACGAGGAGTGCGACACAGAAGACCATGAGGGCGATATTGACCGGCCCCCACGCCTTGGACTTGCGTGCCTGCCACGTCGCCCGAACCGCGGCCGCCGCGCCCGGCGTCTGTAACAGCGCGGGCCGCGCCGCGACCTGATACCCGAATTCCCTCGCCAGCATGTCGTCCCCCGTCGGTCCGCCCGGCCCCGTCCCCGTCCGCCCGTCCGATGCGACCCGGGCAGGCCCATCATCGAGCGGCCGTCGCGTGCCCGGCAAGGAGTCGCCCGGGATGCGTCCCGGGCACCGCCCGGAGCCGCCCACGGCCGTGGGCCCCGGCCCGGCGACGCACGCGGCCGTGGCGCCGGTCAGGAGCCGTCCGTGACCGTGACCGTCACCGCGTGCCAGCCGCTCGCTCCGTCCGGGGCGGGGGCCGCGCGGCGCGCCGTCTGTACGGCGCCCGTGCCGTCCGTCGCCCGGACCTCCAGGGTGTGGCGCCCCGGGGTCGCCTCCCACGGCCACACCCACTGCCGCCAGGTGTCGGCGCTGTCCGCCGCCCCGAGCCGGGCCTCGTGCCAGGGGCCGCCGTCGACCCGTACCTCGACCCGCTCGATGCCCCGGTGCTGCGCCCACGCCACCCCGGCCACCGCCACGCGCCCCGCGCGGGGCGAGGAGTAGGCGCGCGGGGTGTCGATCCGCGCCTGCGTCTTGATGACGGCCTGCGCCGCCCACCCTCGGCGCACCCAGTACGCGTCGTACGCGTCGAAGGACGTCAGCCGCAGTTCGCGCAGCCACTTGCACGCCGACACGTAGCCGTACAGGCCCGGCACCACCATGCGGACGGGGAAGCCGTGCGTGAACGGCAGCGGTTCACCGTTCATCCCGACCGCCAGCAGCGCCTCGCGGCCGTCCATCACCGTCTCGACGGGCGTGCCGATCGTCATCCCGTCCACCGAGCGCGCCACCAGCTGGTCCGCCGGACCGCCCTGCGACGGCGGCCGCACCCCGGCCTCGCGCAGCAGGTCCGCCAGGCGTACGCCGAGCCAGCGCGCGTTGCCCGCGTACGGCCCCCCGACCTCGTTGGACACGCAGGTCAGCGTGATGTCCCGCTCGACCAGGGGGCGGGCGAGCAGCTCCGGCAGCGTCAGCGTGAGGGGGGTGCGGACCCCGTCGCCCCCGATGCGCAGCCGCCAGGTGCCGGCGTCGATCCGGGGCACGACCAGGGCGGTGTCGACGCGGTAGAAGTCGGGGTTGGGGGTGAGATACGGCTGGGTGCCGGGCACCCGCAGGTCGGCGCCGGGCGGTACCGGGCCGGCCGGTACCGCGGGCGGCGGCAGCCGCAGCCCGGCCCGGGAGGCCGTCGCGTCCGCCGAGCCGTACGCGCCGAGCCGCCGCCCGGCGAACCCGGCGGCCGCCGACAGCGCGACGGCCCCGGCCGCCAGCCGGCCGAAGCCCCGCCGGTCCACGGCCCAGGCCCCCCGGGCGTCGGCCCCGCTTCCGGTGGGCCGGGGGCCGGGCCGGGT
This sequence comes from Streptomyces sp. NPDC042102, assembly GCF_055582305.1. Lineage (NCBI taxonomy): Bacteria > Bacillati > Actinomycetota > Actinomycetes > Kitasatosporales > Streptomycetaceae > Streptomyces > Streptomyces sp. NPDC042102. The sequence continues at coordinate 943,478 of NZ_JBVJDL010000001.1, forward strand.
CAGGGCCGTGGACAGGAGCCAGAGCACCGCCGCCGCGACCGCCCCGGCGGCCAGGGACGGCAGGGCGTCGCGCCAGGTCGCCCCGGGGCGGGTGGCCGCGGCCGCCGCGCCCGCCGCCCCGAACGCCAGGGCCACCGCCACCCCGGCCGCGCGCCGGCGCAGGGCCAGCAGGCCGGCCGCGGCGGCGATGACGGCCAGCAGGACGACGATCCCCACCGTCAGCACCAGTTTGTCGGCGGTCCCGAACTGGCGGATCGCCCACTGCTTCACGGCCTCCGGCGTCACGTCGACCACCACCGCGCCCACCGCGCTGACCGGGCGCGCCTCCGGCCGCAGCGCCGCCGCGGCCAGCTCGGCCGCGCACAGTCCGGCGAAGGCGGCGACCAGGCCGCCGAGCGCGGCCAGGCCCCTCTGGTGCCGGGGCCGCCGTACGTCGTTCGTGTCCGCGTTCACCCTTCCAGCATGACGCGTCAGAACGCCGGGCTCGGCGCCGGCGGCACCCAGCGCCCCGTGCGCGGCGGCTTCACCCCGTACTCGGTCCTCAGTTCCGCCGGGATCGCGTGGTGCATCACCCGCCCCCGGGTGAGCGAGGCCAGCTCGAAGCCGGTGACCAGCGAGCCCGCCTTGTCCATCGCCCACTCGGCCAGCGGGCTGCTGTCCTCGATGGTCTCCAGCAGCCCGAGGACGACCGGCACCGCCTTCGCGGCCGCGTCCCAGGGGCCGCGCGGGATCTCCAGCCAGTCCGCGATCGTGTCACCGACCAGGAAGCGGATGGTCGCCGGCACGATCGGGTCGAAGAAGGTGCCGGGCACCACGTCCTCGTACAGCCGCATCAGCTGGGCGTTCAGCCGCACCCCGTCCTGCGACGGCCCGAGATTGCGCGTCAGGTACAGGTCCGTGTACTGGCGCGCCTCCGTCAGGTCGCGCGGTACGGAGTCCATGTCGCACCCCAGCATCGCGCCGACCACCCGCCACGCGTAGAAGTACGCCTCCGCGCCCTCCTCGCTCATGTGCACCCCGAGCCGGTGCATGGCGTCCAGCACCAGCAGCGAGAAGCAGACCTGACCCCCGATCATGTCCTCCTGGGACAGCGGCAGTCCGTCCGCGGCGACGTCCCAGTGGCCGCCCTCGCGCAGGTGGTGGCGGACGGCCGCGTGCAGCAGCCGCACCTTCTGCACGGCCGGGATGAACTTGCTGCCGTCCTCGAAGGCGTTCGTCTGCATCAGGTACGTCACGAACTGGCCGGTGTTGGCCATCCGCCGCGAGGGGTAGTCCATGGAGTGGCTCGCCGCCAGCAGCCGGGCCACCCGCGGGATCGCGTAGCAGGCGGGCATCGACGCGAAGGACAGGCCGGTGTTGATGTGCGCGGCGTTGTCCATGAAGAACAGCCGGGCCTGCTCCATCACGTCCCAGTCCACCCAGGACGGAGGTACGGAGGTGGCCTCGAAGTACGCGGTCGCCGCGGCCGGCATCCGGTCGGGCAGCTGGTGGCCGGCGGTGGTGAAGAACCGCATCAGGGTGTTGAGGTCGCCGACCTCGCCGCGGGCGAACATCGTGGCCACGGTCTCGTCGGCGAGCGGATCGCCCTGGGTGGCCAGCACGTCGAGCGCGGCGTCGTCGTAGCGGGGGCGCGGCGGGGCGGTGGGGGTGGGGTTCACTTCGGTCCTCGTTCTCTCGAGATCAAGTCGTCGTCGCGGCGGGAGCGTTCCGCCGCTGTCACGGGGGCCCGGACGGCCGCGTCACCGGGCCCGGTCGGCCGCCGTACCGGCCAGCTCGTGCAGCGCCGTACGCGCCTCGGCCGGCATCGCCACGAGGTCCAGCGCGCCCGTGGCCCGGTGGATGCGCCGGGTGATCATGTCCTCGACGCGCTCGCGCGCCCCGCAGCGCTCCATCAACTCGCGCACCGACCGCGCCTCTTCGTCGCCGAGGTCGGGATTGCCGACCAGCTTGGCGAGCAGCCGGCGCTCGTCCTCGGTCGCCGCCACCATGGTGAGGGCGAGCAGGGCGGTGGGTTTGCCGTCCCGGAGGTCGTCCAGGTTCGACTTGCCGGTCAGGTCCGGCTCGCCGAAGGTGCCCAGCAGGTCGTCGCGCAGCTGGAAGGCCTCGCCGAGCGGCAGCCCGTACGCGGAGAAGGCCTCCAGCAGGGCGCGGGGGGCGCCGCCGAGGGTGGCGCCCAGGTGCAGCGGCCGCTCGACCGTGTACTTGGCGGTCTTGTAGCGGGCCACTTCCAGCGACTGCGTCACGCTCGGCTCGCGGGCGGGGGCGTCGGTGCGCAGCACCTCCAGGAACTCGCCCGCCGCGGTCTCGCGCAGCAGCGTCGACCACAGCGGCACGGTCCGGGCGAGGTAGCCGCCCGGCAGTCCGCACGTGGTGAAGACGTGCCCCGCGTACCCCATCAGCAGATCGCCGAGGATCATCGCGAGGGCGACCGGGCGCCGTCCGGCCGCGGCGAACGCGGCGTGCGCGGTGAGCCGGCCGTGCCGCATCCGGCTGTCGTCGATGATGTCGTCGTGCGTACAGGCCGCCGCGTGGACCAGCTCCATCGCGGCGGCCGCCCGGATCACGCCCTCGCAGTCCGGCTGCCCCGTCGCCCGCCACCCCCAGTACAGGAAGGCGGCCCGCAGTCGTTTGCCGTGCGCCAGTGAGCGCCGCACCTGTTCGGACAGCGGATGGAGTTCGGGGTGCAGGGCGAGGAGGGCCGTTTCCTCCTCGTCGGCCAGGGCCGTCAGCACGCCGTCGATGCGCTCCTTGAAGCCGGCGTGGTCATGCACGGGGGCGGCCGGCCTTCTCGGCGGCGCGCCGGGCCATGATCTCCAGGTAGTTGTCGGTGCCGCCGCCGACCCGCTGAGTGGCGAGCTCCCCGCGCTTGCGCAGCTCCACCACGCCGTCGGTGAGCAGCTCGCGCAGATCGGAGCGGCGCATGGCGTCCTGTGCCCGGTCGGCGGACTGCCGTAACTGGTCGAGGGCGAGGTCGGCGACCCCCGCCGCGAGATGGGCCAGCAACTCCAGTGTGGCGGCGGGGGCCCATCCGCCGGCGGCGGACGACGCGGCCCCGGCCTGACGCTCCTGCTCGGTCTCGGACATCGCTCGGTGCACTCCTGTGGATCGGGCGGTCGCGCGGCCGGGTGGTCGCGTGACCGCGGTCGCGGGCATCGCAAGGGGCGGCCGCCGGATCCCTCCGGAGACCGCCCCTGGTCAACACCTGGTCAGTGAACCGAGTACCCCGCCCCGGGCGCCAACCGCCCGGGGCGCTGTCGCCCTCACGAGTGCCCGGATTCCCACGGGAGGGTGATCTTTCCCGGCTTCCGGCGCGGGGGACCCGGCTTGCGGCGCGGCGGACCCGGCTTCCGGCGCGGGGGACGGGCGTCCGGCGCGGCCGTCAGACCGGCAGTGCCCAGAGCTGGTCCACCTGGTGGTCGCCGCACGCGGCCAGGCTCAGCCGGGCCGCGGATCCGGTCGCGCCGGCCGCCGGGGCCCGCAGGCATTGCCCGCCCACGTCCTCCATCAGCGTGCCGTTGCGCAGCGCCGTCCAGCGCTGACCGTCCTGTCCGCCCGCGCACGCGGCGAGCTCGACCGTGCCGCCCTCGCCGGCCGAGAGGCACTCGTCCCCGAGCCGCAGCGAGGAGTCCTCGCCCAGGGTCCAGCGCTGGTCCGAGCCGCCCGTGCACGCGGAGAGCACCACCGCGCCCACGCCGGTGGTGTTCTGGCCGTCGAGGCACCGGACGCCGTCGCCGGTGATCTGCCCGGTGGCCACCGGCTGCGCGCAGCCGTGCGGGGTCAGCCGCCACACCACCGTGTCGTGCGCGGCCACCGTCGCCGTCAGCGTGCTGGAGACCTCGGCGCTCCGGCCGGTCCAGAGGTTCTTCGCGGTCACCGTGCAGGCGCGCAGCCCGATGTCGGCCAGCGCCACCGACACGTCCCGGGCGGCGGACGTCCGGTTGAGCACGGCGACGGCGCGGTGGCCGCCCGCCAGCGGACGTACCAGGACGTCGGAGCCGCCGTCGGCGGAGACCACCGCGCCCTGGCGGCCCAGGGGGTCCTGGTCGAGGGCGATCAGGTCGGTGTTGCCGAGGGCGGCGAGGCCGCCGGGCGTGAGCCGGGAGACGTCCGAGGAGAGGATGAACGGGGCCGCCATCATCGCCCACAGTGCGACCTGGCTGCGGGACTCGGCGTCGGTCAGGCCGGGCGCCCCGGCGATCAGGAAGTCGGGGTCGTTCCAGTTGCCGGGGCCCGCGTAGCGGGTGAGCCAGCGGTTGTAGCCGTAGTTGCCGAGCACCGAGCTCCAGCGCGAGGTCGCGGGCGCGGCCGGCTGGTAGACCTTGATGTCACGGCCCTCGCGCCACAGCTGGCCGCTCTGCCCGACCCAGCCGAGCACCTTGTGCCAGTCGGAGCCGCCCCACTCGCCCTGCTGGAAGTACGCGGGCGCCGAAGCCGACAGGACCATGGGCCGGCCGGTGTCGCGCAGGGCCCGGGCGACCGCCTCGTACGCGGTGCGGTAGGCCTGTTCCTTCGTCCGGCCCGGCGGCACCCACATGTTGCAGCCGTCCATTTTGACGTAGTCCACCTTCCAGGACGCGAACAGCCGTGCGTCCTGGGCGAAGTGGTCCTGCCCGCCGCCGTCGGGGGTGCCGCTGCCGGGATAGCGCTCGCAGGTCAGGAAGCCGGCGTCCTCGTAGATGCCGAACTTCAGCCCCTTGGCGTGCAGGTAGTCGCCGAGCCAGGCCATGCCGTGCGGGAACTTCGTCCGGTCGACGACCAGGTTGCCGTCGGCGTCGCGCTGCTTCTCCATCCAGCAGTCGTCGACGGTCACCGTGTCGTAGCCCTTGGCGGCGAGCCCCGTGGACACGAGCGCGTCGGCGTTCGCGACGACCTTCCGCTCGTCGATGTCGCACATGTAGTGCGCCCAGTTGTTCCAGCCCATCGGCGGGGTGAGGGCGAGCGGGGTGTCCGAGGTGGCGGTGGGCTCCGCGACCGAGGGGGCGGCGGCCAGCGCCACGGCGAGCAGGGCGGACGCGGTCAGGCAGGGAAGCGCGCGCAGGCGAGGCGGCACGAGGACTCCTTGACGTGGGGGGCGTACCGACGGGCTGTTGTTCGCTCAGTGCACCGGTCCGGCTACTCCCTGTCAACGCGGGAGGGTGTTTTGTGCCGCCATGACCAGCAATATGGGTGCGGTCGCGGTGAGGGGGGAGAGGATGATACGTCGTATGTTACGGTGTATCTCATGCCGAGGAGATCAGCCGCCCTGGACCGCGCCACCCCCGAGGCGATCGCGGTGGCCGCCCTGCGCCTCATCGACGAGGAAGGGCCGGACGCCCTGAGCTTCCGCGCCCTCGCCGACCGGCTCGACGTCTCGCACGCCACCGTCCAGCGCCGCTGCGGAGACCTCGCGGGCCTGCTGGACCTGTGCACCGAACACCTCGCCGGCCGGCTCCCCGAGGTGCCCGCCGGGACCGACTGGGCCGAGGCCACCGAACGGCGCTTCACCCGCCTGTACCAGCTGCTCACCGCCCACCCCGGACTGCTCGTGCTGCGCGGCGGCCGCCCCTGGCTCGGCCGGCAGCTGCTCGCCCGCCTGGTCGAACCCGCACTCGCCGACAGCATCGCCGCCGGGATGACCCCGGCCGAGGCCATGACCGCGTACCGGCGGATGTACCTGCTCACCCTCGGCAGCGCCGCGTTCGTCGACCACCGCGACCCGGCCGCCGTCACCGCCGCCTCGCGCGCCGCCCTGGCCGCCCTCGACCCGGCCGAGTTCCCCGTACTCGGCGGCGAGACGGCCGCCGTACTGCCGCCGCTGACCGATCACGAGGTGTACTACGGCGCCCTGCGCCAGCTCATCGAGGCCGCCCGCCCGGCCCGCTGACCGCCGCGGACCCCGGCGTGCGCACCGGGGCGGTCGCCCCGGCGCCGCCCCGCGGGCCCTGCCCGTCCCGCCCGTCCTGCCCGTCCCGCCCGTTTCGCGAAGTGGAGTCCTCCGATGGAACAGCAGCTCGACCACGCCGCCGTACGCGCCGCCGCCGACCGGATCGCCGGACACATCCGCCCCGTGGCCCTCGCGCCCGCCGCCGACGGAGTCCGGTACGCCCTGGAATTCCTCCAGCACACCGGCTCCTTCAAGGCGCGCGGCGCCGCCAACTTCCTCGCCGCCCACCGCGCGGCCGGCGCCCTCCCCGACGCGGGCGTCACCATTGCCTCGGGCGGCAACGCGGGCCTCGCCTGCGCCTGGGCGGCCCGCGCCCACGGCATCCCCGCCACCGTCTTCCTCCCGGTGACCGCCCCGCGCGTGAAGGTCGACCGGCTGAGCGGCTACGGGGCCGACGTACGACTGGCGGGGGAGCGGTACGCCGAGGCGCAGGCCGCCTGTGAGGAGTTCGCCGCGCGCAGCGGGGCGCTCGGCAGCCACGCGTACGACCACCCGCTCGTCGCCGCCGGCGCGGGCACCCTCCTCGAGGAGATCCGCGCCGGCCTGCCGGACCTGGACACCGTGGTCGTCGCGGTGGGCGGCGGCGGGCTGTTCGCCGGGGTGGCCACCGCCGCCCGCGCGCACGGCATACGGGTGGTCGCGGCCGAGCCCGAGAACTGCCGGGCCCTGAACGCTGCCCTGGAGGCCGGCCGGCCCGTGGACGTCACCGTCGACTCGATCGCCTCGGACTCCCTGGGCGCGACCCGGGTCTCGGCGGACGCCCTGGCCGCGGCCCGGCACGCGGACGTGGTGTCGGTCCTGGTCCCGGACCCCGCCGTCGCCGCCGCCCGGCGCGCGCTGTGGGAGGAGCACCGGATCGTGGTCGAGGCCGGCGCCGCCACCGCCCTCGCGGCCCTGCGCGAGGCCCCCGGATCCCTGGGCAAGCGGGTCGCCGTCGTCCTGTGCGGCGCCAACACCGATCCCTCAGACCTGTAGCGCCCTGTAGCGCCTGTAGGGACCGTCCGGCGGCACCGGCACCGCCCGTACCCGGGCGACGATCGTCGGTACGGCGCACGACTTTGGAGGACAGCGCGGCGCCCCGCCCCCCTGCGAAGGTCTGATCGTCAGCAGATCGCAGCAGTGCAGGGCATGGAGGAACGGGCGTGGCGCAGCGCAAGGGGTGCTTGATCGGATGCGGCGTGGGGCTGGTGGCCCTCATCGGCATCGTCGTGGCTCTGGTCTTCGGTGTCGGGGCCGTCCTGGACGCCGCCGACAAGACCCTCGTCGACCCCGCCGTCTACGAGGCGGTCAAGACCGGCGACGCCGAGAGCGAGGTCCGGGGCAAACTCCCGACCGGCGAGACCTTCATCAAGTCCGCCCTCAAGGACGGCGGTCCGGCCGAGCCGGCCGGTGCGACCTGCTCGTGGTTCATCTCCAGCGCGGACCCCAAGGGCGGCAAGGAGACGGTCTTCCGGTTCTGCTACAAGGACGGGAAGCTCGCGGAGAAGGTCCAGTACGCCATGCAGTAGGAGCGGCAGAAGCCGCAGCCGCCGGGAGCTAAAGCGTATTAGTGCACGCTTTCCCGGACCGTCGATAAGAAGTCAACCTCGGGCGGCGGGACCGGTTCCGCGGGGAATCGGGCCCGCCGCCCGGGGCTTTGCGACTAAAGCGCATCAGCCCAGGTCGCCGGCATGGCCGTCGGGCGGGTCCGCGGGCCGTGCAATCCGCCGTCCGCGGCCGGTGACCGAGCCGGTGTCGGCCAGCGCGAGCGCCTGCCGCATTGACGGCATCCCGCTTTGCGGACACCGTGGTCCGCGCCCTTCCGGCAGCGGGGCCGGGACTCCTCCAAGGCGGCTGACGATGACTCGTTCCACGGTGTCCCGTACGGCCCTCACCACCCTGGTGGCCGGCGTCCTGCTGGCCGGTTCGGCCTGCGGGGTCGGCGGGAGCGGGCAGGAGGTGCCCGAGGCCCGCAGAACGGGCGAGGTGGCGGGAAAGATCACGTTCCGCACGCTCCAGCTGAAGCCCACGTTCACCGGATACGTCCAGGGCGTCATCGACGCGTTCGAGAAGAAGTACCCGGGCGTCGAGGTCGTGTGGGAGGACGTCCCCGGCGACGGCTACAACGAGAAGCTCGTCGCCGACGCGCAGGCCGGGGCCCTGCCGGACGTCGTCAACCTCTCCACCGACTCCTTCCAGCTGCTCGGCGACCGCGGCATGCTCGCCGACGTCGCCCGGCTCGACCCCGGGGCCGCCGGGGACTACGTCCCGGGCGCCTGGGAGCAGTTCAAGCTCCCCGGCAGGGGCGAGAGCGTCTACGCGTACCCCTGGTACGTGACCCCGGAGATCCTCACCTACAACAAGCAGCTCTTCGCGAAGGCCGGCCTGGACGTGAACCGGCCGCCGACCAGCGTCGAGCAGTTCTTCGACTACGCCGAGCGGATCGCCGCCACCTCCGGCGGCCGGTACGCCGCGTTCATGGCCGACCCCAAGGGCCGGCTGCCCGGGGACTGGCAGAAGATGGGCATCCCGATCCTCAACGCCCGCGCGGACGCGTTCACCTTCGGCACCGAGGCGGCCGTGGCGTGGGTGGAGCGGATGAAGAAGCTCTACGCCGCCGGCGCCATGCCCAGGGAATCGCTGCTCAAGGCCGACGACGTCAACCAGCTCTACGGCGGCGGCAAACTCGTCTTCGGCCCCGGCTCCCCGGGCTTCGTCAAGGACATCAAGCGCAACGCCCCGCAGATCTACGCCGACACCCACGTCGCCGGCGCCGTCACCGGCACCCTCGGCCACATCGGGATCTACGCCCAGTCCCTCGGCATCCGCAAGGACACCCGGCATCCCGACGCCGCCGCCGAGTTCGCCAAATGGGTCACCAACGGCCCCAACCAGGTGGCCTTCTCGAAGCAGGCCACCATCTACCCCTCGAACGCCAAGGGCCTGGACGACCCGTACTTCTCGGACCGGGGCGACGGCACGGACGCCGAGACCCTCGCCCGCGCGATCGGCGCCGAACAGCTGCGCGGCGCCCAGCTCGACGCCAACACCCCCGTGCAGTGGACCAATCAGGTCGGCGACGCGGTCGTCCGCGAGGTGCAGAAGGCCATCACGGGGGAGCAGGACGCGCGGACGGCGGTGAAGAAGGCCCAGGAGGAGGCGAACCGGCTGCTGCGGGCCGGCGCCGGCCGCTCGTGACCGCGCGCACGCCCCTGGGGGCCGACACCGGCCTCGTGCACCGCAGGTGGTGGGTCCCCTACCTGTTCCTCGCCCCCGGCCTGGGCCTCGTGGTGCTGTTCAGCCTCTGGCCGTTCGTCAACACCGTCATCCTCTCCCTCACCGACGCGCAGATCCTGCGCGGCGGCGGCTTCGTCGGCCTGGCGAACTACCGCCGGGCGCTGGCCGACCCCGACTTCTGGACCGCAGCCGGCAACAGCGTGCTGTACCTGGTGGTCGTGGTCCCGGCACTGGTGCTGCTGCCGCTGGCCCTCGCCGTCCTGGTCCGCACGAAGGTCCCCGGCATCGGGCTCTTCCGGTCCGCGTTCTACACCCCGGTCATCGCCTCGGCCGTCGTCGTCGGCCTGATCTGGCAGTGGGTGCTGCGCAGCGACGGCCTGGTCAACACCGTCTTCCTGCGGCTGCGCATCGTCTCGGAGCCCATCCCCTTCCTGACCGACTCCACCATGCTGCTGTTCTCCGCGATGATCGTCACCGTGTGGAAGGGCCTCGGCTACTACATGGTCTTCTACCTCGCAGCCCTCGGGAACGTCCCCGTCTCCCTGTACGAGGCCGCCGCCCTGGACGGCGCCGGGCCCGTCCGCCGCTTCTTCAGCATCACCGTCCCCCAGGTCAAGCCGATGATGCTGCTGGTGGGCACCCTGTCGGCGATCTCCGCGCTGCGCGTCTTCACCGAGATCTACATCCTCGGCGGCGAGAGCGGCGGCCCCGGTGGCGGCGCCCGTACGCTGCCGTTCCTCATCCGGCAGGTCGGCCTCGGCTTCGCGGGCGAGACCGGTTACGCCGCCGCCCTGTCCCTGCTGCTGTTCCTGCTCACGCTGGTCTTCAGCCTGCTGGGGCACCGGCTGTCGAAGGGGGACGAGGCGTGAGCCGCCGGCGCCGGCTCGGACCGGCCGTCCGCTACCTGACCCTGCTGCTGATGCTGGTCGTCATGCTCGGCCCCCTCGTATGGCAGTTCCTGACCTCCCTGCGCGGCCGCGGCGAGAACGTCTACGACGGGATCCTCCCGGCGCGGCCCACCCTCGACAACTACGTCCGCGTCGCGGAGTCCTTCCCGCTGCTGACGTACGCCGGCAACACCCTCACGGTGGCCGCGCTCGCCGTCACCTCGAACCTGGTGTTCGCGGCGATGGGCGGCTACGCCCTCTCGCGCGCCGCCTGGCCGGGCCGCAGGGCCGTGTTCACGGTGCTGGTCGCGACCCTGATGTTCCCCTTCGAGTCCGTCATGATCTCGATGTTCCTGACCGTCCGCGACATGGGTCTGGTCGACACCCTGATCGGCGTGTGGCTGCCCGGCGCGGTGTCCGTCCTGAACATCATGGTCATGCGGGCGGCCTTCCTCGCCGTGCCGAAGGAGCTCGAGGAGGCCGCCGTGCTGGACGGCGCGAACGAGTGGACCCGGTTCACCCGGGTCTTCCTGCCCGGGGCAAGGGGCGCGCTGGCCGTCGTATGCATCACCAGCTTCATGGGTGCCTGGGACGACTTCCTGTGGCCGCTGCTGGTGCTGACCGACAGCGACCACTACACGCTGCAACTCGGACTGAAGACCCTGGCGGGCGCGACCACCGTCAACGACCAGCGGCTGATCGCGGCCGGCGCCATGTCCGCGCTGCTGCCGATGATGCTGCTCTTCCTCCTCCTCCAGCGGTTCTTCTTCAAGGGCGTCGGGGAGGGAGCCGTCAAGATCTGAGACCACCCGCCGAGCCCCCTGCCCCGCCACCCGCCCCGCCCCTGCCCTTCTCCGGACTCCTCGCCTCCCTGGAGCAGCCGCCATGCATGACGACCGCAGCATCACCGAGCACCGCCTGCGCCGCGTCCTGGCCGAGCGCATCAAGCCCGCCGTCCACGGGCCCCGCGTCCCGCTGACCGTCGAGCGCTGGCAGGCCCCGGGCGAACCCGTGCCCGTGGCCGAGGGCCTGGCCGCGCCGTACGAGCCCTGCGCGGTCGGCGAGACCTGGGGCCCGGCGTGGGGCACCACCTGGTTCCGGGTCACCGGCGCCGTCCCCGCCGCCTGGGCGGGGCGCACCGTCGAGGCCGTCCTCGACCTCGGCTTCGACGCGATGATGCCGGGCTTCCAGTGCGAGGGCCTGGTCCACCGGGCCGACGGCAGCGAGATCAAGGCCCTCAACCCGTACAGCGCCTGGGTGCGCGTGGCCGACCGGGCCGAGGGCGGCGAGCGCGTCGAGTGGTACGTCGAGGCCGCCTCCAACCCGGTCCTGGTCGACCACCGGCCGACGTACGAGGGCGACCGGCGCACCAGCGGGACGGAGCCGCTGTACCGGCTGGCCCGGATGGACCTGGCCGTGTTCGAAACCGGGGTCTGGGAGCTCGTCCAGGACCTGGAGGTGCTGTACGAGCTGATGACGCAGCTGCCGGTGGAGGACGCCCGGCGCCACGAGATCCTGCGCGCGAGCGAGCGGGCGCTGGACGCGCTCGACCTGGGCGACGTCCCGGGCACGGCGGCCGCCGCCCGGGAGCGGCTCGCCGGGGTGCTGGCCGCCCCCGCCGCCGGCTCCGCGCACCGGATCAGCGCGGTCGGCCACGCGCACATCGACTCGGCGTGGCTGTGGCCGCTGCGCGAGACGGTCCGCAAGGTGGCGCGGACCACGTCGAACGTGCTCGCCCTGATGGACGAGCACCCCGACTTCGTCTTCGCGATGTCCCAGGCGCAGCAGCTCGACTGGATGAAGACCTACCGGCCCGAGCTCTTCGAACGGATCAAGAAGAAGGTGGCCGACGGGCAGTTCGTGCCGGTCGGCGGGATGTGGGTGGAGTCCGACACCAACATGGTCGGCGGCGAGGCGATGGCCCGGCAGTTCCTGTACGGGAAGAAGTTCTTCCGGGACGAGTTCGGCATCGACACGCAGGAGGTCTGGCTGCCCGACTCCTTCGGCTACACGGCCGCGATGCCGCAGATCGTGAAGCTGTCCGGGTCCCGGTGGTTCCTGACCCAGAAGATCTCCTGGTCGCAGGTGAACACCTTCCCCCACCACACCTTCTGGTGGGAGGGCATCGACGGGACCCGGGTCTTCACCCACTTCCCGCCCGTCGACACCTACAACGGCGACCTCGGCGGGGCCCAGCTCGCCCACGCCGCCCGCGGCTACCGCGAGAAGGGCCGGGCCTCGTCCTCGCTGGCGCCCTTCGGCTGGGGCGACGGCGGCGGCGGCCCCACCCGCGAACACCTGGCGCGCGCCCGGCGCCAGCGGGACCTGGAGGGCTCGCCGCGGGTGGACATCGAACGGCCGTCGGCGTTCTTCGCACGGGCGCAGGCCGAGTACCCGGACGCGCCGGTCTGGGCCGGCGAGCTCTACCTGGAGCTGCACCGCGGTACGTACACCTCGCAGGCGAAGACCAAGCAGGGCAACCGGCGCAGCGAGTCACTGCTGCGGGAGGCGGAGCTGTGGGCGGCGACGGCGGCCGTCCGGGTGGCGGGGTACGCGTACCCGTACGAGGACCTGGAGCGGATCTGGAAGACGGTGCTGCTGCACCAGTTCCACGACATCCTGCCCGGCTCGTCCATCGCCTGGGTGCACCGCGAGGCGCGGGCGACGTACGCGACCGTACGCGAGGAGCTCACCGCGATCACCCTGGCGGCCCAGATCGCGCTCGCCGGGCAGGGCCGGACCGAGCTGGTCTTCAACTGCGCCCCGCACACCCGGCGCGGCGTCCCGGCGGGCGGCGCGGGCACGGTCCGCCGGCCCGGTGCCGGGACGACGCCCGTGACGGTGGAGGAGCGGCACGGCGGCGGACACGTGCTCGCCAACGGCCGGCTGCTGGTGGAGATCGACGGCCGGGGGCTGGTGGTCTCCGCGTACGACCTGGCGGCCGGCCGCGAGGCGGTCGCGCCGGGCTCGGCCGCGAACCTGCTCCAGATCCACCCCGACTTCCCCAACATGTGGGACGCCTGGGACATCGACGCCTTCTACCGCCACAACGTCACCGACCTGGTGGACCTGGACGCGATGGAGGTCACCGAGGCGGGCGCGGAGGCGGCCACGGTCACCGTCACCCGCTCCTTCGGCGCGTCGAAGGCCGTCCAGTCCCTGACCCTGCGGGCCGGCGCGCGGACGCTCGACATCGTCACGGAGGTGGACTGGCACGAGGGCGAGAAGCTGCTCAAGGCCACCTTCCCGCTGGACGTGAAGGCCGAACGCTCCGCGTCCGAGACGCAGTTCGGGCACGTCCACCGGGCCACCCACACCAACACCTCGTGGGAGGCGGCCAAATTCGAGATCTGCGCCCACCGCTGGATCCGGGTGGCCGAGCCCGGCTGGGGGATCGCCCTGGTCAACGACTCCACCTACGGCCACGACGTCACCCGGGACATGCGGCCCGACGGCGGCCAGACCACCACGGTCCGGCTCTCCCTGCTGCGTGCCCCGCGCTACCCCGACCCCGAGACCGACCAGGGCACCCACACGTTGCGCTACGCGCTGGCCCCGGGCGCGGACATCGGCGACGCGGTCCGCGAGGGCCACTGGCTGAACCTGCCCGAGCGCACAGTCCGGGGCGCCGGACCGGTCGAGCCCCTGGTCACGGTGGACGACGACGCGGTGGTCGTCGAGGCGGTCAAACTGGCCGAGGACCGCGGCGGCGACGTGATCGTCCGGCTGTACGAGTCCCGCGGCGGCCGCGCCCGCGCGACCCTGACCCCGGGCTTCGCCGTCACGTCGGCGGTCGAGTGCGACCTCCTGGAACGCCCGGTGGAACCCACCCCCACCGGCCCGCCCCCCGCGGTGGGCCCGCTCCCGCCCGCCGGCCCCACGACCGCCGCCGACACGTCACCCCCGCCCTCCCGGGTGACCCTGACCCTGCGCCCGTTCCAGATCCTCACCCTGCGCCTGGTCCGGCCGGGGGTGTGACGGGAAGGGGGCGTGGTGACCTCGCCCACTCGATTATGCACTTAGTTGCAAAAGGGGTCCGCGCTCGCTACAACAGGGGGGACCCCACCTGTGTGACGAGGAGCCCCGATGAGCCAGTACCCGCACCTGCTGAGCCCCCTGGACCTCGGCTTCACCACCCTGCCCAACCGCGTGATCATGGGGTCGATGCACACCGGGCTGGAGGAGCACGAGCGCGGCTTCGAGCGGCTCGCCGCCTTCTACGCCGAGCGGGCGCGCGGCGGGGTCGGGCTCATCGTCACCGGCGGCATCGCCCCCAACGACCGGGGCCGCCCCCTCGAGGGCGGCTCCCGGCTCACCACCGAGGCGGAGGCCGAGGAGCACCGGCTGATCACCGACGCCGTGCACGCCGCCGGCGGCAAGATCGCCATGCAGATCCTGCACTTCGGCCGGTACGCCTACCACAAGGACCTCGTCGCCCCCAGCGCCCTCCAGGCCCCCATCAGCCCCTTCGTCCCGCACGCGCTGACCGACGACGAGGTCGAGGAGACCGTCGAGGACTTCGTCCGCGCCGCCCGCCTGGCCCGGCTCGCCGGCTACGACGGTGTCGAGATCATGGGCTCCGAGGGCTACCTGATCAACGAGTTCATCGCCGCCGCCACCAACCGGCGCGAGGACCGCTGGGGCGGCAGCTACGAGAACCGGGTCCGCTTCCCGCTGGAGATCGTCCGCCGCACCCGTGAGGCCGTCGGCGAGGACTTCATCCTGATCTACCGGCTCTCCATGTTGGACCTGGTCCCGGGCGGCTCCACCCTCGACGAGGTCGTCCACCTCGCCAAGGAGATCGAGGCGGCCGGCGCGACCATCATCAACACGGGCATCGGCTGGCACGAGGCCCGTATCCCCACCATCGCCACCTCCGTCCCGCGCGGCGCCTACACCTGGGTCACCCAGCGCCTGATGGGCGCGGTCTCCGTACCGCTCGTCACCAGCAACCGCATCAACACCCCCGAGACCGCCGAGCAGGTGCTCGCCGAGGGCCGCGCGGACCTGGTGTCGATGGCCCGCCCCTTCCTCGCCGACGCCGACTTCGTCGCCAAGGCGCAGGCCGGCCGCCCCGCCACCATCAACACCTGCATCGGCTGCAACCAGGCCTGCCTCGACCACACCTTCAGCGGCCGGATCACCTCCTGCCTGGTCAACCCGCGGGCCTGCCACGAGACCGAGCTCGTCCTCGCCCCCACCCGGCTCAAGAAGACCGTCGCCGTCGTCGGCGCCGGCCCCGCCGGCCTGGCCTGCGCTGTCTCGGCCGCCGAACGCGGCCACACCGTCACCGTGTTCGAGGCCGCCGGGCACATCGGCGGCCAGCTGGACATCGCGCGCCGCATCCCGGGCAAGGAGGAGTTCAACGAGACCATCCGCTACTTCGGCAGCCGGCTGGAGGAGTGCGGCATCGAGGTCCGCCTGAACACCCGCGCCGACGTCGCCGCCCTCGCCGGCTACGACGAGGTCGTCGTCGCCACCGGCGTCACCCCGCGCATCCCGGACATCGACGGCGTCGGCCACGAGCGCGTGGTCAGCTACCTCGACGTCCTGCGCGACGGCGCCCCCGTCGGCGAGCGCGTCGCGGTCCTCGGCGCCGGCGGCATCGGCTTCGACGTCGCCGAGTACCTCACCGACAGCGGTGAGGGCGCCGCCCAGGACCCGGAGGTCTACTTCCGTCACTGGGGCGTCGACACCTCCTACACCGGCCCCGGCGGGCTGGCCGCCCCCGAGCGCCCGGCGCCGCCCCGCCAGGTCCACCTGCTCCAGCGCAAGACCACCAAGGTCGGCGCCGGCCTCGGCGTCACCACCGGCTGGATCCACCGCGCCGAGCTCAAGCACCGCGGCGTGGTCAGCGTCGCCGGCGCGACGTACGACCGCATCGACGACGAGGGCCTGCACATCACCGTCGACGGCGAGCGGCGGCTGATCCCCGCCGACACCGTCGTGCTCTGCACCGGCCAGGAGCCGCGCCGCGGCCTGTACGACGAGCTGCGCGCCGCCGGCGTCGAGGCCCACCTGATCGGCGGCGCGGACGTGGCCGCGGAACTGGACGCGAAGCGGGCGATCCGCCAGGGCACGGAACTGGCCGCGACGCTCTGAGAGACGGAGCCGGGCGCCGGGGGTGTTGTCGGCGGCCCGTCCGGGGGTCACAATCGCGCGTGTGACGCTGACTCCCGCAGACGCCGACAAGATCCTCGCCGACAACTTCGCCCCGTGGGTCCTGGCCCTGGGCCTGACCGTCCAGGAGACCGGCGAACGCCACGCCGTGCTGCGCCTGCCCTGGTCCGACACGCTCGCCCGGGACGGCGGCGGCCTGTCCGGGCAGGCGATGATGGCGGCCGCCGACACCGCCACGGTGATCGCCATCTCCGCGGCCCGCGGCGCGTACGGCCCGATGACCACCGTCCAGCAGTCCACGAGCTTCCAGCGGCCGGTGACCGGCTCGGACGTCCTGATCGAGGTGACCGTCACCAAACTCGGGCGCCGCATGGCCTTCGCGGACGTCACCCTGACGGCCGAGGGCGACGACGCCCCGGCGGCGAAGGCCTCCACCGTGTACGCCCTGCTGGGCTGAGCCCCGCGGGGCCGCGGGTCGCGGGGCCGCGCGAGACGGTCTTCCTCGGCTTCGGCCCTCCTCCGTCCGGGGGGTAGTGGCCGGTCCGCCGGACGAGGATCATGGTGGGGCTGCCGCAGCCCCGTCCCAGGAGGTACGTCGTGTCGACCGCGCCGAGCTACGCGTCCGGAGCCTCCGCAGTGCCGCTGCTGGGCGACACGATCGGAGCCGACCTCGACCGGACGGTCCGGGCCTTCCCCGGGCGCGACGCGCTGATCGAGGCCGCCACCGGGCGCCGCTGGACGTACGCCGAACTGGCCGCCGACGTCGACGCGCTCGCGCTCGGTCTGCTGGACCTCGGCATCGCCCGGGGCGACCGGGTCGGGATCTGGGCGCCCAACTGCGCCGAGTGGGCGCTGGTCCAGTACGCCACCGCCAAGATCGGCGCCGTGCTGGTCACCGTCAACCCGGCCTACCGCTCGCACGAGCTGGAGTACGTACTGCGCCAGTCCGGGATCCGGCTGCTCGCGGCCGCCGAGACGTTCAAGACCTCCGACTACGCCGGCATGATCGACGAGGTCGGGCCGCGCTGCCCGGCGCTGGAGCACGTCGTGCTGCTCGGCTCCGCGGGCTGGGACGCCCTGCTGGCCACCGGCCGGCGGGCCGACCCCGCCGTCCTCGCCCGCGCGCAGGAGGAACTGAGCCCGGACGACCCGATCAACATCCAGTACACGTCGGGGACCACCGGCTTCCCCAAGGGCGCCACCCTCTCGCACCACAACATCCTCAACAACGGTTACTTCGTGGGCGAGTTGTGCCACTACACCGAGCGCGACCGGGTCTGCGTCCCGGTGCCCTTCTACCACTGCTTCGGCATGGTCATGGGAAACCTGGCCTGCACCAGTCACGGCGCGGCCATCGTGATCCCGGCGCCGTCCTTCGAACCCGAGGCCACCTTGGCCACGGTCGCGGCGGAATCCTGCACCTCGCTCTACGGCGTGCCCACCATGTTCATCGCCGAACTGGCCCACCCCCGCTTCGACTCCTACGACCTCTCCAGTCTGCGGACCGGGATCATGGCGGGCTCGCCCTGCCCGATCGAGGTGATGAAGGAGGTCATCGAACGGATGGGCATGACGGAGGTGTCCATCTGCTACGGCATGACGGAGACCTCGCCGGTCTCCACCCAGACCCGCGCCGACGACACCGTCGAACGCCGGGTCTCCACCGTCGGCCGGGTGGGCCCGCACCTGGAGGTCAAGGTGGTCGACCCGGACACCGGCCGGACCGTGCCCCGGGGCGAGCCGGGCGAACTGTGCACCCGCGGCTACTCGGTCATGCTCGGCTACTGGGGCGAGCCGGAGAAGACCGCCGAGGCCGTCGACGCCGCGCGCTGGATGCACACGGGCGACCTCGCGGTCATGGACGACGACGGCTACCTCAGCATCACCGGACGCATCAAGGACATGGTGATCCGGGGCGGGGAGAACCTCTACCCGCGCGAGATCGAGGAGTTCCTGCACGCCCACCCGGACATCCTCGACGTCCAGGTGATCGGCGTTCCCGACGCCCGGTACGGCGAGGAGCTGATGGCCTGGCTGCGCATGCGGGACGGCGCCGTGCCGCTCACCGCCGAGGCCGTCCACGCGTTCTGCTCCGGCCGCCTCGCCCACTTCAAGATCCCGCGCTACGTGCACGTCGTCGACGAGTTCCCGATGACGGTCACCGGCAAGATCCGCAAGGTCGAGATGCGGGAACGGGCCATCGGCATCCTGGGCCTGGCGGACCGCTAGGTCAGGGACCGGCGACCGCCTCGGTGACCGGTCCGGCGACCTGCTCGCCGACCTGTCCGGCGAGCGGCGCGGGCAGCGGGTAGGGGCGTTCGCGGGGGAGCAGGGACGCCGCCGCGGACAGGTCGCCGGAGCGGACCGCCGCGTGGATCTCGTGCGCGGTCGTCGTCACGTCCCGGATGCCGGTGATCCAGTCCTCCACGTACCGGTCGACGGCCGTCCCCGACAGCCCGATCTGGATCGCGCGGTGCGGCAGCGGGTTCAGCGACAGGTCCCGCTCGGGGTCCCACTGGACGCGGACCGGGCTGGAGCGCACGGCCGCGCTCCACTCCTCCCGCGTCGCGTGCCGCGACCGGTCGAAGTGGCTCAGGACCGCCTGCGACAGCGCCTCCTCGAAGCCGCGGCGCGTGATGTCGATGGCCAGGATCCGCTCCTGGTCCGGCTTCCGGCCCCACCCGGCGCGGTACATCATCCACAGGAACGACGGCTTGATCCACGTCATGCGGGCGCGCTTGAAGGGATCCACGAAGGTCCCCGCGGCCAGTGCCGGTACCGCGATCCGCGCGGCGTACGCCTGGTACACGGTGATTGTCTCGTCGTCGAACCGAGCACGGACCTCGCGCGCCGGGCGGACGGCGTGCGCCGCCGCCGCGATCTGGTTCACCGTCACGTACCTGTCCTCCGGGCCGGGCCCCGGCTCTTCCTGCGGCCCGGACTCCTGCACGGAGTCTCGCAAGAACGCGCCCCGACCTCGAACGGATTACGGCCGGGGGCAGGCCGGCAGGCCCGGGGGCGTCCGGCGGTCGGGCGCACCGTAGCAGCGTTTCGGGGCCTCGCCCGGATGTTTGTCCGTTCGTGATGGTCCTTCGGTTCGGGTACCACAACCGCCACTAACGTCCCTGCCACCCGCAGGTGCAGGAGCACCCGGCGCGTAGCAAGGAGGCACAGTGCTGTCATTGCGCAGGTCGGCCGTCGGCGGCATGTCGCTCGCTTCGAGACATGTGGTGGGCACGGCCGTCGTCATCGGCGCCCTCGCGTTCACGCTGATCGCGTTGCTGATCCCCGTGCAGAAGTTCGGCGGCGGCTCCGCCACGGCCGCCACCGTCCCGGCCGCCGACGACGACGGCGCCGGAACCCTGAGCACGGCCTTCGGACCCCTCACCCCCCAGGACCGGGACTTCGTCCGCAAGGTACGGCTCGCCGGCCTGTGGGAGCTGCCCGCCGGCCGCCAGGCCCTGCAGCGCGGTACCCGGCCCTCCGTACGGACCGCCGGCGAGCACCTCATCGACGGCCACACCGAACTGGACCGGCGCTCCCTGGAGGTGGGCGGGGCCCTCGGCATCGACCTGCCCGCCCGGCCCACCGACCAGCAGCAGGGCTGGCTCGACCAGATGGACCGGGCGCAGGGCGCCGAGTACGAGCGGTTGTTCGCCCAGCTGCTGCGGCGCGCCCACGGCAAGGTCTTCGCCCTGGTGGCCCAGATCCGCGCACAGACCCGCAACTCCATGGTCCGGGCCCTGGCCTCGGACGCCAACGCCACGGTCCTGGACCACATCTCGGTTCTCGAGGCCACCGGTCTGGTCGACTTCGACGGCCTCGCGGACACCGCACCGAACCCCACCGTTCCCCGACCGACGAAGTGAAGTGATCGCATGAGGCAAGAGGGCCGCACACGCCGACTCCGGCCGTCGTACAAGGCCGTCGCCCTGGTGTCCGCCCTGGTCCTGGGCGGTGGCGGAGTCGTGATCCTGGCCCAGCAGGCCTCCGCGGGGCAGGACTCCCGCAGAGCGCCCGTGACCGCCACCATCGACTGCCCCGACGTGGGCGACCAGTTGAAGGACGTGCCCGGCCAGGTCCGTCCCGAGGTCGACAAGAACCTCGCCGAACTGGACACCCAGATCGCCGACGCCTACCGGCAGCTGGCCACGGGGCAGGCACAGGGCGGTGCCCTGCTCGGCCGGCTGAAAGACCAACGAGCCGGAACGATCGGTCAGTTGTCGGACACCATAGGCAAGGCCGCAGCCCGTCCCACCGGGCTGGACACGCTCAGCGCCTGCGCGATGAAACAGGCCCCGGCCGCCGACCCGGCCGACGTGTCCGCCGACGCGGCCAAGGGGCAGAGCGCCGCCGCGGCCGCCGGGCAGAACCGCGGTGGCCCGGCCCGCAGCGACTTCGTCGCCATCGGCACGGTACGCCCCAACGTGCGTACCCCCGCCCGCGGTCCGGGGGCGTCCACCGGCTCGTTCTCCGTCAACTGCGGCCGCAACGAGAACAACCACTTCAACCCCGACAACGTCATCGTCGCGCCCGGCGTCAGCAACGGCGCCCACCACATGCACGACTACGTCGGCAACAAGACCACCGACGCCTTCTCCACCAACAACAGCCTGGCCGCCTCCGGAACCACGTGCACCAACGGCGACCAGTCCACGTACTACTGGCCGGTGCTGCGGCTGCGGGACGGGCGGGCCGAGCGGGACGCCAACGCGCCCGGCGGCGGCCTGGACGCCAACGTGGGCACCATCCTGAAACCGAAGCAGGTCACGATCGAGTTCAAGGGCAGCCCCGTCTCCCGGGTCGCGGCCATGCCCCGCTTCCTGCGGATCATCACGGGCGACGCCAAGGCGTTCACCAACGGCCCCGGCAACGCCAACGCCTCGTGGAGCTGCACCGGCTTCGAGAACCGGCAGCTGAAGGACAAGTACCCGATCTGCCCCAAGGGCAGCGACGTGGTGCGTACGTTCACCTTCCAGAGCTGCTGGGACGGCAAGAACATCGACAGCGCCAACCACCGTACGCACGTGGCCTTCGCGGGCCGTAACGGCGCCTGCCCGGCCGGGTTCAAGGCGGTGCCGCAGCTCGTGCAGCGGATCACCTACGGCGTGCAGCCCGGCGCCCGGTTCGCGGTGGACAGCTTCCCCGAGCAGCTGCACAAGCCCGTCACCGATCACGGCGACTTCATCAACGTCATGTCGGACCGGCTGATGGGCGACGCGGTGCGCTGCATCAACGGCGGGCGCGCCTGCCGCTGAGACCTCGGGGCGGCGCGCGTCCTCCCACCTCCCCCCGCGTCGCCCCGAGAACGGTGCCGGCCCGCAGCAGACCGCGGGCCGGCACCTTTCGCGTTCCCCGGCCCGGCGTACGGAGCCCGGGCCCGGCGTACGGCGTCCTGGCCTCCGTACGGCATCGACTTCCGGTCGTACCGGGCCGGCTTCCCGCGTGAGGTCCGGCCCTCCGGGTACGGGCCGGTCTCCGTCGTACGGGGCCGGCTTCCGGACCCTGTACCCCCTGCCCCGCCCCCCCGTGCGGTCCGGTGCGGAGCCCCGGGGACCCGGGCGGCCGGGCGGGCGGCTGCGCCGGGCGGGTGCCGGTACGGGAACGGCAGCGGCCCCTCGGCCGCCGTGCGGGCGGACGAGGGGCCGGAGCCGGATCTGCGGGGCGGGCCGGGTTACAGGCCGTTGACGCGGGCCATGCGGCCGACGCCCAGCGGGCGGAAGTCGGCCGCCACGGCGCGCGCCCGGCGGCCCACCCGTGAGTGCTGACGCCGTACCTGGGCCATGAGGCGGCGGCTGCGCAGGGCCATCTCCAGTTCGAAGCGGGTGCGCGGGTCGCGCAGCCCGGGGCCGAAGAGCTTCTCCAGTTGCCGCATCCGGTAGCGCACGGTCTGCGGGTGCACGCTCAGCGCCTTGGCGGCCTCGGGGGCGCCGCCGCCCTCCAGCCAGGCCAGCAGGGTCACTTCGAGCCGCTCGCTCTGGCGCGGGGTCAGGTTCGCCAGCGGCCGCAGCCAGCGCGCGGCCAGCGCGTGGGCCAGCGGCTCGTCCTGGAGCAGCATCAGGGTCGAGAGGTGGTCGTCGACGAAGACGGCCCGTGCGTCGGGGGCGGAGCGGGCCGGGGTCAGGGTCAGCAGCCGCAGGGCCCAGCGCAGGGAGGAGGCCGTGTCGCGCAGGGCGACGGTGTGGCCGACGGCGGCGAACCGCCCGCGCAGCGCGGCCTCCAGGGCGGCGCGGGCATCCGGGTCGGGGCTGGGGACCAGCAGGCACGGCTGGCCGCCGACCATGCCGGCGAGGCCGTCGTCCAGGACGGAGGCCAGCTGCTGGGTCTCGCCGGGGGTGGCCAGGGCGATGGCCCGGATCGCGGCAGGGAGCGGCCAGCCGGCCGCGGCGGCGAGTTCGGCGAGCGCCTGGTCAGGCATGGTCATGTCACTCGTAAGGACGGTGAACAGCTCGCGCCGGGCGGACTCGGGGCCGCTGCCGCCGAACGCCGCCGTGGGGAGGGTGGTCACGGGGGCGATCCGTGGCCGCTGGCGCGGGATCAGGCCCGGCGCGCGGTCGCGGCCGTGCTTGCGTTCGTGGTCCCGGTCCAGAACCCGGCCCGGGTCCCGGTCCGGCTCACGCCCCTGGTCCCGGCCCAGCACCCGGCCGGTGTGCCGGTCGTGGTCGTGGTCGTGGCCGGGGTGATCCCGCTCGTGGCCGGGCAGGTCCTGCTCGTGTTCGGGAAGGTCCCGTTCACGGCCGGGACGGTCCCGCTCATGGCCGGAGCGGTCCTGCTCGTGGCCGGGAAGGTCCCGCTCGGGGCCGGAGTGGCGGTCCCGGCCGGGGGTCCGGTCCCGGGCGCGGCCGGTCTCCGCCGCGCGGCCGGGGCCCTCGTCGGGGCGCCCGGACCCGTGGGCGGCGGCCGCCGCGTGGTCAGTGGCGGCGTCCGGGCACGGCTGCTGCCCCCGCGCCGCGGACTCGTCGTATCCGAGGGCCGCGAGCAGGGCCGCCTCCACGGCCTCCCGGACCACCTCGTCGCCGGTGTCCTCGATCAGCTCCGCGAAGCCGGGTATGGATTCGCGGAGCTCCTCCACCATCCCCTCGGCCAGCGCGGGCAGTTCCCTGCGCAGGACCCGGGTCCATTCGCCGCGGGGGCGGGCCCAGATGCGGTTCAGAAGTTCGCACATTGTTACCTCGTTCATGCCGGGGTATGGCCCGCTCCGCGGGAGGGTGACAGGCCTGTGGAGGCGGGTCAGCCGCCCCACCGGCGCCAGTGCCGACGGGGGAGTCGTGCACCTCGTACTCCCTCCAGGAGCGTGCCATCCACTTGCAGTCCCGGGATGGCGCGCAGACGCGCCGCCGGGACCCGTGGCGGAGGACAAGACGTCCGTCCTGTCGCAACCGCACCTCTGGAAGGGCATCTTCCGGTGGTGTTGGAGGTGATGATGCCGTGGCCGCAAGAACTTGTCACGATTCGATAAATCCTGTGGAGGGGTTGCGAAGCTCCACAATGCTTCAACACTCCGGCCCCCGCTCCCGGTCGGCGTCGCGGACAACTACCGCCCGCCGCCGAGCAGTTCCGACGACTACCCCGGGCGCCGAGCGCGAGGTGGAGTGCTCGCGAACCCGGGCGTATGGGAGAACTCGATGCCCCTGCCCCATACCCGCACGCCCCGCTCGCACCGGGCCCGCCGCACCAGACGCCATGCCGGCGCGGCCGCGGCAGCGGCCGCGGGACGGCGGGCCGTACGGCGGCCGCCCCTGCTCTCCGCCGGCGGCGGTCCGCACCCCGCGGCCCTGTGCGTCGCCGCCCTCGCCGCCCTGGTCGCGCTGATCGTGGCCGCCCGGGCCGGTGCCCTGACGAACCTGTGGGAGTTCCTGGACTACGGCGCGGGCGTCCTCTCGCTCGTCTCGCTGACCTCCGCCGTGCTGTGGGGCCTGGCCGCCACCGACCGCACCCTGCTGACCTCGGGCCACCGCATCGTCGCCCAGGGGGCGCACCGCGGCCTCGCCGTGGCGGGACTGGGCTTCCTCGCCCTGCACGTCTGGGTCAAGATCGCGGAGAGCCGGACCTCCGCCGCGGCCGCGGTCCTCCCCTTCGCCGACCGCGAGCGGCCCGTGCTCATCGGGCTCGGTACCCTGGCCGGCTACCTGTTCGTCTCCGTGGCGGTCTCCGGCGCCGTGCGCAGCGCGTTCGCCACCAAGGGCCGCTCCCTGTGGTGGCGGGCCCTGCACATGGGCGCCTACCCCGCGTGGGGCGCGTCCCTGGTGCACGGGTTGAAGGCCGGCCGCGCCGCCAGTGCCTGGGTGACCGTGGCTTACGCCCTGTGCGTGGTCGCCGTCGCCGGCGTGCTCGTCGTACGGCTGAGGGCGCGGCTGCTCGCGGCGCCCGCCAGGCCGGCCGGCGCGCCGGCCCCGTCCGTACCCCGGTCGGCGCCCGCGGAGCCGCCGCGGGCCCCCCGCCCCTTCGTGCGGCAGCCCGCCCAGGCACCCACCGAGCAGCTCGTGGCCCGGCTCACCGGACCGGCCGCCGCCGCCCGGCCGGTTCCGCCGCCCTGGCCCGGACAGCCGCCGTACGGTGCGGTGTTCGTCCCCAGTGGGCTCCAGCCGGCCCCGGACCGGGGCGGTGAACCCCTCGACGGGATCCGGGGGCGGCTGTGAACCCCGTACCGCGCCCGGCCCTCGGCTGCGTGGGGCAGCCCCGGCTGCTCGCCGGTCTCGACACCGCCCCCCGGCTCGACCGGGCCGGGCACCTCGGCGTACATGGCCAGGTGCCCGCCTACCACGTCGACGAACTCGTCGAACTCACCGAGTACATCGACCTGCGCGGCCGCGGCGGGGCCGGCTTCCCCTTCGCCCGCAAGCTGCGGGCGGTCACCCGCTCCGCCCGGGCGCGGGAGGGCGGCCGTACCGCCGTCGTCGTCAACGGCAGCGAGGGCGAACCGAGTTGCCTCAAGGACACCGCCCTGCTCCTGCACGTCCCGCACCTGGTCCTCGACGGCGCCCTGCTGGCGGCCGGCGCGCTCGGCGCCGAGGACGTCGTCGTCGGGGTGACCCGCCAGGACGTGGAGCAGTCGGTGCGCGCCGCCGTCGCCGAACGCGGCCCCGCGGGCCGCCGGGTACGGGTCACCCTGCTGCCCGAGCGCTTCGTCACCGGCGAGGGCACCGCCATGGTGCGCGGGCTGGACGGCGGGCCCACACTGCCCTCCGGGCAGAAGGTCCGCACCAGCGAGCGGGGCCTGGGCGGGGTGCCCACCCTGCTGTCCAACACCGAGACGTACGCCCAGCTCGCCGTCGCCGCGCGGCTCGGCGGGGCGGAGTACCGGGCCGTGGGACTGCCCGCCGAGCCCGGCACCCTCCTGCTGACGGTCGGCGGGGCCACGGTGGTCGAGGTGCCCACCGGCACCTCGCTGCCGTACGTGCTGGACCTGTGCGGCTCCGGGCCCGGCCAGGGCGTCCTGGTCGGCGGCTACCACGGCCGCTGGCTGGGGCCCGGCGCGGCCCGCTCGGCCGCGCTCTCACGGCAGTCGCTGTCCGGGTTCGACGCGGTGCTGGGCGCCGGCGCCGTCCTGCCGCTGCCCGAGGACACCTGTCCGGTCGGCGAAGTGGCCCGTGTGACCCGCTGGATGGCCGACGAGTCGGCGGGCCAGTGCGGGCCGTGCGTACGCGGTCTGCCCTCGCTCGCCGACGCGGTGGAGAACCTGGTCGGCGGGGGCGGCCGGGCCGCGCTCGAGGGGGTCCAGGCGCGCATGCGGGCGGTTCGCGGCCGCGGCGCGTGCAGCCACCCCGACGGCACGTCCGCCTTCGTGGCCTCCGCGCTCGCGGTGTTCCCGGAGGAGTTCCGCGATCACGCGCTCGGCAGCGGCTGCGGCCGCCGGGTGCTGGGCGCCCTGCCGCTGCCGGCCGACGAGAACCCCGAACGGCTCGTCGTGGACTGGACGTTGTGCAAGGGCCACGGACTGTGCGTGGACCTGCTGCCCGACGTCGTCCGGCTGGACGCCGACGGCTTCCCGGCCCAGGGGGTCATGCCGGTGCCCGGCCGGCTGCGGCCGAAGGCGCTGCGCGCGGTCCGCCGCTGTCCCGCGCTCGCCCTGCGCATCCAGGAATGAACGCCCGGTGAGCGGCCGCCGCCGTCCCGAGTTCATGCGGAGTTCCTGCTTTGGCGCGATCTGACAAATTCCCGGGAATTCGAATTCGATGGCCCCGGCAGGCCCTATGAATGGGGGTGAGGAATGAAGAGGGCGAGGGCGTCGAGGCGCCGGGCCGACAACGAAGGAGTGACCGTGAACAACAAGCGTCGAGGGGCGGCCGTCGGTTCGGTCGTCGCCGTCATGCTGCTGGCGTCCGGCTGCGGGAGCGACGGCGACGGCACCCGCAATGTGAATTCCGCGCAGCCGGCCGGTGGGGCCAAGGCGCTGGGAAACGGATACGGGTCGCCCTATGGCGCGGGCGGATACGGCGCGGACCCGTCCGCCGGCTCCGGCTCCGGCTCCGGATCGGGGTCCGGCTCCGGATCGGGCTCCGGATCGGGGTCCGGGTACGGGTCGGGAGCGGGGTACGGGTCGGGTGCCGCCGCCGGGAAGGGCGGCTCGGCCGGGCAGCTGGCCGTACGGGACATACCGGCCGTCGGCAGCGTGGTCACCGACGGCGCCGGCGCCACCCTCTACCGCTTCGACAAGGACACCGCCCAGCCGGCCAAATCGGCCTGCGACGGCGACTGCGCCGCGGCCTGGCCCCCGGTGCCGGCCGATGACGCCAGGGTCGCCGAGGGCATCGACGCGAGCCTGCTCGGCGAGGTCGTCCGCACCGACGGGACCAAGCAGCTGACCCTCGCCGGCTGGCCCGTCTACCGCTATGCCAAGGACACCCGGCCGGGCGAGGCGAAGGGCGAGGGGGTCGGCGGCACCTGGCACGCGCTGGCGGCCGACGGCGGGAAGGCCGTCGACCGGCAGGGCGCGGCTGCACCGGGCGCCGGACTCGCCGTGGTGAACGACGCGAAACTCGGCAGGATTCTCGCGGACGGACAGGGACGTACGCTCTACCGTTTCGACAAGGACAGTGCCTGGCCGATGAAAATCGGCTGCCTCGATTCCTGCACGGACACCTGGAAGCCGGCCGCTCCGGTGGACAAGTCGAAGGTGTCGGGAATTCCGGCGGAATGGATCGGTACGGTGAAGCGGCCGGACGGGACCGAACAATTGACGATCGACTGCTGGCCGGTCTATTCGTTCACCGGTGACACCGCGCCGGGCCAGACCAACGGACACAACAAACAGGGGCTGTGGTTCGCGGTGACGGACGCCGGAAAGAAGGCCAAGGCGACCGGCTGAGACCGCACGACGGCCCCGGACCCCCGGCCCACCCCGGGCCCTTGGTCCACCCGGACCCCCACTCTCTGGTCCTGCGACCCCTGCGAGGGAAACGTGTCCCACCCGTCCCGTATCGGCGCCCGCCACTGCCTGCCCGCCGTCGCCGTGCTGGCCGCCGCCCTGCTGTGCGGCGGCTGCGCCGGGGACGGGCGGGGTTCCGGTCCCGCGCACGGGGCGGCGGACCACGAGACCCCTCCCACCGCGTCCCCCGCGCCGGGGCACCCGCAGGGACATGCGGCGGCGGGCCGTGAGTCCGGGGGCCGCACCGTCACCGTGCAGGAGATCGCCGCCGCCGCTGGCTGCACGGCCGAGATCACGGTCGACGCCGAGGAACTGCGCGAGGGCGCCTGCGGGACGGGCAAGGACGCCTACCGCATGCTCACCTTCACCGCCGAGGAGGGCATGCGCGCCTGGCTGGCCGAGGCCCGGAACTACGGCGGCACCTACCTCGTCGGCGACCGCTGGATCGTCACCGCGGCCTCCGCCGAAGCCCTGGCCCCCCTGCGCGACCGCCTCGGCGGCACCGTCGAGTCGGGCGACTCCCACGGCGGCGGACACGGCCCGGGGTCCTGACCGTGTGCGGAGTTCGGGACGGAAGTCCCGCCGCTTCGGGACGTTTGCCGTGCGGTCGACTTGTCCGGTTCCGCGAAGATCGTTCTGCGTTGATGATCTTTCGCCGAACTGTGGGGTGGCCGTGCCGGAAACGTCGAACCGTACCGGGATCCGGACCGGCGGAGCACGGGTACCCGGGGCGTCGGTGAAGCCGTACAAGGCTCCGGTGATCCTCGGACCGCTGTACCGCGACGAGACGGAGGCCGAGACCGCCGAGCAGCCGGCCGTACCGGCGGCGCCGCCGCGGGTGCGGGCCGAGGACGGTGCCCGGGACCGGAGCGGGGTACGGGCGGAGCGCCGGACGCTGCCACCGGTCCTCGACCTCGAGCTCACCGAGCGGCCGGCACGGGCCTGTTCCGGCTGGTGGGCCCTGCTCGTGGCGGCCCTCGCGGGGGCCGTGGCGGCCCGGCTGGTGCTCCGGTACGGGGTGCCCCGCCCCGCCCTCGCCGCGGACGCGTGGCCCACCGCGGGCCTGGCCGGCTGCCTCACGGCCGCGCTGCTCGCCCTGGCCGGGCTGCGGCGGGTCCGGGCCGGCCAGGCCGCCGCGCTGACCCGGTTCGGGCGGTACCGGGGCACCGTCCGGCGGACCGGCCTGCTGTGGACCTTCCCGTTCCGCCGCCTCACCCGGATCGACGTACGGCTGCGGCACTGGCGCAGCGAACCCCTGCCGGTCGTGGACGCCGAGGGCACCGCGCTGCGGGCGGTGGTACTGGTCGTCTGGCGGGTGCGGGACACCTCGCGGGCCCTGCTCGCCGTCGACGACCACGTCCGCTACCTGCGGGAGCAGGTGGAATCTGTGACCGCGCGGGTGCTGTCGCGGCTGCCCGCCGACTCCTTCGGCCCGGACGGACCGGCCACGCTGCGCGACACGGACGCCGTCGGCGACGAGCTGACCCGGCTGCTGGCCGCCGAGTGCCGGGCCGTCGGCGTCGAGGTGTTCTCCGCCCGCCCGGTGCGCGTCGAGTACGCACCGGAGGTGGCCGGAGCCATGCAGCGCCGCCGCGTCGCGGCGATCGACGCCCGCAACCGGGACGCGGTGCTCACCTCCGTCATCGACGCCGTGGACGACACCGTCCGACGGATGTCCGCCCGCGGCCTCGTGAGCCTGGACGACTACGAACGCAAGGCCCTCGTCAAGGACTTGACCGTGGCCTTCTACACCGCGCGCGGCCCCGCCGCCGACACCCCCTGAACCACCGTTCCCCCCAACACCCCCACAGCGGAAGGACGGAGCCATGCGAGCACCCGAGTTCACCGAGGAGAGGCCCGACCACTGCGACTGCGCCGGCTGCGCACACGCCGCCGTCACTGCCGTCACCGCCACCCGCGACCGCACCCGCTGCACGCTGCGCGGCGCGGTGGTGGCGGCGGTCGGTGCGGCCGTACTGGCGGGCACGGGCGCCGGTGTGGCGTCCGCCGAGCCGGCGCCCAGCGGGGCGGGCTGGGACGGTTCCAAGTACTGGTACAAGGACGAGACCGGCTGGTGGCGCTGGACCTCGCACTACGGCAGGTACCTGGCGAAGTCCGGCCAGAACCCCCAGCCGCAGCCCCCGGCCACGGCCCCGTCGGGGCCCCGCACCTCCGAGCCGGTGTTCCGGGGCCGGCAGGGGTGGGACCCGGCCGACCGCGTGTACTGGTACGAGCGGGCCGGCCAGTGGTGGTGGACCAGCCACAAGGAGAAGTACGAGCGCCACACCGGCACGTCGGCGCAGCCCGGCCCCCCGGCGAACGGCGACAGGGGCCACGGATCCGGCCAGGGAAGCGGCTCCGGCTCCGGCACCCCGGTGCGATACGGCATGGAGGCGGCCGTCTCGTATGCGATGGCCCACCTCGGCGACCCGTACGTGTGGGGCGGCAACGGCCCCCACGGCTGGGACTGTTCCGGCCTGGTGAAGGCGGCGTACCGGAACGCGGGGATCACCCTCCCCCGGGTCGCGGACGACCAGTACCGGGCCACCACCCCCGTCTCCCGGTCCGAGCTCCGCCGCGGCGACCTCGTCTTCTGGTCCAGCAACGGCCGCGCCTCGGGCGTCCACCACGTGGCCGTCTACCTGGGCGGCGGCCAGTACCTGGAGGCCCCGCGCCCCGGCGAGCACGTCCGTGTCTCGTCGTTCAGCGCCTACGCCCCCAACCTGTACGGCCGCGTCGGCTAGCGCCGTGACCGGATGTAGGTTCCGAAAGAGATGACAGTGTCCAAGTGATCTGTCGTCAGTGTGTCGGTCGCGTGTCGTCGGATTCTCACTGTTTCGCGTTCTGACCTGGCCATAGCCGTACGGCCGTGCGGACCAGGCCGGCCAGGGCGAGGGAGCGGCTGTGCGCGGGCCAGGTGATGTGGGTCACGACGGAAGGTGCGTCGGCCAAGGGAACGGCCG
The DNA here is from genome assembly GCF_055582305.1 of Streptomyces sp. NPDC042102. Taxonomy (NCBI): domain Bacteria; kingdom Bacillati; phylum Actinomycetota; class Actinomycetes; order Kitasatosporales; family Streptomycetaceae; genus Streptomyces; species Streptomyces sp. NPDC042102. The sequence goes on from NZ_JBVJDL010000001.1 coordinate 973,955, forward strand.
CGTGCTCGGCCCACAGCCAGGAGCGGGCGGAGTCGGGGACGACCGCCACGGTGCGTCCGAGGGCAATCAGCTGGGCCAGTTGTGTCTGGTTGTGAATCTCGGGGCCAGGGCCGGGTGCGTAGGTGCCGCGGGTGGGCCAGCGGGCGAGCGGCAGACCGGGGACGTCCCTGACATCGGCCAGGGACAAGGTCTCGCGGGCGGCGAGGGGGTGCCCGGCAGGCAGGACGGCGACCTGCCCCTCGGCCGCCAGCGCCTCGCTGTCGAACCCGGTGAGGGAGTTCCACGGCGTGTGCATCAGCGCGACATCGGCGCGTCCGTCGCGCAGCAGCTCTTCCTGCTCGCAAATGCCACACGGCAGTACCTCGATCTCGGCACTGTCGGGCTCGGCAGCGTAGGCGTCGAGAAGCTTCCGCAACAGTTCGTGGGACGCGGCGGCCTTCACCGCGAGGACCAGCCGACCGCGGGGGCCGCCGGGACTGTCGGCACCCCCGGCGCGCCGGGTGCGGCGGACGGCGGCAGCGGCCGCGTCGAGAGCTGCCCGGCCCTCCTGCAACAGCACCTCCCCGGCACCGGTCAGGCGGACACCACGACGGTTACGCTCCAGCAGACAGACCCCCAGGCGCCGTTCGAGCTGCTGGATCGCGCGCGACAGCGGCGGCTGGGCCATGCCGAGACGCTCGGCGGCGCGGCCGAAGTGCAACTCCTCGGCCACAGCCACGAAGTACCTCAACTCGCGGGTCTCCAGGGTGTCCACGGCCGCAGCATACGCGGTGATACCCGCCGGGTATGACAGTGCACCGTACCGGTGTTGGCCGCACCACCCGCCCACGGGCCAACATCATCGGCATGAGCGAAACGACCACCGCGCTGGTGACCGGCGCGAACAAGGGCATCGGCTACGAGATCGCGGCCGGACTGGGCAGCCTCGGCTACCGCGTCGGTGTGGGAGCCCGCGACGCGACCCGACGAGAAACCGCCGTCGGCAAACTGCGCGCCGCCGGCGTGGACGCGTTCGGGGTACCACTGGACGTGACCGACGACCGCAGCGTCACCGCCGCCGCGGAACTGATCGAACGACTGGCCGGACGCCTGGACGTCCTGGTCAACAATGCCGGCATCCCGGGTGAAATGGGCCCGGGATGGCTACAGGAGCCGACCACGCTCGACCTGGAAGTGCTCCGCACCGTCGTGGACACCAACGTCATGGGCGTCGTCCGGGTCACCAACGCGATGCTGCCACTGCTGCGGCGCTCCGCCTCCCCACGCATCGTCAACGTCTCCAGCAGCGTCGGCTCCCTGACCCGACAGGCGGACCCGGACACCGAGATCGGCCCCATCATGGCGGCCTACGCACCGTCGAAATCCTTCCTCAACGCCCTCACCCTGCAGTACGCCCGACAGTTCGCCGGCACCAACATCCTCATCAACGCCGCCTGCCCGGGCCTGGTCGCGACCGACTTCACAGGCTTCCACGGACCCCGCACCCCCGCACAGGGCGCAGCCACCCCGATCCGGCTCGCCACCCTCCCCGACGGCGGCCCGACCGGTTCCTTCTTCGAGGACGACGGCGTCGTCCCCTGGTGATCACGAACCCGCCGCGGACGACAAACAGGCTGGACAACCATCTCAAGTACGTCCAGTACGAGCCGCGGCCCTCCGCCTTGCGATGCACCGCACCGGAAACCGCGACCCGGCAAACTTTTCCGGCCACAGCGCTAACGGATGTTACGGTCACACGTCCGGATCATCGGTGGGCGCAGGCGCGGGGGAGTGTGCGGTGGGGGTCAACTTCTACGTGCCTGCGGCCGCGCTGGGAGCCGTACTCCTGGTGAAGCTCCCCGCCCTGGTGAGGGGGTGGCGCAGCCCGCTGGTCCGGACCGTGAACACCCTGATCCTGCTGCACGGCGCGGGCTTCTTCTTCTCCGCCCCGCCCACCATCACGGTGGTCAACCGGCTCACCGGCATCAGCAACTTCTCGGCCCTGCTGGTCCACTGCATCCTGTGCGCGCACGCCTGCGCCTGCCTGGTGCTGATGGAGAACTGGCGCGGGCACACCGGGGGCCGGGCGGGGACCCGGCGGCGGGTGCGCGGCTGGATCCTGGGTCACGGGGTCGTGGTCGCGGCGGTCATCGGCTGCTTCCTCCTCGGCGAGGTGCCCGACGAGAGGCCGCGCGACTTCGACACCTACTACGCCACCACCCCGTTCATCCGCGAGATGCTCCTGCTCTACCTGCTCGCGCACACCGTGGCCGCGGCCGCCGCCACGGCGGTGTGCTGGAACTGGGCCTTCGCCATTCGCGGGAACACCGGGAGTACGGCGAACACCGCGAACACCGGGAACACGGGGGAAGCCGGGAACTCCGGGCCCGCGGACGCGCCGTCGGAGGAGAACGGCTGGCTGCGGGCCGGTCTGTACGTCCTGGTCGCCGGGTTCCTGGCGAGCCTCACCTTCGGCGTGGTCAAACTGTCCGTGGTCGTGGCCCGTTGGACGGGGCGGGACTGGGACGTGCTCAACGAACGGGTCGGCGCCTTCATCTCCGTCTGGACCCTGGTCGTCGCGGCCGGATTCCTCCTTCCCGTCCTCGGCCCCTGGCTCGACCAGCGGATCGTCCACCCCGTACGGACCTTCCTCGCCCTCGCCCGGCTCCAGCGGGTCGTCCGTCCGCCCACCTCCGCCGGCCCGAGTGCGCTGACGCTGGCCACGCCCTGGTACTCCGGGCCCGACCAGCGTCTGGTCGACCGCATGACGAACGTGCAGGACTGGATCCTCCAGCTGCGCCCCTACTGCGCCGACGGGATACGCGAACGGGCCTACCGCGAGGCGGTGCACAGCGGAATGCGCCGTCCCGACGCCGTGGCGGCCGGCTTCGCCGCCATGCTGGCGGCGGCGGCCGACGCCCGTGCCCGCACCGCACCCGCCGGTGAGGAGGAGAGCCGGCGGGCCGCCCACGCGCTGCGCTCGGCCGAGGCCGAGTACGGCGACCTCATGGTGCGCATCTCCCGCGCGCTGCCCGCCCCGTAGAATGGCCGGACGGGGCGGGGTGAACGGCAGGAGAGGGCTGACGCGGTGGGGATGTCCCGCGAGATGAAGCGACACCGGGACGAGCTGTTCACGGGGGTGGCCCGGCCGTTGCCGGACACGTCGGTCGCCCTGATGCAGGCGATCTGCACGTACCTGACGGACAGCGACGGGCGCGAGGTACGCCTGATGCTCGAACCGTTCCCCCCGGACACGGTCACCGGACTGTGGCTCGACATGGGCGACTTCGAGGTCGTCGCGGTGGAGGAGAACACCACACCACTGCACCAGATGGTGATCTTCGGCCACGAACTGTGGCACCGCAAGGAGGGCGGCTGCGCGCACCACGGCAGCGCCGTCGGCGCGGCGGTGGCGGCGCGCATGCTCGGGGACCGGTGGAGCCTGGCCGAAGCCGTCGCCCACGTCGCCGCCCGGACGCACGTGGATCTCGACGAGGAGCGGCGGGCGGAGACGTTCGGCCGCATGCTGGCCGCGAAGTTCCGCCCCTACCTGGAGGGCAGCCGCCGCGGCCGGGCCCCCGCGTCGGGCGTGGCCGGCCGCATCTGGGCCTCCCTGAAAGGCTGATCGCGGGGTAGGGGAAACCCGACCATCAGGTCTCGACCTGGCCGTCATGACCGGGACGGGTGCGTCCCGTTGCAATGGATGAGTGCTTACTCATCAGGTAGATCGGGCCCACCGGGCGGGACACTGCGGGCTGTTGTGGTGCGTCGGGTGGCTGGTCGCCGCCGGCTGGGCCGCCGCGTTCCCGCTGGTCTCCACCCTGGACACGCATCGGCTCTGGGGGACCTGCGCCGCCGCCGGATACCTGTGCTCGGCGGCCGTCGCCGGCCTCGCGTGGTCGCGGCCGTGGGCCCGGACCGCCGCTCTCGCCTTCGCCGCCGCCGGGGCCGTCGTGGTGCCCTTCCTCTACCTCGTCCTGACCGGTGGCGCGCAGAGCGAGGTCGCGGTGATCGAGCGCTCCGGCAGCCTGCTGCTCCAGCAGGCCACGCCGTACCTCGCCGAACCGCGCACGGTCGTCGACGTCACCCCGTACCTGCCCGGGATGGCCCTGTTCGGGCTGCCGCGCGCGCTGTCCGGCACGGACGGACCGCTGCCGCGGCTGCTGGGTGACGCCCGGCTCTGGTGCGCGGCCGCGTTCCTGGCCTGCCTGTGGGGCGGGCGCCGGGTGCTGCGCGGCGGCTCCCGGACGACCACCGCGGTCCGGCGGGGGGAGTTCCCGTACGGCTTCGCGGTCGGCGTGGTGATCGCCTCGCCCGCGGTGGCGCTGCCGCTGGCCGTCAGCGGGGTGGACCTGCCGCTCGTCGGGCTGCTCTGCCTGGCCCTGGCCCTGGCCGCGCGGCACCGTCCGGTCGCCGCGGGCCTCGCGCTGGCCGCCGCCTGCTCCCTGAAGTGGACGGCCGCCCCCGCCGTCGCGGTCGCCTTCTCCCTGCTCCGGTACGGCGCCGGCCGCCGGGCCGCCGTACGGTGCGCGCTCGTCGCGTTCGCCGGCACGGCGGCGGCGGTCCTGCCCAGCGCGGTGCTCTCGCCCCGGGCCATGGCCGAGCAGGTGCTGGCCTTCCCCACCGGGCGCGGCCCGTTCCCGACCCCCGCGAGCAGTCCGCTCCCGGGCCGGCTGCTCGCCGACCTCGGCCCGGCCGGGTGGTACGCGGCGGTCGCGCTGCTGCTGGCCGGCGGTCTGGCCGTCGCCGTCTCCCTCGTGGTACGCCCGCCCCGCGACCTCGTCGCGGCAGCCGACCGGCTCGCCGCCGGCCTGAGCCTGGCCTTCCTGCTGGCCCCCGCCGGCCGGTTCGGCTACCTCGCCCTGCCCGTCCTGCTGGTGCTCTGGGCCCGGCTGGCCTGCGCCGACGAGCGCCGGCGGGCCCCGGCGGGCGCCCGAAGCGGCTCCGTACGCGCGGGCTCCGGACGTACCGGCGACTCCGTACGCGTCGGCGCCGCAGGATCCGGCGACCGCGCCGCCCTGCTGCCGGCCGGGGGTGCCCGATGAGCCCGTGGCGGCCGGGCGCCACCGCGGCCCGGGACACCGGGTGGCACGAGGGCCGCCAGGAACCGCGCCCCGGCCGCCAGGACCCCCGTACGCGCGGCCGGTCCCGGCGGACGGCCGCCGTCGCCGCCGCCCTGCGCTGGGGCGCGCCCCGGCTGCCGTTCGTGGAGAGCGAGGTCGCCGGGCTCGGCGAACTGGTTCGGCCCGGGGCGGTCTGCGTGGACATCGGCGCCGAGTACGGCCTCTACACCTGGGTGCTCTCGGCGCTCGCGGGCCCGCCCGGCCACGTGCACAGCGTGGAGCCGCTGCCCGGCCCCGCCCGCTGGCTGCGGACCGCGTCCCGGCTGCTCGGCTCCGGCAACGTCACCGTCCACCGCACCGCGCTCGGGGCCGGTTCCGGACACGGGACGCTGAGCCTGCCCCGGCGGCGCGGCCTGCCGGTGCACGGCCGGGCCTACCTGACCGAGGGGGCCGACGGACCCGGCCCCAACGCGGAGTTCCGCAGCGCCCGCCCCGTGCCGGTCCCGCTGCGCACCCTCGACCAGCTCGCCGCCGAGCAGCGGCTGCGCCGGATCGACTTCGTCAAGGCCGACGTCGAGGGCGCCGAACTCGCCGTGCTGGAGGGCGGATCGCGCACCCTGCGGCGCCACCGGCCCACCCTCCTGCTGGAGATCGAGGGCCGGCACCTGGCGAAGTACGGCGCCCGCCCGGACGACCTGCTACGGCACCTGGGCGGGTACGGCTACCGGGCCCACCGCCGGGCCGGCGGCCGGTGGACCGCCGTCCCGCGGATCAGCGACGACTGCCGCAACTACCTCTTCACCGCCTGACCTTCCCCACCCTCCCCACCCTCCCCGCCCTCCCCACCCTCCCCGCCCTTCGAACCCGAGGCAGCGACGACCGCCATGAGCACCACGTTGATCGTGACCAACGACTTCCCGCCCCGCCAGGGCGGCATCGAGACCTTCGTCCACGCGATGGCGACCCGCGTCCCGGACTACGACGTCGTCGTCTACACCTCCAGCGAGCCCGGCGCCGCCGCGTACGACGCGACCCTGCCGTTCCCGGTGATACGCGACCCCAGCCGCATGCTGCTGCCGACCTCCCGCGTCACCCGCCGCACCCTGGAGATCGCCCGCGCCCACGGCTGCGACCGGGTCTGGTTCGGGGCCGCCGCGCCGCTGGCCGCGATGGCGCCGGCGCTGCGGCGCGGCGGCATCCGCCGCATGGTCGCCACCACCCACGGCCACGAGATCTGGTGGGCCCGCACCCCCGGGGCCCGCCGGCTGATGCGCCGGATCGGTGACCACGTCGACGTGGTCACCTACCTCGGCGAGTACACGCGGCGGCGCATCGCCCCCGCCCTCGGACCGCGCGCCGAACTGGTGCGGCTGGTCCCGGGCGTGGACGCGGCCGCGTTCCGGCCCGCGTCCAGCTGTGCGCGCGACGTGCGTGACACCCACGGCATCGCGGGCCGGCGGGTGGTGCTGTGCGTATCGCGGCTGGTGCCCCGCAAGGGCCAGGACACCCTGATCCGCGCGCTGCCGCTGATCCGGCGCACGGTGCCGGACGCCGTCCTGGTGATCGTGGGTCAGGGGCCGGACGAGGAACGGCTGCGCAAGCTGGCCGCGCGGCACGCCGACGGCCACGTGGTCTTCGCGGGTGGCCAGGACCACGCGTCGACGGCCCGCTACTACGCGGCCGCCGACGTGTTCGCGATGCCGTGCCGGACCCGTAAGGCCGGGCTGGAGGCGGAGGGGCTCGGCATCGTCTTCCTGGAGGCCGCGGCCAGCGGACTGCCCGTGGTCGTCGGCGACTCCGGGGGCGCGCCGGATACCGTCCTCGACGGAGTGACCGGCACGGTCGTCGACGGCCGCGACGTGGCGGCCGTGGCCGGCGCGATCGCGGACCAGCTGCTCTCCCCCGACCGGGCGGCGACCGGCGAGGCCGGCCGGCTCTGGGTGGAGCGCACCTGGTCGTGGGAGGCCTCGGCGCAGCTGCTGACGCGGCTGCTCACGCCGGGCGCCGACGACCGGGTGACCGTACCGCCCCGGCAGGCCGACTGACGTGCCGGGCGCCGCGTCAGGCCGGGTGGCCCGGGGGGTGTTCGCCGCGGAGGTGGGCCAGGACCGCCAGGACGCGGCGGTTGCCCTCGGTCGGGTCCAGGTCCAGCTTCATGAAGATGTTGCCGGAGTGCTTGACCACCGAGGCCTCCGTGACCGTCAGCCGCTGCGCGATCGACTGGTTGTTCAGGCCCTCCGCCATCAGGGCCAGCACCTCCCGCTCGCGCGGCGTCAGGCGCGCCAGCGGCCGGTCGGCGCTCTGCTGCTGGAGCAGCACCCGTACGACCTCCGGGTCGATGACGGTCTGGCCGTCCGCGACCCGGTCCAGCGCGTCCAGGAACTCCGACACCTCACCGACCCGGTCCTTGAGCAGATAGCCCAGGCCGCCGCCCCCCTCGGCCGGGGACATCCCGCTGAACAGCTGCGTGGCGTACGCGGTCGCGACGTACTGCGAGAGCACCAGCACCGGCAGGCCCGCGTGCCGGGCCCGCAGCGCGAGCGCCGCCTTCAGCCCCTCGTCGCGGAAGTCCGGCGGCATCCGTACGTCGGTGATGACCACGTCCGGCCGGTCCGCGTCCACGGCCCGGGCCAGCTCCTCGGCGTCGCCGACGGCGGCGACCACCTCGTGTCCCACCCGGGACAGCAGCTCGACCAGCCCGGCGCGCAACAGGACGGCGTCCTCGGCGAGTACTACACGGAGCACGGGACCTCCACGCGCAGCTGGGTGGGTCCGCCGGTCGGACTGGTCACGATGAGCCTGCCTTTCAAAATGGCCACACGGTCGGCCAATCCTTGCAAACCGGTCCCGGCGGAGGGGTCGGCGCCGCCCCGGCCGTCGTCGGTGATCAGCAGGACGAGCTTGTCGCCCTTGAGCCGGCCGACGACCGCGACCTCGTCGGCGCCGCTGTGCTTGGACGCGTTGGTGAGCGCCTCGGTGATGGTGAAGTACGCCATCGTCTCCACCGACGAGGGCAGCCGGCGCGGCAGTTCGATGTCGACGGCCACGGGGAGGGCGTTGCGCAGCGCCAGTTCGGCGACGGCCGCCGCCAGCCCGTGGTCGGTGAGCACCTGCGGATGCAGACCCCGTACCAGGCCCCGCAGCTGCTCCAGCGCCTGGCGCGCCTCGGCGCGGGCCCGCGCCAGGTACGGGGAGGCGGGCGAATCCTGTCCGCGCAGCTCCAGTTCGGCCAGGCCCAGGGTCATCGACAGGGCCACGAGCTGCTGTTGCGCGCCGTCGTGCAGGTCCCGCTCGATCCGGCGCCGCTCGGCCTCGAAGGCGTCGATCAGCCGGGCCCGGGACCGGGTGAGTTCGATGACCCGGCTGCTGAGGTCCTCCTCGCGGGCCGACAGCAGCAGCTGGGCGATGCGCACCTGCGCCCCGGCCAGCGCCGCGCCCGCGTACGTCGACAGCAGCAGCCCGACCAGCCCGGCCGCGGTGCCGGGCAGGGCCGCCACCGGATCCGAGATCGGCTGCCCGGGAATCAGCATCACCGTGTCGGGGGCGATCGCCCACACGATCACGGGCGTCGCCACCAGGATCAGCGACAGGCCGAGCAACGCGGTGAAACCGATCCCGGTGGCGGTGAACACCACCCCGAAGATCAGCGTGTACGCCAGCTCGCGCCACGTCGCGCGCTCCCGCAGCCGGGTCCGCAGCCACGGCAGGGCCCCGGTGCCGGGCAGCGAGCCGTGCGGGTCGAGCAGCGGCTCCGGCTCCACCAGGCGCAGCCGCCGCCGCTCCAGGGCGGCGACCGGGATCCCGTACACGGCGGCGCCCATCAGCACCACCAGCCCGATGCCGAACACCGACAGCCCGAGGCCGACGAAGAGCAGCACGACGAAGAGCATCAGCACCAGAGCGCCCAGGACCGTGCCGCTGAGCAGGAAGGCCCAGGCGCGCAGCGGCCAGGCGGTGATCGGGAAACGCGCGGGGTGCCGCCGCAGGGCCTCCCAGACGGCGACCGTCATGGTGGTGTCCTCCCGGAGGTCGTGTCGGATCATGGTCTGCCACCGACTCTACGGGGTGTCCGGGCCGGCCGATGGTAGGGAAAACCCTCCCCCCACATCTCCCCGCAGACCCACTGCGCACCCCGGGCACACCCTGCTGAACTGGGGTTATGTCACTGCTCACGGACACTCTGCTGCCCGCCGTCCACCTGACCTCCGTCACCAGGAGCTACCCCGGTGCCACCGGTCCCGTCCCGGTGCTGCACGGGGTCAGCGTGGGCTTCCCGCAGCGGGCCCTGACCGCGGTGATGGGCCCCTCGGGCTCCGGCAAGACCACCCTGCTGCACGTCGCCGCCGGCCTCGACAAGCCCGACAGCGGCTCGGTCTTCCTCGGTGACACCGACCTCGCCGCCTGCGACGAGCGCGGCCTGACGCGGATCCGGCGCGACCGGATCGGCTTCGTCTTCCAGCAGTTCAACCTGCTGCCCATGCTCACCGCGTACGAGAACGTCGCGCTGCCGCTGCGCCTGCAGGGCGGCCGCCGGGTGCGGCGGGCCCAGGTGATGGACGCCCTCGCCCAGGTGGGCCTGGCCGACAAGGCCGACCGCCGGCCCTCGCAGCTGTCGGGCGGCCAGCAGCAGCGGGTCGCGATCGCGCGGACCCTGGTGGCCGAGCCGGAGATCGTCTTCGCCGACGAGCCCACCGGCTCCCTGGACCGCAGGACCGGACGGCAGATCATGGACCTGCTGCGCGACACCGTCGACCGGGCCGGCCGTACGGTCGTGATGGTCACCCACGACCCGGCGGCCGCCGCCTGCGCGGACCGGGTCGTCTTCCTCTCCGACGGGCGGATCGTCGGGCGGCTCGACCACCCGACCGCCGAGGCCGTCGCCCACCAGCTCAGCGTGTGGGAGCGGTGATGTGGCGCATCTCGGTACAGGCGGTGCGCCACTACGGCGCGCTGTTCGTCGGCATGTTCGTCGCCCTCGCACTCGGCGTGGCGCTGATCGGCGTCTCGGCCACCGCCCTGGCCGCCACCTGGGCGGTCCCCGCCCCGGCCGGCGCCAGGCCCTCGGTGACGCTCACCGACGGCACCGGTACGGCCCGCACCCTGTCCACCGGTGACCTGGACCTGGGCGGTGTGCAGAGCGTCCTGGCGATGGCCGGCGTGGTCTCCGCCTTCGTGACCGTCTTCGTCATCGCCGGCACCTGCGCGTTCAGCATCGCCCTGCGCCGCCGCGACATGGGCCTGCTCCGGCTGGTCGGCGCCGGCGGCCGGCAGGTGCGCCTGCTGGTGATGGGCGAGTCCCTCGCCGTGGCCGTGCCCGCCGCCGCGGTGGGCTGCGCGGCGGCGGCCCTCGCCGCCCCGTTCGCGGTGGACGCCCTGAACGGCACCGGGCTCTCCCCGGTCGACCTGCGCCCGGGGCCGCTGCTGTGGCCGCTGGTGTGCGCCGCCGCCAGCGGTCTGGTCATCGCCGTCCTCGGCGTGGTCACCGCCTCCCGGCACGCCGCCCGGGTCCGCCCCACCGAGGCGCTGCGCGAGGCCGACCTGGACGCGCGGACCATGACCGCCGGGCGCGCCGTGATGGGCGTGCTCATGCTCGTGACGGGCACCGTGATGGTGCTGCTCGCCCCGGGCGCCGGGGCGGAGGCCGCCACCCCGCTGGCCCTGTTCGGCACGATGGCGCTGGCCGTCGCGGCCACCCTGCTCGGCCCCGCCTATCTGCCCCCGCTGCTGCGGGTGCTGTCCCTGCCGCTGCGCTGGGCCGACCCGGTCGCCGGGCGGCTGGCCGCCGAGGCCGTCGTCACCTCGCGCCGCCGCAGCGCCTCGCTCGTGGGCCCGGTGCTGGCCGTCGTCGCCATCGTCGGGGTCTTCCTCACCGTCCTGTCCACCGCCGGCGCGGCCACCCGCGCCGACGACCGGGCGCGCACCGCCGCGGACCTCGTCGTCGTGCCCGCGCGGGGCGGCACCCTGACCGCCGGGGACCTGGAGCGGCTGCGCACCGACCCGCGGGTGGCCGCCGTCTCGGCGCCCGCGCCGCTCGAGGTCGCGGTCGCCGGAGCGCACTCGGTGTGGAAGGACCAGGCGGCGGTCGCCGACCCGGTCGCCCTCGCGCGCACCCACCGGATCACCGTCACCGACGGGCGGCTCGGCCCGCTGACGGCCGGAACCGTCGCCGTCTCCCGGGAGTTCGCCGACTGGTACGGCTACCGCGCGGGCAGCGAGGTCACGTACGGGCTCTTCGGCGGCGAGCAGGTCACGGCGGAGGTCGTCGCGGTGCTCGACGGCGGGTCGGCCGTACCGCACCTGCTGCTCCCCGCCGGCGCGGCGGCCGCCCCCGAGCGGGCGAGCGTCCTGCTGGCGCCCACCGCGGGGGCCTCCGTCACGGAGGTGGCCGCCGAACTGACGCGCCGGATCGGCGCGGACCGGGTCACGGCCGAGCCGGCCGCCGACTGGTTCGCGGCCACCGCCACGGAGGGCGACCGGCTGAACCGTCTCGTCCTGCTCGTCCTGACCGGCCCCGCCTCGCTGTACGCGCTGATCGCCGTGGCCGGCACCCTGGTGATGGCGTACAGCCGGCGCGGCCGCGAGATCGCGGGCATGCGCATGGCCGGCGTGAGCGCGGGGCAGCTGCGCCGCATGGCCCTGTGGGAGACTCTCACCACCACCGTGGCGGGGGTGGCGACGGCGGCCCTCGTGGTCGCGGTGGGCGCCCGCGCCTACCGGGGAGCCCTCACCGTCCTCGGCGGCGAGCCCCCGCTGAGCGTGCCGTGGGCACTGCTGGCCACACTGGTGGCGGCCTGCCTCCTGGTGGGCGTCGTCGTCGGCCAGGCGGCGACGGGCCGGCGCCTGCGCAACGCGGGCGTGGCGGCGCTCACTTCGCGCCAGTAGACCTGCGCGTGGCGGGCGACACGGGGGAGCGGCGTAGCGTTTTCCGCCGGGTCGCCCCTATGCTGAGGCCCCCCACACACACAAGTCATACAACACGTTCACCATTCGACGGCTCAAGTCCGTCAACTGGCACGATCCTTACGAGCAGGAGTCTCCATGCGCGTCGCGATCGCCGAGGATTCCGCGCTCTTGAGGGCCGGAATAACGCGGCTGCTGGCAGACGAGGGAATTGACGTCGTCGCCTCGATGGGTGACACCACCGATGTACTGGAAGTCGTCCGGAGCACACGGCCGCACGTGGTGATTCTCGACGTCCGTATGCCGCCCACGTACACGGACGAAGGGATCCGCGCCGCCATCGAGATCCAGCGCGGCTGCGCGGACACCGCGGTGCTGCTGCTCTCGCAGTACGTGGAGCCCACGTACGCCGAGGAGCTGGTGCGCAACGCCCGTGGTGGGACCGGGTACCTGCTCAAGCAGCGGGTGGGGGACTTCGACGAGTTCCTCAGCGCCCTGCAGCGGGTGCGGCGCGGCGAGACCGTCCTCGACTCCGACATTTTCAAGCAATTCGTGGGCAGCCCGCGCGAGAAGAGGGCGACCGATCTCCTGACGCCCCGTGAACGCCAGGTCCTGGAACTCATGGCGACCGGACTCACGAACGTAGGAATCCTCAATCGCCTCGGGATCTCCGAACGCGCGGTGGAAAAGCACGTCACCTCGATCCTCGGAAAGCTGCAGATTCCCAACTCCGGGGAGAATCACCGGCGCGTGCTGGCCGTACTCGACTATCTCCGGGGCATGGACAGGCTGCAGGAGGGCACCGAATGAAATGCAGTGGTTCGTAGCTTCGTGAAATTGCCGACCCCGTACCGCGTCGCGGCCGCGCTCATCTACCTGTCCGTCGGCAGCCTGGTCGGTCTCCTGCTGGCCCCGCTCGTCGTCGTCTCCCTGGGCCTGCGCGCCCTGTCCTGGCTGCTGCTCGTCGGCCTGCCCACCGCGCTCGCCCAGGCCGTGCGCGCCGTGGCCGCCGTCGTGCGGTGGACGGGCGGCCCGGCGCCCGAGGACCGGCCGCCCAGGCCGGCCCACGCCCTGCTGGAGGCCGTGCGGGCGGTGCCGGCCAACATGGCCGAGCTGCACCAGGGCCTCTCCTTCAGCCTCCCGCTGCTGCGCGCCGTCGCCGACCTCGAACGACTGCTGGCCCACTCCGTCGAGGGGGACGCCTCCTCCCGCTCCGGTGACCCGCCGCACCGTACGGCGTCCCTGCGCGAGGAGCCGCGCCGGCCCGTCGAGACGAACTGGGACGACATCGGCTACCTCGGGCTGCTGCTGCTCGGCACCATCTGGCTGGTGCCCATGGCCGCCCTGGCCGTCCCCGTCGTCTCCTTCGTCGTCGCGCTGCCCATCGGCCCGGCCGAACAGCTCGCCTTCGGCCCCGGCAACACCATCGTGGTGGCCGGCGCCACCACCCGGCTGCTGGTCGGCGCGGGCTCCCTGCTGGTCTTCGCCGTCCTGCTGTGCCTGCTGTTCTGGATGGGCCGGCTGCGCGCCCGGATGGTGCGGCGCATCCTGCGGCGGATCGACGTCGCCGAGAGCCAGCGCCGGGCCGAGGCCGCCGAACGCCAGCGCATCGCCGCCCTGCGCGTCAATGACGCCGATTACCGCCGGCTCGAACGCGATCTGCACGACGGCGCCCAGGCCCGGCTCGCCGTTCTCCTGATGAGCCTTTCGCACGCACGCCGCCGCAAGGGCAATGACGCGGCGTTTCTCGCCGCGCTGGTCGAGGAGACCCACGACGAGATCAGCCGGGCCCTGGACGAAATACGCGACCTGGTACGGGGCATTCAGCCGCCGATTCTCAGCGACCGCGGACTGGACGCGGCCGTCACCGCTCTGACCGAGAAATTCCACGTACCCGTCACGGTGTCCAGCAGCCTCCACCGGCGGCCGGATGTGAACGTGGAATCAACGGCGTATTACATCATCGCGGAATGTCTCGCGAATGCGGTCAAACACGCCTCGGCCACGAGCATCCACGTCTGTCTGGAGAGCGACGACAACCTCCTGGTCGTCTCCGTCACCGACGACGGGACGGGAGGCGCGTCCTTGCAGGCCGGAACGGGCCTGCGCGGTCTGGAGGACCGGGCCGCGGCGCTCACCGGGCGACTGGAAGTCACCAGTCCGCCGGGCGGTCCCACGACGGTCCGCGCCACCCTGCCGTGGTCGATAAACACCGTCTGACCTGCAATTTTGCCTCACATCGAAACTTCTTGCCCTTTTTTGACCGCGTGGCCGAGGATGAGGGGGTGCGGCTACCCGCACCCCCCGAGGTGCGGCTACCCGCACCAAGGGACTCGATGAGGGGAGAGAGATTGCAAGCGCACCCAGCGGCGGAGCGGCTGCGTGAACTCGCGCACGCCCACTCGGTTCCCGGCGCGCAACTGACCGTCCACCGGGCGGGGGAAAGCCGTTCCACGGTCACCGGGGTGACCCGGTCGGGAACCGCCGAAGCGGTGACCACGCGGACCGCCTTCGCATTCGGATCCGTGACCAAGGCCTTCACCGCCACCGTGGTCGCCCAGCTCGTCTGCGACGGCGATCTGGAACTCGACGACCCCGTCGCCGAATACCTCGCGGAGTTCGACGCGGCAGCCGATCCCCGGATCGCGTCCGCCACCGTGCGCGACCTCCTCGGCCACACCGCCGGCCTGGTCGCCGACCACGAACTCGACAATGCCGACGAGGCCTCCCTGGCCCGTTATGCGGCGAGCGTCGCGGCCACCGGAGCACTGCACGCGCCCGGCGACTGCTTCTCCTACTCGAATTCCGGATACAACATTCTGGGACGGGTCGTCGAAGCCGTCGTCGACATGAAGTGGCAGGCCGCGATGGAGAATTTCCTCCTGCGCCCGCTCGGCATCACCCCGCTGTTCCTGCACGATCCCGCGCCCGCCGGACGGACCCGGGCCGACTGCCACGTGGTCCGCCCCGGCGAGCGCACGGCCCACCCCGTGGACCTGTTCCTGCCCGCCAGCTGGGCGCCCGCCGCCGGACTCGCCGGCAGCGCCGACGACCTCGTCGCACTGGCCCGCCTGCACCTGGGCACCCACCCCGAGTCCGACGTGCTGCTGGACGAGGAGCACCGCACCGCGATGCGGACCCGCCTCCCGGCGGCCGACGCCTTCGGCATGGCCGACGGCTGGGGCCTGGGCCTGGCGCACTACGCCCCGCCGGCGGGCGACGCCGCGGGCGCGCACGAGGGCGCGTACGAGGGCACGTACGAGGGCGAGTTCGACGGCGAATGGCTCGGGCACGACGGCACCGTCGACGGCGGCACCGCCCACCTGCGGTTCCACCCCGCCTCCGGCACCGCCGTCGCGCTGACCACCAACGCCACCACCGGCACCTCGATGTGGGCCGACGTGGTGGACGCCCTGCGCGCGGACGGCCTGCCCGTCGGCGACTACCGGCCGGCGCTCCCACAGCGCCCGGCCACCACCCCCGTCGGCCGCGACGACATCGCCGGGCTGCTCGGCGCCTACCGCAACGGGGACACCTGTTTCCGTGTCCGCACCGACGACGGCGGCACCGGACTGCGCTTCTCCGACGGCACCGGCCTCACCGCCGAGATGACCCTCCACGACGGACACGTCTTCACCGCCCGGCGCACCGACGCCGACGAGGCCCCCTACACCGGCCGGTTCGTGATCGACCCCGCCACGGGCGAGGCCGCCCTGCTCCAGCTCGGCGGCCGCAGCGCCCGGCGCGCGGCGGCCTAGGGGGTGTCCGGCGGATCATGGGCGGGCCCGGGTCGCCTGGCACCGCGGCTTGCCGCGTTGTCGTCGGTCGCCAATGCTCCGCAGTGGCTCCCTCCTCCGCCTTGCAATCCACGGCACCAGCCGACCCGGGCTGTCCGCCCCTGAACCACCGGACACCCCCTAACCGCCCCGGCGCCCTCCCGGGCCGGCGGCCCGGCCCGACCTGACCACACGCCGGGCCGCCCCCCTCTTCTCCCCGTTCTTCTCTTCTCCCCGCATCCCCCGTGCCGGATTCCGGGCTGCCACCACGGCACACCCCTGCCCGGAATCCGCTCTTTCTGGAGGTACACAGTGGCTCGCGCCGACGCGTCGGTTAACCGGGATCTCCCCCGCCAGGTGGAGTTCTGGCGGGGCCGGCTGGAGGGCATCGCCCCCCTCGAACTGCCGGCCGACCGCCCGCGCCCCGTCATCCGGTCGACCAGCACCGCGACGTACGAGTGCGCCCTGCCGGCCGCCGCCGCGCGGGCCCTGACCGCCGGAGCGGAACCCGCCACCGCCGTACTGGCGGCCGCCGCGTTCGCCGTCCTGGCCCGGTACTCCGGCCAGGAGGACGTCGCCCTCGGCACCCCCTCCCCGCGCACCGGCCACACCCTCGTCCTGCGCACCCCCGCCGACACCGCCGCCCCCTTCACCGCCCTGCTGCGCGACACCGCCCGCGCCCTGGCCGACGCCCTCGCCCACGACGGCCTCCCGCTGGCGGAGCTGGCCCGGACCCTCGCCCCGCACAGCGACACCAGCACCACCCCCTTCGTCCAGGCCACGGTCGCCGTGCTGGACGAACTCCCGCTCCACCAGCGCGCGTTCGACCCGCTCGACCTCTCCTTCGAGGCCGATGCCGACCAGGCCCTGGTCCGGATCCGCTACAGCACCGCACTCTTCGACGAGACCACCGCCGCCCGGCTCGCCGGCCACCTCACCGTCCTGCTCGCCGCGGCCGGCGAAGAGCCCGGCCGGACGCTCGCCGCCCTGCCCATGCTCACCGACGGCGAGTTCGAGCAGGTCGTCCGCGCGTGGAACGACACCGCCCGCGAGGTCCCGCTCGCCACCTTCCCCGAGCTGTACGCCGTCCACGCCGCCGCCCGCCCCGACGCCACCGCCGTCATCGACGAGCAGGGCCCGGTCAGCTACCGCGAACTGGACGAGCGGGCCAACAGAATCGCCCACCACCTCATCGGACTCGGCGCCGGCCGCGACCAGTTGATCGGCCTGTGCGTCGAACGCGGGGCAGCCCTGGCCGCCGGCCTGCTCGGCATCATGAAGGCCGGCGCCGCCTACCTGCCGCTCGACCCCGCCTATCCGGCCGACCGGCTCGCGTACATGCTCGAGGACTCCGGCGCCCGGATCGTGCTCACCCAGCACGCGCTGCGCGACAGGCTCCCGGCCGCCGCCACCGGCACCGCCGGCACCGCCGACACCGCCGTTGTCGTGGATCTCGACCAGGAACGCGCCGCGATCGAGGCCCGGCCCGCCACGGCCCCCGAGGTCGCGCTCGCCCCCGAGGACCTCGCCTACGCCATCTACACCTCCGGCTCCACCGGCCGCCCCAAGGGCGTGCTCGTCTCCCACGCCGGCATCGGCAACCTGGCCGCCGTCCAGGCCGAGGCCTTCGACGTCACCCCCGACAGCCGGGTCCTGCAGTTCGCGTCCACCAGCTTCGACGCCGCGTTCTGGGAGGTCTGCATGGGCCTGCTCACCGGCGCGGCCCTGGTCATGGGCAGCAAGGAGACCCTGGCGCCCGGCGAGCCGCTCGCCGCCTACGCCGCCGAGCACGGCGTAACCCACGCCACCCTCACCCCGGCCACCGTCGCCGTCCTCCCCGAGGGCCGCGGCCTGCCCGCCGGCGCCACCCTCATCGTCGCCGGCGAGGCCAGCACGGCCGACCTGGTGGCCCGCTGGTCGGCCGGCCGCCGGATGATCAACGCCTACGGCCCGACCGAGAGCACCGTCTGCGCGACCATGAGCGCCCCGCTCAGCGGCGCGACCGTGCCCCCGATCGGCACCCCCATCGCGAACTTCCGCGTCTACGTCCTCGACGAGGCCCTGCGGCCCGTACCCGTGGGCGTGCGCGGCGAGCTGTACATCGCCGGCATCGGCCTGGCGCGCGGCTACCACGGCCGCCCCGGCCTCACGGCGGAACGATTCATCGCCAACCCGTACGGCGAGCCCGGCGAGCGCATGTACCGCTCCGGCGACATCGCCCGCTGGAACGCCGACGGCACCCTGGACTACCTCGGCCGCGCCGACGACCAGGTCAAGGTCCGCGGCTTCCGCATCGAACTCGGCGAGATCGAGAGCGCCCTCGCCCTCCACCCCGACGTCGCCCAGGCCGTCGTCCTCACCCACAACACCAACCTGCGGGCGTACGTCTCCCGCGCCGGCGAGCGCCGCCCCACCGCCGAGGAACTGCGCGCCCACCTCGCCGCCGGCCTGCCCGCACACATGATCCCCGCGGCGATCGTCGTCCTCGACACCCTCCCGCTGACCCCCAACGGCAAGATCGACCGCAAGGCGCTGCCCGAACCGGGCGCCGACCGGCAGGGCCAGGACGGCGAGGACGGGGCCGGCGACGCGCACGAGGCACCCCGGGGCGCCGTCGAGCAGACCCTCGCCGGCGTCTGGTCCGAGGTCCTCGGCGTCTCCCGCGTCGGCATCCACGACGACTTCTTCGCCCTCGGCGGCAACTCCATCCTCTCCGTCCGCGCCGTCTCCCGGATGCGCCAGGCCCTCGGCGTCAAGCTGTCCCCGCGCGTGCTGTTCGACACCCCGACCATCGCCGCCCTCGCCGCGTCCGTGGCGCCCGAGGAGGACACCGCGGCCGCCGCCATCCCCGTCGTCCCCCGCGAGGGCGCCCTGCCGATGTCGTTCGGCCAGCAACGCTTGTGGTTCCTGGAGGACTTCGACCCCGGCAGCGCCGAGTACCACACCGCCCTCGGCCTGCGCCTGACCGGCACGCTCGACACCGACGCCCTGCGCGCCGCCGTCACCGACCTCACCGCCCGCCACGAGTCGCTGCGCACCACCTTCGGCGTGGTCGGCGGCCGCGGCGTCCAGGTGGTCCACCCCGCCCTCGCGCCGCAGTGGCGCACCGCCGACCTCACCGACACCGCCGCCGGCCTGCGCGAGGAGCGGCTGCGGGAACTCGTACGCGGTGAGACGGCCCGCCCGTACGACCTCAAGACCGGCCCCCTCGTCCGCGTCCTGCTCGTCCGCCTCTCGGCCGAGGAGCACGTGTGCGTGCTCGGCATGCACCACATCGTCACCGACGGCTGGTCCATGGGCGTCGCCACCCGCGAACTGGGCGAGTTCTACGCCGCCCGCGTCGAGGGCCGCCCCGCGCGGCTGCCCGACGCGCCCGTGCAGTACCCCGACTTCGCCGCCTGGCAGCGCGGCCGCCTGGAGGACGGCGGCCTGCTGCGCGAGCAGCTCGGCTGGTGGCGCGAGCGGCTGGCCGGCATCACCCCGCTGGAACTGCCCACCGACCGGCCCCGCCCGGCCGTCCGCTCCTCCGCCGGCGCCGTCCACACCTTCGCGGTGCCCGCCGAGACCACCGCCTCCGTCAGGCACCTCGCCCAGGAGCACGGCGCCACCCTCTTCATGGCGCTGACCGCCGCCGTCAAGGCCGTCCTCGCCCGCTGGTCCGGGCAGCAGGACATCGCGGTGGGCACCGCCACCTCCGGCCGGGGCCACGGCGACCTGGAGCACCTGATCGGCTTCCTGGTCAACACCGTCGTCCTGCGCTCCCACGTCGAGCCGGACATGAACTTCGGGCAGCTGCTGGGCCAGGTCAAGGAGACCGTCCTGGAGGCCTTCGCCCACGAGGACGTCCCCTTCGAGCGGCTCGTCGAGGCCGTCCGCACCGAGCGCGACACCAGCCGCACCCCGCTCGTCCAGGCGATGGTCGTCCTCCAGAACGCACCCGCCGACCCCGTCGCCCTGCCCGGCGTCCACGCCGCCGGCTACGAGGTGCACCGCGAGGCCGCCCCCTTCGACCTGACCGTGGAGTTCCACGAGGCCGGCGAGGGGTCCGGGGGCCTCACCGCCCGGATCGGCTACAGCACCGCCCTCTTCGACGAGGCCACCGTCGCCCGCTTCGCCGGGCACCTGAACACCCTGCTGCTCGCCGCGGCCGTGGCCCCCGACCGGTCCCTGGCCACCCTGCCCATGCTCACCGACGAGGAGTTCGACAAGGCCGTACGGGACGGCAGCGGCCCGCGCACCGAGGTGCCGGCCGGCACCTTCCCGCAGCTCGTCGAGGCCCAGGCCCGCCGCCGCCCCGACGCGCCCGCCGTCGAGGACACCCGCACCACCCTCGGCTACCGCGAACTGGACGAGCGGGCCAACCGGCTCGCCCACCGGCTGGCCGCCCTCGGCGCCGGCCCGGGCACCTTCGTGGGCCTGTGCGTCGAGCGCGGCACCGACCTCGTCGTCGGCCTGCTCGGCATCATGAAGGCCGGCGCCGCCTACCTCCCGCTGGACCCGAACTACCCGGCCGACCGGCTCGCCTTCATGCTCCAGGACTCCGGCGCCCGGATCGTCGTCACCCAGACCCCGCTGCTGCCCGAACTGCCCGCCACCGACGCCGTCCTGGTCGACCTCGTGGCCGAGCGGGAGCAGCTGGCCGCCCTGCCCGTCACCGCCCCCGCCACCACCCTGCGCCCGGCCGACCTGGCGTACGTGATCTACACCTCCGGGTCCACCGGCACCCCCAAGGGCGTCCTCGTCCCGCACACCGGCGTCGGCAACCTCGCCGCCGCCGAGGCCGAGCGGCTGGAGGTCACCGAGGACAGCCGCGTCCTGCAGTTCGCCTCCTCCTCCTTCGACGGCGCCGTCATGGAGATCCTGATGGCCCTGCCCGCCGGCGCCACCCTGGTGCTGCCGCCGCACGGCCCCGTCGTCGGCGATGCCCTGCAGACCTTCCTGCGCGAGCGCCGCATCACCCACGCCCTGCTCGCCCCCTCCGCCGTCGCCACCCTGGTCCCCGAGGGCCTGGAGGACCTGCGCACCCTGGTCGTCGGCGGCGAGGCCAGCACCGGCGACCTGGTCGCCCGCTGGTCCGAGGGCCGCCGGATGATCAACGCGTACGGGCCGACCGAGGCCACCGTCGTCGCCACGATGAGCGAGCCGCTCACCGGCTCCGCCATCCCGCCCATCGGCACCCCGCTGCCCAACACCCGCGTCCTGCTGCTCGACGCCGCGCTCCAGCCGGTCCCGGCCGGCGTGCCCGGCGAGCTGTACATCGCCGGCCCGCACCTGGCCCGCGGTTACCACGGCCGCCCGGGCCTGACCGCCGAGCGGTTCACCGCCGACCCGTACGGCGAGCCCGGCGCCCGCATGTACCGCTCCGGCGACGTCGCCCGCCGCCGCGCCGACGGCAGCCTGGAGTACCTCGGCCGCGCCGACGACCAGGTCAAGGTGCGCGGCTTCCGCATCGAGCTCGGCGAGATCGAGACCGCCCTGGGCGGCCACCCGGACGTCCGCGACGCCGTCGTCGTGGTCCACCAGGACGAGTCGGGCCGCAAGCGGCTCGTCGCCTACGTCGTGGCCGACCGCACCCCCACCACCGGCGAACTGCGCTCCCACCTCTCCGGCAGCCTCCCCGACTACATGGTCCCCGCGCTGTTCGTCCCGCTGGAGCGGCTGCCGCTGACCCCCAGCGGCAAGGTCGACCGGCGCGCCCTGCCCGAGCCCCAGCCGCAGGCGGCCGGCCCCGACGCCGGCCACACCGCGCCGCGTGACGCGACCGAGGAGGTCCTCGCCGCGGTCTGGGCCGAGGTCCTGGGTGTGGCGAGGGTCGGCGTCCACGACAACTTCTTCGACCTCGGCGGCGATTCGATCCTCTCCATCCAGGTCGTCTCCCGCGCCCGCCAGGCCGGCCTGCTGCTGACCTCCAAGCTGCTCTTCGTCCACCAGAGCATCGCGGCCCTGGCCGGCGCCGTCACCCCCGTCGCCGAGCCGGGCGCCGACGCGCCCGCCGAGGTCAGCGGCAGCGCCGAACTCACCCCGATCCAGCGGTGGTTCTTCGCCGAGCACACCGTCGACACCGACCACTACGGCATGTCCGTCCAGGTCGAGCTGGCCCCCGACACCGACACGGCCCTGCTGGAGCGCGCGCTGGCCGCCGTCGTCGGCCACCACGACGCCCTGCGGATGCGCTTCACCCGGGACGCCGCCACCGGCACCTGGACCCAGGAGTACGGCGACCACCCGGCCGCCCCGCTCTCCGTGCGCGACCTGTCCGCCCTCGGCGACGACGCCCGCGAGGAGGCGCTGCACGAGGCCGCCTCGGCCGCCCAGCGCTCCCTGGACCTCGCCTCCGGAAACCTGGTCAAGGGCGTGTTCTTCCGGCTCGGCGCCGCCCGGCCGCCCCGGCTGTCCCTGACCGTGCACCACCTGGTGATGGACGGCGTGTCCTGGCGCGTGGTCCTGGAGGACCTCGCCACCGCGTACGGTCAGCTCGCCGAGGGCCGCCCCGCAGACCTCGGGGCGAAGACCAGCAGCTACCAGCAGTGGTCCCGGCGCCTGACCGACCACGTCCGCTCCGGCGGCCTCGACCACGAGATCGGCCACTGGCAGCGGGCCGCCGCCGCCACCCGGGCCCTGCCCCACGACGTACCCGGCGCCGAGCACGACCCGCACACCTTCGGCGCTGCGGCCACCGTGTCCGTCAGCCTGGACCGCGCCGACACCGAGGCGCTGCTCCAGCGGGTCCCCGCCGCCTACCGCACGCAGATCAACGACGTCCTGCTGACCGCGCTCGGCCGGATCCTCGGCGACTGGGCCGCCGGCCCCGTCACCGTCGCCCTCGAGGGCCACGGCCGCGAGGAGCTGTTCGCCGACCTCGACCTCTCCCGCACCGTCGGCTGGTTCACCACCATCCACCCCGTCACCCTCGACGTCCCGGCCGGCGACTGGGGCACCGCGCTCAAGAGCGTCAAGGAGGACCTGCGCGCCGTCCCGGGCCGGGGCCTGGGCCACGGCGCCCTGCGCCACCTCGGCGAGCCCGGCAGCGCGGCCCACACCGCGCTGGCCGCCGCCGGGCACCTCCACCCGCAGATCAGCTTCAACTACCTGGGCCAGTGGGACGGCACCACCAGCCGCACCGGCCTGGTCCGCGCCCGCCTCGGCGCCCTCGGCGCCGACCAGGCACCCGGGCAGCCCCGCCCGCACCTCATCGACATCGTCGCCGCCGTCGGCGACGGCGAGCTGCGCATCGACTGGATCCACTCCCCGGGCACCCACAGCACCGCCGCGGTCCAGCGGCTCGCCGACGCCTTCGCCCAGGCCCTGCGCGACCTGATCGCGCACTGCCTGCGCCCCGGCAGCGGCGGCGCGACCCCCTCGGACTTCCCGCTGGCCCGCCTGGACCAGGCGGCCGTCGACAGGATCGCCGGCGACGGCCGCGGCGTGGAGGACATCCACCCGCTCACCCCGATGCAGAGCGGCATGCTCTTCCACAGCCTCTCCGAGCCGGGCGCGGGCGCCTACTTCGAGCAGATGACGTTCGAGCTCGACGGGGTCACCGACCCCGCCCTGCTGGAGCGCGCCTGGCAGCTGGTCGCCGACCACACCGACGTCCTGCGCGCCGGTCTGGTCTGGCAGGACACCGAGCGTCCGCTCATGGTCGTCCACCGGCAGGCACCGCTGCCCGTCACCCACCTCGACTGGCGCGGCCGTACCGCCGACGACCAGGAGCGGGACGTACGCCGCTTCCTCGCCGAGGACCGGGCCCGGCCGCTGGACCTGAGCGCCGCCCCGCTGATGCGGCTGACCGTGATCCGGCTCTCCGACACCACCGTCCGGCTCGTCTGCGCCTTCCACCACGTGCTGCTCGACGGCTGGTCCACCTTCGACGTGCTGACCCGGACGTACTCCGCGTACGCGGCCCTGGCAGCCGGGGAGCAGCCCGTCCTGCCCCCGCGCCGGCCGTTCTCCGCCTACGTGGAGTGGCTGGAGCGCCAGGACCTGGCCGAGGCCGAGGCGTACTGGCGCGAGCTGCTCGCCGGCTTCGAGGCGCCGACCGCGCTGCCCGCCGCCGGGCGCGTCGCGCCCGGCCACCGCACCGGCTCCACCGGACGGCGCGCCCGGCGGCTCTCCCCGCAGACCTCCCGGGCCCTGTTCGACTTCGCGCGCGGCAACCGGATCACCGTCAACACCGTGCTCCAGGGCGCCTGGGCGCTGCTGCTGGCCCGGCACGCCGGAACGCGCGACGTCGTCTTCGGCGCGACCGTCTCCGGCCGCCCCACCGACCTGGCCGGTGTGGACTCCATGGTCGGCATGCTCATCAACACCCTGCCCGTCCGTGTCGCCGTCGACCCCGCAGCCCCCGTCGGACAGTGGCTCGCCCGGGTGCAGGCCGCCCAGGTGGAGGCCCGCCAGTACGAGTACGTGCCGCTCCCGCAGATCCAGGGCTGGAGCGCCGTCGAGCGCGGCACCGCGCTCTTCGAGAGCCTGGTCGTCTTCGAGAACTACCCGATGGACGACGAGGCGGCCGCCGCCCACGGGCTGCGCCTGCGCGGCCTGGAGGGCACCGAGGCCACCAACTTCCCGCTCAACCTGATCGCCTACGCCGGCGACGAGCTGGCCTACACCCTGGCCTACGACGCCGAGCTGTACGACGAGGAGAGCGCCGAGCGCATCTGCGCCCACCTCGACGCCCTGCTCGCGGACATCGCCGCCGGCGGCCCGGACCGGCCGGTCGCCACCCTGTCGATGCTCGGCGCGGCCGAGGCCGAACTGACCCTGACGGCCTGGAACGACACCGCCCGCCCGCTGCCCGAGGCCACGCTCGCGGAGCTGTTCGCGGCCCGCGCCGCCGAGCGGCCCGACGCCGTCGCCCTCGTCTCCGGCGGCC
This sequence comes from Streptomyces sp. NPDC042102, assembly GCF_055582305.1. Taxonomy (NCBI): domain Bacteria; kingdom Bacillati; phylum Actinomycetota; class Actinomycetes; order Kitasatosporales; family Streptomycetaceae; genus Streptomyces; species Streptomyces sp. NPDC042102. Next base: position 998,545 of record NZ_JBVJDL010000001.1, read on the forward strand.
GGGAGACCACGTACCGGGAGCTGGACGAGCGGGCCAACCGGCTCGCCCACCACCTGACCTCCCTCGGCGCCGGCCCCGAACACCTGGTGGGCCTGTGCCTGGAACGCGGCCCGCACGCGGTCACCGCACTGCTCGCGGTGCTCAAGGCGGGCGCGGCGTACGTCCCGCTCGACCCCGAGTACCCGGCCGACCGGCTCGCGTACATGATCGAGGACGCCGGAGTACGGCTGCTGCTCACCGAGGAGACCCTGCGCGAGCGGCTGCCCGCCTCCCCGGCCCACGTGGTGGACCTCGACCGGGACCGGGAGCGCATCGCCGCGCACCCCGCGACGGCCCCCGAGGTCACCCTGTCCCCGGACCACCTCGCCTACGTCATCTACACCTCCGGCTCGACCGGCCGGCCCAAGGGCGTGCTGACCAGCCACCGGGCCGTCGTCCGGCTCGTCCACGGGGCGGCGTACACCGACATCGGCCCCGGCGACACCGTCGCGCAGTTCGCCTCGCTCTCCTTCGACGCCTCCACCTTCGAGGTTTGGGCCGCCCTGCTCGGCGGCGCGCGGCTCGCCGTGCACCCGCCGCAGCTGCCCACCGCCGAGGAGCTCGGCCGCTTCCTGAAGGAGCACGAGGTCACCCACCTCTGGCTCACCGCCGGCCTGTTCCACCAGGTCGCCGACGACGCCATCGGCGCCTTCGCCGGGCTGCGCCAGCTGCTCGCGGGCGGCGACCGGCTCTCGCCGGAGCACTGCGCCCGGGTGCTGGCCGCCCACCCCGCGCTGCGCCTGACCAACGGCTACGGGCCCACCGAGGCCACCACCTTCACCACCGCCCACGATCTGCGCGGAACTGCCACCGGCGCCGTCCCGCTGGGCGCGCCGATCGGCAACACCCGCGTGTACGTGCTCGACGAGGCGCTCGCGCCCGCCCCGGTCGGGGTGCCCGGCGAGCTGTACATCGCCGGCGCGGGCCTGGCCCGCGGCTACCTGGGGCGGCCGGGCCTCACGGCGGAACGTTTCCTGGCCGACCCGTACGGCGCCCCGGGGGAGCGGATGTACCGCTCCGGCGACCTCGTGGCCTGGCGGCCCGACGGGACCCTGGAGTTCCTCGGCCGCACCGACGGCCAGGTCAAGATCCGCGGCTTCCGGATCGAGACCGGCGAGATCGAGACCGCGCTCACCGCCCACCCGGCGGTCGCCGAGGCCGCCGTCGTCCCGTACACCGAGGGCGGGCGGACGCTGCTGGTGGCCCACGTGGTCCCGGCGGCCGGCGAGGGCACCGCCCCGGACACCGACGCGCTGCGCGCCCACCTGGCGGCCTCGCTGCCGGCGTACATGGTCCCGGCCGCGTTCGGCACGCTCGCCGCCCTGCCGCTCACCGCGAACGGCAAGGTCGACCGCCGGGCCCTGCCGGACCCGGTGCGCGGCGCGGACACCGGCCCCGCGTACGAGCCCCCGGCCACCGCCGTCGAGGAGGTCCTCGTCGAGCTCTGGCAGGAGCTGCTGGGCCACGACCGGATCGGCGTCCACGACAACTTCTTCGCGCTGGGCGGCGATTCCCTCCTCGCCCTGCGCATGACCTCGCGGATCAACTCGGTCTTCGGCACCACGCTCTCACCGCGGGCGGTCTTCGACTTCCCGACGGTCGCGCAGAGCGCGGGCGCGGTCGAGGAACTCGTCCTCGCCGAACTCGAAGCCGCCGCCGCCCTCTCCTGACCCCTTCCCCGCCTTCCCTCCATCCCCCCTTCCCCTCCTTTCCGTTCCGGTTCCTCCCCACCGAAAGGCACCACCGTGTCCAACCCGTTCGAGCAGGCCGACCGCCCCTACAGCGTCCTCGTCAACGACGAGGGCCAGCACTCCCTGTGGCCCGCCGCCACCGCCGTACCGGCCGGCTGGCACACCGTCCTCGCCGACCGGCCCCGCGAGGCGTGCCTGGCGTACGTCGAGACGCACTGGACCGACATGCGCCCGCAGAGCCTGACCGCCGCCACCACCGGCTGACCCGGCCCCGCCGCCGACCGCCGCCCGTACCGCTCACCACCCTGTACTCCTGTACTCCCTGGGGGATTCCTCGATGAACACGCCGTCTTCCCGCGCGGACCGGATAGCCGCTCTGCCCGACCGGCTCCGGGAGGCGCTCGCCGAGCGCCTCTCCGGCCGGGCCGGCGCCGCCGGGGCGGCCGCCGCCGGACCGCTCGTCCCGGCGGTCCCCCGCGGGGGCGAACTGCCCCTGTCCTTCGGACAGCAGCGCCTGTGGTTCCTGGAGGACTTCGAGCCGGAGAGCGCCGACTACCACTCGGCGCTGCCCCTGCGGATCACGGGAGCCCTGGACGCCGGCGCGCTGCGCGCCGCCGTCGGCGACCTGGTGGACCGGCACGAGTCGCTGCGCACGACCTTCCGGGCCGTCGACGGCCGCCCCGTCCAGATCGTCCACGACACCCTCGCCCCCGGCTGGACGGCCGCCGACGCCCGTGACGAGGACGAGGCGCGCGCTCTCGTACGGGCGGAGATGGCCCGCCCGTACGACCTCGCGGCCGGACCGCTGGTCCGCGTCCTGCTCGTACGCCTCGCCGCCGACGAGCACATCTGCGTGCTCGGCATGCACCACATCGTCACCGACGGCTGGTCCATGGGCGTCGTCGCCCGCGAACTGGGCGAGCTGTACGCGGCCCGCCTCCACAACCGTCCGGCCCGCCTGCCCGAAGTCGCCGTGCAGTACCCGGACTTCGCCGCCTGGCAGCGCGCCCGGCTGGCGGACGGCGGCCTGCTGGAGCGGACCACCGACTGGTGGCGCGAGCGGCTGGCGGGCATCTCCCCGCTGGAACTGCCCACCGACCGGCCCCGCCCGGCCGTGCGCACCTCCGCCGGCGCCGTCCACGCCTTCGAGCTGCCCGCCGGTACCGTCGACGGCCTGAAGGACCTCGCCCGCGACCGGGGCGCCAGCCTCTTCATGGTGCTCACCGCGGCCGTCAAGGCCGTCCTCGCGCGCTGGTCCGACCAGGAGGACATCGCGGTGGGCACCTCCTCGGCCGCCCGCGGCCACCAGGAACTCGAAGGCCTCGTCGGCTTCCTCGTCAACACCGTCGTCCTGCGGACCCAGGTCGAGGCGGACCTCGCCTTCACCGACCTGCTCGACCGGGTCAAGGACACCGTCCTGGACGCCTTCGCCCACGAGGACGTCCCCTTCGACAAGCTCGTCGAGGCCGTCCAGCCCGAGCGCGACCCCAGCCGCACCGCGCTCGTCCAGGCCATGGTCGTCCTGCAGAACGCCCCGGCCGACGCCCTGGACCTGCCCGGTGCCCGCACCACCGGCTACCCGCTGGAGCGCGACGCCTCGCTCTTCGACATCACCTTCGAGTTCGAGGAGCGGGACGGCCGCCTCGCCGGACTCGTCGAATACAGCACCGACCTGTTCGATACCGCCACCGTCGCCCGCCTCACCGGCCACCTCGGCGTCCTGCTCGACGCGGCGATCGCGGCCCCCGGTACCGCCGTCGGCGCGCTGCCGCTGCTGACGGGCGCCGAGGAGGAGCAGATCCGCGACCGGTGGAACGCCACCGAACTGGCCGCGGTCGACCCCGCCCTCATCCACGAGCGGCTCGCCGCCCAGGCCGCCCGGACGCCCGACGCGCCGGCCGTCATCGCCGAGGACGCCACCCTCACCCACCGCGAACTCGACGAGCGCGCCAACCGGCTCGCCCACCACCTGACCGCGCTCGGCGCCGGCCCCGGCTCCCTCGTCGGCCTCAGCGTCGCCCGGGGCTCCGCCATGGCCGTGGGCCTGCTCGGCATCCTCAAGGCCGGCGCCGCCTACGTACCGCTCGACCCCGGCTTCCCCGCCGACCGGCTCGGCTACATGCTGGCCGATTCCGGCGCCCCCCTCGTCGTCACCCACGGCGCCGTCCGCGACCGGCTCGCCGGCTCCGGGGCCCGCCTCGTGGACCTCGACGCCGACGCCGCCGAGATCGGCGCCCGGCCCGCCACCGCCCCGCAGACCACGGTCACCGCCGACGACCTCGCGTACGTCATCTACACCTCCGGCTCCACCGGCAACCCCAAGGGCGTCGCCATCGAGCACCGCAACGTCCGGCACATCTGCGCCGCCTGGGACGAGCGGTACGGGCTGGACGAGCTGAAGCTGCGCTTCCTGTCCGTCTCCAGCCTCTCCGTCGACCTCTTCTTCGCCGACCTCATCCGCTCCCTGCCCTTCGGCGGCGCCCTCGTCATCGCCTCCAAGGACGTCACCACCGAGCCCTCCGCGCTCCTGGACCTGATCGCCCGGACCGGCGCCACCGGCCTGGAGATCGTCCCCTCGCTGCTGAACGCCGTCCTGGCCGAGGTCGACCGGCGCGGGGACGGCTTCCCGCCGCTGCGCCTGATCTCCGTCGGCTCCGAGGGCTGGCGCGTCGAGGACTGCCGCGCCCTGCTGCGCCAGATCCGGCACGACGCCGTCGTCGTCAACGCCTACGGCGGCACCGAGGCCACCATCGACTCCACCGTCTTCGTCCCGGCCGAGGAGACCCTGCGCGACAGCGTGTACGTCCCCATCGGCCGCCCGCTGCCCGACACCCGCGTGTACGTCCTCGACGCCCGCCGCGGCCTCGTCCCCGTCGGCGTGCCCGGCGAGATCTGGATCGGCGGCGCGGGCATCGGCCGCGGCTACCACGGGCGGCCGGACCTGACCGCCGAGCGGTTCGTGCCCAGCCCCTTCGTCCAGGGCGACCGGCTCTACCGCACCGGCGACCGGGCCCGCCTGCTGCCCACCGGCGACCTGGAGTTCCTCGGCCGTGCCGACGACCAGGTCAAGATCCGCGGCTTCCGCATCGAGCTCGGCGAGGTCGAGAGCGCCCTGCTCGCCCACCCCGACGTCACCGACGCCGTCGTCCTCGCCCGGCAGGAGGACACCGGCCGGCGCCGCCTCGTGGCGTACGTCGTGGCCGGACCGGACACCGACACCCCGGGCCTGCGCGCGCACCTCTCCGGCAGCCTGCCCGACTACATGGTCCCGGCCGTCTTCGTCCCCCTGGAGCGGCTGCCGCTGACCCCGGGCGGCAAGGTCGACCGGCGCGCCCTGCCCGCGCCCGACCCGGAGGCCGGGCGGCCCGGCACCGAGTACACCGCGCCGCGCGACGCCACCGAGGAGATCCTGGCCACCGTCTGGGCCGAGGTCCTCGGCGTGCCGAAGGTCGGCGTCCACGACAACTTCTTCGACCTCGGCGGCGATTCGATCCTCTCCATCCAGGTCGTCTCCCGCGCCCGCCAGGCCGGACTGCACCTCACCTCCAAACTGCTCTTCCTGCACCAGAGCGTCGCCGCCCTGGCCGGCGCTGTCGGCGCGCCCGCCGCCCCGGGAGCCGCCGCGGCACCCACCGAGGTCGGCGGCACCGCCGAACTCACCCCGATCCAGCGGTGGTTCCTCGCCGAGCACACCGTCAACCCCGACCACTACGCCATGTCCGTCCAGCTCGGACTCGCGCCGGACACCGACGCCGCCCTGCTGGAGCGGGCCCTGGCCGCGGTCGTCGCCCACCACGACGCTCTGCGCCTGCGCTACCGGCGCGACACCGCCGACGGCACCTGGACCCAGGAGTACGGCGACCACCCGGCCGCCCCGTTCTCCGTGCGCGACCTCACCGACCTGGGCGCCGCCGCGCGCGAGCAGGCCCTGCACGACACCGCGCTCGCGGCCCAGCGCGCCCTGGACCTGGCCTCCGGAACCCTCGTCAAGGGCGTCCTCCTGCGCCTCCCCGAGGGCGAGGCCCCCCGCCTCTTCCTCGCCGTGCACCACATCGTCATGGACGGCGTCTCCTGGCGCGTGCTCCTGGAGGACCTCGCCACCGCCTACGCGCAGCTCGCCGCCGGCCGGCCCGCCGACCTCGGGGCGAAGAGCAGCAGCTACCAGCAGTGGTCCCGGCGCCTGACCGACCACGTCCGCTCCGGCGGCCTCGACCACGAGATCGAGCACTGGCGCGCCGTGGCCCCCGGTCACGCCCCCGCCCTGCCCGTCGACCACCCGGCCGGCCGCAACGTAACCGCGCACGAGCGCACCGTCCGCGTCGCCCTCACCCGCGAGGAGACCGAGGCCCTCCTCCAGCGCGTACCGTCGGTCTACCGAACACAGATCAACGACGTGCTCGTCAGCGCCCTGGGCCGCACCCTGGCCGACTGGACCGGCGCGGACCGCCTCGTCCTCGGCCTGGAGGGCCACGGCCGCGAGGAGCTCTTCGAGGACCTCGACCTCTCCCGCACCGTCGGCTGGTACACCACCCACTTCCCCGTCGCCCTCGCCCTGCCCGGCGGCCGCGGCTGGGACGAGACCGTCAAGGCGGTCAAGGAGCAGCTGCGCGCGGTTCCCGGCCGGGGCCTGGGCTACGACGCCCTGCGCTTCCTGTCGCTGCCCGGCACCCCGGGCCACGCGCTGGCCGCCGACCCGCTGCCGCAGATCAGCTTCAACTACCTCGGCCAGTGGGACCGCACCACCGCCGACGACGGCCTGGTCCGCGACCGCCTGCCCGCCCTCGGCCTGGACCACGAACCGGACGAGCCCCGCCCGTACCTCCTCGACGTCGTCGGCATGGTGGAGTCCGGCACCCTCGGCTTCAGCTGGATCTTCTCCGGCGAGGTCTTCGACGAGGCGACCGTCCAGCGGGTCGCCGACGCCTTCCGGGACGCCCTGCGGGCACTGATCACCCACTGCCTGCGGCCCGGCAGCGGCGGCGCGACCCCGTCCGACTTCCCGCTGGCCCGCCTGGACCAGGCGGCCGTCGACCGGATCGTGGGCGACGGCACGGGCATCGAGGACATCTACCCGCTCACGCCCATGCAGAGCGGCATGCTCTTCCACACCCTGGCCGAGCCCGGCTCCGGCGCCTACTTCGAGCAGATGTCCTTCCTGCTGGACGGGGTCACCGACACCGCGCTGCTGGAGCGCGCCTGGCAGCACGTCACCGACCACCTGGAGGTCCTGCGCGGCGCCGTGGTCTGGGAGCAGGTCGACCGGCCGCTCCTGGTCGTGCACCGCCGCACCCCGCTGCCCGTGGTCCACCTGGACTGGCGGGGGCTGACCGCCGAGGAGCAGGCGGGCGCGCTCACGGCCTACCTGGCCGAGGACCGCGCCCGGGGCATCGACCTGTCCGCGGCGCCGATGACGCGGCTGGCGCTCGTACGGATCTCCGACACCTCCGTACGGGTGGTGCGGACCTCGCACCACGTCCTCCTGGACGGCTGGTCCACCTTCCAGATGCTCGACGAACTCACCACCGCCTACCGGGCGCTGGCCGCCGGGCAGCAGCCCGTGCTGCCCGCGCGCCGGCCGTTCTCCGCCTACGTGGAGTGGCTGGAGCGCCAGGACCTGGCCGAGGCGGAGGCGTACTGGCGCGGCCTGCTGGGCGGGGTCACCGAGCCGACCGCGCTGCCCTTCGACCGCCGGCCGGCCGCGAGCCACCGGGCGCAGTCCGCCGAGCGGCTGGTGACCTGGCTGTCCGCCGAGGACTCCCGGCGGCTGTACGACTTCGCACGGGCCGGCCGCCTGACGGTCAACGCCGTCCTCCAGGGCGCCTGGGCGCTGCTGCTGGCCCGCTACTCGGGCGAGCGGGACGTCGTCTTCGGCGCGACCGTCTCCGGCCGCCCGGCCGATCTGCCCGGTGTGGACTCCATGGTCGGCATGCTCATCAACACCCTGCCCGTGCGCGTCGAGATCGACGGCGCGGCCCCGGTGGGGGAGTGGCTGGCCCGGGTGCAGCAGGCCCAGGTGGAGGCCCGCCAGTACGAGTACGTGCCGCTGCCGCAGATCCAGGGCTGGAGCGGCGTCGAGCGCGGCACCCACCTCTTCGAGAGCCTGGTGGCGTTCGAGAACTTCCCCGTGGACGGGGACACCGGCCAGGACGGCGACCCGGTCCGCCTGCACGGCCTGGAGGGCGCGGACGTCACCAACTTCCCGCTGAACCTGGTCGCCTACGCCGGCGAGGAGCTGGCGTACGCCCTGGCCTACGACCCCGCGCTGTTCGACGCGGACACCGTCGCCCGCATGGCGGCGCACCTGCGCGCGCTGCTGGCGGGGATGGTCGCCGAGCCCGCGCGCGCCGTGTCGGCGGTGCCGATGCTGGCACCCGGGGAGTTCGAGCGGGTGGTGCACGAGTGGAACGCGACGGGTGGGGTCGAGGCGCCGGTGGGGACGGTGCACGGTCTGGTGGCGGAGCGGGCGGTGCTGTCTCCGGAGGCGCGTGCGGTGACGTTCGAGGGTGAGTCCTTGACGTACCGGGAGCTGGAGGAGCGGGCGAACCGGCTGGCGCATCATCTGGTGGGGTTGGGTGCGGGTCCGGACCGGTTGGTGGCGTTGTCGGTGGAGCGCGGTCTGGACATGGCCGTGGGTCTGTTGGGGATCATGAAGGCGGGTGCGGCGTACGTGCCGTTGGATCCTGCCTATCCGGCGGACCGGCTGGCCTACATGCTGGCGGACTCCGGGGCCGAACTGCTGGTCACCCACCGCGGACTGAACCGTCAGCTGCCCGAGGGCGACGTCACCGTGGTCGACCTCGACGCCGCCCGCTCCGCGGTCGGCTCGCAGCCGGCCACGGCTCCCGAAACCGCCGTCAGCAGTACCGACCTCGCGTACGTGATCTACACGTCGGGATCGACGGGCCGTCCCAAGGGCGTGGCGGTCGAGCACCGTACGGTGCTGAACCTGCTGGCCAACTGCCAGCCGGCGTACGGTTTCGGCGCCGATGACGTGTGGACGGTGTTCCACTCGTACGCGTTCGACTTCTCGGTGTGGGAGCTGTGGGGTGCGCTGATCACCGGGGGCCGGGCGGTGGTCGTGCCTCACGACACCGCCCGCAGCCCGGAGTCGATGTGGCAGCTGCTGCGCGACGAGGGCGTGACCGTCTTCAACCAGACCCCGTCGATGTTCCGCGAGCTCGTCGAGAACGCCGCGCAGGCGGGTGCGGCCGCTCCGGCCGACCTGCGGTGGGTGGTCTTCGGCGGTGAGGCGCTGGAGCCCAAGCACCTGCTGGCCTGGTTCGAGCGCTATGCCGGTGCGTCGGGCGCGCGGCTGGTGAACATGTACGGCATCACCGAGACCACCGTGCACGTCACCTACCAGGAGATCACCGCCGAACACCTCGCGGCCGGTGGCCGGCTCCCGGCCGGGCGGCCGTTGCCCAGCTACCGGGTCCTGCTCCTCGACGAGCACCGACAGCCGGTCCCGGTCGGCGTCGCCGGCGAGATCCACGTCGCGGGCGGCGGCCTCGCGCGGGGCTACCTGCACCGCCCCGAGCTGACAGAGGAACGTTTCCCCCTCAACCCGTACGGTGCGCCCGGCGAGCGGATGTACCGCTCCGGCGACGTCGCGCGCTGGAAGGCCGACGGCACCCTGGAGTACCTGGGCCGCGCCGACGACCAGGTCAAGATCCGCGGGTTCCGCATCGAACTCGGCGAGATCGAGACGGCCCTGGTGCGTCACGGCCTGGTGCGCGAGACCGTCGTCGTCGCCCACCAGGGCGCCGACGGCCACAAGCGGCTCGTCGCCTACGTCGTCGCCGACGAGGCGATCCCCACGGCGGAGCTGCGTGCCCACCTGGCGCAGACGCTGCCCGACTACATGGTCCCGGCACTCTTCGTCCCGCTGGAACGGCTCCCGCTCACCCCCAGCGGCAAGGCCGACCGGCGCGCCCTGCCCGCCCCCGAACTGCGCACCGAACAGCTCGGCACCCCCTACACCGCCCCGCGCGACGCCACCGAGGAGGCCCTGGCCGCCGTCTGGGCCGAGGTCCTGGGCGTGGAGCGGGTCGGCGTCCACGACAACTTCTTCGACCTCGGCGGCGACTCCATCCTCACCATCCAGGTCGTCTCCCGGGCCCGCCGGGCCCTGGGCACCAGCCTCTCGCCGCGCCTGCTCTTCGAGGCCCCCACCGTCGCGGAACTCGCGGCGGCCGTGGCCCCGCAGGAGCCGGCCGACACCGCCGCCATCCCGGTGGTGCCGCGCGACGGCGTGCTGCCGATGTCCTTCGGCCAGCAGCGCCTGTGGTTCCTGGAGGACTTCAACGAGGGCAGCACCGAGTACCACTCGGCCGCGGGCCTGCGCCTGACGGGCCCGCTGGACCCGGACGCGCTGCGCGCCGCCGTCGGCGACCTGGTGGCACGCCACGAGTCCCTGCGGACCACGTTCGACGTGGCCGGCGGCCGGGGCGTGCAGATCGTCCACCCGGAGCTGGCGCCGCAGTGGCGCACGGCCGAGGTGCCGGACGGGGACGAGGAGCGACTGCGCGCACTGGCCCGGGAGGAGCTGGAGCGCCCGTACGACCTGCGCGGCGGCCCGCTGGTGAGGGTCCTGCTCGTCCGGCTGGCCGCCGAGGAGCACCTGTTCCTGCTCGGCATGCACCACATCGTCACCGACGGCTGGTCCATGGGCGTCGCCGCCCGCGAACTGGGCGAGCTGTACGCGGCCCGCACCGAGGGCCGCCCCGCCCGACTGGCCGAAGTCCCGGTCCAGTACCCGGACTTCGCCGCCTGGCAGCGCGGCCGACTGGAGGACGGCGGTCTGCTGGCGGAGCAGCTGGACTGGTGGCGCGAGCGGCTGGCCGGCATCTCCCCGCTGGAACTGCCCACCGACCGGCCCCGCCCGGCCGTCCGCTCCTCCGCGGGCGCCGTCCACGCCTTCGAGGTGCCGGCCGCCACGGCCGACGCCGTCAAGGAGCTGGCCCGCGAGCACGGCGCCACCCTCTTCATGGCGCTGACGGCGGCGGTCAAGGCCGTCTTCGCCCGCTGGAGCGGGCAGCGCGACATCGCCGTCGGCACCGCCTCCGCGGGCCGCGGCCACGCGGACCTGGAGCAGCTGGTCGGCTTCCTGGTCAACACGGTGGTGCTGCGCTCGTCCATCGAGCCGGACACGTCCTTCGCGGCCCTGCTCGGGCAGGTGCGCGAGACGGTCCTGGACGCCTTCGCCCACGAAGAGGTGCCGTACGAGCGCCTGGTGGAGGCGATCCAGCCGGAGCGCGACACCAGCCGCACCCCGCTCGTCCAGGCCATGGTCGTCCTCCAGAACGCCCCGGGCATGCACCCGGACCTGGGCCCGGTCCGGGTCGAGGAGTACCGCCTGGAGCGGGACACCGCGCTCGGCGACCTGACCGTGGAGTTCGAGGAGTACGACGGCGGGCTGCGCGCGCTGGTCGAGTACAGCACCGAGCTGTTCGACGCGTCGACGATGGCCCGGTTCGGCGAGCACCTGAACGTGCTGCTGGCCGGTGCCGTCGCGGAGCCGGGCCGGTCCGTCGCCGAGCTGCCGCTGCTCACGCCCGGGGAGTTCGAGCGGGTGGTGCACGAGTGGAACGCGACGGGTGGGGTCGAGGCGCCGGTGGGGACGGTGCACGGTCTGGTGGCGGAGCGGGCGGTGCTGTCTCCGGAGGCGCGTGCGGTGACGTTCGAGGGTGAGTCCTTGACGTACCGGGAGCTGGAGGAGCGGGCGAACCGGCTGGCACACCATCTCGTGGGGTTGGGTGCGGGCCCGGACCGGCTTGTCGCGTTGTCGGTGGAGCGCGGTCTGGACATGGCCGTCGGTCTGCTGGGGATCATGAAGGCGGGTGCGGCGTACGTGCCGCTGGATCCTGCCTATCCGGCGGACCGGCTCGCCTACATGCTGGCGGACTCCGGGGCCGAACTGCTCGTCACCCACCGCGGACTGAACCGTCAACTGCCGGTCGGCAGCGCACGGGTGGTGGACCTGGATGCCGACGCCGGGGTGATCGCGGCCCGGCCCGCGACCGCACCCGAGACGGACGTCACGGGCACGCACCTGGCGTACGTGATCTACACGTCGGGGTCGACGGGCCGTCCCAAGGGTGTGGCGGTCGAGCACCGTACGGTGCTGAACCTGCTGGCCAACTGCCAGCCCGCTTACGGCTTCGGCGCGGACGACGTGTGGACGGTGTTCCATTCGTACGCGTTCGACTTCTCGGTGTGGGAGCTGTGGGGTGCGCTGATCACCGGGGGCCGGGCGGTGGTCGTGCCCCACGACACCGCCCGCAGCCCGGAGTCGATGTGGCAGCTGCTGCGCGACGAGGGCGTGACGGTCTTCAACCAGACCCCGTCGATGTTCCGCGAGCTGGTCGAACAGGCCGTCCGGTCGGGCGCCCCGGTGCCCGCCGACCTGCGGTGGGTGGTCTTCGGCGGTGAGGCGCTGGAGCCCAAGCACCTGCTGGCCTGGTTCGAGCGGTACGCCGGTGCGTCGGGCGCGCGGCTGGTGAACATGTACGGCATCACCGAGACCACCGTGCACGTCACCTACCAGGAGATCACCGCCGAACACCTCGCGGCCGGTGGCCGGCTCCCGGCGGGGCGGCCGTTGCCCAGCTACCGGGTCCTGCTCCTCGACGAGCACCGCCGGCCCGTCCCGGTCGGTGTCGCCGGCGAGATCTACGTCGCCGGGGCCGGGCTGGCCCGCGGCTACCTGCACCGCCCCGACCTGACGGAGGAACGTTTCCCCCTCAACCCGTACGGTGCGTCCGGCGAGCGGATGTACCGCTCCGGCGACGTGGCCCGCTGGCTGGCCGACGGCACGCTCGAGCATCTGGGCCGGGCCGACGACCAGGTCAAGATCCGCGGGTTCCGCATCGAGCTCGGCGAGATCGAGACGGCGCTGGTGCGCCACGGCCTGGTGCGTGAGACCGTCGTGATCGCCCACCAGGGCGCCGACGGCCACAAGCGGCTCGTCGCCTACGTCGTCGCCGACGAGGCGATCCCCACGGCGGAGCTGCGTGCCCACCTGGCGCGGACGCTGCCCGACTACATGGTCCCGGCGCTCTTCGTCCCGCTGGAACGGCTCCCGCTCACCCCCAGCGGCAAGGTGGACCGGCGCGCCCTGCCCGAGCCGGAGGCCCCGGCCGAGCAGCTCGGCACCCCCTACACAGCCCCGCGCGACGCCACCGAGGAGGCCCTATCCGAGGTCTGGTCGGAGGTGCTGGGCGTGGAGAAGGTCGGCGTCCACGACAACTTCTTCGACCTCGGCGGCGATTCGATCCTCTCCATCCAGGTCATCTCCCGGGCCCGCCAGGCGGGTCTGAAGCTGAGCTCGAAGCTCCTGTTCGTCCACCAGACGGTGGCCGAACTGGCCGCCGTCGTGGAGCACACCGGGGCCGCGTCCGAGGCCGGCGGCGAAACGCCCGCCGCCGTCACGGGGGCCGTCGAACTCACCCCGATCCAGCGGTGGTTCTTCGACACGCACACCGTCGATCCGCGCCGGTACGCCATGTCGGTGCACGTGGGCCTGGCCCCCGACACCGACCCCGCGCTCCTGGAGCGGGCCCTGGCCGCGGTCGTGGACCACCACGACGCCCTGCGGATGCGCTTCGCCCGGGACGCCGCCACCGGCACCTGGACCCAGGAGTACGGCGTGCGCGCCGCCGGCCTGCTCGCCGTACGGGACCTGACCACCCTCGCGACCGGCACCGGGCAGGCCCTGCACGCCGCCGCGGAGGAGGCGCAGAGCGCCCTCGACCCGGCCACCGGCGCCGTCGTACGGGGTGTCTTCCTGCGCATGCCCGCCGGCGAGGCCCCCCGGCTGTTCCTGGCCGTGCACCACCTGGTGATGGACGGCGTGTCCTGGCGGGTGCTCCTCGAGGACCTGGTCGCGGCGTACGAACAGCTCGCCGCAGGGGGTACGGTGGACCTCGGGCCGAAGTCCAGCAGCTACCAGCTGTGGGCACGACGCCTGCACGACCACGTCCGCTCGGGTGCCCTCGACCACGAGAGCGCGTACTGGCAGAAGGCCTCCGGCGGCGCGGTGGACATCCCGTGCGACGGCCCCGCCGACGCCGGGCCGGGCACCTCCCCGACGTACGGCGAGCTCGCGGTGGAATCCGCGACGCTCGGCCGCGCCGAGACCGAGGCCCTGCTGCACCGGGTGCCGGCGGCGCACCGCACACAGATCAACGACGTGCTGCTCGCCGCCCTCGGCCGGGTCCTCCAGGACTGGGCCGGCGCCCCCGTCACGATCGCCCTCGAAGGCCACGGCCGCGAGGAGCTGTTCGACGACGTGGACCTGTCCCGGACCGTCGGGTGGTTCACCACCATCTACCCCGTCACCCTCGCCGTCCCGGCGGGCGACTGGGGCCCGGCGCTGAAGGCCGTCAAGAAGGGCCTGCGAAAGCTGCCCGGCCGCGGCATCGGCTACGGCGCCCTGCGTCACCTGTCCCAGCCGGGCAGCCCCGCGCACACCGCGCTGGCCGCGGCCCCGTACCCGAGGATCAGCTTCAACTACCTCGGCCAGTGGGACGCCGGGACCGGCGGCGCCGGCGGCAGCGACGGCACCGGCCTGGTCCGGGACCGCTTCGACAGCCTCGGCGCCGACCAGGCCGCCGCGCAGCCGCGCCCGCACCTGATCGACATCGTGGCCGCCGTCAGCGACGGCGAGCTGCGCATCGACTGGATGCACGCCCCCGCCACCCACACCCCCACCACCGTCCGCGCCCTCGCGGACGCCTTCCTCGACGCACTGCGGCAGATCGCCGCGACCACCGGTAACTGACGAAACGCAAAGGATGTTGTTGTGGCCCGATACGTGCTGAACGACACGGAGAAGAACGAGGTGGCGCGGATCGCCGACGCCTTCCTCGCCGCCCACCCCGTGTGGACCCCCATGGAGTACGCGGACCGGATCCGCGTCGAGTCCGAGCGACTGCCCGTGGGCGTACGGCAGTTCCTCGTCGCCGCCCGCGCCGCCGAGGACGCGGTCATCGCCGTGGCGAACCTGCCCGTCGACGAGAACCTCGTCCCCACCCCGCCGAGCTGGCAGGTCGCCGAGAAGGAGGGCGCCGCGATCCGTGAGGAACTGGTGCTGCTCCTGATCGCCTCCGTCCTCGGCGACCCGTTCGCCTGGACCAACCAGCAGAACGGCCGCCTCGTCCACGACGTGTGCCCCTCCAAGGGCCAGGAGGCCTCCCTCACCAGCGCCAGCAGTGAGCAGCAGCTCACCCTGCACACCGAGGACGTCTTCCACACCTGCCGCGGCGACTACGTGGCGCTGATGTGCCTGCGCAACCCCGACGGCGTGGGCACCACCGTGGCGGAGGTCGACGCGGTCGAGGTGGCCGGACCGCTGCGCGAGGTGCTGCACCAGGACCGGTTCCGGTTCTTCCCGGACGACTCGCACGAGGTCGTCCCGCTGCACACGGCGGAGCACCCCTCCGCCCTGGAGGAGCGCCCGCACGAGGTCGCCTCGGTGCTGTTCGGCCCCGCGGACTCCCCGTACCTGCGCATCGACGCGGACTTCACCAGCCCGGTCGAGGGCGACGAGGAGGCCGGGCGGGCCATGGACGAGGCCGCCCGGCAGCTGGCGGCCGCCGCGCAGCGCGTCGTGCTGAGCCCCGGCGAGGCCGCGTTCATCGACAACTACCGGGTCATCCACGGCCGGGACACCTTCACCCCGCGCTACGACGGCACCGACCGCTGGCTCAAGCGCACCAGCATGGTGCGCGACCTGCGCCGTACGTACGTCCACACCAAGTCGCGCTCGCGGCTGCTCGCCTGATGGCGGCGTCCGCACAGCGGGACCGGGGGCAGGGCCGCGCGTTCACCCTGCTGTGGACGAGCCAGGCGTTCAGCGAGTTCGCGTACAGCACCTCGCTGATCGTGCTGCCCCTGCTGGCCCTGGCGATCACCGGATCGCCGTCCCAGGCGGGCGTCATCGGCTTCGTCGACGCGGCGGCCATGCTCCTGGCGGGCCTGCCCGCCGGGGCGGTCGCCGACCGGTACGACCGCCGGTCGGTGATGCTGTGGTGCGAGGCCGCCCTGGTGGCGGTCTTCGGCGGGCTCGCCCTGCTGCTGTGGGCCGGGCAGGTCTCCCTGCCCGCCCTGGTGGTGCTCGCGCTGGTCAACGGCGCGGCCACGGCCATGATGATGGCGGCGGGCGAGGCGATGATCCCGGGCCTGGTCCCGGAGGAGAAACTGTCGCGGGCCGTGGCCATGAACTCGGCGCGCACGTACGCCGGCCACCTCGCCGGGAACGCGGCCGGCGGCTTCCTGCTGGCGGTCAGGAACGCCTTCCCGTTCGTCGTGGGGTGCGCCGCACACCTGGCGGGGCTGGTGCTGCTGCTGTTCATGAAGCGGCAGCCACCGGCCGCCCCCGCCAATCCCGCCGCCTCGTCCGCCCTGTCCGCCTCGTCCGCCTCGTCCGCCCCGTCCGCCCCGTCCGCCACGGACGGGGCGGTCCCCGCCGCCGGTGGCCGCGGCGGTGCGGGGGAGCTGCTGGAGGGGGTCCGGTGGCTCGCCCGCCACCCCTACCTGCGCCTGGGCCTGGCCTTCGCGACGGCGACCAACCTCTTCTTCGGCGCCGTCTACTTCATCGTGATCGCCTCGGCGCAGGGCGGCGGCATGGCCACCGGACTCATCGGTGTCATGGCCGGCCTGGTCGGCGCCGGCGGCCTGCTGGGCGCCCTGGCCGCGCCGCTGCTGATGAAGGCCATGCCCGGCTCCCGGCCGATCATCGTCGTGCTGTGGCTGTTCGCGGCGTGCACGGCGGGGATCGCGCTGCTCCCCGGCAGCTGGACCCCCGGCGTCCTGCTCGGCGTCATCGCGTTCGCCGCGCCGACGTCCAGCGCCTGCTTCACCACGTACCAGCTACTGCTGACCCCCGACAGCCACCGGGGACGCGTCATCAGCGTGGCCGGGATCGCCAGCGGCGCGGGCGGCGCGATCGCCCCGCTGGCGGGCGGTGTGCTGCTGGACCTCACGGGCCGCTCCACCGCCCTGCTGGTCTGCGCCGTGCTGGCGGCCGTCAGCGCACTGGCGGCGGTGCTGAGCCCCGTCCTGCGCCGGGCGCCCCGGCTGCCCGGCGGGGAACCCGCCGCGCGGGAGCTGCCCGAGCCGGAGAAGACCCCGGCGTGACGCCCTCGTTCCCCCTCCCTCTCAGCGCGTTACTCACGCGCGCCCCCGACAGACAGGCGAAGACAGATCACCATGACCATCGATCTGGCACACCCCGATCTCTACACCACCGACGACCGCTTCGAGATGTGGCGGGAGTACGTCGCCTCGGACGCGAAGATCTGGAGCGGACCGGGCCTCTCGCCGGGCGGCTTCTGGTCGGTCTTCTCGCACCGTGACGTCGCCGCGGTCCTTTCCCCCAAGGCCCCCTTCACCTCCGAGCACGGCATGATGATCGGCTTCGACGCCGAGCACGCCGACACCTCCGGCGGCCGGATGCTCGTGGTCAGCGAGGGCGACTGGCACACCGTGCTCAAGCGCCTCATCGGCCCGTTCCTGTCCCGGCTGCGCGCCCCCGAACTGGAATCGGTGCTGCGGCACGAGGTGAAGGAGATCGTCGAACGGCTGAAGTCCGACGAGACCACCGACATCGCCCTGGAAGTCGGCCCCCGGCTGCCCGCCGCCATCGTCTGCGAGGTCATCGGCGTTCCGATCGGCGAGCGCGAGCAGCTGATCGAGCTGACGAACCACGCGTTCGGCGGCGAGGACAGCTCCTTCTCGAAGATGACCCCGGCCGAGGCGCACACCGAGATCCTCTTCTACTTCCACGAGCTGATCGAACGCCGGCAGCGGCAGCCCGGGACGGACCTGGTCAGCGCCCTGCTCGCGGACGGCCGGCTGTCCACCGAGGACGTGCTGATCAACTGCGACAACGTGCTGATCGGCGGCAACGAGACGACCCGGCACTCGATCACCGGCGCCTTCCACGTCTTCCAGAAGTTCCCCGGCACGCTCGACGCCCTGCACGCCGACCCCGAGCTCACCGACCGGGCCGTGGAGGAGCTC
Organism: Streptomyces sp. NPDC042102; assembly: GCF_055582305.1. Taxonomy (NCBI): domain Bacteria; kingdom Bacillati; phylum Actinomycetota; class Actinomycetes; order Kitasatosporales; family Streptomycetaceae; genus Streptomyces; species Streptomyces sp. NPDC042102. The sequence continues at coordinate 1,016,298 of NZ_JBVJDL010000001.1, forward strand.
GTCCGCTGGACCTCCCCGGCCGCGCACGTCCTGCGGGTGGCCACCGAGGACTGCGTCGTCGGCGGCCAGGAGATCCGCAAGGGCCAGGCGGTGGTGGCCTGGCTCTCGGCCGCCAACCGCGACGAGCGGCTCTTCCCCGATCCGCACACCTTCCTGCCCGGACGTACGCCCAACCGGCACCTCGGCTTCGGCACCGGACCGCACCACTGCCTGGGCGCGGCGCTGGCCCGGGTCGAACTGAAGGAGCTGCTGCGGCAGCTGGCCGCCGAGGCGCGCGGGGTGCGGCTCGCCGGCGAACTGCGGTGGATGCGCTCGAACCTCGTCCAGGGCTACAGCAGCCTGCCGGTGTCGATGGAGTGGCGCTGACCGGGGTGGCGCCCGCCGTCCCCATTTGCTTATGATCATGAGGAAATAGCCGGGGGAGCGTTGGTTTGCTGGAATTGCGCCTCAATGTCGAGGATATCGCCCGTGTACGTGTCATCAGCACGCTGGGGGCTTCGTTCGAAACCCACTTCGCCTGGGGCCGGCTGACGGACCAGCAGCGCGACGGGTTCGCCGAATGGCGCCGGGCGGCGCGGATCCGGATGCGCCGCGTCTCGGCAGCGCACGGCGCACCGACCGTTCCCTCCGCCCCGTCCGCGATGGAGCCCGCGCTCTCCCTGCTGGAGACCCTCACCTCGCCCGTCCCGCGCGAGACGGACCTGTTCCACACGGCGGCCGTCCAGCCGTTCTGGGACCGCATCCTGCGCATCCTGAAGGCCGAACGCGACGCCTGCGGACGGGCCATGCTCGCCGGCGGGATGGAGCACGTGCTCAACAGCCTGCACGGCAGCGTCCGCTGGGAAGCACCACTGTTGCGGATCGACAACTCCCAGCCCGGGCGGCAGACGGACCTGGCCGGGCGGGGCCTGACGCTCGTCCCCTCCCTGTTCGCGCCGCAGCCCTTCCTCATCGACGCGGCCCTGGGCTGGTCCGGCCTGCCCGTCCTCGTCTACAACGTCACCCCGACGCCCGAGGCCGCCGCCGCGCTGTGGCAGGGCCGGGAGGGCGAATCCGCCCTGCGGGCCCTGCTGGGCCGCACCCGGGCGGACGTCCTGGTCACCCTCCAGGACGCCCGCTCGACGGGGGAGATCGCCGAACAGCTCCAGATCTCCAACCCTTCGGCCAGCAAGCACGTCACGGTCCTGCGCCGGGCCGGTTTCGTGACCACGGAACGCAGGGAGAACTCCTCGGTCCACCTCCTCACCCCCCTGGGTGAGGCCATACTCGGCTGACGAATCGAGCCCCATGTCCTACCTGGTACGCCATCGCCCCCTGCCCGCGCCGCCCCTGCGCCTGGTGTGCTTCCCGCACGCCGGCGGCAGCGCGAGCTTCTTCCGGTCCTGGTCCCGCGCGCTGGACCCCTCGGTCGAGCTCCTCGCCGTCCAGTACCCGGGCCGCGAGAGCCGCTTCGCCGAGCCCCTGGTCCCGGCCATGGACACCCTGGCGGCCGCGGTCGCCGCCGAGCTCCTGGCCGAGGACCCCGTGCCCACCGTGCTGTTCGGGCACAGCATGGGCGCGGCGGTGGCCTACGAGACGCTGCTGCTCCTGGAGGCGGCGGGGACCACCCACGTGCGACGGCTGTGTGTCTCGGGCCGCCGCAGGGACGCGGGCCCCCGCGAGCGTGTCCGCGACGACGAGGACGTGATCGCCTCGGTCACCGCGCTGGGCGCCACGAACGCGGCCGTGTGGGAGGACCCCGACCTGCGCGAGCTGTTGCTGCCGATCCTCCGCAACGACTACCACCTGATCGACAGCTACCGGCCCCGCCCGGACGCCCCGCGGCTGCGCGCGGAGGTCGTCGCCCTGACCGGCGACCGCGACCCCCAGGTCACGCCCGAGCAGGTGGCGCAGTGGCGGGAGGTGACCGACGGGCCGTTCGCGGCCCATGTCTTCGAGGGCGACCACTTCTACCTGACCCCGCAGGTGGAGCAGGTGGTCCGGGTGGTGTCCGGCCCCTGACACCACCCGCTGCCGACCGCTCGCGTTCCCACAGGTCATGGACCGATAACAGCGCGGAAGCGTCCGCGGCCCTGGTGGTCGGCTGCAGCATCGCCGTTATCGATCTCGTCGCCGACGAGGCAGGCAGCGGCAGCCGATCTTTGTCTGCCGTGGGCCGGAGACCGACTGAGCGGTCAGGGCCCGGGCGGCTTCGAGGGTTCGCCCGCCGTTGCCGGTGACGGGCTGCAACATCTTCATTTGTGGTCGCGCAGGAAGGCAGGGATCTCGTCGCGGGTCGGGTAGTCCGGCAGGAGGGCTGGCTTGTCCTGAAGGAACGCAGTGATGACGGCGGCGGCTCGGTCGTTGTTGTCGTCCAGGCCGTTCCACATGTGGTGTCCGACTCCGGGCATGTACTGCGTGCGCTGGACAGCGGGGTCATGGGCAAGGACGGCGGTCGCCCATTGACGGACCTGGGAGGAGCATTCGGCGATCATCAGCATCGCGGGGGTCCGGGACTGCCTCAGTAGCGGTGCGATGGAGGGCGAGTCCTTGACTGTCTGCTGGACGCGGAGGCTGGCGGCGGGGCTGAAGGAGAAGTTCTGTGCGGTGTCCTCGGCGGGAATGCGGTGCGCGTCGCGCGCGCAGTAGGCGGAGGCGGTGTCGCTGCCGAGGTCTGCGGCGGTGAAGGCGTTGTCGCCTTCGGCCTGTCCGATCAGTCCGGTGTCGGGGGTGAGGAGTCCGAGTCGCATGAGGCCGAATGCCACGGCGTACCGGGGGACATGCGTCGAGCGCGGTCCGGTCGGGGCCGGGGCGAGGCCCCGTGCGGATGCTCGGCCCTTGTGCCCGGTGATGTGTGCGGTGGGGCCGTCCATGGGCCCGGGCTCGGCGATGATCGCCCGGCGCAGGCGTGCGGCGACGCCAGGGTCGGCCAGGGCTCGGGTGAGTACGACTCCGCCTCCGGAGAATCCGAGGATGTCGACCTTGCCCTTGTCCAGGCGGTCGACGAAGGCGGCGAGGTCACGGACCGACCTGGAGATCGTGTACTGGTCCATGGTGAGCAGGTCGCTTCGTCCGCCGCCGGCCTGTTCGTAGGCGTAGACGTCGTAGCCCTGGCGTGCCAGGAGTTGCAGGAACCGGTGGTCTTGCACCGAGATACCTCGGACGGGTCCTCCGTGGAGGTACACGAACGGGACGGGATGCCGGGGGCCGGGGTCCGCGGGCGGGTAGTGATACACCGCGACCCGACTGCCCGTGGCCAGGTTCCAGTGCTGAGTGGACACGAACGGCAGCGCGGGCGGGTACCGCCGGGCTGTCGGCACGGTCGGGATGCAGACGGTCGCCGTCAACGCCGCCGAGACGATCACCGGCAGGAACGGCACGAGCCTCGTCGGCCAGGTGCGGTGCCGGCCCCGCCACAGCGCGAGGACAGTCCCGGCCCCGAGGGTCGTCAACCACGCAGCGAGCCCCGAACCTGCCCCGTCCGTGAGGGCGATCAGTGCGAGAAAGACGACGACCAGCGCCGCGACGGCGGCCAGGGCCAGCAGTAAGCGTCCGGTGAAGCGGACGAGACGTATGGCGGACGTGGGCACAGCGGACCTCCGACAGTTTCAGAACGTCGTTTCAAAACGACGTTATCAAAGGATGTAGGCTGCTGACCGTGGGTAGGCCCAGAACGAACGACGAGGCCGTCAAAGAGCGGCTTGTGGAGTGCGCGACCGAGATGCTCGCCACCCGTCCGCGGGAGTCGGTCACGGTCCGCGCCGTGGCCGCTGCTGCCGAGGCGTCGACGACGGCGGTGTACTCGTTGTTCGGTGGCAAGGACGGGCTGATCGGTGCGGTGCGCGACAGAGCCGTCGCCGGCCTGTTCCGGGACGTGTCGGCGGTGCAGACGTCCGCGGATCCTCTCGCCGACCTCTACGCGCTGGCCGTCGCCTACCGTCGTTGGGGGTGCGGACACAGCCACCTGTACACGGTGCTCTTCGGTGGTGTGCAGTCCTTCGACCCGTCGGGAGAAGTCGGTGCCAGTGACCCGATCCGTCCGCTCCTCGCGGCAATCGATCGCGCCTTGACGGCGTCCGTCCTCGCCGGCGACGCAACGGCCATCGCCCTGTCGATCTGGTCAACCCTGCATGGGCTTGTGACCCTCGAACTGGCCGGGGCCCTCGACGCCACCACGGCCGAGGCCGCATTCCGCTCGTCGATTCACGCCACGCTGCGCGGATGGACGACCGCGGAGGTGTTCCGCAGTCTTCGCCGAGCCGAACTCGCTCGGTGACAGGATCAGGGCCGGTATCCGGACTCTCCCGATCCTGGCTGAAGCCGTGGTGCGTGGTCGGTGAAGACCGGCATGCCAAGGTCAACCAGCTACGGCCGGCCATCGGTCGGAGCCCGTTCAAGGCTGTTGAGCTCGGCCATCGCGGCGTCAGAGCTGACTTGAAGTCCCTCGACCTCGCCCAGCAGGCCGTTGGCGCGGGCCTCGCGGATGCGCTCGCGGAGGTTCTGGATGATCTCCAGGAGGCGGGGCCGCTGGCGAGGATCCATCTGGAGGACCGGGCAGGGGGTTCCTTAGGCTCGCCCGCAGGTGCCCAGTGACACCTTGCGGAGCTCGAAGTGCTGCTGGAAGTCGTGCGACTCCTGCCGCAAGGTATGCCTGAATGGTGGTCAGCGTCTTGTGTCCGAGGATGCGGGCGGCGATGCGGACGGGCAGGCGGCCGGTGACGGCCTCGGTGGCGAACATCCTTCGGAAGTCGTGCGGTGTGGGCTCTGGTTGATCCGACGGCCGGTGGCACCGACGGGCCGGATGCAGACGTGCGGCGATCCGTGGTCCAGCCGACTGGGAACCTGGTTCGCCTTCAGCAGCTCCCGCACGTAACTCGTCCCGTCGTGCCCGAAGACCTCGTTCGGCGGGGTAGCGCGAGCGGCCTCCACGTGCGGCGAAGCGCCCCACACCAGGACGTCGATCGGGGCGTCGCCGAATCGACAGTGGCATGCGGACGCGTCACCTGCATGACCCTGTGGAATCGCGCCGTCGCTCCACGTGATGGAAGGTGGGGGGTGACTCGGGAACCGACAGGCGTCACGCACGGACGGATCGAGATCATGACGGCGAGTACAGCCGGTTCGGGCAGCGAGAAGATCGTCACCGTCGTCGAGGTGGCACTGGTCGACGACGTCTGGACGTACACCGACCTCAACTTCGCGCTGGCCGACGCCTCCCAGGACGACTCGGGACCGGCGGGCGGCCCCGGCCCGCCCAAGCGGATCGCCCCCTTCGCGTCACCGAGCAACGGCCTCGCCGCCCTCCGGCTGAAGACGGACGTGCAACGCGTCTACTACATGGACGTCTACGGCGGCGTCATCGAGCTGGCGGTCGAGAAGGGCGTGGTGTTCCACCGGAATCTCACGAGCGAGCTCGGCGCATCCGTCGCCGGCCGCGTGAGCCCGCTGGTCGCGACGGAGCCGGGTGGGATCACGATCCACTACGTCGACACGAACAACTACCTGTGCCGGCTGTGGGACAACGGTGGCGGATGGAGCTGGCACTGGTACGACGAGGCGCCGACGGTGTCCCCGGCCAGTGCGCTGACCGCGATGGTCACCGCCGACACCAGCCGTGTGCTCGTCTACTACCTGGACACGCGCAACCACCTCGTCGAGGTGGTCTGGCCGCGCGAGAAGAGGGCCGCGGTGACCGATCTCAGCGCGGAGATCGGACTGCCCGAGTTGTCCCCCGTCGGCCCGCTCTCGGCGGTCGGCTTCGGCGCGGACTCCCGGCGCGTCTACCTCCTGGACGCCAACGACAGGGCCATCGAGGTGGCGCACACTGTCGGGAAACCCGGCCAGCAGTGGTGGTCCTTCACGAACCTGCCGTCGGCCTCGGGCGCTCCGGTCGCCCGCCGGAGCAGCCCGCTCGTCGCCAGGCTCACCACCCGCGAGCGCATCCGGGCCTACTACGCCGACACCGACGGCCTCATCGCCGAGGTGGAGAACTCGGGGAAGGGCTGGGCGCCCACCACCCCGGGCCGGCTCGCGAACGGCGGGGGCGGTGCCCCGGCCGCGGAGGAATCCAGCGCGCTGGCGGCGGTCCTGTCCGCCGACGACGTCCGGAACTACGTCTTCTACCTGGACAGCGACAACCATCTGATCAACCTGGAATGGACCGGTGGGCGGTGGGTGTCCCGCGATCTGAGCGCGGATCTCGGCCTCCCGGTGGCCGCGCACGCCTCGCCGATGTCGGCCGTCTTCGACCAAGGTCCGCGCGCCTACTACCTGAGTTCCGAGTAGGGAGCACGCCATGGAGATGAACGCCTTCTACCAAGCCGCTCTCGACGGCACCCTCCACTCCCACGAGCGGGGCGACGTGAGCACCCTGGTCGTCACCAACGACACCTCGCTCCACCTGGACCTCTTCTGGGTCGACGGTCTGGGCGACCACGCGGGCTACAACGAGCGGAGCGGTTACTGGGAGGCGGGCTATCCGGGCACCCGCCTGGACCCCGACGGCGGGCAGATGATGGTCAGCACGTGGCCCGGCTCCGTCTGGCTCGCCCGGGTCTCCGCCTCGGGTGCCTTCGCCGCCGCCTTCGAGATGGGTGACCGGCCGCGCCAGTTGACCACCCTGTCGGGCGCGGACCTGCTGGACCCGAACGACATCGGGGATGTCCCGATGCCCAGCAGGACACGGGTGATCCCACCGGACGGGCCGAGGATCCTGGTTGGCACCGGCAAGCTGCCGATCGGTACGACGGTGAGCCGCGAACAGTTCTGGCAGCGCCAGCCGGAGTCGTACAGCATCGCGCCGGGGCAGACCAAGACGGTCACCTACACGGCCAGCTCCGGCACCCAGGACAGCTCGTCGAACGAGGAGACCGTCAACAAGTCCGTGAGCGCGAGCGCCAGCGCCGGCTGGGGCCCGATCAGCGCGTCGGTGTCCGCCGCACTGAGCACCTCGTCGACCACGAGCCAGCAGGTCACCGTCACGACCCAGAGCACCTCGTTCGTGTCGAACGAGTACGAGAACAAGAACGACTACCCCGAGATGCTGCTCTTCTGGCAGCTGGTGGACGTCGTGACCGTGTTCGACGCCGACGGGAACCCGCTGTCCTCCATCGTGTCCGGCACCCAGCCCGTCGTGATCTCCGGCCCCTGGAACGTCGACGAGCTCAGGAAACCGCCGTTGGAGGAGGCCGCCGTCAGAGCGGTGGGGAACCGTCCGACCCTCGCGTCGGTCGAACCGGCGACGCCCGCCCCGTCCTAGGAGCCCTGCCGTGCCCTTCGACCAGGCCGTCCGGCCCACTCCGGGCGGATACGAGATCCACTGCGGCCCGACCATGGCAGCCGGAACGCTGGGAGCCACCATCCTCTGGTCGCCGAATGGCAAGGACCGTATGAGGATAGGGATATCGAACGCCCATGCGCTCCCGGTGCAAGGAGCGCCGGTCTACCAGCCCAACAACGTGAACCACCGCGACGCCCGCCGGATCGGCGTCGTCGCGGGGGTCTGCGCGGCGGTGCTGTACGAGTCCTGGGATGCGTACCGCCGGGACGTGTCGAACCGCTCGGACTCCCGGTTCGACTTCGCCTACTTCCAGGCCCTGCCCGCCGAGACGTCGACGCGGATCGCCGGCGGCCTCTACACCGGCCCGCTGGGCAGGCTCCACGAATGGCTGGGCGTCGACCCCGCGCCGCTCGAAGTGCGGGCCCCCCGGGACGGAGAACAGGTGCGCTGGGTGGGAAAGACGACGGGCGAGATCCGGTCGGGGCGCATCGTCGACCTCGACCACTGGGGGTTCATGCGGCGCACCACGAGTCCGGACCGGTTCGTCGGCATTGCGGGGCTGATGAGGATGGACAGGCTCAGCGGTCCCACACGATCGGGAGACTCCGGTGCGGCGCTCGTCGCGACCACCGACCAAAGGATCGTGGGCCTGTTCTGTGGCACGACCAAGGACGGGAAGTTCGGCATCGGTTCCAGGATCCCCGAGGACGACCTCGATCTCAGAGAGCTCGTTCCCGTCTCCGACGCACTCGCCCTGGAGCGGTTCGAGCGGTACAAGGAGAAGCCGGACGACGTGGTCGTGGTGCAGTGACCGTCCTGGCCGAGCAGCCTGAGCAGCCGCCCCAGCGCGAGGTACAGCGCGAAGTCGCCGCAGCCCATGGCCGCTACCGGCGTAAGGCGTCTCGTGTGGCTCTCCGCTCTCGGCTCGGGCAACACTGCCCAGCGCCAGTCCCTCTACCAGGCCGTGGCGGCGAGGCTGATGATGGGCACACTCATCGCGGACAAGGACATCGCCGATGAAATCATCGCCCGCAGTGACCTCGCCTGGAGCATCGCCCTACCCGTGGCTACGTGGGCGAGAACGGAGAACGCTTGTAGCCGAGGGTGGAGAGCACTTGCTCTGCGGAGGCCTGAAATGTTCGCGAGTTTCAGGAGCACCCTTCGGGCTGTTGGACCAGGCTCGTGGTGATCGATGACGTCGTTCCGCCCCTGAAGGCATGCGGCAGTTCAACGCTCACAATGCGCTTCGCGTTCGCCGCGGCAGCGGTCGGTGCCTACGCCACCATTCAGATAGTCAGTGCCATCGTCGCCCTGGAGCGTGTCATTGCCGATCTCGCCGAAGAGGTCGTCGTTCCCTACGCCGCCCCACAACTTGTCCCATCCGGCGTCACCTTCGGCATGGTCGTTCCCCGATTCGCCATCGAGGGAGTCCCAGCCCTCGCCACCCAGCAGGATGTCGTCGTCGGCTCCGCCGCGTACCCAATCCTCGCCGGCGTCACCGCGCACGACGTCGTGTTCAGGGCCACCCGTTGCGTTGTCGTCCCCGTTCCCGCCGAGCACGAAGTCCTTGCCGGTTCCGCCGTTCAGAGTGTCGTTTTGGTCCCCGCCGTACAGGCGGTCGTACCCCGGCCCGCCTTCGAGGGTGTCGTGACCGACATCTCCGATGAGTTCGTCTTCGCCGTCACCGCCTTGGAGGAGGTCACCACTCTGAAGCGCATACAGGTAGTCGTTACCGTCCCCGCCTACGAGCTTGTCGGAGCTGGGGCCGCCGGCGAGGGAGTCGTCACCTGGTCCGCCGTAGGCTTTGTTGTCGGAGAACCCACCAAACAGCTTGTCGCTACCGGCCCCACCCCAGAGCTGAGCTGGCCAAGACCCGGCTTGCAGGACGTCATTGCCGTCGCCACCCACAAGGGACGTCGGCCTGGACACTTGGGGAGCGACCGTGACTTCGTCGTCACCGTCCTTCACGTGTACGTGTATCTCCAGCACCCCGGCATCAGGGCAACGGACTTCAGAAACTCCTGCACATCCACTGCTCGCCGTGAGTGTTGCCCCCGAATCCGTGACGACCAAGTCCGCCCCCGATGCGGTGATCTTGATCCGGTTGGTTGCCCCCGGATCCGCCACAACCGTCAAGGTCTTCCCTGCGGTCACATACACATTGGTGCCCACCGCATGACCACTCTCGGCAGAGCTGATCACTCCCACAGGCGGCAGGAGCACCATGGCCCCGAGGCTGACCCACAATCTCCTCATGGCACACACTTCCGACTCGGGTGCTGCCGGTCGTCGTGTTCTCAAGCCGCCGACGAACCGCAGCGCAGTCGTCGCCGAGGGGCACGGAAATGACAGCTAACCGTTGCAGGTAGGGGCCCAGCAGGCTGGAGCACTCGCAAGAGATCGCTGACCTGGACCGACTTCACAGGAGCGACCGGAGTGTCGAAATCCCCGACCGGTTTGCAGTGCGCTTCTACTCCTCAAGAGTGCTCGCCACCCTGTGCCACGGCAACCCGGGGCCGAGCAGGCCGACCGCCCCCGTCGCGGCCGGTCAGCTCTCGGGGAGCCTCTGCAAGTACCCGCCACCACTGGCAACCGAGACCTTCGACGGCGCGGTCCTCGCCGGACCCGCCGGCCTCGCCGGCAAGAAGCCGCCGCGGGAGCACTCGACGGCCTTCGGCACGTCCCACTTGAGGACGAGCCCCACGGCGGCAACACCGGTGATCACGAGGACCGCGATCGCGCCGGGCGGGACGTCTTCGGCGGTGCGGATCGGCTCCGTACGGGCGGCTCGACGCGCCGGGGCCGGGGGATGCGCCGGCTGTCGTCCCTGGTCTCCAGTGGCGGGATGGCGGGGTCGGGCCCGGTCACCGGTACTGCTCCTTCGCGGTGTTCGACGGCATTGCAGACGGTGCGGGCACCGACACCGCGCCGCCCGGCCGCCGGGCCTGGCCTGTGGGCGGGGCGGGCGTGGTCGGGCTGCCCGGCTCCCCTTCACCACCCGGCCCGCGCTGTCGCGGGGCGGGTGGATCGGGCAGCCGCCCGACGGGGCGTGGCATCAGGCCGTGGCGGCCAGTTCGTCACCGGGCAGGCGCGTGTAGCTGCCGGGCTCGGCTGTTGTGGCGTGCTGAGCCGTGGATGTACCCGTGCGACACGGACCGCGGGAAAGGGCGCCCTGACTGCCTCTGGGTTCCCGGCCAGTGACTGTTTCCGCCAGGGATTCCTTCCCAGCGGAGCGAGCCAGACTCTTCTAGCGGCTCAGGGGACGGCGACAGGTGCTGGCTTCTGCCAGGAACGCCACGGTGCTCGCCACGAACTGTTCTGCATCGTCGAGCCACGGGAAGTGCCCGGTCCTGGGCTGAACGACGAGCTCGGCATGCGGGAAGAGCTCGGCAAACTCGGCCATCGCGCCGGGAGGTGCCGCCAGATCGACTTCCCCGGCGAGTAGCAGTACTGGCGCCGGCCGCTGCTGGCGGGCGAGCATGAGCTGCCGCTGCTACGGGCGCTGATCGCCGGGCCAATGCCGTCGTTCCTGTTCCCGGTGCCGCAGGAGCGGCTGCCTTCGACGGCCACAGAGCTGGGCCTGCTGCGGGCTACGGGAGAGGACTTCTTCCGTCGGGAGTGCAGCGCGGTTCTGGGTCGCGAGGAGCCCCCCGAGCCAGCGGCGATGCTGCCGCGGCTGGTGGAAGCGCTGCGCCGCTGCCACGAGTTGCTGATCGCCCCGCACTGGGGCCGGATGCGCGCGGTGCTGGAAGCCGACATCGGCAGGCGCGCGCTCACTTTGGTGGACGGCGGGGTGCAGGCGCTGTTCACCGAGCTGCACCGGGATCTCGCCTGGGACGGCGACCAGCTCGTGGTGCATGGCCGACGCACCCCGCACGCGATCTACACGGTCGACGCCGGCCAGCACGGTCTGGTCCTGCTGCCCAGTGTCTTCAATTGGCCGAACGTCGGTGTCGACAAGTCCCCGGTCACGGTTGCATCTATCCGCTATCCGGCGGTGGGTGTCGGGCTGCTCTGGGAGGCGCCCCCGCCAACGCCGGCGGGCCTCTCGCCGGTTCTGGGACACACGAGGGCAGCCCTGCTCACAGCTCTGGCCGAACCTCTGACGACAGCCGCCCTGGCCAGCCGCCTCGGCATCACCCCCAGCGCAGTCTCGCAACACCTGGGAGCGCTGCGCGGGGCGGGCCTGGTGTCGACTCAGCGCACGGGCCGCACCGCTCTCCACCTGCGCACGGAACGGGCGACCAACCTTCTGGACACCTCGGTTCCCTGACCACATTGGGCATGACAACCCATGCCGCCATGCCATGCCGGCCAAGCGCCGAGGCCTGGTGCAGGTCCTCCCAGGGGTCGTGCAGGACGCCGGGCACCGGACGATGCGGGCTCAACCGGCAAGATCCGAAAGAGACGACCTAGCCCAGTCCCACGACGACCGGCCCGCCCGCCGGCTCGACCCGCGCCGTCCACCCCGGCGGCAGCCGCAGCGACCGCGCCGGCGAGACCGGGCCCGGGATCCGCCGTCGCCACAGCAGCCGGTCGTCCTGGGCGACCGTCACCACCGGTGCGGTCAGCGGCTCCCCGGAGCGCAGGCGCAGCGGCCGGTCGAAGACGCCCGTGACCCGGTTCGGCGTCACCCACACCAGCGGCGCCCGCACGACCAGCGGCGGGCCGGGCTCGGGCCAGGGCGCGCCCGCCAGGTGGGCCAGCACCGGGGCCGCCGCGGCGGCGCCCTCCGCGGCCGCCGTGGCGGCGCGTTCGATGCCGTGCAGGGCGTTGCCGACGGCGAAGACACCGGGCACCGACGTACGGAAGGCCGCGTCCACGGCGGGTCCACGGGTGCCCGCGTCCAGGCCGACGCCCCCGTGCCGGGCCAGTTCGTGGTCGGGGACCCAATCGCCCGTGAACACCACCGTGTCGCAGGCGAGCACCCCGCACCGGCCGTCGGCGTGCCGGACGGCGACGCCCGACAGCCGCCCCCGGCCCCGCAGTTCGGCCACCGTCGTGGCTGTCAGCAGCGGCACCCCCGGCACCGCGGCGGCCCGCGGCAGTTCCGTGATCACCGCGACCACGCGGGTGCCCGCCCGGCGCAGCGTACGGACGGCGTGCCGGGCCACCGGACCGGCGCCCACCACCACGGCCCGCCGGCCGACGTCCTGGCCGTAGTGGTGGACCGCCTGCTGAACCTCCCCGGTGGTCAGCACTCCGGCAGGCCGGGAACCCGGCACCAGGCGGGCGCTGCGCGGGCGTTCCCGGGCGCCGGTGGCCAGGACCACCACCCGGGCCGTGATCCGTTCCAGGCCCGCCGGGCTCGTCGTCGTCAGGGAAAGCGGACCGGCCCAGCCTGTGGCGGTCACACCGGTGCGGACCGCGGCCCCGGCCGCCAGCGCCGCCCGGGCGGCCCGCCGCCCGTACGCCGGGCCCGCGAGCCAGGGGCGCGGCGGGTCCCCGAAGCCGCCGTGCCGGCAGTGCCGGGGCATCCCGCCCGCCTCCTCGTCGCGTTCGAGGACCTCGACCCGCCCCGTGCCCGCCGCCGCCACCCGGGCGGCCAGCGCCAGCCCGGCCGGACCGGCCCCGACGACCAGCACGTCCACCGCGCGCTCGCACACACCGGTCACCGGCGGGCCCCCTCGAACAGCGCGCGTACGGCGGCCCCGCAATGGAACCCCTGACAGCGCCCGCCCCGCGCCCGGGTGCGCCGCCGCAGGCCCTCCAGCGAGGCGGGCGGGACGGTCGCCGCGAGGGCGTCGCGGATCTCCCCGCGGGTCACCCGCTCGCAGTGGCAGACGATCCTGCCGTACTCCGGGTCCGCCGCGATCCGTTCCGCGTCCCGGTACGGCCGGGGGAACGCCTCGCCCAGGTTCGGCATCCGCACCGGCTCCGGCTCGCGCGCCCCGGTCACGTCCAGACCGCCGTCCGCGAGCAGCTCCACCACGTGGGCGGCGATGGCCATCGAGGCCGTCAGCCCCGTCGAGCGGATCCCGCCCACCGTGACGTACCGCTGCGCGGGGTACGCCGAGATCGCGTAGTCGTCGTGCTCGGTGGCCGCCCGCAGCCCGGCGTACACGGCGGTGACCTCCTCCTCCAGCAGGGCCGGCAGGATCCGCCGGCCCTTCTCGCGCAGCAGCGCGAGCCCGTCGGCCGTCGAACCGGTGGCCGTCCTGTCGTCCAGGTCCTCGGCGGTCGGCCCGAGCAGCACGTTCCCGTACACCGTCGGCGACACCAGCACGCCCTTGCCGAGCGCGCCCGGCACCGGCAGCAGGATGTGCCGTACCAGCGGGCGCGCCAGCTTGTCGAAGACGATCAGCTGGCCGCGCCGGGGCGTCACGGTGAAGCCGTCCCGGCCCAGCAGCCGGTCGAGGTCGTCGGCGTACAGGCCCGCCGCGTTGACCAGGTACCGGGTGCGCAGCCGCCCCCGGCTCGTGGCCAGCGTGTGCGGATCGCCCGGAGCGACCGCCGTGACCCGGCAGCCGAGGTGCAGGTCGACACCGGCGCGCACGGCCTGGGTCGCGTACGCGAGGGTGGTCGTCCAGGGACAGATGACGGACTCGCCCGGTACGTGGAGCGCCCCCAGCGCGCCGGGCCCCAGCTCCGGCTCGCGGGCCCGCACCTCCTCGGCCGGGACGATCCGGGCCGCCCGGTAGCCGCCCAGCACGGCCTTGTCCGCCAGGCCGGGCAGGGCGGCCAGCTGCTCCTCGTCCCAGGCCACCAGCAGCGCCCCGAGGGGCTCCACCGGGATGCCGCTCTCGGCGGCGTACGCGGCGAGCAGCCGCTGCCCCTCCCGGACGAGGCGGGACTCCAGGGAGCCGGGCACCGCGTCGAAACCGGTGTGCAGGATGCCGGTGTTGGCCTTGGAGGTGCCCTCGCCCACGTCGTCGCAGGCCTCGACCACGGCGGTGCGCAGCGGCAGCCGGGCCAGCTCGCGGGCGATCGCCGTACCCACGACCCCGGCGCCGACGACCGTCACGTCGTACGTCCCGCCGGGCAGGGCGCCGCTGGTGGTGACGCTCATGCCGGTCCGGCGTCGAGCAGGGCGGCGACCGCCGTACGGAACCGCGCCCGGCGTTCGGCCGCGCGCCCGGCGTCCGCCGCCGGTTCGTACACGGCGGACGGCTCCCACCGCGGGACGGCCTCGGCGACGGTGAGCGCGCGGTCGTACCCGAGGCGGGCGACCGCGCCGACGCCGAGCGCGGTGACGTCCGGCAGCGCCGAGACCTCGACGGGGATCTGCAGCAGATCGGCCTGGGCCTGCATCAGCAGCGCGGACCGGGTCAGCCCGCCGTCCACCCGCAGCGCGGTGAGCGGCGCGCCCAGGTCGGCGGCGGCCGCGTCGGCGAGCTCCGCCACCTGGGCCGCGATGCCGTCGCACAGCGCGCGCACCAGGTGCCCGGCCGTGGTGTCCAGGCCCAGACCGGTCACCGAGCCCCGCAGATCGCCCCGCCACCAGGGGGCGGCGAGCCCGGCGAGCGCGGGTACGAAGGTGACGCCACCGGCGTCCGGGACGCTCCCGCCGACCGTGTCGATGTCCTCGGCTCCGGAGATCACGCCGAGCTCGGTGAGCCAGCGCACGGCGGACGCGGCCGTGTAGACCTGACCGTCCAGGCAGTAGCTGGTGCGGCCGGCGAGCCGCCAGGCCACGCAGCCGACCAGACCCGTGGTGCTGCGGCGGGGGAGCGGACCGCTCTGCGCGAGCAGGAACGCCCCCGTGCCGTAGGTGCACTTGGCGGTGCCGGGCTCGGTGACGCGCTGGGCGAGCAGCGCTGCCTGCTGGTCCACGAGCAGTCCGGTCAGCGGCAGTTCGGGCCCGAAGGCGGTGGTGGTGCCGACCGGGGTGTCCGCGTCGACGACGGCGGGCAGCCGCTCGTCCGCGAGGCCGAACGCGTCGAGCGCCGGCCGCGACCAGTCGACGGTGTCGAGGTCGAGCAGCTGGGTCCGGCCGGCGGTCGCCGCGTCGGTGACGAACGCACCGGTGAGCCGGTGTACCAGCCATACGTCGCTGGTCGTCACGACGCCCTGCCGGGTGAGGTGGCGGCGAATCCAGGCCATCTTGGGTGCGGCGAAATACGGGTCCAGCGGCAGTCCGGTCCGCTCCAGCAACGACGGTGCGAACGAGGCCAGTTCGGCGCAGAGCGGTTCGGCGCGGCGGTCCTGCCAGACGAGCGCGTCGGTCAGCGGCTCACCGTTGACCGGGTCCCAGGCGAGCACGGTCTCGCCCTGGTTGGCCAGCCCCACCGCCACCACCGGTTCACCGGCGGCCGCCAGCGCCGCCCGCCCGGCCCCGACGACCGAGTCCAGCAGCTCGCGGGGGTCGACCTCCACCCGGCCGCCGGGCAGGTACCGGGGCCGTACGGGCGCGGAACCGGAGCCGATGACCCCGCGCTCCGGGCAGACGACGAGCGCCTTGGTTCCCGATGTGCCTTGGTCGACAGCGAGCACCGGGCCCGTCATCACCGCTCCGTCCCTGGTGTCGGCCGCCCGTCCGGCTTCCCGGCCGGGCTGCTTGATCGTCGCGGGGAAGCCTTCATCAGCGGACGCCGCCCGTCAAGAACCCTTCCCGTCAGGCAGGTTCACCGTCCAGCCGATACTGACGCAAAGTCATCTCCCGGTGATGGCCGGTTACTTCCGTTCGATCGAGAATCTTGCAGCAGATGCGCACACGCGCTCTATAGTGATCGCCGATCAACGGAAAAGGACGCAGGCCGGGGGTCAACGGCAGGGTTCCTGAAGGGATTTGGGCGTCCCTGGCGGCGGCCGGGCTGCAGCGCGGCAGCCGCATGCCGACCGGCCCCACTCTCCACGTGATCCGAGGATTGATGACCACGACCAGCGCAAGGCACGTCCGCACCTGCCGTTCGTCGTGCGGGGCGGGGTGATGGCGGGCAGCGACTTCCGGCCCGTCTACCACCCCGCCGGCCACGACAACGAGCTGCGCGTCGCCGTCCAGGACCTGCGGACCGGGCGCTGGGTGGCGATGGCACAGCTGCTGGAGCGGACCGGCGGCTGGGGGCTGTGGACCCAGCGCACCCAGGTCCTCGCCGCGGTCGCCGCCGGCTCCGACGTGGTCCAGGCCTGGCGGGCCGAGCAGCCGGACAGTGTCGCCGCCGCGGTGATGCACACCCGGGTCGCCGTCGAACGGGCCGTCCGCGCGCACCGGGCGGGCCATCCCCGTACGCGCGAACTGTGGCAGGAGGCCTGGCGGGCGTGCCGGGACAGCGCCGACCTCGCCCCCGCCGACCCCGTGCCCTGGGTCTGCCTGCTCGCCCTCGCCCTCCTCGACGAGGGCGTACGGATGGACGAGCACCGCCTCCCGCCGCCCGGCCCGATGCTGCCCCCCGGGCCCTGGGGCATCCTCGCCGAGGCCGATCAGCGGGACCCGCACAACCGCGAGGCGTACCACCGGATGCTCCAGTTCATGTACGCGCGCGCGTCAGGACCGCGTTCCGAGGCCGCCAACTTCGTGCAGTGGGCGGCTGGTTCGGCCCCGACCGGGTCCGCCGTCCACGTCCTGCCGCTCTATGCCCGAGTCGAGCGCTACCGCCGCGAACGCGGCCAGGAGCGGGCCCTGGACCTGCACTGGGTCGCCGAGGACGCCATCCGCGACGCCACCCACGCCATGGAGGCGTGGTTCCACCACGCCGACCTCGGGCACGCCTCGCCGCTCGACCTCAACCATCTCGCGCACGCGCTCTGGGGAGCCCTCCAGTTCACCGAGGCGGCCCGGGTCTTCGACGCCATCGGCCGGTACTGGACCACCCTGCCGTGGGCCTACCGCACCCGCGACCCGGCCGACCAGGCACTGGCCGAGGAGGTGTTCCTGCGCGCCAGGTCCCGCAGCCTGGCCGCGGGCACCTGACAGCCTCCCGCCGTACCCCGGCCGCATCCCCCGCACCCGGCCGCGTCCCCCTCCGCAGCCCCACCCCCTCACCGCGCCACCCCTCGTCCCACCGCTCCTCGTCCCACCGCTCCTCACCCCCGTGCACCACTCGTCCCCCGTGCTCCACCACCCCCGGAGGTACCGTCATGTCCCGCACCGCCTGGGCAGGCCGCCAGGATCACACGGCACCGGCCCACCAGAACGAGGAGGAACGGCTCAGAGAGCTGGGCTACCAGCCCGTCCTCGCCCGCCGGATGGGCGGCTTCGGAAACTTCGCCATCAGCTTCTCCGTCATCTCCGTCCTCTCCGGCTGCATGACCCTCTACGGCTTCGGCCTGGGCACCGGCGGCCCCTCCGTCATGCTGTGGGGCTGGGTCGGCGTCGGCCTCTTCGTGCTCTGCGTCGGGCTCGCCCTCGCCGAGGTGACCAGCGCCTACCCGACCTCGGGCGCGCTCTACTACATGGCCGACCGGCTCGGCGGACGCCGCTGGGGCTGGTACACCGGCTGGCTGAACCTGCTCGGCCTGCTCGGCGCGATCGCCGGCATCGACTACGGCGCCGCCCTGTTCACCGGAGCCTTCCTCAACCTCCAGTTCGGCTTCGAGCCCACCGCCGGCTCCACTTTCCTGATCTTCCTGGCCATCCTGCTGCTGCACGCCGTGCTCAACCTCTTCGGCGTCCGCCTCGTCAGTGTGCTCAACTCGATCAGCGTCTGGTGGCACCTGGCCGGCGTCGCCGTGATCGTCGGCGCCCTGGCGATCATCCCCGACCACCACCAGTCGCCGTCGTTCGTCTTCACCGAGTTCGTCAACGACACCGGCTGGGCCAACCCGTTCTACGTGGCGGCGATCGGCCTGCTGCTCGCCCAGTACACCTTCTCCGGCTACGACGCCTCCGCGCACCTGTCCGAGGAGACCTCCAACGCCTCCGTCTCCGCCGCCAAGGGCATCGTCCGCGCCATCTGGGTCTCCTGGATCGCCGGATTCGCGCTGCTCGCCGGTCTCACCTTCGCCATCCAGGACTACGCGGCCACCCAGAACACCGCCACGGGCGTCCCGCC
The DNA here is from genome assembly GCF_055582305.1 of Streptomyces sp. NPDC042102. NCBI lineage: Bacteria > Bacillati > Actinomycetota > Actinomycetes > Kitasatosporales > Streptomycetaceae > Streptomyces > Streptomyces sp. NPDC042102. The sequence continues at coordinate 1,034,487 of NZ_JBVJDL010000001.1, forward strand.
CGCCCAGATCTTCCTCGACGCCCTGGGCACCGGCGGCGCCACCGCGCTGCTGCTCGTGGTGATCGTCGCGCAGATCTTCTGCGGCAACGCCGAGGTGGCGGCCGCGAGCCGGATGGTCTTCGCGTTCAGCCGGGACAACGCGCTGCCCGGCTCGGCCCTGTGGCGCAAGGTCAGCAGCCGCACCCAGACGCCGGTCCCGGCCGTATGGCTCTCGGTGGCCGTCGCGGGTGTGCTCGCGCTGCCGTCGCTCTACTCCGCGACCGCGTACGGGGCCGTGACCGCCATCAACGTCATCGGCATCACCCCGGCCTACGCCATCCCGATCTACCTGCGGCTGCGCGCCGGCGACCGCTTCCAGCCCGGCCCGTGGAGCCTCGGCCGCTGGAGCCGGCCGATCGGCTGGATCGCCGTCGTCTGGGTGGCCGTGGTCACCGTCCTGTTCTGCCTGCCGCAGAAGTCGCCGGTCACCATCGACTCGATGAACTACGCGGTGATCGCCCTCGCGGTCGTCCTGGTCCTCGCCAGCGTGTGGTGGTACGTCGCGCGGCGCTCGTACGGGACCCCGTCGGCGTACGGCACGGCCAAGGAGCAGGCCGAGATCGCCGAGGGCATCGTGTAGGGGATCCCGTACCCCTGTCGTCCCTCCGCCCCGTCGCCGCCCGTCCTCCGCCTCTGCCGTGAGGGCGGGCGGCGACGGGGTCACGGCGCCGGGGAGAGCAGCGGCGGGTTCAGGCGGGCGAAGCCCTCCTGGCGCTCGTAGGGGAAGTACGGGTAGGGGGCGGGGCGGTGGCTGACGGCGTCGAGCCGGGCGACCTGCTCCGGAGCCAGCGACCAGCCGACGGCGCCGATGTTCTGGAGCAGCTGCTCCTCGTTGCGGGCGCCGATGATGACCGAGGCCACGGTGGGGCGGCGCAGCAGCCAGTTCAGGGCGACCTGGGGGACCGTCCGCCCGGTCTCCCGCGCGACCTCGTCGAGGACGTCGACGACGTCGTACAGCAGGTCCTCGTCCACCGGCGGGCCGAAATCGGCCGTCGCGTGCAGCCGGCTCCCGACCGGCAGCGGGCTGCCGCGCCGGATCCGGCCCGTGAGGCGGCCCCAGCCCAGCGGGCTCCAGACGAGCGCGCCGACGCCCTGGTCGTGGGCGAGCGGCATGAGCTCCCACTCGTAGTCGCGGCCGACGAGGGAGTAGTAGACCTGGTGGGCCACGTAGCGCGGGAAGCCGTGCCGGTCGGCCGCGGCCAGGGACTTCATCAGCTGCCAGCCGGCGAAGTTGGACACGCCGACGTGGCGGATCTTGCCGTCCCGGACGAGCCGGTCCAGCGCCTCCAGCACCTCCTCCACCGGCACGGACGCGTCGAAGGCGTGCAGCTGGAAGAGGTCGATGCGATCGGTGCCGAGCCGGCGCAGGGCGTCCTCCGTGGCCCGCACCAGACGGGTGCCCGAGGTGCCGGCCCCGTCGGGGCCGTCGGCCATGGGCAGTCCCGCCTTGGTCGAGATCAGCACCCGGTCGCGGCGCCCCTCGACGGCCGCGCCGAGCACGGTCTCCGAGGCCCCGGCCGAGTACACGTCGGCGGTGTCGAAGAGCGTGATGCCCGCGTCGAGGGCGATGTCGACCATCCGGCGCGCCTCGCGGACCCCGGTGTCCCCCCAGGCGCCGAACAGCGGTCCGCTGCCGCCGAACGTGCCCGCCCCGAAGCTGAGCACCGGGACCTCGAGACCGGACGCACCGAGCTGCCTGTATTCCATGACGGACTCCTCACGTATTAATGGAACGCGTGACCCGTTAAGCTGCTCTCAAGGTAACAGGGATGGGCTCCTAATGGAACTGGAGAACCGTTATGGCGGATGAGGGTGTGGGCCGGGACGGCGCCGCGGCCGAGGAGCCGGGTCAGACCGGGCAGGGCGGGACCGGGCCGGGCACCGTGCGGCCCGGCGGGCGGACGGCCCGGGTCCGGGCTGCCGTGCTCGACGCGGCGGGCGACCTGCTGGCCGAAGCCGGGTTCGACCGGCTCGACCTGGCCGAGGTCGCCCGCCGCGCGGACGTCGGGAAGACGACCGTCTACCGCCGCTGGGGGACCCCGGCCGGGCTGGTCGCCGACCTGCTCGTGGACATGGCCGAGCAGTCCCTGCCGCGCACCGAGACCGGCTCGCTGGAGGGCGACCTCCGCGCCAACGCCGCCCTCGTGGCGCGGACCCTGGCCGATCCGCGCCAAGGGCCGCTGTTCCGGGCGGTGATCGCGGCCGCGGGCACCGACCCGCGCGCCGCCGAGGCCCTGCACCGCTTCTACGCGGTCCGGGTCGCGCAGTGGGCGCCCTGCGTCGAACAGGCCGTCGAACGGGGCGAACTGCCCGCGGACACGGATCCGGAGGAGGTGATCCGCGCCGTCTCCGCCCCGCTCTACTACCGCCTGCTCACCACCCCCGCCCCGTTGGACGCCGAGGCGGCCGACCGGGCCGCCGCGGCGGCCGCGGCCGCCGCCCGCGCGGGAGCGTATCCGCGTACCGCGCGGTGAGGGCCGGCCCGTGCCGCACCCGCCCCGCCTACGGCCCCGGGGGCCGGGGCGCCGGGACCGCGAAGGCGCGCCGGTAGGAGCGGGGCGGGACGCCGCGTCGGCGTACGAACTGCTCGCGCAGGACCGCCGCGCTGCCGTAGCCGACGCGGCGGGCGACCTCCTCCACCGGCAGGCTCGTGGTCTCCAGGAGCTCCTCGGCCCGGCTCAGCCGCAGGCCGCGCAGCCAGGCGTGCGGGGTGGTGCCGGTCGCGGCGCGGAAGCGGCGGGCGAAGGACCGCTTGCTCATCATGGCGCGCCGGGCCAGCTGCTCGACGGGCAGCGGCTCGTGGAGGTTCTCGCGGACCCAGGCGAGGAGTCCGGTGAACCGCTCGTCCTCCCCGTCCTCGGGGACCGGCGCGGACAGGTACTGGGCCTGACCGCCCTCGCGGTGCGAGGGCAGCACCATGTCCCGGGCGACGGCGTTGGCCAGCGCGGCCCCGTGTTCCCGCCGCAGGAGGTGGAGGCACAGGTCGAACCCGGCCGCGGCTCCCGCGCCCGTCACGACGCTGCCTTCGTCGACGTAGAGGGCGTCGGATTCGACGGTGACCTCCGGGTGGCGGCGGGCCAGGAGCCCCGCGAACCGCCAGTGCGTGGTCGCCCTCCGACCGTCCAGCAGCCCGGCGGCCGCGAGCGCGAACGTACCGACGCAGTGGGCCGCGACCAGGGCGCCGCGCGCGTGTGCCGCGCGCAGCGCGTCGAGTACGCCGGCCGGGGGCGCGGTACGGAAGCCGGTGCCCGGCAGGGTGATCAGCAGGTCGGCGCGGGCGAGCCGGTCCAGCCCGTGCGCGACGGTGAGCGGCACGCCCGAGTCCGTGGCCACCGTTCCGGGCCGCTGTGCGCACAGGGCGAAGTCGAAGCCGGGCACCCCCTCCCCGTGCGGACCGAACACCTCGCAGACGATGCCGACGGCCAGCATGCCGACTCCGGGCGGGACGTACGCGGCGACGGATGTGAAGGGCGGCATGGGGGCAGTGTGACACGGGAGTTGGCACGAAACCCGCGATAGGCGGCAGCCGTGCCACTCGTGACGGCGGACACCGCTCGGAAGAATCGGGGCCATGACAGACGCACCCGGCGGCCGCAGCGCCGCGTACACGATCCTGACCACCGGCTACGTGGGTTCGACCGGCCCCGGCGTCGCCGCGACGGTGTCCTACATCCACGACGCGGGACGGCACGTGATCTTCGATCCGGGCATGGTGGCGAGCCGTCACGACATCCTCGGCCCGCTCGCCGGCCTGGGGCTGGGCCCCGACGACATCACCGACGTCGTACTCAGCCACCACCACCCGGACAACACCATGAACGCGGGCCTGTTCGGCCGGGCCCGGGTCCACGACCACAAGGTCGAGTACCTGGGCGACGCCTGGACGAACCGGGACGCGGAGGGGTACGAACTCACCCCCTCCCTGCGGCTGATCCGCACCCCCGGGCACAGCCTGGAGGACATCACGCTGCTGGCGGGCACGGACGCGGGCGTGGTCGCCTTCGCGGGCGACCTGTGGTGGCACGGATGCGGCCCGGCGGACGACCCGGTGACCCCGGACCGCGAGCTGCTGCGCGCCTCCCGGCGGCGGGTGCTGGCCGCCGCGGACCTGATCGTCCCCGGTCACGGCGCCCCGTTCACGCCCGGCGCGACCACTCCCGTCTAAAGGGTGTTGCAGTCATCATTGAGTGGCTGTGACCGGCGCCGTCGTGCAGTCCTGGAGCAGCGGTGCGTCGAACAAGTCGAGCTCGCCCTGCGTCGGTGGCTCGAACTGCTCCTGGCAACGTCCGAGGAGTTCGGCCGTCAGTACGACAGAGCCCGGTTCGTGGTTCCGCAGAGCGATACGCCGCTGCAGCTCTTCGATCGGCACCTGGAGATAACGCAGTTCGACGGCAGCGCCCATCGTGCGGGCGACAAGCCGCTTCTCGTCACGCTCTGCCCGCTCCCAGAAACCGTTCTCCAGGATCACAACAGCACCGGAGGCCAACAGCGCCTGGGCGTGCTGCCAAAGGCACTGCTCGACCCGCTCCCTCGCCTCGTTGTCGAAGAGATCGAAGCCCAATCCCGCAAGCCACTCGTCAGGACACAGACGCACAGCAGACAGCTCTTGCTCCAGCCTCCTGGCCACCGTGGTCTTACCGGCACCTGGCAGGCCGCACAGGAGCACCAGCCTTGCTCGCTGATCGACCATGACCCCCTCCTCTCACCGAGCCTGCAGGGATCATCGCCCACGCCACCACAAAAGGCCGGGCGCATGGCGACGGCCGCGCCGCCATGCGCCCCCTTCGTCAGCCGACCTCGACCGTGACCGTGCGTCCGGGGGCCACGACCGGCGTCACGTAGGTGTACGTGACCCCGTCGACCACCTTGGTCCGGGCAGGCCGGGCCACCCCGTCCACCGTGAGCGTCGCGTGGGTGCCGGGGAAGCGGGCCTCCCAGGTGTGGGCGGAGCGGCCGGAGCTGTGGGTCAGGGAGGACTTCGTCGCTCCGTCGTGGCGCAGGGAGAAGGACGAGTCGCCGATCCGCAGGTCGTCGATCCGCAGCCAGTCCATCCCCGACGGCAGCCGGGACTGGGTGGTCAGGGAACGCTCCGGGGCGTCGGGGACGACCCCCATGAGGCCCTCGACGGTCTGGCCGAGCAGGGTGAAGGAGACTTCGGGGTAGTCCCCGTTGGTGCCCTGCTTGGTGTTCACGTGCTGGATGTCCTTGCGGTCGTAGACGGCCTTCATCCACTTCCACGCGGTGTCGTTGCGGTTGTTCCGGAAGAAGGTGTCCGGCAGGTACGTGAGGGCCTCGATGTTGGCGGGCCGGCCGGCGCCCGAGGCCTGCTCGTCGATGTAGTCCAGGTAGGCCTCCCGGCGCGGCCCGGGTTCGATGATCTGCTTCAGCGGCATGAACCAGCTGTTCTCCTTGCCCCACCCGGTCAGCGGCCGCCCGTCCGTGGTGTAGCCGCGCACCATGTCCGCTCCCGAACCGGAGCCGCTCCAGGTCGCGTTGAAGTACGCCTTGAGGTCACGGGCCTTGGCGTCGAAGCGGTCGGCGAGCCCGTGGCTGCCCTTGGCGCGGGCGAGCGAGGCCATCGCCAGGTAGGCCTGGTACTGGGAGCCGATCGCGTCCCCCGCCTCCGCGAGCGGCTCGCCGCTCAGCTCGTTGTAGCTGGCGGTGCCCTGGAAGATGCCGCCCCCGGTGCCCTCGGCCACCTTGACCGCGCCGTTGTCCTTGAGCCCGTCGTGGAGGGTGACGAACTCCTCGGTCGCGTGCCGGTAGAAGTCCCACAGGACCCGGTCCCGGAGGTAGGAGCGGTCCCCGCTCCAGCGGTAGGCCTCCTCGGCCTTCTGGACCAGCTCGAAGGTGGCCGGCACCTCGCGGACGAAGTTCGTGGGACTGCGGTAGTCGATGGAGAGGTAGGTCCTCGTGTCGAAGTTGAAGGCCCACGCCGGGTAGTACTTGTGCTCGGCGGTGGCGGAGGCGGCGAAGGAGCGGAGCATCGCCTTGTTCTCCGCGTGCAGTCCGAGGACACCCGCGCCGGCCAGCTGGTGGGCCATGTCGCGGGAGTAGTAGCCGCTGCGGTTGGCGTAACCGGCCCAGTAGGAGGCGCCGTAGGTCCCGGTGCCGGTGCCGCCGGTGTTCCATTCGTCGACGTTGAGCGGCCCCTGGGTCTGCGGCAGGTGGACCCAGCTGTTGGCCTTCCGCTTGGCCCAGTCGAACATCTCGACGATCTCCGGGTCCGAGGAGCTGACCCGGGGGTCGGCCGGCGAGGCGGGGGAGAGCATCACGTCGTCGGCGTTGACCCAGGCGTCCCCCGACTCGAACGCGATCTCCAGCCTGTCACCGGGGGCGAGGGCTATCCGGCTGAGGGTGTAGCGGCGGTACTGGGAGGCGCCGGGCAGGATCTGCTCGGCGGCCACCACGCCGTTGACGCGGGCGACGTACCGGCCGTTCGGGCCGCCCGTGGCGATCCAGGCGGAGATGTCGTAGACGCCCCTGCCGGTGGCCGTCACGGCCTGGGACACCTTCAGGCCGGGCCCGCCGTCGAGGTAGGCGAGCCGCGCGCCGCCGTGCGGGTAGTTCGTGGCGACGCCGGTACCGGAGGTGAACTGCCAGCCCGTGGCGCCCTGTTCGAACCCGGGGTTGACGACGGTGAGCGGGGCGGGCGCGGGTCGTCCGGCGGCGTCCGGTGGAGCCGCCGCGGCGGGGCCGCCGAGGGTGAGGGGGGCGAGCGGGGCGAGCAGGGCGAGGGCGGTCAGGAGCGGCACACGGGAACGCGTCATCAGGTTCTCCCGGGTCGGGGTCGGGTCGGGGTCGGGTCGGGGTCGATGGTGCGTCGCGGTCGATGGTGCGGGGGACCGGTCTGCGCTGAGCTGGGCGCGCGGCACGCTAGCAATCCCGGGCGCGGGATTGCAATGAAGTTGCCAGAACCCATTGCCGAGTCAGATGAAAGTTTTCAACGAATGCTTGCAAGTGCCGAGTTGGCGTTGTTACAGTCCCGGCCAGTCGGCTTCCGCAACGGTGCGAACAGGGGTGGGTCAGGCATGGAACTGGGACGGCGAAGAGTGCTGCGGATCGGCGGAGCGATCGCCGCGGGAGCCGGTCTGACCGCCTGTTCCGGCACGGGTGACACCGGCCAGGGCGGCAGCGTCGGGGAGAAGCACCGGGGCCGCGTCACGGTCTGGTCATGGCAGGGCCCGGCCGCCGAGATGAAGGCGCTCGTACCGGAGTTCAACAAGACCTATCCGGAGATCGAGGTCACCGTCGAGGACATCGGCAACCCGGCGATCTGGGACAGGATCACCACCGGGCTGGCGGCGGGCGGTCAGGGCCTGGCCGACGTCCTGCACATCGGTGTCGACTACCTGCCGGGCTACGTGGAGAAGTTCGCCGGAGGGCTGGCCGATCTCGGTCCGCTGGGCGCGGACGCCCACCGGGACGCCTTCGCCCCGGGCATGTGGCAGACCGTGTCCCCCGACGGCAAGCGCGTCAACGCCCTGCCCTGGGAGGCGAACTCGGCGGGCTTCTACTACCGCGCGGACCTCTTCGAGGAAGCGGGGGTCGACGCCGGCGCCCTGCAGACCTGGGAGGAGACCATCGAGGCCGGCAAGAAGATCAAGGCGAAGACCGGCGCCCACCTGCTGGGCATCGACAAACCCGCCTCCCAGGCGGACTCCGCCAACGTCTTCCAGATGCTCCTCCAGCTCCAGGGCGCCTTCTACTTCAACCACGCCGGGGAGATCACGCTCGACGCACCGGAGGCCGTGAAGGCCATGTCGCTCATCAAGACGATGAACGACGAGGGTCTGGTCAGCGACCTCGCCGGCGGCTGGAACGCCCTGATGGCCTCCCTGAAGCAGGGCACCGCGGCCGTTCTGCCCATGCCCACCTGGTTCGGCGGCATCATCGAGGAGCAGGTACCCGAGCAGGCGGGGAAGTGGAAGGTGCGGCTCCCGCCGCCCGTGCGCCGGGGCGGCTCCAGCGCGGCCACCGTCAACTCCACCCACCTCGCCGTCGCGGGCTCCAGCCGCAACCAGGCCGCCGCCTGGTCCTTCGTCGAGTTCGTCCTCACCCGCCCGGCCTCCCAGGTCCGGATCTACCGCGACAAGGGCATCGCCCCGGCCCTGATGAAGGCCTACGACGACCCGGTCTTCCACGAACCCTCGGCCTTCTTCGGCGGACAGCGGAGGGGCGAGGTGTTCCTCGACGCCCTCAAAGCCCCCTCGCCCGCCTTCAACTACACCGCCGACTACGCCCGTGCACTCAAGCTCGTCACCGACGCCCAGTCCAAGGTGCTGCTGGCCGGCGCCGACCCGGCCAAGGTGCTGAAGGAGGCGGCGGAGCAGCTCGCCCGGCAGACCGGACGCAAGGTCGCGCGATGACCGGGACACTCGCCCGGCGCACGGCCCCCGCCCCCGCCACCGCCACGGCCGCCCCCGCCCCGGCGGTGGCCGCGTGGTCCGCGGGGCGGCGGCGCCGGCGCATGGCCCCGTACCTCTTCGTCCTGCCGGCCCTGCTGCTGTTCGCCGCCTTCAAGGGCTACCCGATCGTCCGGTCCTTCTGGATCAGCCTCCACACCACCGCCGGCGGGACCGAGCGGTTCGCGGGGACCGGCAACTACACCCGGCTGCTGGGCGATCCGCTGTTCTGGACCGCCCTGGAGAACACCGCGGTGATCCTCGCCGTCCAGGTGCCGCTCATGCTGGCCCTGGCCACCGGCCTGGCCGTGGCCCTCAACTCCACCCTGCTGCGCGGCCGGGCGGTCTTCCGGCTGGGTTTCTTCCTGCCGGTGGTCACCGGCCTGGTCGCCTACGGAATCATGTTCTCCGTCCTGCTCAACAAGGACTACGGACTGGTCAACTGGCTGCTCGGGCTCGCAGGCCTGGACGCCGTGCCGTGGCTGACCGACCCCCTGTGGGCGAAGGTCTCCCTCGGTCTCGCCCTGACCTGGCACTACACCGGGTACAACGCGGTGATCCTGCTCGCCCGTCTGCAGTCGGTACCGGCCGAGCTCTACGACGCGGCGGCCGTCGACGGGGCCGGGGCGTGGACCTCCTTCCGCCACGTCACACTGCCGGGCCTGCGCCCCGCGCTCCTGCTCACCGCCGTGCTCTCCACCATCGGCACCCTCCAGATCTTCGACGAGCCGTACGTGCTCACCGGCGGCGGCCCGGACAACGCGACGCTGACCATCGGCGTGTACCTGTACCAGAACGCCTTCAAGTACTTCGACTTCGGATACGCCTCCGCCATCGCCTACGCCCTGGCCGTCCTCATCGGCCTCCTCGGCGTGATCCAGTTCCGTCTGCTGGGGGAGAAACCGTGACCACCCGCCACCGCGGCAGGGGCATCCTGCTGACCTCGGGACTCGCCATCGTGCTCGCCGCCGTCGTCCTTCCCTTCTACTGGCTCGTGATCGCCGCCACCCACAGTTCCGCGGAGATCTTCGACAGCCCGCCGCCCCTGCTGCCCGGCGGCCATCTCGCCGCCAACCTCCAGACGCTCCAGGACTCGGCGCACTTCGGGCGGGTGGTCCTCAACTCCCTGCTCATCGCGGTCGTCTACACCGTGTGCGCGGGAGCCGTCTGCACACTGGCCGGATACGGTTTCGCCAAGTACCGCTTCCGCGGCCGTGACGCCCTGTTCGGACTGATCATGCTCGGCCTCGTGATCCCGGCCCACGTCACCCTCGTGCCCCTCTTCCAGATGATGGCCGAGCTGCGCTGGCTGAACACCTACCAGGCCGTGATCATGCCCAATCTGGCACTGCCCTTCGGCATCTTCCTGATGCGCCAGTCGATGGCCGCGCTCCCCGACGAACTCCTCGACTCGGCACGCACGGACGGCTGCGGCGAACTGCGGCTGTTCTGGAAGGTGGTCCTGCCCCCGATGAGGCCGGCCCTGGCCGCCCTCGCCATCTTCCTCTTCCTCTACCAGTGGAACGACTTCGTCTGGCCGCTGGTCGTCCTGCGCGACGGCGCCTCGTACACCGTCCCGGTCGCCCTGGCCTCCCTCCAGGGCCTCGACGAGACCGACTACGGAGCCATCCTCGCCGGGACGGCGGCCGCCGCGATCCCCATGGCCCTCGTGTTCCTCGCGCTTCAGCGCCAGTTCGTCTCCGGCCTGCTCGCCGGTGCCGTGAAGGAGTGACCGTGCCGACCACCGCCGCCCCGAAGGACGGCCCCGAGACAGTGACCACCGCCGCCCCGGAGGGCGGCCCCGAGGCGGTGACCACCGCCGGGCTGCCGCCCGCCCGCCACGAGCCGCTGCTGGACGGGGTCTCGGTCGCCGTCCTCAGCCGTGACCCGGGAGTCCGTCCGGTCTGGAGCCTCGGCGAGCCCTCCGGCGGCCTGCGCCTGCTGGAGGTGCGGGCCGACGGAGCCCCGGTCGAGATCCGCTTCTCCGTCCCCCTGGGCGACGCCGCCGGGTACTGGCACCCTCAAGGGGGCTGGCGGCGTACCCTCCTCGCGGACTGGGAAGGGCGCTCCCGGGTCTCGCTGACCGACGGACACGCCGCCGGATGCCTGTACGACCACGCGGGCGCCACGCTGCTGACCTTCGCCGTGGCCGATCCGGTCCCCGAGGCGGACCTGCGCTTCGGGGTGTCGGAGGAGCACGGCACCCACGTCGTCCACCTGAGCCTGCCCCCCTCGCGGCAGCCTCACAGAGTCCTGCTGGTGCCACGCTCGCCGTCCGTGGCGCGGGCCATGCGCGCCCTGCGGGCCTGGTTCGCAGCCGCGCTCGCCCCCATGCCGGTGCCCGACGCGGCCCGGCTCCCCGTCTACTCCACCTGGTACGCCTTCAACCAGGACGTCACCGCGGCCGGCGTCGAGAAGCAGGCGGAACTGGCGGCCGGACTCGGCTGCGGCACGCTGATCCTCGACGACGGCTGGCAGGAGCTGGGCCGCGGCCGCGGCTACGCGGGCTGCGGGGACTGGCGGCCGGACCGGGAGAAGTTCCCCGACTTCGCCGGCCACGTGGCCCGGGTCCGCGCCCACGGGCTGCGCTACCTGGCCTGGGTGGCCCCCCTGCTGCTCGGCCCCGGCGCGGCCTGCCACGACCGGTGGGCCTCCCACGCGCCCGCCCCGGCCACCGTGCCCGGCGCGCGGGTGCTCGATCCGCGCCGTCCGGAGGTGCGCGCGCACGTCGTCGGGCTCTGCCTGCGGCTGGTCCGCGCGTACGGACTCGACGGGCTGAAGCTCGACTTCCTCGAGCAGGCCATGGTGTACGCGGGTGACGGAGCGGGCGATGTCGGCCGGGCCATGTCCGTCCTGCTGACGGACCTGCGCGCGGCCCTGGAAGCCGTACGCCCCGACCTGCTCCTGGAGCTGCGCCAGCCCTACACGGGCCCCGGCATGGCCCCGTTCGGCAATATGCTGCGCTCCTTCGACTGCCCGGCGGACGCCACCGCCAACCGGGTGCGCACCCTGGACACCGCGCTGCTCGCGGTGGGCGGGGCCGTCCACTCCGACATGCTGCTGTGGTCGCCGGACGCCCCCGTGGCCTCGGTGGCCCGGCAGCTGATCGGCTCGCTCCACGCGGTGCCGCAGATCTCCGTACGGCTGGACCGGGTGCCCGCCGCGCACCGGGAGACGATCGCGTTCTGGCTGCGGCAGTGGCGCCTGCACCGCGAGCTGCTGCTGGACGGGGAGGTCGAACCGGGCCGGCCCGACGAGCTGTACCCGCTGGTGCGGGCCGGCACCGGGGACCGCTGCCTGCTGAGCGTGCACGGCGACCGTGTCGTCCCGCTGGACTTCTCCGCGTACCGGCACTTCCACCTGGTCAACGGCTCGGACCGGGACCGGGTGGTGGTCGAGGTGACGGGGGGCGGCGGCCGGGTCCGGGGCGTGGTCCACGGGCCCGACGGCCGTATCATGGACGATCCGCCGACACATCTGCCGGAGGGGGTCCGCCCGCTGGCCGTGCCGCGCGGCGGCCTGGCATCGCTCACGCTCACGGAAGGACCGCGATGAAGGTCGGCATCACCGACGTCGCCGCCCGCGCTCAGGTCAGCGAGGCGACCGTCAGCCGGGTGATCAACCGACGCCAGGGCGTGTCGAAGAAGACCCGGGACGCCGTCGAGCACGCCATGGCGGAGCTCGGCTACGAACGCCCGACCCAGGGTCAGCTCGTCGCGGTGATCACCGAGTTCGTCTCGAACCCGTTCTTCGCCGATGTCGCCGAACGCATCGAGTCGGCCCTGGCCCCGCACGGACTGAAGACGGTCCTGTGCCCCGCCTTCCCCGGCGGGGTGCAGGAGCGGGACTTCGTCTCCGCGCTGGTCGACAAGGGCGTCGCGGCCGTCGTCTTCCTGTCCGCCTCCAACACCGTCGAGGGTTCCGACACCGACACGTACGAGCTGCTGCGCCAGCGCCGGGTCCCGTACGTGGGGATCAACGGCGAGTTCGCGGACGGGGTGCCCGTCCCGGTCTTCTCCACCGACGACGCCCTCGCCGCCGAACTGGCCGTCGACCACCTCCACCGGCTGGGGCACCGCCGGATCGGGATGGTCTCGGGACCGGCCGGCAACCGGCCCGCCGACCGCCGGGTGAAGGGCTTCCTGGAGGCCATGGCCAAGCGGGGCATCGAGGACCCCGAGCGCTGGGTGATCCGGCAGTCGTACACGGTGGAGGGGGGACAGGCCGCGGTCGGCCCGCTCCTCGCCCTGGGCGCCACCGCCATCGTCGCGGCCAGCGACTACATGGCCCTCGGTGCGATCCGGGGCGTACGCCGCCAGGGGCGCGCGGTGCCCGGGGACGTGTCGGTGGTGGGCTACGACGGTTCGTCCGTCACCGAGTTCACCGATCCGCCCCTGACCACGGTGCGGCAGCCCGCCGACCGGCTCGCTCTGGAGGTGGGTCGAGGCGTGCTGGCGCTCGTCGGCAATCGTGACGTCCCGGTGGGGGAGCTGCTCTTCGACCCCGAACTGGTCATCCGGGCGAGCACCGGACCGGCCCCGGGGGCGCCGGCCGCCGGCCTCTGATCCGGGCGGCGCCGCGCAGTGTGCGGCTCAGTGCCGCTCAGTGCCGCTCAGTGCCGCTCAGTGCCGCTCAGTGCCGCTCAGTGCCGCTCAGTGCCGCTCAGTTTCGCTCGTCGGCGACGACGAGCTCGCCCACCGCGTCCGAGAGGGCCGCGCGGGCCGGGGCGGGAAGGGCCGCGTCGGTCACGAACCAGTCCGCCCGGCCGAGTTCCGCGAAGCTGCTGAGCCCGACCACCCCCCACTTGGTGTGGTCGGCCACCACGGCGACCCGCCGCGCCGAGGCGACCAGCGCCCGGTTGGTCCGTGCCTCCATGAGGTTGGGGGTGGTCAGCCCCGCCTTCTCCGACACGCCGTGCGCGCCGAGGACGAGCAGGTCCACGTGGAGGGACTCGACGACCAGGTCCGCGAGCGGGCCGACCAGCGCGGCGGAGGGGGTGGGGGAGCCGCCGGTGAGGAGCAGGGTGGGGCCGTCGGCGTCGGTGTCCCGCCCGGCGGTCCGGACGAGGTCGGCGACCGGCAGGGAGTTGGTGACGATCGTCAGGCGCGGGACGTCGAGGAGCCGGGCGGCGACCGCGTGCGCAGTGGTACCGCCCGAGACCGCCACCACGCTGCCCGGTTCCACCAGACGGGCGGCGGCCGCCGCGATGGCGGCCTTGGCCTCCCCCTGCAGGACCGACTTGGCGTCGAATCCCGGTTCGTGGCCGCTGGCACCGTCCGGGGCGACGGCCCCGCCGTAGACCTTCTGCACGGCACCACGCCGGGCGAGCGCGTCCAGGTCCCGGCGAATGGTCATGTCCGATACGCCCAGTGCGCCGACCAGATCCGTCACCCGCACCGCGCCCTCGCGGCGTACCGCGTCGAGGATGAACGCCCTTCGCTGGTGGGCCAGTTGGGCAGCCTGATCGGCCACGGTCGCTCCCGGATCCAGGTGAATTCGGTCAGAAAACCGCAAGATACCACAGCCATTGTGTTCGATCCTGCGGGAAGAGCGCCCCGTGCGGCGCTTGGTTCTGGTGAATGGTGTTCGATGATGTTTATTCTTGGTGGGTGAAGAAGACCACCGTGACACTCGCGGACGGCCGCGAACTGATCTACTTCGACTCCGGCGCATCCCCCGGCCGCGAGGCACCGGACACGCGCCCGCTGCACCGCGCGAGCGGCAGACCGGATCTACGGCGGGACTCGGCGACCGGTGACTGGGTCACGATCGCCTCCCACCGGCAGGACCGCACCTACCACCCGCCCGCCGGGGAGTGCCCGCTGTGTCCCTCCCGGGACGGCCGGCTCAGCGAAATCCCCGCCGCCGACTACGAGGTGGCCGTCTTCGAGAACCGCTTCCCCTCCCTCGCCGGTGAGGTGGGACGCTGCGAGGTGGTGTGCTTCACCCCGGATCACGAAGCCCGGTTCGCCGACCTCACCCCGGTCGCCGCCCGGCTGGTCCTGGACGCCTGGACCGACCGCACCGCGGAACTCTCCGCGCTCCGGGGCGTGGAACAGGTGTACTGCTTCGAGAACCGGGGGGCCGAGATCGGAGTGACGCTCGCCCACCCGCACGGCCAGATCTACGCCTTCCCCTTCGTCACACCGCGCACCGCGAAGATGACCGCCGCGGCGGCCGCCCACCGGGCCGCCACCGGCCGCAACCTCTTCGAGGACCTGCTGGCCGACGCCCGCGCCGCCACCGAGCGGGTGGTGACGGCCGGGGAGCACTGGACGGCCTTCGTGCCCTACGCGGCCCGCTGGCCGTACGAGGTGCACCTCTACCCGCACCGCCGCGTCGCCGACCTGACCCGGCTCGACGAGGCCGAGCGGGCCGAGTTCCCGCGGATCTATCTCGACCTGCTGCGCCGGTTCGACCTGCTGTTCGCCCCGCCGGGGCAGCCGGAGCGGAGGGTCCCCCCCGCCCCCTACGTCTCGGCCTGGCACCAGGCACCCCGTACCCGGGGCGCGGAACTGGCCCTGCACCTCGAACTGTTCACGATCCGCCGGAGCCCGGACCGTCTCAAGTTCCTCGCCGGGACGGAATCCGGCACGGAGGCCTTCGTCAACGACGTGGCCCCCGAGACGGCCGCCCGGCGACTTAGGGAGGCCCTGGTATGAACGCGAGTGATGCCCGCGACGAGGACGGCGACCGTGCGGACCGGGTCGCGGACACCTTCCGGCGGATCTTCGGCGAGAGCCCCGACGGGGTCTGGGCGGCCCCGGGCCGGGTCAACCTGATCGGCGAACACACCGACTACAACGACGGGTTCGCCCTCCCGATCGCCCTCCCGCAGACCACCCTGCTCGCCGCCCGGCGCCGCGCGGACGGCCGGCTGCGCCTGCACAGCGCGCAGGGCGACGGCCGGATCACCGACCTCGCCGTGACCGCGCTGTCCCCGGGCACGGTGACGGGCTGGAGCCGCTACCCCGCCGGTGTGGTGTGGGCGCTCGCCGAGGCGGGACACGCGGTCGGGGGCGCCGACCTCCACGTCGACAGCACGGTGCCCACCGGGGCGGGCCTCTCCTCGTCCGCCGCACTCGAATGTGCCGCTGCCCTCGCGTTCGACGAGATGTACGGACTGCGCCTGGACGGCCCCGAACTGGCCCGCCTCGCCCAGCGCGCGGAGAACGACTTCGCCGGAGTCCCCTGCGGGATCATGGACCAGATGGCCTCGATCTGCTGCACCACCGGGGCCGCCCTCCACCTCGACGCCCGCATCCCGGACCGCCCCCGGCAGGTGCCCCTCGACCTGCCGCGGCACGGGCTGCGGCTGCTGCTGGTCGACACCCGGGTCACCCACGATCTCGGCGACGGGGCGTACGCGGCCCTGCGCGCCGGATGCGAACGCGCGGCGGAGCTGCTCGGCGTGCCCGCCCTGCGCGACCTGCCCGCGGCCCACCTGCCGCGCGCCCTGCGCGTCCTCCCGGACGACCTCGTTCCGCTGGTCCGTCACGTGGTGACCGAGAACGACCGCGTCGCCGAGGCCGTCACCCGGCTGCTCCAGGGGGACGTCGCGGGGCTCGGCCCGATCCTGACCGCCGGCCACGCGTCGCTGCGCGACGACTACCGGGTCTCCTGCCCGGAAGCCGACCTCGCCGTGACCGCCGCACGAGGAGCGGGGGCGCTCGGTGCCCGGATGACGGGAGGGGGTTTCGGCGGCTGCGTCGTCGTACTGACCGAGGCCGCACGGGAGGACCAGGTGCACCGGGAGGTGCCGGCCGCGTTCGCCACGGCCGGCTTCCGCCCGCCGCGCCTTCTCGCCGTCGCCCCGGCGGCGGGCGCCCGACGCCTCTTCCCGCTGGCGCCGGACCGGCCTCCGCGCTGACGGCCTGGCACCGGGGCGTCTCGGCCGCGGCGAGCAGTTCCGCCCGGTCCTCCGCCGAGAACTCCTCCGTGTCCGGGCTGCGCAGCGAGCTCACCGCGGCCAGGGCCCCGGCCGGTGGGGTGCGCAGGTCGTGGCCGACGGTGCGCAGCCGGTCGGCGGCCTTGACCGGCTCGACCTCGGCGGCCCTCGGCCGCAGCGGCCACGACGCGTCACTGACGGCGCCCTCGCCCCGCATCCCGCGAATCGGTGGCTGCCCGCCGATTCCGCTTCCGGACCTCCCGCGCCCGATGCCTTGGCGTGTTCCTGGCGGGTCCTTGACGGGCTTCCGCACACCGCCGTCAAGAGCGCACCAATTCCTCGGCCCGCACGGGGGACGAACATGATCGGGACGGTAGGTTCCTGCCCGTTCCCGCCGCCGGGGACCCCGACCATCGCATGACGACAGCCGAGGGGGCTCATGCCGAAGGTTTCCGGCGGCGGCACTCGCACTCCGATGATGCGCGCCCGCTGCCCGGCCGTGCGGGCGCCTGCCGATTCCCACCGCCGAAGGTCTGACTTCTCATGTCTCCTGCCGCAGCGCAGCACGTTCCGCCGGGCCTGGGGAGCCCGCCCTCGCCGCCGGTCACACGGCCGCCCCGCGGCCGTCCCGGGCCGGCCAACATCCTGGAGCCCGAGCGGCTCGCCGAGTCGGTACGGGAAGCGGTACGCAAGCTTCACCCCCGTGAGCTGGCCCGGAAGCCCGTGCTGCTGGTCGTCGCGGTCGGCTCGGTGCTCACCACCCTGTCGGCGCTCTTCCACCCGTCCGTGTTCACGTGGGTGATCAGCGTCTGGCTGTGGCTGACCGTGCTCTTCGCCAACCTCGCGGAGGCGGTGGCCGAGGGCCGCGGCCGGGCCCAGGCCGCCTCGCTGCGCAAGGCGCGTACCGACACCGTCGCCCTGCGGTTCAAGCACTGGTCGTACGGGACGGACCTGCGCCGCGCCGAGACCGAGGCCGTCACCCCGTCCGAGCTCCAGCCGATGGACTTCGTGCTCGTCGAGGCGGGCGAGCTGATCCCGGCCGACGGGGACGTGGTGGACGGGGCCGCCATGGTCGACGAGTCCGCCGTCACCGGCGAATCCGCGCCCGTCCTGCGCGAGTCGGGCGGCGACAGGTCCGGGGTCACGGGCGGTACGACCGTGCTGTCGGACTCGATCGTCATGCGGGTCGGCTCCCGTCCGGGCAACAGCTTCCTGGACCGCATGATCGCCCTGGTCGAGGGCGCGTCCCGGCAGAAGACGCCGAACGAGATCGCCCTCAACATCCTGCTGGCGGCTCTCACCATCGTCTTCATCCTGGTCGTGGTCAGCCTGCAGTCCATGGCCGGCTACGCGAAGGCCGCCCAGTCCACCACCGTCCTGGTCGCCCTGCTGGTCACCCTCATCCCGACCACCATCGGCGCCCTGCTCTCCGCGATCGGCATCGCCGGCATGGACCGCCTGGTGCAGCGGAACGTGCTGGCCATGTCCGGCCGCGCGGTCGAGGCCGCCGGTGACGTGGGCACCCTGCTCCTGGACAAGACCGGCACCATCACCCTCGGCAACCGCGAGGCCGCCGAGTTCATCCCGCTGCCCGGCCAGGACCTGCACGGTCTCGCGGACGCCGCCCAGCTGTCGTCCCTCGCCGACGACACGCCCGAGGGCCGGTCCGTGGTCGCCCTCGCCGGCCGGTACGGCCTCCAGCCCCCGGCGGAGAGCGCGCTGAGCAACCCGTGCTTCATCGAGTTCAGCGCGAAGACCCGGATGAGCGGCGTCAACCTGAGCTGGGACAACGGAGCCGGCTGCGCCATCCGCAAGGGTGCCGCCGCCCAAGTCATGGACTGGGTGGTCACGCGCGGCGGCGCCGTGCCGGCGGAGGCCGCCGAGTGGTCGGCCGCCGTCTCCGCCTCCGGCGGCACCCCTCTGCTGGTGGCCGTCCACGACTGGGACGGCCCGCGGGTCCTCGGCATCATCCACCTCAAGGACATCGTCAAGGACGGCATCCGCGAACGCTTCGCCGAGCTGCGCCGCATGGGCATCCGCACGGTCATGGTCACCGGCGACAACCCGCTCACCGCCAGGGCCATCGCGGCCGAGGCCGGCGTGGACGAGTACCTTGCCGAGGCCACCCCCGAGGACAAGCTCGCACTCATCCAGCGCGAGCAGGCCGGCGGCAAGCTGGTCGCGATGACCGGTGACGGCACCAACGACGCCCCGGCGCTGGCCCAGGCCGACGTGGGCGTGGCGATGAACTCGGGCACCTCGGCCGCCAAGGAGGCCGGGAACATGGTGGACCTGGACTCCAACCCCACCAAGCTCATCGAGATCGTCGAGATCGGCAAGCAGCTCCTGATCACCCGCGGCGCCCTGACCACCTTCTCGATCACCAACGACGTGGCCAAGTACTTCGCCATCATCCCGGCCATGTTCGCCTCGGCCTACCCGGGCCTGGGCGCGCTGAACATCATGGGCCTGCACAGCCCGCAGTCCGCGATCACCTCGGCGATCATCTTCAACGCCCTGATCATCGTGGCGCTGATCCCGCTCGCCCTGCGCGGCGTCCGCTACCAGCCCGCCTCGGCGCACGACCTGCTGCGCCGCAACCTGGCCGTCTACGGCCTCGGCGGGCTCGTGCTGCCGTTCGTCGGCATCAAACTCATCGACCTCGTGGTCTCCGCCATCCCCGGCATCGGATGAACTCCGCCGGAACGCGGTCACGGGCCCGCCCGGCTCCGTGACCGCACCCGGCCTTCTCGCACGGCGATCCCGGTCCGGGCGCCGCCACCCGAACTCCCCGAAGGGCCTGCTCCGTGATCCCCATCGATCCCTCCCGCCTTCCCGCCCTGACCAGGTGGTTCCCGGGCGGCGCGCCAGGCGTCGCGGCCCTTGCCGAGCACGTGCTCGCCACGGGATCAGGCCAATGGTGGGCGGACCGCGCCGTCAGCCCCCGGGTCCTGGCCGTCTCATGCGGCAACCACGTCGTGCTGCGAGGTGACCCGGACGTCCTGGAACAGGGGGCGCTGGCTCCCTTCGCCGGCAGCTACGTCGAGGCGCCCAGCCGCTTCCGGCCCCTCCTGCGCGCGTCGTTCACCCGGATGGAGCCCTGGGAGCGCATGGTGTACCTCCACCATGCCCCGCCCATCGCCGCACACCCGCCGCGCGGCGTCACGGTACGGCGGCTCACGACCGCCGACACCGAGGCCGTGGCCGCCCTCGGACCCGACAGCGCGTGGATCCACCACACCTGGGGCGGACCGGAACGGCTCGCGGCGTCCGGCCACGCCTGGGGCGCCGTCGACAACGGCCGCGTACTCGCGCTGGCCTGCACCTATGTCCTCGGCAGCCGGTTCGAGGACGTCGCCGCGCTGGCCGATCCCGGCCACCGGCGCCAGCACCTGGCGCTGGCCTGCGTCAGCGCCCTGTGCGCGGACATCGCAGCCCGTGATCGCGTACCGAGCTGGAGCTGCTCGCGGGACAACCGTCCCAGCCGGCTCCTGGCATGGTCGGCCGGGTTCCGGCTGTCCCGCGAGTACGTGCACTACGTCACCGGGCCGGCCCGCGAAGAGAAGCGGCACGCCGGCTGATCCCCGGACACGCCTGACGCCGTGGGTCGGTTACGCCGAATGCCCGCCACCGCTGCCGATCTTCAGGTGATCGCCATACGCTCGCGCCGTGTCGAAGGCGACGGAGTTGACGGAGATACTGAAGCGCCTGGTGATCGGGCGGGCCAAGCGCAGTGAGGAGCTGGGGGAGACGCTGCTGCCCAAGCGGCTGGCCCTGCCGATCTTCGCGTCCGACCCGCTGTCCTCCGTGGCCTACGCCACGCAGGAGATCCTCCTGGTCCTCACCCTGGGCGGCCTGGCCTACCTGCACTTCACCCCGTGGATCGCCGCCGCCGTCGTCGCGCTGATGGCCGTGGTGGTGCTGTCGTACCGCCAGGTCGTCCGCGCCTATCCGAGCGGCGGCGGCTCGTACGAGGTCGCCTCGACGAATCTCGGGCCGTCCGCGGGTCTGGTCGTGGCGGCCTCGCTGCTGGTCGACTACGTCATGACCGTGGCGGTCTCGGTCGCCTCCGGGGTGGACAACATCATCTCGGCCCTGCCACAGCTGGCCGCCTACCGGGTGGCGATGGCGCTCGGCTTCGTGGCCCTCCTGACGGCGATGAACCTGCGGGGCGTCCGCGAGTCCGGCCGGCTCTTCGCCGCCCCCACGTACCTGTTCATCGGCGGCGTGCTGATCATGGTCGGCACCGGCCTGCTCCGCTACCTCCTCGGCGACGCACCGGTCGCCGAGAGCGCCGGATACGGCATCACCCCGGAAGAGGGCGACGCGGACCTGGCCGGGCTCGCCCTGCTCATGCTGGTACTGCGCGCGTTCTCCAGCGGCTGCACCGCCCTGACGGGCGTGGAGGCGATCTCCAACGGCGTACCGGCCTTCCGCAAGCCCAAGCCGAAGAACGCCGCGACCACCATGGCCGCGATGGGCATCATCGCGATCACCATGTTCGCCGGCGTCACCACCCTCGCGATCGTCACCAAGGTCCACATCGCCGAGGACGCCTGCCGCCTCACCGGCCTGGCCGACTGCGAGGGCTACACCCAGCGCACCGTCATCGCCCAACTCGCCGCGGCCGTCTTCGGCGGCAGCGACAGCATCGGCTTCTTCTACATCCAGGCCGCCACCGCGCTGATCCTGATCCTCGCTGCGAACACCGCCTTCAACGGCTTCCCGCTGCTGTCCTCGATCCTCGCCCAGCACCGCTACCTGCCGCGCCAGCTCCACAACCGCGGCGACCGGCTCGCCTTCTCCAACGGCATCCTCGCCCTGGCCATCGCCGCCGGCCTGCTGCTCTACGGGTACAAGGCGAACGTCACCAGCCTGATCCACCTCTACATCCTCGGCGTCTTCACCTCCTTCACCCTCTCCCAGTCCGGCATGGTCCGGCACTGGAACCGCGAACTGCGCACCGAAACCGACCCGGCCACACGCCGCCGTCACCACCTGGCCCGCACCATCAACGGCACCGGCGCCGCCGTCACCGGCCTGGTCCTGGTGATCGTGCTCGCCACCAAGTTCACCCAGGGCGCCTGGCTGGCCGTGCTCGCCGGGATCCTGCTGTGGCTGATGATGCGCAGCATCCGCCGCCACTACGACCACACCGCCGCCGAACTCGCCGTCACCGACGCCCGCGCGGACAGCCTGCTGCCGTCCCGCGTGCAGATGATCGTCCTCGTCTCCACCGTCCACAAGCCGACCCTGCGCGCCCTGGCCTACGCCCGCGCCTTCCGGCCCGACCACCTGGAAGCGCTCACCGTCGCCGTCGACCGCGACTCACTGGCCGCCCTGCGCAAGCAGTGGGACGACTTCGCCATCGAGGTGCCGCTGAAGGTCCTCGAATCCCCCTACCGCGAGATCACCAAGCCCGTGGTCGAGTACGTACGCTCGATCCGCCGCGCCGGTCCCCGCGACGTCGTCGCCGTCTTCATCCCCGAATACGTCGTCGGCCACTGGTGGGAGAACCTCCTGCACAACCAGTCCGCCCTCTGGCTCAAGAGCCGGCTGCTCTTCACCCCCGGCGTCACCGTCACCAGCGTCCCGTGGCAGCTCTCCTCCGCCGCCGTCGCCGACCACGCCGCCGCCCGCGCCCCCGGTTCGGTCCGCCGCGGCGAACCCCCCAACCCCCCTGAGCACGCCACGACGAGAGACGTCCGCTGAGTTCCTCCGGCCGGATCAGGTGCTCGTGGCCCGAGCGGTGAAGGGGAGGCCGTCGAGGGTCCAGTGCGGGTCGGGGGCGATTCCGAGGGACGTGTAGACCTGGGCGGCGACATCGGCGTGCTGCAGGCCTGCCGGGGACGTTCCCGCCGGCATTCCGGGACCGCACGCGGCGATCCATGCCGTGCGTTCCAGCGGACTCCGGCCCCCGTGGCCCCCTTCGTCGCGGTGGCCGTGGTCCGTCACCACGATGACCGTCCACCGCTCGGACGCCGGACGACGGCGCAGCGAGCCGAGGAGACGGCCCAGCCGGCGGTCGGCCGCTTCGATGGACCGGCGGTACCGCTCGCCACAGCCGAGGAAGTGCGCGGTCTCGTCGACAGCGCCCAGGTAGACGAAGCCGGCGTGGAGGTCCTCGTCCAGGCTCAGGAGGTGCTCCGCCTCGACGGTCACCCGCTCGTCCACCTCTTCCCAGGCCGCGGGCGTGTCCGCGCGGGGGGCGACGTAGCCGAGTCGGGTGGGTGCGGTGAACAGCGGGCCGCCCTGCCGGGCGAGGAAGAGCGGTGCCCAGCCGCCGACGACGAAGGTCCGCAGTCCGCAGTCGGTGGCGAGCCGGGTCGTGAAGTCGGGGAACACGTCGAGGCGGTTGCCGTCCAGTCGGTTGGCCCACACCCCGTGCTTGGCGACGCCGACGCCGGTCACGATCGTGGTCCAGCACGGACCGGACATCGTCGGGGTACCGGCGTCCACCTCGACCGGCGCGATGAACCCCGCGCGGGCGATTCCGTCGAGGTGGGGGGTGTCGAGCTCGGAGAGGAGGTCGAGGCGTACACCGTCGATGCCGACCACCAGGACGTGTGCGCTGTGCTGGGCGGTGTCCATGAGAAGTCCAAGGGATAGCGGGGCGGGGGAGCGGGGCGCTGGAGGGTTCAGGAGTCCAGGCGACGCAGCCGGATCAGGGCGCTGGCGTGGTCGCCGGCGGGCAGGCCCGGGTCGATCCCCCGGTGGACCAGGACCGCCCCGCTGTACTCGCGCTGCAGGTCCAGGTCGAGGTAGCGGGCGCCGGGGTCGAGTGCGGGGAGCCGCACCGGTGCGTGACGCCGGCCCCAGCGGTTCGTGACGCGCCAGAAGAAGAGCACGTGTTCGCTGTCGTCCGGTGCGGCGTAGTGGACGGCCGACAGCGGGCCGGGTGGGGCGACCCTGTGCTGGATGCCGCGCTGCACGATCGGACGGATCCGCTTGTACTGCGCGACGAACCCGGCCGCCTCGTCGAGTTCCTCCTCGGACCAGGAGGCGAGGTCCCCGCCGAGGCCCAGCGCTCCGGCCATGGCGACGTGGAAGCGGAACCGGAGCGGCGTGTGCCGGCCCGTGGCCACGTTGGGACTGTCCGTGACCCAGGCGGCCATGGCCTGGGCGGGGAAGAGCTGGGAGAAACCGTGCTGGATGCCGATCCGGTCTGCCGGATCGGTGTTGTCCGAGGTCCAGGCCTGGTCGGTGCGGGCGAGCATGCCGAGGTCGACGCGTCCGCCGCCGCCGGCGCACGCCTCGATGCGCAGCCCGCGGTGGTCGGCACGGAGCCGGTCCATGATCCGGTGGACGGCCCGGGTGTGCTCGATCCAGATCCGGTCGGGGTCGGGGTGGAGGTCCCAGCCGGTTTCGGTGAAGGGCCGGTTGGCGTCCCACTTCAACCAGTCGACGTGGTGCTCGCGGACCAGGTGGTCGAGGGTCGCCAGGGCCCAGGCCTCGACTTCGGGCCGGGCGAAGTTCAGCACCAGTTGGTTGCGGAGTTCGGTCGCGTCGAGGTGCGGGGAGTGGATGACCCAGTCCGGGTGAGCACGGTACAACTCGCTGTCGCGGTTGACCATTTCAGGCTCCACCCACAGCCCGAACCGCATGCCGAGACGGTGCACCTCGTCGGCGAGCGGGCGCAGGCCCCCCGGGAACGCCTCGGGCCGCGGTGTCCAGTCACCGAGCCCGGACCGGTCGTCCTCGCGCGTGCCGAACCAGCCGTCGTCCAGGACGAAGAGCTCCGCGCCGAGCCGGGCCGCCAGCTGCGCGAGACGGATCTGACCGGCTTCGGAGACGTCGAATCCGGTGGCCTCCCAGGAGTTGTAGAGGACCGGCCGGTCCCGCTCGGGTCCGGGCAGTACGTGCGTACGTACGTACGCGTGCCAGACGCGGCTGGCCCCGCCGAAGCCGTGCGGGGTGTACAGGCCGGCGTACACCGGAGTACGAAGGCTCTCGCCCGGCCGGAGGACCCAGCCGATCCCTTCGTGGCCGAAGCCGCCGGTCCACGTGGTGCGGCCGACGGGATCACGGTGCACGGTGACGCGCCAGCTCCCGCTCCATGCGAGCGCCGTACTCCACACCTCACCGCGTTCCTCGTCCGCGGTGCCGTCGTCCACGGCCAGCCAGGGGCTCGCGTGGTGACCGGTGAGTCCCCGACGGCTCGTCAGGACCGTCTCGGCCACGGGAAGCCGGTCGCGCTGGAGCTGGAACTCGGAGTTCCAGCCTCCCACCAGATGGCTGAGCCGGTAGTCGTCGAGCGGGGGTACGGTCCACGCCGCCGAGTCGAGCCGCTCCACGGCGATCGGGCCGGTCCGGTCCACCGGCGCGGCGACGGCCGGATCGCCAGGAGCCCCGGTGTGCGACAACTCCGTCCAGCGCTCGACGACGTCCGTGTGCGGCCGGACGCGGTAGCACAGGTCCGCGCGCAGCGGGCGGTGCCGGTCCTCGAGGTGCAGCCGCAGCTCGCCGCCGTCCACGGTGTGGCCGGCGAAACGCCATTGGGCGCCGCGCGTGCCGTCGGAGAAGCGGACCTGAAGGCCGGCCGGCCCGAAGCGCGGCCCGGTCTGCGGGGCGAGTTCGTCCGCGGCCGCGTCCGCCTCGAAGCTGCTCGCGGCGGGGGAGAGGGCTTCCGGCAGCGAGGCCAGGACGTCGGCGGCGACCGCCGGCCCCCAGTACAGGTGCCGTGGACTGCCGTCGGTGGCGATGCGAACGGCGTACACGCTGTTCGGCGTACGCAGGACCGCGAGGCCCTGCTCTGGATCGAAGGTGACGAGCGGAGGCGTGGCGAGCACGGATGGACCCCTGACAGGCGGGAAGGACAAGGCCCGGCCCAGGCGACGTGTGGGGAAGGGTCGCGCAAGTCGCCGTCAGCAGAGGGGACTTGGGCGCGGAGGTGACCCGACAGTAGGGGCTCGCCAACTCCGAAATCAATACTGGAAGAAGTTATTTATTTGCTCTACGTTTCACCCCGTGTTCCGACATCACCCCCAGCCTCTGGTCAGCGCCCCTGCCGAGACCGCGGTCCTCGCACTGCTCCTGGCGGAGGGCCCGCTCAGCCGGGTGGAGCTGGCCCGGCGAACGGGCCTCTCCGCCACGGCCGTCACGAAGGCGGCCCGTCCCCTCATCGAGGACGGCTACCTGTACGAGTTGCCGCCGGAGCGGACCGCACCCGGTGCCGGCCGCCCGGTGAACCCGCTGGCGGTCGCCGCCGACCGGGAGTACTTCGTCGGGCTGAAGATCAGCGCGGACCAGGTGTTCGGCGCCGTGTGCGATCTGCGGGCCGGCATCCGGGCCACGGCCGCCCGTCCGCTCGACCGGTGCACTCCCCGGACGGTCTCCGCCGCGGTCGCCGAGCTGACCGGCGAACTCCTGGACAGCGAGCCCGCGTTCCGCGATCGCACCCGCCACCTCGGGGTCGCGGTCAACGGCGACGTGGACCGCGACCGCGGCCGGCTCCGCCGCTCGGGGCTGCTCGGCTGGCAAGACGTCCCGCTCGCCGAACTGCTCACCGCCGCGACCGGTCTGACGGTCACCGTCGAGAACGACGTCAGGGCCCTGACCGTCGCGGAACACTGGTTCGGCGAAGGCATCGGAACGGGCTACTTCGCCCTGGTCACCATCGGCTCGGGCATCGGCTCGGCGCTGGTGGTCAACGGGCAGCTGCTCCGGGGCGCCCACGGCGTCGCGGGCGAGGTGGGACACATCTGCGTCGACCCGACCGGGCCGCGCTGCCGTTGCGGCGCACGCGGCTGCGTCGAGGCCATCGCCTCGACCGACGTCATCCTCGACACCGTCCGCGCTGCCGCCGCGAATCCGCGCCTGGCCTTCCGTGAGGTCGTCGAGATGGCCCGAGCGGGCCATCCGGAAGCCCGCGAGGCCTTCGCCAGGGCCGGACGCGCCATCGGGGTGGGCATCTCGGCGCTGGTCAACCTCGTGGGTCCGGAGCGGGTCGTCGTCAGCGGTGAAGGCGTCGACGCCTACGACCTGTTCAGCCGCCACATCCAGGAGGCGTACGCCGCACACGCGTTCGGTGCGGCGTCGCGCTGCTCGCTGTCGCTGCGCCCCCTGCCCTGGCAGGAATGGGCCCGCGGCGGGGCGGCCGTGGCCATCCAGGCCCTCTTCCCCCAACCCGCGCAGGCCATGACCGGCGCCGGCTGACGGGCGACGTCCCCGCCCTTCGAGCCGTCGTGCACCACTCCCGGGCCACCGCCCTCGCCTGCCTGCCTGCCTGCCGGCACGGACCGAGGCGACGGCCGGGGAGCCCATCCGCCCCGCCCCCGCACACACCCCCTCGTAAAGGACATGCGACATGAGCGCACGCAGACCGGATCTCAGCCGACGCGGGTTCCTCACGGGATCCCTGCTCATCACCGCGGGAACGGTCCTCGCGACCGGCTGCAGCAGCGATCCGATGGCCGGCTCCTCCTCCGGTGCCGGGACCACCCTCAACGTCTGGTACCACGCCTATGGCGAAGCCGGCACCCAACAGGCGGTGCTCCGCTACGCCACCGCCTTCACGAAGGCCAACCCTGACATAGCGGTCAAGGTGACGTGGGTGCCCGGCGACTACGCGGCCAAGCTCAACGCCAGTCTGCTGACCGACTCCGCCCCCGACGTCTTCGAGACCGGCGACTTCAAGGAGCGGTACGCCCGCAGCGGCCAGACCGCCGCCCTCGACGACATCTACGGCGACGCCAAGAGCGACTTCAACAGCAACGCCCTCAGCTCGGTCACCGTCGACGGCAAGCTCTACGGCGTCAAGATGATCGACGACGTCATGATGCTCTACTACCGCAAGAGCGTCCTGGCCAAGGCCGGGATCACCCCGCCCACCACCTTCGACGGCCTCGTCGCCGCGGCGAAGGCCCTGACCACGGAGCGCGGCAAGGGCCTGTTCATCGGCAACGACGGCGTCGGCGACGCGCCGGGCATCGCGGTCTGGTCCAACGGCGGCGACCTCGTGACCCCCGACGGCACGGTGGCGTTCGGATCGGCGCAGGCCCTGGAGGCGGTCACCGGCCTCAAGCGCCTGCACGACGACAAGTCGCTGCTGCTCGGTTTCACCACCGACTGGTGGGACCCCGCCGCCTTCACCCAGGGCGTCGTGCCGATGCAGTGGTGCGGCCTGTGGGCGATGCCCGCCATCTCGGCCGCACTCGGCGACGACTTCGGTGTCCTGCCGTGGCCCGCCTTCAAGGCCGGCGGCGCCCCCGTGGTCCGTGTCGGCGGGTGGACCAGCAACGTCAACGCCAAGGGCAGGAACGTGGCCGCGGCCAAGCGGTTCGTCGAGTGGCTGTGGGTCGGGCAAGCCGACCTGCAAAGGGACTTCGCCGAGAGCTACGGCTTCCACGTCCCGCCCCGTGCGTCCGTGGCGGCGACCGCGCAGAAGCTGACCACCGGCGCGGCCCAGGAGACCGTGGCCCTGGCGGCGAAGTACGGCAGGCACAACCCGGGTACCTGGGACTCCGCCGTGACCAACACCTTCAATGCGGCCGCGGTGGAGATCGTCGAAGGGAAGGGCGATCCGGCGGCCCTCCTCGCCGGAGCGGTGAAGAAGGCACAGAGCGAGATCGACCAGCAGCCAGGCCGATGACATCGATGAACCCGGCCACCGACACCCCCGCACAGCCCGCGCGCGCCGGGCGCCCCGCGGTCACTCCGCGGGGCGCCCGGGCCGGCCGCCGCCGGACCAGAGCCGGCCGGACCCGCGTCGGCCGGTCGGGCTGGATCGCGTTCCTCCTGCTCACCGCTCCGACACTGATGGGTCTCGCCCTCTTCAAGTACGTCGCCATCGGCTGGAGTTTCCTCCTCAGCCTCAGCGACGCGCGCGGCACCGTCTCCCTCGGCCACTGGGTCGGGTTCGAGAACTACCGCACCCTCCTGTCCGACCACGCCTTCCGGGCCTCCCTCCTCCAGATCCTGCTCTTCACCGCTTTCATCGTGCCGATCACCTTCGCGGCGTCCCTGGGACTGGCCCTGCTGGTGAACCGCGTCCGCCGCGGACGGGCCCTCTTCCGGACCACCTTCCTCATCCCGGCGGCCGTCTCGTACGTCGCTGCGTCACTCCTGTGGAAGATGTCCCTGTTCAACGGCCTGCCGACGGGCATCGCCAACACCGTCGCAGGGTGGTTCGGAGCCGATCCCGTCCCCTGGCTCCAGTCCACCTCGCCACCGCTCTACTGGGTCGCGCTCGTCACCCTGCGCCTGTGGCTCCAGGTCGGCTTCTACATGGTGCTCTTCCTCGCCGGGCTCCAGGCCATCCCGCGGGAGCTGTACGAGGCCGCGGCGCTCGACGGCGCCACGGGACGCCGCCTGCTGACGGGTGTCACCCTGCCGATGCTGCGCAACACCTCCGTCGCGGTGCTGATGCTGCTGTTCATCGCCGCGTTCCAAGCCTTCGACGAGTTCTACAACCTCTTCAGCAGCGGGCTGTCCGGCACCGGGACCGCCCCCGTCCAGACCCCACTGGTCCACCTCTACAACACCGCGATGGGAAGCCAGAACTACGGCGTCGGCTCCGCCGGGGCCTTCGTGCTCACGGTCCTCATCGTCGGAGTGACCCTGCTCCAGGGCCGGTTCACCGGCTTCGGCAGGAGCGGCGAATGAGACGCGCGAACAACGTGCAAGGGCCCTCCGGCATCGTGCGCATGCTGGTCCGTGGGCTGGCCATCGGCCTGCTGACCGCGGTCTTCCTGGCACCGTTCTACCTGATGCTGCGCAACTCGCTCATGGATGCCCGGGAGCTGACCTCGCCGGAGTGGACCTGGTGGCCGGCGACCCTGCACGTCGAGAACTTCACCGCCCTCTTCGACGACCCCGCCGTCTCCATGGCCCCGGCACTCGGCAACTCGCTGCTCATCGCCGCCATCACCGCGCCGGTGTCCACGCTCCTGGCTTCCGCCGCCGGGTACGCCCTGGCCCGGATCCCGGTGCCGGGACGTGGGGTGCTGCTGGCCCTGGTGGTGGCGACACTGATGATCCCCGCTTCGGTCACCTTCGTACCGACGTTCGTGGTCGTCGGTTCCATGGGCGGCATCAACACCTTGTGGGGCATCATCGTGCCCGGTCTCTTCAACCCGTTCGCGGTGCTGCTGTTCCGCAACTTCTACCTGCAGTTCCCGAGCGAGATCGAGGACGCCGGACGGCTCGACGGCCTGGGATGGCTCGGGCTGTACCGCCGGATCGCCCTGCCGAGCTCCGGGGCGATGCTGGCCTCGCTCGGCGCGCTCTCCTTCATCGACAACTGGAACTCCTTCCTGTGGCCGCTGGTCATCGGACAGGACCCGTCCACGTGGACCGCCCAGATCGCCCTTTCGACGTTCATGACCTCACAGACGATCAACCTGCCCGGTCTGTTCGCCGGTGCCGTCGTCACGGTGACGCCCCTGGTCGTCATGTTCCTGGTCGCCCAGCGCTACATCGTGGAAGGCATCGCCACCAGCGGCCTCAAGGGCTGAGGCCCCCGGACCGCACCACGATCCACCACCGCACCACGATCCACCACCGCACCCTGCTCCTCACCGCAGCCACACGAACCCCATCCGCAAGGAGTCCCCCGTGACACCTCGCACCACCGTGCTCCGCCGCGCGACGATGGCTCTCGCTCTGTCGTCCGTGCTGCTCGTCGGCACCCTCACCGCCTCCGCAGCGGCGACGACCGCCGACGCCAACGCCAATGCCAACGCCAACGCTGCCCCGCCCCGGGTGCTCACCGGCGAGCAACTCGCCGCGTCGTGGGCCGCCCCTCTCTCCACACGGGGCCGCTACGTCGTGGACGCCGACGGCAACCGTTTCAAACTCAAGTCGGGCAACTGGGCCGGCGCCCAGGGCACCTGGGAGGGCAGCGGTGACGTCGACGACGTGACGAACCACCAGGCGGACCAGATGTCGCACAACATCCCGCTCGGCCTGGACCGGGCCCCGATCAGCCAGATCCTCCGCGACTTCCACGCCATGGGCCTGAACAGCATCCGGCTGCCGTTCGCCAACGCACTGATCCACGACACGTCCGTCGTCCCGGACGCCGCCGTCGCCGCCAACCCGCAGCTCCGCGGGAAGACCCCGCTGCAGGTCTTCGACGCGGTCGTGGCGGCCCTCACGGCGGACGGCTTCGCCGTCATCCTCAACAACCACACCACCAGCTACCGCTTCTGCTGCGGACTGGACGGCAACGAGCGCTGGAACAGCGGCCAGTCCACCCAGCAGTGGATCGACGACTGGGTGTTCCTGGTCAAGCGCTACCAGAGCGACAAGCGGGTCGTCGGAGCCGACCTGCGCAACGAGGTACGCCGCGACACGTGGAACGACCCCAACTGGGGCTGGGGCAACGACCACGACCTGTACAAGGCGATGGAGGATGCGGGCAACAAGATCCTCCAGGCCGTCCCCGACATGCTGATCGTCATGGAAGGGATCAACTGGCAGGGCATCCCGACCGACCTGACGAGCCACGGCCGCCCGATGCTCACACCGGTGGCGACGCTGTCCAACACCCTTATCCGTTCCGACAAGCTGGTCTACGCGGCCCACTTCTACGGCTACACCGGGCCCAACCACACCGGCGCCACGGGAACGGGCGAGACCCACGACCCGCGCTACGAGGAGCTCACCCCCGAAGAGCTCGTCAAGGCCGTCGACCGCGAGGCCCTGTTCGTCACCCGGTCGGGGCAGCACTTCACCGCTCCCGTGTGGATCAGCGAGTTCGGCGCCGGGGGCCGGGGCCCGGCCGACGACAGGGAACGCGACTGGTTCACCCGCTTCACCGACATCATGGTCAGGAACGACACCGACTTCGCCATCTGGCCCCTCGTCGGCTGGACCGACGCCGGCGGCAGGCCGCAGGACAGCTGGGCCGTGGTCAGCTACGCCCAGGACGGCACCCGACTCGGCGTGATGGACGCCGGTGACTGGCGCGCCGCGGACTGGTACAAGCTGGTCGACGCGCCGGGCAGGACCGGCCAGATCGCGCGGGGCCCGCGATGGAACATGCTCAACCTCGACTACGGCGACCAGAACGTCTCCGCCACCATGCTGGCCAAGCCGGACTGGTCACCCGGCAACCGCAAGGGCAACTGCCCCGACACCCAGCGCCTGGTCGGTCTGGGCCGCAGCGACAGCCGCGGCCTGTGCACCGACGCCGGCCAGCCGGCGAAGGGCAGCGGGGCCTGGACCGTGGTCTCCGACGAACGCTTCGTCACCGGCGGCGACTGGGCGAGCGGCTACAACAAGCTCCAGTGCCCCGAGCGGTCCTTCGCCGTCGGCTACAGCGTGAACCGCAACGCGATGGTCTCCCTCCTGTGCGCCCCCGCGGCGGCAGCCCTGCCCACCACCAACCGCGTCCTCTGGTTCGACCACGGTGACAACCGGCCTGCCACCGGCGGCTCCCACCAGAGCGACTGGGCACCCGGCTACTACAAGGGCCAGTGCGCCGACAACGAGTACCTCGCCGGCGTCGCCTTCACCTGGAGGTGGCAGCACTACGGCGTCCCGGACGCACTGCTGTGCCGCCCCCTCGCCTGATCCCCCTCCCGACCCCTCCTCCCGACCCCTCCTCCCGATCCACCGACACCCAGGAGTACCCGGCATGCCTCGCCTGGAGATCGCCGAGAGCGGATTCCTGCTCGACGACCGCCCGTTCCGCATCATCTCGGGCGGACTGCACTACTTCCGCGTCCACCCGCAGCAGTGGGCCGACCGGCTGAACAAGGCGCGGCTGCTGGGACTCAACACCATCGAGACCTACGTCCCCTGGAACCTCCATGCTCCCCGCCCCGGTGAGTTCAGGCTGGACGCAGGTCTCGACCTCCCCCGCTTCCTCACCCTCGCCGCCGAAGCCGGCCTGCACGTCCTCCTGCGCCCCGGCCCGTACATCTGCGCCGAATGGGAGGGCGGCGGCCTGCCCTCCTGGCTGCTCGCCGAGGAGGACATCGGGCTGCGCAGCCGCGACCCCCGCTTCCTCGCCGCCGTCGACGGATACCTGGGCGCCCTCGTCCCGCCCCTCGGGCCGTACCTCTCCTCCGCGGGCGGACCGGTCATCGCCATGCAGCTGGAGAACGAGTACGGGGCCTTCGGCCAGGACCCGGACTACCTCCGGGACCTCGCCGACCTGCTCCGCACACACGGCGTCGACGTACCCCTCTTCACCTGCGACCAGCCGGCCGACCTCGTCCGCGGCGGACTGAACGGCGTCCTGCGCACCGTCAACTTCGGAAGCCGCGTCGAAGCGGGCCTCGCGGAACTGCGGCGGATCCAGCCGCACGGGCCGCTGATGTGCTCGGAGTTCTGGATCGGCTGGTTCGACCGGTGGGGCGGCATCCACACCACCCGCGACGCCGCCGACGCCGCGGCCGACCTCGATCGCCTGCTCGCCGCGGGTGCCTCCGTCAACATCTACATGCTGCACGGCGGAACCAACTTCGGATTCACCAACGGAGCGAACGACAAGGGCGCCTACCGCCCCACCGTCACCTCGTACGACTACGACGCGCTCCTCGACGAAGCCGGCGACCCCACACCCAAGTACGAGGCGTTCCGCGGGGTCATCGCCCGGCATGCGGAGGTCCCTGACGAACCGCTTCCCGCGCCGGGCCCGAAGCTCGCCCCCGTGGCCGTGGACCTCGACCACTGCGGACGACTGTTCGATCAAGAGCACCTGTTCGGCACTCCGGTCCGCGCCGAGCGCCCGCTCACCATGGAGCAGTTGGGCCAGTGCTTCGGCTTCGTCCGGTACGAGACGGAGCTGCCGTGCGCCGGGCCCGCCGTGCTGCGCGTGGACGCGGTCCGCGACCGCGCCCAGGTCTTCGTCGAGGGGCAGCCCGTCGGCGTACTCGAACGGGAGAACCACGAGCACGCCCTGGCCTTCGTCTCGCCCCGGATCGGCGCACGTCTGGTGGTCCTCGTCGAGAACCAGGGCCGCGTCAACTACGGCCCGGCCATCCACGACCGCAAGGGCCTCCTCGGCCAGGTCACCGTCAACGGCGCAGCTCTCGGCACCTGGACGAGCAGCGCCCTGCCGTTGGACCGCCTCGACGCCCTCGCCCTCACGCTCTCCTCACCCGTGGCCGGCCCCGCCTTCCACCGCGGCACCTTCGAACTCCGCCGGACCGCCGACGCGTACCTCGGCCTGGACGGCTGGACGAAGGGACACGCCTGGATCAACGGCTTCCCGCTGGGCCGCTACTGGTCCAGGGGACCGCAGAGCACCCTGTACGTCCCCGCCCCGACCCTGCGCCCGGGCCGCAACGAGCTCACCGTCCTGGAACTCCACGCCACGGCCTCCCGCAGCGTCGAGCTGCGCGGCCGTGCCGACCTCGGCATCCTCGAGGACTGACACGGATCACCTCGCTCCACCTCACGTTCCGCCCGTTCCGGATCCGCCCGGTGCACTTCGTGCTCCGGGCGGACGGGTGACACGGGCCCGCCCGACACATCGACACCCGACACGGCACAGCAGACCGGAGGGAGGACCCGTGCCCGACGAACTCCAGGCCGTCCTGTTCGACATGGACGGCACGCTCGTCGACACCGAACATCTGTGGCGGCAGGCCGTGCAGGAGGAATGCCTGGAACTCGGCCTCGTCCTCACGGACGCGGACCTCCCGTACGTCCTCGGCCGTGCGATCGAGGACACTGCTGCCCACGTCGCCTCCCGCCGGCCCGGCCATGCCGACCCGGTGCGGCTCGCGGCCGCGTTGGAGTGCCGATTCACCCGGCTCGTCCGTGACGGCGCGGTCCCGCTCCCAGGAGCCGAACGCCTGCTGGCACAGCTGGCCGCATCGGGTGTGCCCACGGCCCTGGTCTCGGCATCGCCGCGTCCCGTGGTGGACACCGTCCTCGCCGTGCTGGGCCGGCCGGGCTTCGCCATCACCGTCGCGGCGCGCGAGACACCCCGTACGAAGCCCTTCCCGGACCCCTATCAGGCGGCTCTGACGGCCCTCGGCACCGACCCGGCGGCCTGCGTGGCGATCGAGGACAGTCCCGCGGGCATCGCTTCCGCCGAGGCCGCGGACCTCAAGGTACTGGCCGTTCCGTCCCTGACCCCTGTATCCGCGGCACCGGGCCGGAGCGTGGTCCACAGCCTGGTGGACGTGGACCCCGCTCTGCTCCGGACTCTCACGGCAGCACGGGTGATCGGCCGGGACCGGCTCAACTCCCCAGCTGCTGCCTGCGGTACTCCTCGGCCGGCAGTCCGCCGATTCCCCAGTCCTCCAACTCGACCTCGTCGATGACCACGAACGTCGTCGCCGGGCTCTTGTCGAGCACCTTCACCAGCAGATCGGTCACGCCCGCGATGATCTCGGCCTTCTGCCCGGGTGTGGCGCCCTCTCGCGTGATCTTCACATTCACATAGGGCATCGCAGCTCAGTCCTCATCCTCAACCGTCTCGAAGTGGAAGACCTTCGAGATGATCTGCCACCGTCCCCCGACCCGCACCAGCGTCAGGAAGTCCTGGTAACGCCTGGGTCCCATCGAGCACTCCACCTGGGCCAGTGCCGTCACCGGCCCGGCGAACTCGACCGAGACGATGCGGTCGCGCTGCCCCTCACCCCGAGCGGCCGGCGGTTCACGGCGGCGGACCACCGGGAAGTACTCGTCCATGTTCAGCCGCATCAGTTCGCCGTCGCCCCCGCCGTCGGTCGCGGTGGCGTAGACGGCGCCCGGGTGGAAGACCTGGCCCAGCAGGTCCGTGTCCCCGTGGTAGAGGCCGTCGAAGTACTGCCCGAGCACCTTCTCCACATCGTGCCGTGCGCTCATCAGGAGCGCCCCGTCACATGACCGCCGTCCACGCGCAGGGCGTGGCCGGTGACGAACTCGGCGCCCGCGAGGTAGACGACCGCGTCCGCGATCTCGGAGATCTCGCCCACACGGTTCAGCAACGCGAGCCCGCCGAAGGAGTCCACGTCCGCACCCTCGTGCAGTGGGGTCCGGATCACGCCCGGCGCCACCAGATTGACGCGGATCCCGTCCGCCGCGAGTTCGGCGGCCAGGCTCGTGGTGAGCGTGTGCACGCCGCCCTTGCTGATGACCGGAGCGGACGCGGGGAACCCGGCGACAGCATGGTCGACCAGCACCGTACCGATGTTGACGATGCTTCCGCCGCGGCCCTGTTCCCGCATCCGGCGCACGACGGCCTGGGTCGTCAGGTAGGTCCCCTTGAGGTTGCCCGCCAGGTACCCGTCCAGCTCCTCCTCCGTCACATCGGTGAACGGCTTCGGTGCGAAGGTGCCGGCGTTGTTCACGAGCACGTCCACGCCTCCGAAACGCTCCACGGCGGCCCGCACGAGCGCCTCACCCGTCGCCGCGTCCCCGATGCTGCCCGTGACCTGCGCGACCCGCTCGCCCTGCCCCAGCTGTGCGGCGGCCTTCCCGAGCCGGTCCGCGTCCCGGCCGTTGATCACGACGTTGGCCCCCTGGGCCAGGAACGCCCGGGCGATCCCCAGCCCGATCCCGCTCGATGCCCCTGTGACCACCGCGGTCATGCTCGTCGACACCCTCACCACTCCTTGATTCGCTGTCATCCGTTCCGACACCGACGAACCTAGGAGCGCTCGATCGATAACACCACGTCGAAGTTTGAAGCCTGTCATAATCCCTTGTTATGACTCTGGATCTACGCGATCTCGAACTCCTCGCCGCCACCGCGGACTCCGGCTCGCTCACCGCAGCGGCGGAGCGCCTCTACGTCAGCCAGCCCGCCCTCAGTCAGCGCCTCACCCGCCTGGAGGACCGGCTCGGCATGCCGCTCTTCGACCGCACGGGCCGCAGGCTGGTCCCGAACGCCGCAGGCCGGCGCATGCTGGTGGCGGCCCATCAGGTCCTGGCCGAGCTGCGCTCGGCGACCCGCGACCTCCAGGAGATGCGTGACGGCCGCGACCGCCGGGTCCGTTTCACCGCACAGTGCAGCACCACCTTCCAGTGGCTGCCCCCGGTCATCCGCGCCTTCCGCGACCGGCACCCGGACGCCGAGGTCCGTATCGAGCCCGTCCCCGACGACGCACCGGTCCCCGCGCTCCTCGCCGACCGCGTGGACGTCGCTCTGGTCACCAAGCCGGACCGGGAGATGGACCGGATCAGCCTGACCCGCCTCTTCGACGACGAGATGGTGGCCGTGGTCCCCTCGGACCACCCGTGGGCCGCACGCCCCCACCTCACGGCGAAGGACTTCACGGACGCCCACCTGATCCTCTACGAGGCCTACGACCAGTCCCGGATCCCCTCGATCCCGTTGCCCCTGCCCCCGCAGGCCAGGCCCGCCCGCATCACCACGATGCCCCTGATCACGGACCTGGTCATCGAAATGGTCGCCGGCGGCCAGGGCGCGACGATCCTCCCCAACTGGGTCGCCGCGCCGTACACGAACTCCCACGACCTCGCGCTGATCCAGATCGGCGCCACGCCCATGGCCCGCACCTGGTACCTGGGCACCCGCCAGGGCGCCCGCCCGCCCCACCTGCAGGCGTTCGTCGACGAACTGACCGCCCATCTGACGCGCCCATGACCGAGCATCCGTCTCCGGAGGCCGGGGCGACCACGGGTCGCTCGATCTCGAGGCTCGGGGTGAGTGCACCAGCCTCCGTCGTGAGGCAGTCGCAGAGCTTGGGGGGCACCGCCGCAACATCCCGGCAGCCGGAACTCACAAGCGAGAGGGAGGACCTCCGCGCGCCCCGGGCTGCTTCAGTCGGGACGCCAGCTCCCCGGGCAGGGCGTCCCGGTTGGCCGGCGTCAGGTGGACCACCTCGATGTCGGTGCGTCGTTTGAGGGCGTCGGTGAACGGGTCGTGGTGTGCGTGGACCGTGGCGACGACGTCGACATCTGCGGAGAACAGCGCGTCGACCGCGTCCCGGAAAGCCCTGCACGCCAGTTCCATCCGCCCCAGTTCGTCGATGAGCACCAGCCGACCTGTCGCCTCCCCGGTGGCCGCTCTGGCGGGCAACAGCGCGGCCAGTCGGCGCAGGGCGGTCGTTTTGCCCGCACCGGGGCGGCCTTCGAGCAGGATCCTTGTCGGCACACGGCCATCCTCGCCCGCCGCCTGCCGGAGGGCGGCTTGTCGGGCTCGGCCGAACGGGGCGTCTACGTTGCGGATCGGTGGCGGTTCGGGTCGTGGCGTGCCCACGGGCATGGCGGCGCGGATGAGCGGAATCGAAATCGAACGTGGCCGACCCTGCCTTTGTTCCGCACTTCAGCGAGCGACGGCATCTGGTCCAGGATGACGCGATCCCGGGAACGTCCCCGCTCGCGCGGGGAGAAGAGCCACGGCACGCCGAGCGAACCAGAAAGAAGAGGCTGCCCGGATCATGCCGGACAGCCTCTTCACTCGTTCCCGCTCGTACAGGTCACTCCTTGCTGCTGGTCAGCCACAGGCCGAGTGCCGAGCCGACGAAGACGACGCCCGAGGCCACCGAAGCCAGGATTCTGGTGGTGCCGGTGTAATCGGCGAAGGTGCTGACGTAGACCGCGGCGGCGGTGGAGATGGCGAGCAGCAGCCAGAGTGCGGGCCTCATAGGTCCCTCCTGAGTGTGTCCCCGCCGTCCCCCCGAGGGGCGGCGAGAGCGGGTCGCTTACGTCGTCCACTCTCGCCGCCGACCCCTTGCCGGCACATCGGGTCCTGCTCCCGAACCGCAGGTGTAGCCCGCTACACCTGCGGGGTGGGGACGGCGACCGCCGTCACCGTCCGTGTCCGGGGCTCATGCCTTCAAGTAGGCGAGGACGGCGAGGACCCGGCGGTGGCCGCTGTCGCTGGGGGGAAGGTTCAGCTTGGCGAGGATGTTGCCGATGTGCTTGCTGACCGAGCGCTCGGTGATGAACAGGGTGGTCGCGATCGTCGGGTTGTCGAAGCCCTGGGCCATGAGGCTGAGGACCTCACGTTCGCGCGGGGACAGAGCGTCCAGAGGGTCGCGGCGGGTCATGAGCTGGGAGACCACGTCGGGGTCGAGCGCGGTGCCTCCGGCGGCGACCCGCTCCAGGGCCTGCTGGAACTCCTCGATGCGGGAGACCCGGTCCTTGAGCAGATAGCCGACGCCGGAGGCGCCCTGGCCCAGCAGCTCGGCGGCGTAGCTCTCCTCGACGTACTGGGACAGGACGAGGATGGGCAGGCCGGGCATCAGCCTGCGGGCCTCGATGGCCGCTCTCAGGCCCTCGTCGCGGAATCCGGGGGGCAGCCGGACGTCGAGCACGGCCGCGTCGGGCCGGTGTTCCAGCAGCGTGGGCACCACCTCGGGCCCGCTCCCCACGACGGCGACGATCTCGTGGCCGACGTCCTCCAGCAACAGAATCAGGCCCTCGCGGAGCAGGACGTTGTCCTCCGCGATCACGATCCGCACGGCAGTACCACCTCAATCGTCGTTCCGGAACCGACAGGGCTGTCGATCCTCGTCGTACCGTCCAGGGCGGCGACTCGCTGGCGTACACCGGCCAGTCCGCTTCCCGCGCCGGCTCCGGGCACCGCGCCGCCACGCCCGTCGTCCTGGACGAGGACGCGCAGCCCGGTCCGTTCGTACCGGAGGGACACCCGCGCCTGCCGCGCTTCGCTGTGCCGGGCGATGTTGGTGAGCGCCTCGGCGACCACGAAGTAGGCGGCGGCCTCGACGGCGGCCGGCGGCCGGCGGGCGGGGTCGGGCAGGTCGAGGGCGACCGGGATCGTCCGTCCCGCGGCGAGCGAGCGGATCGCGCCGTTCAGTCCGCGGTCGGACAGGATCGGCGGGTGGATGCCGCGGATCACCGTGCGCAGCTGGACGAGTGCCTCGTCCACCGTCGTCCTGGCGTCGAGCATGAGCTTCCTGGCGCTCTCGGGGTCCTTGTCGAACCGGCGGTCGGCCAGGCCGAGCCGCATGGCGACCGCGACGAGCTGCGCCTGGGTGCCATCGTGCAAGTCCCGCTCGATCCGCCGGAGTTCCGCTTCGTGGGCCTGGAGCGCCCCGGCCCGGGAGGCGGTCAGCTCCTCGATCCGGCGTCCGGCGCCGGTCCAGTTCCCCAGCAGCATCTCCGCGATGCGGGTCTCCAGCAGGGCGGCGGCGGGGGCGAGCCAGAGGAAGAGGAGGACGAAGATCCAGACGCAGACGGCGGACAGGACGATCGCCTGGAGCCAGGTCGTCAGGGGGGCGGCCAGGAGGGTGAGGGTGCCGCTGGGGAGGGTCCACCACCACATCGGGATCGAGAGGGTCAGCAGGAGGCTGAACAGGGCGCCGAGGACCAGGACGGGCAGGATCAGGCCGACCATGCCGTGGAGCAGCATCCACGCCACGTCCTTGCCGGTCCCTGAGGATCGCAGCAGTTGGAGGGTCTGCCGGCGGGCACTGCCCTGGAGCGTCGGGTACGGGCGTCGCACCGCCCGGCCGAGGCGGCGTTCCGTGCGGCGGCGCTCGGCGTCGGCGAGGGACCGCAGGGGGCGGATCGCCCAGGGCAGGACCGGCGCGACGATCAGTGCGACGCAGACGAGCGGCAACAGCACATAGCCGGCCAGGGCCGGCAGGGCGGTCCTGAGGCCGCCGAGGACATACCGCGTGGAACGCAGGCTGTGACGTGCGCGTGCCTTCAGGTCCATGGGTCACGACGGTACGTCACGGTTGATCCCTTGTCATAAGCGCCCGCTCCACCTTCGTGGTGGAGCCCGCTACACCCCCGGAGCGGGGGTGTGACCGCTGCCGGCCGCCCCTCTCCCGAGCCTAGTTTCGAAGCCTGCTCATGACCGACCAAAGGCATCGAAGGGCCACATCATGCGACGGATGACGACGAGCGGGGACACACCGTACGCCGTGTCCCTGGACCAGGTCTCCAAGTCCTACGGCGAGGTGACCGCGCTGGAGCGGGTGAGCTGGAGGTTCCGCACCGGCAGCTTCACCGCGATCATGGGCCCGTCCGGCTCGGGCAAGAGCACGTTCCTGCACTGCGCGTCCGGTCTCGACCGGCCGACGAACGGGTCGGTGCGGCTGGGCGACGTGGACATGGGCGGGCTGCGCGAGGCCGAGCTGACCCGGCTGCGCCGCGAGCGGATCGGCTTCGTCTTCCAGGGCTACAACCTGATGCCGTCGATGGACGTCGAGCGGAACATCACCCTCCCGCTGTCCCTCGGCGGCAGGAAGGCCGACCGGCAGTGGCTGACGGAGATCGTCCACCGGGTGGGCATGGCGGGCCGTCTCGGGCACCTCCCTGCACGGCTGTCGGGTGGCCAGCAGCAGCGGGTGGCGGTCGCCCGGGCGCTGGTGACGCGCCCCGAGATCGTCTTCGCCGACGAGCCGACGGCCGCGCTCGACCCGAGGTCGGCCGGGCACGTCCTGAAGCTGTTGCGCGAGGCGGTCGACGAGATGGGGCGGACCGTCGTCCTCGTCACCCACGATCCGGTGGCGGCCGCGTGGGCCGACAGCGTCGTCTTCCTCGGAGGGGGCCGGATCGTCGACGAACTGACCGCGCCGTCCGCGGAGGCCGTCCTGGCCCGCTGGGACTCGCTGTGAGGCGCGGGATCGCCGCGGGCGTGGCGGCGGCGCTGCTCTTCGCCGCCGCGCTGACGGGCGCGTTCGGCGTCCTCCTCGAATCGGCGCTGCGGGCGCACGGGGCGGTCGACCGCTACGCCCCGGCCGTGGCCGTCGTCGCAGCGAGCCAGCGGGTCGAGAAGATCGTGGACTCCGGTGAGTCCCAGCGTACGGAGGTCAGACCGCTGCTCGAACGGGCCCGGGTGCCGATCGCCCTGGCCGAAGGGCTGGCGGAGGTGCCAGGTGTCGTCCAGGTCGTCGCGGACGTGTCCGTGCCCGTCGTCGCCGCGGACGGCACCGTGCTCACCGGTCACGGATGGGAATCGACCGCGCTCGGCCCGGTCGAACTGCGGTCGGGTCGTGCCCCGCAGGCACCGCACGAGGTGGCGATGGCCGCCGGGAGCGGCGCGGAGGTCGGGGACACCGTCCGTCTGCAGGCAGGCGGCCGTGCACCGGAGCCCTACCAGGTCAGCGGGCTGGTCTCCGACGGTTCGGGGGCGGACGGCGCCGGCCTCGCGGGCGTGTGGTTCGTCGACCGGACCGCGCGGACGCTCGCCGGCCATCCCGGCCAGGCCGACGCGCTGGTGATCCTCGGCGAGGACGGCACGTCCCCCGAGGCGCTCGCGGCGGCGGCCCCGGGTCTGCTGGTCGCGACCGGTGCCTCGCGCGGAGACGTCGAGAACCCGGGGGTGGCGGCGGCGCGGCTCGACCTGATCGGGGTGAGCGCGTCGATCGGCGGCATCGCCCTGCTGGTCGTGCTGCTGATCCTGACCGGGCTGCTGGACATCTCCGTACGGGACCGGACCCGTGAGCTCGCGGTGATGCGCGCCATCGGCGCCACCCCCCGGCAGGTGCGGCGGCTGATCGTCCGCGGCACCCTCAAGGTCGCCGTGCCCGCCGCGTTCCTCGGCGGCCTGGGGTCGCTCGGGCTCGGGGCGGTCCTGCACCGATTCATGGCCGATCACGGTGTGCTGCCGCGGGAGCTGTCGCTCGTGCTGGGTCCGCTGCCCGTCGCCGGCACCGTGCTGCTCACCGTACTCACCGCGGTCGGCTCCGCCTGGCTCGCCGCCCGGCGCGTCTCCCGCGTCCGACCGGTCGAGGCCCTGGGCGAGGCGGCGACGGAGCCGGCGCGGCTGCCGCGCTGGCGGATGGTCACCGGGCTCGTCTTCCTGGCCGTCGGGCTGGGCGCGGCCTCCACGGCGCTCGCCTTCGGCGGGCAGATCGCCAGGGCGGCCATGGGCGGACTGGCGCTCACCCTGATCTGGGCCGCCGCGCTGCTGGGGCCCTGGATCGCGCGGGCCGGCATCCGCGTCCTGAGCCTTCCGCTGCGGCTGCTCTTCCCGGTCCCGGGCCGGCTCGCCGCGGAGACGGCCTCCGTTGCCGCCGTCCGGCTGGCGTCGGTGATCACTCCGATCGCGCTGGCGCTCTCCTTCGGGGCCGGCCAGCTCTTCGTCCAGAACACGGCCGTCAACGCCACCCGTACCCAGTCGGCCGCCGGCCTGCTCGCGGACCACGTGCTCGTCGCTGACGGTCCGGGCGTGCCGAGCGCGGCGTACGAGGACGTGCGGAGGACGCCGGGGGCGGACGCGGTGACGGCCGTCAAGCGCACCACCGTCGTGAAATCGGTCGGCGACCAGCTCCAGTCGCTGCCCGCGCAGGGCCTCAAGGGCGCGCTGTCGAACCTGGATCCGGGCGTCACCTCGGGTTCGCTGGCCGATCTGCGCGGTGCCGACACCGTCGCGGTCAGCTCGAACATCGGCGACAGCGACGACCTCGGCGAGACCATGTCCTTCTGGCTCGGCGACGGCACGCTGATCCACCCCCGGGTGGTCGCCGTCTACGACCGCGGGATGGGCTTCGGCGACGTGCTGCTGCCGCACGACCTGGTCGCCGCGCACGTCACCGACGGCGGTCATGACGACTACCTGCTGGTGAGCGGGGACGCCGACCTCCGGCCGGTGACCGAGCGGCTCCCCGGGGTGCACGCCACATCCGCGTCCGCGTACGGTGCGGCGCTGACCGAGCAGGCACGCAGCCAGGGTCTTCCGGGCCTGATGGCCGTCGCGGCCATCGCCCTGTTCACCTTGATCGGCGTGGTGACGACGCTGGGCGTGGCCACCGCGTCCCGCCGGCGCGAGCTGTCCCTGCTCCGTCTGATCGGCGCGACGCGCCGCCAGGTGCTGTCCATGCTGCGGCTGGAGACGCTGCTCGTCCTCGGGACGGGCACGGTCGTCGGCGCGCTGGTGGCGGCCCTGACCCTGCTGACCTTCGCCCTCGCGGTGACCGGGCTGCCCGCGCTGTCCGTCTCCCCCGCCGTCTGCGTCGCCATCCTCGGCGTGGTCTGTCTGGCGGGCATGTCGGCGGTCATGCTGCCGGCACGACGGCTGGTACGTCGTCGCGGCTCACCCCGGATCGAGTAGGAGGCCCGCGCGTCCCGGGCGTGCCCGTCTTCGGACGGGGGCACCACACGGACTCCGTTCCTTCGTGCTCCACGACGATCACAGGCGGGACGCCCGCTTCCTACCGTTCACCCATCACCCCGAACGGTTCACGCGGCACGGCGGGATCCGACGGCGGTTCTCGCCCCCTCCCTTCCTGTCCCCGTCGCTCGACCACGGGCGGCCCTCTCTCCATCGGAGGCGTTTCCATGAAATCTGAGGATCTGCGCGAACGGCTCGCCGAGGTGGCCGAGCGGCACGGCATACCTGGCGCGAGCATCGCCGTCCTGCACGGCGACGAGGTCACCGAAGCCGCCTACGGTGTGCTCGACCGGGACTTCGGCTACCCGGTGACCACCGACTCGGTCTTCCAGACCGGATCGATCACCAAGGTGTGGACCGCCACCCTGATCATGCAGCTGGTCGACGAGGGACTGCTCACCCTGGACTCCCCGGTCGCCGACCACCTGCCCGGCTTCCGGGTCGCCGACGCCCGCACCTCCGAGTCAGTGACGGTACGCCAACTCCTCTGTCACACCGGAGGGTTCGAGGGCGACATCTTCTCCGA
This sequence comes from Streptomyces sp. NPDC042102, assembly GCF_055582305.1. Lineage (NCBI taxonomy): Bacteria > Bacillati > Actinomycetota > Actinomycetes > Kitasatosporales > Streptomycetaceae > Streptomyces > Streptomyces sp. NPDC042102. The sequence goes on from NZ_JBVJDL010000001.1 coordinate 1,078,286, forward strand.
CCACGGCCCGGGCGACGACGCCGTCGAACGATTCGTGACGGCGCTTCCCGGCCCCGCCCGACAGCTCTTCCCGTCCGGCGAGATGTTCTCGTACTGCAACAGCGGCTATGTCGTCCTCGGACGCATCGTCGAGGTGCTCACGGGCCTGACGTGGGAGGCGGCCCTGCACGAGCGGATCGCAGCGCCCCTCGGAATGACCCACGCCGTCACCTCGCCGGGCCGGGCGATCCGGCACCGGGTGGCGATGGGCCACGTCCCCGGACCTGACGGCGAGCCGGTGAAGGCACCGTTCTGGGAGATGCCGCGCTCCAACGCCCCGGCGGGCGCCACCCTGACGCTGACCGCCCGTGACCAGCTGCGCTTCGCTCAGCTCCACCTCGCCGACGGCCTGGCCCCCGACGGCACCCGCCTGTTGAGCGAGGCGTCCGCCGCCGCGATGCGGCGCCCCGAGGTCGTGGTTCCGGGCTCGGGCCGGCTGGGCGACCACTGGAGCCTCGGCTGGGAGATCTTCGACTGGGAGGGGGGTCCGGTCATCGGCCACGACGGCGGCACCATGGGCCAGACCGCCCTGCTCCGCGCCGTCCCGGGCAAGGACGTGGCGGTGGTGATCCTCATCAACGGCGGTGAGTTCTTCGGCCTGCACGGGCTGCTCACGGAACTCCTCGCCGAACTCGCCGGGGTCACCGTCCCCCCGATGCCCACGCCGCCGGCCGAGCCTCCTGCGGTCGACCCCCGGTACTTCGCCGGACGGTACGAGTCGGTCACCCAGCGGGCCGAGGTGACCGAGACCGAGGACGGTCTCCGGCTCGTCCTGTGGCCGCTCGGCCCGAGCGCGGAGCTGCACGGCACCGATCCGCTGAGCGACCTGACGATGATCCCGCTCGACGCGCACACGCTCATCGGCACGGCGCGGGAGAACGGCGAGTTCCCGACCGTCACCTTCCTCGGCGACGGCGACCGGGCCGCGTACTTGCACGGGACCCGTGCCATCCCCCGCGCCTGAACGTCCGCACCGCACCCGGCCCACCGGCCCTCGCGCCGGTGGCCGCCCGGGCCGGCCACCGCGCCGGCTCCATCACCGCGTCCCGCCCCGCCCGGCCGACGGCCTCCAGGTCCGTCATCAGTAAGGAGAGACACCATGACCTCACCGAGGAGGGCCGCCGGACGACGCGAGCGTGCGGCCCGCGCGCTCGCCGTGGTCACGGCGACAGCGCTGATGTCCACCGCATGCGGCGGCGGGGTGTCCGCCGACGGGGCGCGGACGGTCACCGTCGCCATCCGCTCCGACCCGGGCAGCCTCAGTCCCCTCGGCACCGTCGACAGCACGGCGCTGATGATGAACCGGTTCGCCTACGCGACCCTGGTACGCCTGGCTGCCGACGGGTCGACGACCGCAGGGGCGGCCGAGAGCTGGTCGGTCCGTGACGGCCGCGCACGCTTCGTCCTGCGGCCCGGGCTGACCTGTGAGGACGGCAGTCCGCTCACGGCCGCCGATGTCGCCGCCGGATACAACCACGTCGCCGACCCCGCGAACCGGTCTCCGCTGCTCGGTCTCGCCGTGCCCGCGAACGCGGGGGCGACGGCCACGGCGGACGAGTCGACCCGGACGGTCACCGTCACCACCTCGGGCTCCGCCCCGTTCCTCGTGGAGATGGCCCGCATGCTGCCCCTGGTGTGCCGCAAGAGCCTCACCGATCTGTCCCGGCTCTCCCGGGCGACCGCCGCCACGGGCGCCTACCGGCTCACGGAAGCCGTACCCGGCGACCACTACACGTACGTGCGCCGGACGGATCCGGCCGGAACCGGCCCGGCACCGGACGCCGCCGATCCTGAGAAGCTGGTGTTCAAGGTCGTGGCGGACGAGTCGACGACCGCCAACCTGCTGCTCGGCGGGCAGATCGACGCGGGGCAGGTCAACGGGCCGGACGCGGAACGGCTCATCGCGGCGGGCGTCCCGTGGAAGGGCACCCGGACGCCCACCGGCCAACTCCTCTTCCACGAGTCCGCGGCCCGGCCCACCGCCGCGCAGGCCGTCCGGCGGGCCCTGGTCGGCGCCCTCGACCTGGAGCGGATCGGCTCCGTCGCCACCGGTGGCACCGGAACGCCCGCCACCAACCTCGGGGAGACCCCTCCGACCCCCTGTACCGGCGACACCGTGACCGGGAACGTGCCCCCGCACGACCCGGCGAAGGCCGAGGCCGAACTGACCGGTGCCGGCTGGAGGAAGAACGGCGGCGTCTGGGAGAAGGACGGCCAGACGCTCTCCGTCACCCTGGTCCACCCCGTCATCGCCGGGCCGCAGGTCACGGCGGCGGTCGAGCTGACCGTCAAGGAGTGGAACGCCTTCGGGGTGAAGGCCACCGCCAAGCCGATCGACGGCTCCGGCCTGCTCGCCGCGCTCTCGCGCGGTGACTGGGACGTGGCCTGGAGCCCGATCAGCGTGCCGCTGCCCGACCAGCTGACCCGCTTCTTCGACGGTCCTCCTCCGCCGGCCGGCAGCAACCTCGGCTCCGTGGACAACCCGGACTACCGACGGCTGGCCGCCGAGGCCGCCGCCCTCCCCGGCCGGGCCGGCTGCCCGCTGTGGGACCGGGCCGACGCCGAGCTGATCAGGCGCACCGACGTCACCCCGTTCGTCGACGGCACGGTCCGGACGTTCGGCAAGGGCATCCGTTTCGAGGTCGACGGCGGCGGCATCGTCCCCGGCAGTCTGCGCAGGGGGTGACGACATGCGGAAGACCCCTGTGCCCCACGACCCGGCCGCCACGCCGCCGGCCCGCCCCCGCCGCACCGCGCCGGGCCCGTGGACCGTCTTCGCCCTGCGCCGTACGGGACGGCTCGTCGTTTCGCTCGCGGCCTTGGTCACCGCCTCCTTCGCCATGATCCACCTGATACCGGGCGACCCCGTCCGCACGGCGCTCGGCCCCACCGCCGACCCGGCGCTGGTCGAGGCCCGCAGACAGGCGCTCGGCCTGGACCGCCCGGTGCCGCAGCAGTTCGCGCACTACCTCGCCGAGCTGTTCCAGGGCCGGCTCGGCGAGTCGATCGGTGCCGGGCTCCCGGTCTCCGACGTCATCGCCGCCCGGCTGCCGGCCACGCTGTCCCTCGCCCTGCCGGCCTTCCTCGTGGTGATCCTGACCGCCGTCCCCGGCGGCATGTGGGCCGCCGTCCTCACCCGTGACGGACGCCGTCGCCGCGGTGAGCTGGCCTTCGGCTCGGTGACCGGCGCCCTCGCCGCGGTGCCCGAGTTCCTGCTCGCCGTCGCGCTGGTGGCCTGCTTCGCGGTCACCTTCCCCCTCTTTCCCGTGGCCTCCCGCGGCGGCCCCGACTCCTATGTACTGCCCGTCGTCGCGCTGTCCGTCGTCCCCGCCGCCGCGCTCGCCCGGATCGTCCGGGTGGAGACGCTGCGGGTCCTGGGCGAGGAGTACATGCGCACCGCGTACGCCAAGCGGCTGCCCGCCCGGCTGCGGTATCTGCGGCACGCCCTGCCCAATCTGCTGGCCTCCTCCCTGACCGTCGGCGGCCTGACGCTGATGACGCTGCTGACCGGCACCGTCCTGGTCGAGAACGTCTTCGCGTGGCCCGGCCTCGGGACCACGATCGTCCAGGCGATCACCGAGAAGGACTATCCGATGGTGCAGGCCGTGGTCCTGGTCTACGGGACGGCCGCGCTGCTGATCACCTTCGCCGTCGACGTGGCCGTGGCCGTCGCGGACCCCCGATCCACCGTCCGAGGGAGCTGACGATGTCGTACGCATGCCGACTCCGGCACGCCCTGCGCACGCCCGTGGGACTGACCGCCCTCACCGGCGTCCTGGCGCTCGCCCTGGTCGCCCTCCTCGGACCGGTCGTCCTGGGCTCCGCCGCCGAGCGGGTGGACACCGGGGCCATCCTCCAGGGGCCCGGCGCGGCCCATCTGCTCGGCACCGACAACCTCGGCCGGGACATCGCCGCCCGGGTGGTGGTGGCGACCCGGCTCACGCTCGGGCTCACGCTGGCCGCGACCGCGATCGGCGTGCTCGGCGGCCTGCTCCTCGGCGTCGCGCCCGCCGTCCTCGGCCGTCGCGCGGGGCGTGGGGTGACGGCGGTCGTGGGTGTCCTGATCAGCTTCCCCGGCCTGCTCTTCGTCCTCTTCCTCGCCACCGTGTTCGGCGTCGGGGCCTCGGGCGCGGTCCTGGCCGTCGGGCTGGCCATGGTCCCGCCCGGGGCACGGCTGGTGCAGAACCTGACCGCTTCCGTCGCCGGGTCGGAGTACGTGGCCGCGGCCCGGATCCTGGGAGTCGGCCGACTGCGCATGATCACCCGTCACCTGCTGCCGAACATCGCCGAACCCTGCCTGCTCTTCGCCGCCCAGGCAGCGGCGGGCACCCTGGTCGCCTTCTCCGGGCTGTCCTTCCTTGGCCTGGGGGTGCAGGCGCCGGCGTACGACTGGGGACGGCTGCTCGACGACCAGCTGGACCGGCTCTATCTCAACCCGGTCGCGGCGCTCGCTCCTGGAGCGGCCGTGATCCTCACCGGAGTGGTCTTCGCGCTGGTCGGCGAGGTGCTCGCCCAGGCCGGCCGGCCGGTACGGCCCCCCGCGGGCGGTGCCGTGGCGGCACCGGGTCCCGCGCCGCGGCCGGCCCGCCCCGACGGGGCCCTGCTCCAGGTGCACGACCTGCGGGTCACGTTCCCGGGCGGGCGGCAGCCGGTGCGCGGTGCCTGTCTGAGCGTCAGGGAAGGCGAGGCGATCGGTCTGGTCGGCGAGTCCGGCTCGGGCAAGAGCCTGACCGCTCAGGCCGTGGCCGGCCTGGTGCCCTCGCCCGGCCTGGTGGAGGCCGGCACGCTCCGCTTCGAGGGCCGGGACCTGCTCTCCGAACGGCCCCGCGGTACGGCTCTGGCCATGGTCTTCCAGGATCCGATGGCCTCGCTCAACCCGGCGCTCAGCGTCGGCCGGCAGCTGTCGGAGGTCGTCGAGGTCCACGAGCGGGCCGCCCGCTCCGTGGCCTGGGCCCGCGCCGTCGACCGGCTGCGCGCGGTCCGGATCCCCGACGCGGCGCGCCGGGCGCGGCAGCGGCCGCACTCCTACTCGGGCGGCATGCGCCAACGGGCCGTGATCGGCATGGGGCTGATGGGCACGCCTCGGCTGATCATCGCGGACGAGCCCACGACCGCGCTGGACGTGACGGTCCAGCGGCAGGTGCTCGACCTGCTGGGCGAGGTCCGCCGGGAGTCCGGGGCGGCCCTGCTCCTGATCTCCCACGACCTGGCGATCGTGGCCGGGGTCTGCGAGCGGGTGCTGGTGATGTACGCCGGCCGGATCGTCGAGGACCTGCCGGTCGCGGACCTGGCCGGGCGGGCCGCGCATCCGTACACCCGCGCCCTGATCGGGGCCGTCCCGACCCTGACCACCGACCGGGACCGCGAACTGGCCACGATCCCGGGCCGGCCGCCGGAACCCGACGACGCACACCCGGGCTGCCCCTTCGCCGCCCGCTGCGCGCACGCCGACGACCGCTGCCGCACCGACGCCCCGGAGCTCGTCCCGCACGGGACGGCTGCCCGTGTCGCGTGCTGGCACCCGCTGACCCCGGCCGCTCCTGGCCCGGGGAACGCGATCCCGGAGGTCCGGGACGGGTCCACCACCGAGGGGGCCACCGCATGAGTTCCCTCGAACTCCGACAGCTGCGGGTCCGGTACGGCCGCTTCACCGCCGTCGACGGCGTCGACCTCCTGGTCCCCGACGGCGGGGTCACCGGCCTGGTCGGCGGCTCGGGGTGCGGCAAGTCCTCGCTCGGCCGCGCCGCCGTGGGACTGGCGCCCGTCACGGGCGGCCGGATCCTGGTGGACGGCACGCCCGTGTCCCGCCGTCCCGGCCGTGGCCCGGTGCAGCTCGTCTTCCAGAGCCCGTACGCCTCGCTCGACCCGAGGATGCCCGTCGGCGCGGCCGTCGCGGAGGCCCTGCCGCCGTCGCGTTGGTCGCCCAGGCCCGGGGCGTCCGCGCGGGCCCGGGCGGAGGAGGCGGGACGCTACCTGGAGCTCGTCGGGCTCGATCCCGACCGGGCGCGCTTCACCCCGGGAGAACTCTCCGGCGGCCAGCGGCAGCGTGTCGCGCTGGCACGGGCGCTGGCTGCCCGGCCCGGCGTCCTGATCGCCGACGAGATCACCTCGGCGCTCGACGTCTCCGTCCAGGGGGCCGTGCTCAACCTGCTGCGCCGTCTCCAGCGGGAACTCCGCTTCTCCCTGCTCTTCATCTCCCACGACCTCGCGGTCGTCCGCTACCTGGCCGACCAGGTGGCCGTGATGGACCGCGGCCGGCTCGTCGAGCACGGGCCCGCCGACCGGGTCCTGCACGCCCCCGGCCACGCGGTGACCGCGTCCCTGCTGTCCTGCGTCCCCACCCTGGAGGAGACCCCGTGACCACGACCAGGCCCCTGCGCGTCGACGACCTGTACCGGTTCGCGATCCCCGACCAGCCGGCGCTGGCGCCGGACGGCGGCCGCGTCGCGTACACCCTGACGACTCAGGACGCCGGGCTCGACCGGCCGGTGCGTTCGCTGTGGCTCGTCGCCACCGGCGGCGGGCCGGCGGGCCCCGCCCCCCACCGCCTCACCTCCGGGCCGGACGACCACACCCCGAGCTGGTCCCCGGACGGCACGACGCTGGCGTTCCTGCGTGGCGGGCAGCTCCATCTGCTCCGCTGCGACGACGGCGGGGTCCGTCGGCTGACCGAGCTCGACCACGGCGCGGCGATACCCGTGTGGAGCCCGGACGGCTCGCGGATCGCCGTCACCGCCGAGGTGCACCGCCAGGCCCCGGACGAACCCGTCGTCGTGGACCGCCTCGGCAAGGTGGACGGGCGGGGCATGCGCGGCACCGGCCGCACCCAGCTGTTCGTCGTGGAGACCGCCTCGGGCCGGGTGACCCGGCTGACCCTCGGCGACTTCCACGTCACGGGTACGCCCGCCTGGTCGCCGGACGGCACCCGACTGGCCTTTCCGGCCGTCGTCGGCAGGGACTACGACCTCACGGGGGCCGTCGCCGCCCATGTCGTCGACGCCTTCGGCCCTTCGGCCCTGCCGACCCCCGTCGGGCCCACCGCCGGACCGGTCCGCGCGGTCGCCTGGCACCCGGACGGCGACGCCCTGCTGCTGACCGGCCGCACCGCCCACGGGGCCGGCCACGAGTCGCTGCGGCTCCAGCCGCTGGACGGCTCGGCGCCCACGGAGCTCGCCGCCGGGCTGGACCGCAACGTCATGCCCGGCGGCTCGGGCTATCCGGGCGCCCTCCCGCAGTTCCACGGATCGAAGGGCGAGAGCGTCGTCTTCTGCGCCCGGGACCGGGGCGCTACCCGGCTGTACCGGCTGCGCCTGGACGGCGGACCCGCCCTCGGGAGCGCCCCCGCGGTGGAACTTCCGCTTCCCGCGGGCAGCGGAGTGTCGGGCTGCTCGGTCGCGGCGGGGAAGGCCGCGCTCGCCGTGGCGGACGGCGCCTCGTACGGGGAGATCGAGCTGCTCGACCTGGAGACCGGCGCACGCGCCCGGCTCACCGCGCACATGGCCGGGGCGCTCCCCGAGGTGACGCTCGCGCCCGTCACCGAACGGGAGTTCACGATCTCGGACGGCACGCGGGTGCACGGCCTGGTCACCCGTGACCCCCGGGCACCCGCCGGCGGGCCGCTGCTCGTCGATCTCCACGGCGGACCGCACAACTGCTGGGCCCCGCACGCCGACCCCGTCCACCTCTACCACCAGGAGCTGGTCAGCCGCGGCTGGACGATCCTCGCCCTCAACATCCGCGGCAGCGACGGCTACGGCGAGGACTTCCTCACCGCCGCCGTCGACGCCTGGGGCGAGGGCGACGAGCGCGACGTGCTGGAGCCGGTCGGGGCGATGGTCGCCGAAGGGCTCGTCGACCCGGAGCGGATCGCTCTCACCGGCTACAGCTACGGCGGCTATCTCAGCTGCTGGCTCTCCGCCCGCAGCGACTTCTTCGCCGCGGTCGTGCCGGGCGGTCTGATCGCCGACCTGCCGTCGCTGGTCGCCACCTCCGTGGAGGGCCTGGAGATCGCGCACGAGGAGATCGCGGACGCCGGCCGGCGGCGGGAGCTCTCCCCGCTCACCCACGTCGACGAAGTGCGGGCCCCCACGCTGATCCTCCACGGTCTGGCCGACGACGTCTGCCCGGCAGGCCAGGCCGAGCAGTGGTTCCACGCGCTGCGCACCCGCGGGGTGCCCGTCCGGATGGTCCTCTACCCCGGCGGCTCGCATCTGTTCGTCCTGAACGGCCGGCCGTCGCAGCGCGCCGACTACTGCCGCCGTGTCGTCGACTGGGTCACCGGGCACACCCTCCGCCCCTTCGGCGGCCCGGTCCCGCACGCCGCTTCGGCCCCCGAACCCGCCGGCTCCCGCTGACCTCCGGCACCCGCCCGCCGGGCTCCGTCCTCACCGGCGCCCGGCCCCCGACTCTCGGCGCTGCGAGTCGCCCTGACGTCGACTCCGCCGAGCCCGGAGCCGCCCCCACGAGGGCCACCGGCTCCGCCCCGTACGGACTCCGCCCCATCCGGCCGGCCTCCGCACGGCCGGTCGCGGCCCTCCGCCCCACCAGGCAGGGGGAGCCGCGACCGGCACCCGCCCTCCGCGGCAGCACACCACCCACGCCACGCACACCACCCGCGCACCCACACGAACCGCGCCACCCACGATCCGCACGCCCCTCAGGAGTTCATCGTGACCGCGAAACCGACCATCCCGCCCGACACGGCCCACTGGACCGCACGACTGACCGCCCTCGCCGCCCGCCACTCGGTGCCCGGAGCGGGTCTGGGCATCTGGTACCAGGGGCGGCAGATCGAGGCCGCCGCCGGCCTCGCCAACGCCGGTGCCCGGATCGAGGCGACCACCGACACGCTGTGGCAGATCGGTTCCATCACCAAGGTGTGGACCGCCACGGCGGCGATGGGTCTCGTGGACGAGGGGGCCCTGACGCTGGACCACCCGCTCGTCGAGGTCATGCCCGAGCTCCGCCTCGCCGACGAGCACCTGACCCGGAGCGTGACGCTGCGGCATCTGCTCGCCCACACCAGCGGCATCGACGGCGACTTCTTCCCGGACACCGGCCGGGGCGACGACTGTCTGGAGCGGTACGCGGAACTACTCGCCGACCTGCCGGCGTGTCATCCGCTCGGCGCCACCATGTCGTACTGCAACGCCGGATACACGCTGATCGGCCGGGTGATGGAACGGGTCACTGGAATCCGCTGGGACGCGCTGATGCGAGACCGGCTCTTCCGGCCCCTCGGGCTCACCCACACCGCGACCCTCCCGGACGACGTCCTGCGCCACCGCGCCGCGACGGGTCACTACGGCGACCCGCCCCGGGTCGTCGCGGAGTGGGCGATGGCACGCTCCACGGGCCCGACCGGTCTGATCTGCTCCACCACCGCCGACGTCCTGGCCTTCGTCCGCCTCCACCTGGACGGAGGCTCCACGGGGGACGGCACCCGGCTGCTGAGCGGCGACTCCGTGCGGGCCATGCAGACCCCGCAGGTCGAACTGCCCGGTCCGTACCCGGCCGGCCGTGCCTGGGGCCTCGGCTGGGTGCTCGGCGAGTGGGACGGGCTCGCGACGTACGGGCACGACGGGAGCACCATCGGACAGAGCGCGTACCTGCGGGTGCTGCCCGAGGTCGATCTCGCGATCTGCCTCTGCGCGAACGGCGGCAGCGCCGGCGCCCTGTACGCGGAGCTGTTCCGGGAGATCGCCGACGAATTCGCGGGCGTGTCCATGCCGGCTGCCCTGCTCCCCGCCGAAGGCCCGGTCGACGTGGACCCGGCCGACGTGACGGGCGTGTACGAGCGCAGCTCCACCCGGATCGAGGTCGTCGAACAGGACGGCGGGCTGCTGCTGCGCGACCGTTTCACCGGGATCCTGGCCGGTCTGGCCGAGCGGCCCGAGACCGAGTTTCCGCTGCGACCACTGGCGCCCGGGACCTTCGTGGCCCGGCGCCCCGACGACGGCAGCTGGATGCCGGTCGCGTTCTTCACCCTGCCCGACGGCTCGCGCTTCGTGCACCACGGCGGCCGTGCGACCCCGAAGGTGAGCTGAGATGAACCCCTCCACCGCCCGGCCCCGCACCCCCGCGCGCCCGCGCTCCGCCTCACCCGCCGCCGTCGCCCGGCTGCGGGCCCGGCTCCCCGAGATGATCGACGACGTCGAGGCCCTCGTCACCGCGGAGTCCCCGACGTCGGACATCGACGCCGTCGCCCACTGCGCCGCGGTGCTCGCCGCGCTCGGCACCCGGCTCACCGGCCAGTCCCCGGAATGGCTCCAGGACACCGGCAGACCGCACCTGCGCTGGCGCTTCGGCAGCGGCGACCGCGTCCTGCTCCTCGGCCACCTCGACACCGTCTGGCCTGTCGGCTCCCTGGCCACCCACCCCTTCGCGGTCAAGGACGGCATCCTCACCGGGCCCGGCTGCTTCGACATGAAGGCCGGACTCGTCCAGCTCTTCCACGCCCTGGCGAGCCTCGACGACCTGGACGGAGTCACCGTCCTCGTCACCTCCGACGAGGAGGCGGGCTCCGCCGACTCCCGCGCCCTGATCGAGGACGAGGCCCGCCGCACGGGGGCAGTCCTGGTCCTGGAGGCCGCCGAGGACGGGGCCCTGAAGACAGAGCGCAAGGGCGCCTCACTGTACGACCTGACGATCACCGGACGCGCCGCGCACGCCGGCCTGGAGCCGGAGCGAGGAGTCAACGCCACCACGGAGCTGGCCCATCAGGTCCTCGCCGTCGATGGTCTGACCGACCGGACCGCCGGCACCACCGTGACGCCCACCGTCGCCGGCGCCGGCACGACCCGCAACACCGTGCCCCACACGGCGTCCCTCCAGATCGACGTCCGAGCCCGGACCGAGCGGGAACAGTGGAGGGTCGACGCCGCCCTGCGCGGCCTGGCGTGCGCGCTGGACGGCGCGGAACTCACCCTGGCCGGCGGCCCCAACCGGCCACCGCTCTCCGCCACTTCGTCGGCCGGACTGTTCGCCCTGGCCAAGGAGCTGAACACCGCCCTCGGCCTTGGCCCCTTGCGCGGCGCGGCCGTCGGAGGCGGCTCCGACGGCAACTTCGCCGCCGGTGTCGGCGCCCCCACCCTGGACGGCCTGGGCGCGGTCGGCGGCGGCGCGCACGCCGACGACGAGCACGTCGCCGTCGCCGAACTCCCGGCACGAGCCGCTCTGGTGGCCGCGCTCGTCGACGAGTTCTGCGGGCGGTCCCGATGACCGGCCCTCGCACCGCTCCCTCGGAAGAGCTCGGCTCCGCCCTGCCTGCGGCCGAGCGCGCCGCTCTGGCCGCCGGGGTCACCATCCGCGAGCTGCACGACCTCGACGCCATGTGCGAGGCGCGCGACCTGCTCCACCGCGTGTGGCGCCCAGCACCGGACAACCCCCTGATGACTCCGGAACTGCTTCTGGTGCTGGCCCACTCCGGCAGTTACGTCGTCGCCGTCCAGCAGGACGGCCGGATGATCGGCACCTGCCTCGGGCTGCTGTCCACGGCCGGACTCCACTCCCATGTCGCCGCCGTCGACGACGGTGCCCGGGGCCGCAGCATCGGCTTCGCGCTCAAACTCCACCAGCGTGCCTGGTCCCTCGGCCGCGGCATCACCACGATCACGTGGACCTACGACCCACTGGTCAGCCGCAACGCCTACTTCAACCTCCGCAAACTCGGAGCCGTACCCACGGAGTACCTTCCGAACTTCTACGGCGCCATGCGGGACGGCGTCAACGCGGGAACCGACTCCGACCGGCTGCTCGTGCGCTGGGACCTCACCGCCGGACCGGCGGCTCGCCCCACGCCGGGCACTGGGCGCGCCGGAGAGCCGGCCGCGCCGTGCCCGTCCGCCGTGGTCGCCCTCGACATCGGCCCCGACGGCCTCCCCGTCCAGGGCGAGCGGCCCGGCAACGTGTCCCGGAGGACCGTCCTGGTCCGCGTCCCGCCCGACATCGAGGCGCTGCGGAGGGACGGCCGCGCCGCGGCCGCCACCGCCTGGCGTCTGGCCGTACGCGACGTCCTCGGCAGCCTGATGGCCGCCGGGCGGCACACCGTCATCACCTTCACCCGGGACGGCTGGTACGTCCTGTCACCACGTCTGGAGCTTGACGCATGAAGATCCTCGGAGCGGAACTGCGCCGGATCGCGATGCCCCTGGTGTCGCCGTTCCGGACGTCCTTCGGCGCACAGACCGCACGCGACCTGCTTCTGCTGCGGATCGAGACCACCGGAGGGGACGGCTGGGGCGAGTGCGCCACCATGACCTCCCCGGTGTACTCCTCCGAGTACACCGACGCGGCCGCCGACGTGCTCCGCCGCCACCTGCTGCCCGGCCTCTTCGCCAGGCCGGAGGTGACGCCGTGGACGGTCGCCCCGGCCCTGGCCTCCTTCAAGGGGCACCGGATGGGCAAGAGCGCGGTGGAGATGGCCGTCCTGGACGCCTGGCTGCGGGCCCGCTCGCTGTCCTTCGCCGAGTGGCTCGGCGCCACCGCGGACCGGGTCGCGGCCGGCGTCTCTGTGGGAATCATGGACTCGGTCCCCGAACTGCTCGACGCAGTCGAGGGGTACCTGGAGGACGGCTACCGTCGTATCAAGCTCAAGATCCAGCCGGGCTGGGACGTCGAGCCCGTGCGCGCCGTACGGGAACGCTTCGGCGCCGACGTACCGCTCCAGGTCGACGCCAACACGGCGTACACCCTGGCCGACGCACACCACCTGGCGCGACTGGACGAGTTCGACCTGCTGCTGATCGAGCAGCCGCTCGACGAGGAGGACATGCGCGCACACGCCCTGCTCGCGCGGCAACTGCGCACCCCGGTCTGCCTCGACGAGTCGGTCGTGTCCGCCCGCTCGGCGGCCGACGCCATCGCCATGGGCGCGTGCGCCGTCGTCAACATCAAGCCCGGCCGGGTCGGCGGCTACCTGGAGGCCCGGCGGATCCACGACGTGAGCGTCGCGCACGGTGTGCCCGTGTGGTGCGGCGGCATGCTGGAGACGGGGCTCGGCCGGGCCGCCAACGTCGCGCTGGCCGCCCTCCCCGGCTTCACCCTCCCCGGCGACGTCTCGGCATCGAGCCGCTATTACCGCACGGACATCACCGAGCCGTTCGTCCTGCGCGACGGGCACCTCGACGTGCCCCGTGGCGCGGGGCTCGGGGTGACGCCCGTTCCCGGTCTCCTCTCCGACATCACCGTGTCGACCGAATGGATCACGCCGTGAACACCGTCGTCACCACGGCCACCGCGCATCGGACCCTGGAGACCGCGTTCGCGGAAGCCGGCGTCCAGGGGCACCTCTTCGCCCAGGACATCGACGGACGGGCGGCCGTCGGACTCGATGAGGACGCCCCCGTCGTGCTGGCCTCGGTCTTCAAGATCCCGATCGCCCTGGCGTACGCATGCGAAGCGGAGGCCGGCCGGCTCGACCGCACCGAGCGCCACCCCGTGCCGCTGGGACTGCGGGACGGCGGCATCGGCATCTCCGGCTGCGCGGACCGGGTCGAGATGAGTCTGCGCGACCTCGTCGGCATGATGCTGACGATGAGCGACAACGCCGCCACCGACGTCGTCCTGCGCCGGGTGGGCCTCGCCCGGGTCAACGGCCTCCTCGCCGGTCTCGGCCGCTCCCACACCCATCTGGTGGGCGGCTGCTCCGACCTCATCGGGGCGTTGCTCGCCGAACTCGGCGCCACCTCCCTGGCCGAGGCTCAGCCCGCCCTCGCCGCTCTGCCCGCCGAGGAGCTCATGCGGTTGTCGCTGTGCGTGCCGGAACGCACGACCCGGTCCACCGCCCGCGACACCGCCGCCCTCCTCGCCCAGATCTGGCGGGACGAAGCGGGCCCGGCCGCGGCCTGCCGCGAGGTGAGGGAGGTGATGGCCCGCCAGATCTGGCCGCACCGGCTGGCATCCGGATTCGGCGACGGCTACCGGATCGCGGGCAAGACGGGCACCCTGCCGGGCTGGCGCAACGAGGCCGGAGTCGTCGAGCACCGCGACGGCGGCCGTTACGCGGTCGCGGTGTTCACCAGGGCCGCGACACCACGCGAGCTCGATCCCGAGGCGGACCGGGTCATCGGACGGGCGGCCCGGATCGCGGTCGACGCGCTCCGTGCCCCCGTGGCGGCGGGACGATGACCCCGGCGGCCCCGGTCGTCCTCGGGCGGGTCCTGGCCGATCTCGGGTCGACCCTCGTGGAACTCGCCGCCGGCACCCCGGACCCCTCCCGTCCGGTGTCCGGCGTGCTCATCCACGATCCTCTGGAGGAGCCCGCACGGTGGCCGGGTGCCGTCGTCCTCGGCGTCGGCGTCGCCGGCGCTCCCTCGGTCGCCGCGCTCACGGAGCGGGCGGCCGGGATCGGCGCGGCGGCAATCGTCGTCCGATCCCCGGTGGACGTCGACGACGCGGTCACGGCGGCCTCCAACCGCACCGGCGTACCCGTCCTCGGTCTCACCCAGGGCGCCTCCTGGGCCCAGGCGGCCGCACTGCTCCGCGGCCTGCTGGCCGTCGACGACTTCGCGGACGAGACCCCAGGCGGGTCAGCGTGGGACAACCCCCTCTCGGGCGATCTGTTCGCCCTGGCCAACGCGATCGCGGCACTCCTCGACGGTCCGGTCACGGTGGAGGATCGCGGCGGGAAGGTACTCGCCTTCTCCAGCCGTCAGGACGAGGGCGACCCGGCCCGGATCACGACCGTCCTGGACCGCCAGGTGCCGGCCGACAAGCTGCGCGATCTGGAGGCACGCGGCGCCTTCCACGCCCTCTACCGCAGCGAGGGGGTGCTGTACGTCGCCGGCCCGCACGACAAGCCACGGGCGGCGATCGCCGTCCGGGCCGGCGGGGAGATCCTCGGCTCCATCTGGGTGATCATCCGGGACCGCCTGGGCCCTGACGGCGAACGCGCCCTCGTCGAGGCCGCGAACGTCGCCGCGCTGCATCTGCTGCGCCGCCGGGCCGGTGAGGACGTCGGCCACCGGTTGCGCGCCGACCTCGTGGCCACCGTCCTCGAAGGTGGCGCCGCCGCACCCCGGGCCGCGGCCCGACTCGGCCTGACGCACCAGTCGGCCTGCGTCCTGGCACTCGCTGTGCTGGGCGACGACGTCGCCCCCGACCTGCTCGCCACGGGTCGTCGCACCGCGGAGGCACTCGCGCTTCACCTCTCCGCGGTCCATCCCCGGGCCGCTACGGCGTACCTCGGCGACGTGACGTACGCCGTGCTGCCGGGCAGCTCCGACGAGACGGCCACACGCGTGGCCGACGCGTTCCTCTCCCGGGTGGGCAGCAGAGTCCCGGCCGTCATCGGCATCGGCCGACCCGCCGCCGACCCGAGCGATCTGCCCCGCTCGCGCGCAGATGCCGACCGCGCCCTGCGTGTGCTCACCGCCACCGGCACTCCCCACCGCGCCGCCGCGCTCAAAGACGTCTACCTGCCCTCCCTGCTCCTCGATCTCGCCGACCAGGTCCACATCGATGCCCATCCGTCCGACGATCCCGTCACCCGTCTCCGCGCCTACGACGCCGAACACCACAGCGCGCTCACCGAGACGCTCGCCGCCTGGCTCGACAACTTCGGCGATGTCATCGCCGCCTCCGCCGCGATCCATGTCCACTCCAACACCTTCCGCTACCGACTCAAACGCCTCGCGCAGGTATCGGGCTTCGATCCCGGCGACCCAGCGGCCCGCTTCGAGGCCATGCTTCACCTCCGCCTGACACCGCCTCCCCCTCCCGGAACGGCTCCGTCCCGTCCGGCCCAACCTGCACGCCACCCATGGAAGGGGCGGGGGGAGACGGAAGACACCGGGCCATGACGTGGTCGATCCAGACAGCGCGCCGTGGCCCGAACGCATTCGGCGACGTACCCGCCGCTCAAGCGACCGGCCACGGCGACGTTCCGCAGCCCGAGTCCGTCGAGCAGTGCAGCCACACGGCCCGCCTGCGCCCGAACGTCGCGGGTGGAGACTGACCGCACCCCGGAAGGCCTACCCGAACCACCTGAATGCTGGGCAGCGAGCGCCGGGACCAACGGCCCCAGAGCACGCAGGCAAACAACCACATCAGGTCCGCACCATGCGCGACGGCGTGCAGCCGACCGAGCCTGTCGTCGCGGCCCCGCAGGTCGGTCTCCGAGTGGTACCAGGCGGCGAACGCGTCGAGCCAAGGAGAAGCGCGCCGCGCGCGGCACGAAGTGGTTCTTCGCCTCGTGGCGCGAGGACGGGTACTGGCGACGCGTCATCCTCGCCTTCCGCCACGTCGCCGACGGCGCCTACGAGGACGAGGCCACCGTCGCGGTACGCACCTTCACCCGCCAGTCCTCGCACCTGCCCGGGTGCATGGGGGTGCTGTACTGCGCTACGGCCGCTGCCGCCACGACCTGTGGTGGCAGGATGGCCGCATCGCCGAACGCGTCGGGCTCGACGACGGCACCAGCCACCTCCTGCTCGTCTCCATCACCCGTCTCGAGCCGCGCCTCGGGGCGGCGAAGAGCCGCTGGTACCACCTGGTGCGCATCCCCTGCCGCCACGGCACCCACACCGTGCCTGTCCCCGTGGCCATCACCACCCACCCCGCCGACCGCACCGGCACCGACCGCACAACCGGCAAGCCCCGCCCCAGCGATACCGAGCGCGACTTCCACCGCGCCGAGCACCTCCAGCAGATCCCGCAGAACACCCGCGCCCACCAGCTGCTCTACCCCTACCGCAGCGACGCCGAGTCCCTCCACAACCGGCTCGACCAGAGCCTGTGGAACCGCCGCATGATCTCCTACGGCCTGGCCCGGCAGAAGATCTACATCCTCGGCTTCGCCCTCTCCCAGAACGCCACCAGCCACCACCTCCACCGTGAAAGGGCAGCGAGCCCGACCGCCGGTGACCGGGAAAGCCACTGACGAAGCCTTCGGCCGGCACTCCCTGCCAGGCATCAGCCGGCCCGACGTGAGCCCTGCCCGCCCGTCACAGCAAAGACCGTTGTAGCACTAGGACCGGCCGGGCAGGGTGGGGAGGTAGGCGGGCGCCTTGCGGACCGGGGTGGCCCTCTCGAAGGCGTACGCGTAGCTGAGCAGGTTCGCGTCGCTGTAGCGCGTTCCGAGGAAAGAGACGCCCAGCGGCAGCGTGTCCCGTGCGTAGCCGACGGGCACGGTGATGTGGGGGTAGCCGGCCACTGCGGAGTTACGGGTGGAACTTTCGAAGGGGGTGGGGTCGAGCGCTTCGACGGTAGGAGCGGGGATGCCAGTGGGGGTGACGATGGCGTCGAGCCGGTGCTCGGCGAGGACGCCGTCGATGGCCTGACGGGCCTGACGGGTCGCGGCGCTGCGGTGCTGACGGTAGGCCGGTGCGTTGACATCTCCGTCGGTCTTGTCTGCCATCTCGAAGAGTTCCTGGCCGAACTTCGACATCTCGACGGTGGAGTTCCGCTTGTTGAACGCGATGAGTTCGGTGAGGTTCTTGGGGTGGAGGCCTGGGGTGGCGGCCAGGTAGGCGTTGAGGTCGTGCTTGAACTCGGTCAGCACGGCGGGAAGCATGTCCTTCTGCATCATGTCTTTGGAGTCGGCCACGTCCGCGCCCTCGACGATGGTTGCGCCGAGCGCTCGGAGCCGCTGGACAGCCATGTCGAAGGCGCGGTCCACGTCCGGGTCGAGCACCTCGCGGTAGTCGGAGGGGAGGGCGGTGTCGGCGTCTGACGTGGCCGTGTCGGCGGTGTCCGATCCATGGATGGCCCAGAGCGCCAGGGCGGCGTCCGTCGTATTGCGGGCGATCGGGCCGGCAGTGTCGTGGCGGCTGGTGATAGGGATCATGCCGCTGCGGCTGACCATGCCGAGGGTGGGCTTGATGCCGACGGTGGAGGTGACACTCGCGGGGCACACGATGGAGCCGTCGGTCTCGGAGCCGATGGTCACAGCGGCCAGGGCGGCTGCGGCGGCGACTGCGGAGCCGCTGGACGATCCGCAGGGGCTCCGGTCGAGTACGTAGGGGTTACGGGTCTGGCCGCCAGTGGCACTCCAGCCGGCCGTCTGCCCGGGGGACCTGAAGTCGGCCCATTCCGACATGTTGGCCTTGCCCAGGATCACCGCACGCGCGTCGCGCAGTTTCTTTACCAGGAAGGCGTCCTGTGCCGGCTTGGAGTGCAACAGGGCCGTGGAGCCGGCGGTGGTGGGCTGGCGGTCTGCGGTGTCGATGTTGTCCTTGATGAGAACGGGGATGCCTTCCAGCGGCCCCCGCACTTCACCGGTGCGGCGCAGCTCGTCGCTCTTGCGTGCAATGTCCAGCGCTTCGGAACGACAGGGATGACTCCCCGTTCGGGAGTGGTGCGGACTACACCTCCTGAGGGGGTGTCCGTTCTCCGCGTCACGCGGGAGGAGGGGGTGTCCGGCTCACTGCCGGACACCCCCTCCTCAGGCGCTCTCGCCGCTACAGGTCACTTCTTGCCGCTGGTCAGCCACAGTCCCAGCGCCGATCCGACGAAGACGACGCCGGTGCCGACCCCGGCCAGGACCCTCGTGGTACCGGTGGAGTGGGTGAAGGTGCTGACGTAGACCGCCGCCACCGTGGAGGCGAAGAGCACCAGCCAGAGCACGGGCTTCATCAGGGGTTCGTCCACGGTGGTCCTGGCCTCAATTGGGGGTCCTTTTCGAACCGGCGCTCGGTCAGGGCCAGTCGCATGGCCACCGCCACGAGCTGAGCCTGGGTGCCGTCGTGGAGGTCGCGTTCGATCCGTCGGAGTTCCGCCTCGTGGGCCTGGAGGGATCCCGCGCGCGAGGCGGTCAGTTCCTCGATCCGCCGGCCGGCGCCGGTCCACGTACCGAGCATGGTCTCCGCGATCCATGTCTCCAGCCTCACCATGGCGGGGGCCAGCCAGAAGAAGAGGGCGGCGAAGAGCCGGACGCACACCGCGGACAGGACGATCGCCTGCATCCAGGTGGTGAGGGGGGGCAGGGTCCACCCGGCAGGTGGAGTGCGCTACACCCCCGGTTCGGGGGAGGGACCGCTGCCGCCCTCTGGGCTTGCGCGATTACGTTCGGTACCCGTTCTGGCCGATCGAGGGAACCGAAGGACCACCGTGCAACCGATGACGACGACCCGGGCCACGCCGTTCGCCGTGGCCCTGAAAGAGGTCTCCCAGACGCTGTCGGTGTCCCCCTCGGTCTGCGCGGCCGTACTCGGCACTGTGTTCCTGTCGGGCACGGCGGCTGTCATGCTGCCCGCCCGCCGGCTGCTGCGCCGCCGAAGGTCTCCTCGAATCACGTAGCGGAACCAGGCCCCGCCTCTCTCATGCTTCCCGTCCTCGGGCGGGGGCACGAGCGGAAAGCGGTTCCTTCATGCGCCGCGACCATCACAGGACCAGGCCGAGCCACCGGCAGGCCCGTCGCACCACGACCACCTCTCACTGACCCACTGATGTTGTTCCCCTACCGACAGGAGTTGTTCCATGCACGCACGTGTATCGCCGAGGTTTCGTCCCACTCTTTCGCGAGGCGGCCGGCGTAAGGCCTTGCTGGCCGTGACCGTGCTCACCGGGGCCGTCATGACCACCGGTGCGCTGTTCCCGTCCGCGGCCTCCGCCGCCAAGCCGGACACCGTTTCAAAGAGCCTGAACACCTTGGTGGTCGACGACCAGATACCCTCCGCGTCGGCGAGCGTCGCGGACAGCAAGGGCCGGACGCGTCACTACACCGCAGGTGTCGGCGACCTCAGGACCGGCGCGAAGGTACCCGAGGACGGGCAGGTGCGGGCAGGCAGCAACACCAAGGCCTTCACGGCCGTGGTCACGCTGCAGCTGGTCGCCGAGAAGAAGCTCGCCCTGGACGCCCCCGTCGACACCTACCTGCCCGGCCTGCTGCGCGGCGAGGGCATCGACGGACGCCACATCACCATCCGCCAACTCCTCCAGCACACCAGCGGCCTGCCCGAATACCTGGACAAGCGCGCTGTCCTCAAGGATCCGCAGAGGTACTACGAGCCGCGCGAGCTCCTCGACAGCGCCCTCACGCAGAAGGCCCACTTCTCCCCGGGCGCGAAGTGGGAGTACAACAACACGAACTACCTGGTCGCGGGCCTGATCATCCAGAAGGTCACCGGCCGCCCGCTGGGCGAGGAGATCAACCGGCGCATCGTCGACCGCATCGGACTGCGCCACACGTACTTCCCCACCCCCGGAGACATGACCATCCACGAGCCCCACGCCAAGGGCTACCACCGGGACACAGCCGACTCGCCCTGGCGCGATGTCACCGAACTCGACCCGTCCTGGGGCTGGGCCGCGGGTGCGGTGATCACCACCAACAGCGACCTCAATCGCTTCTACACCGCACTCCTCGGCGGCAAACTCCTGCCCCCGGCCCAGCTCGCCCAGATGCGCACCACCGTCCCCGCAGGCGCCACGGGTGTCCGTTATGGACTGGGCCTGAGCAGCACGCCGTTGCCGTGCGGCGGCGTCTACTGGGGCCACGGCGGAACCATTCCGGGATACGCCACCTTGGGAGGTGTCACGGAGGACGGCCGTGCGGTCAACATCGCACTGACCGCCATGCCGGCCGACAGTGCCACCGAACAGCACGCACAGGCCGCCATCGAAACGACCCTGTGCCGCTGAAACCCTCACTGACCCAACCGGAAAGCCACCGCTCCCGCACCGCGGCCGCAGACGCCCGATGAGGGCGGGTCAGGCCGGTGGGCGGGCCCCTGCCGCCACCGGCGCTTGACGGTATCGGTCGCCGCTCCCGCTCGCGGGAACGGCGACCGATACCCCGGCGGGCCCGTGCTCACGAGCGTCGCCAGGCCACCGGAGCGACGGGCCGTCCGCCATGGCCCACATCCTGCAAGAGCCCGTATCCGGTCCCGGAGACGGAATCCGCCACCGTCACGAGGCGCGCACCGACTCGCTCTTCGCTTGCTCTTCACAGTCACGACAGGAGTTGTTCCATGCACGCACGTGTATCGCCGAGGTTTCGTCCCACTCTTTCGCGAGGCGGCCGGCGTAAGGCCTTGCTGGCCGTGACCGTGCTCACCGGGGCCGTCATGACCACCGGTGCGCTGTTCCCGTCCGCGGCCTCCGCCGCCAAGCCGGACCCCCTTCAAAAAAGCCTGAACGCCCTGGTGACTGACGACAAGATGCCCTCCGCGTCGGCGAGCGTCGCGGACAGCAAGGGCCGGACGCGTCACTACACCGCAGGTGTCGGCGACCTCAGGACCGGCGCGAAGGTGCCCGAGGACGGGCAGGTGCGGGCAGGCAGCAACACCAAGGCCTTCACGGCCGTGGTCACGCTGCAGCTGGTCGCCGAGGAGAAGCTCGCCCTGGACGCCCCCGTCGACACCTACCTGCCCGGCCTGCTGCGCGGCGAGGGCATCGACGGACGCCACATCACCATCCGCCAACTCCTCCAGCACACCAGCGGCCTGCCCGAATACATGGAGGCCCCCGTCTTCGCGGACTTCCCCGCCGTCCGGTACCGGTACTTCGAGCCACGCGACCTGCTCGACGGCGCCCTCGCGCAGAAGGCCCCTTTCTCCCCGGGCGCGAAGTGGGAGTACAGCAACACGAACTACCTGGTCGCGGGCCTGATCATCCAGAAGGTCACCGGCCGCCCCATAGGTGAGGAGATCGACCGGCGCATCGTCGACCGCATCGGACTGCGCCACACCTACTTCCCCACCCCCGGAGAGACGACGCTCCGCGAGCCCCACCCCAAGGGCTACGAACGGGAAACGGACGACGGACCTCTGATCGACTACACCACCATGGACATGTCCATGGGGTGGGCTGCGGGTGCCCTGGTTTCCACCAACAGCGACCTCAACCGCTTCTACACCGCACTCCTCGACGGCAAGCTCCTGCCCCCGGCCCAGCTCGCCCAGATGCGCACCACCGTCCCCGCAGAGGCACGCGGCCCCGGCGTCCGCTACGGACTGGGCCTCACCAGCACGCCGCTGTCATGCGGCGGCGTCTACTGGGGCCACGGCGGAACCGCCCTGGGATACCGGACACGAGGAGGCGTCACAGAGGACGGACGCGCCGCCGGCATCGCGGTAACCACCGCCCCGACGGGTGCAGCCTCCCAGCGGGTGGAGGCTGCCGTCGACACGGCGCTGTGCCGCTGATCCAGGCAGAGGCAGGCGGGATGACGGCCCGCGGGGTCGCCGACGCGTTCCGGCGGCCCCGGCCCTGGCCCCGTTCCTCGGCCCAGACCGCCAGAGTGACGGTGATCACGGACACCCTTCGGAGGCTGCTGCGTAGGCTTGTGCAGTCGTCGCGGTGGGGCCCAGGAGGGTTGGCGAAGCTCTCCTGCAGCCACCTGACGGTGCGTCAGAAAAGTCAGCAATTGATCAGCATCAGTCCTCAAAAACCTGGTGAAGGCTGACCGAAAATGCGACTCGTTGTAAGGTAGGGAAACCGCCCTTGACCTGCAAAAACGCAGGCAGGGAGCCTATGTCCAGGAGTACCTCGATGATGCGTACAATGTTCAAGTCCAAGATCCATCGGGCCACCGTCACCCAGGCCGATCTGCATTACGTCGGGTCCGTGACGATCGACGCCGACCTCATGGAGGCGGCCGATCTGCTGCCCGGGGAGCTCGTGCACATCGTCGACATCGACAACGGCGCACGCCTGGAGACGTACGTCATCGAGGGCGAGCGCGGCTCGGGCGTGATCGGGATCAACGGCGCCGCGGCCCACCTCGTGCACCCCGGGGACCTGGTGATCCTGATCAGCTACGCGCAGGTCGAGGACGCCGAGGCGCGCACGCTGACCCCGCGCGTCGTGCACGTCGACGCCGACAACCGGATCGTCGAGCTGGGCGCGGACCCGTCCGCCCCGGTGCCGGGCACCGACCAGCTGCGCAGCCCGCAGGCCGTCGCGCTCTGACGGGCGCACCGCCGGGCGGTGATCGCCCGGCGGTGCGTGCGCACGCCGCCGGAGGGACGATGGGAGCGACGGGCCGACGGGCCGATGGACCGGATTGTCGGCCGAGGCGCGATCCCTCCGACGGCGGAAGGCGGCGGCCATGCTGGGCGACAGCAAAGCATTCAGCGGCTTCTCGGTGGACGACATCGAGCGGGCCAGGGAGTTCTACGGCGGGACGCTCGGCGTCCGCGTCTCCGGGGACCAGGGCATGCTGTTCCTGAATCTCGGCGGGGACACCACCGTGCTGCTCTACCCCAAGGACAACCACGAGCCCGCGACCTTCACGGTGCTGAACTTCCCCGTCGCCGACATCGACGAGGCCGTCGACGGCCTCCTCGCGCGCGGGGTGACCTTCGAGCGTTACGAGGGATTCGGTCAGGACGACAAGGGAATCGCCCGCGAGAACCCGCCCGGACCTGCGATCGCATGGTTCAAGGACCCCGCGGGCAACATCCTCTCCGTACTCCAGCAGAACGGCGAGTGACGGGGCGAAGGCAGCACCGCGGGGCGGTGCTGCGGCACGTGGTGGCGCCGGACTGCTCGGCCGAGACCGCGTGGCCGCGGCGGCCATGCGGCCATGGGGCATGGGTCGGGGCAGGGGTGACTCCCGGCCGTGGCGGGGGTGACGGGTGGCGCGGATATTCCTGTCCGGTCACCGGACACGGCGGTTAGGGTCGCGATGATCATCAGATACCAGGAGTACGCATGCATCGCACCCGACCGCGGCCGCTCGCGCTGGCCCTCGTCGTCGGCCTGACCGCCACCACCCTCGGCCTGCTGGCACCGGCGGCCACCGCGGCCGCCGCCCCGCCGGCCACCCCGACCGCGCTGAACACGTTCCCGGCCACGCCGTGCTCCGGCGGCCCGGTCGGGCTCACCAGCCTGAGCCTGATGGCGACGGTCGACGTCCCGGACGGCGCGGGCGCCTCCGGGTACGAGGCCGAGTTCCAGGTCACCCGCGTGGGCGAGAGCGCCCCCGCCGCGGCCTACACGGTCCCCGCCGCCCGGGGCCGGGTCAGCACGGTGGTGCTGCGGGACGGCACCCTGCCGGCCGGTGACTACCGCTGGACGGTCCGCGCCAAGGACGGTGCCGGGCAGACCTCGCCCTGGTCCGCCGGGTGCGCGTTCTCCCTGGACCTGACCCGGCCCGCGGTGCCGCCGAAGGTCAGCTCCGAGCAGTTCCCGGAGCGGGACGGCTCCGCGGGCACGGGGACGGGCAAGGCGCGTACGCCGGGCACCTTCCGCTTCGACGCGGGCGGGGTCGAGGACGTCGACCACATCGTCTACTCCACCGACTGGTCGCGCACCGAGGCCACCGTGGCCCCCGGCGGCAGCGTCGTGATCACCCCGCCCAACGCCGGCCCGCACTACGTCCGCGCCTACAGCGTCGACCGGGCGGGCAACCGCTCCGACACCGTCAACTACCTCTTCATGGCCGACCGGACCGGGCTGCGCGACGCGCCCGGCGACCTCGACGGCGACGGTCACCGCGACCTGTGGAGCGTGGGCGCCGACCACCGGCTGCGCCTCTTCCCGGGCCGCGGCGACGGCACGTTCGCCGCGCCCGTCGAGGCCGGCCCGGCCTTCCCGGCCGGCGCCCAGGCCGTCGTCAGCGGCGACTGGACCGAGGACGGGTACAACGACCTGATCGCCTTCCACGGCCCGGGCGGCCAGGACCGGCGCCTGTGGGTCCACAAGAACCTGGGCATGGGAACCAGCCTGCCGTCGGACTCCTTCGAACTGTCGGTGTTCTGCCCGGTCCAGGACCCCGACATGGGCTGCGACTCCGGCAACGAGCACTGGGGCGACGCGCAGGCGATCGCGGCCGCCGGTGACCTCGACGGCGACGGCGGGCCCGAGCTGCTCGTGCAGCAGGGCAAGCGGCTGTGGGTGTACTTCGGCGGCAGCAGCTACCTGGACGCGGTGCGGCCGCCGCTGCTGGTCGGCGAGGCCGACTGGGACGCCTACACGGTCACCGCGCCCGGCGACACCGACGGTGACGGCATCGCGGACCTGTGGCTGCGCCACGGGACCACCGGCGACCTCTACCGGGTCAGCGGCGCGCACGGCACCGACGGCCGCCTCGACCCGGCGCGCTGGGCCACCGCCCCCCGGGTGAAGATCGGCTCGGGCGTGACCGCGGCCGCGTTCCCGTCGCTCGGCACGGCCGGTGACCTCACCGGTGACGGCCTGGCGGACCTGCCGGCCGTGGACGCCACCGGCCGCACCGTGTACTTCCGGGGCACCGCCACCGGGATCGACGGCACGCCGGTCGTCGTCGGCTGACCGGCGCGGCGTACGACGGCGGGCGTACGACGGCGGGCGTACCGGGACGGATCGGGGGAAGGTGGGGTGCATGGCACCACATCTCGATCAGACCCAGCCCCCGCCTCCGGAACCCCCGCCGGAGCCGGGCCCGGGACCCTTCCCGGACCCCGAGCCGATCCCGCGGCCCGTTCCCCCCGAACCCGGCCCGTTCCCCGAACCGGACCCGGTCCCGACCCCGCCGGCCCCGGCCCCGATCCCCCAGCCCGGCCCGCTCGGCCGCGGGGCGTCCGGCGGCCCCGGCCCCTGAGCCGGCCGGCCGGAGCGCGGCCGGGCGGCTGCGCCGTACGGATGGACTCGGGCCGTTCGGCGGCGGGTACGGGGTCTCGTCGTGCCGGGCGGCCTACGTTCGCACTGCCCAGCTCCTCCACGAAAGGCAGTACCCGTGCGATCGATCCGCTCCGCCCTGACCGCTCTCGCCGCCGCCGGCCTCGTCCTGGCGGGCGCGTCCAGTGCCTGCGCCGCCGACGACTTCACCGTCTACGCACCGATCAGCCAGACGTACTCGATCGTCTTCGGCGACCTGACCCAGGTGGCCGGCGACGACGTCTTCAACGCCGGCCGCGACAACACGGTCGGTTCCCACAACGGCGCCGCGGCCGCCGGTGACATCGGCATCGCGGGCCTGCCCGGGACCCGGATCCTGAGCAACGAGGCCCTGATGCGGGGAGCCATCGGCAGGTAAGGCCCGCGACTCCCGGCGTTCAGCGGACGGCGGCGGCCCCGAGGGGCCGCCGCCGTCGGCCTGTGATGCCTGTGATGCCCGTGATGCCAAGGCAGCCCGGGCAGCCCGGTCAGTCCGTGCGGACCTCGGAGCGGTCGCCGCTCCACAGGGTGTGGTACGAGCCCTCACGGTCCGTGCGGCGGTACGTGTGGGCACCGAAGAAGTCGCGCTGGCCCTGGGTCAGCGCCGCGGGGAGGCGCTCGGCGCGCAGCGCGTCGTAGTAGGCCAGCGACGCCGCGAAGGCCGGCACCGGAATGCCCTGCTCCACGGCCGTCACCAGCACCGCGCGCCAGTCGTCCTGCGCCGCGCCGATCTCGCCCGCGAAGCCCTCGTCGGCCAGCAGGCTCGGCAGGTTCGGCCGGGCGTCGTACGCGGCCCGGATCCGGTCCAGGAACGCCGCCCGGATGATGCAGCCGCCGCGCCACAGCGAGGCCACCGCGCCCAGGTCCACGCCCCAGCCGTACTCGGTGCTGCCGGCCTGGATCTGGTGGAAGCCCTGCGTGTACGAGACGATCTTCGACGCGTACAGCGCCTGCTCGACCCGCGCGGCGAACGCGTCGGCCGCCTCGCCCGACAGCGCCGCGGCCTTCGGGCCGGCCAGCGAGGCGGACGCGACCCGCAGCGCGCCGTGGCCGGAGACGGCCCGCGCGAAGACGGCCTCGGCGATGCCCGACACCGGGACCCCGAGGTCCAGGGCGATCTGCACGGTCCAGCGGCCCGTGCCC
Organism: Streptomyces sp. NPDC042102; assembly: GCF_055582305.1. NCBI lineage: Bacteria > Bacillati > Actinomycetota > Actinomycetes > Kitasatosporales > Streptomycetaceae > Streptomyces > Streptomyces sp. NPDC042102. The sequence continues at coordinate 1,104,989 of NZ_JBVJDL010000001.1, forward strand.
TTCTGCTCGGCGGCGTCGGCGATCACGTCGACGAACGCCTGCCCGGTCGCGGCGTCCGTGTGGGCCAGCACCTCCGCCGTGATCTCGATCAGGTACGAGTCCAGCCGGCCCTTGTTCCAGGTCCGGAAGGTCTCGGCGATCCGGGCGGGGGAGTAGCCGGCGACGTCGCGCAGCAGGTGGTAGGCCTCCGCGATCAGCTGCATGTCGGCGTACTCGATGCCGTTGTGCACCATCTTCACGAAGTGGCCGGCCCCGTCGGGGCCCACGTGCGAGGTGCAGGGCGTGCCGTCGGCGGCCTTGGCGGCGATCTTCTCCAGCAGCGGGCCGAGGGAGGCGTAGGACTCCTGCGAGCCGCCCGGCATGATGCTCGGGCCGAGCAGCGCGCCCTCCTCACCGCCCGAGATGCCCACGCCCACGAAGTGGATGCCCTGCTCGCGCAGTTCCCGCTCACGCCGCCGGGTGTCCTCGAAGTGGGCGTTGCCGCCGTCGATGATGACGTCGCCCGGCTCGAGGAGTTCGGCGAACTCGCGGATGACGGCGTCGGTCGGCTCACCGGCCTTCACCATGATGATCAGACGGCGCGGGCGCTCCAGCGCCGCGACGAAGTCCTTGGCCGACTCGGCGGCCACGAACGTCCCCTCGTGGCCGAACTCCTCGACCAGTGCGCGGGTCTTGGCGGCCGTGCGGTTGTGCACGGCCACGGTGAAGCCGTTACGGGCGAAGTTGCGGGCCAGATTGCTGCCCATCACCGCGAGCCCGGTGACGCCGATCTGGGCTGTGCTGCTCATGCGTGCGCTCCTGAATGCCTCGGTGTGCGGTCCGTACCGACGCTACCCCGGTACCGGCACGGACGGCCCGCTTACGGGGCTATGGAATGTCAACTTCCCCTTGAGTGCGCCCGCTTGCGCCCCTTGTCATGCCCTGGGCGCCCCGTTAGGTTGTGCGGTTCCTGATGTCTTCAAGGGGGCTCCCCATGGGTGTACGGGGCCGGCACCGCCGGTACCAGCCGAGCAGCATCAACCGGGCGTCGCTTGCTTTCACCGCCGGCGGAGCCGGCATAGCGCTCCCCTTCATAGGCGCCGGCACGGCGGAGGCGGCGTCGGTCGACACCTGGAACAAGGTCGCGGCCTGCGAGTCCACCAACAACTGGCACATCAACTCCGGCAACGGCTACTACGGCGGGCTCCAGTTCACGCAGAGCACCTGGCGGGCCTTCGGTGGCACCGCCTACGCCGCGCGCGCCGACCTGGCCACCAAGGAACAGCAGATCGCGGTCGCCGAGAAGGTGCTCAAGGGGCAGGGGCCGCAGGCCTGGCCGGTGTGCTCCAAGAAGGCCGGACTCGCCCGCGGCGGTCCGGCACCGCTGTTGACGCCCGCCCCCTCGGCGAAGTCCGCCCCGGGCGCCCAGCCCCCGCGCACGCAGGCCTCCCCGCAGCAGGCTCCCTCGCAGGCCGCCAAGCCCCCGGCGCAGCCCCCGCAGGGCGCCGCACCCCGCCCGACCGGCACCACGGTGCTGCCCAGCCCGTACGTCGTGGCCCCCGGCGAATCGCTCTCCGCCATCGCCCAGCGCCAGCACGTCGAGGGCGGCTGGCAGGCCCTCTACGAGACCAACCGCGCCACCGTCGGCGACAACCCGGACCTCATCTTCCCCGGCCAGCGCCTGACCCTGCGGGTCACCCTCACCCCGCCCGCCCCGGCCCCGGAGAAGCCCCCGCGCACCGCCGATCCGGTCAAGCCCGGCGAGCCCCCGCAGGCGCAGAAGCCGCCCGCGCCCAAGCCGTCCGAGAAGCCGCGGCCCACGCCGCAGGAGCAGGCCAAACCCACCCCTGCGCCCCAGCCCACCACCCCGCAGGCCAAGCCCACAGAGCAGCAGCGGACCCAGCCCGTGTCAGCGGGGCAGAAGGCACCCTCGGTGGGCTTCACGGCCCCCGTCGACGCGGCCATCGGCACCGCCTACAGGGTCTCCGGATCCTCCTGGAGCAGCGGCTACCACACCGGTGTCGACTTCCCGGTACCGACGGGGACCTCCGTCAAGGCCGTCGGCCCCGGCCAGGTCGTCTCGGCCGGCTGGGCGGGGGCGTACGGCTACCAGATCGTCATCCGCCACGCCGACGGCAAGTTCTCCCAGTACGCGCACCTGTCGGCGGTGTCGGTCAAGGCCGGCCAGCAGGTCTCCGGCGGCCAGCGGATCGGCCGCTCCGGGTCGACCGGCAACAGCAGCGGCCCCCACCTGCACTTCGAGATGCGCAGCGGGGCCGGCTACGGCTCCGACATCGACCCGCTCCGGTATCTGCGCGCCCAGGGGGTGCGGATCTGACCCGCGCCGCTGCGCCGGCACGGCCGTGAGCAGCAGCAGGCCGGCCGCCGCCAGCGTGCCGGCCGCCAGGGCCGCCGCGGCCCCCGCCGTCCCGTAGCGGAAGCCCTCGTCGAAGAGCGTGATGCCGACCGCCGTCGCGACCACCGGATTGACCACCGTCACCGTGGACAGCGGCGCGGTCAGGCCCGCGCCCTGGTACGCCGCCTGGGACAGCAGCAGGCCGGCCGAGGCCAGCACGGCGATCGCCGCCAGCTGCGTCCACAGCACGTCCGGCGCGCCGCCGGTGAAGCCGTCCGCGACGGACTTGGTGAAGACCGAGGCCATGCCGAAGGCCGTCCCTGCCGCGGCCGCGAGCAGCACGCTGCGCAGCACCGGCCGGCGCATCCGCTGCGCCGCCAGGAACAGCACCGCCGCCCCGGCCCCCGTCAGCGACAGCAGCAGCGTCTGCTCGTCGCCCGCCAGGACCGGCTCGGCCCGCCCGTCGCCGCCGGTCAGGGCCAGCAGCCCGGCGAGCCCCACGGTGGCCATGAGCGCGCCCCGCCAGGCGGCCGCGCCGGCCCGGCGGCGTACGAAGAGGGCCGCCATGGGCAGCGCGAAGACGATGGTGAGCGCGCCCAGCGGCTGCACCAGGCTCAGCGGGCCGTAGGCCAGCGCCGCCACGTGCAGCAGCGCGCCCATGCCGTTGAGCCCCACGGCCAGCCACCAGACGGGCCGGCGCAGCGGAGCGTACCGCCGGTCGGGGGTGCTGCGGGCGACCTGCTCCTGGACGATGGCGCCACCCGCGTAGGCGAGGGCGGAGACCAGGCAGAGCAGGACGGACAGCACCAGGGCACTCATGTATTCCACGATGCCTGCTCACAGGCCTCCGTGCCTCCCTCCACGGGAGGTGATCACTCATACTCCAGTCGTAGTACGGGAGTACGCGACGTGATGATCCGCTCGCGATGGGTGAGGTGCACGCCCGCGGGTTTGTCCCGGAGCCCGCCGGATCCGTACAGTTCCCCTTTTGGGGACTTCCCGCAGGATTTCCGCGCCGCGCTCACCCAGCGGGCTGCGGGCGAGCATCGAGGAACGGCAGCGGCCATGACGGTGACCGAGACCGAAGACAACCAGGCATACGGGCCGGGCATCGATCCCGAGCGACTGGCGGTCTGCCTCAGCGTGCTCGACGAGCTGGACAAGATCGACGTCGACCACCCCGACGCGATCACGGTCCGCCGCGCGACCGCCGGGATCTACCGTACGGTCAAGCAGCGCCGCCGCCAGGAGCGCCGCGCCGCCAAGACCGCCAACGACAAGGCCGTCACCGAGGCCACCGCGACCGGTTCCGCGCAGCGCATCGACGACGAGACCGAGGGCATCCTGCCCTCCTCGGTCACGGAGGCCGGCCGGATCGCCGGGATACTCCAGCGCCCGCGCTCCTGCTACGTCTGCAAGACGCGGTACGTCGAGGTCGACTACTTCTACCACCAGCTGTGCCAGGACTGCGCCGCGCTGAACCGCACCAAGCGCGAGGCCCGCGCCGACCTCTCCGGCAAGCGCGCGCTGCTCACCGGCGGCCGGGCCAAGATCGGCATGTACATCGCGCTGCGGCTGCTGCGCGACGGCGCCCACACCACGATCACCACCCGCTTCCCCAAGGACGCGATCCGCCGCTTCAAGGCGATGGACGACTCGGCGGACTGGATGCACCGCCTGGAGGTCGTCGGCATCGACCTGCGCGACCCGGCGCAGGCCGTCGCGCTCGCCGACCAGGTGGCCGCGGACGGCCCGCTGGACATCCTGATCAACAACGCCACGCAGACCGTGCGCCGCCTGCCCACCGCGTACGCGGCACTGGTGGAGGGGGAGAGCGCCCCGCTGCCGGCCGGTGAGCTGCCCGCCCACCACGTCATCGGCGCCTTCAACTCCGGCGCGGTCGACGGCCTGGCGGCGCTGCCGGTCGGGGTGAGCGGGCTCGAGGCGCAGAAGGTCGCCGACCTGGCCCTGGTCGCGGGCAACGCCAGCCTCGAGCGGCACCTCGACGGCACCGCCATCGACGCGGGCGGCCTGCTGCCGGACGTGGTGCAGTCCAACACCTGGGTGCAGACCATCGACCAGATCACTCCGGTCGAGCTGCTGGAGACCCAGCTGTGCAACTACACGTCGCCGTTCATCCTGATCAGCGCGCTGCGGCCGGCGATGGCCGAGGCCGCCCGGAAGTCGGCCGGCGGGCGGGCGTACGTCGTCAACGTCTCGGCGATGGAAGGGGTGTTCAGCCGCGGTTACAAGGGCGCGGGTCACCCGAACACCAACGCCGCCAAGGCCGCGATGAACATGGTGACGCGGACGAGCGGCCAGGAGATGTTCCAGGCCGACCGGATCCTCATGACCTCGGTCGACACCGGCTGGATCACCGACGAGCGCCCGCACTTCGACAAGCTGCGCCTGGCCGAGGAGGGCTTCCACGCGCCCCTCGACCTGGTCGACGGCGCGGCCCGGGTCTACGACCCGATCGTGCGCGGCGAGGCGGGCGAGGACCTGTACGGCGTCTTCCTCAAGGACTACGCGCCCGCCAACTGGTAGCCGCGGGGGCGGGCCCGGCCCCGCCCGTGCCGGACGCCACGCCCCCGGACGCCACGCCCCCGGCCGCGAGCACGCGGCCGGGGGCGAGGCGTCCCACCGCGTGCGGTTCACAGGGTGCCGTTCACCGCGTGCGGTTCACACCGTGCGGTCGTACGCCCCCGCCGCGACCAGCTCCAGGACCGGACGCCAGTCCTCCATCACGCCCGCGTCGAGTCCCACCACCTTGCCGGCGTCGTCGGCCTGACGCAGGATCACCGCGGCCGCCGCATCCGGGTCGGCCTCGAAGGCGCGTACCTCGGCCTCGCCCATCACCCCGCCCTGCGCGTGCAGCGTCAGCTCGCTCTGCGGGGACAGCGGCCGCTCCGGCTCGACGGCCGACAGGTAGCGCTTGGCGGGCACGTGCAGCGCGACCAGCCGCGCGACCCGGTGGCCCAGCAGCGGCCGGACCGCCGCGGCGGCGCGGTCGGCGTGGCCCGCGTCGTCGCCCGGGAAGAGCAGGTGCCCGAGGTCGTGCACCAGGCCGGCGACCTGGAGCTCCTTGTCGAAGGGGTGCGAGCGGCGCAGCAGCGCCGCCGTCTGCAGCCCGTGGTCGTGCAGGTCCACCGGGTCGCCGCTGCGGTCGGGCGTGTCCCACGCCCCCTGGCAGGCCCGCAGCAGATCCATCAGTTCCTCGACCGTGTCCACCGTCGGCACCCGGACGTCTCCCACCGCCACTCCCTTCCGTCGTCCGCATGTGACGCCGGCGAGCAGATCATCTGCCGGCGACACGCCGACGTGCGACTTCATGAACATGGGGCGAAGGTGAGGGGGCAACACGGATTTTACTTTCCCATCGAGCGGGGGCCCGCTCATATGTGTACTCTGATGCACACGGACGGCCCCACCAGGGCCACTCTCCGTGTCGAGAACGACAGCGCCACCGCGCTCGGATGCCCTGTTTACCTGCCCGGCGCGGTACGCCCGACGGGTTACCCGACACAAAGGAGTGCGCGGTGACACCAGAAATGACGCAACAGGACCAAGGCCGCGGCGAGCGGCCTGAACGGCGCGGACGCACGCGTTCCGACGAGCTCGGCAGCCTGGAGGTGTGGGCCCGCTCCGCACCGATCCGGCTCGCGGGGTACGAGGACGACCTCGCCGAACCGCACATCCTGCCCGGCATCGACTGATCGCCGGACCTCTCGCGGGCGGCCCCCAGGGTGCCGCCCCCGGCGCCCCCGACGCCCGCCGGCGCGGGGGCGCCGCGTACGCCCACAGCGTCATCGCTGTGGGCGATCAAGGCTTCCCTCCCCGTCCGGCACCCCGGCAGGCTGGCCGCCATGAAGCTCTTGATGCTCGGAGGTACCGAATTCGTCGGCCGCGCGCTCACGGAGGAGGCCCTGGACCGGGGCTGGGACGTGACCGTCTTCCACCGCGGCCACCACGCCCCGCCGCCCGGAGCGGCCCCGCTGCACGGTGACCGCACGGCTCCCGGCGGGCTCGACGCCCTCGCCGCGGGGGAGTGGGACCTCGTCGTCGACACCTGGGGCGGCGCCCCGACCGCCGTACGCGACGCCGCCCGCCGCCTGCACGGCCGCGCACGCCACTACACCTACGTCTCCAGCCGCTCCGTCTACTCCTACCCCGCGCCCTTCGGCCTGGCCGAGGACGGCCCCCTGGTCGAGGGCTCGCCGGACGCCGGTTCCGTCGCCTACGCCGAGGACAAGCGCGGCGGGGAGCTGGCCGCCGCCACGTTCGGTGGGGACGCGAGCCTGCTGGTGCGCGCCGGACTGATCCTCGGCCCGTACGAGAACGTCGGCCGGCTGCCCTGGTGGCTCACCCGGATGGCGCAGGGCGGCCCGGTTCTCGCCCCCGGCCCCCGCGACCTTCCCCTGCAGTACGTCGACGTGCGCGACCTGGCCCGCTGGACCCTGGACGCGGCCGCGGCAGGGCTCACCGGTCCGTACAACCTGGCCTGCCCGAACGGGCACGCGACCCTGGGCGACCTGCTCCAGGCCTGTGCCGAGGCGACCGGCGGCCGCGCCGAGCTCCACTGGACCGACCCGCAGCGGCTCCTCGACGCCGGGGTGCAGCCCTGGACCGAGCTGCCGGTGTGGCTCCCCCGGGGCGAGCTGTACGACTTCATGTACGGCGGCGACGTCACCAGGGCGGTGGCCGCGGGCCTGGAGTGCCGCCCGGTCGAGGAGACCGTGGCCGGCACCTGGGCCTGGCTGACGGAGCTCGGCGGCGCCGCCCCGCAGCGCGCCGACCGGCCCCGTCCGGGCCTCGACCCGGAGCGCGAGGCGGCGCTGCTCGCACGGTAGCGAGGGCCCACGCGCCGCCGGCGCGGCGCGCCGGCCCGGCGGCGCGTCGTACGGGCCCGGCGCCGGGTTCCGGCCAGGGCTCAGGCGCGGGGGAACCCGGACGACGCGAGCCGGGTCGGCGGCAGGTATTCGCGCAGCAGCGTCCGGTGCCACCAGGCACCTGTCTCGCGCAGCTCCCGCCAGGTGGTGAACCGGTAGCGGTACACGCGGGCCCGTACGAACAGGGGCGGGGCGTCCGGGAACGGGTTGTGGCGCAGCAGCCGCAGCGTGTCCCGGTCGCCCGCCAGCAGCCGCTCGACGAACGGCCCGAACCAGTCCCGCGCGTAGCCGGGGGAGAGCGCGGCGAACCACATCAGCCAGTCCAGCCGCAGGTGGTACGGGGCGAACTGGCGCGGGACGCGGCGCAGCGCACCCGGTTTGCCCTTGAAGCCGTACTCCCGCCACTGCCCGTCCTCGCGCGGTACGGGATCGGCCGTCCCCTCCACCACCACCTCGTCGCGGATCCGGCCCACCGTGCCGAAGGCCCCGTAGGTGTTGACCAGGTGGAGGGCGTCGAAGGAGCGGTTCATCACCTGGCGCCTGGAGATCATGTTCCGTACCGGGTGCCGGCTGAGGGCCAGGACCAGCACGGTCAGCGCGCACACCAGCACCGCGAACCAGAGCGGCGCCGGGTTCCCGGCCGCTGCCGGTGGCGGACCCGCGAGCCCGGTGAAGTCCACGGCCGACAGCGCGAGGGTGATCGTCAGCCAGTTCAGCCAGGCGAAGTTGCCGGACAGCACCAGCCACAGCTGGGTGGCCACGACGGCCCCGGCCGCGACGGAGGCCACCGGCTGCGGGGTGAACAGCAGCACCGGCACGAGCAGTTGCGTCACGTGGTTGGCCGCGCACTCCAGCCGGTGCAGCCGCCGGGGCATCCGGTGGAAGAACCAGCTCAGCGGCCCGGGCATCGGCTGCGTCTCGTGGTGGTAGTACAGGCAGGTAAGGTCGCGCCAGCAGGCGTCGCCGCGCATCTTGATCAGCCCGGCGCCGAACTCCACCCGGAACAGCACCCAGCGCAGCAGCCACAGCACCAGCACCGGCGGCCCCACGTCCGCGTTGCCGAGGAACACGGCGAGGAACCCCACCTCCAGCAGCAGCGACTCCCAGCCGAAGGCGTACCAGGTCTGCCCGACGTTCACGATCGACAGGTACAGCACCCACAGCAGCGCCCACATGGCCATCGCGCAGCCCAGCGGTACGGCGTCGCCCGCCCCCGCGGCCAGCGCCGCCGCCACCGCCGCACCCGCCCACGCGCAGCAGGCGAACAGCCGGTCGGAGTAGCGCAGTTGGAACAGGCTCGGGGCGCGCTTGAACGGCACCCAGCTGACGTACTCGGGCACCGCGAGCATCCCGCGCGCCCCGATCAGCGCCCGGAACTGCAGCGCCGCCCCGAGGAAGGCGAAGAGGTAGACGCCGGCCAGAGCCCGCTGGAAGACCAGCCGGCCCAGCCAGTACCCGGGCGCCACGAACCAGTCCATCGACTCCAGTATCAGCCGCCCGCGGCCAGGGCGCGCAGGGTGCGGGTCAGCAGGCGGGCGTAGCGCAGCTGGAGGAAGGGGACGACCGGGCCGGCCAGCCGCGTGTACCAGGTGGCGGGCCGGCTGAAGGCCGTCACCTCGAACCACACCGTGCCGTCGGCCGCCAGTTCCACCAGGAAGGACTCCTCCCCGCTCTCGGGGTGCCCGTCGCGGGTCCCGTACGCGAACCCCGCGCGCCCGGGCGCGTACGCCGTCCAGATCACCTCGCACGGCGCCGTGATCCGCAGCGGCCCGAGACCGATGCCGATCTCGACGCGGCTGCCGGGCCGGACCGAGGCGTGGTCCGCGCGGACGGTGAAGCCGGTGGCGCGGTGCAGCGCGAGGGTGGTCACCGCCGCACCGGCGGCCTCGAAGACGGCCCGGCCGTGCCCGAGCGGGGCGCGGTGGTGCAGGTGGTGGTATCCGGCGGGCAGCGGCCGGCGGGCCGTCGCGCCGCGGTCGGGGTAGTTCAGGGTGTCCCGTCCGGCGCTCATCAGTCGGGTCATCGGTGATCTCCTCAACGTCGGTGGCCGGCGGTCAGCCGGCGCCAGGCCAGTACCGAGCACAGGGCGAAGCCCAGGGCGTTGCCGAGGCCGTGCGTGGCGGCCATCCAGGTCAGGGTGGGGTGGGGGATCCCGGTGGCCTCGCCCAGGGCCCACCACAGGGCGAGCAGCATGGTGGCCACCAGCACGGCGGCCGAGACGGCGAGCAGGGCCCGGGTGCCGCGCCGCGGCGCGGACGGCCGGATCTCGCGCCAGGTCAGCAGGGCCACGGCCCACATCCCGGCGGTGAGCACCAGCGCGCCGGCCAGCTCGGCCCAGTCGTCGACGAAGTACCCGGCGAGCACCAGAGCGGTGCCGCCCGGCACGCTGTACGCCGCCCAGCGCGCCCACGGCCCGGCCGGGGCCGCGCGGCACACCAGCCCCGCGACCAGGGCCGCGGCGAACCCGGCGTAGTGGAAGTGGGGCACGGTCAGCGCCAGGATGTCGAGGTCGAAGCCGAACAGGCGCACCCCCGCACGCTCGGCGACCAGCGCGGTCGCCGCGACGGCGGGCGAGAGCAGTGCGGTGACCACCGCCACCTCGGCCGGTACCGGCGCCCGCGTCCCCGCGTGCGGCGTACGGCGCAGGGCGGAGCGCAGCCGCAGCAGACCGCGCAGGGCGAGGGCGAGCGTGGCCGCCGCGTAGAGTGCGGCGAGCACGGTGGCGGTGGTCCCGCGCGGCAGCCACAGGCAGACGGCCCCGGGTGCGGCGAGCAGGGGCCACCAGCGGGCCAGGACGTGCGGGCCGGCCGGGTCCATGAGCCGCAGCCCGACGGGGACGATGACGGCCATGCCCAGGGTGACGATCAGATTCACCAGCACCGTCACCGTGGACTCCCCTCCCCGTGCGGTCGACGCTTTGAACGCGTTCAACTCGCAGGACTGAGCCTAGGGCTTCTGTTGAACATGTTCAAGGCGAGGCGGACGGCGGATCTCGGCTTGCGGGCGCTGCGGACATACGGCAGACAAGAGGGAGGATCCGGGGCGAAAGGGAGATTTCACGTGCACGCACCGACACCCCGTCAGGCGCCGCGCCGTCACGCACCGGCCGCAGCCGCGCTGTTCGCGGCCCTCGGTCTGCTCGCCGCGGGCTGCGGCGGCTCGGACGAACCGAAGCGGACCAGCGCGGAGAGCAACGACCTCTACCTCCAGCCGGTCGCCGCGGCCGGCCCCGACCCGTTCACCGGCTCCTCCGCCACACAGGAGTCGGCGCCGCTCCAGGCCCCCGTGCCCAACCCGACCGGAGAAGGCATCCGCACCGTCGGCGGTGCCACCCCGGGCCTGTACGGCGGCACCCAACGGCTGGGCAGCTGCGACATCGAGCAGCAGCTGCGCAACCTCACCGAGGACGACGACAAGGCCCGCGCCTTCGCCCAGGCCTCCGGCATCGAGGTCTCCGGCGTCCCGGAATTCCTGCGCGGCCTGACCCCCGTGGTGCTGCGGGCCGACACCCGGGTCACCAACCACGGTTTCCGCGACGGTGCGGCCCACGCCTACCAGGCCGTCCTCCAGGCCGGCACCGCCGTCCTGGTCGACGGGCACGGCATGCCCCGGGTCCGCTGCGGCTGCGGCAACCCGCTGCTCTCGCCGCGCGCCGCCAAGGGCAAGCCCGTGCACAAGGGCGAGCAGTGGCCCGGCTACCAGCCCAACCAGACCATCGTCATCGAGCCGACCATGCAGGCCATCGCGAACCTGACGATCGTCAACGTCCTGAACAACACCTGGCTGGAGCGCACCGCCGGCGACGACGGCGCCCAGGACCGGCCTCCGCAGGCCGCCCCGCCGTACGACCCGGCCGCCGGCATCCCGGTCACCCCCGAGACCCCGGCGAACCCGCAGGACCCCCAGGACCCCCGAGACCCCCAGAACCCGGTGGCCCCCCAGGCCCCCCGGAACCAGTCGCAGGACACGCCCCCGGACGCCTCCCGGGTGCCGCTGCCCCCGCGCACCCGGCCCACCGTCCCCCAGACCCCGGACGCGCCCCCGTCCCTGCCCCGCAACCCCTCGGCGGAGCCCGGCGACCCGGGCATGGACTTCTACCTCGACCCCGGACCGCTGGACAGCGAGATCCTGCCCGAATCCGCCGGTTCCGCCGACCCCGCCGCCCCGGCGGAACCGGTCCTGCCGCCCGAGGCCGCCGAGCCGAGCGACCCCGTGGACCCGGTGGACCCCGTGAACCCGGTGGACCCCTTCGCCGTGCCCGACGGCGCGGAGTCGTCCTCCGGTTCCCACGACCGGGAGAGCGCCTGACCCGCTCCTGTGTCATGGTGGACCGGTGCCGAGCACCGTATCGCTGCCGGACGACTGGCCCGCCCACCCCGACCTGTCCCTCGCGCTGAACCGGATGGGCAGCTTCGACTGGGACCTGGTCACCGGGCTCATGCACATGGACGGACCGGCGCTGGAGGTCTTCGACACGCCCGCCGACGCGTACGACGGCCGCCCCGAGTCGCTCTCCCCACGCGTCCCGCCGGACGAGGCGGTCCGGCTGGACGCGCTGGTCGCCGGCGCGCTCAAGAGCGGCGAGGACACCTACGGCGCCTACTTCCGCATCCGCTGCCGCGACGGCCACATGCGCTGGACCCACACCCAGGGCCGGGTGATGCGGGACGAGCGGGGCCGCCCGTTCCGCATCATCGGCATTGTCCGGGACGCGACCGAGGAGCTCAGCCACTCCGCCGAACGGCTCGGCCTGGACGAGGAGCGGCGCCGGCAGACCTCGGTGGTCGAGAGCACCACCGCGGCACTCGCGCACGCCCGCACGGTCCGCGACGTCATCAACGCGCTCAGCGACTCCCAGGGCCTGGAGCGGCTCGGCACCATGGGCATGGTGATGGGCCTGGTGGAGGCCGGGCGGGTGCACCTGGTCGCGGAGGGCCCGGAGGGCAGCTTCGTGCCCGGCACCCGGTACACCCGCATCGACGAGAACTACCCCATGAGCGAGGTCGTGCGCTCCCTGCAACCGCGGTTCATGGACGCCGAGGAGTTCGCGCAGAGCTACCCGGCCCTGTGGGCGAAGATCACGTACATGCGGATCTCGGCCGCCGCGTACCTGCCGCTGATCGCCCAGGCCCGCCCGATCGGCGCGATCGGGCTCCTCTACCAGGACAAGGACGGCTTCACCCAGGACGAGCGGAACCTGCTGGTCGCCCTCGGCAGCAGCATCGCCCAGAGCCTCCAGCGCGCCATGCTCCTCGAACAGGAGCACGACATCGCGGAAGGGCTCCAGCAGGCCATGCTGCCCCGCCGGATCCCCACCGTGCCCGGCGCCGAGATCGCCGTCCGCTACCGCTCGGCCCGGCTCGGGCGCGACATCGGCGGCGACTGGTACGACGTCATCCCGCTGCCCGGCGGCCGGGTCGGCGCGGTCATCGGCGACGTCCAGGGCCACGACACCCACGCGGCGGCCGTCATGGGACAGCTGCGCATCGTGCTGCGCGCCTACGCCGCCGAGGGCCACTCGCCCTCCACCGTGATGGCCCGCGCCTCGGTCTTCCTGCACGAACTGGACACCGACCGCTTCGCGACCTGCACCTACGCCGAGGCCGACCTCTCCACCGGAGTCCTCCAGCTGGTCCGGGCCGGCCATATCGACCCCCTGCTGCGCACCCGCACCGGCGACTGCCGCCGGCTGCCCGTCGAGGGCGGCATGCCGCTCGGCGTCTCGGCGGAGTTCGGCCGTCTCGAATACCCCGTGACCACGGTGGAACTCGACCCCGGCGAGGCGCTCCTGATGTGCACCGACGGCCTCGTCGAACAGCCCGGCGCCGACCTCGACGACGGCATCCGGCTGCTGACCACCCTGGTCCGCGACGGGCCCGCCGAACTCCAGCACCTGGCCGACCGGCTCTGCGGGGCCATCGACGAACGCGGCGGCGACGACGACATGGCCCTGTTGCTGCTGCGCCGCCGCGCCGAGGACGTCCCGCAGTTCGGCGGCCGCATCCAGCAGCACGTCGCCCCGGGCGACCCCGAGGCCCTGGTCTCGGCCCGCCACATGATCGGGGCCGCCGTCCGGGCCTGGGGCGCCCGCGACCGAGCCGACGAGATCGAACTCGTCGCCGACGAGCTCATCGTCAACGCCCTCATGCACACCGACGGCCCGGCCATCGTCACCCTCCGCGTCCTCACCGGCCCCGAACGCCGCCTGCGCGTCGAGGTCGAGGACCGCTCCAGCGCCCTGCCGCGCCGCCGGGTGGCCGGCGAGTCCGGGGTGTCGGGCCGCGGCCTGATGCTGGTGGACCGCCTCGCGGACGTCTGGGGTGTCGAGCCGCGGGGCGGCGGCAAGTGCGTATGGTGCGAGTTCGGCCTGACCTGACACCCGGCTCGCGTTCCGTCCCCGCGGACGGCAGGCTGGGACCATGCCGGAGCTGCCGGAGGTCGAGGCCCTCAGGGAATTCCTCACCGAACACCTCACCGGACGGGTGGTCGAGCGCGTCCTGCCGCTCAACGTCAGCGTGCTCAAGACGTACGACCCGCCGCTCACCGCCCTGCACGGCGGGCGGGCCGGCACCGTCGCCCGGTACGGCAAGTTCCTGGCCCTGCGCATCGGCGACCTCCACCTCGTCACCCACCTGGCCCGGGCCGGCTGGCTGCGCTGGCAGGACACCCTGCCCGAGCGGCCGCCCCGGCCCGGCGGCAAGGGCCCGCTCGCCCTGCGCGTGGCCCTGGAGGGCGGCGGCGGCTTCGACCTCACCGAGGCCGGCACCCAGAAGCGGCTCGCGGTGTACGTCGTCCATGACCCCCAGGAGGTCCCCGGCATCGCCCGCCTCGGTCCCGATCCGCTCGCCGAGGGCTTCGACCGGGACGCCTTCGCCGCGCTGCTGGCCGGGGAGCGGCGGCAGATCAAGGGCGTGCTGCGGGACCAGAGCGTGATCGCAGGGATCGGCAACGCCTACAGCGACGAGATCCTGCACCGGGCCAAGGTCTCGCCGTTCAAGCTCGCGGCCTCCTTCGACGAGGACCGGATCACCCACCTGTACGCCGCCGTCCAGGACACCCTGCGCGAGGCCGTCGCCCGCTCGCACGGCATCGAGGCCGGCCGGCTGAAGGCGGAGAAGAAGAGCGGCCTGCGGGTCCACGGCCGTACCGGCGAACCCTGCCCGGAGTGCGGGGACACCATCCGCGAGGTGTCCTTCGCCGACTCCTCGCTGCAGTACTGCCCCACCTGCCAGACCGGCGGCGAACCACTGGCCGACCGGCGCATGTCCCGGCTGCTGAAGTAGCCGTAGACTCCCGCCCCATGGCCGAGGAGCAGCAGCCCCCGCCGCGGCGGGAGATCGTCACCGGAGTGCCGCGCGGCGACCGCCGCCGGCCGCCCGCGCACGCCCCCGCCCGCTCGGAGATCTCCGAACAGACCACGCTGGGCACCACCTACGTCCGGGCCCTCATGCGCAGTCAGCTGCGGGCCGGCCTGGGCGCGCTGGCCGCGCTCACCCTCCTGATCGGGACGCTCCCCGTGCTGTTCACGCTGCGGGCCGGCCCCTCGGCGCAGCTGGTGTGGGTGGTGCTGGGCGTCGCCGTCTACCCGGTGATGTGGCTGATCGCCCGCCGCTACGTGCACCGCGCCGAACGCAACGAGGCCGACTTCACCGGCCTGGTCGCGGACTCCGCCGAGACCCCCGGCCGCCACCCCGCCGGCCCGCCCCGGAACACCGAATAGCGCCCGCGGGCGTCAGAACAGGTGCATGGCCAGGTGCCCGAGCGGTAACCCCAGTTGCCAGGCGGGCGTCCAGACGCGGGCGTTCTCGTCCAGGCCGGAGGGGACGTCCGCGTGGCCGTGGCCGTGGTGGCCCGGGTCGAGGTTGGTGGCGAAGAGCTCGGTGCGCTCCAGCCAGCTCCAGGCCGAGCGGGCCAGCTCCAGGTCGGGGTCCTCGCCCCGGCCGGCCTCCCGGGCCTCCTCGCCCAGGTCCAGGAGCCGGGTGTGCACCCAGTCGCGCCACGGGTGACCGTACGCCGTGAGCGAGAGCCACTCGTCGAGCTGCGAGACCACCCGGATGCCGGAGAGCTCGCCGGCCGCGTCCGAGAGGTAGATCGTCAGCGCCAGGGTGTCGCGGCCGGCCCGGAACTCCAGGGTGCTGACCGGGATCAGCCGTCCCGTGCGCAGCAGCTCGTCCGCGATGTACTCCGCGTAGAGCCATGCCATGGGCACCGCGAGCCCGCCGCCACTGGTGCCGTTCGAACCCTCGGGCTGCACCGTTGCCACCTTCTCCCGCACTTCGAGCCGTCCCGCCGTCGGTCACGAGCCTTCCCCGAGGGGCTCGCAGGGCGGGGGATGTTTACTCAACTTGAACGGTCTGATGCCGATTTCGATGCGCTCCGCGCCTGTTTCGTGCGGATTCAGATCAATCCTTGAGCCGTTCTCCAGCGGTGGCCCGCGGGCGCGACGGCGCCGGACCGGGGGTCAGGCGCCCAGTCCGTACCCCTGGAGGTCCTTCCTCAGCGCGCGCAGGGCGTAGTAGGTCCGGGACTTGACGGTTCCGGCCGGGATGCCGAGTTCGGCGGCGGCCTCCGCCACCGAGCGGTCACGGAAGTAGACCTGCATCAGCACCTCGCGGTGCTCGGGGCCCAGGCTTCCCACGGCCCGCCGTACGTCGATCGCGGTGACCGAACTGGTCACGCCGTCGAAGGGGGCGGGCGCCTGCTCCAGACCCTCCGGGTCCACCTCCTGCGGACGCGACAGCCGGGCCCGGCGGGCGTCGATCGCGAGCCGCCGGCCGACCGTGAACAGCCAGGGCCGCATCGAGTCGTGGCCGCTGACCAGGGCCTCCGGGTGCTGCCACGCGCGGAAGAGGGTCTCCTGCACCAGGTCCTCGGCGCGCTGGGCGTCGCCGCCCGTCAGCCCGAGGAGGAAGCCGAACAGGGCCCGGCCGTGCTCGCGCTGGAGTTCGGCCAGCGCCTGGGGGTCCGTGCGCGGCAGGGTGGGGGAGGGGGGCACCGGGGCGGCTCCTTCCGGGATGCGGGGGCTCCGACACGCCCACCCTGACCTGCGGGGAGCGGCCCCGGGAACCGTCGGGTGCGGGCCGTGCGCCCAAGCACCCGGCGGGGCCGGTGGGCGGCCGCACCGGGCGACGAACGGTCGAGCGGCGCGGCGAACGGTTGGGGCCCTCGCCGTCCCCCGGTTTTCACACGGGGCCGTCGGAGTGGCCGGGGGCTTTTGCGGACGGCACCGTTCCTCGATTTGCGTCGTCTCCCTTGATGGATTCAGGTGATCAGATAGTCATATTTATGGTCTCTTCTCGGGAAAGACGGCACCGATGACCAAGCACACGTGGCGCGCCCGCACGGCCGCGCCGGCCCTCCTGCTGGTGGCGGCCGTGGCGGCCACGGCGGGCTGTTCGGCCTCCACGGCCTCGAAGGACGCGGCCCCGGCCCGTCTCGGCGCGTCGGGGCCGGCCCAGGCGGCCGCGCCGCCGTCCGCCGCCGCCCGGGGGTTCACCCTGGTGGCGACCGGCGACGTGCTGCCGCACCCGTCGGTCTACCAGCGGGCCCACGCCGACGCGGGCGGCGACGGATACGACTTCCGGCCGATGTTCTCCCTGGTCAAGCCGGTGGTCTCGGCCGCGGACGTGGCGCTGTGCCACATGGAGACCATCTACGGCGAGGACGGCGGGCCCTTCAGCGGCTACCCGGCCTTCCGGTCCCCGCCGCAGGTCGCCGACGGCCTGAAGGACACCGGGTACGACGGCTGCTCCACCGCGTCGAACCACACCCTGGACGACGGCGCGGCGGGCCTGGCGCGCACCCTGGACCGCTTCGACAAGGTCGGCCTGAAGCACGCCGGCTCGGCCCGCACCGCGGCGGAGGCGGCCACGGTGACGACGTACTCGGCGGGCGGCGCCAAGGTGGCGCATCTGGCGTACACGTTCGACCTGAACGGCTACCCGCTGCCCGAGGGCCGCCCGTGGGCGGTCAACACGATCGACGAGAAGAAGATCGTCGCGGACGCGCGGGCCGCCCGCCGGGCCGGCGCGGACGTGGTCCTGGTGAGCCTGCACTGGGGCACGGAGTGGCAGACGGAGGCCGACGAGCGGCAGCTGACGCTGGGCAAGTCGCTGACGGCCTCGCAGACGGCCGGACGCCCGGACATCGACCTGATCCTCGGCACACACGCGCACGTCCCGCAGGCGTACGAGAAGGTCAACGGCACGTGGATCATCTACGGGATGGGCGACCAGGTGGCCGGCCAGATGTTCAACCACAGCGGCGCGTACGACCCGCGGGGCAACTACGGCTCGATCGGCCGCTTCCGCTTCGAACCGCCGGCGGCCGCGGGCAGCCGCTGGCAGGTGACGAAGGCCGAGTTCATCCCGCAGTGGATGGACATCGGCGCGGGCAAGGTGGTCAACCTCCCGGTGGCCCTGGCCGAGGACCCGGACAACGCCGACTACCGGCGGGCGCAGGAGGCCATCTCGGAGGCCGTGCTCGGCCGCGGCGCGGCGAAGGACGGCCTCACCCTGGGCAAGTAGGCCGCGCCCCCGTCGGTCCCGTGTTCGAGGGCCGTGCTCCCCGGCGCCCGTCACCCCGTCGGGGCCGTGGTGACTCGGCGCGCGGTCCCGCTCCACGCTCCCTACAGTGCCAACCATGAGTGTCACCGCACCGGAGATCCACGGCACCCGCCACCGCTTCCTGAACCGGGTGCCGGACGGGTTCGGCGCGTTCTTCGGAGCGCTGGGCCTGCTGTGCGCGCTGCTCGCGCTGTCTCCGACCCTGCGGCGGCTGCTGCGTCCGGTGGTCCGGTTCCTCGACATCTTCGTGGTCCCGGTCAGCGCGAACCTCGCGTACGCGGTCTTCCTCTTCCTGCTCGCCGCCGCCCTCGGCACCCGCAAGAAGGTCGCCTGGTGGATCGTCGTCGCCTATCTGGCCCTGCTGATCCTCGTCGATCTGCTGATCATGGCCGAGGGCTACTACCTGGTGGGCGGACCCTCGATGGGTCTGGCGGTGGCGGCGCTGGTCGTCCTCGTCGTCGCGCGCGGCGAGTTCTACGCCGCGTCCCGGCCCGGCGCGCTCTGGCGGGCGCTGCTCGTCCTGGGCCTCGGGCTGCTGGCCGCGGTGTTCCTCGGCTGGGCACTGGTGGCGCTCTTCCCCGGCACGCTGCCCCAGGGGCAATGGCTGGACTGGGCCGCCAAGCAGGTCTTCGGCGGCCTCTTCTCGGCCCGCCAGTTCGACGGCCGGCCACCCCGCCCGCTGTACTTCCTGCTCGGCCTCTTCGGCGCCCTCGCCCTGCTGAACGCCGCCGCCACCCTGTTCCGCTCCCAGCGGATGACGGCGGCGCTGCACGGCGACGAGGAGCCCCGGATCCGGGCGCTGCTGGGGGCGTACGGACGGGCCGACTCGCTCGGCTACTTCGCCACCCGCCGCGACAAGGCGGTGGTCTTCGCCCCCAGCGGCAAGGCGGCCGTCACCTACCGCGTCGAGGTCGGCGTGTGCCTGGCCAGCGGCGACCCGGTGGGCGACCCGGGCGCCTGGTCGGCGGCCATCGACGCCTGGCTGGGCGTCGCCCGCCGCTACGGCTGGCAGCCCGCCGTGATGGGCGCCTCCGAGGAGGGCGCCACCGCGTACGCCCGCTCCGGACTGAGCGCGCTGCAACTGGGCGACGAGGCGATCCTGCACGTCGCCCACTTCGACCTGGACGGCCGCGACATGCGGGTGACCCGCCAGGCCGTCAACCGGGTCCGGCGCACCGGCGCCACCACGCTCATCCGCCGCCACTCGGCCCTGTCCGAGGAGGAGATGCGGCGGATCATCGAACGGGCCGACAGCTGGCGCGACACGGAGACCGAACGCGGCTTCTCGATGGCCCTGGACCGGCTCGGCGACCCGGACGACGGCGACTGCCTGCTCGTCGAGGCCTTCGACGCGGACGGAGAGCTGATCGCCCTGCTGTCCTTCGTCCCCTGGGGCAAGGACGGCATCTCCCTGGACCTCATGCGCCGCGACCGCGCCGCGCCCAACGGCGTGATGGAGTTCATGGTCGCCGAGCTGTGCGCGACCGCCCCCAAGCTGGGCGTGCGCCGGATCTCCCTGAACTTCGCGGTGTTCCGGTCCGCCTTCGAGGAGGGCGGCCGGATCGGTGCCGGACCCGTGCTGAAACTCTGGCGCCGGCTGCTGCTGTTCTTCTCCCGCTGGTGGCAGCTCGAAGCCCTCTACCGCTCGAACGTCAAGTACGGTCCCGAGTGGTACCCCCGGTTCCTCTGCTACCAGGACGCCGGTTCACTCGCGCGGGTGAGTCTGGCCTCCGGGGTCGCCGAGGGCTTCGTCTCCGTACCGAGCCTGCGCAAGCTGTGGGGCAACGGCCATCCCCGCGGGGTCACCGCCCCGGTCACCACCGCGGGGCTGCCGCCGATCGACTCCCTGGGCCTGGAGGCCGTGGCGCAGGAGGGCGCGGGACCGGCCGCCGAGCGCCTGCCGGAGCAGGTCCGGGTCCGCCACCGCAAGCTGGAACGGCTGATCGCGCAGGGCACCGACCCGTACCCCGTGGGCATCCCGCAGCGCACGCACACGGTCGCCCAGCTGCGGGCGGCGCACCCCGGGCCCCCGGCCGGGACCCGTACCGGGCAGGAGGTGACCGTCGCGGGGCGCGTGATGGTCGTACGCGACCTGGGCGGCGTGGTCTTCGCCGTCCTGCGCGACTGGTCCGGCGACCTCCAGCTGATGTTCACCCGCGAGGAGTCCGGCCCCGCCGCCCTGGACGCCTTCACCGCGGAGGTCGACTTCGGCGACCACGTGGTGGCGAGCGGCGAGGTCGGCGCGAGCCGCAGCGGCCGGCTGTCGGTCGTGGTCCGCTCCTGGCAGCTGACCGGCAAGTGCCTGCGCCCGCTGCCCGACAAGCGCAAGGGCCTGGCAGACCCCGAGGCCCGGGTCCGCCGCCGCTACCTCGACCTGGTCGCCAGCCCGGAGGCGCGCGACGTGGTCCGGGCCCGCTCGGCGGCCGTCCAGGCGCTGCGCCAGGGACTGCTGGACCGCGGCTACCTGGAGGTCGAGACCCCGATGCTCCAGCAGATCCACGGCGGCGCCAACGCCCGGCCCTTCCGCACCCACATCAACGCCTACGACCTGGACCTCTACCTGCGGATCGCACCCGAGCTCTACCTCAAGCGGCTGTGCGTGGGCGGCATGGAGAAGGTCTTCGAGATGGGACGCACCTTCCGCAACGAGGGCGTCTCCTACAAGCACAACCCCGAGTTCACCATGCTGGAGGCCTACCAGGCCTTCGCCGACTACGACGTCATGCTCGACCTCACCCGCGAGCTGATCCAGGGCGCGGCCACCGCCGCCTTCGGCTCGCCGGTCGCGCACAAGGCCGGTCCGGACGGCAAGCTCCTCGTCCACGACATCTCCGGGATCTGGCCGGTCAAGACGATGTACGGGGCGATCGGCGAGGCGCTCGGCGAGGAGGTCGACGCCGACACCGAGGAACACGTGCTGCGGCGGCTGTGCGACCGGGCCGGGGTGCCGCACGCCCCGGAGGACACCCGGGGCGACGTGGTGCTGGAGATGTACGAGCGGCTGGTGGAGGAGCGCACGACCCTGCCCACCTTCTACAAGGACTTCCCCACCGACGTCTCCCCGCTGACGCGCCAGCACCGCAAGGATCCGCGGCTGGCCGAGCGCTGGGACCTGGTCGCCTTCGGCACGGAGCTGGGCACCGCCTACTCGGAGCTGACCGACCCGGTCGAGCAGCGCCGCCGGCTGACCGCCCAGTCCCTGCTGGCCGCGGGCGGCGACCCGGAGGCGATGGAGATCGACAACGACTTCCTGGACGCCCTGGAGTACGCGATGCCGCCCACCGGCGGTCTCGGCATCGGGGTGGACCGCCTGGTCATGTTCCTCACCGGTCTGACGATCCGCGAGACCCTGCCGTTCCCGCTGGTCCGCCGCGGCTGACCGGCCCGGCTGACCGGCCCGGCTACTGGCCGAGGAAGGACAGCCGCACCTGCCGATGGGGATTGTCCTGGTTGGTGTCCACCAGACAGACCGACTGCCAGGTCCCGAGGGCCAGTTCGCCCCCGATCACGGGCAGGGTCGCGTGCGGTGCCACGAGGGCGGGGAGCACGTGGTCGCGACCGTGGCCGCGGCTGCCGTGACGGTGCTGCCAGCGGTCGTCGGCGGGCAGCAGGTCGGCGAGGGCGGCCAGCAGGTCGTGGTCGCTGCCCGCGCCGGTCTCGATGACGGCCACGCCGGCCGTGGCGTGCGGCACGAACACGTTCAGCAGCCCGTCGCGGCCGGCCGCCACGTCCGCGAGGAAACCGGTGCAGGCGGAGGTCAGGTCGTGGACCCGTTCGCCGGCGCCGGTGGTGACGTCGAGGACACGGGTACGGAAGTTCTCGCTCATGCCCCTCATGGTGCCCTGCGCCCCATCCCGTCCGGGGAAGGCCGCTGCGCCGACCGGGTGGGGGCGCGCGCCGGCGAACGCGCCTCTCGACATCCGCGGCGATCTCGTTGATACGTAGTAGTAATGAAAAATGACGAGCCGACAGTGGGGCGGCGCGTGCTCCTGCGCACCGCCGTCTTCCTCGGAATCGCGGCGGCGTCGGGCATGCTCACCGGGGGCGAGGCGGGCAACCCCGGCCGTGCCGGGGCCCTCGCGACCTCCGGCGGGCCGTCCGGTCCGCCCGGCGCCCCCGGCCCGGCGGGCGGCGCGGCCGGTGCCGGCGCGCCCGGAGCCGCCGCCGTCCTGCCGCCCCAGGGAGCGCCCGGTACGGCGTACCGGCTGCAGCCCATGACCGCCGAGGGGCCCGCGCGCCGGACCGCGAACCGGTCGCTGGCCCCCCGGACCCGGCCGATCCTGGAGCTCCCCGCCACCCCGGCCTACGCGAGCAGCATGGTGCTCACCTTCGACGACGGGCCCGATCCCCGCTACACCCCGGACATCCTGGACACCCTCGCGCGCCACCGGGTGCGCGCGATGTTCTTCGTGTGCGGCGAGATGGTCGCCGAACGTCCCGACCTGGTACGCCGGATGGTCACCGAGGGGCACGTCATCGGCAACCACACGTGGACCCATCCGCTGCTCACCAAGCTCAGCCGGCCCGACCTCGCCGCCGAGATCGCCCGGACCAGCGACCTGGTCGAGAAGACGACCGGCCAGGCGCCCCCGTGGTTCCGCGCGCCGTTCGGGGCCTGGAACCGCGCCGCGTTCGAGATCGGCGCCGAACTCGGCATGGAACCGATGGCCTGGACGGTGGACACCCTGGACTGGAAGGAGCCCGGCACGACCACGATCGTCTCGCGGGTCCTCAAGGGCGCCGCCCCCGGCGTGATCGTGCTGAACCACGACGCGGGCGGTGACCGCTCGCAGAGCGTCCACGCCCTGCGGACCTACCTTCCGCAGCTGCTGGAACGGGGCTACCGGCTGACCCTGCCGCCGGCCGGCGCGGAGCTGTGACGCTGGGCGCGCGGCGACGGCGGCGACGGCGGCGACGACGGCAGGAGTGAGGCCGCCGGGCCGGCGTGGAGGCGGCGCCGCGGTGGCGCCGCCTCAGCGGGCCTGCACCATACGGGCGAAGACGACCACGTTGCCGTCGTAGCCCCGGCCCTTGGAGTAGCCACCGCCACACGTGATCACCCGGAGCTCCGGGTGCCCGGTGTCCCCGTACACCCGCGACCCGGGGAAGGCGTTCTTGGCGAACACCTCCACGCCGTACACCTCGAACACCGCCGTGCGCCCGTCGTAGCGCTCCACCTCGATCCGGTGGCCCTTGCGGACCGAGCCCAGGCCGAAGAAGACCGCCGGGCCCTGCGCGTTGTCCACGTGCCCCACGATCACAGAGGAGCCGCGCTGGCCCGGCGAGATGCCGTTGAGGTACCAGCCGGCCAGATTCGGGTCCTGCGGCGGGGGCGCGTCGATCCAGCCCTGGGCGTCCAGCCCGACCGTCATCACCGGCGCGTCGACGTTGATGTCGGGGATGCGGATGCGCTGCACCGACGAGTGGTCCAGCACCTCCATGTCCGCCGGCGGCACGGGCGGATTCGCAGGCAGCTGATCGGCGCGCACGTCGACCCTGGCCGCGGCGGCGGGCTGCGGGGGCCCGTCGTCGGCGTCCGACCCGTTCCGGACCATGGCGAGGCCGGTGAGCATGACCAGGGCGATCGCACCCCATGGTGAGCGTCTGCGTGGCTTCCCCGTCTCGTCCTCGCTCAGCATCAGTTGTTTTCCCTTCCCGACGCGGGGGTCCCGACCCGCGTTCTGTGTCCCACCCCGGTACGCCCTTCTCCCCGCACGGTAAGTCCGCGCGCCCGGGACGGCGATCGGGGAAGGGCGAACGGGTGGCGCGCGGGCGGCCGGGACGGCGGCGACCGCGAGCCCGGCGGGCGTCCGGGGCGGGGCGGGGGCGAGGAGGGGCGTGGCCGCGGGAGGGCCGGGCGGGGGAGCGGGGCCCGGAAGGGGTGCGGCCATCCAGGTATTCATCACATGAATCACTGACGGGTCGTGACCTGCGGATCCGTCAGCGCCGCCGGGCACGCCCCGGCGTGTCGCTCAACCGGGCGGCCCAAAGACGGACATGCGCTGGTTGCGGGCCGCCCCGAGGGTTCCTCATGGGAGGCGTTCTCGTCGATCATCCCGGGCCACCGCTCCGGGGCGCTTCCCGCTGGAGGTTCCACCATGCGTGCATTTCGCGCTCTCGTAGTGACGGCGGCGGCCTTCGCCGCCGTCGGACTCAGTGCTCCGCTCGCCGCGGCGGACCCTCCGGGGACCGGGGGCACCGGCGGTTTCGGCGGCAACGGCGGCAGCGGTCCCAGCAACGTCTCGGTGAATCCGTTCGCCGTGCACCAGGGCTCCACGATGCAGGTGAGCGCGAGCGGTTGCGGCCGCGGCGGTTCCGTCAGCTCGCCGGGCAACTTTCCGCCGCGGGACCTCTCGCCGGGGTCCATCGGTTTCGCGACGGTCCGCATCAACAACCACGCCTCCCCGGGCAACAAGACGCTCCAGGTCAAGTGCAACGACAGCCCCCTCGTCGCCACGGCCCGGTTCCGCGTCCTCGACGGCAACGGTGCGCAGGGCGGCCTCGGCGGCTCCTTCGGCCCGTCCGCCGCCGAGACCGCCATCGGCGGAGGCCTCGTCGGTACCGCGGCCATCGGCGCGGGCATCCACGTGATGCGCCGCCGCCCGGCCCGCGGCCGGGCCTGACCGGACGGACCTCCCCGGTCGAAGGGCCCCGGAACCGGTCGAAGGGCCCTGGAATCCGCCGGTCGCCCCCGGATCCCGGCCGGGATCCGAGGGTGACCGGCGGTGCGGCGGACACCGCGCCGGCTCCGTCGCCGGTCCGGTGCCCTGCCGCCGCTTCGCCTCTAGTGCTGACCCCGGACGCGCGAGCGGCGCCTGATCATGTACGCCGTCCCCGCGGCCGAGACGAGGAACAGGCCCGCGCCCGCGGCGATCTCGCGGGCGTCCATGGAACCCGCACTGCCGCCCAGACCACCGCGCACCGCACCGGCCGTCGCGGTGGCGGTACGCGTGGGTGCCGGCGGGACGGCCGTGGTGACGGCCCCGGTCGCGAGGGCGGTCACGACCGGGGCGACGGAGTTGACGGGACGTGCCACGTCGGTCGAGCTGGTCGTGGGGGTGGAGTTGCCACCGGTGATGGTGAGGTCGGTGGAGCCGGTCTCGCCGTTGCAGGTGAAGGAGACGGAGTACAGCGCGCCGCGGCGGGCGTCGCGGTCCACGGTGACCCGGACGGTCTGGCCGCGCGGGATGCTGACGGAGTCGAACACCCCGGAGGAGACGGTGGCGTAGGCGGCGTTGCAGCCGGTGACCGAGAGCACCGCCTGGCCGCCCGGAGCCACCGTCGACGGGGTGATGGCGAAGCCGAACGACGTGACCGGCGCGCCCGGCGGGATACCGGTCGCGCCGGCGGGCATGCCGAGGGCGCCGAGGACGAGGAGGCCTCCCGCGGCGCCGGCGCTGAACAGGGCTGTGGCTGAGGTACGTATCGCACCCATGGCTGATCTCCGGATCCCCGAGGGGCAGCTGCGGAACCGTTTCCGCACGTGGGGGGTCGTGCTCCTCGATCACGGCCACGCTAGGGCGGCCGGGGGTGACCCGCGATCAGGAGCGGGCGAATGGGGCATACGTGTGGGCCGAACCGGGGACGCGGGGCCCGTCCCCGGTTTACCGGCCGGCCGGCCGGCGCCGTGCGGCGGCGTGCCGCGCCGCCGCACGGCGCCGGCCCTCAGTCGCCCGGCGCCGCCTGCGGGAAGTGGTGGAAGAAGGGTTCGGCGGTGGCGGCGATGCCCCGGCCGAAGGGCGCGTCGAAGTCCCAGATCAGGAACAGCAGGAACGCGATGAGCGCGCTGAACAGCCCGGCCAGCAGCAGCTCCCGGAACGAGCGCCGGATCTGCAGGGCGAAGATCATGCCGACCGTCACCAGCGCGCCGGTGATCAGGCCGAACCACACCACTCCGGGCATGGTGTCGCCGGCGCTGCCCGCCCGCGCGCTGCGGGCGTCGTCGGCGGCGCCCACCTGGTCCACCAGGGGCTGGTAGGCCTGCCCCTCGTGGTCGGTCTGCGGCTCGTAGTCGGTCACGTCCCGGCGGATACGTTCCAGCAGCTCGGTGCCCCGCGGTGTGACGGCACCGTGCTCGGCCATCGCCTTCCACTCCTCGGTGACCACGTACGACACGTACGCGTCGACGTCGCCGCGGATCTTCGCCCGCACCTCGGGCGGGTAGGCCTGGGCGCGGGCGTGCACCTCGTGCAGGGCCTGGGCCTCCTGGCGCACGTACTCCTGGGCGGCCCCGCGGGCCTCCCAGACGCCCGCGATGGCCAGGCCCAGCACGATCGCGTAGATCACGCCGATCATCATCGTCATGTACTCGATGACGTCCGGGGTCTCGCTGGGGTCGTCGTCCTCACCGATCCGGCGGTGGCGGAGGAAGACGATGGAGAGCACCACGGCGCAGGCCGCGGCCATCGCGAGGGTCAGGACCAGCCATTCCGACAAGGGAGCTCCAAGGGGCGGGTGGGCGGCGGGCAACGGGCGGCCGAGAAACAGGGGCCTAGCGCGGGCGCAGCGCGACGACGGCCACGATCGCGGGGGCCGCGGTGAGCAGGGTGAAGGTGACCGGTGAGATGTGGTGTTCCGCCGGTTTGCGGTGCTCCGCGCGGTACGCGGGACGGGCCACCGGCTTCTTCGACGGGGCGGGCGGTGCCGGGGTGGCCGCCGGCGCGGGGGGCGGCGGTGCCGGGGCCCGGTGGACCCGGGGCGCCGGGGCGGGCGCGGGCCTGGCCGCGGCCGGCGGGGGAGCGGCGGGTTGCGGCGGTTCGGGCGCCGGCTTCGGCGGTGGCGGCTTCGGCGCGGGTTTCGGCGGCGGGGGCGTGGGTGTGGGTTTCGGCGGTGCCGGGGTCGGCTTCGGGGCCGGCGGCGTCGGCTTCGGTGTGGGCTTGGGCGTCGGCTTCGGCGGGGGCGTGGGGCACGGCGGGGGAGGCGGCGGGCAGGGCCGGTGACCGCCGTGGTGACGGCCCTCCTGATGGCGGGGGTTGCCGTGACGTCCGCCACCATGGCCGCCCCACCGGACGCCGCCTCCGGCGGCGGCCACCAGGGTGGTGGAGCTGCCCCCGGCGCCGGAGTCGATCGTCGCGTAGGCGCAGCTATCGGCCACGGCGGGCACCGCGGACAGCGCTGCCCACAGCAGGACCGGTAACGCCAGTAAGTGCCTGGCACAGGCTCTGTTCACGCGGGGATCATGGGCCGGAGCGCGCTCGCGCACGCCGCGTGCGGCAGCGGTTCGCCCGAACGGGCGATGTTGTGTCGAGAGAGGTTTGAGCCAGAGATGCAGCGGTTCCGCTCCCGTGCCGTTCAAATCCCAAAAGGGATTTGTCGGTTTCGGCCAAACCGGGCGGCGGGGCGGGCGCCTGCCTTTGGTGTGTGACGAAGAACGGATCGCCAATTTCCGCTTTTGCTCGCCCCGTTGAGGAATGATCAGTACATTCGGCTCGGACACCCGTCCGACCGCAGATGACTACGGCTTGGAGACCTTGATGGAGCGCCCCGCCTGGGCCCCGCCAGGCATCGACATATCGGTGCCGAGCGTGTCGCGGATCTATGATTACTACCTGGGCGGCTCGCACAATTTCGAGGTCGACCGCCAGGCGGCCCGCAGGGCCATGGAATTCCTCCCCGGACTGCCCAAGATCATGCAGGCCAACCGGGCATTCATGCGCCGTGCCGTGCGGCACGCCGTCGCCGAGGGCGTCACCCAGTTCCTCGACATCGGCTCCGGCATTCCCACGTTCGGCAACGTCCACGAGATCGCCCAGGCGGAGACGGACCGCGCGCGCGTGGTCTACGTCGACCACGACCCCGTCGCCGTCGCCCACAGCCGGGCGGTACTGGCCGGTGACGACAACAGCGGGATCGCCGCGGCCGACCTGCGCAAGCCGCGGTCCGTGCTGAACAGCCCCGAGGCCGTGCGCCTGCTGGACTTCAGCCGCCCCGTCGCCCTGCTGCTCGTGGCGGTCCTGCACTTCCTGGAGGACGCCGACGAGCCGTACGCCGCCGTCGCCGAGCTGCGCGACGCGCTGGCCCCCGGGAGTCTGCTGATCCTCACCCACGCCTCCTACGAGGGCATCCCGGTCTCCCAGGAGACCGCCGGCGGCGCCGTCGGCGTCTACCGTGACATCCGCAACCCGCTCGTCATGCGCACCGGCACGGAGATCGCCCGCTTCTTCGACGGCTTCGAGATGGTCGAACCGGGCCTGGTCCCGATGCCGAGCTGGCGGCCGGACGGCACGGGCGACGTCGATCCCGCCGAGGATCCCTACGCTTTCTCCGGCTTCGCAGGAGTGGGACGCAAGGCGTGAGAATCCCGGCACAGACGGCGCAGACGCCACAGAAGGCACCGGCGGCCCAGGCGCCGGCGGCCGAGTCGCCGCCGGCGGACCTGGAGGACCGGATCGGGCGCTTCGCGACCATCTGGAGCCGCGCCATCTTCCCGGTCACCGCCACCTCGCTGACCCGGCCCGAGTTCGAGCGGCACCTGGTGCCGCTGGCCCGCACCCTGTGCGAGGCCCTGCACGCCCGGCCGTTCGACCCCGCCGTGGGCCAGCGGGTCGGCGGCGAACTCGTCGCCGTGCACTGCACCGACCCCGAGGCCCTCGCCGGCACGCTCGGCGTGGTCGACTCCTACCTGGTGCTCTACTGCGGGCCCGACGGCGCGGGCCCGGAGGACTCCGAGGACTACCGGGCCCGCTGTGCCCGCCTCCAGCACGGCATCGCGGCCGGGTTCGCCCGCGCCCTGCGCGATCGCACCCTGCGGGAGCAGGAGGCCATCGCGCGCTCCACGCTGACCGCGCGCACCGACGCCCAGGAGGCACTGCACGCCAGCGAGGAGCGTTTCCGCGCGGTCTTCGAGGGCGCCGCCGTCGGGATCGGCATCGCCGACCTCGAGGGCAACATCCTGGAGGTCAACGACGCGCTGCTGCAGATGTTCGGCGGGCTCGACGGCCACGTCCGGGGCCGCAACGTCAGCGAGTGGGGACACCCGGACGACGCCCCGAACGTCTGGCGGATGTACGGCGAGCTGGTGCGCGGCGAGCGTGAGCACTACCGGGCCGAGAAGCCGTACTACCGGCACGACGGCACCGTCCTGTGGACCAACCTGACGGTGTCGCTGCTGCGCGACGCGGACGGCCGCCCGCAGTATCAGCTGGCCCTGATGGAGGACACCACCGAACGGCGGCTGCTGAACCTCCGGCTGCGCTACGAGGCCACCCACGACGCGCTCACCGGCCTGCCCAACCGGACGCTGTTCTTCGAACGGCTGGAGAAGGCCATCGGCAGCGCCGCCCCCGTCGACCCCGGCTCCCGCTTCGGGCTGTGCTACCTGGACCTCGACGGCTTCAAGGCGGTCAACGACAGCCTCGGCCACTCGGCGGGGGACCGGCTGCTGGTGGAGGTCGCCGACCGGCTGCAGAGCTGCGCGACGGGCCCCGGTGAGGTCGTCGCCCGGCTCGGCGGCGACGAGTTCGTGGCCCTGACCACCGGCCCGGACACCGAAGACAAGGTGACCGAGCTGGCGATGCGCATCCTCGGCGCGCTCGCCGCACCGATCCGCCTGGAGGGCCGCGAGCTGACCGTGCGCGGCAGCATCGGCATCGTCGAGGGCCCGGCCGGCGAGCGCACCGCGGCCGAGGTGCTGCGCAGCGCCGACATCACCATGTACCGGGCCAAGGCGGCGGGCGGCAACCGCTTCGAGTTCGCCGACGCCGAGGCCGACGCCCGCGCGATCACCCGCCACGGGCTGACCAACGCGCTGCCCGGAGCCCTGGAACGCGGCGAGTTCTTCGTCGAGTACCAGCCCCTGGTCGACATGCACGACGGCAGCGTCTACGGCGCGGAGGCGCTGGTGCGCTGGTCCCACCCGCAGTACGGGGTGCTGGGCCCGGACCGCTTCATCCCGCTCGCCGAGCGGACCGGCCTGATCGTGCCGCTGGGCCGCTGGGTGCTGGAGGAGGCGGTCCGCCAGGCCCGCAACTGGCAGCGCGAGCACGGCGGCCCCCTGCGCATCAACGTCAACCTCTCCCCGATGCAGCTGCACCACCCCGGCCTGGTCGCGGACACGGTGGCGGTCCTGGAGAAGTCCGGTCTCGAACCGGGCTCCCTGTGCCTGGAGGTCACCGAGTCCGCGCTGATAGGCGCCGACGACGAACTCCTGGAACCGCTGCGCCGACTCGCCGCCCTGGGCGTGGACATCGCTCTCGACGACTTCGGCACCGGCTACTCCAACCTGGCCAACCTGCGCCGCCTGCCCGTCAGCGTGCTGAAACTGGACCGCTCCTTCACCCGCGGTATGCAGCAGCAGCCCGCCGACCCCGTGGACGTGAAGATCGTCGAGGGCATCGTGGCCCTGGCCCACAGTCTCGAACTCGCCGTCACGGTCGAGGGTGTGGAGACCGGGGCCCAGGCCGCCCAGCTGCGCGCCCTCGGCTGCGACACGGCTCAGGGCTGGTACTACGCCCGCCCCGGCGCCGCGGACCGCATCCACGCCCTGTCCCTCTCGGATTCCCCTTCCTAGGCCGGCAGGGCCGCGCCCGCGGTTCGGGCTCCCAGGCCGGCAGGGCGGAGCCCGTGCTTCGGGCCCGCTTCAGTCCAGCCCGGCCTCGACGCCCATGCCCGGTGTCGCCACCGCCGCCACCACGCGCTCCATCCGCGCGCTGGTGTGGGCCAGCAGGTGCGCCGCGGCCGGGAGGCGGTCGGCCTCGTAGGCCTCCAGGGAGGTCTCGCCGCCCAGGGCGCGGCCCAGGGCGGCGGCGTCCTCGATGCCGGTGTTCATGCCGAAGCCGCCGGCTATCGGGTGGACGTGCGCCGCGTCGCCGGCGAGGAAGGCACGGCCCTCGCGCATCCGGCCGGCCATCCGGACGTTGGCCCGCCAGGTCGACAGCCAGGTGGCGTCCGCCAGGCGGATGCCCGGCATCCGGGCATGGCGGTCGAACAGCCGCTGGAAACCCTCCGGCGACGGCGGCAGCGGACGGCCCTCGGCGTCGGCCTCGGGTGAGGCCTGGAGCTGGAAGGAGTCGGTGCCCGGTATCGGGCAGAGCAGCATGGCGTCGCCGTCGGAGGTGAACCACTGGTGCCAGTACTCCCGGCTCAGGCCGGGCGCCCGGACATCGCCGACCACCATGGACTGCTCGCCCCCGCCGTGCCCCTCGAAGGGGATGCCCAGCAGCTTGCGCACCGTGCTGCGCCCGCCGTCGCACCCGGCCAGGTACCCGGACCGCAGCGAGCGGCCGTCGGCCAGGGCCGTGCTCACCCCGTCCGGGTCCTGGCCGATCCCGGTGACCTCGGCCCCGAACTCGACCCGGACACCCAGCACGGCCAGCCGCTCGCGCAGCACCTCCTCCACCTGCCACTGGCCGATCAGACACAGGCCCTCGACGGGAGTGTCCGCGGCGTGCGCGCCGTCGAAGTACTTGCGCAGGACCAGGTGCGAGCGGCCGATCGCGGTGATCCGGTCGGCGACCCCGAACCGCTCGAACACCTCGAGGGCGCCCGGTCGCAGCGTCTTGCCGCGCGATTCCCGGTGCGGCGCCTCGCGGCGGTCCAGGACCCTCGGCCTCAGGCCCCGCAGGGCCAGGTCACAGGCGAGCGTCAGGCCGGTCGGTCCGGCGCCCACGATCACCACGTCGTCCACCGCGTCGTCCACCGCGTCGTGCAGTACGTCGTTCATGACGGACTCCCCCTCCTCGTCGGGCCGGCCCTCACCGGCCCGGTGCGATGCATCAAGGAGAGCACCCGCCGCCAGAAAAAGCAACCCGGTCACAAAATTAACCGGGGAACTAATTTCTGCTACGCTGGAGACAATGGAGACGACGAACACCCCGGGCCTGCGGGAGAGCAAGAAACTGCGTACCCGCCGCCACCTGGCCGCCACCGCGCTGGAGCTGTTCCTGGAGCACGGCTTCGACGCGGTCTCGGTGGCGGACGTCGCCGCCGCGGCGGAGGTCTCGAAGCCGACCCTGTTCCGGTACTTCCCCAGCAAGGAGGACCTGGTCCTGGACCGGTTCGCCGACCATCAGGACGAGGCCGCCCGGGTGGTGCGGGAGCGTCCGGCCGGACTGACCCCGGTCGGCGCCGTGCACGCGCACTACACGGCAGCGCTGGCCGCGCACGACCCCGCCACGGGGCTGTCGGACCTGCCCGACATCGTGGACTTCATGCGGCTGCTGTACGGCACCGACAGCCTGCGTGCCCGCGTGGCCCACTACACCGAGCGAGAGGTGGAGCTGCTCGCCGAGGTCCTGGAGGCGGAGGGCGTCCCCGCGTTCACCGCGCGCCTGTCCGCCGTGCACCTGGTGGCGGCCCGCCATGAGCTGGGTCTGGCGAACTGGGCCCGCATGGCCGCCGGTGCGAGTGCCGCCGAGGCCCTGCCGGACGCGCTCGCCGACGCCGACCGTGCCTTCGCCATGCTGGCCACCGGCCTCGACGGCGTCCTCCCGATACGCCCGTCCTGAATCCGTACGGTCGCCCGCCCGGTCGCCTGCCCGGCCGCCTGCCCGGCCGAGTCGCGGCGGCCCGGTGCCGCGGCGGCCCGGTGCCGGGGCGGCGACGAGCGCGTACGGCCGGCCCGCCCATGGGGGGCCATCAGGGGTCATGACGGGCCGTGAGGGGTGAGGGTGCAGGGCCGTCCCTCAGCCTCGCCCGTCCCCTCCTCCCCGCGCGTGCGGCGCGGGCTCCGAGTGCGTGATGTCGAGCAGCAGGTCGGCGGCGCGGGCGAGGACCTGGGCGCGGGTGCGGCCGCCGTGGTCGGCGGCGAGGAAGTGTGCGCCGATCGCCGCGCAGAACGCGAGAAGGCTGCGGGCTTCGATCTCGTCGGAGTCGGAGCAGAACGTGCCGATCATGTCCCGGAGCAGGGCCATGCGCTGGTTGTCGACCCGCCGCAGCCGTTCGGCGACCGCCGCATCGCGTCTCGCCCAGTCGCGGACCGCCAGGTCGATGGGGAGCAGGCGGTCGTCCGAGAGGGTGAGCGCGCCCGCGCGGCGGATCTTGGTCTTCGGGTCGCCGCCCTCCTCCTCGATGCGCTGGAGCACGTCGTCGGTGCTCTCCCGCTCCCAGGTGTCCAGCATTGCTTCGAGGAGCGCCTCGCGGTCGGCGAAGTAGCCGTAGAAACCGCCCTTGGTGACGCCCAGGCGTTTGGCCAGCGCTTCGATGCGGACGGCGTCCGGGCCGCCGTCGGACAGCGCCTGGAGCCCCTCCTCGATCCATCTCTCGCGCGGAGTGCGGGTTGCGCCCACAGTGTGTCCTGCCTCACCTCGCGGTCGTATATACGCAACCGTATATACAGCCTAGCCTCGTCCTATACGCCACCGTATATCGGATGCAGCGATGGAGTGATGGAATGAAGGTCCCTGACGCAGAGCACACCGGCCGGCCGTGGCGGATCCACGAACTCACCCGCGACTTCCGGCTGGAAGACGTGTGGGCCTTCCGTACCCCGGGTGCCGGCCCGGACGACTTCCCCGCGATGTGCGCCGCGATCGACGCGAACGGCAGGCCCGAGCAGCAGCCGGGGCTGTCCCGGTTCCTGTTCGCCGTGCGCCGCAGGCTCGGTGCGCTCCTCGGGTGGGACAAAGCCGAGGCGGGCGCCACGCTGCGGGTGCGCTCGCTGCGCGAGCGCCTGCCGCACGACCTCCGCGACGCCACCGACGGCGCGGTCGCCGACGGCGGCCCCTTCACCCCGGTCTACAGCCTGGGCGACGAATCGGCCGAAGAGCTGGCGAACAAGACCGTTCACGCGGTCATGCACCTCGGGTGGGTGCCGACCGACCGTGGTGAACACGAGCTGCGGATGGCGGTCCTGGTCAAACCCAATGGCCTGCGCGGACGGCTCTACCTGGCCGCCATCAGGCCGCTGCGCCACCTCATCGTCTATCCGGCACTGACCCGGCAGTGGGAACGCGCATGGCGTGAGCGCGACCTTCCGCGTCCGCCGGCCGCCGGCGAGGCCGAGCGTGGGGTCGGGCGCGCGGTCGCGCGCGCGGTCGGAACGCACGAGATCCCCCCGTCCGTCCTCGCGCTCGGTTCGTTGCCCGCCATCGACTACGCCGACCTGTTCACCCTCGCCACCGACGCGACCGCGACGCCGGAGCGGTGGGCCCGGGCGATGTTCGGAGACGTTCCCACCCCCGGCGAACGGCTGATCTGGCGCGGCCTGCTCGGCATGCGCCTCGGCCGGGGGCCGTCGCCGGACACCGTCGCCGGATGGCGGATCGCCGACCGCGGTGAGGACTGGATCCGCCTCGAGGCCGCCTCCTGGTTCCTGGCCGGCAACCTCCTCATCAGCACACCCCCGGGACGCGTGTCGCTGGCCACCTTCCTGCACTACCGCCGGCCCTTCGGCCGCGTCTGGTGGCCGCCGCTCGCCGCGGTCCACCGCAGCCTCGCCCCCGGACTCCTGCGCGACACCGAGACGGCCCTGCGAGCCGCCCGGCGATAGCCGGGCCCCGTTCGGAGGCCCGCGCCCCCCGCCACACCGTCGGCGACCCCGGGAGGGACCGGACCAGGCCGGACCACCAGGTGGGCGGAGGAGGCGGCGTGGGTCCCTACGACAGCGCGCTTCGTCTTCCAGCGGACGGCCTCTGACGATGTTCTCCTCCAAGGGGCCGGCCAAGGCAAGCCGAAACCCTGTGGAGCCCGCCTGCGTGGCGTGGAATGATCTTGGGCGACTGCTGACGGAAGGGAAGGTCAAAAGGTGTACGTCCCGTCATCTGCACGAGCTCTCGATGATGACGAGCGTGAGCTCGTGGAGCTGGCACGCCGCACCATAGACGCGCATACCGACGCCGGGCCCGACGAAGAGGGGATCCACACGGTGGGCGCCGCGGTCATGGCCGCCGACTACCGGATGTTCGCCGGCGTGAACCTCTACCACTTCACCGGCGGGCCCTGCGCCGAACTCGTGGCTCTGGGAGCTGCGCGGGCCCAGGGCGCCCGCCAGATGCGCTGCATCGTCGCCGTGGGAA
Organism: Streptomyces sp. NPDC042102; assembly: GCF_055582305.1. Lineage (NCBI taxonomy): Bacteria > Bacillati > Actinomycetota > Actinomycetes > Kitasatosporales > Streptomycetaceae > Streptomyces > Streptomyces sp. NPDC042102. The sequence goes on from NZ_JBVJDL010000001.1 coordinate 1,139,730, forward strand.
ACCACGGGCGCGGGGTCATCGGCCCCTGCGGGCGCGATCGGCAGGTCTTCGTGGACTACTACTCCACCATGCGCGTCATCGTGCCCACCCCCGCGGGGCTCAGGTCCGTGCTCGCCGCCGACCTGATGCCGCTGGCTCAGCGATGGACCCCGGAGGCGGGCATGAACGGACTCGACCCCTCGCTCTACCAGGACCCCGAGACGGCCGGTCCCCCGATCATTCGGTTCAACCCCCGCTACCTCGAAGTCGTCCGTTCCGGCGCCAAGACCAAGACCACCCGCTTCCGGGACCCGGCGCAGCTCGGCCCGGCACGGCTGGTGTTCGAAAGCGACCCGGAAGTCGTCCTGTCGGCAGAGGTGACCGGCATCAGGCACTGCTTGGTCAGTGACCTCACCGACCGGGACGCCCAAGCTGAGGGGCTGACGACCGCAGCCGAACTCCGGGAAGGCCTCAAGGGCCACTACCCAGATCTGGCGGGAACCGACGAAGTCGACGTCATCACCTTCCAGACCAACGACAAGAAGGGCGCCGCTTAATACTCCAGTGTGACTTCGTGGTCTACGCGCTGGGGGGCGGAGAGCCGCTGCCGGTCATGGCTGCGACGTGCCGAAGCTTGGTGGCTTCTGCGCCAGTTCGAACAGTTCAGGAGTGCCTTCAGGGCTGTGATCGGCGGGCTGAACAGTGCGCCGATCAGGCGGCGGACCTCCGGGACGGCCAGGTCGACCGGATCTCCGCTTCGGGCCGGGCGGTTCGGATCCGCACGTCTGGTCGGCCTCGCGTCGTCGACTGCCGCCTGGAAGCACTCTTCGATGCACCAGCGAGTGCCGGCGACGCGCACGAGCTCCGAGCGGCGGCACGATCCGGGGCGACCAGCACAGGTAGAAGGCGAGCTCGCCGGTGCTGGGATTGCGGCGAATCAGCAGGTGGCGGTGCACGTCAGTGCCGATGCAGCAGCCGCTGCATCGGACCGGGACGGCTATGGCCGGCGTGCTCCGCCAGCTGCCAGCAGTTCTTGCGCTCGGTCCCGGACAGCAATCCGAGCCATGGCCTGGTCGACGCTCGGGTTCTTGGACACGATCCGCCCGGCGCTCCACCACATCGGGGCCACCGCGAGGCCGGGATCGGCAGCGACCACCGCTGCCCAAACCGCTGCGGTGATGTCCTGGCCCTCACCGTCAGTTGTATCCGCGTGGTTCGTCGCCTGCCGTCTTGACCTGCTTGCGGTAGGCCCCCGGCGGCGACCCGAAGTGTCGTTTGAAGGCCTTGGCGAAGGCGAACTCCGATGTGTACCCCGTGTGTTGCGCGATTGTGCTCAGCGGGGCCGGCGACTGGTGCAGCAACCGCGCCGCGGTGGCCATCCGCCAGTTGGTCAGGTAGGTCAGCGGCGGCTCGCCGACCACCGAGGCGAAGCGGCGGGCGAACGCCGCGCGGGACAGCCCGGCGCGGGTGCCCAGCGACTCGACGGTCCAGGGATGGCCGGGATCGTCGTGGATCGCCTTCAGGGCCGGGGCGACTGCCGGGTCGGTCAGCGCGGCCGTCCAACCCCGGGTCCGCTCCTTCGGCAGGTCTGCGTACCACGACCGGAGGATGTACAGCAGCAGCAGATCGATGAGCGCCGTGACGACCGCGTCCGAGCCCGGCTGCGGCGCGTGGAACTCGGCGCACAGCTGATCGACCGCCGAGCGCAGCACCGGGTGGCGGCCCGGAACCGCGGGGAGGTGGATGACCTCCGGTAGATCGCTGAACAGCGGATGCGGGCGATCAACGTCGATCGCGTACGCGCCGCACACCAGCACCGTGTGCGGCCCCGGTCCGTCCACGGTGACCTGGCCGATCGGCGAGGAACGGTCCACGCGCTCCGGTACGAAGTCCACCGGATCGCGGCTCGGCACGTCGCACAGGGTGTGTCCGCTGCCGCGCTGCAGGAACACGATGTCGCCGGGTCCGAGCGCGAGCGGTGGGCCGTGCGGTGGCAGCAGGTGGCAGTGTCCTTCCACGACCACGTGGAATCCGGCTCCTGAGATGGGTTGGAACTTCAGGGCCCACGGGGCGTGCGCGTCGGTGCGAGTCACCATCGGGCGTCCCGTGCGCAGGACTTCGAGGGTGTCGCTCAGGATGTCCATAGCTCCACTCTAGTGCCTGCATGGCGAGACGATATGACAAGGAATCGAGATCTCAAGGCATTCACCGTCTCGATGTGGAGGCGTACGTTCTTGCCGTGGCAGTTGCCGAATCCCGGCACTGCATCGACGAAGGAACGGATCCCATGTCTCTGGCTGGCAAGAAGATCGTGATCATCGGTGGAACCTCCGGCATCGGCTTCGCGGTAGCCCAACAGGCCGCGGCGGCCGGCGCGGATGTCGTGGTCGCCTCCAGCAATCAGGACCGCGTGGACGCCGCGACGAAGCGGTTGGGCGAGCCGGCCGAAGGCCGCCGCCTGGACGTCGCCGACGGCAACGCCATCGCCGCGTTCTTCGAGCAGGTCGGGGAGTTCGACCACCTCGTCTACACCGCGGGCGAATCTCTGCTGATCAAGCCTTTGGTCGACACCACCCCGCAGGAGGCCAGGGCCGTCTTCGAGCGCCGGTTTTGGGGCGCGTTCCTCTCCGCCAAGTACGCTGCACCGCGACTGCGCGACGGCGGCTCGATCACTTTCAGCTCCGGCGTCCTCGCGATCCGCCCCCTGTCCGGAACCGCGCTCACGGCAGGTATCACCGGCGGCATCGAGGCCCTGTCGCGGGCACTCGCCGTCGAACTCGCCCCTCTGCGGGTCAACGTGATCCAGCCCGGTGTGATCCGCACCGAGCTGTGGGACGGCAGTGTCGCGGACCCGGAGGCTTTCCTCCAGGGCGCCGGGTCCGAGCTGCTCACGCGGCGTGTCGGTACTGCCGAGGAAGCCGCGGCGGCCTATCTCTTCGTCTTGTCCAACGCCTACGTCACCGGCACCACGCTCGCGATAGACGGCGGCGCGGCACTGGTGTGAGATCACGAAGTCACACGGGAGTATTGAGCCGCGGATGCGCCAACGACGGCTGGGCCGCGAGGTGACGACGAGCACTCAGGAAACCGAGATCACCCCGCTGCCCTTCGGCTCACCTCGGCTGGACCACGCATATTGATGGCGGGGGGACTCAGCCCACCAGGATCCGCTTCAGCTCGCGCGCCGCCCGGGGCGGGGCCACGTCCGTGCGGTGGGCCAGGGCGATCGTGCGGCGCAGCGGTGAGCCCGCCAGCGCCGTCGCGCGCAGCCCTGGGCCCGCCGTGTCCACCACCATCGCCGGGACCACTGCCAGCCCCAGGCCCGCCCGGACGAAGCCGAGCACGGCGTCCATCTCGCCGCCCTCCACCGTGAACGCCGGCTCGAAGCCCTCCGCGCGGCACGCCGCCACCGTCAGTTCCCGCAGGTCGTAGCCGTGCCGGAACATCACCATCGGCTCGTCCCGCAGCCCCCGGATGCTCAGCGGCCCGCCGCCGCCCGGCGGTGGCAGCTCCGCCGAGGACACCACCACCAGGTCCTCCGTCAGCAGCTCCACCGTGGTCAGCGCGGGCGCCGCCGGCGGCAGCGGGAGCGCGATCAGCGCCAGGTCCAGCGCCCCGCGCGCCAGCTCCCGTACGAGGTCCAGCGAACCGCTCTCCTCGATCAGCAGCTCCACCCCGGGATGAGCCGTGTGGAAGGCGCGCAGGACGTCCGGCAGCAGGCCCGTGCACACGCTCGGCGTCGCCCCCAGCCGCACCCGGCCCCGCCGCAGCTGCGCCAGCTCCTGCACCTCCAGCCGCGCCGTGTCCGCGTCCGCCAGGATCCGGCGGGCCAGGGGCAGCAGCGCCTCGCCCGCGTCCGTCAGCCCCACGTTCCCCCGGGCCCGGCTGAACAGCTCCGCCCCCAGCTCCCGCTCCAGCGCCTTGATCTGCTGCGACAGCGACGGCTGCGCCACATGCACCCGCTCCGCGGCCCGGGTGAAGTGCCGGGTCTCGGCGACGGCCACGAAGTACACGAGCTGCTGGAACTGCATTCCCCCAGGCTAGCGCCCTTCATAGGCCATGCCTATCAAGATGAGCTCCACCATGTCTTGGACCTTTCAGGACCTGCGTACCTACCGTTTTCCGCATGGCTCTGGCAACGCGGACGGGCCGACGGCCGTCCATCACGCGCACGCTCTGGGACTCCACCGTCGGCAAGAAGACCGTGATGGCGGTGTCCGGGCTGATCATGCTCGCGTACCTCGTCGTGCACATGCTCGGCAACCTGAAGGTCTTCTTCGGCCCCGAGGACTTCAACGGCTACGCCCACTGGCTGCGGCACATGGGCGAACCGTTCCTGCACAGTCACTGGGGGCTGTGGCTGGCCCGCATCGTCCTGCTCACCGCGGTCGTCGCCCACGCCGTCTCCGCCTACCAGCTCAGCCGCCGCGACATCAGGGCCCGCCCGGTCAAGTACGCCCACAAGCGCCGCCGGGCCAGCTACGCCACCCGCACCATGCGCTGGGGCGGGATCATCGTCGGCCTGTTCATCGTCTGGCACGTGCTCGACCTCACCACGCTCACCGTCAACGAGCGGGCCTGGGAAGGGCATCCGTACGAGAACGTCCTCGCGACCTTCTCCACCTGGTACGGCAACACCATCTACATCGTGGCGATGGTGGCCGTCGGCCTGCACGTCCGGCACGGCTTCTGGAGCGCCGCCCAGACCCTCGGCGCCGGCAACGCCCGCCGCGACAAGGCCCTCAAGGCCGTGGCCAACGCGCTGGCCCTGATCCTCTTCGCGGGCTTCGTCTCCGTCCCCGTCGCCGTCATGACCGGAATCGTGAGCTGACCATGAACCAGTACGCCCACTACACCACCGGCGACCCGATCGCCGACACCAAGGCCCCCGCGGGCCCCATCGCCGAGCGCTGGGACCGCCGCCGCTTCGAGGCCAAGCTCGTCAACCCCGCCAACCGGCGCGGCCACACCGTCATCGTCGTCGGTACCGGCCTCGCCGGCGGCGCGGCCGGCGCCACCCTCGCCGAACAGGGCTACCACGTGGTCCAGTTCTGCTACTCCGACTCCCCGCGCCGCGCGCACTCCATCGCCGCCCAGGGCGGCATCAACGCGGCCAAGAACTACCGCAACGACGGCGACTCCGTCCACCGCCTGTTCTACGACACCGTCAAGGGCGGCGACTTCCGGGCCCGCGAGTCCAACGTGCACCGCCTCGCCCAGATCTCCGTCGAGATCATCGACCAGTGCGTGGCGCAGGGCGTCCCCTTCGCCCGCGAGTACGGCGGCCTGCTGGACACCCGTTCCTTCGGCGGCGTCCAGGTCTCCCGCACCTTCTACGCCCGCGGCCAGACCGGCCAGCAGCTGCTGCTGGGCGCCTACCAGGCCCTGTCGCGCCAGATAGCCGCCGGCAACGTCGAGATGCACGCCCGCACCGAGATGCTCGACCTGATCGTCGTCGACGGCCGCGCCCGCGGCATCGTCGCCCGCGACCTGATCACGGGGGAGATCTCCACGTACTTCGCCGACGCGGTGGTCCTGGCCAGCGGCGGCTACGGGAACGTCTTCTACCTCTCCACCAACGCCATGAACTCCAACGCCACCGCCGTCTGGCGGGCCCACCGGCGCGGCGCGTACTTCGGCAACCCGTGCTTCACCCAGATCCACCCCACGTGCATCCCGCGCACCGGCGACCACCAGTCCAAGCTCACCCTGATGAGCGAGTCCCTGCGCAACGACGGCCGGATCTGGGTCCCCCGGGCCAAGGGCGACACCCGCCCGCCGGCCCGGATCCCCGAGGACGAGCGCGACTACTACCTGGAGCGCATCTACCCCTCCTTCGGCAACCTGGTGCCCCGCGACATCGCCTCCCGCGCCGCCAAGAACGTCTGCGACGAGGGCCGCGGCATCGGCCCCGCCGGCCAGGGGGTCTACCTGGACTTCGCCGACGCCATCCGCCGCCTGGGCAAGGCCAAGGTCGCCGAGAAGTACGGCAACCTGTTCGAGATGTACGAGCGGATCACGGCGGAGGACCCGTACGAGGTCCCCATGCGGATCTACCCGGCCGTGCACTACACGATGGGCGGGCTGTGGGTCGACTACGACCTCCAGACCACCGTGCCCGGCCTGTTCGCGATCGGCGAGGCCAACTTCTCCGACCACGGCGCCAACCGCCTCGGTGCCTCCGCCCTCATGCAGGGCCTCGCCGACGGCTACTTCGTCCTGCCCTCCACCATCAACGACTACCTCGCCCGCAACCCGCACGCCGAAGCGGTCGACGCCACCCACCCCGAGGCCGTCTCCGCCGTCCGCGAGACCACCGGCCGCATCGAGCGGCTGCTCGCCGGCGACGGCGACCGCACCCCCGACTCCTTCCACCGCGAGATCGGCGAACTGATGTGGGAGTACTGCGGGATGGCCCGCAACGCCGAGGGCCTGCGCAAGGCACTCGACCGCATCCCGCAGATCCGCGAGGAGTTCTGGCGCCGGATCAAGGTCCCCGGCAGCGGCGCCGAGTTCAACCAGTCGCTGGAGAAGGCCAACCGCGTCGTCGACTACCTCGAACTCGCCGAGCTGATGTGCCTCGACGCGCTGCACCGCACCGAATCCTGCGGCGGCCACTTCCGGGAGGAGTCCCAGACCCCCGACGGCGAGGCCGCCCGCCGGGACGACGTCTTCTCCTACGCCGCGGCCTGGGAGTTCCGCGGCACCGGCACCGCCCCCGTCCTGCACCGCGAAGACCTCGTCTTCGAGTACGTCCACCCCACCCAGCGGAGCTACGCATGAAGCTCACCCTGCGCGTCTGGCGCCAGCGGAACGCCGACGCCCCCGGCGCCATGGCCACCTACGAGGTCGACGGCATCTCGGAGGACATGTCCTTCCTGGAGATGCTCGACACCCTCAACGAGGACCTCATCCTGCGCGGCGAGGAACCCGTCGCCTTCGACCACGACTGCCGCGAGGGCATCTGCGGCGCGTGCAGCCTCGTCATCAACGGCGACGCGCACGGCCCCGAGCGCACCACCACCTGCCAGCTGCACATGCGCTCCTTCGCCGACGGCGACACCATCGACGTCGAACCGTGGCGGGCCGCCGCCTTCCCCGTCGTCAAGGACCTCGTCGTCGACCGCGGCGCGTTCGACCGGATCATCCAGGCCGGCGGCTACATCACCGCCCCCACCGGATCGGCGCCCGAGGCGCACGCCACCGCCGTCCCCAAGGCCGACGCGGACTACGCCTTCGAGCACGCCGAGTGCATCGGCTGCGGCGCGTGCGTGGCGGCCTGTCCCAACGGCTCGGCGATGCTGTTCACCTCCGCCAAGGTCAACCACCTCAATGTGCTGCCGCAGGGCTCGCCCGAACGCGAGACCCGCGTCCTGGACATGGTGGCCCAGATGGACGACGAGGGCTTCGGCGGCTGCACCCTGACCGGCGAATGCGCGACCGCCTGCCCCAAGGGCATCCCGCTGCCGTCGATCGCCGCCATGAACAAGGAGTGGCTGCGTGCCACCCGCAAGGTCGGGCGCTGATCCGATCGGCTGACCAGCGGCTCGTACGACGTGCCGCACCCCGGCGGGGCCGGGAGCGTGGGCGACAGTGACCCCATGCCCCATGGACCCGCCGGGCCCGGACCACGGCGCCGTACCGTGCTCGCCGCCCTCGCCCCGCTGGCGCTGGCCGCCGGCTGCGCCGCCGACGAGGACGGGAGCCGTCCGGCGCCGGGCCCGCGGGCGACCGCCGTCAAGGACGCGCTGATCATGGTGATCCGGCACGCGGAGCACCCGTACGCCGGGGACGTCGGCGCGGACGAGGAGGGCGAGGACGACCCCGGCTCCCTCGCCCTGCGGGGCTGGCGCCGGGCCGAGGTCCTGCCCCGGCTCTTCTCGCCCGCCCGCGCCGCCGCCCTGCCCCGGCCCGCCACGCTCTTCGCGGCCGGCGGCCCCGCCCGCTCCCGCCAGACGGTGGCCGCCCTGGCCGAGGCGCTGCGCCTGCCGGTACGCACGGACCTGGCCGTGGGCAAGGAGAAGGCCCTCGCGCACGCCGCCGTGGCCGCCGTGGCACCGGTCCTGATCTGCTGGGAGCACGCCGGCATCCCGCGCCTGGTCCACGCCCTCGGCGCGGACGGCGTCCTCGGCGTCCCCTCGGGCTGGCCGGACCGCCACGACCTGGTGTGGACGTTCACGCGCAGCCAGGGGCGGTGGGCCTTCCGGGAACACCCGCAGCGCCTGCTGCCCGGCGACGCGTAGCGGCTATCGGGCGATCAGCGCAGCGCCGCCGCCAGGTAGCCGGCCGTGCGGCTGCCCGCCGTGCGGGCCACCGCCTCCGGGGGACCGGCGGCCACCACCCTGCCGCCCTCGGCGCCACCGCCCGGCCCCAGGTCGATGACCCAGTCGGCGCCCGCGACCACGTCCATGTCGTGCTCGACGACCACCACCGAGTGCCCGGCGTCCACCAGCCCGTGCAACCGCCCCAGCAGGACCTCCACGTCGGCCGGGTGCAGTCCGGTCGTCGGCTCGTCCAGCAGGTACAGGGTGTGGTCGCGACGGATCCGCTGCAGCTCCGTCGCCAGCTTGATGCGCTGCGCCTCGCCGCCCGACAGCTCCGTCGCGGGCTGGCCCAGCCGCAGGTAGCCCAGCCCGATGTCCTCCAGCGCCCGCAGGCTGCGGGCCGCCGCCGGGACACCGGCGAAGAACGCGCCCGCCGCCTCCACCGTCAGGCCCAGGACCTCGGCGATGTTCAGACCCTCGTGCCGGACCTCGAGCGTCTCCTCGTTGTAGCGCGCGCCCGCGCACGCCGGGCACGGCGCGTACGTGCTGGGCAGGAACATCAGCTCCACCGACACGAACCCCTCGCCCTGGCAGGTCTCGCACCGACCGCCCGCCACGTTGAACGAGAACCGGCCCGCCTTCCAGCCGCGCGCCCGCGCCTGCGGGGCCGCCGTGAACAGCCGGCGCACCACGTCGAACAGCCCGGTGTACGTCGCCAGGTTGGACCGCGGGGTCCGCCCGATCGGTTTCTGGTCGACCTCCACCAGCCGCCGTACGGGGAAGTCCGCCTCCCCGGTCCGCTCGCCCACCTCCCGCGCCAGCGCCTGCCCCACCAGCGTGGACTTGCCCGAGCCCGACACCCCCGTCACCGCCGTGAACACCCCCAGCGGGAACTCGGCGTCGAGCCCGCGCAGGTTGTTGCGCGTGACACCGGTCAGCCGGACCGAGCCCGTCGCCGGGCGCGGCGCCCGCCGCGCCCGGGCCGGACGGCCGAAGAGGAAGCGGGCCGTCGCCGACTCCGCCCGTCCGGCCAGTGCCCGCGGCGGCCCGCTGTGCAGCACCTGCCCGCCGTGCTCCCCGGCCAGCGGGCCGACGTCCACCAGCCAGTCCGCGTGCCGCACCACGTCCAGGTGGTGCTCGACCACGAACACCGTGTTCCCGGCCGCCTTCAGCCGGTCCAGTACGCGCAGCAGCGCCTCCGTGTCGGCCGGGTGCAGCCCCGCCGACGGCTCGTCCAGGACGTAGACCACCCCGAACAGTCCCGACCGCAGCTGCGTCGCCAGCCGCAGCCGCTGCAGCTCGCCCGCCGACAGGGTCGGCGCGGTCCGGTCCAGGCTCAGGTACCCCAGGCCCAGCTCGGTCACCGGCGCGATCCGCGAGCGCAGGTCCGCGGTGAGCACCCGGGCCGCCTCCGCCCCGCCCGGCGCCCGCTCCAGTACGGCGTCCAGCTCGGTCAGCGGCAGCGCCGCCAGCTCCGCGATCGTGTGCCCCGCGAAGGTCACGGCCAGCGCCTCCGCCCGCAGCCGGCGACCGGCGCACACCGGGCACGGCGCGGTCGTCAGGAACCGCTCGGCGCGCGCCCGCAGCGCCGGACTCCTGCTGTCGGCGAACGTGCGCATCACATAGCGGTGCGCGCTCATATAGGTGCCCTGGTAAGGGCGTTGGATCCGGTCCGCGTCCCGTACCGGATGCACCGTCACCACCGGCTGCTCCTCGGTGAACAGGATCCACCGGCGGTCCTCGGCCGGCAGCTCCCGCCACGGCCGGTCCACGTCGTGGCCCAGCGCGTCGAGGATGTCCCGCAGGTTCTTGCCCTGCCAGGCCCCGGGCCAGGCGGCGACGGCCCCCTGACGGATCGACAGTGCGGGGTCGGGCACCAGGAGTTCCTCAGCGGTGTGGTGCGTCCGGCCCATCCCCTGGCACGAAGGGCACGCCCCGGCCGTCGTATTGGGTGAGAAGGCGTCGGAGTCCAGGCGCGGCGCGCCCGGCGGGTACGTCCCGGCCCGCGAGTACAGCATCCGCAGCGAGTTGGACAGCATGGTGACCGTCCCGACCGAGGACCGTGACCCCGGCGCCGAGCGCCGCTGCTCCAGCGACACCGCCGGCGGCAGCCCGCTGACCTCGTCCACCTTCGGCGCCCCGACCTGGTGGATCAGCCGGCGGGCGTACGGCGCCACCGATTCGAAGTACCGGCGCTGTGCCTCGGCGTACAGCGTGCCGAAGGCGAGCGAGCTCTTGCCCGACCCGGAGACACCGGTGAACACGGTCAGCGCGTCGCGCGGGATGTCCACGTCGACCCCGCGCAGATTGTGCTCCCGGGCCCCTCGGACGCGGATCCAGGGATCGACGGCGGGATGCGGCGGTGGCGACTGGTGCATTCGCCCCAGTTTAGGGGGTGGGCGGGAGCGGGCAGACGCAGCCCGGGACGATACCGGGGACGACGACGGGGGAGGGGCGGAGGAGAGCGGTCATGGACACGCGGGCGCTGGTCGGACGGCTGCTGGACGGGTACGGGCGCACCCATGCGCAGGAGGCCGGGATCCGGCTGCGCGACACGCCGGCGCCGCTCTACCAGCTGCTCACCCTGTGCGTGCTGTTCTCCGTCCGGATCCGCGCCGACCTCGCGGTGGCGGCGGCCCGCGAGCTGTTCGCGGCGGGCCTGCGCACCCCCCGCGCGATGGCGGCGTCCTCCTGGCAGGACCGGGTGGATGCACTGGGCCGCGCCCACTACGTGCGCTACGACGAGAGCACGTCCACGGCCCTGGGCAGGGGCGCCGAGCTGCTCCTGGACCGGTACGGCGGCGATCTGCGGCGGCTGCGCGCGGCGGCCGGCGGGGATCCGGACCGGGTGCGGGAGCTGCTGCGCGAGGTGCCCCGGATCGGCCCGGTCGGTGCGGGGATCTTCTGCCGTGAGGTCCAGGGGCTGTGGCCCGAGCTGCGCCCGGCCTTCGACGCCCGCGCCTGCGACGGCGCGGCCGGCCTCGGCCTGCCCCGGACCCCGCGCGGCCTGGCCCGGCTGGTCGACGACGCCGAGCTGCCCCGGCTGGCGGCCGCGCTGGTCCGGGTCGAGCTGGCCGGGCCCGATGCCGCGGCCGGGCTCAGGGGCGGCGGCGGCCGGTAGGGCCGGACCTGGCGGGGCGGCGGCCGGCAGGGCCGGGGGCTCACGGGCGCGGGGCGGGACCGCCTGGCCCGGCGGGGTGCGTGAGGCGCACGAGGCGGGCGAGGCGCGTGAAGGAGTCCAGCAGCGCCGCCCGGTCGTACGTGGAGGTCGTCACCAGCAGTTCGTCCGCCCCGGTGACCTCGGCGACCCGGGCCAGCTCGGCCGCCACCTCCTCCTCGGTGCCGTGGACATGACCGGCGAGGGCGCCCTCGTACAGCTCCCGCTCCTTCGCGGTCATCGCCAGCCGTTCGACCTCCTCGGCCGGCAGCAGCGGCGGGAAGCTGCCGTGCGTCCGGGAGTACGCCAGCGACCACGCCTCCGGTACCAGGATCCGCCGGGCCGCCTCGGTCGTCGCCGCGACCGCGACCGTCCCCGAGACCACGACGTACGGCTCGTCGGCCCACGTCGAGGGCCGGAACTCCTCCCGGTAGGCCGCCACGATCCCGGCGACCCGGCCGCGCCCGCGCAGGTCGCCCACCACCAGGGGCAGCCCGGCCCGCGCCGCGATGCCCGCGCCCTCGCCGGTGGCCAGCACGAACGCCGGGACGCGCAGCCCCTCGGCCGGGTGGGCGTGCACCTGCGGATGGGCCCGCTGCGTGCCGTCCAGCCAGCCCAGCAGCTCGGCCAGCTGCTCCTCGAACCGGTCGGCGTCCCCGGTGTCCCGGCCCAGGGCCCGCCGGATGCCGCCGGTGAAGCCGACGGAGCGGCCCAGCCCCATGTCGATCCGGCCGGGGAAGAGCGACTCCAGTACGCCGAACTGCTCGGCGACCACCAGCGGCTGGTGGTTGGGCAGCATCACCCCGCCCGTGCCGACCCGGATCCGCCGGGTGGCCGCGGCGACGGCGGCGGCCAGCACGGTGGGCGCCGAGCCGGCCACACCGGGCACGCTGTGGTGCTCCGAGACCCAGAAACGGTGGTAGCCGAGCTCCTCGGCGCGGCGGGCCAGGTCCACCGTGTCCCGCAGGGCCCGGGGAGCGTCGTATCCCTGCCGGGTACGGGACCGGTCGAGTATCGAGAGTCGCTGGATCACACAGGTGTCAACGCGGCACGGCGGCCGGGATTCCCCCGCCTACCCTGACACGCATGAGCGAGAGCAGGAACCGGCCGCCGCTGGCGGTCTTCGACATCGACAACACCCTGGCCGACACCGCGCACCGCCAGCACTTCCTGGAGCGCCGGCCCCGGGACTGGAACGGCTTCTTCGGGGCCGCCCCGGCGGACCCGCCGCTCGCCCGCGGCACCGCGCTCGCTCTGGAGAGCGCCGGGGAGTGCGAGGTCGTCTACCTGACGGGGCGGCCGGAGCGGTGCCGGGCGGACACCCTGGAGTGGCTCACCCGGCACGGACTGCCCGAGGGGCGGGTGTGGATGCGCGGTGACCGGGACCGGCGCCCGGCCAGGACCACCAAGCTGGAGGTGCTGCGGCGGCTCGCCCGGGACCGCGACGTGCGGATGCTGGTGGACGACGACGAGCTGGTGGTCCGGGCCGCGCGGGCCGAGGGATTCACGGCGGTGCTCGCCGACTGGGCCGCCGAGGCGCCGGAGCTGACGGCGGCCCAGGAGCAGGAGGGCCGCACCTGAGCCGTCGGCCGGCGCCTCTCAGGCGTCGCCGTCGAGGCGGAAGCCGACCTTGAGGCCCACCTGGAAGTGCGCGATCTCGCCGTTCTCGATGTGACCGCGCACCTGGGTGACCTCGAACCAGTCCAGATTGTGCAGGGTCTGGCCCGCCCGGGCGATGCCGTTGCGGATGGCCTGGTCGAGGCCCTGGTGCGAGGTGCCGACGATTTCGGTCACCCGGTAGGTGTGGTTGGACATGCGGTCTCCCGAGGGTGGGGGCTGGTGCCTCGTACAAAGGTGCCCCAGTACGTCCCGGTCCGCGCGGTGGAACACGCCGGTGGGAGTCGTACCGATAAGTCGTTCATGTCTGAACAATCCCGCGCGAAAGACCCTTGACCCACCCATTGGTCTATGCCAATTTCAAGCCATCTCCGAGAGCGACCCCAGAAGGTGACCACGTGAAGATGCGCTTCCTCGCCCTGTGCACCGCCCTTGCGGCCGCCACCGCCCTGACCGGCTGCACCATGCTGGCCGGCTCGGACGGCGGCACGCGGAAGGTGACCCTGTGGCTCATGAAGGGCAGCGCATCGGACGACTTCATCGATGCGTTCACCCGCACCTTCGAGCGCGAACACCCCGGTGTCGACCTGGAGGTGAAGATCCAGGAGTGGACCGGGATCGGCGAGAAGGTCAACGGAGTGCTCTCCGGCAGCAGCAAGGAGAGCGCCGACGTCATCGAGGTCGGCAACACCCAGGTCGCCCAGTACATCGAGACCGGCGGCATCTCCGAAGTCACCCTGGAGGGCCTGCGCACGTGGGGCGGCAGGGACTGGCTGAGGGGTCTGTCCGACCCCGGCAACGTGGGCGGCGCCCAGTTCGGCGTCCCTTGGTACGCCGCCAACCGCGTCGTCATCTACCACAAGGACCTGTTCGCCGCCGCCGGCGTCAAGGACCTGCCCCGCAACCGCCAGGAGTGGCTCGCCGCCACCCAGAAGCTCGACAAGGGCGACCAGCAGGGCATCTACCTCGCCGGCCAGAACTGGTACGTGCTCGCCGGCTTCGTCTGGGACGAGGGCGGCGAACTCGCCGTCGAGACCAACGGGCAGTGGATCGGCGCCCTCGACAGCGACGAGGCCCTGGCCGGCATGGAGTTCTACAAGAAGCTCCAGAACCTCGGCGACGGCCCCAAGGGCGCCGACGAGGAGACGCCCCCGCAGGCGGAGGTCTTCGCCCGCGGCAAGGTCGCCCAGATCATCGCGCCGCCCGGGCAGGCCGCCCAGATCGAGGCGCGCAACCCCGCGCTCAAGGGCAAGCTGGGCTTCTTCCCGATCCCGGGCAAGACCTCCGACAAGCCCGGCGCCGTGTTCACCGGCGGCTCCGACCTCATCATCCCGGCCAGGACCCGCGACCGCGCCGCCGCCGTGGACGTGATCACCGCCCTGGTGAGCGAGAAGTGGCAGACCGAGCTGGCCCGTACGATGAGCTACGTGCCGAACAAGACCACGCTCGCGCACGTCGTCCAGGGCAACGAGGGCGCCGCCGCGATGGCACCCGGCGCGGCCCAGGGCCGGGCCACCCCCAAGTCGGCCCGCTGGGCCGACCTCGAGGGCAAGAACCCGATCAAGCCGTTCATGACGGCCGTGCTGACCGGTCAGGACCCCCGGCAGTCCGCCAGGACCGCCTCGGAGACGATCAGCAAGGTCCTCAGCTCGGACCGCTAGGCGTCGGGGCGGACGGGGGCGGGCCGGGCACGGGCGGACCGGGCACGGGCCGGAGCGGGCGGGAGTGGATCAAGGGCGGGCCGGCGACGGCCGCACGTCGGTGATCAAGGTCCCCGGGCGCCGAATCCGGTCATTCAGCAGCCGCACATCCAACTGCCGCCGGTCGGTCATGTCGAATCCAGCCGGTCACGGAAAAACGTAAGGGTCGGGACGGCGCACGCCGGACCCGGCCTTCACGTCCGGACCAGGAGCCGCCATGACCATCGCCCCCCTCTCCCCCGTCCAGCCGCTCACCGACGTCCCCGCCCGGTACGCCGTACGGCTCGCCCGCAACGAGGACGAGGTGCGCGCGGCCCAGCGGCTGCGCCACCAGGTCTTCGCCGGCGAGCTCGGCGCCCGCCTGGAGGGCCCCGAGCCAGGTCTGGACAGCGACGCCTTCGACGCGTACTGCGACCACCTCCTCGTCGTCGAGGAGGAGACCGAGCAGGTCGTGGGCACCTACCGGCTGCTGCCGCCCGAGCGCGCCGCCGTCGCCGGCCGGCTCTACTCCGAGGGCGAGTTCGACCTCTCGGCGCTGGCCCCGATCCGCCCCGACCTCGTCGAGGTCGGCCGCTCCTGCGTCCACCCCGCCCACCGCAACGGCGCCGTCATCGCGCTGATCTGGGCGGGCCTGGCCCGCTACATGGACCGCTCCGGGCACAACTGGCTGGCCGGCTGCTGCTCGATACCGCTGGCCGACGGCGGCGTGCTGGCCGCCGCCACCCGCGAGACCGTCCTCACCCGCAACCTCGCCCCCGAGGAGTACCGGGTCACCCCGCACCAGCCCTGGCAGCCGCAGGGCATCACCTTCCCCGACCGGGTCGAGCTGCCCCCGCTGCTGCGCGGCTACCTGCGGCTGGGCGCCTGGGTCTGCGGCGAGCCGGCCCTCGACGTCGAGTTCGGCTGCGCCGACCTGTACGTCCTGCTCTCGCTGCGCCGCACCAACCCCCGCTACCTGCGCCACTTCCTCTCGCTCGCCCCGGCCGCATGAGCGTCTGGCTGCCCACCGCTCCCTGTACGCCGCAGGCGTGCGCCGGCCACGAGGGCCGCGCCGCCTCCGTACCGCACGCCGTCCTGCGGCTGGCCGCCGTCGCCGCCCTGGTCCTGCTCGGGCTCCTGGGCGCCCCGCCGGTCCGGCTGCTGCCGGACCGCCCCCGCCGCGCCGTGATCCGCGCCTGGTGCACCGCACTGGTCCGGTCCTTCGGCGTCCGCGTCACCTTCCACGGCAGCCCCGGCCCCGACGGCGGGCGGCTGATCGTGGCCAACCACATATCCTGGCTCGACATCGCGCTGGTCGCCGCCGCGATGCCCTCGCGGATGCTGGCCAAGGGCGAGATCGGCCGCTGGCCGGTGCTGGGCCGCCTCGCCGCCGGGGCCGGCACGCTCTTCATCGACCGCGACCGCATCCGGGCCCTGCCCGCCACCGTCGAGACCCTCACCGCCGCCCTGCTCGCCGGGGACCGCGTCACCGTCTTCCCCGAGGGCAGCACCTGGTGCGGCCGGGCCCAGGGACGGTTCCGCCGGGCCGCGTTCCAGGCCGCCCTGGACGCACAGGTCCCCGTCCAGCCCGTACAGCTCGGCTACGTCCTCGACGGCGGCCGGCTCGCCGCGGCGCCCGCCTTCGTCGGGGACGACCCGCTGCCCGCCTCCCTGTGGCGGATCGCCCGGGCCCGCGGCCTGCGGGCCGAGGTACGGCTGCTGCCGCGCATCCCGCCGGGCCGGCACCCGGACCGGCGGGACCTCGCCGCGGCGGCCGAGGACGCCGTCACCTCCTCCTCGGGCGTCCCCGCCGTCCCCTATCCGCCGAGGGAACCGGTGCGCACCTCCCCGTCCGCCACCGACAGCGACAGCGCGAAGCGGCCCGCCGCGTCGGTCCACCACTGGGTCAGCTCCAGCCCCGCCGCCGCCAGCTCCTTGCGCACCCCCTCCTGACGGAACTTGGCGGAGATCTCCGTCAGGATCTCCTCACCCGCCGCGAACGGCACGACCAGGTCCAGGGCCCGGATCTTCACCGTCAGTTCCGACCGGGCCCGCAGCCGCATCTCCATCCACTCCTGCTCCCGGTTCCACACCGCCACGTGGTCGAAGTCCGCCGTGTGGAAGTCGGCGTCGAGCTCACGGTCGATGACGGCGAGCACGTTCTTGTTGAACTCCGCCGTCACCCCCTGGGCGTCGTCGTACGCCGCCACCAGGACCGACTCCTCCTTGACCAGGTCCGTCCCCATCAGCAGGGCGTCCCCGGGCGAGAGCATCGCCCGGACGGCCGCCAGGAACGTCGCGCGCTCGGCCGGCACCAGGTTGCCGATCGTGCCGCCCAGGAACACCACCAGCCGCGGCTCGGGGCTCTCGGGCAGATGCAGCGGCCGCGTGAAGTCCGCCAGCAACGCGTGCACCCTCAGCCCCGGGTGCGAGGCCAGCAGGACCCCGGCCGCACCCGCCAGCGCGCTCTCGCTCACGTCCACCGGGATGTACGTGTCGAGCGCCGGCATGGCCTCGATCAGGTGCCGGGTCTTGGCCGAGGACCCCGAACCGAGCTCGACCAGGGTCCGCGCCCGGCTGGCCGCCGCGATCTCCTGGGCGCGCTCCAGCAGGATCTCCCGCTCGGCGCGGGTCGGGTAGTACTCGGGCAGCCGGGTGATCTCCTCGAAGAGGTCGCTGCCCCGCGCGTCGTAGAACCACTTGGGCGGCAGCGACTTGGGGGTCTGCGTCAGGCCGTGCAGCACATCCGCGCGCAGCGCCTTCTCGGCGGCGTCGTCGTCGAGGGTCCGGGTCAACTGGAAGTCACTCACAGGTGGTTCTCCTTGAGCGGGGTGAGGGCGACACGGGTGCGGGTTGCCGTCAGCAGGGTCCGGTCCGGCACTTCGCGCCAGCGCGGATCGTCGTCGTACGGCTCCGACGCGACGACCGTGCGGCCCCCGCCGCCCGGGTCGGCCAGGTACCACAGGGAATCGCCCCACGCGGTCGCGGCGATCGCCGCGCCGTCGGTGAGCAGCAGGTTGAGCCGGGAGTCGGGCGCCGCGGCCGCCAGCTCCCGCACCGGTTCGGCCAGCGCCGTACCGAGGTCGTCACCGGCCCGCAGCCGGTGCAGCACCAGGGCCCACACCAGGGCCGCGTCCGTGCGGGCGGCGAGTTCGAGCAGTTCCCGGGGCGGCAGGCCGAGGGCCAGATCGGCGGCCGACCCCGGCCAGTCGCGCACCGCGCCGTTGTGGCTGAACAGCCACGGGCCCTCGGCGAACGGTGCGGCCGCCGCCTCCCCGTCGGCGCCGGCGCGCGTCGCGTCGCGTACGGCGGCCAGCACCGCCTCGCTGCGCACCACCCGCGCGAGGTCGGCGAACGAGGCGTCGCCCCAGATCGGGCCCGCCCGGCGGTAGCGGGCCGGCGCCGGGTCGCCCTCGGCGTACCAGCCGACGCCGAAGCCGTCCGCGTTGACGGTGCCGTGCCGCTGCCGGCGCGGCGCGTAGGACTGCCGCACCAGGCAGTGCTCGGGATCGGTGAGCAGCCGGCCCAGGCGCACCGGCGGGCCTATGTAGGCCAGATGACGGCACATCAGGCGTCCCTCGCGGTCCGGAACCCGGAGAAGATCTGCCGGCGCACCGGCAGGTCCCAGTTGCGGAAGGTGCCCCGGCAGGCCACCGGCGCCACGGCGAAGGACCCGCCGCGCAGCACCTTGTGGGCCGGTCCGAAGAACACCTCCGAGTACTCGCGGTAGGGGAAGGCGCGAAAGCCCGGATACGGCAGGAAGTCGCTGGCCGTCCATTCCCACACGTCGCCGATCAGCTGGCGCACCCCCAGCGGGGAGGCCCCGGCGGGGTAGCTGCCGGCCGGCGCCGGGCGCAGGTGCCGCTGGCCGAGGTTGGCCCGCTCCGGCGTCGGGTCGGCGTCGCCCCACGGGTAGCGGCGCGAGAGGCCGGTCGCCGGATCGTACCGGGCGGCCTTCTCCCACTCGGCCTCCGTCGGCAGCCGCCGCCCCGCCCAGCGGGCGTAGGCGTCGGCCTCGTACCAGCTGACGTGCAGCACCGGTTCCCCGTCCGGCACCGGCTCGGTCACGCCGAACCGCCGCCGCAGCCAGATCTCGCCCTCCCGGTGCCAGAACAGGGGGGCCTCGATGGAGTGCTTGCGGATCTGCTCCCAGCCCTCCGGGGCCCACCAGCGCGGTTCGTGGTAGCCGCCGTCGGCGATGAAGGCCCGGTACGCGCCGCAGGTGACCGGGACGGTGTCGATCCAGAAGACCGCCGTCGTCCGGGGGTGCGCGGGCCGCTCGTTGTCCAGGGCCCACGGCTCGGTGGAGGTGCCCATGGTGAACGGGCCCGCCGGGACGAGGACTTCACGGGCGGCCGGCGGCGGCCCGGCCGGGACCAGCGGATCGGGCGCGGTGAGCACGGCCGGCCCCGTTCGCAGCTGATGGGTGATCAGCATGGTCTCGTCGTGCTGCTGTTCGTGCTGCGCGATCATCCCGAAGGCGAACGCGGTGTCGAGCAGCGGCGATCCCTCCAGCGGGGTGCGCTCCAGCAGGTCGGTGACCCGGCCGCGCACCTCCGCCGCGTACGCCCGGGCCTCGGCCGGGCCGAGCAGCGGCAGCTTGGGCCGCTCGGCGCGCGGGTGCTCGAAGGCGTCGTAGAGGGGGTCGATGTCCGGGCGCATCGCCTCGCGGCCGGCGACCCGGCGCAGGAGCCACAGCTCCTCCTGGTTGCCGATGTGCGCGAGGTCCCAGACCAGCGGGGACATCAGGGGTGAGTGCTGGGCGGTCAGGTCCCGCTCGTCGACGGCGTCGGTGAGCAGGGCGGTCCGGGCACGGGCGGCGGTCAGGGCGTCGAACACCCGCTCACGCAGATCGGGGTGGGCCGGGCGGGCGGCTTCGGTGGTCACGGGCGCGGTTCCTTCCCGGCGGTCGGGGCGTGGACGTCATCGGCCGGGCACCGGCCGCGCAGGACATAGCGCTCGGTGAAGGCCGCCACCGTGTCCAGGACTTCGGTGGAGGCCCCCAGGCGCGGCAGGGCCTCGCCGGCGGCCCGGAAACAGGTGACGGCCGCCGTGCGCAGCTCCGGGTCGGCCGGTCCCCGGCGGGCGGCCGAACGCCAGAGCCGGTTGCGGGGGGCGGGCTGGGAGCCGTACGCGTCGGCGAGGCCCTTGGCCACCCGGTACGCGGTCTCCGCGGCCTCCTGGTCGTCGAAGAGCGCGTGCGCGACGGCGACCGGGACCAGCCAGCCGTCGTCGCCCGGCTGCGCGTCGATCATGCGCAGCTCCAGGTGGCCGCGCGGCCGGACCGGTGGGAACAGCGTGGTCAGGTGGTACTCGAGGTCGTCGGCAGTGGCCGGGCGGGGCCCGCCCGTGCGCAGCCAGTCGCGGAAGGTGAGGCCGTCGGGGACGGTCCAGGGGTCGTCGCCGTCCGCCCGTACGCACATCACCTCGGTGTCGAGGGCGTGCCGCACCCAGCCCGCGCGGGGCGCGGCGTCCAGCGGCGGGGCGAGCGCGCGGCGGGGGTCGAGATCGCTCCACTGGGCCTGGCGGGAGCACCGCCAGCCCGCGTACGGGCCGTCGTGGGCGGGAGAGTTGGCGAAGGCGGAGACCAGCACGGCGCCGATCAGATGGGCCAGGTGCCAGCGGCGGCCGTGCCCCAGCGGGCCCGGCTCCTCGTGGCCGGCGTCCACGCAGACCTGCACGGAGGCCGAGGAGCGCATCATGGCGCGGCCGGCCGGGCCGGTGCGGTCGAGGTAGGCCTCCATGGCGCGGTAGCGCGGGCTGTCGAGCACCCGGCGCGCGGGCCGGCGGGGGTCGTTGCCGCAGCCGTGCAGGAGGAGGCCGAGGCCGTGCAGGGCGCCCCGGACGGCTGCCAGGTCGGCCTGGAGGTCGTCCACGCAACGCGTCAGCGAGGCGGCGGGGGCGGAGCTGAGTTCGAGCTGGCCACCGGGTTCGACGGTGACGGTGGAGCGCAGTGGCAGGGCGCGGGCCGCGTCGTGCGCGGCGACGAGCAGATCGGGCGGGAGGGGGCGGGCGGGGTGCTCGGCGTCCACCACCAGCCATTCGAGTTCGGCGCCGAGGAGGCGGGGCGGGCCCGTTTTGAAACAGATGCCGTGCACCAGGTCCTCGGCGTCGGTCTCGGTGAGCGCGCGGTTGCGGGAACGGATGAGAGGCGGAGGCTGTGGCATGACCGGATCCTCGTCTCCTGTCGAAAGCCCTTGCATCACCCGTGCCTACCCGTCCCTCTGGGCGCGCGAATCATGCGATCCGCGCCATCCACGTCGCCGGTGTCTTTGCTGTCGTCGTTGTCGTCGGTGTATTCCGTGCCGTCGGTGGCTTCCGTGTATTTGCGTTGCGGTCCCGCCGCGCGGTTCGTGAGGATCGCGGTATGAGCAGCAGGTTGCGCGCCATCGCGCGGGAGAACGCGGAGATCGTGGCGGCCGGTGCGTACCGGACGCGGTCGGGGCGGGAGGTCTCCCTCGCCGCCGCCGTGGCGGATGCCAGGGCGGGAACCAGGATATACGGGCCAAACCAGGTCATTCCAGACGAGCAGCCGGTGGGCGGGGGCGGCCGGACCGCCGTCGAGGTGACGGGGGAGAGCAGTACGGTCGCGGCGCGCAGGCTCGCGGCGGACGGCCCCGTGGCGGTGCTGAACTTCGCGTCGGCCCGCAATCCCGGGGGCGGATACGTGCGCGGGGCCAAGGCCCAGGAGGAGGCGCTGTGCCGGGCCTCGGCGCTCTACGAGACGCTGCTCGAGGCCCCGGAGTACTACGAGGCCCACCGCGCGCTGCGCTCGGCGTTCTACACCGACCGGGTGATTCACTCCCCGGGGGTACCGGTTTTCCGCGACGACCGGGGCGAACTGCTCCCCGAGCCCTTCCTGGCCACCTTCCTGACGTCGCCGGCCCCCAACGCGGGGGTCATCCGCCGCCAGGAGCCCGAACGGGCGGCCGACATCCCGGCGGCCCTGGCCCGGCGCGCGGAACGGGTCCTGGAGACGGCGGTGCTGCACGGCCACCGGCAGCTGGTGCTGGGGGCGTGGGGGTGCGGGGTCTTCCAGAACGACCCGGCCCAGGTGGCCACGGCCTTCCGCGACCTGCTGCGGGGCCGGTTCGCGGGCGCCTTCGACCGGGTGGTCTTCGCCATCCTGGACCGCGAGGGCCGGACCCGGCGGGCGTTCGATTCCGTGTTCGAAAAACTGTAGGACGCGCCCACGACGGGGAGCGGCGGACGCCCAGGACACCGGCCACGAGGCCGGGTCCGGGCGGCGCGGTCGCCCGGCGGGCCGACCTCCCGCCGCTGGCCTACTGCCAGCCGTACCGCTCGCGCAGCCGGTGCACCACCCGCTGGAAGCGGCCCCGGTCCAGGGCGCACGCCTCGCGCCGCATGCCACGGTCGTGGACCCGCAGCACCCGGTCCACGTCCACCCAGGACTCCCGGCCGTCGCGGTCCCACGGCCCGGTGCCGATCGGCACCCACTCGCGGTCGTGGTCGTGGCGCTTGCTGGACAGCTGCACCGCGAGCAGCGTGCCGCCGGGCTCCCGGGCCACGACGAGCACCGGCCGGTCCTTGCCGCGCCCGTCGTTCTCCTCGAACGGCACCCAGGTCCAGACGATCTCCCCGGGATCGGGGTCCCCGTCGTGGTCGGGCGCGTAGGAGGTCCGCACGGGCCCGATCGCACGCGGATCGGCCTCGGTGGTGGCAGCGGCCCCGGCACGGCCGGGCTGATCGGTGTGGTCGAAGAGAGCCGTCACCCGGCCCACGCTATCGCCGTGCGGACCCGGGCCGGGGTCATGCCCGTTTCGTTCTGCGGCAGTTCGCCGACAATGGGGCCCATGGGACGTGCACGGCAGTTCGTGGAGCTGATGGCCAGTGAGGAGGTGCCCCCGGGCTGCCGGTGGCTGGTGCGGGGCGGTGCGTACTGGGTGGTGGCCCCCGCGGGGGACGGGGTCCGGGTCGGGCGGGTGGCGCCGGCGGGCCGGGGGGAGGGCGTCGTCGCCTGGCGGGACGGGGTCTTCGGGGGCGGCGCCCGGTACGCGTCGCCGGTGCCCGGCGGCGGGGTCGCGGTCGGAGGGCCGGACACCGTCACCGTGTACGAGGCGGACGGGCGGGAGCGCTGGGCGTACGGGCATCCGGCCTGGGACGGGGTCGGCGCCTGTACGGCCGACCCGGCCGGCACGCACCTGCTCGCGGTGGTGCCGGCGGCCGCCGTGCCCGGCCGGGACTACCCCGGCGAGGTGTGCGTGGCGCTGGACCTGGCCACGGGGAAGCCGGTGGCCTCGGTGGCGCTGCCCGGGTCCGGCGCGACGTACGCGTTCCAGCAGTCCCTCGCGCCGCGGGCCCGCGAGGTGCAACTGAACGTGATCCAGGGGCAGGGGCAGGGGCAGGGGCAGGGGCGCGGCCGGGGCGCCGCCCACGCCCTGCTCGTCGAGCTGTACGACGGCACGCTGCACACCGTCGGCATCGGCCGCTGGGACGAGCCGTTCGCCGGCCCCGGGCTCGCCCGGGACGACTTCCTCAAGGTCGCCGCCGACGGGAGCCGGCTCGCGCGCCACCGCCCGGGCCGCCACCTCTCGCGCCACCACCCCGGCCGGTGGACACCGGTCGAGGCGCCGGCCGCGGACCTCCTGCCCGACGGCCTGCTCCTCGCCGGCCGGCCCGGCTTCCTCGACCGCCACCGGATCCTCGCGGCGGCCGCCGGAGCCCCGGACGGCCCGGGCCCGGCCCGGCATGTCCTCCTCGACGCCGAGACCCTGCGCCCGCTCGCCGAACTCGCCTACCCCGACGCCGCCCCGGACGACGGCCCTCCGCTGCCCCTGGGCGACGGCACCTGGCTCACGGGCACGGGCGGCGGCACCGTCGTACGCCGCTGGCGGCGCGCCATACCGGTGGCCGGCGCGCGCCTCGTCTCCCGCACGCGGCTGCCCGGCGCGGCCGACTGCCTGCTGCGCCACGACGGCTGGCAGACCAGCGGCGGCAGTCACTGGCTCGTGGTCCGCGACACCGCCCGTACCCGGGTCCTGCGGATCGGCGAACGCCCGACCGAGTACGGCAGTTGGCCGCCGTACGCCGGCTACGCCAGCCCCGTCCCCGGTGCCGGCCTCGCGGTCGCCGGCGAGGACCGGGTCACCGTGTACGAGGCCGACGGCCGGGTGCGCTGGCGGTACGGCCACCCGGCGTGGAGCGACCACAACGCCTCCGGCGCGTGCGTCCCGGTCCCCGGGGGCCAGGTGCTCCTCGTCACCACGCCCGGCACCCCGGACGCGGACGGCGACTACGCCGGTGACCTGTGCCTGGCCCTCGACCTCGGCACCGGCCGGCCGCTCGCCGAGGCGGTCCTGCCCGCGTACTCCGCCTCGTACGCCTTCCAGCACTCCCTCGGCGGCACCCCGTACGTCCTGCTCGCGGCCGGCGCGGGCCCCGACGAGCAGTACACCCTGCGGATCACCTTCGAGGACGGCGCCCTGCACGCCGAACAGGTCGCCGGGGAGAGCGACCCCCTGGCCGGCACCGCCCTGAACGGCGCCTTCCTCACCCAGGACATCGGCGGGGCCGGCCTGACGCGCCACACCCCGGACGGCGGCACGCCGGACGTCACCCTGGAGACGGCGGCCGAACTCCCCGACGGACTGAGGCTCGTGGGCCATCGCGCCGGCTTCCTCGACGCCGGCCACGTCCTGGCGGCCGCCGCCCCCGACGCCCGGCCCGACGCGCCCCGCCACTTCCTCCTCGACGCCGAGACCCTGCGCCCCCTCGCCGAACTCGCCTACCCGGGCACGTCCTGCCCCGACCCCGTCGCTCTGGCCGACGGCACCTGGCTCACGCTCACCGGGGACACCGTCGACCGCTGGCGCCCCGACCCGTGCCCCACGTAGGTTCTAAGCGGGCGCAGGCGCGGGCAGGGCCGGGGGCCAGTGGGCGGACCAGGCTTCCGCCGACTCCAGTTGGGCCGCCAGCGAGATCAGGCGAGGTTCGGAAGCCGCCGGGCCCAGGAGCTGGGCGCCCAGGGGGAGGCCGTCGGCGGTGAAGCCGGCCGGGACGCTGATGCCCGGCCAGCCCAGGATGTTCCAGGTCCACGCGTACGGGCAGGCGGCGATCATCGCCCGGTCGGTACCGAGGGCGCCGAGCCCGGCCAGGGCCCCGATGCGCAGCGGCGGGGTGGCCGTCGTCGGCGTGAGCACCGCGTCGAAGCGGCCGAAGATCTCCCCGATCCGGTGCTGGAGCAGAGCCTCCGCCCGCCGGGCGACGCGCAGCGGCAGCCCGCCCAGCAGCCGCCCGGTGCGCATGGCCTCGTGGGTGCGCGGATCCAGCAGCGCCGGATCGGGCACCCGCGCCCGCCAGTCGCGCACCCCCCGGGTGGCACGCGGCACGAAGGTCAGCCCGATCTGTCCGTACCGCGGGTCCTCGGGCACCACCTCGTGCCCCAGCGACTCCAGCCGTCCGGCCAGCCGCTCCACGGCCGAACGGACCACCGGGTCCAGGGACTTGGGCGTCGCGGTGAACGCCATCCCGAAGGAGAGCGCGATCCGCAGCCGCCGCGGCGCCCGGCCGGCGGCCGCGACCGCGTCGATCGGCGCCGGACGGTGCAGGTCGCCGGGGTGCGCACCGCTCGCCGCGTCCAGCAGCAGCGCCGCGTCGGCGACCGTACGGGCCAGCACGCCGTTGACCGTCAGGCCGCGGAACGACTCCGGCTCCGGCCAGGTGGAGATGCGGCCGCGCTGCGGCTTGATGCCGACCAGGTGCGTCCACGCGGCGGGGATCCGGACCGAACCGGCCCCGTCCGAACCCAGGGCCGCCGGCACCAGCCCGGTGGCCACCGCGGCCGCCGAACCGCCCGAGGAACCCCCGGGCGTGTACGCGGGGTTCCACGGGTTGCGGGTCTCGCCGAAGGCGGGGCCCTCGGTGAACGGCCACTGACCCAGTTCCGGCGTCTGCGTCTTGCCGACGATCACGGCCCCGGCCGCGCGCAGCCGGCGTACGGCCTCACTGTCGGCGATCTTCGGCGGGAAGTCCCCCGGGCAGCCGAACGCGGTCGGCAGCCCGGCCACGTCCATGTCGTCCTTGACGGCGAGCGGCACCCCCAGCAGCGGCCGCCGCTCCCCGGCGGCCAGTCGCCGGTCGGCCGCGTCCGCCTCGGCGAGCGCGGCCTGCGCCCGTACGATCCGGAAGGCGTTGAGCACGGGCTGCGAGGCCGCGATCCGCTCCAGGGCCCGCTCGGTCAACTCCCGTGAGGAGACCGTGCCTTCGGCGAGCGATCGCGCGGTCTGCGCCAGCCCGTCGGACCTGGACGCCGCTACCGGAACTGACACCGGACCTCCCCGTTACCGATCAGTAGCCCGACAGTAACGGGCAGGTCCGGAGCTGGCTAGATCCAGCCTTCCAGCGAGGCCATGAAACCGTCGAAGTCGTCCCGGTGGATGGTGTGCCCGGCCCCGGCGACCGACCGGACCTCGAAGCCGCGCTCCGCCAGGAGCTCCGCCCGCTGCGGCGGGATCAGGAAGCTGGGGTCGGCGACCTGGACGAGCGAGGGCACGACGGGCTCCGCCGGGAGCAGGTCCTCTCCGGCGAGCGCCGCCAGGCTCCCTGCGGTCGTCTCGTCCCACAGGGCCAGCGTGGCCAGCTCGATGGCGACGTCCGCTTCCTCCCAGCGCGGGTTCAGCTCCCGGATCCGCTCCCCGGACGCCGCCTTGAACTGCGCGAACAGCTCCGGCCCGAACCCTTCCGCGGGGCTCGCCAGGTGCCAGGCGGGATCGGAGAACACCGCGCGCCGCGGCCGCAGCCGGTCCACCGCGAGCGAGAGGGCGAGACCGCCCAGTGAGTGGCCGAGGGCGAGTTCGGCCCCGGCGGGAAGCGTTGCGACGAGGTCGTCCGCGAACAGCGCGGGACGG
Organism: Streptomyces sp. NPDC042102; assembly: GCF_055582305.1. Classification (NCBI taxonomy): domain Bacteria; kingdom Bacillati; phylum Actinomycetota; class Actinomycetes; order Kitasatosporales; family Streptomycetaceae; genus Streptomyces; species Streptomyces sp. NPDC042102. Next base: position 1,166,293 of record NZ_JBVJDL010000001.1, read on the forward strand.
TACGCGCCGCGCCCGCTGACGCCGTGGCCGCGCAGGTCGACGGCGATCACCCGGTACCCGCGCGCGGCGAGGGCCGGTCCCACGCGGCGCCAGGTGCGGTGGTCGGCCATCATGCCGTGGACGAGGAGGGCGATACGGTCGCCCTCGCCCCAGGTGTGGGTGTGGAGCTGCACGTGCGTGCCTTTCTGCGGTCTTGGTTCCCGGGCTTCTGCGGTCTGGTTCCCGGGGTTTCGGCGGGGTTCCCGGTCTACGGGCGTACGGCGTGCGGCGCTTCAGCGGACCGTCCTGATCGGCCCGACCGCCAGCGCGCCCGCCACCGACAGCACCGCCGCCACCACGAACAGCGCGGTGTAGCCGCCGCTCACGGACACGATCAGCGAGGCGATGAACGGCGCGACGATCTGCGGGCCGGCGTTGGCGATGTTCAGCACGCCCATGTCGCGCGCCGCGTCCTCCGCCTTCGGGAGCACCATCGTCACCAGGGCGGTGTCCACGGCCATGTAGCAGCCGAAGCCCAGCCCGTTGACCACGGCGAACGCCAGCATCGCGGGCCAGCTCGCCGACAGTGCCGGGATCAGCAGCGCCAGCGCCGACAGCAGCGCGGACGCCCCGACGAACAGCTTGCGCCGGTCGAACCGGTCGGAGAGGTAGCCGCCCACCACGGTCGAGACGACCATCGCCACGCTGGTCAGCGGCATCAGTACGGCCACGGCGGCCTCGGGTTCCATGCCCGGCGGCAGCACGGTGCGGTCCTGGAGGATGTACAGCTGGTACGCGCTCACCGCGAAGTACCCGAGCACCAGCAGCGCGCGCCCGATGAAGGCCCACCGGAAGTCGTGGTGGGCCAGCGCCCCGGCGAAGGCGGCGAGCTGGGCGCGCGCGGGCACCGGCGCGGGCGCCGGCAGCCGCTCCTCGCGGGAGCAGACCGTGAACAGCAGGGCGGCGGCCGCCACGATCGCGCCGAAGACGAGGTATCCGGTGCGGTAGTCCTCGGAGAACGCGGCGCCCGCCAGCGCGCCGATCGTCGAGCCGAAGGGCAGGCCGAGACCGACCGCCGCGGAGGCCTTGCCGCGTGCGCCCACCGGGACCCGGTCGGGCACCACGGAGGTGATGGCGGCCTGGTAGACGTTCATCACGGCCTGCCCCAGGCACCAGGCGATGGTGATCAGCAGGATGGTGTCGGCGAAGCCGAGCAGGAACATCGCGGGCACGGCGGCCAGTCCGCCGCCGAGGATCCACGGGTTGCGCCGCCCGCTGCGGTCGGAGAGGGCGCCGGCGACCGGGTTGAACACCGTCGCGAAGATGGCCGAGACCCCCGCGATCAGGCCGAAGTTGGCCACCTTGTTCGCGGGGTCGACATCCTCGACGTGGAGCGCGAGCAGCACGCCGGCGACACCGGTGTAGAGCGCGTACATGGCGGTGTTGCCGACGAGCAGCAGGGGCAGCAGACCGCGGGCGGGGGCATCCGCCGAGGACGCGGCGGGAGAGGCCTCGGCGGTGCCGCTGCCGGTGCCGGGGGAGGAAAGGGCCACGGTGCCCTCCTGGGCAGGGGTTCGGGGTGGGTGAGGGGGGTGCGCGCCGCCCCGTCGCGACGGCGGGGGTGCGACGGAGCGCGGCAGGGCGGCGGCACGGCGGGATGCGAGGTGACGCGTGGGGGCACACCCGGACGAGCGGGATGTGACACTGGGGTTACACGTGTCAGTTACTCGCGTAACCACTGTGTAGCATTCGTTTCCGGCCAACCGCTAGCCCTCGGCGACAACCGGTCTGGAAAGATGCCTGCGCAATGTCACAGTCACCGAAGTCGCCGAAGCCGCGGGCCCAGCACGCGTCGACCTCCTCGGCCCCGCCGTCAACCGCCCCGACCAGCGCCGACGTCGCCCGCCTCGCCGGGGTCTCGCGCGCCACGGTCAGCTACGTCCTGAACAACGCGGAAGCCGTACGGATCAGCGAGCCCACCCGCCGCAAGGTCCGCGAGGCCGCAGAGGAACTCGGTTACGTGCCCCACGCGGCCGCCCGCAGCCTGCGCGCCGGCCACACCCGCATCGTGCTGCTGCCCACGTCCCACGTCCCGACGGGCCCGCTGTACAGCGCCTTCCTCAACGAGTTCCAGTGGGCCCTGCGCCGCCTGGACTACACCGTCGTCCAGTACGGCAGCCTCGGCCTGGGCGGTGACCAGGCGGCCCGGGCCTGGGCCGAACTGCGCCCGGTCGCGGTGATCTCCCTCGGCGAGATCACGCTCACGGCGCGCAACGTCGCCACCCTCAAGCGCGCCGGGGCCAAGGCCGTGATCACCCTCGGCCCGGCCACCGTGCCCGGCGCCCACGCCCTGGTCATGGACCAGAGCGAGGTCGGCGCGTGCGCCGCCGCCCACCTCCTCGACCGCGGCCACCGCCGGATCGGTGTGGTCGTCCCCGAGGAGGCCGGGCTGGAGCTCTTCTCCGCCCCGCGACTGCGGGGTGCGCGCTCGGTGCCGGGGGTGGAGGCGGAGCCCCTGTCGCTGGCCTACACCGAGAGGTCGGCCGCCGAGCTGGCCCGGCGCTGGCCCGCGCTCGGGCTCGACGCCGTGTTCGCGTACAACGACGAGTACGCGATGCTCCTGATGCGCGCCCTCCAGGACGAGGGCCTGCGGGTGCCCGACGACGTCGCCGTCATGGGCGCCGACGACCTGCTGCTGGGCCGGCTGCTGCGGCCGCGGCTGAGCACCGTACAGATCGAGATGCCCACCGGCGAACACCTGGCGACGCTCGTCGACCGTATGGTGCGCGAGCCCGCGGAGACGACCGAGCGGGCCGGGCTGATGGCGGCGGTGGCGATACCCCGCGAGTCGACCTGACGGCCGCCGCCGCCCCGTGGGGCCCGGAAGGGGCCCGGCAGCGCCTCGGGCCGGGCCGGACCGGGTTCGGCGCGCCGCTGACGGGCCGGAGGGCGCCGGAGGCCTTTGACAGGCGTCGACAGGCGTCGACAGGCGTTGACAGGCCGTGATCGGGGGACGGAGACTGCGGGCGCGCCCACCGGCGCGCCCGCACGGATCCGCCCAGGAGAACCCATGAGCATCCGCGACGTGTACATCGTCGACGCCGTCCGCACGCCCGTCGGGAAGTTCGGCGGCGCCCTCGCCGGGGTCCGCCCGGACGACCTGGCCGCCCATGTCGTCCGCGCGCTGGTCGACCGTACGCCCGCGCTCGACCCGGAGCGGATCGACGACGTCGTCTTCGGCGACGCCAACGGGGCCGGTGAGGACAACCGGGACGTCGCCCGGATGGCCGTCCTGCTCGCCGGCCTGCCCGTCGGCGTGCCCGGCGTCACCGTCAACCGGCTGTGCGGCTCCGGCCTCGAAGCCGTGATCCAGGCCGCCCGGGCCATCGCTCTCGGGGACGCCTCGGTCGCCATCGCCGGCGGTGTCGAGTCGATGACCCGCGCCCCCTGGGTGGTGCAGAAGCCCGAGCGCACCTTCCCCGCCGCGCACCAGCAGATGTGGTCCACCACCCTGGGCTGGCGCATGACGAACCCCCGGATGTCCGCGGAGTGGACCGTCTCGCTGGGGGAGGGCGCGGAACTGATCGCCGACAAGTACGGCATCGACCGCGCCGCGCAGGACGCGTTCGCCCTGGCCAGCCACCGCAAGGCCGCGGCCGCCTGGGCCACCGGGCAGTACGACGGCGAGGTCGTCCCCTACCCCGGCGTGGACCTGTCGCGCGACGAGTGCATCCGTGCGGACTCGTCGCTGGAGGCCCTGGCCCGGCTGAAGCCCGCGTTCCGTGCGGACGGCACGGTCACCGCGGGCAACGCCTCGCCGCTCAACGACGGCGCCGCCGCGCTGCTGCTGGTCGACGAGGAGGGGCTGCGGGCGACCGGGCGCGAGCCGCTGGCCCGTATCCGGGCGTCGGCCGTCACCGGCATCGAGCCGCAGCTGTTCGGGCTCGGTCCCGTCGAGGCGGTCCAGCGGGCCCTGGCCAAGGCCGGGCGGAGCCTCGGGGACCTCGACGTCCTCGAACTCAACGAGGCCTTCGCCGCCCAGGCGCTGGGCTGTCTGTCGGCGTGGCCCGAGCTGGACCCGGCCGTGGTCAACCCGCGCGGCGGGGCGATCGCGATCGGCCACCCGCTGGGCGCGTCCGGCGCCCGGCTGGCGGGCGCGGTCGCGCACCAGCTCGCGGCGGCGGGCTCGGGCACGGGCATGGCGGCGCTGTGCATCGGCGTCGGGCAGGGCATCGCACTCGTCCTGGAACGCTGACGAGGCGCCCGCGAGCCGGGCGCGGGTCCGGGGCGGGGCCGGGGGTGGCCGGTGGCCGCGAACGGTACCGACGCCCGCTGCCGGTGGCCGGGGCCGTGCCGGCCGGCCGGGCGGCGGGTCGATGATTTCCGGTCAGCTCGCCCGGCAACTGCCCAATAACTGAACAGAATTGACGCATCCGGTCTGGCACCATGGCGCGTGCTCCGCCCGCCACCCCCCATCCTCACCCCTGCCCAGCCCAGCCCCGGAGGCCCCCGCGCCATGCCGCTTCTCGACCCCACCATCTGGCAGGACGGACCGACACTGAGGGGCGGCACGGCCCCGGTCGTCGAGCCCGCGACCGGTCGCATCCTCGCCACCCTCGACCTCGCGGCCGTACCCGACGTCGCCGAGGCGGCCGTACGGGCGCACGCCGCCCAGCGTGACTGGGCTGCCGCCACCCACACCGAGCGCGCGGCCGTCCTGCGCCGTGCCGGTGACCTGTTCGCCCGCCACGCCGACGAACTGCGCGACTGGCTGGTCCGGGAGTCGGGGTCCATCCCGGGCAAGGCGGACTTCGAGCTGCACGTCGCCGCCCAGGAGTGCTACGAGGCCGCCGCGCTCGCCTCGCGCCCCACCGGCCAGGTGCTGCCCAGCGAGGCGCCCCGGCTGTCGTACACCCGGCGGGTGCCCGCCGGAGTCGTCGGCGTCATCGCGCCCTTCAACGTCCCGCTGATCCTGGCCATGCGTTCCGTGGCGCCCGCGCTCGCCCTCGGCAACGCCGTGCTGCTCAAGCCCGACGCCCGCACCGCCGTGTCCGGCGGGCTGGCGCTCGCCGCGCTGTTCGCCGCCGCCGGGCTGCCCGGCGGCCTGCTGCACGTGCTGCCGGGCGACGCGCGCATCGGGGCCGCCGTGGTCGCCGAACCGCACGTCCGCGTCGTGTCGTTCACCGGGTCGACCGCGAGCGGGCGCCGGGTCGCCGAACTCGCCGGCCGCCACCTCACCCGCGCCCACCTGGAACTGGGCGGCAACTCGGCGCTGCTGGTGCTGCGCGACGCCGATGTCGAGGCCGCGGTCGCCCAGGCCTCCTTCGGCTCCTTCTTCCACCAGGGCCAGGTCTGCATGACCGCCGGCCGGCACCTGGTGCACTCCTCCCTCTACGACGAGTACGTCGAGCGGCTCGCCGCCCGCGCCGAGTCGCTCGCGGTCGGCGACCCCCACCGCGAGCGGGTCCACCTCGGCCCGCTGATCGACGCGGCCCAGCGCGACCGGGTCCACGCGCTCGTCGAGGCCAGCACCGAACAGGGCGCCAAGCTGGTCGCCGGCGGTACCCACGAGGACCTCTTCTACCGGCCGACCGTGCTCGCGGGCGTCGCCGACGACACCCCGGCGTACGCGGAGGAGGTCTTCGGCCCGGTCGCGCCCGTACGCTCCTTCACCACCGAGCAGGAGGCGGTGGCCATGGCCGCGGCCGGCCCGTACGGGCTCTCGCTGGGCATCGTCACCGGCGACCCGGCGCGCGGCCTGGAGCTGGCCGAGCGGATCCCGACGGGGACCGTGCACATCAACGACCAGACCGTCAACGACGAGGCGGTGGCCCCCTTCGGCGGGTCCGGGGACTCCGGTACCGGCGCCCGCTTCGGCGGCGAGTCCAACCTGGACGCCTTCACCGAACTGCGCTGGACCACCTTGCGCCGCACCCCGGCCCCGCACCCGTTCTGAGCGCCCGTTGGGAGGAAACCCGGCAGCGGTGCACCGGCCCGCGGAATGACTGGGGCCCTCCGGTCGTTGTGCGGGTCATACGCAAGCCTGAAGGAGGCCGGAACACCGTGGCTACAGTCGAGCTCACCAAGGAGAACTTCGACCAGACGGTCAGCGAGAACGATTTCGTGCTGATCGACTTCTGGGCGGAGTGGTGCGGACCGTGCCGGGGGTTCGCCCCGGTCTTCGAGCAGGCCTCGGAGACCCACTCCGACCTGGTCTTCGCGAAGGTCGACACGGAGGCGCAGGCGGAGCTGGCCGCCGCGTTCGAGATCCGGTCCATCCCCACCCTGATGATCATCCGGGACCAGGTGGCCATCTTCTCGCAGCCCGGCGCACTGCCGGGGCCGATGCTGGAGGAGCTGATCGGGCAGGCGCGCGCCCTGGACATGGACGAGGTGCGCGCGAAGATCACCGCCGAGCAGCAGGGCGCGGCGGGCGGCCCGGCCGGCGACGCCGCGAAGGAGGCCGGTGAGGGCACCGGCTGAACGGGCTGACCGGTCGGCTGAACCGGCCGACCGGTCCGGCACGCCGGGGTCCGGTGGTTGCGGCGTGGTGCGTCGGCGCTGCCGTGACACTGGACCGCATGACGGAAGCCATTGAATACGACGTCGTAGTACTGGGCGCGGGACCGGCCGGCGAGAACGTCGCCGACCGGACCCGCGCCGCCGGGCTGACCACCGCCGTGGTCGAGAGCGAGCTCGTCGGCGGCGAGTGCTCGTACTGGGCCTGCGTGCCGAGCAAGGCGCTGCTGCGCCCGGCGCTGGCCCGGTCCGAGGCGCGCCAGGTGCCGGGGCTGGCGCAGGCGGTGCGGGGGGCGCTGGACAGCGCGGCCGTGTTCGCCCACCGCGACTACTGGACCGGGAACTGGAAGGACGACGGCCAGCAGGACTGGCTGGACTCCATCGGCGCCCACCTCTACCGCGGGCACGGCCGGCTCGACGGCCCCCGCAAGGTCGCCGTGACCAGTCCCGAGAACGTGCACCAGGTGCTCGCCGCCCGGCACGCGGTCGTGGTCGCCACCGGTACCCGGGCCGTGGTCCCCGACCTGCCCGGCGTCGAGAACGCCGGCCCCTGGACCAGCCGGGAGGCCACCTCCGCCCGGCACGTGCCGGGGCGGCTGGTCATCGTGGGCGGTTCGGTGGTCGCGGCCGAGATGGCCACCGCCTGGCAGGCCCTGGGCTCCCAGGTCACCGTGCTGGTGCGCGGTGACCGCCTGCTGCCCCGCATGGAGCCCTTCGCCGGCGAGCTGGTCGCCGAGGCGCTGCGCGCGGCGGGCGCGGTCGTGCGTACGGGTGTGGACGTCGAGGCGGTCGTACGGGACGGCTCGACCGGGCCGGTCACGGTCGTCCTGGAGGGCGGCGAGACGGTCGAGGGCGACGAACTGCTGATGGCCACCGGGCGAGCGCCGCGCACGGACGACATCGGGCTCGACACGGTCGGGCTCACCCCCGGCGGCTGGCTGCCCGTGGACGACACCTGCCTGGTCACCGGATACGACTGGCTGTACGCCGTCGGGGACGTCAACCACCGTGTCCTGATGACCCATCAGGGCAAGTACCAGGGCCGGATCGCCGGTGCGGTCGTCGCGGCCCGCGCGGCGGGCGCCGGCACGCTCGACACCGGCCGGTGGGGCGCGCACGCGGCGACCGCCGACACCGCGGCCGTGCCGCAGGTGGTCTTCACCGACCCGGAGGCCGCGGCGGTCGGCCCCACCCTCGCCGACGCCGAACGCGCGGGCCTGCGGGTACGCGCGGTCGACTACGACCTGGGCAAGGTCACCGGAGCGGGCCTGTACGCCGACGGCTACACGGGGCGGGCCCGGATGCTGGTCGACCTCGACCGCGAGGTGCTGCTGGGCGCCACCTTCGTCGGCCCGGGAGCCGGTGAACTCCTGCACGCGGCGACCGTCGCGGTGGCGGGCGAGGTGCCGGTGGACCGGCTCTGGCACGCGGTCCCGGCCTTTCCGACGATGAGCGAAGTCTGGCTGCGGCTACTGGAGACGTATCGCGGATAGGCCGTGGCATCGGGCAACACCTGGGCGGGGGAGGGGAGTTGACGCCCCGCCGGATCGAGGGCGGTTTCGCGTCGGGTGGCGCGAAGCCGCCCTTTTTTCTTGATCGAGGTTAGGTTAGCCTAACCTCAGTTCTTGATCTTCCCGCGCCCTCGCGCCGGACATCCCGCACTGGAAAGGTGCTGCCGTCATGCGTGCTCTCTCCCTGTCCCGCTCCCTCGTCCGCCCCGCCGCCCGGACCGCCGTCGCCGCCGCGGCCGCCGGTGCGCTCGCCCTCGGACTGGCCGGCTCCGCCTCGGCCGCCACCGCGACCCGCACGGTCACCGACGGCGGGACCACCTACCGGCTCAGCCTCACCGCGCCCGGCGCGGCCGCCGCGGCCGGCCAGAACATCACCGTCACCGGCAGCGGCTACAACCCCGGCCAGGGGATCTACGTCGGCCTGTGCGCCGTGAACGGGGCGCAGGGCGCGAGCAAGCCGACCCCCTGCCTGGGCGGCTCGGACCAGTCCGGCACCACCGGTGCCTCCCACTGGATCAACAACATCTTCGGCGGGACCCTGGCCAACACCTCCAAGTACGGCCCCGGCGGCACCTTCAGCGTCACCATCCACGTCAAGGCCGACCTCGGCGGCGGCCAGATCTGCGGCGAGACGGTGCAGTGCGCGGTCGTCACCCGCGCCGACCACTTCAACTCGGGCAAGCGCACCTACGACGTCCACGCCCCGATCTCCTTCAACTAGCAGCCCCCGGAGGGCCTTCCCCTTCCGCTGCCCGCACGTCCCGGTGACGACCGTGTTCGACCGCTGCCGACCACTCCCGACAAGGAGCAGTTCCCCGTGCCGACCCCCCACCCCGCCGCGTTCCTCGCGGGCGTCCTCGCCCTCGGTCCGGCCGCCCACCCCGGCGGCGTGGGGCCGCAGGCGCCCGAGGGCGCTGCCGTCTACCGGCAGACCGCCGAGTTCGCCTCGGCGGGCCGCCCGCGCGACCTCCTGCTGCACCCGGACTCCCGGACGCTGTACGTCGGTTCGGAGGATCTGCCGGGCACGGCGGACGTCAACGAGAGCGGGCTGCACGCCCTGGACCCCGCCGACGGCAGGGTCCGCTCCACGGTCGGCCAGGCCCCCGGGCCCACCGGCACGCTCGCCCGCCGGGCCGTGACGCGCCTGGTGCGCCCGTTGCCCGGCGACGGCGCCGTGTTCGTCTACCCGCTGCGCGGGATCGGCACCGCCAAGGACGGCGACGCGGCCGCCGCCGGCGCCTGGCTGCCGGGCGCCGCCGTCACCGACGCGGCACCCGGGCCCGACCCGGCGACCGTCCTGGTCGCGCAGGGCCCGCTCCTGTCGGAGGTGGAGGTCAAGGGCGCCGTCGTGAAACGGTCGCTGACCCTGGAGGGCGGCGACACGTTCGCGGTGGACGCCGCCCGCCGGACCGTCTGGTTCACCGACGTCCCCAACCGCCGCCTGTACAAGGTGAACACGGACACCTTCACGGTCACGGCCGGGTTCGACCTGCCGGCCGGGGAGGGCTTCGGCGGGTTCACCGAGGTGGATCCGGAGACCGGCCGGGTGTGGGTCGGCATCGACAACTCCGTCGTCGTGTACGGCCCCGACGGCGCCCGCGTCGCCACCATCGACGGCGCCGACCTGCCCCGGGCGGCCGCCTTCGATCCGGTCACGCACGAGGCGTACGTGGTGTGGCAGGACGCGGGCGACCCCGACCAGCCCGGGAGCGACAACAACGGCACCTTCACCGTGTACCGCACGGGCGACCTCAAGGAGGTGGCCACGGCCGTGTCCCTGCCCGGCAACCACGCCCAGTCGGGGGCGGCGGCGGTGGCCGTCCGGCCCGGCGGGGGCACGGTCTTCGTGACCAACCCGGCCGAGGGGAAGATCACCAAACTGGAGCGGGCCGTACCGCCGAAGGTCGTCCAGGATCCGGCCGACCGGACGGTGGCCACCGGCGCCGCGGTCACCCTGACCGCGCGGGCCGAGGGCGCCCCGCCGCCGACCGTCGCCTGGCAGGTCAGCGCCGACGCGGGGGCGACCTGGCGGCCCGTGGCCGGCGCCACGGAGACCGACTACACGTTCACGGCGACCGCAGCCGACCACGGCCACCGCTACCGTGCGGAGTTCCGCAACGACGCCGGTACGACCCGGACGGCGGCCATGACGCTCACGGTGACCGCGCAGCCGTCCGCCCCGGCCGCGGGCGGTCCGACCGGCGGCCCGGCCGCCCCGGGCTCCACCGCCACCCCCGGCGCGACCGCGGACCCGGGGGCCTCCTCCGGCGCGGCCACGAACGGCGGCGCCTCGGCGGCCGGCGGGACGGTGGCCGGCGGGACGGGCACGACGTCCACCACGACCGGCACCGTCACGAACGGTGCGACCACGGCCGGTACCGCCCCGGGCCCGGCTTCCTCCCTTGCTGCCACCGGAGCCGCGATGCTGCCCCTCGGCGCGGCGTCGGCCGCCCTGACGGCGACCGGCTGGCTCCTGGTCAGGCGTCGCCGCGCGGACCGCGACACCTGAGCGGCCTTGGCGGCCTTGTGCATCTCCCGGGCCGTCGCTACACAGCGCCCGCCACCGTCAGGACCGCCACCGGCAGCAGCAGCATCCACTGCGGCAGCCGGAGCAGTGGCCTCGGCCAGCCGACCGACAGCGTGACGACCAGGAAGGCGACCGTGTACGCGACGAAGTGCGCGGCCACGAACCACGCCACCAGGCCGGTCGCTGACGTATCGTCCGCCGGCGCCAAGTAGACCAGGGCGACCGCGGAGAGCACCAGGTCGACGCTCACCATGTGCCACACGGCATGAAGGACGCGTCGGGGTTCGTCCGCGAGTCCGCAGGACAGCAGCGGGCGGACCACGTCCCGGTGCCCGACGGCGATGTGCACCGCGGCCACACCGGACGCGGTGATGCCCGCCGCGAGAAACCAGCCGTTCATCGGATCTCGATCCCCCTGACCATGACAGCGGCCAGCCGGTCGGCCAGCCGGGGGTCGGGGTCTTCCCCGACCAGGCCGACGTGGAAGAACACGGCTCCGGCCAGCGTGTCCAGGACCAGGTCCACGGGAGTGCCGGCCGCGATCTCTCCGCGCGTCACGGCGCGCTCGAAGACGATCAGCAGCCGCTCCTTGGACGGGGCCAGGAAGTCGCCGCGGATGCGCGCCTTCAGCACCGGATCGGCGGCGAAGTCGGCGAGCAGCCCCGGGAGCGCCGCTGCCGCGGCGGGTGCGCGGAACTCGTCGATCAGGCCCCGCAGCAGTGCGGTCAGGTCCCCGGTCAGCGTTCCGGTGTCCGGGACCGGGGCGTGGTCGGTGGTCGTGAACACGGCCTCGAAGACCAGTTCCGGCTTGCCCCGCCAGCGCCGGTAGACGGTGTCCTTGCCGACACCGGCACGGGCGGCCACCGCTCCGATCGACGTCGCGGCGTAGCCGACCTCGGTCACCAGCTCAGCGGTCGCGGCGACGATCGCCTCGTGCGAGCGGGGATCCCTGGGACGTCCCCTGGGGGACGGAGAGGAGCTCATGACGATTTACGATACGGGTCGACCCGTTTGATAAACAACCCCTAGGTCGTCTCTTTCGGATCTTGCCGGTTAAGCCCGCGTCGTCCGGTGCCGTGCATCGCAAGGCGGAGAGGCTCCCGATTACTGGACGTCCTCGGGTGCCTCGACAACGCGGCGAGGTGCGGTGCCGGGCGGCGCGGGTCAGGCAAGATCCGGAAGAGACGGCCTAGTGATCTGAGTCAGAGATTCGGTGGCAGTAGGCGGCGACTTTGTCGAGGATCTCGTCAGCGGTCTTCGTCCAGACGAACGGCCGGGGCTGTTCGTTCCAGTCGGCCACCCAGGCCCGGATGTCGCGCTCGAGGGTCTGGACGGAGCGGTGGACGCCGCGCTTGAGCTTCTTCTGTGTGAGCTCGGCGAACCACCGCTCGACCAGGTTGAGCCAGGACGCGCTGGTCGGGGTGAAGTGCAGGTGGAACCGGGGATGGGCCAGCAGCCACTTCTTGATGTCGGGTGTCTTGTGGGTCGCGTAGTTGTCCAGGATCAGGTGAACCTGCAGGTCATCCGGTACTTCCTTGTTGAGCTTGGTGAGGAACTTCTTGAACTCCGCTGCCCGGTGGCGGCGGTGGAGGGAGCCGATGACCTTGCCGGTGGCGACCTCGAGGGCCGCGAAAAGAGTGGTCGTGCCGGCCCGGACGTAGTCGTGGCTGCGACGCTCGGGAACGCCGGGCATCATCGGCAGGACCGGCTGGGACCGGTCCAGGGCCTGGATCTGTGACTTCTCGTCCACGCAGAGCACCAGGGCCTTCTCCGGCGGGTCGAGGTAGAGGCCGACGACGTCGCGGACCTTGTCGATGAACAGCGGGTCCGTGGACAGCTTGAACGTCTGCGACCGGTGCGGCGCCAGGGCGAACGCCCGCCAGATCCGCGAGATGCTCGACTGCGACATGCCCGTGGCCGCGGCCATCGACCTGGTCGACCAGTGGGTCGCGTTCTTCGGTGTCTCCTCAAGCGTCTTGACGATGACCCGCTCGACGTCGGCATCGGTGATCTTCCGTGGGACACCGGGCCGCGGGTCGTCGCACAACCCGTCCAGGCCCCGCTCGATGAAGCGGCGCCGCCAGGTGCGGACCGTGTCCGGAGCGATCCGCAGCCGGCGGGACACCTCCATGATCGAGTGGCCTTCGGCGCACTCCAGCACGATCCGCGACCGCTGAGCCAAGGCCTGAGCCGTCGTGCGGCGACGTAACCAGCCCTCCAGCACCGCCCGCTGGGCATCAGTGACCGACAACGGCGGAATCTTCGGACCCGGACGACTCATGCCCGACTAACGGCAAACCTCTGACTCAGGTCACTAGGCCAATGAGGCAAAAGTGGATATGGCGTGCGCGGCCGGGCCGCCGTTCCATGGGGTGCATGATCATCATCGCCCACCTCAGCGACGTGCACCTCGACACCGCCCCGCGTGCGGCCGACCGGACCCGCGCCGTCATGGACTACCTCGACGCCCTCCCGTACGACCTCGACGCCGTGCTGGTCAGCGGTGACATCGCAGACCACGCGCGGCCCGAGGAGTACGTCCAGGCCCGGGAACTGCTCCGGTCGCGGCATCCGCTGGTCGTCTGCCCCGGCAACCACGACGACCGCGGGGCCTTCCGTGACGGCCTGCTCGGCGAGCCGCACTCCCTCGCGCCGGTCGACCAGGTGCTGCGCGGGGACGGTTTCGTGCTCGCCGTGTGCGACTCCTCCGTCCCCGGCGAGGACGCGGGGTTCCTGGCGGACGAGACCCTGGCCTGGCTGGACGGGGTGCTCGGCGACACCCCGCACGGGACCCCCGTCCTCGTGGCCTTCCACCACCCGCCGGTCGACCTGCACACGCCGTACGTGGACGAGATCCGGCAGTTCGGCGAGGAGCGGCTCGCGGAACTGGCCGCCCGGCACCCGCACCTGACCGCCTTCCTCGCGGGCCATGCCCACACAGCGGCCGCCACCACCTTCGCCGGGCGCCCGCTGCTCGTGGCGCCGGGCGTGGTCTCCACCCTCCGGCTGCCCTGGGAGCACCAGGACGACCCCGGCCACCACGTCCACCTGGACGAGCCGCCGGCCCTCGCCTTCCACGTCCTGGGCGACGACGGCCGGCTGACGACCCACTACCGGGTGGTCGTCCCGTCGCGGGCCGTCCCGCCGCGGGCCGGGTGAGGGCGGACGCCCTCGTGCGGCGCGGCGGTCGCAGGCCCGCCCCCGTACGCACGAGGGGGCGCTGATCCCGGGCCCGGCCCCGGGATCAGCGCCCCACGCGTACGGTCGGTCCGGTGTGCTCAGCTCACGGCGTGACGGTGATCTGCTGCGCCGGGTCGGTGGTGTCGGACACGGTGTACACCGCGTTGAAGACGGACGTGGTCGCGCTCGTGGGGCAGCCGAAGCCGCCGGTGACCTTGACCGGGACGGAGGCGTTGGTGAACGTCAGGGTGGACGGCGCGCCGTTCGCCCAGGTGCCCGCGACGTTCGCCGCGGCCGTCGGGGCTGCGGTGACCGTACAGTTGGCCAGCCCGGAGGTCTTGACCACCAGCCCGCCCGCCGGGACGGTCATGGTGGCGGTGATCGGCGAGCCGTTCTGCATCGACACCTGCCAGGCCCCGCTGCTGGTGACCGTCGGCGTCACGCCCGGCAGGCTCGCGGTGCAGGAGCTGTACGCCGGCGCCGAGATCGGGGACGCGACGGGACCGTCCGGGTTGCTGTTGCCCGGGGCCGCCGGGACGGTGCCGGTGGCCACGGACACCGAGCAGCTGATGGTCACCGAACCGGCCTTGAAGGTGGCCTTGCCGGTGAGGGTGGCCTTGAAGCCGTGGCCGGCCGGCGTGACGGTGGTCGAGCCGGCCGCCGGTAAGGCGGCCCCGGCGGCAGCCGTGGCGCCGTCGGTGGCGGCCGTCGCGGTGACCGAACCGAGGGTGAGGGCGCCCGCGGCGGCGAGGCCGAGGGCGAGGGCGGTGCGCGTGCGGCTCATGACGGTGCTCCTTGGGGATCGGAGTACGGCGTGGGGGAGGGGCCGCCGTCGGGGACGGCGTCGGTGGCCGTGCGGGGGACGGCCGCGGGGGCGGCTTCGGACGTGCGCTCCGGGTCGGCGTCGGGCCCGGCGTCCGGCCCGGGGGCGCGCGGTGCGGCGTTCGGCTGCCACGCGAACATCAGGCCGCCGCCGAGGATCCCGAGCAGGGTGCCGACGAGGAAGCCGCCGAGGTTCGACAGGACCAGGGCGGCGGTGGCGATGAGCGTGGTGAGGACTCCGGCGAGGGTGCGGTAGTGCGGGGCGAACCAGGCGGAGAGCCCGAGCACGATCATCACCAGCCCCAGCAGGACCGACGGGAGGCCCGCGATCCCCTGCTGGAGCATGATCTTGAGCGGAGCCAGCGGCAGGACGCAGATCTCGGCCCCGGCGATGATGGCGAAGAGTCCGCCCCAGAACGGTCTGCTGCGTCGGAAGCGCCGGAATCCGGCGACTAGAAGCATTCCTTCTTGCCCTTGCTGATCTTCATGTCCAGGCCGGAGAGCTTGAAGGTGCCGGCGTTCGTCGCCCACGCGGTCTGCTGGAGATCGGTGATGGAGACGGAGTCGGCCTGCTGGGCGAAGAGGTCCTGCATGCCCTGGGCGTCGGCCGGGCCCTTGTCGAGGGTGGACGCGTCGCGTCCGATCTCGATGTTCTTGAACTCCGCGTTGCCCGACAACTGGGTCGCGTCGACGAAGAGGTTGGTCGCCTCGACCGGGGTCTTGCCGCCCGCGGTGAGGTTGAGCGAGATGTCACCGATCACCGGGAGCGTGGTGACCACGGACTGGCAGAGGCTGTGGAGCTTGGCCTCGCGGATGGCGGTGACGGCCACCGGGATGAGCTCTTCGCGGGCGTTGACGTCGACGCTGCCGTACTGGGCGAAGCCCTCGCCCTGCAGGCTCTTGGCCGAGACCTTGAACTGCTGGCCCGAGACGGCGAACGAGGCGGCCAGCGCGCCCTGCGCGAGTGCCACCCCCAGCCCCGCGGTGACGGCGACGGCCGGAAGGGTCAGGACGGCGAAACGCCGCCACCGCACCCGGCCGCTGCCGGATAAGTCTGCTTCACTGCCGTTCTGGGAACCTTTCATGGACTTTCCCCTTGTATTTCGGCTGTGCACCGTTGTTACCGACGAGTTGAATGTAAGAGTGCCAATGGTGGTTGGCAAGGTTGTGCGACTGCCCCTTTTCGGCCGACTCCTACTGCTCCGTACGATGCTCCGTGTGCAGTAGTGAGGCGACCTCCTCGTCCACCCGCCGGGCCATCGCACGGGCGAACTCGGCGGTCACGACCTCGCCCGCCACCGGCCTCAGCTCCGCCACCGCCTCCGTGATCTGCCGCAGCTGGGTGGCCGAAAGTCGATCCAGCCCGTCGGGCCCGATCACATACGTCCGGAACAGCCCGACGAACCGGTCCGCCACCGCGGCCGCCTGTGCCTGGACGAAGGCCCCCGCGTCCAGGACCTCCGCCATCGGCACCCCCTGCCGCACCAGCGTCAGCGTCGCGGCCAGCAGCCGGCGGCTGCGGTGCGTGACCGTGTCCCCGTCCACCCGTATGTATCCCAGCTCGGCCGCGCGCCGGGTGTCCTCGGACGTACCGCCCGGCCCGAACATCTCGCGCAGCTCGGCCATGGTCATGGTGACCGGCTCCTCCTGCACCCAGTCCCGGGTCATCTCCCGCTCCAGACCGAGCAGTTGCGCCAGTCCGCCACCCTCCTCCCAGGCGTGGAGCAGTTCGGCGATGCCGTTGACGGTGTAGCCCCGGCCCAGCAGGTCGTCGATCAGGCGCAGCCGGCCCAGGTGCTCGTCGGAGTACCAGGCGATCCGGCCCTCCCGGCGCGGCGGCGGCAGCAGTCCGCGCTCCTGGTAGTAGCGCAGGTTGCGCACCTTCACCCCCGCCGCGCGGGCCAGTTCCTCCCGCCGGTAGCGCCCGCCGTCGTCGCCGGCGTTGTCGGCGTTGTTCGCGTCCTGCTGCACCTGGCTGTTCACGCGGCAGAGTGTAGGACGTACTCGCTGGTCACCTGGCCTGGTGAGAGACTCGCGGCGCGATCCACCATGATCGTCAACTCCCTTTTCCAGCATCCCCGTTGCCGCCGCTGTGGCAGGGGCTACGATCAGCGCCATGGGGGGACACGACGCGTACAGGCGGAGTTTCGCGCACACCTGCGGCCGCACGCTGGCGGGCCTGCTGCTGCTCGTCGGCTGCTCGTCCGGCGGCACACCGGCCGCGGACGGGACGAAGTCCGCGGCGGGCGCGAGCGCTTCGGGCACGCCCGCCCCCACCGGCACCGCCCCGGCGCCCTCCGGCAGCCCGGCCCGCCACCTCGTCCCCGAACTCGACGAGGCCAAGCAGCCCACGACGGCCGCCCAGGCCCGCGCTCTGATCGGCCAGATCATGGTCGACCAGGAGGTGTTCGGCCCGGATGTCGTCCGCGGCACCCCCTACGAGAGCGACCCGGCCGTCTGGCCCGTCCTCGGCCCCGACTGCGCCTGGCAGACCAGCGGCCTCCCGGACGACGTCCTGGCCACCAGCACCCGCTACTTCCGCATCCCGGCCAAGGACGGCCGGGGCACCGTACGCGTCAACACCACCGTCACCGTCCACCGCAACCGCGCGGACTCGGGGTGGGAGACCGCCCGGTCGATGGAAGAGGTCATGCGCTGCCCCGACCAGCGGCTGAACGCCCGCGAACAGCTCAAGGGACTCATCGGCACCGCCCTGTTCCAGGGCGAGCAGGGCAACATGTGGACCGAGGAGGCGTTCGCCGAGTACGGCGAGATCCTCACCGCCGAGGGCGGACCGTACGACTACACCTGGTCCCAGGGGCAGTTCGGCCCGGTCACCATGGCCGTCACGGTCAAGGGGGGAGCCGGAGCCACCCAGCAGTCCCTCAACGCCCTCCTCGTCCAGGGCACCAGCCGGATGATGATCCGCGCCGGGCAGGCGATCGGCAAGGAGGCGCGGTGATGGAGCGGCTGCAGAAGTCCGATCCGGCGAGGGTCGGCGGCCACCGGCTGCTCGGCCGGCTCGGCGCCGGCGGCATGGGCGTGGTCTACCTCGGCCGTACGGACGACGGCGCGCTGGCCGCGGTCAAGGTCATCCGCGCCGAGTACGCGGGCGAGTCCGACTTCCGTGCCCGGTTCCGGCGCGAGGCGGAGATCGCCGCCCGCGTCGACAGCCCCTGGGCCGTACGGATCACCGGATCCGACCCGGACGCGGCGGAACCGTGGCTGGCCACCGCCTTCGTCCCCGGCCCCTCCCTCGCGGAGGCCGTGTCGGCGCACGGCCCGCTGCCGCTGCGCTCCGTCCGCGTCCTCGGCGCGGCGCTGGCCAAGGCCCTGACGGTGATGCACGAGCAGGGCCTGGTGCACCGCGACCTCAAACCGGGCAACGTCCTGCTCGGCATGGACCGACCCCGGCTGATCGACTTCGGTATCGCCCGGGGCACCGAGGACACCGCCCTGACCTCGACCGACCTCGTCATCGGCTCCCCGGGGTTCCTCTCGCCCGAACAGGCCCAGGGCCGCCCGGCCGGGCCCGCCGCCGACATCTTCTCGCTCGGCTGCCTGCTCGCGTACGCCGCCACCGGCGAACCGCCCTTCGGCACCGGCTCGGTCGACGCCCTGCTCTACCGCACCGTCCACGACGAGCCCGTGCTCGGGGAGCGCCTCCAGGAGGACCCCGCACTGACCGCGACGCTGCGGGCCTGCCTGGCCAAACACCCCGACCTGCGGCCCACCGCCCGGGACCTCGACGAGGAACTGGCCGAGGACGCGCCGGGCGACGGCACCGACTGGCTGCCCGATCCGGTCGTCGCCACGATCGCCGCGCGCGCCGCCGAACTGCTGGCCCTGCCCGCCATCGAGGAGACCCTCGCCGAACCCGGCGACCCGGCGGCCGGCCCCGCGGACTCCCCGGCCGGCGCTGCGGACTCCCCGGACGGCGCCGGGGACTCTCCGGATGGGCCCGCCGGCGCCGACACCCCCGCCGTGGCCCCCGCCGGCGCCGGCCCCTCCCGCCGCCGTGTCCTCGCCCTCGCCTCCGGCGCGGCCGTGCTCGCGGCGGGCGGCGGCGCCGCGGCCTGGCTCGCCCTGCGCGACCGCTCCGACAACGGCTACGGCAAGGGCGCCGCAGGGCAGGGAAGCCCGGCCGCCGCGACCCCCGGCGCCTGGACGATCGGCGTCCACGGCGACCTCACCGGGGCCCGCAAGGACGCCGGAACCGCCCAGGAACGCGGCGTACGCCTGGCCGTCGACGCCTTCAACGCACGGGCGGACAAACCCTTCACCCTGACCGTGGCCACCGCCGACGACGCGGGCCGCGCCGACCGCGCCCCGCAGGCGGCCACCGGCCTCATCGGCAACCCCGACGTGCTCGCCGTGATCGGCCCCACCACCGACGCCTCCGTCGCACCCTGCCTGGAGCTCTACGGCGAGGCCTCGCTGGCCCTCCTCACCGTGTCGGCCGCGGCGAGCGTGTACGGCGTCGGCGACCGGCGCAGCTTCTTCCAGACCTGCCCCGTCACCGCCGCCCAGGCCGACCCCCTCAACCTCCAGTTCATCCACAAGCAGGGCGCCCGCCGGCTCGGCATCCTGTGCGACCGCGACGGGGACACCGACGGCTGGCAGACGGCGTACCTCGCGAACCGGACCATCGCCACCTACGTGCGTCAGGCGACCGCCTACGCGCGCGTCGTACCGCGCGGCGACCACGACCTCACCCCGGTCATCGCCGACATGCTGCGCGCCGGCATCGACAGCTTCTTCTACACCGGCACCGCGCAGGGTGCGGCCCAGGCCGCCGCGGCGCTGGCCACCGCCGGATTCCGGGGTCCGCGCGCGGCCGACTACTCCCTCGCGGGCCCGGAGTTCGTCGACCGGGCCGGGGCCGCCGCCGAGGGCTGGCTGTTCCTCGCGCCGTACACCGGGCCGGACGCGGCCGAGGTCGCGGAAGTGGCCCGCGCGCACCGGGCGGCGTACGGCGCGGCGCCCGCCGTCTGGACGGCGGAGGCCTACGACGTGACCCGGCTCGTCATCGAACGGCTCGTCGCCGCATCGGCCGGCGGCCGCCGGCCCGCCCGCGCCGACCTGCTCACCGCGCTCGGCCAGGGCACCTACCGCGGTCTGGTGAAGGAGTACGCCTTCGACGACGCACGCCGCGTCAAGGGCATCACCTCCTTCGTGCACCAGGTCCAGGGCGGCCGGATCCAGTACGCCGGCCCGGCGCCGCAGCGGCCCGTCGGCTAGCCCGTGGTACGGCCCCTGACCCCCGCCGACCCGGCCACGATCGGCGGCCACCGGCTGCTGGGACGCCTGGGCTCCGGTGGCATGGGCACGGTGTACCTGGGCCGCTCCCCGGCGGGCGCGCTGCTGGCGGTCAAGGTGATCCGGGCGGACCACACGGCCGAGCCGGCCTTCCGCGCCCGCTTCCGGCGCGAGGCGCAGGCGGCCGGCCGGCTCTCCGGGCGCTGGGTGGTCCCGGTGGTCGCCGCCGACCCCGAGGCCCGCGAACCCTGGCTGGCCTCGCCGTTCGTCCCCGGTCCCTCGCTGGCGGAGGCGGTGCGGCTGCACGGTCCGCTGCCCACCGCGACGGTACGGGTGCTCGGCGCGCGCCTGGCCGAGGCGCTCAACGAGGTGCACGCCGCCGGGCTGATCCACCGGGACGTCAAGCCCGGCAACATCCTGCTCGCCCTCGACGGCCCCCGGCTGATCGACTTCGGTATCGCCCGCCCCTCGGGCGCCACGACCCTGACGGCCGTCGGAGCGATCGTGGGCACCCCCGGCTACCTCGCGCCGGAACAGGCGCGGGCCGGCGGCCCCGAACCGGGCCCGGCGAGCGACGTGTTCTCGCTGGGCTGCGTGCTGGCGTACGCGGCGACGGGCCAGGGACCGTTCGGCGGTGGCCACGCGGCCGCGGTGGTCTTCCGCGCGGTCCACGACGAACCCGAACTGACCGGCCTGCCACCGGAGCTGCTGGAGACCGTCACGGCGTGCCTGGCCAAGGACCCGGCCGCCCGGCCGTCGGCCGACGCGGTACGGGAACTCCTGGGCACCGGCCCCGGCGACGGCGGTCCCGGCGCCACCGGCCCACGGGACGGCGGTGCTGGCGGGGCCGCGTCGAGGGGAAGCGGGCCGCGGGGCGCCGCAGCGCCGGACGGCGGCCCTCGCGGCATCGATCCGCGCGGCATCGACCCGCGCGTCGCGGTCGCCCGCGACCCGGAGGTCCGGGACGCGGGGATCCAGGACGCGGAAATCCGTGACGCGGGCGTCCGCGGCTCCGGTGGCCCGGACGAGGGCGACAGCTGCGGCGGTGGGGTCCGTGAGTGGGCAGACGAGGACGGAGCCGGAGCCGGAGCCGGCGCGGGCGACCGTGACGGCGGCGCCTGGTTGCCGCCCCCGCTGCGCCGGCTGATCGCCGTACGCTCCACCCGCGCCCTGGACCTCACCACCGCCGCGCACACGGCCCCGGAGCACACCGCCCCGGACCGCCCCGCCGCCCAGGCCGATACGGCCGCCGCAGCTGCTGCCGCCGCAGGCACCACGGCCGCCGCCGGCGGCGCCGTGGCCGCGGGCCGGCCCGTCAGCCGCAGGCAGCTGCTGCTCGGCACGGCCGGGCTGCTCGCCGTGGGCGGGCCCGTCACCTGGTACACCACCCGCGGCACCGGGAAACGCGCCACACCGCCCGCCGCGCCCCCCGGCGACCTGCCCACCCGCACCCTGGCCCTCCAGGCCGACCTCACCGGACCCGGCCGGGCGGTCGGCCAGGCCCACGAACGGGGCATGCGGCTGGCCGTCGCCCGGCACAACGCCCGGCCCGACGCCGCGTTCCGGCTGGCCCTGCGCGTCGCCGACGACGGCGGGGACGCGACCCGCGCGACCGAGGTCGTCAAGACGCTGATCGCCGACCCGGCGGTCCTCGCGGTGACCGGGCCCACCACGCAAGGAGCGTTGCCCGCGGTGGCCGCCGCCTGCGCCGCGGCCACCCTCACGCAGGTGGCCGTGAACGTGGCCGGTGCGACCAGCGCCCAGGTGGACTGGCGCACGCTGTGCGTCACCCGCCCCGGCGAGGACGGGTACGCCCCGCCCGTGCTGCACTACCTCTCCGGGGTGCGGCCGGTGAGCCGTACCGCCCTGGTGGAGGACGGCGCGGGCGGCGAGGGGAGCTGGCAGCTCACCCGTGCCCTGCGCGAGACGCCCCCGTCGCAGGGGACGGCGACCATCCACCGGATCCCCGCCGACGGCGCCGACTTCGCCGCCACGGTACGGGAGCTGATGGCGGCCGGGGCCGAGGGCTGCGTGTTCACCGGCACCTCACCGGCGCGCGCCGCGCAGCTGGCGCGGGCACTGGCGGCCGCCTCGTTCACCGGCCCGCGCATCGGCGTCCAGCCGGCCATGACCGCCGAGTTCCTGACGGCGGCCGGAGCGGCGGCCGAGGGCTGGGTTTTCGCCTCGTACGTCGCCGACGCCCGCGTCGTGCCGGCGGCGGCCGCGTTCACCGCCGCCCACCGCGCCGAGTACGGCGAGGACCCGGGGCCCTGGGCGATGGAGGCGTACGACGCGACGGGCCTGCTCGCCACCGCCCTGACAGCTCTCGCGGGGCACGCCACCGACCGGCCGGCGCTCGCCCTGCGGATCTTCCGTACCGCCCACGAGGGCATCTCCAAGCCGCTGGCCTTCGCCGAGGACCACGTCCTGTCCGGTCCCCGCACCGCCCACCTCTACCGGGTGCTGTCCGGGGCCTACCGCTACCTGGGCCTGTACCCGGACGTGCGCGCGGATTCCCCCGGCGCCGTCTGACGGCGGGCCGCCGCGCCGCCACCGTCGCCGCCCTGCTTGACGGCCCGCAGGATGACGAACTTCGGGTCACCGGCCACCAGTTGGCAGTTGCCGAACAGCCGGCGCAGCCGCACGTGGTAGCCCAGGTGCCGGTTGCCGACGACCCACAGTTCGCCGCCCGCACGCAGCGCCCGGCGGGCCTGCGCGAACATGCGCAGCGCGGTCGTGTCGGTCGTCGCCTGGTGCGAGTGGAAGGGCGGGTTGTTCAGGACGAGGTCCACCGAGCCGGGCGTCAGCGCGGCCAGCCCGTCCCCGACGAGGAACCGCGCCGTGGCGTCCACCGCCCCGGCATTGGCGCGGAAGGTGGCCTCGGCCGAGGCCACGGCCTGGTACGACTCGTCGGCGAAGATCACCTCGGCGCCCGGGTTCGCGCGCGCGGCCGCCGTACCGACGACGCCGTTGCCGCAGCCCAGGTCGGCGATGCGGGCCGCGCCGGTGCCCGTGGGCAGGTGCCCCAGCAGGAACCGGGTGCCGATGTCGAGGCGGTCGGCGCAGAAGACCCCGGCATGGTTGACGACGGTCAGCCCTTCGGCGGCTCCCGCGCCGGCGTCCGGCCCGAGCGTGTACGTCAGCGGCCACGGACTGGCGCCGGGAGCGGCGCCCCCGGCCCCCCGGGGCGTACAGAAGATCAGCCGCGCCTTCCGCTCGGCGAGCGAGGTCCGGGTCGGTCCGAGGACCTTCTCGAAGAGGTTCAGCGTGGAGGTGTGGATCTCCTTGACCATGCCGGTGCCCACGACCACCGTGTCCGCGTGCACGTGCGGCGCCAGCCGGTGCAGCTGGTCCTCCAGCAGCGCCAGGCTCTTGGGCACCCGTACCAGCAGGACGTCGATCCGCTCCGGCGGGGCGTCCTGCGTGCTCAGCAGCCGTACGTCCGACGGCGCCACCCCGGCCCGCTCCAGGTTGGCCCTGCTGGCCTCGTGCGCGAGATGGGAGTCGGTGATCTGCACGGGCCGGTGCGCGGCCAGGGCCGTCACCAGCGCGCCCCAGCGGTCCCCGACCACCGTGACCTGCCGGTCCGCGAGCTCCACCGGCCCCCGCTCACCCGTACCGGCGGCCAGGTGCCGCAGCAGGTACTCGTCGGCGGCGTCCCAGGCACGCAGCCGGTCGCGGGGGTCCTCGGGGAAGCGGGTGAGCTCGTACGAGCCGAAGGGCGTGGTCAGACGGTTCATCGTGCCCCCAGGCTAACCCGTGACACCGCCGCCCCCGCGCCCTCCGGCCCCTCCCCGCTACACCTCGGGGAACTCGCCGGCCATCGCGGCGGCGATCCGCAGGTGCGGGGCGGCCTCGGCCTTCCGGCCCTGCCGCTCCAGCGTGCGTCCGAGCAGCAGCTGCGCGTAGTCCTCGACGGGCCAGCGCTCCAGGATGGCCCGCAGCTCCCGCTCGGCGCGCCCGAGCTGCGCGGAGTGGTAGTAGGCGCGGGCCAGCAGCAGCCGGGGCGCCAGCTGCTCGGGTGCCTCGGCGGTCAGGCCGTCCAGGATGCGCGCGGCCGGGGCGTACTCCTTCGCGTCGAAGAAGAGCTGGGCGCGCGACCAGCGCTCGGAGGGTGTTCCGTGGTCGTAATAGGCGGTCGGGGTGTTCATGGTCGCTGCAACACGCCGCCCCCGCGCAAACATTCCACCGAACGAGCCGCCCTCCGGCGGGCTAACTTGTCCGCATGAGCAATCTCGATCGCCAGCCCGCGCTGTCCACGTGCGGCGGACGCGGCTTCGTCGTCGCGGAACCGGTCCGTGAACTCCTCAGCCCCCGTCAGGTCAAGCTCGGCGAGGCCACCGAGGTCCGCAGGCTGCTGCCGAACCTGGGCCGCCGTATGGTCGGCGCCTGGTGCTTCGTCGACCACTACGGCCCGGACGACATCGCCGACGAGCCCGGCATGCAGGTCGCTCCCCACCCCCACCAGGGCCTGCAGACGGTGAGCTGGCTGCACGAAGGTGAGGTCCTGCACCGCGACAGCGTGGGCAGCCTCCAGACGATCCGCCCGCGCGAGCTGGGCCTGATGACCTCCGGCCGCGGCATCAGCCACTCCGAGGAGAGCCCGCGGCCGCACGCCCGCTTCCTGCACGGCGCGCAGCTGTGGGTGGCCCTGCCCGACGCCCACCGCGACGTCGCCCCGCACTTCCAGCACCACGCGGAGCTCCCACAGGTCACGGCCCCGGGCCTGACGGCCACGGTCATCCTGGGCACCCTGGACACGGCGACGTCCCCCGGTACGGCGTACACCCCGATCGTCGGCGCGGACCTGGCCCTGGCGGCGGGCGCGGAAACCCGTCTCCCCCTGGACCCGGACTTCGAGTACGCGGTCCTGTCCATGTCCGGCGAGGCCCACGTCGACGGCGTCCCGGTCCTGCCGGGCTCGATGCTCTACCTGGGCTGCGGCCGCACCGAACTCCCCCTGCGCGCGACCTCGGACGCGGGCCTGATGCTCCTGGGCGGCGAGCCGTTCGAGGAGGAGATCGTCATGTTCTGGAACTGGGTCGCCAGGAGCCATGAAGAGGTCGTTCAGGCCCGTGAGGACTGGATGAACGGAACCCGATTCGGCGAGGTCAAAGGCTACGACGGCCCCCCGATCCCGGCCCCCGAGATTCCCCCGACTCACTTGAAACCACGGGGTCGTGTCAGATGAGGGCGTACAGGCGGAAAAAATAGCGGTGGCGGCGCCCGCCCGGCGGGTCAGCGCAGCTGGCGGCGGACCAGTTCGTGGAACGGGCCGGCCGGGTCGGCGAGCAGGTCCGCGGGCGGCCCCTGCTGGACGATCCGCCCGTCCGACATGACGATCACCCGGTCGGCGTCCATGATCGTGGACAGCCGGTGGGCGATCACGATGCGCGTGGCCTCCAGGGTGCGGGTGGATTCGATGACCACGCGCTGCGCCTCGTTGTCCAGCGCGCTGGTGGCCTCGTCGAGGAACAGGATGCGGGGCCTGCGGATGAGGGCCTGGGCGATCACCAGCCGCTGCCGCTGGCCGCCCGAGACGGTGCCGCCGCCGTCGGACAGCATGGTGTGCATGCCCATGGGCATGGCCTTGATGTCCTCGGCCAGGCCCGCCATCGCGGCGGCCTCCCATGCCTCGTCGAGCGAGAAGGCCTCCGCACCACGGATGCAGTCGAAGATCGACCCGCTGAAGGGCTGGGCGTTCTGCAGGACCACCCCGCACTGGCGGCGCACGGCTGCCTGATCCAGCGCCGCCAGGTCCTGGCCGTCGTACAGCACGCTGCCCTCGGCGGGCTGGTCGAAGCCGATGAGCAGGCGGAGAAGGGTGGACTTGCCGCAGCCGCTGGCACCCACGATCGCGACGAACTCACCCGCGTGCACGCGGAAGTTGACATCGTCGAGCACCAGCGGGCCGTCGTCGGCGTAGCGGTACGACAGCTGCCTGGCCTCCAGCGCGCCGCCGAGCACTCCCGGTGGGGTGCTGGATCCGCGGACCTCGGGGGTCTCCCGCAGGATCGGCTTGACCTGCTCGTACATCGGCAGCACGGCGGCGGCCGAGAGGAGCGCACCGGTCAGCTGGGTGAGCGAGGAGAGCAGCATCGTCACCGCGGTGCTGAAGGTGAGGAACTCGGCGGCGGACATGGTGCCGCGGGCCGGGCCGGCCAGCAGCATGAACATCACGAGCGTGCACAGCGGCAGTTGGACCGCGCCCAGCACCGTGATGAGGTTCTGGATCCGGCCGGCGCGCTGCTGCAGCTCGCGGGTACGGGCGAATTCCCGCGCCCAGGCGGCGTAGGCGAAGTTCTCGGCCGCGGCGATGCGCAGCTTGGGCAGCCCGCGCAGGGTCTGGAAGGCCCGGTTGTTGAGGCTGTTGCCGAGCGTGATCAGCCGGCGCTGGTAGCGCAGCTGCCACAGCCCGAGGCCCAGCAGCACCGCGGCGATGACGAGCAGCATGGCGACCGCCGCCAGGGCCAGCGGCACGCTGTAGACGAGGAGGAGGACGAGGTTCACCGTGCCGACCGTGCTCGCCTGTACGCAGACCGGGGCGATGCCGGACAGTACGCGGCGGATCGCGCTGATGCCCATGGCCGCACTGGCCAGTTCGCCCGTGGAGCGGCCCGCGAAGAACTTCGTCGGCAGCCGCAGCAGCCGGTCCCACACCGCGGGCTGGAGCGTGGCCTCGATCCGTCCCTCCATGCGCAGCAGGGAGATGTTCTGCAGCAGCATGAAGGCGGCCGAGACGACGGCGGTCGCGATCAGCGCGACGGTGGTCTGCACGATGAGTCCGCTCTCGGCCCCGGGCACGTACTCACCGAGCACGGTTCCGGTGGCGATGGGCACCAACGCGCCCAGCAACACCGCGACCAGTCCGCCCAGCATGAGGCTGCGCAGCTCTGCTCGGGTACCGCGGACACTGAAGCGCAGCAGCGCCGGGAGGCCGGACTTCCCTTCGGGCAGCGGTCGGTAGAGCATGACGGCGCCCGGCTCGTAGGCGTCCGCGGTGTTTGCGGTGATCCGCTCGCGCCGGCCGGCGGGGTCGACCGCCTCGTACCGGCCGCGCCGCCACAGCAGGGCGACCGGTGTGCCGTCGTTTGTGCACCGGCCCACGAGGGGCCCGCTGTTCTCCCGCCACCACCGCCCGCTCAGCCGGACGGGCCGGGTGCGGACCCTGGAGGCGAGCGCGATGCGTTCGACGGGGTCCATGCGCTCGGGGGCGGTGCCGGCCGCACCCGGTTCGGACAGGGTGATACGGGCCTCGGCGGCGACCAGCCGGCACACGGCGAAGGTCGCGTCGGCGCTCGCCCCGTGGTGGGACGCCCGGCCGGAGCGGCCGATGGAGGACAGCAGCGCCCGGTCCGCCTGGGTGCGGGCCGCCAGGCCGGCTTCGATGCCGGCCGCCGTACGGTCCTCGTGGGCGCGCGCGAGCTGTTCGATCCAGTCGTCCAGGGCGTACAGCAGCCGGTACTGCTGGTCGACCATGCCCTGCCACATCGCCGCGTCGAGGAGGAGGGTGCCGACCGGCTCCGCCTCGTACGCGGCGCCGTACTGCACGCTGCCCGGGGTGATCTGCATCCACAGGACCTCGTCGTCGGCCCCGGCGTGCCCGGTGGGGGCGCGGCCGTCCAGCGGTGCCTGGTAGAGCACGCGCAGGCCCCGGCCGATGCCGAGCGCGAACGCGTTCTCCAGCGGGCTGAGCCGTCCCCCGGCTTCGGCGTACCCGTACCCCCCGTACCTCCCCCGGACTCCGTCCGGGGGGACCCCCAGGTCGCCGTACTCCTGGCGGTACAGCTCCCGCAGCTCGATGCGGCGCAGCCCGCACCCCTGCAGGGGGCGGCCGACCAGCGTGTGCCCCGGGCCCTCCGGCGGGCCCATCAGCAGGGTGCCCGCCTCCAGCCGGCCCAGGAAGTGCCAGTGCCCGGCCTGCGCGCCGTCGACGGCGAACAGGTCCAGCTCGCCGTGTACGACGAGCCACAGGACGAGTGGGCCCTCCAGGGACATGCTGCGCAGGCCCGTGCAGTCCACCGGTGAGCCGAGGCCGCCCAGGGCCGTGACGACCGGGT
This sequence comes from Streptomyces sp. NPDC042102, assembly GCF_055582305.1. Lineage (NCBI taxonomy): Bacteria > Bacillati > Actinomycetota > Actinomycetes > Kitasatosporales > Streptomycetaceae > Streptomyces > Streptomyces sp. NPDC042102. The sequence continues at coordinate 1,194,150 of NZ_JBVJDL010000001.1, forward strand.
CGGTTTCCGTGGCGTGGTACGAGGTCGTCACCTCAGCGCTCCTTGACCAGTTCGGCGTACGGGCCCTGCGCCGCGACCAGGTACTCGTGCCGCCCGCGTTCCACGACGGTGCCCCGGTCGAGTACGAGGATCTCGTCGCTGTCGCGGACCGTGCTCAGCCGGTGGGCGATGACCACACAGGCGCAGCCACGTCGCCGCAGGTTGTCGATGACGACCTGTTCGGTCGCCGCGTCCAGGGCACTGGTCACCTCGTCGAGAACCATGATGCCGGGGCGGCGCACCAGCGCCCGGGCGATCTCCAGGCGCTGGCGCTGGCCGCCGGAGAAGTTGCGGCCGTCCTGCTCGACGCGGCTGTGGATGCCGCCGGGGCGACGGGCGACCACGTCGTGTACGGCGGCGTCCTCCAGGGCGGCGACGACGGCCTCGTCGGGGATGGAGGGGTCCCACAGGGTGACGTTGTCGCGGACGGTGCCTTCGAAGAGGAAGACGTCCTGGTCGACGAAGGAGACGGAGGCGGCCAGCGCGCCGCGGGGAATGTCCGCCAGCCGCATCCCGTCGATCCGGATCGCGCCCGCCCAGGGGGCGTACAGGCCCGCTATCAGCCGGGACACGGTGGATTTGCCGCTGCCGGAGCCTCCGACGAGGGCAATCTGCTGCCCCGGGCGGACCGTCAGCGAGAAGTCCTTGAGCAGCGGGGCGTCCAGGGGGCTGTAGCCGAAGGTGACGTTGTCCAGCTCGACATGGCCCCCCAGCCGGCGTGTGCTCGCGGCGGGCTCCCGCCGCGAGTAGACCGGGTCGACGGGGAAGTTCTCGACGTCCTTGAGGCGGGCGACGTCGGCCGCGAAGTCCTGGATCCGTCCGGCGACACCGTTCAGCCGGGTGATCGGCGCGGTGAAGCTGGTCACCAGGGCCTGGAAGGCGACGAGCAGTCCGACGGAGAGGTGCCCCTCCACCGCCCGCAGGCCGCCGATCATCAGGATCAGCGCGCTGTTGAGCGCGCCCAGCGTGGGTGCGACGACGGCCAGCCACGCGCTGGGCACACCGAGCCGTTGCTGCACGTCGAGGGTGAGGGCGTGCTGTCCGGCCCAGCGGCGGAAGAACCCGTTCTCGCCGCCCGTGGCCTTCATCGTCTCGATGAGCTGGAGACCGCTGTACGAGGTGTTCGTCAGCCGGGCGCTCTCGGCGCGCAGCTTCTGGGTGCCGGTGGACCGCAGGTGGATCACGATCCGCATGGCAGCCACGTTGAGCAGCGCCACGGCCACGCCGAGGAGGGTGAGCTGCGGGTCGTACGTCCACAGCAGCACCGCGTAGAGCACGACCACGACGGAGTCCACGCCCGCGGCGGCGAGGTCGCGGGCGAGGGTCTCGGCGACCGTGTCGTTGGACTGCAGGCGCTGGACCAGGTCGGCGGGGCTGCGCTGGGTGTAGAAGGCGACGGGGAGTCTGAGCAGGTGCCGCAGGAAGCGGGCGCTGCCCAGGGTGGAGGCGATGATCCGCCCGCGCAGCAGGTTGGCCTGCTGCAGCGCGGTGAGCGTCGCGGTGAGCACGAGGGCGACCGCCATCGACGCGAACAGCACGCCGAGCAGGGAGGTCTGGTCGCCGATGAGGAACATGTCGATGTACGTGCGGCTCAGCGCGGGCGTCGCCGAGCCGACCACGACGAGCAGGAGGCTCGCGATCACGGCGGCGGCCATGGTGCCGGACGTGCCGCGCAGGCGGGTCGGCACGGCACCGAGGACGCCCGGCTTGCGGCCGGCGCGGCGGAAGCCGTCGCCGGGCTCGAAGGTGAGCACGACGCCGGTGAAGCTGGTGTCGAACTCGTCCATGGGGACGAACCGGCGGCCCTTGCCCGGGTCGTTGACGTACGCGCCCCTGCGGCCGAACCGGCGACCCATGCCGTCATAGACGACGTAGTGGTTGAACTCCCAGAAGAGGATGGCCGGACCGCGCACCTCGGCGAGCGCGGCCAGGTCCATCTGCATGCCCTTGGCCGCCAGGCCGTAACCACGGGCGGCCTTGAGGAGATTGCCGGCGCGGGAGCCGTCACGGGAGACGCCGCAGGAGATCCGCAGCTCCTCCAGGGGGACGAAGCGGCCGTAGTGGCCCAGCACCATGGCCAGGGCTGCGGCGCCGCACTCCACCGCCTCCATCTGCAGCACGGTGGGGGTGCGTACCGCGCGGGGCGTCCTGCCCTTGAGGGGGCGCGCGGGTCTGCCGTGCGAGCTGCGGCGTCTGGTGTTCCTGCCCGTCGGTTCCGGACGGCGACGGCGCGGCGCGGTCACGGCAGCAGCCACTCGACGGGGCGCTGCGGGGCGAGGTGGACGGCGCCGGTGACGAGGGTCGTGGAGTCGACGGCGTACGGGGGTCCGTCCGTGGAGGACCACCTGTAGCCCGACCTGGTGGTGGAGGAACGTTCCAGCTGTACGAGTACCGTGACCGGGTTGCCCGGCCGGGCGAACTGTCCGGCGAGCTTTCCGTCCCCGAGGAAGCCGCTGATCTGAGCCTCGGTCTGGGGGGCGCGGCCGACCGTTTTGACGCGGCCGCGCAGCACGCCGAACCGCTGCCGGGGGACGGACTGGACGGTCAGGTCGACCCGGGCGCCGACCGGGATCGCCGAGCCGCTGCCGGCGGGCACGTACAGTACGGCCACCAACGGGTCGTCCGGGTCCTGCACGCGTTCCATGGTCGCCACGTCCGCGCCGGTCGTGATGACCGAGCCCGTCTTGGCGACCAGTGTCGTCACCCGGCCGCCGGCCACGGCGCGCACGGGCCGGTCGCCCTGGTCCGTACGGACGTTGAGCAGCGGCGCCCCGGGGGGCAGGAGCTGGCCCTCATCGGCGAGGACTTGGGTGACCTGTCCCGCGACCGGACTCTGCAGTCTGTAACTGCCCTCGGCATGGGTGAGGATGCCGGGTGCGCTCAGCTTGGCGGACACGGTGCCGGTGAGGGCCCAGACGCTCGCGGCGGCCATGACGATGACCGTGACGGCCAGTACGAGCCGGCCTTGTGGGCGCGCGAAGCGTACGGGCACATCGAGTTCTTCGGGCGATTGCAGCTTGGAAAGCGCCTTTTGGCGAAACTGCACGGACTGTTCCTTCAACTGCATTCGAATGAGGTGGGGCGCACGGGCAGCCGAGAACCCCGGAGCCGTGGGGGACGCTCCGGGGCCAAAGGCATATCCGGCTCAGAGACCGGCGATACCGGTGTTCACCGAAACGCCGGTGACACCCGAGACCAGGCCGGGGGCGTTGGCGACGAGACCGCGCGCAGCCTGGACGGTCTCGAGGGAGCCCACGGTGCCCAGGACGGTGGTGACGTCGCCGGTCACGGCGCCGGCGAGGCCTCCGCCGATGCTGACGATGCCGCCGGAAACGGCGTCCAGCTCGGCGTCGGCCATCTCACGGGTCTCAATGTCGTTACGCATGGGTGCGCACCTTTCGTTCATTGAAATGTTCGAATGCCGCGGCCGCCCGACGGCCCAGAAGCCGGGCCGGCATTCCTCGACTGCCGCGGTGCGCAGATAGAAGCATGCGAACGGGTGGCCGGGCCAATTGGGTTGACGCTCCTTCACGGGTCGGCCTTCACGTCGGACGGCGAGCGTGCAGCTTCATTCACCGAATGGCGACAACCTCTCCGCGTGATCAAGTAACAGATACGGACGACGTCGCACGCCGTGGGAAGACAATCGGGCAAACCGCCACCAAGCGCACGCCCTCCGAACGGCATTCCGGGGAACCGTGAGGGGAGGTCGTCCAACCCACCCACACCATGTGGAGATCTTCGGAAGGTCACGTTCCGGAACGGACGGCCACGCCGCGTGCGCGGCGCGGCCTGGCGGTCGTCGCCGCCGCTTCTCCGCTGTGCGCGGGCACAGCGGACCCGGGCGCCCGTCGTACCTCTTGGTTACTTCTGAGTCACCCGCACGGTCATGTACCGTCCGGAACCACTTGATCCGTTTCGGCGTTCCCGACCCCCGACGAGGACTCATGACCGCCACGCTCGACACCCCGACATCTCGCATATCGGATGGAGGAGCTCTGGTCCGTTGAGATTCCGGAGCAATCGCTCAGGCCGCACGTCCGCGCTCCCGTTTCCGGAGGACCCGGCGCCTGCTCCCGCCGTCCAGGCCGACCAGGCCGTCCACGCCGTCGAGCCGGAGGCCGTGGAGGTGCAGGCGCCCCTGTCGGCCCACGAGGCAGCGCTCATCCGCGCCTCTGCGTCCGTGGTCGAGCCGCTTGCCGCGGAAATGACCGTCTACTTCTACGCGATCCTGTTTGCCCGCTATCCGGCGGTCCGTCCGATGTTCCCGCCCGGGATGGACGCCCAGCGAGGCCGCCTGCTGCGCGCACTCCTGCGCATCGTCGACCTGGTCGACGACCCCGGAGCCCTGGTCCGCTTCTGTGGAAACCTCGGCCGCGATCACCGCAAGTTCGGCACCCTCGCCGCGCACTTCCCTGCCGTGGGCGAATGCCTCCTCGCCTCCCTGGCCCGCTACGCCGGCCCCGCGTGGACCGCGGACATCGCCGCCGCGTGGACCAAGGCGTACGGCGCGGTCGCCCAGGTCATGATCAGTGCGGCAGAGGAGGACGAGGCGGTACGGCCCGCCGTATGGCCGGCAACGGTCGTGCACCGGGTCTCGCGCGGACACGGCATCGCCGAAATCACCGTGCGTCCCCACATGCCGTACGAGTACTCCGCCGGGCAGTACGTGAGCATCGAGACCCCGTGGTGGCCGAAGCACTGGCGGTACTACTCCCCTGCCAACGCACCCCGCGAGGACGGCAGCCTCACCTTTCACGTGCGCGCGGTGCCCGGCGGCTCGGTCAGCAGCGCCCTCGTACACCGGGCGGCTGTGGGCGACGTGGTCCACCTGGGAGCCCCGATGGGCGACATGGTGCTGGATGCCGCCGTCTTCAACGACCTGATCTTCGTGGCCGGCGGCACCGGCCTCGCCCCGATCCGCGCACTCGTCGAAGAGGTGGCCCGTCGCGGCGGGCGCCATCAGGTGGACCTGTTCCTCGGTGCCCGCACCGGCGCCGAGCTGTACGGGGTGGACGACATGCTCCGGATGGCGCAGCGCCATCACTGGCTGACCATCAGGGGCGCGGTCTCCCACGAGTACATTCCCGGGATCCGGGGGTCCCTGCCGGCGGTTCTGGCCGAGTACGGGCCGTGGTACCAGCACGACGTCTATCTCAGCGGCCCCGTACCGATGGTCGTCTCCGCCAAGGAGACGCTCACGCTCGGCGGCACCATGCCCGACCGTATCCATCACGACCCGTTCGAGACGCCCGTCCTGTCCATGCCCTGAGCCGAGCGCTCGCCCGTCCCATCAGGAGAACGCCCGTGCCCCTGCCCCCGCCGCCCTTCGGATCGGCAGGTGAACACCGGCTGCAGGAACTGCTGGGCACCGCCGACCGCGCCGCCCGGTTCTACGGCAAGCAGGTCCATCCGTACCTCACGCCCGAGATGCGGGAGTTCATCGGCCGTCAGACGATGGTCTTCCTCGCCACGGCCGACGCCCACGGAGAATGCGACGCCAGCTTCCGCGCCGGGCCGCCGGGGTTCGTCCACGTCATCGACGACCGCACGCTCGCCTACCCCGAGTTCCGCGGGAACGGCGTGTTCGCCAGCGCCGGCAACATGGCGGAGAACCCCCACCTGGGCATGCTCTTCGTGGACTTCACCCACCACCGCATAGGTCTCCACGTCAACGGCGTGGCCCGGCTCTACACCGACGCGGGACTGCGCTCCCGCCACCCCGGCCTGCCCACCGGGACCGCGCCCGGGCGCGGTCCCGAGATCTGGGTCCACCTGAGCGTCGAAGAGGCATACATCCACTGCTCCAAGTTCATACCCCACCTGGAACCCGCTCCCCGTCCGTCCGGCCACGACTCCGCGCGCCCCAAGGACACGGACTACTTCACCGGATCCGGGAACCGGTGACGCCTGCCCCCGCCGGGGGCCGCGGGTGGGAACGGGGGCGTCCCGGTCGTACGTGCGGAACCAGCGGCCGCTCTTGGGCCGCGGCGGCAGCCGCCCGGCTCGGGGCGATCGTTCTGCTGGCGGGCGGTGGTCTGTGCAGTAGGCCGTCCGTCAGCGTCCGACCTCGAGGTCGGTCAGGACGAGCAGGAGGCGCAGCGGGGCGGTGGCGCGGGCGGTCTCCGTGCGCAGCTCCACCTCTCATCGAAGCTTGAAGCTCAGGGAGCCTTCTGGCCGGTGAGGAACGCCTGGACCACGGGCAACGTGAGATCCGTTCGCAGGAAGGTGTCGAGATGCCCGCAGCCGGGCAGTTCCGCCAGGGTAGCGCTGCGAATTCGGTCGGCTGTCCGCTGAATCGCAGGAAGCTGAGGGTCTCGATCTCCGGCGAGCAGGAGCAGCGGGACGGTGCAGGTAGCAAGCGCGTCCAGGACGCTGTCGCGGTTGTCCAGGGCGAGGGTCAATGCCGCCAGGGCATTCGGGTCGGCGGCTTGGATCACGGTGCGCAGCCATGCGGGGAGCGACCCCTGACGCTCCAGCGACTCGATGAACGGTGCGGTGCCCGCAGTGCGGAACACCGCGGCTTCCTCCTCCGCGGCAGCCGGCTCGACGTTGACCGGGCCGGCATGGGCGCCGCCCGCGACGAGCGAGGTCAGCCGCTCCGGGTGGCCGGCGAGCAGATGCAGGCCGATAATGCCGCCCATCGAGGCTCCCCACATGGCCGCCCGGTCGATGTCGAGCGCGTCGAGCACGGCGAGAACGTCGTCGACCTGACGGCTGATTTCGTAGCTGCCCGCGTCGTGGGGCGCTCCGCTGTCGCCGTGCCCGCGGGCGTCGATCAGGACGAGACGAAAGGCATCGGCAAGAGCGCCGACGTGACCGGCGGAGTGCCAGGTGGTGCGGTCTCCGAAGAAGCCGTGCAGCAGCACCAGGGGATCTCCACGGCCCACGGCCTCGAACCCGATCGTCAGTCCGTCACTGCTGGTGATCCGCATGTTCCCAGCCTGGAGGACGGCCACCCGCTCGTGCAATGTGTGTTCAGCCAGGTGATCCACAGGAAATGGCCTGGTCCTGCGGCGGGTTGCTGTGCAGGTTGCGCCGTTCACGGCGGTTGGGGTGGCGGATGACTACTCCCCCCATGCCGCCGGACCCGGTGAGCCGGATCAGCGGAGTTCCCGGGAGCCGGTTGAGCGTGGTCTCGTCCTTCAACCCGCCGCGGCCGGGGTCCATGCCGCTCGTGTCCGCGGCCCAGCCGTCGGGGATGACGATCGTGACACCGGACGTCTCCCCGTACGCCTCCACCGCGACTTCGGTGAGGCGGCACTCGACCCGGGTGAAGTCGAGCTTCACACCCCCCACGCCTCCATGAGCGGTGATGTGCTCGGAAACCTCCCAGCGCCCGGGGCCTCTCGACGCGCCATACATGCCGCCCTTGAGCACCAGCGAAGGCTGGCTCTCAGCGGCGGTCAGCCTGGGCAGGTCGGCGGTCACGCGGGCCAACTCGGCGTGAGTCTTGGATTTCAGCGCCTGCTCCAGGCGCGAATCCAGCTCATCGAGGTCGATTCGCCCCTCGGCTGCCGCGTCGCGCAGTTGCTCCACCACTGCTTCCCGGTCGTTGTGAGAAGCGCGGAGCTCTCCTGATGGAGCAGGGCGCGGAGAGGGCTCCGGAGGCTGGGCGGTCATGGCCACAAGGATAGGCAGCCAGCGGGCTGAGCGGAACGGGCTGCCTGAAGGCTGCGGAAGCGGTGAACCGGACGGCGCGCGGGGTCGTCGGCGCACACGGTGTACGAGGAAACAGCCTCGGTCACCGTCCCCGGGGCCGTGTTGTGGCGGGCCGCGGGTGGCGGCGGGACGGTGCTGCCCGACGGGTGCATGGACGTGCTGTGGGTCGACGGGCGGCTGCTCGTCGCCGGGCCCGACACCGGGCCTCATCGCGCCGGTGAGGTCCCGGGCCGGGCGTTCGTCGGGATCCGGCTCCCGCCCGGAACCGCGCCCGCGCTGCTCGGCGTACCGGCGCGGGCCGTGCGGGACCGGCGGGTCGAGCTCGCCGACCTGTGGCCGTGGCGGGAGGTGAGGCGCCTCGCCGGGCTGGTCGCCGGGTACGGGGACCCGCGCGCGGGGCTCGAAGCGCTGGCCACCCGCCGCGCCGCCGACGCGGGGCCGCCCGACGCCTTCGGGTACGGACCCCGCACGCTCGGCCGGATCCTGCGGCTGCGGCGCGCCCCGGCCCTGGCCCGCTCCGGGATGCGCCATGCCGACATCGCGTACAGGGCTGGGTACGCCGACCAGGCACATCTCGCCCGCGAGGTACGTGCGCTCGCCGGGACCACGTTGAGTGCCTACACGGGCTCCGACGGGGCGAAGAGGGAGACCTCGCAGCCGTCCGGGTCGCGGATCACGGCGTAGCGCTGGCCCCAGAAGGCGTCCCAGGGCTTCAGGTGCCCGGCGTGTCCCGCGGCGGTCAGCTCGGCGTACAGCGCGTCCACCTCGGCAGGGGAGTCGCACAGGAAGGCCAGCCCGGCTCGCGCGCTGCCGGAGGGCGGGGTCCAGGACGGGTCGAAGGAGCGCATGGTCTCCTCCGTGTCCCAGCCGATCCGCATCCCGCCGGGCAGGGCGGCCTCGACGTGGGGCTGCCCGTCGGCCTCGGCGGGGATCTCCAGGCCGAGCCGGCGGTAGAAGGCGAGCGAGGCGGCCATATCGGAGACGACGAGGCCGATCATGTCGAGTCGTGGAGTCATGTCGGCAGCCTAGACACGTTATGCCGTGGCGGTCTTGAATGAATCGGACGCCGCCTGCGCGACCCCATACCGCTCTTTTCGAAAGCATGGACGGGCCGGACGTTGTGATGTCCAGGTCCGGCCCGTCCGTCCGCTGCTAGAGGTCGAGTTGGTACTGGTGTGTCGTGTGCGTGGGCGAGTAGCCGAGACTGTCGTTGATCTGTCTCATGTGCGTGTTGCTGTCGGCGATGTCCGTCAGGAGGCCACCGAGGTCCGGGTAGCGCCCGTGGGCGTGTCGGATCGACTCGGCCTTCATCCATCGGCCAAGGCCGTGTCCGCGGTGCTCGGGCAGCACGCCGGTGCCGTAGTGCTGGGCGTCACCTGTCCCGTTGCCGGGGACGACCAGCTCGGTGAAGCCGGCGATCGAGTCGTCGGAGGTGTCGACGGCGGCGACGGTGTGCAGGTGGTCGCCGCGCCGTTCGACGGCCTTCGCCGCGGCCCGGACCCGGTCCACGTCCCAGGCGACGATGCCGTAGTCGGTGTCGTCCATGGGCATGTCGTCCATGGCGCGACGTGAGGCGGCGAACGTCTCGGCGAGGTCGTCCGGCACGGTTCCCTGCCATGACGTCAGCCGGTAGCCGGGGTGCGGGCGCTCGATGATGCGGGCGAGGGCGCTGGTGTCCGCGTCGGCCAGCGGCAAGCGGGAGAACCTCAGCGTGAGGACCTTCCGGAAGCCGTGCGCTGGCAGGAAGTGGTCGCCCGGCGATCCGGCCTCGGCCTGCGCGATGACGCAGCTGCGGGCGTCGTCCCGGGCGGCGGCCACGGCGGCGTCGAGGAGCTGCGAGCCGACGTGCCGGCGTCGCTCCGCCGGATGGACCTGGAGGGTCAGTTCGGCCAGGTGCTCCTGTTCGGGGCTGTTGAACAGGCGCAGAAAGGCGGTTCCGGTGGGGATGGAATCGGCGTCGGACGCCAACCATGCAAGACGTCGGCTGTTCGGGCCGTGAACGGGATCGGTCAGCGGGGTGATGCGAGACGACAAGGTGTCTCCGTCGTGAGGAAGTGGCAAAGGTCAGTACGCGGACTCAACACCTGGACGCTCCTGCGCATGTGCTCCACACCTCCTCGTCGACAGCGCCGGTCCCGGACAACACCGGACGGCTGGGAGAACTTAGCCGGCCCATCGGTTCCTCGGCAAAGAGTTAACGAAAGACCGGTGCGAACGTGCGGTCACAGCCACTCGTCGATGGCCGCGACCAGCACGGTTGCCTCGTATGCCCACTCGGCCGTGCCGCTGCGGTCGTTGGCGGCCCAGGCCCAGGCCCAGGCCCAGGCCCAGGCTTGCCGCGCCGCCCGGTGATGATGAAGGCCTCGCTGGGCCCGGCCACCTTGTAGGAGCCCCGCTCCAGCGGGCCGGCCGCGGTGGCCGCGTACTTCACGGCTGTCCCGCCAGCCGTAGCAGGACCTCGCCGTAGCCGTCCGCGGGGATGGCGGTGACCACGGTCCCGGCCGAGCCGACCAGTTCGGCCCCGCGCGGTGCGGCCCCGCTGCGGTCGCCCATCAGGGCCCGGCTCAGCCGGCCCCCGTACCGGCCAAGGCCCCCGCGGCGGTTGCCGCCCCCGGCCCGAGTCCGGTGGACCCGAGCACGATCGCCCCCGTGAAGCCGGTCATCTCATCCGGACCGAGCGCCGGGTTCGGCGGGGAACGACCGCGAGCCGGGATTGGCTCGGACGGCGAGGCGGGGGAGGCTGTGACCGGCACACGACGATTGCCGGACGGCGAGGAGCGGACTGGTGCGGGCACGTGATCTTGCGGTGGGGTACGAGACGGTCGGCCGGGACACCGATGCCCTGGAGGCCGCCCGGCTGATGGCCGGGCATCGTCTGCCGGCGCTGCTGGTCGTGGACCGTTCCGGTGCTCCGCATGCCATCCTGCCGGCCTCGCAGATGGTCAAGCTGCTGGTACCGGAGTACGTGATCGAGGATCAGAGGCTGGCGGCCGTCGTGGACGAGCGGCACGCCGACCGGCTGTGCGAGGCGCTGGAGGGCCGTAGCGTCGGCGACTGCCTGCCGGAGCAGTCGGAGCCGCCGCCGGTCGTCGCACCTGACGCCACGGCGCTGGAGGTGGCGGCGCTGATGGCCAGGGTCCGCAGCCCGCTGATCGCCGTGGCGGAGCGGGACCAGGGAGGAACTCGGCTGTACGGAGTGATCACCGCGGCACATCTGCTCGACCGGTTGCTGGGCGCCGTGTCCTGACGGGCGGTGCTGCCCGCCTCCCTCGGGTTGCGCGTACGACGGGCGAACGGGTCAGGCCAGGGCGAAATAGCGCAGCCAGACGTATCCGGCAGCGATCAGCACGGTGACGGCGGTGACCACGAGGCCGTACCTGGTGAAATGCCAGAAGGTGATGGGGGTCCGGTTGCGTTCGGCGATGCCCAGGACGACGACGTTGGCGGAGGCACCGATGGCGGTGGCGTTGCCGCCGAGGCCGGCGCCGATGGCGAGGGCCCACCACAGCACGTGGTCCCCGGACCCGCCCGCCGCGGCGACGAGATCACTGATGACGGGCGCCGTCGTGGCCACGTACGGGATGTTGTCGATGACGCCCGACAGCGCGGCGGAGCCACCGAGCAGGAGCATGGTGCCGCCCAGTTCGTTGCCGCCGACGGCGCCGGCGAGGGCCTGTGACACCTCACCGATGACACCGGTCTCGATGAGCCCGCCGATCATGACGAACAGGCCGGCGAAGAAGGCAAGGGTGGGCCACTCGACCTCCTCGAGTACCTTCCCGGTCTCCGCGCTGGACACGGCGACCAGCAGACCGGCGCCGAGGAGTGCCACCACGCTGGGCTCGTAGTGCAGCACCGGATGCAGCACGAATCCGGCGACGACCAGGGCGAGGACGATGAGGCCCTGGACGAGCAGCCGGGGATCGGCGATGGCCTCGCGCTCCTGCAACTCCATGATCTCGGCGGCGCGGGCCTCGTCGTACACGAAGGACTTCCGGAACAGCCAGCGGCACAGCGCGACGAGGACCAGTACCAGCAGCGCGGACAGCGGAGCGAGGTGGACGAGGAAGTCGTTGAAGGTGAGGCCGGCCCGGCTGGCGATGATGATGTTCGGCGGATCGCCGACGAGGGTCGCCGTACCGCCGATGTTGGAGGCCAGGACCTCCGCGATCAGGAACGGCGCCACCGGCAGCGCCAGCCGTTCGCAGACCAGCAGGGTCACCGGGGCGATCAGGAGCACGGTGGTGACGTTGTCCAGCAGGGCGGAGGCCGCCGCCGTGATGACGATCAGCATGGCCATCACCCGGAAGGGTCGGGCCTTCGCCCTTTTCACGGACCAGATGGCGAGGTATTCGAACATGCCGGTCCGTTTCAGCACCCCGACGATCGTCATCATGCCGAGCAGCAGGAAGATGACGTTCCAGTCGATGCCGCTGTGCTCGGAGTAGAAGGCGGCCTTGTCGTCGGTGGCCCCGATGGCCAGCATCAGACCGGCCCCGCCGAGGGCTGCCGCCACCCGGTGGACCTTCTCGGTGATGATCAGAGCGTAGGCGCCGGCGAAGACGGCGACCGCCGCCCAGCTCTGCCAGTCGTTCACGATTCTCCCGATCAGCAAAGAGGGTCGTCGCGCATTCGCCGACCAGGCTTCCCGGCACACCGCTGGGCACCTTACTGGCTCTTTACGGGATGTTGACACGTTCCTGGCGGGCATTCGGGGGGTCCGGATGTTGCCCACCCCGACGCCCTCACCCGCAGCCGCAGCGCCACCCACCTGGCAGCCCCCGCCTTCGCCGGAGCGATGACGGGCCGCCGCATGGCGCGTGTCACTCTTGGTCCGCGTCAAGGACACGTCAACGGGCGCGTGTCGGGATCGGGGGTGGCATGGCAGAGCAGCGAGCGGTCGAGGCGCACCTGGCGGGGTACGCCGAGACGTTGCTGGACACGTGCGCCACGGGTCGCCGGCTCACCCGGGACGAACTCGACGTCCGGCGGGCCGAAGGCGAGCGGGCGGCGGAGTCGGGAGTGGGGCTCCGAGGCCTGGTGCGGGCCCATCTCAGAGCCGCCCGGGAGCTTCAGCCCGGGCTTCCGGCACGTGCGGTCGGGCACCTGCTGGCGGCCGTCGAGCAGTCTGTCGACGCGTTCGCCGAGGGCTACGAGCAGGCGTACGCGGCCACCGGCGGCGGCAGGGGCGCCATCGGCCGGGCGCATTCCGGCCCCGGAGGCGTGGTCCACTCCTACGACGAGGCCCTGAACGCACTCGACCTCGCCGAGCGGATGGAGCTCGAAGGCCCGGTGCTGCACGCGGCCGACCTCCTCGTCTACCCGGTCCTCACACGGGACCGCCAGGCCATGGCCGACCTGGTGGAGAGCGTCCTCGGCCCGCTCCAGCAGGCCCGCGGCGGCGCACAACCCCTCATCGACACGCTCACCGCCTACTTCGACAGCGGCTGCGTCGCCACCGACGCGGCCCGCCGGCTCTCGCTGAGCGTGCGTGCGCTGACGTACCGCCTGGAGCGCATCCACACCCTCGCCCGGGCCGACCCCGCCGACCCACGGCACCGCTACACCCTCCAGACCGCCGTCATCGGCGCCCGCCTGCTGGGCTGGCCCGCCAAGCCGTCCTGACATACGGCGTCAGGCGTCGGCATCCCCGGAGCCGGTGACGAAGGCGACCAGCAGGCCCGCGAGTACCGCCCACGCGGCTGCGACGGGCCCGGCGGCGGCCCAGCCCAGCACCCCGAGCGCCAGGCCGACCGAGGCTCCGGTGGCCATGGCACGCCGGTCGGTCAGGAAGGCCCACTGACGCCGCCCGCTTCCCGGCTCGCGGATCTCGGCCACTGCCGTTCTGATCACCAGGGCCGCCATGACGACGGCGATGCAGAGGAAAGTGATCGCCACCGTATTGTCCTCTCCGCGTCAGTGCCGGGCCGGCGCGGCCTCCGCGACGGAGGCGCGCTGGTGGACGTCGGGGATGCCGTCGCCGTCGGCGTCGAGGTTCTCCTCGTCGTACAGACGACGGTAGACGGTGTTCCGGCGGCGCAGCAGGAGGGCGGCGAGCCCGGCCGCGGTGACGGAGGCGACGAGCACGGCCGCCTTGATCTGCTCTGCGGCGTCCGTACCGGCGAAGGACAGTTCGCCGATCAGGAGGGCCACGGTGAAGCCGATCCCGGCCAGCACCGAGATGCCGAGGACGTCTGCCCACTCAAGGTCGGGGTTGAGCCGGGCCCGGGTGAAGCGGACGGCCAGGTAGGTGCCGCCGAAGACACCGAGGATCTTGCCGAGAACCAGCCCGATCAGGACGCCGAGCGGCTCTGGCCTGGTGAACACCTCCGCCAGCGCCGGGCCCGAAACGCTGACACCGGCCGCGAACAGGGCGAAGAGCGGGACCGCGATGCCGGCGGAGAAGGGGTGCACCAGGTGCGAGACACGGGCGCCCGGCGAGGCTTCCTCGCCCGTGTCGCGGGTGGTGCGCAGGATCAGGCCCATGGCGACGCCGGCGACGGTGGCATGGATGCCGCTGTTGTACATGAGCGCCCAGACAGCGATGCCCAGCGGCACGTACCACCACCAGCCGCGCACGCGCAGGCGCTGCAGGACGTAGAAGAGGACCAGCCCGGCGAAGGCGGCGCCCAGGGCCCAGAGGTTCAGGTCGTCGGCGAAGAAGACAGCGATGATCAGGATGCCGCCGAGGTCGTCCACGACGGCAAGGGTGAGCAAGAAGGCCCGGAGCGCGGCGGGCAGGTGGGTGGAGATCACGGCGAGCACGGCCAGCGCGAAGGCGATGTCGGTGGCCATGGGAACGGCCCAGCCGTCGGTGGCGCCCCCGCCGGCGGCCGCGGTGGCGGCGGAGAGGGCGGCGGGTACGGCCATGCCGCAGACCGCGGCGATCACGGGCAGCGCCGCTGTGGCGGGGGTGCGGAGTTCACCGACGACGAGTTCGCGCTTGAGCTCGATGCCGGCGACGAGGAAGAAGACCGCCAGCAGCCCGTCCGCGGTCCAGTGCCCGACCGACAGGTCCAGCCCGAGCGCGGGAATCCCGAAGTGGAAGTCGCGTATCCGCTCGTACGCCCCGTTCCACGGGCTGTTCGCCCAGACCAGGGCGACGACGGCGGCGGCCAGCAGGACCAGGCCGCCGATGGTCTCGGTGCGGAGGGCTTGGGCGATGGCCCGGCGCTCGCGCCAGGGAGGGAGTCCGAGGAAGGTGGGGCGCGGGGAGGGCGGCGTGGCCGTCATGAGGGGTACCTCTGGGAAAGTCGGCAGGAGAAGGACGCCCACGGCCGGCCGGAACGATGGCGAGGGGGTCCGTGCACACCAAGGCGCGAGGTGTGCACGGACCCCCTCAGGAGCCGGGCCGCGGGGGCACGGTCAGACGGTGGTCTTCACCGGCTCCTGGTCGGTGGTGTCGTTCCCGTCGGCGTCCCCATCAGCGTCCGTGTCGAGGCCGGCGTCGCGGCGGCGGACGAAGTCGAGGAAGGAGTTCAGCTCGCGCTTGACGACGGGGGCGAGCAGGTAGAGGCCGATGATGTTGATGACGGCGAGCATGAAGAGCACCGCGTCGGCCATGTCGATCAGGGTCTGCAGGGTCAGCAGCGAGCCGCCGACCGCGAACAGGGTGTAGGTGACCTTGAAGGTCAGCTCGCTGGCCTTGCTGCGGCCGAACAGGTGGGTCCAGGCCTTCATGCAGTAGTAGCCCCAGGTCAGCACCGTGGAGATGGCGAACAGCATGACCGCGATGGTCAGGATGTAGGGGAACCAGGGCAGGACGGTCGCGAAGGCGTCGGAGGTGATGGTCACGCCGCCGATGGACTCGCCCTTGCGGGCCTCGCCCCAGCTGGCCGGGTTGGCGATGACGATCGTCAGCGCGGTCATGGTGCAGATGATGACCGTGTCGATGAACGGCTCCAGCAGGGCGACCAGGCCCTCGCTGGCGGGGTGCTTGGTCTTGACCGCGGAGTGCGCGATCGGGGCGGAGCCGAGACCGGCCTCGTTGGAGAACGCGGCCCGCTTGAAGCCGATGATCAGCGCGCCGAGGACACCGCCCGCGACGCCCTGCGGGTTGAACGCGCCCTCGATGATCGTGGAGATCGCGGACGGGATCGCGGAGGCGTTGACGGCGATGACCACCAGGCAGCCGACGATGTAGATGCCGGCCATGGCCGGGACGAGCGCGCCGGTGACGGTGGCGATGGAGCGGATACCGCCGAGCAGGACGACGCCGACGAGCGCGGCGACCAGGATGCCGAAGAACAGAGCGCCACCCGAGCCGCCGATCAGGCCGCTCTCACCGCCGGTGACGGAGACCAGCTGGGCGTAGGACTGGTTCACCTGGAAGAGGTTGCCGCCGAAGAGGCCGAAGAAGAGCACGAAGGCGGAGGCCAGGATGGCCAGGACCTTGCCGAGGGTCTTGCCGCGGGCGCCGAAGCGCTCGGCGAGGCCCTTGGGCAGGTAGTGCATCGGGCCGCCGGAGACGGAACCGTCGGCGTGCACCTCGCGGTACTTCACGCCGAGCGTCACCTCGACGAACTTCGTCGCCATGCCCAGAAGACCGCACAGGATCATCCAGAACGTGGCACCGGGACCACCGATGGACACGGCCACCGCCACACCGGCGATGTTGCCGAGACCGACGGTGCCGGAGACGGCCGCGGTCAGCGCCTGGAAGTGGTTGACCTCACCGGCCGACCCCTTCTCGTCGTACTTTCCGCGGACCACCTTGAGCGCGAGCGGGAACTTGCGTATCTGGATCAGTCCGAACCAGGCGGAGAAGACCAGACCCGCGACGACCAGCCAGGCGACGATCAGCGGGAGCTGGGTGCCGTTGACCGGCACGGAGTAGAAGACGACCTCCCCGAGCCACTTGGCGATGGGCTCGAAGAATCCGCTGACAGCCTTGTCGACGGAGTCGGTGAAGGAGTCGAGTGACATGTGGCAAAACCTCGATGGCGCAGACCGGTCCCGTGCGGTGGGCCGGTGTGAGAAGGCGGGCTGTGAGCGAACGCCGTTGTCCGATCGGCGACCCGTAGCGCCGCCGGTCCGCGAACTCGGACTGTGGGCAGGCGCACATTGGTCGTGCAGGTGGAGCAAGCACTGCAGGTGGTGCCGCGGCCTGGTGACGGCCGCCGTTCCTTACCTCCGGCGAGGGGTGGGCCGGAGCGGAGTTGCGTATTCCTAGCACGTTCTTTACGCCGTCTTTAGTGATGCGGATCATATGAGCTGATCGTTTGCGGCATTTCTCCTGGTTCGGTGATCCGATCGTTATCCGGATCTGAGGTTCCGCTGAGCGAACGCGCGTGGGTCTCCGCCTCGCCGCGCACTCGGAGGCGAGCTCCCCGGCCCATGGGGAGCGATCTCGGTGCGCGGCTGGGTGACGGTCTCGGACCCGGCGCCGACGGAGGACTCGGTGCTGCGGCACTGGGTGGCGGTGGCGACGGCCTGGGCGCCGTGGGGCCCGTCGCGCATCCACGTGGCCAGCCTGCCCGCGCTGAGGCCTTCCGCGGTGCTCTTTAGCGGAAGTTGCTCAACAAAGGCCGGGCGTGCGCCGGCGCCACTATCGTCCAGATCTCCGTGCGCGCACTGTCTGCCGCCGCTGACGCAACCTCGGAGGCTGCCTGCCCATGCGCCCAGTACCGTCTTCCGCCCGGACTCCGCTGACCGTACTGGCGCTGCTCGCCGCCGTATTCGCCCTGCTCGCCGGCGGGGCGGGCCCGGCTTCCGCGCACGCGAGCCTCGGTGGTTCGGATCCCGCCGACAGCAGCGTCCTGAAGGAGGCGCCGCGGCAGGTCACGCTCACCTTCACCGAGTCCGTGACCTTCTCCGAGGATTCGGTGCGTGTGCTGTCCCCGGAGAACCAGCGGGTCAATCCCGCCCCGGCGCAGCACGCGGACGGCAAGGGCAACACGGCACGGGTGCAGTTGTCGGACAAGCTGTCCGAGGGCACCTACACGGTGGCCTGGCGGGTCGTTTCCGCCGACGGCCACCCCATCTCGGGCGCGTTCGTCTTCTCGATCGGCAAGCCGTCCGATACTGCCGCAGTGGTGCCGGACGGTTCGCTGGACGAATCGGCGGTCGGCCGCCTGTACGCATTCCTTCGCTACGTCGCCTACAGCGGGCTCGCGCTCCTCGTCGGCGCTGCCGCGTTCGTCGCAGTGTGCCGGCCCGGCGCGGGTGTGCTGCGCCGGGTGCGCAGGGTGCTGGCCGTGGGGTGGATCGTGCTGGTGGTGTCGACCGTGGCGCTTTTGATGCTGCGCGGCCCGTACGAGACGGCCGGTGGCCTGGCCTCGGTGTTCGACCTGTCACAGCTCGGTCGAACCGCCGTCGGGCGGCCCGGGCTTGCGTTGATCGTCCGGCTGGTGCTCCTGGCGGCAGCTGCCGGGCTGCTCAAGTGGTGTGCCGTCCGGCTGCGGAGCGGAGGCGACGGAGGCGAACCGCGCGGCCTCGGAAGGGGTGTCCGCTGGACCGGGGTGGCGCTCACCGTGGCTTTGGCGTTCACCTGGGCTGCCGCCGAGCACGCCTCCGCCGGCATCCAGGTGCCGCTCGCCATGCCTGTCGCCGTGCTGCACCTGCTGGCCATGGGGGTCTGGCTGGGCGGCCTGATCACCCTGGTGATCGTCCTTCGGAGTGCGGGATCCGGCGGCGGTCCGGTGCCGGCGGCCGTCGTCGGCCGCTTCTCCACCATGGCATTCGCCGCCGTTGCCGTGCTGGTCGGTACCGGGGTGTACCAGTCGTGGCGGCAGGTCGGCTCCTGGGAGGCGCTGACCACCACGTCGTACGGGAAGACCCTCGTGGTGAAGGTCGCCGTCGTGGTCCTCGTGCTGTGGGCGGCGTCGCTCTCGCGCCGCTGGACCGCCCGTCTCCTCGACGAGGCCGCTCCGGCCGTCGAGACGCGCACCGTGTCCGAGTCCGAGCCCGAGCGGGTGAGGGCGACCGTTGGCGCATCGGCAGCCCCGGCGGCAGCCTCGGGCGGCGTGCCTGATGGGCCTGATGGGGGCGAGGCGCACGGCGACGCCCGGTCGCCGGTGGCCGAGGTCGACGTCGACGTACATCGGCGCAGGCTGCGCCGGACGGTCGCCGTCGAGGCCGTACTCGGCGTCGTGGTCCTGGCCGTCTCCACCTTGCTGACCGGCACCCAGCCCAGCCGTGCCGCGGGCGAGATCGCGGCGGCGGTGGCAGCGGCGGCGCAGGAGCCGCAGGCCAAGGTGGCCACCGTGCCGTTCGACATGGGGAAGGCCGGTCACCAGGGCAATGTGCAGGTCACTCTGGCACCGGGACGGGTTGGGGAGAACACCGTCGAGGCCGTGGTGTTCAGCGCGGACGGCGGTCTCGCCACCGTGCCCGAACTCCGGTTGACCCTCACCCAGGAGGCTCTGGGCATCGGGCCGATCGACGCCAGGCTCAAGAATCAGAAGGGGTTCTGGGCCGTCTACGACCTGCAGCTGCCCATGCCCGGCGAGTGGACCTTGAACATCACGGTGCGTACGAGCGAGATCGATCAGGTCACCGTTCGCGGGAGCGTCGACATCGCTCCGGTGCCGAGGCGACCGGCACAGTAGTCCACCGGCCGCCCCGACCGTACGGTTCAGGCCTGGCGGCTGCGGCGTGCCCACCAGAAGGCGGCCGCACCGCCGAGCACGACGACGGCCGCGATCACTGCCACGATGACGCCGGTGCTGCTCCCCGAATCCGCCGCACTCGCCTTCGCCGCGTCCGGGGATGCGACTGGCACGGACGGAGCGGGGGAGGACGGCTGGGCGGACGGGGCGCTCGGGGTCGGTGTGGGCGACGTGCTCGGGGCGATCGGCTTGGCGCCGGGCGCGGCGGGTTGCAGCTTGAGGACCGGGGCGGGGTTGTCGACCTTCTGGCCGTCCGTCGGTGTCTCGATCCACCGGGAGACCTTGCCGTCGCTGTAGGTCTCCAGCGTCTTGAACGCCAGGGACTTCGCGTCCGGCAGCTGGCGTACGGTGATGCTGTATGCGGCGTCCGTGCCGGTCGCCAGCGCCGCGCCGCCGACGCTGTACCCGTCGGGAGTGACGGTCAGCTTCCAGTCCTCGGGCGCCTCCTTGAGGGCCACGGCGTCCGGAGCGATCCCCTCGGGGAGGACCACGCGCAGCTCCTTGATGCCCCCGGTGTCCGACTCCGCCTCGGAGGTGAAGGACAGGGTGACGTTCTCGGCGAGGGCGCGCGGGTCGGAGGCGGAGACCTCGGCGTGCGCGGCCGCCGGTCCGGCCGCGAGGCCCAGGAGCACCGCCGAGCCGACGGCGGCGAGGCCGAGGCGGCGGAGCGGGAGGTGCTGGTGCGACGTGTGCATGGTGAAGGAACCCTCTCGGTACGTGGAGCGGGCCGCACGGTGTGACCGTTCAGCCCGCCGGGATCAGGGGAACGTCTTCTGCACACCGGACAGGAGGGCCCCGGCGGACCACCGTGTCATGGAGCATCGTGCTCAGCAGCGGCCGTGGGGTACGACCGTCGAGCGGCAGGGGCCGGGTTCGAGGGTATGGCCGGAGCTGTGACCGGCAGAGGACACCGAACGCCGCAGCGGCGGTCGTCACAGCTTCGTGGGCCCAGCGGCCCAGCGTCTCCGGGAGGTGGCTGAGCGCCCGGTCCGCGCGGTACATGAGCAGAGCCATGACACCGGCGGCCGCAGCGTGGGCAGCCGTCAGCAACCACGTGCTGTGGTGTCCCGTGGGCACGAGGTGCGTCACGGTGCCGTGGGCCCCGTCATGTCCGTGGTGGCCCGGCTGCCGTACCGACAGGGCTCGGTGCAGGACGAGTTGAGCGGCACCTGCCGCCAGCACCGAGCTGAGCAGAACGAACACGGCAGCCCGCGGCCACCGTCCGCTCGGCCGCTCGGGCTGCGGAGGCGAGCGCATCCCTGCACGGGCTCCGGTCATGTCCGGCTCATCATCCACCGGTCACCGCTGCCCACGAGCCCCAACTGTCAATTGAGGAGCAGTTGTTCGTCGTCCTGCCGAATGGGCATGCCCTCGAGATGAGCGCCGACCAGTTCGGTTCGCTCGTCGAGGAGGCCGAAGCGGGAAGGCTCGACGCCGTCGTGACGCGCTGATTGCGACGTTCAGTCGC
Source organism: Streptomyces sp. NPDC042102 (assembly GCF_055582305.1). Classification (NCBI taxonomy): domain Bacteria; kingdom Bacillati; phylum Actinomycetota; class Actinomycetes; order Kitasatosporales; family Streptomycetaceae; genus Streptomyces; species Streptomyces sp. NPDC042102. Next base: position 1,214,928 of record NZ_JBVJDL010000001.1, read on the forward strand.
AGCAGTCGTCCGCGTCCGCGGTCGCGCAGGTCCTGTCCGCTTCGACCGCCAGCACCGCGGAACTCAGGTCGCTCAGCGCGTGGCGGAGGCGGGCGTCGGTCTGAGGTGGGGTGGGCTCCTCGTGGCCCTGGTGGGCATGACCGCCACGTTCGTCGCCCAGAGCGCGAGCGGAAACGAGAGTGGGTGCGGCTCCTCGGCGGGGTCTGGTCCGGAAATTGTCCGGATCTTGGTCCGGGACCGCTTTCGTGTCGCCGTGACCCTGGCACCACCTCGACGCCGCACTGCCGAGGCCGCGGGCGAGCGCCCGCGGCCCGGCGGCCGCCACTGGGTGGTCCTGGCGGGGACGGGGAAGTCAGTACGCGAAGCTGGCCCTGGCGGTCATGGCGGCCGTGACGCGGGCGATGTCGCTGCCGGGGGGAAGGGTGGGCCGAACCGCCTCACCCCCTGAGCCAGGGGTAGACGCACCTCTGCCCCACCGCTGGCATGGCGGTGGGGCAGGGGCGGTGCGCTCAGTACCGGGTGTGCCCCAGATCGAGGGTCCACGCCTCGTCGGGGTTCTTGTCCCAGTGGTCGCGCAGGGCCAGCTCACGGTCGGCGTGCCGGCCGCGGCGGCCGCGTTCACGGTGTCACGAGGGTGTGGGGAAGCGCAGGCGGGTGGCGGGCGAGGGCGCCGGAAGTCCGACCGGGGTGCCGCCGTCGTGATCGGGCATGACGTCGGCGAGTGGCCGGGTGCCCTCGGCTGCACGGGCCATCCACCGGCCGATCCCGGACAGGGGCTCCGTCGTGGTCGCCGTGGAGTCCGCGCCGCTGATCCACGTCGTGAGCGTGAACCGGTGATCGGCGAACTCTCCGGTGGGGCATGTCGAGGGGACGACTTCGTGGAAGGCGCTCGCCGGGAAGACGACGAGGGTGTCGTGCTCGGGCTCGATCGTGCGGTAGGACTCGGCCGGCGCGGCTTCGCCGTCGCGCAGCAGCGTGTCGTACAGCCTGAGCTGGCCGCCGTCGAAGCCACGGGGCTTGCGGTGGAGGTAGTAGACGGCGGAGAGGGCGGTGCTGACGTCGCGGACCCGTGAGGCATCGGTGTGGATGCCGTAGTGGCCCCCCTCGCCGTGCGCCGTCAGGACCGTCAACGACTGTGTGAGCGTGGCCCGATGGGCGAGGACGTCCTGCACGAGCGGCAGGCAGTCGGCGACGTGTCCGCTGAACACGGAACTGACCACGGGCAGGACGAGGGACTTGCGGCCTTTGCGGGAGGCCTGTCCTGTGAAGGGGTCCATGACGGTCCCCGCCTTGAAGTCGGCCTCTCGGGAAATCGCGTAGGCCAGGAGGGCGTCGGCGCGCGGCGCGCCGAGGAAGCTCTCGAAGCGGCAGATCGGCACGGGTATCACGGGGGCCGGCGACCACTGGTCGGAGGGAGGCAAGGCCCCGGCGCCCATTTCCGTCGGCGTGTGCGGGTCGGTCGTGTGTCCGCTCATGGGCCGGAACCGTACGCGCAGAGCCGACGTCGTCGAAGGGGCGGTCGAGGGGCGCATGGGGTGCACGTCAGTACGCGTCCCGGCTTCGCCGCTGACGGAGCAGGGGCGGACCGTGGGACCCGGCGCTGATGAGTCGCCTCCGACCGCTGGTTTTCAACTCCCGCGCGTACAAACAGGTTTCTCGCGATGCGGGGCGATCTCGCCGGCCGGTAGGCAGGGCCGGGCCCCGTTGCGCGGGTGGCCCGCAATATCCCCCGCACATGCCCGTCGCTGCCACTTGACACTACCCGTGAACTAGGGCGACGGTTAGGGCTGCCTAACCTAAGTGCGTGGACGGTGTGTACATCCCGTGCCGCAGGCTACGCCCCTCGGACGCAACGGGAAGGACCAGCATGTCGGGACGCCGCGAGGACCGCGGTCAGGCAGCCCAGGACCTGGTCGGCATAGGCTTCGGCCCGTCCAATCTCGCTCTGGCCATCGCGGTCGCCGACCAGAACCGGCGAGACGGTCAGCGCGCGCTGCGGGTCCGGTTCATCGAGCAGCAGGAGCGCTTCGGATGGCACCGGGGCATGCTGCTCGAAGGGGCGACCATGCAGGTCTCCTTCCTCAAGGACATGGTCACCATGCGAGACCCTTCGAGCCGCTTCTCCTTCCTGATGTACCTTCAGGAACGCGGTCGACTCGCCGACTTCATCAACCAGAAGACCTTCTTCCCCACCCGGCTCGAGTTCCACGACTACTTCGAGTGGTGCGCCGCCGAGTTCACCGACAGCGTCGGCTACGGCCGCCGCGTCACCCAGGTCCGACCCGTTCGCACCGTCGGCGGTCGTGTCGAGGCCGTGGACGTTCTCTCCGAAGACGCCGTCGGGGGCGCGCAGCAAGAGGTTGTCCGAACCCTCAACATCGCAGTCGGTACCGGTCTCACTCCGCGGCTGCCCGACGGTGTGGAAGCCGGGGACCACGTGTGGCACACGCGCGATCTCCTCTTCCGGGCTCCGGAGGTCAAGGAGCCCCGGCATCAGCGCTTCGTCGTCGTCGGCGCGGGACAGTCCGCCGCGGAGGCCGTCGACTACCTGCACCGCACCTTCCCCGACGCCCAGGTCAACGCGGTCTTCACCCGGTACGGCTACAGCCCGGCGGACGACAGCCCCTTCGCGAACCGGATCTTCGACCCGTCGGCGGTCGACGACTTCTTCACGGCGCCGGACGAGGTGAAGCGGGACCTCTACGGCTACCACCGCAACACCAACTACTCCGTCGTCGACGGCGACCTCATCGAGCAGCTCTACCGCACCCATTACCAGGAGCGAGTCGCCGGGCGCGAGCGCCTGCGCATCCTCAACACGACCGAACTCGTCGGTGTCGAGCACCTGGACGACGGCGTCCGTGTGGTCGTCCGTTCGCTGACGACCGGAGAGCAGCAGGTCCTCGACTGCGATGCCGTGGTCATGGCGACCGGCTATCGGCCCGTCGACCCCCGGGGGCTGCTCGGTGAACTCGCCGCGGACTGCCTCGCCGACGAGGAAGGCCGGCTCCGTGTCGACCGCGACCACCGGGTGCTCATGGCCGACCACGTCGACGTCGGTGTGTACCTCCAGGGTGGAACCGAGCACACGCACGGCATCTCCTCCTCCCTGCTGTCGACCCTTGCCGTCCGCTCGGGCGAGATCTGCGATTCCCTGCTGCTCCGCCGCACCGCGCGGGCGCTGAGGGCCGATCGGGGGCGGGAGACCGACTCCGTCCGGGGCTGACGAAGGCTGGGCCGGGATTCCGGGACGCATGCTGCGGAGCCGGGTGGAGAAGGACGCCGCCTTCGCCGCCGCCCACACCCTCGGGTGCGGGCGGCAGCGCTCGTTCCCGGCCGTCTACTCGCCCGCCCGCAGGTACGGGCGCAGTACCTCCGAGATCGACCGGACCGCGGCGGTGTCGAGGACCCCGTCGTGGTCCTCGGCCACCGTGTGCACCTCAACCTCGCCGTCCGTGTACGCGGCCCACTCGGCAGCCTCGTACGGGGCGTTCGCGGCACGGAAGTGAAGGAGCGTCCCCCGGTGGCGTCCCGGCGTGGAGCCGGCCAGCAGCCGGTCCGCGTCACGGTAGTTGGCCCGCATCGCCGCGATCGTCTTCTCCGTGAGATCGAGCCCCTCGACGGCGGAGGCGATCGCTGCCGCAGCGGAGGCCTCCGTCTCCGATTCCGAGCCGTCCTCGTCGCCCGGATAGGCGTCGAGCAGCGCGAGCAGGGAGACCTCCTCACCGCGCTCCTGCAGCCGGCAGGCCAGGGCGTGGGCGATGACGCCGCCCAGCGACCAGCCGAGCAGCCGGTAGGGACCGCTCGGCTGCACTCGGGTCAGCTCGGCCAGCTGCACGTCGACCAGCTGGTCCAGGGACGCCGCTGCGGGGCCTCCCGACAGGTTGGGTGCCTGGAGGGCGTGCACGGCGACGTCGGCCGGCACATGGGCGAGGAGGGCCGCGTACCGCCATCCGAGTCCGGTCGCGGGCGCCGGACACCACAGCGGCGCGGGAGCCTCCGCGTCGGCGCCGGGCCCCGGACGGAGGGTGAAGAGCACGTCCAGCCCCGACACCGCCCCGGCACAGTCGCGCAGCAGGGCGGCCAGTGCCGCCGGTGTGGTGTGCCGGAAGAGGTCGGCCACGGCGACCTGGCGGCCGGTGACCCGCTGGATCCGGTCGCGCAGCCGCATCAGGAGCATGGAGTGCCCGCCGAGGGCGAAGAAGTCGTCCTCCGGGCCGGCTTCCGCGAGGTCGAGGAGGTCGGCGAAGATCTCGCAGACCTGTGCCTCCATGACGTCGCGCGGTCCGCGCCCGGCCCTTGCCCACGCGGCCGGCGGTGCCGGCAGGGCAGACCGGTCGAGCTTGCCGTGGTCGGTCAGCGGGAGGGCGTCCAGCTCGACGTAGACCGACGGCACCATGTAGTCGGGCAGCATCCGGGTGAGCTGCTTGCGCAGCGCGGCGGGGTCGAACGGGGAGCCCGCCGCCGGTACCACGTAGCCGACGACGTACTTGCCCCGCACGTCGTCCTCGCGGACGTCCACGGCGGCCTGCAGCACCGACGGGTCCGAGGCCAGAGCCGCCGTGATCTCGCCGAGCTCGATGCGGAATCCGCGGATCTTGACCTGGTCGTCGGTGCGGCCGAGGTAGTCGATCCTCCCGTCCGGCATCCAGCGCACCAGGTCGCCCGTGCGGTACATGCGCGTGCCGGAAGCACCGAACGGGTCGGCCACGAACCTCTCGGCCGTGAGCGACGGCCGGTCGAGGTAGCCACGGGCCAGGCCCGCCCCGGACAGGTACAGCTCACCGATCACTCCGGCCGGCACGGGCTGGAGGCGCCCGTCGAGCACGTACGCCGCCGTGTTCGCGGTCGGCCGGCCCACCAGCGGGCGCTCCCCGTCCGAGACCCGGGCGGCCAGGGCATCGACCGTGCACTCGGTGGGTCCGTAGAGATTGAACCCGGCGGTGTTCGCCAGACCGCGCATGTCCCGCCAGAGCGGGGAGGGTACGGCCTCTCCGCCCACGCCGAGCGCGAGCAGGGAGCTGCGCCCCTCCCGGATCAGTCCGGCGCCGGCCAACTGCATGGCGTGGGACGGGGTGACCTCGACGAAGTCGATCCGGTGCGCGCCGATGAACCCGACGAGCAGGTCGGGATCCCGGAGCGTGTCCTCTGTGACGATGTGCAGGGCGTGACCGTCCAGCATCCACAGCTGCGGCTGCCAGGACGCGTCGAAGGCGAACGACCAGCCGTGGGCCACACGGAGGCTCCGGCCCCCGGCCGCCTCGACCGTCGGACGGTAGAGCAGTTCGCGATGGCTGTAGAAGAGGTTCGCGATGCTGCGGTGCTCCACGACGACGCCCTTGGGCAGGCCCGTGGATCCCGAGGTGTAGATGACGTACGCGGGGTGTCCTGATCGCGGGTGCGCCAGGTCCCGGGAGTCCGGGGTGCCCGCCGAATCGGCGAGCCGCTCCTGGATCTCGGGCGAGTCCAGGACGACGGATTCGACCGGGTCGCCGTCCGAGGCGAGTGCGGCCAGCGATCCGGTGGTGATCAGCAGGGTGGGCCGGGCGTCGCCGAGAATGTGCGCGATACGTCCGGCCGGGTAGCCGGGGTCGATCGGCACGTAGGCGCCGCCCGCCCGCATCACGGACAGCAGAGCGACCACCGTGTCCGCCGCACGTGGCAGGAGCAGGGCCACCATCCGCTCCGGTCCGACGCCCTTGGCCCGCAGCAGGCCGGCCAGGCGGGCGGTACGCCGGTCGAGCTCGGCGAACGAGTACGAGACGTCCCCGCACACGAGGGCCGTGGCGTCCGGCGTGGCCCGGACCTGGGCCTCGAAGAGTTCCGTCAGCGTGGACAGGGGCGCGTGCACGCGGTCGCCCTTCCAGGCGACGAGCACCTGGTGGCGTTCCTCGGCCGCCAGGAGTTCCAGACTGCTGAGGGGCCGCTCCGGGGCCTGGGCGACCGCCTCCAGGACCCGCAGGAACCGGGTGGTCATATTGGCAGCCGTGGCCCGGTCGAAGAGGTCCGTGCTGTACTCCACGCCCAGGGTCATGCCGTCCCGGCCGTGCTCCTCGACGATCTCGAAGGCCAGGTCGAACTTGGAGGTCCCCATCTCCACCGGCTCCTGGGCCACGGAGAGTCCGCCGAAGGCCAGGCCCATCGCAGGCCGGGCCTGGTGGCTGAGCATGACCTGGAACAGCGGGTGCCGGGCCAGGGAACGGGCCGGGTTGAGCAGCTCCACCAGTCGCTCGAAGGGGACGTCCTGGTGGGCGTAGGCGGCCAGATCGGTCTCGCGGACCCTGGCCACCAGCTCGCGGAAGGTGGGGTCGCCCGACGTGTCGGTGCGCAGCACCAGCGTGTTGGCGAAGAACCCGACCACCTCGTCCACGGCGTCGTCCCCCCGGCCGGCGACGGGCGCGCCGACGGGGATGTCGGTGCCGGCACCGAGCCGGGTCAACAGCACGCCGAGCGCGGCGTGCAGGACCATGAAGACACTGGCATCGCAGCGCCGCGCCAGCGCACGGAGCCGTGAGTGCAGATCGGCGGACACCTCCGCCTCGACCGTGGCACCACGCAGGCTGGGGGAGGCGGCCCGGGGCCGGTCGGTGGGCAGCGGAAGCTCCTCCGGCAGGCCGTCGAGGGCCTTCCGCCAGAAGGCGACCTGGCTGCTCAGCAGGCTCTCCGGATCGTGCTCCTCGCCCAGCAGCCCGCGCTGCCAGACGGCGTGGTCCGCGTATCCGACGGGAAGGGGCGCGAACGCGGGAAGTTCGTCCCGGGTGCGCGCCAGGTAGGCGTCCGCGAGGTCCTGCAGCAGGGGAAGCGCCGACCAGCCGTCGGCGGCGACGTGGTGGAGGACCAGCAGCAGCACGTGCTGTTCCTGGTCCACGGCGAACAACTCGGCAGTGAAGGGCGGCTCTTCGTCGATGCGGAACGGTCGCGCGGCGGCAGCGGCCAGCAGTCCGCCCAGCTCCGTCTCCGTGGCGGCGGTGACCGGCATCGCCGGCCGTGCCGATCCGGCCGGCAGGATCACCTGCCGGGGCGTGCCGTCCCCGTCCGTGAGCAGCGTCCGCAGGGTCTCGTGCCGGTCCGTCAGATCGCCGAGGGCCTCCCGCATCGCCCCGGGGTCGAGGTCGCCGGTGAGCCGGGCCGCGAACGCCATGTTGTAAGCGGGGTGCGGGCCTTCGAGGCAGTACTGGAACCACATCCGGCTCTGCGCGAAGGACAGCGGCAGTGGATCGGGACGAGCCCCCGCACGGAGCGGCGGCCGCACATCACCGCCGGTGAGGCGCTGGGCCAGCGCCGCCACGGTGGGAGCGTCGAAGAGCGTCCGCAGCGCGAGTTCCACCCCGAGGGTGGACCGGACCCTGCTGGCCAGGCGGGTGGCGAGCAGGGAGTGCCCGCCCAGGTCGAAGAAGTTGTCGTCGATACCGGCCTCGGGCACCCCCAGGACCTCCGCGAACAGGTCGCAGAGCATCTCCTCGGCGGGGGTGCGGGGACGTCGCCCGGTGCCCGCCGCGGCGCCGAGGTCCGGAGCCGGCAGGGCCCGCCGGTCGAGCTTGCCGCTCGGCGTCAGAGGCAGGGCGTCCAGCAGCACGAAAGCGGCCGGCACGCAGTGCTCGGGCAGCAGGGACGCGAGCGCGCGGCGCAGCGGCGCCGGTTCGGGCGCGGTGCCGGCGACGTAGGCGACGAGCACGGGGTCACCGCCCGCGCCCAGGTCCCGCCGGGCCACCACCGCGGCCTCCCGGACGCCGGGCTGCGCTGCGAGGGCGGCCTCGATCTCACCGGGCTCGATGCGGAATCCGCGGATCTTGACCTGGTCGTCGGTGCGGCCCAGGTATGCGACGACTCCGTCGGTGTCCAGCCGTGCCAGGTCGCCGGTGCGGTACATGCGGCTGCCGGGCGGGCCGTACGGGTCGGCCGTGAACCGCTCCGCGGTGAGCGCGGGCCGCCCCAGGTAGCCGTGGGCCAGCTGCGGCCCCGCCAGGTACAGCTCGCCGGGCACACCCGGGGGGACCGGGCGCAGGCCGGCGTCCAGTACGTACACCGACGTGTTCCACACCGGCCGACCGATGGGCACGGTGTCGCGGTCCGCTTCCTCGGGCGGGCATGCCCGGGCCGTGACGTCGACCGCGGCCTCGGTCGGGCCGTACAGGTTGTGCAGCTCCACCTCGCCGGCGTAGAGCTCGTGGAAGGCTCCCACCAGGTCGGGGGAGAGGGCCTCGCCGCTGCACAGCACGCGGGTGAGACCGGTGCAGCCGGCCGCCTCGGGTTCGGCGAGGAAGGCGCGCAGCATCGACGGAACGAAGTGGGCCGTGGTGATGCCCCGCTGACGGATCAGCCGGGCGAGGTACTGCGGGTCGAGGTGCCCCTGCGGACGGGCCACCACCAGGGTGGCCCCCGTGATCAGCGGCCAGAAGAACTCCCACACCGAGACGTCGAAGCTGGAGGGGGTCTTCTGCAGCACGCGGTCGGCAGGGGTGAGCCCGTACTCTCCCTGCGTCCACAGGAGGCGGTTGACGATCGCCGAGTGCGGGACCACCACGCCCTTGGGGCGTCCGGTGGAGCCGGACGTGTAGATCACGTAGGCCGGATCGCCCGGGGCGGCGGACCGGACCGCCGCCGTCGTGGCGTCACCGTCGGCGCGAGCCCCGGAAGCATCCACGACCACCACGGGGACGGACGCGCCGTGCGGCAGGTGCGTGCGGGTCGAGGTGTCGGTCACCAGCGCGACCGGGGCGGCGTCGGTGAGCATGAACGCGAGCCGGTCGGCCGGATAGCCGGGGTCCAGCGGCAGGTACGCGGCACCGGAGCGGAGGACCGCGTTCAGGGCCACGACCAGCTCGGCGGACCTCGGCAGGGCCACCGCCACCACCCGGCCGGGACCGGCGCCGAGCCGGGCCAGCCGGGAGGCCAGCTCCCCGGCACGGGTGTCGAGTTCGGCGTAGGTCAGCTCGGCGTCCTCGAACACGACGGCGGATGCCTGCGGCGTACGGGCGCACTGCTCGGTCAGCAGCGCCGTCAGCGTGGTGTCCGGGACCGGGTGTCGGGTGGGGGCCGCGGTGAGCTCGGCCGCTGCCCCGGCTCCGAGCAGGTCGAGCCTCCCGAGGGGGAGGTCCGGAGCGGCCGTGAAGGCTTCGAAGGCCCTGTGCAGCCGGTCCGCGACCTGCCGCACCCGCTCCTCGTCCAGGGCGTCGGGACGGTAGCCGAGCTCCAGCCGCAGCCGCCTGCCGGGCAGTGCGGTCAGGGCGAGGGGGTAGTGCACCCCTTCGTCGCCGCCCGCGTCCGTCATCCGCAGCCCGGGGGCGAGTTCGGCCATGGAACCGGGGTCGAACGGGTAGTTCTCCACCACGGCGAGGGTGTCGAACAGGTCCCGGCCGCCGGCCGCCCGCTGGATCTCCGCCAGGCCCATGTGCTGGTGCGGGACCAGGTCGGACTGCTCGGCCTGCAGCCGCGCCAGCGCGGCCGCGAACGTCTCGGCCGGAGGCAGTACGGCCCGTACGGGCACGGTGTTGACGAACACGCCGATCGTCGACTCGACGCCGGGCAGGTCAGCCGGCCTGCCGGACACGATGCCGCCGAAGGCGACGTCGGTGCGCCCCAGCGTGCGGGCCAGCGCGAGGGCCCAGGCGCCCTGGACGACCGTGCCGAGGGTCAGGCCGCGGGAGCGCGCGGTCGCCGCCATGGCCGTCGTGAGGTCCTCGGAGAGTTCGACGACGAGCTTCCGCGGGCGGGCGGCGACCGAGTCGCCGGCGCCCGGAGCCACCAGCGTCGGGCTGCCGAAGCCCTGCAGCGAGGCCGTCCAGGCAGCGGTGGCGGCCTGCCGGTCCTGGGAGGCCAGCCAGTCGAGGTACACCCTCGGCGGCACCGGAGGCGGCAGCGCCGGGCCGCTCGCCCCCGCGTAGAGGGCGAACAGCTCCTGGACCAGCAGGGGCTGCGACCAGCCGTCGAGGATCATGTGGTGGTTGGTGACCACCAGCCGGTGCAGGCCGCCGCCGAGCTTCAGCAGCCTGAACCGGATCAGCGGAGGCCGGCCCAGGTCGAACCCCCGCTCCGTGTCGAGGAGCGTCAGCCGCTCGGTCTCCCGCTCGCGGTCCGCCGCGGACAGCCCCGACAGGTCGTCGAAGCTCCAGGGGACGTCCACCCCGGAAGGTATGAGCGCGGCCGCCTTGCCCTGCCGGTTCCGGCGGAACGCGGCGCGCAGCCCCGGCCGCCGGTCCAGCAGGCGCTGAGCGGCATCCCGCAGGCGCGGGCCGTCCACCGGCCCGCGCAGGTCGAGCCGCAGGTGCCCCGCGTACACGTCGAGTCCGGTGCTGTCGAGCTCCGCCCGGAACAACAGGCCCTCTTGGAGCGGGGTCAGCGGGAGGATGTCCTCCAGCTCGGATCGGGCAGTCACGAAAGCCTCCAGTCGGCCTCGAAGTCGTCGATCTCGTCCTGCGTGAGCGAGATCAGGGAAAGGTCGGAAGGCGTCCAGCCGCCCGAGTCGGCCGCGGTGGTGTGGCGCGCCAGTGCCCGCAGGTACCCGAGCCACATGTCCGCGAGACCCTCCACACGGGCCGCGGGCAGGGCGCCCGGGGCGTACGACCACGTGGCCGTCAGCCGGGCACCGTCGGGACCGGGAGCCACATGGGCGTCGATCTCCAGGGCGTGGGCCAGCGGCAGCGCGGGGTCGACACCGTGGAAGAGGGCGTCGTCCCCGGCCACGGGCTGCCACGCTCCCGTCTCCTGGCCCCCCGCGCCGAACCGGCCCAGGTAGTTGAAGGCCACTTCGGGAACGGGCAGGGCCGCCAGTGAGCCGGCCGTCTCCGGGTTGAGGTAGCGCAGGGCCCCGAACCCGAGCCCACCGTCGGGGGCGGACCGCAGCTGCTCCTTGACGCTCTTCAGCGCCCGTCCCGCGGCCGGACCGCCGGCCCGGGCCTCGGCCAGGTCGACGGCGCCGGGGTCGATCCGCACGGGGTGGACGGAGGTGAACCAGCCCACCGTGCGCGAGCAATCCGTCTGCGCGCCGGGAACGTCCTCACGCCCGTGGCCTTCGAGTTGGAGGCTCAGGGCCCGGTCGCCCACCGGGAAGCCGGTCGTGCCGCGCCGCTGTTCCGCGACCGCCAATGCCAGGGCCGTCAGGAGCACGTCCTCGGTGTTCGCGTGGAAGGCGGCGGGAACGGTGGTGAGCAGGGCTTCGGTCTCCTGCGCGGCCACGGTCACGGTGTGGCGGGCGACCGAGCCGGCCGTGTCCCGGGCCGGATCCAGGGCGGCCGCGAGGGCCGTCCCCCGGGCGCCGTCCAGCGCCGTACGCCAGTCGTCCAGCTGCGCCACCGTCGGCGTGCTCCGTGCGTAGTCCCGCAGGAGTGTGCTCCAGGTGCGCAGCGAGGTGCTCTCGGCATCGATCTCCGTGCCGCGCCAGGCGGCGTCGAGGTCACCGCACAGGATGCGCCAGGACACGCCGTCGACGACCAGGTGGTGCACCACGAGCACCAGCCGTCCCTGAGCCCCGGCCGGGGCGGGCTCCCAGACGGCCTGGAGCATGACCCCGGACTCGGGGTGCAGCCGGTCCCGGGCGGCCGTGGCCTCGTCGCGCAGGCTGCCCTCGGCGATTCGCAGGACGCTCTCGGCCCGTACGGCGCCCGGGACCGCGGCGTCCAGTTCCCAGCTGCCGTCCTCGGCGGTCACCAGCCGGGCCCGCAGCGCGGGATGGGCGTCCAGCACGGCCTGCAGGACGGTGGTCAGCGCCTCGCGGGACAGACCGGACGGAGTGGCCAGCGCCATGCCCTGGCTGTAGCCGTCGACGGTGACGCGGGATCCCGCCGATGCCGCGAGCTCGCGGAGCCATGCGGTGATCGGGGTCTCGGCCACCCGGCCCGTGCCGTGGTCCGCCGGCCGGTCCGGTGCGGCGTCGAGGGGCTTGGCGGCCGCCGCCAGTGCGGCCGGGGTCTGGAACCGGAACACCTCCCGGGGGCCGATCGACCATCCGGCCGCGCGGGCCCGGCTCACCAGCTGGAGGGAGATGACGCTGTCGCCGCCCAGCTCGAAGAAGTTGCTGTCGGCGTCCGTGCGTTCCTGGCCCAGCAGGGCGGAGAACAGGTCGCAGAACAGCTGTTCCGCCGCGGTGGCCGGGGCCCGGCCCGCGCCCTGCTCGGGCAGGAGGGGAAGCGGCAGCGCGGCCCGGTCCACCTTGCGGTTGGCGGACTGCGGAAGCGTGGCCATCGCGACCCACAGCGAGGGCACCATGTGGGTCGGCAGCAGGGCCGCGGCATGGGCGCGCCAGCTGTCGGGGTCGGCCTCATGGCCGGCGGACGGCACGACGTACGCGACCAGGCGGCGGGAGCCGGGCAGGTCGTCGCGGGCGATCACCGCGACCTCGGCCACGCCCGCGTGGCGGCCGAGTACCGCCTCGATCTCGCCGGGTTCGATGCGGAACCCGCGGATCTTCACCTGCTGGTCGGCCCGGCCCAGGCATTCCAGGTCTCCGTCGCCCGTCCAGCGGGCGAGGTCGCCCGTGCGGTACATACGGCTCCCGCGCGCGCCGTAGGGGTCCGCGGTGAACCGCTCGGCGGTCAGGGCGGGCCGGCCCAGGTAGCCGCGGGCCAGGCCGGCGCCCGCGAGGTAGAGCTCGCCGGTCACGCCCGGAGGGACCGGGCGGAGCCGGTCGTCGAGGACGTAGGCCGTCGCGCCGCGGACGGGGCGGCCGATGCGCGGGGAGCCCTCGCCCGTGACGGGGGCGACCACCGAGTCGACGGTGCACTCGGTCGGGCCGTAGAAGTTGTACGCGGTGACCGCCGGATGCGTGCCCAGCTCCCGCCACAGCGCGTCGGGCATGGCGTCCGCGCCGGGGCCGAGCAGCACCGGCCGGTGGCGGCCTTCGTCGAGCAGGCCGTGCTCGATCAGCTGCTGGAGGTGCGCGGGCGTGAGGTCGAGGTAGTCGATCCGCTCCCGGTCGACGTAGGCGGCCACCGCCTCCGCGTCGGGGTACGTGAGCTCGTCCAGGACGTGCAGCTCGTGGCCGCCGACCATGAGGACGACCGGGTCCAGGGAGGCGTCGAAGGCGAACGAGGCGATGTGCCCCACCCGCAGCCGCCGGCCGCCGGCCTCGGGGACCTCCGGCGGGAACAGGGTCGACGTGTGGGCCGCGTACAGGTTGGCCAGGTTGGCGTGGGTGACGACCACGCCCTTGGGGCGGCCGGTCGAGCCGGACGTGTAGATGACGTACGCCATGTCGGCAGGTCCGGCCTGGGCCGCGGCGGCACCCGTTCCGGGCACGGGGGCGTCCGAGTCCACGAGGACCACGGGCAGGCCCGGATCCGCGGGCATCGCCGCGGCGAGGACTCCGGTGGTCAGCAGGCAGACGGGGCGGGCGTCGTCCAGGGTCTGCGCGAGCCGCTCGACGGGATGGTCGGGGTCGAGCGGCAGGAAGGCGGCCCCGGAGCGCAGGACACCGAGCAGCGCGGGCACCATCTCGTGCCGCGGCAGGGCGAGGGCCACCAGCCGGTCGGGACCGGCGCCCTGCGCGGCGGCGAGAGCGGCGATCCGGTCGACGCGGGAGTCGAGCTCGGCGTAGGTGAGACGCTCGGGGGCCCCCGAGCTGCCGCCGAGCACGAGCGCCACGTCATCCGGCGTACGCCGGACCCGTGCCGCGAACGCCTCGTGCAGCGGGGGAGCGGCAGGGGCGGGCACCGGCGCGGCGAGCAGCACGTCACGCTCCGCGGCGGTCAGGACCTCGTGCGCCGAGACCGGGAGGTCCGGGCGGGCCACGGCGGCGGCCAGCAGCCGCAGCAGCCGGCCGGCCAGCCGCTCCACCGTGTGCGGGTCGAACAGATCGGCGCTGTACTCGGCGAAGCCGCCGACGCTGCCGGGCTCGGCATCGGGGTCGAAACCCTCGATGAAGGTGAGGCTCAGGTCGAAGGTGGAGGTGCCGGCGGAAACGACCTCGGGCCGGGACCGGAGCCCGGGCACCGGCAGCTTCGAGGCGGTCCCGGGCTGGTGCACCACCATCACCTGGAACAGCGGGTGACGGGCCGTGGAGCGAGGCGGGTTGAGGATCTCCACCAGCCGCTCGAACGGCAGGTCCTGGTGCTCGAACGCGGAGACCGCGGTGTCGCGGACGCGGTGGAGCAAGGTCTCGAACGACGGATCGCCGGAGGTGTCGGTGCGCAGGACCAGCGTGTTGACGAAGAAGCCGACGACGCCGTCCAGTTCTTCCTCGGAACGCCCCGCGACGGGGGTGCCCACCGGGATGTCCTCGCCCGCCCCGAGGCGGGTCAGCAGGGCCGCGACAGCGGCCTGGTAGACCATGAAGGGGGTGATCCCCAGGTCGGCGGCGAGGGTACGGACCTGCTGCGCGAGCTCGGCCCCGACACTGAACCGGACCATGCCGCCACGGTTGGTGGACTCGGCCGGCCGCGGCCGGTCCGTGGGCAGGCGCAGCTCCTCCGGAGCCCCGTCCAGGGCGTCCTTCCAGTACGCGGACTGGAGAGCCGTGAGACTGCCGGGATCGGAGGCGTCCCCGAGCAGCTCGCGCTGCCAGACGGCGAAATCGGCGTACCGGACGGGGAGCGGCTCCCACACCGGGGCCCGGCCGCCCAGCCGGGCCCGGTAGGCCGCGGCCAGATCCCCGACCAGGACCGGGAGGGACTGCCCGTCGCCGGCGATGTGATGGAGCAGGAGGAGCAGTACGTGCTCCTCTGCTCCGCACGAGAAGAGGGGCACCCGCAGCGGAGGCTCGTGGGCCAGGTCGAAGACGTGCGCGGCGGCCTCGGCGAGGGCGTCGTCCACCGTGCCCGGCGCCGGGCGGCGTAACTCCAGGCGCGGACCGTGCTCCGGCTCCAGCACCCTCTGGTACGGCCTGCCGTCGTCCGCGCGGAAGACGGTACGCAGGGTTTCGTGCCGCGAGGCGACATCCGCCACGGCGGCGGCGAGGGCGCCGTGGTCGAGCGGGCCGCTGATCCGCAGCGCTGCCGGGATGTTGTAGGCGGGGCCGGGCTCCTCCAGCTGGTGCAGGAGCCACAGGCGTTGCTGCGCGAACGACAGCGGCAGCAGCGGCCCGTCGCCGGCCGTTCCGGCGGTCAGTGCCGGGCGCGGACCCGAAGCCGTCGGCCCGGTCCCGTCGAGCAGTCGGGCGAGCGCCGCGGGAGTACGGGTGTCGAACAGGGCGCGCAGGGCCGGCCGGATGCCGAACTCCGCCTCGATGCGCGTCATGAGCCGGGCCGCGAGCATGGAGTGTCCGCCCAGCAGGAAGAAGTCGTCGTCCGGGCCGGCCGGTGTCTCCAGCACGTCGGAGAAGAGGGCGCACAGCGTGGCCTCGGCGGCCGTGGCCGGCTCCCGGTGAGCGCCGCTGCCGTACACCGGGGCGGGCAGCGCCCGGCGGTCGAGTTTGTTGTTGCCGGTGAGCGGCAGCTTCTCCAGGGGCACGATGGCCGCGGGGACCATGTGCGCGGGCAGGACCGAGGCGAGCTGTTCGAGCAGGCTCTCCACACGCGGCTCCGGGGCGCCTTCGGCGCCGACCACGTAGGCGACGAGCCGGAGGTCCCCCGGGGTGTCCTCGCGGGCGATGACCGCGGCCTGGGCGATGCCGTCGGCACGGCGCAGGAGCTGCTCGATCTCGCCGGGCTCGATGCGGAAGCCACGGATCTTGACCTGGTGGTCGACCCGCCCCAGGTACTCCAGGACGCCGTCCGCGGTCCACCGGGCGAGGTCGCCCGTGCGGTACATGCGGCTGCCGGGTGCACCGAACGGGTCCGCGACGAATCGCTCCGAGGTGAGTCCCGGGCGCCCGAGGTAGCCGCGGGCCAGACCGTCACCGGAGACGTACAGCTCACCGGGCGTGCCCGGGGGCACGGGGTGGAGCCGGTCGTCCAGGAGACGGACCGCGGTGTTGTGCACGGGGGTGCCGATCGGGACCACGGTCCCGTCGTGTTCCGGGGTGCAGGCCCACAGCGTGGCGTCGACCGTGGTCTCGGTGGGGCCGTAGGAGTTGAACATACGGGTGGTGGCCGACCAGCGGCGCATCAGCTCGGCCGGACAGGCCTCGCCGGCGACCATCAGCGTGGCCCCGGTCGGAAGCGCGTGCTCGTCGGGGAGGGTCGCCAGCACACCGGGGGGCAGGGTCAGGTGCGAAACGCCGTGCCGCGCGCAGAAGTCGGCGAGCGGGGGCCCGAGGCGCTTGCCGGTGGGCACGATGGCCAGCGTGCCGCCGGTGAGGAGGGCCATCGTCCACTCCCACACCGAGGTGTCGAAGCTGAACGAGGCGAACTGCAGTACGCAGCTGTCCGGCCCGGCACCCAGGCCCTCGGCCATGGTGGACACAAGGCCGGGGATGCCCAGGTGGGTGACGACCACGCCCTTGGGCCGGCCGGTGGAGCCCGAGGTGTAGATCAGGTAGGCGGCCTGCGCCGGTGTCGAGGGCAGCAGCTCCGCCGTGCGGCCCAGGCTGGGCCGGGAGGGGTCGTCCACGAGGACCCGGACGGACGGGTCGGAGGGCAGGCGGCCGGAGTTGGCGGTGTCGGTGACCAGCAGGGTGGGCCGGGCGTCCGCCAGCATCAGGGCGATCCGGTCCGCCGGGTACTCGGGGTCCACCGGAAGGTAGGCCGCACCTGCCTTCATCACAGCGAGGGCGGTGACGAGGAACTCTCCGGTGCGGGGCAGGGCGACGGCGACCACCCGCTCGGGGCCGGCGCCCAGGGCGGCGAGTTCGCCGGCCAGGGCGTCGGACAGCTCGTCCAGCTCGGCGTACGTCAGACGGTGCTCGGCCCCTTCGGCCTCTGCCGTCCCTTCCGCCTCCCAGATCAGCGCCGTGGCCTCGGGCGCCTTGCGCACCTGCTCGGCGAACAGCTCGGGGATGGTGAGGGAGGGGAGCGGCCGGTTGTCGGCGCCCCATGTGGTCGACACCTGCTCCAGCTCGTCGCCGTCGAGGAGCTCCAGGTCGCCGATCGGGGTGCCGGGTGCCGTCACGGCGGCTGACAGCAGCCGTTCGAAGCGGCCCAGGAGCCGTTCGACGGTTGCCTCCGAGTACAGGTCCCGGCGGTAGGTGGTGTCGAGGGTGAGCGTGCCCGCCGTGTCCAGGACGGCGGACACCGCCAGATCGAAGGCGGCCGCGTTGCCCGGCACGGCCCGCTCGGTCAGCCGGAGGCCGGGCAGGTCGAACCCTTCCCAGACGTCGCTGCGGAGGGAGAACATCACGTCGAAGAATACGTGGTGGCCGACGGTGCGTTCGGGCCGAAGCTCGCGCACCAGGGTGTCGAAGGGAACCGTTCGGTGGGCGTAGGCCCCCAGGCACATCTCCCGAACGGATGCCAGCAGGGCCTTGAACGTGGTGCCGGGGCCGGCCGTCGTCCGCAGGACGAGTGTGTTGCCGAAGTTGCCGACGAGGTTCTCGGCTCCGCCCCCGGAGCGCAGCACGGCCGGGGAGCCCACGAGGACATCCGGTGCCCCCGACGTCCGGTGCAGCAGGGTGTTGAAGGCGGCCAGCAGGGCCATGAACGGGCTCACGCCTTCGGCCCGGCACAGCGCGTGCACCTTGTCCCGCAGGGCGGACGGGAGGGTCCGGACGAGCCGGCCACCCTCCTCCACGCGCGCGGCCCTGCGCGGGAAGTCGGTCGGCAGCGGAAGCGGGGCCGGGGTGCCGTCCAGGGCCTGACGCCAGTGGTCCAGGTCGGCCTCGGTCCACGCGGCCCGCCGGCTCTCCGCCAGCGCCAGGTCGGCGTACTGGACGGGCAGCTCGGACAGGGCCTCGCCCTGGTACGAGGACGCGACATCACGCAGCAGGACCTGCCAGCTGCCGTCGTCCCAGGCGATGTGGTGGGCGACCAGCACCAGGACGTGCTCGGTGGCGGCCAGCCGCAGGATCTCTAAGCGGACGGGGGTGTCCTGGGCGAGATCGAAGGGAAGGGCCGCCAGGCGCGCGGCAGCCGCGTCGAGCTCGGCCTCCTGGATGCCGGGGCTCACGGCGGTCAGGTCGGTGACCGGGACGTCGAGGACGGCATCCGGCAGGACCACCTGCAGCGGGTTCCCGTTCTCGTCGGCCCGGTAGACGGTGCGCAGCACGTGATGACGCCGGCTCACGGCCCGCAGCGCCGCGACGAACCGCGGCACGTCGAGGTCGCCGGACAGGCGGACGGCGACGCTGATGTTGTACGAGGTGCCCTGCGGCTCCAGCTGGTGGAGCAGCCACATCCGGCGCTGCGCGGCGGACAGGGGGGAGGGCCCGATGGCGCGCACTACCGGGGTCGGCTCGGAGGGGCCCTGGTCCTTCCGGCGGACGATGCCGCGCGCGGCGAGCTGTCGATTCATCAACTCTCGGCGCCGGTCCATGGATTCGCTGCTCTGGCCGATGTTCGCACCCGACACGAAGGTTCACGTCCCCTCAAGGCATGAGTGATGGGGCGAACCCTAACTTAGGATAGCCTTATCTTGCTATCGTTGGCCCGCTCTGCCGGGTGCCACCGGCGGGAGGCAAACCCCAGGTGGAGGCCCGGAGTTGCGTATCAAAGAGCTGGCACTGGACCTCTCTCCGCTGCGGGCCGACGGTCCTCTGGGGCTTGTTCTGGCGGCCCGCGTCCTCGCCTTGCTGTGCATAGGGCTCACCTCCGTGGGTGTGGTGGTCCAGGTCTACGAACGGACCGGTTCCTCGGCGCAGGTCGGCATGGTCAGCCTCGTTCTGGCCTCAGGGCTGCTGCTCGGTTTCCTGGCCGGCGGCGTCCTCGCAGATCGGCGCGACCGCAAGGGGCTGATCCTGATCGGCAGTGGATGGGCGGTGGTCACCTTCGCCGTGCTCGCCGTGAACGCCGCCGCCGAACAGCCGTCGTTGTGGGTGGTCTACGTCACCGGCGCCCTCTTCGGCTTCACCGAAGGTGTCGCGGAGACCGCGCTCACGGCAGTCCTCCCCGCTCTCGTCGGCGAGGAGCACATCCCGGCGACAGGGGCCCTGGTGACCGTCACCACCACCCTCGGCTCGATCGCCGGCCCCATGCTGGGCGGCGTGCTGATCGCGGGCCCCGGACTCGCCACGACGTTCGCCCTCGCGGCGGCGGGTACGGCGGTCACCACTCTGCTGCTGACGAGGCTGGCTCCCATGCCCCCCGCCGGGGCCGGGACTTCCGGTGACGACACGACGAAATCGGACGAAGGGTCCGGTGGTTCCCCGGCGGACGGCACCCTCCCCGGTGACGGCGGCGCCCTGGAAGCCCTGCGCGAAGGCTTCGGGTTCATCGGCGGCAATCGTGTCGTGTCGGCAGTCCTCGTCATCGACCTGTGCGTCGCCGTCTTCGCCACACCGCACGCGCTGTTCCCCGAGATCGCGGAGCGACGTCTCGGGGGCGGCCCCGAACTGGTGGGCCTGCTCACCACTGCGCCGCTGATCGGTTCGGCGCTGGCCTCCCTGACCTCCGGGTGGACCGGCCGGACGCGCCGCCACTGGCGAGTCCTCTGTGCAGCCGTGGCCGGCTGGGGAGTTGCCTGCCTCGGCTTCGGCCTCAGCCCCTGGCTCGGCCTCGGGCTGGTCTTCCTGGCCCTCGGCGGAGTCGCGGACACGATCTCCGAGATCATGCGCCGGACGCTGTTGATGACCCACACCCCCGACCCGCTCCAGGGACGGGTCAGCAGCCTGTGGCTGGCCCAGGCCATGACCGCTCCCGCGCTGGGCGGGGTCGTCGCCGGCCTGGCCTCCTCGGCAGTGGGGCCTGCCGCGGCCGTCGCGGGCGGCGGAGCGCTGTGCCTGGCGACCCTCGCCGTCGTCGCCCTGCTCTACCGTCAACTCTGGCTGGATTCAGACCAGATGATCGATGACGATCACGGAAACGACGAGATCGGACACGGGGATAACAGAGGGGCAACAGCATCTGCATAACGCTTGCTGGCTCGTACTTAGGTATGGCTATCCTTTCCGAGTGCTTCCCGATTCTCCCCCGCCGCGCGGTGCGCGTGGGGGGACCCGCAGCGTGACCGCCGCGGCGCCCGTTCCACTGCCCGGGGCGGCCTCGCGTCGGACTGCTCCACATGGCGTGGCCGTTCCCGTGTGCCTGTTCGTCCTGGTGCTGCTGTGCGCGGCATCCCTGGCACTCGGCACCAAGTCGATCCCGCCCGACCGGCTCCTCGACCTCCTCCTCCATCCGGACGGGAGCGAGGAGTCCGGGATCATCCATCAGATGCGGGTTCCCAGAACCGAGTTCGGGCTCGTCGTCGGTGCGGCCCTCGGCATGTCCGGGGCGCTGATGCAGGGGCTGACCCGTAATCCTCTTGCGGACCCCGGCCTTCTCGGAGTGAGCGCCGGGGCGTCGCTCGGCGTCGTGGTCGGTACGGGTCTCCTCGGTGTCACGGCCGTCCACGGCTACGTGTGGTTCGCGTTCGTCGGCGCGGTCCTCACCATCGCCCTCGTCTACGCCCTCGGCGCGGCGGGCCGGGGCGGTGCGACACCGGCCAAGCTGGCCCTCGCCGGCGCCGCCGTGTCCGCCCTGCTCCTGTCCCTCGTCAATGCGGTGCTCCTGTTCGACGCGGCGGCGCTCGGGGACTTCCGCTTCTGGGCCGTCGGTTCGCTGACCGGCCAGCCCGCAGATGTGCTCGTGGGGGTGCTGCCCTTCCTCGGGGCAGGCGCCCTGCTGACTGCCTTCACCGCGCCCGCGCTGAACAAACTCGCGCTGGGAGACGGACTGGCCACCGCTCTCGGGCAGAACGTCGGCAGGGTCCGGATCCGCGGTGCGGTCGCCGTCACCCTGCTGGCCGGCGGTGCGGTCGCCCTCTGCGGACCGATCGCGTTCGTCGGACTGGTCATCCCGCACATCGCCCGCCGCTTGACGGGGCCCGACCACCGCTGGATCGTCGTCTACTCCGCCCTGCTCGGACCCTGCCTGCTGATCGCCGCCGACCTGGTCGGGCGGTTGATCGCCCGCCCCGACGAACTCCACGTCGGCATCGTGGTCACGGCGGTCGGCGCGCCGTTCTTCATCCTGTCGGTCCGCCGCCGCCGACTTGCGGAGCTCTGAGAGATGCCCACCGCCCTCGCAACGGCACCCGAGCGCGCCGGTACCCGGTCCGCCGGTGGCGTGGTCCTGCGGGTGCCCCGTACACGGGCTTCCTGGATCGTCCGCCCGCGCAGCCTTCTGGTCTCACTGGCGCTCGCGGCCGCCGTCGGCCTCGCCTTCGTCGTCGAAGTCGCCTACGGTGAGCTGGACTTCCCACTCTCC
Source organism: Streptomyces sp. NPDC042102 (assembly GCF_055582305.1). Taxonomy (NCBI): domain Bacteria; kingdom Bacillati; phylum Actinomycetota; class Actinomycetes; order Kitasatosporales; family Streptomycetaceae; genus Streptomyces; species Streptomyces sp. NPDC042102. The sequence continues at coordinate 1,236,074 of NZ_JBVJDL010000001.1, forward strand.
GAGGTCGCCGGCGCCCTTCTCGGCGGCGGAGATCCGGCCACCCACATGGTGGTCCACGAGCTGCGCCTGCCGAGAGCCCTCGTGGGGCTGATGTGCGGGGCGGCCTTCGGTATCGCCGGTGCCGTCTTCCAGACCCTCACCCGCAATCCCCTGGCCAGCCCCGACGTCATCGGCATCTCGGCGGGTGCCGGGACCGTGGCGACCGCGGGCCTGCTGTTCGGCGTCGGTTCCGGAGTCGGACTCCAGACGTTCGCCCTGGTCGGAGGGCTGGGTGCCACGGCCGTGATCTACGCGCTGGCCTGGAAGGGCGGCACCACCGGGTACCGCATCGTCCTGGTCGGGATCGGCATCGCCGCCCTGTGCACCAGTGCGACGAGCTACCTCCTGCTCAAGGCCGGCGTGTACCAGGCCCAGCAGGCCCTCATGTGGCTCACCGGCAGCCTCAACGCCCGCGACTGGAGCCACGTCGGACCGCTGGCAGTGTCCCTGGCCGTGCTCCTGCCGGCCGTGGTGCTGGTGGGACCGTGGCTGAACGGGCTGCAACTCGGGGACGAGACGGCAAGGGTCCTCGGGCTGCCGGTCCAGACCGCCCGGATCGCCCTTCTCGTGGTGGGCGCGGCACTCGTGTCGTTCGCGAGTGCCGCGGCCGGCCCGATCGCCTTCGTCGCACTGGTCGCCCCCCAGATCGCGCTGCGGCTGGTCCACGCACCCGGACCGGCGCTCGTACCGTCCGCCCTGGTCGGCTCCCTCGTCGTCCTCGTCGGCGACGTGATCGGTCGTCAACTGCTCGACGGCACCGAACTTCCTGTGGGCGTCGTGTGCGGTGTGCTCGGCGCCCCCTGCCTGCTCTGGCTGCTCGGCAGGTCCAACCGCACCGGATCGGGAGGCTGAAGTGGACGAACGACCCCAGGGGCTGGTGGCGGAGGGGCTGACCCTCGCCTACGGCGGCCGGCGCGTTGTCGAAGGCCTCGACGTGGTCATCCCGGCGGGCAAGGTCACCGCTGTCATCGGGGCCAACGCGTGCGGCAAGTCCACGCTTCTTCGCGGACTCTCACGCCTGCTCACGCCAGAGCGCGGCTCGGTGTACCTCGACGGTCAGCTCATCCACTCCCTGCGGGGCAAGGAGCTGGCACGCCGACTGGGCATGCTGCCCCAGTCCCCCGTCGCGCCGGAGGGCATCACGGTTCTCGACCTCGTCAAACGCGGTCGTAGCCCGCACCAGTCCTGGTGGCGCCAGTGGTCGCCCGAGGACGAGCAGGCCGTCTACGACGCCCTGGAGGCCACCGGGCTCACGGAGCAGGCGGACCGCAGCGTGGACGAACTCTCCGGCGGTCAGCGCCAGCGGGCCTGGATCGCCATGGCCCTGGCCCAGGGCACCCCCGTACTGCTGCTCGACGAGCCCACCAACCACCTCGATCTCGCCCACCAGATCGACATCCTCGACCTCGTCGTCGACCTGAACCGGGACCAGGGCCGCACCGTCGTCCTGGTGCTCCACGATCTCAACCACGCCTGCCGCTACGCCGACCACGTCATCGCCCTGAAACAGGGGCAGATCGTCACCCAGGGCGCTCCGGCCGACGTCATGGACGAGGAGCTCGTCTCCGAGGTCTTCGGGCTCAGCTGCAAGGTCATCGACGACCCTGCGGGCGGCGGCCCGCACATCATCCCCTTCGGCAGGCACCACGCCATCGCCCGCGAGGCGAAACCGGCAGCCGCAGCCGGCTGACCGGCCTTCCACTCCCTCCCCGCGCACCACCACCCCGCACGAGCCTGCGGCATTCGCCGCGCCCGGAAGGACAACCATGCCCATCTTCAACAACGCCCCGGCTTCCTCGGCGCAGGACATCCGCCCCGACCGCCGACGTTTCCTGGCCCTCGCCGGTATCGTCGCCGCCACGCCGCTGCTGGCCGCCTGCGGCGGTTCCGAGAAGCCCAAGGACTCGGGCAAGGCTTCTTCGGACAAGCCCGCTCCGAGCGGTCCCTGGAGCTTCACCGATGACCGCGGCAAGAAGATCGAGCTGGCCAAGCGCCCCGAGCGCATCGTCGCCCAGTCCCACCCGGCAGCGGCACTCTGGGACTTCGGGATCCAGCCCGTCGGCATCTTCGGCCCCCAGAAGACCGAGGACGGCAAGCCCAGCCCCCAGATCGGCAACGTCGACCTCGCGAAGACCACCTCGGTCGGCACGGCGTTCGGCGAGTTCCAGATGGAGAAGCTGATCTCGCTCAAGCCCGAGCTGATCGTCACCATCGCCTACGGCCCGATGGTCTGGTACATCCCCGAAGACGTCATGAAGAAGGTCGAGGCGGTGGCCCCGATCGCCGTCATCCAGCTGATGGGGGTGGCGGTTCCGGACGCCGTCAAGCGCTTCGGCGAGCTGGCCGCGGCCCTTGGCGCGGACCCGGAGAGCGCCGCGGTCAAGAAGGCGAAGGCCGAGTTCGAGGCGGCGGCGGAGGGCGTGAAGAAGGCCGCCGAGGCCAAGAAGGGCCTGTCGGTCGCCGTGGTCTCCGGCACCAAGGAGAACTTCTTCGTCGCCGACCCCGCCTTCCACGGCGACGTGAAGTACTTCCAGCAGCTCGGCCTCGACATCGTCAAGCCCGAGAAGCCCGAGGCCGGCTTCGAGTCCCTCAGCTGGGAGCAGGCCGGCCGCTACAAGGCCGACCTCGTGCTCGAGGACGCGCGCCCCGAGGGCGGCCTGACCCACCAGCAGCTCGACGCCTACCCCACGTGGAAGGCCGCTCCCGCCGTTCAGGCCGGCCAGGTCACCGACTGGCAGACCGAAACCCCGTTCACGTACCAGCGCTTCACCAAGGTGTTGAACGACCTCGCCGCGGCCGTCTCCAAGGCCCGCGTCGACGTCGTCTGACCGGAGATCCCATGAGGAAGGCCCCCACCGCGAGCGCGGTGGGGGCCTTCCGGCGGGACTCAGGCCCGGTCGCAAGAGGTTCCGGAAGAGGTTCCGGAAGAGGTCAGCAAGGCGCGCAGAGCACGCTTGTCGATCTTCCCGATGGCCGTGAGGGGGAGGTCGGTGACCGTGGCCACCCGGTCCGGCAGCTTGAACGCGGCGACACCACGCTCCAGCAGGAACCCGCGCAGCTCCTGCACCGTGGGACCGTCGGCGCCGGCCGGCACGACGACCGCGCAGATGCGCTCTCCCTCGCCGCCCGGGTCGGGAATCCCGACGGCGGCGCAGCGGCGCACCTGCGGGTGGGCGACCACATGGGCCTCCACCTCCTCGGCGGAAACCGTTTCGCCGTTGCGGTCGATGGTGTCCTTGACTCTGCCCTCCACCACGAGGTGCCCGGAGGGCAGCTGCCGGACGAGGTCCCCGGAGCAGTAGAAGCCGTCCGGGGTGAAGGCGACGGCGTTCACCTCGGGTGCGCGGTAGTAGCCGCGCAGCGTGTACGGTCCGCGCACCAGGAGTTCACCGGTCTCACCGGGCGGGACCGCCCGTCCGTCGCCGTCCACGATGCGCAGCTCGTCGTCCACGCTGAGCGGGCGTCCCTGGGACACGGCGACGAGCTCGGCGTCGTCCTCGCAACGGGTGTAGTTCAGGAGCCCCTCGGCCATGCCGAACACTTGCTGGACGGCGCAGCCGAGGGCATCGGGGATGGTCCGGGCGAGGTCGGCGGAGAGCTTGGATCCGCCGGCCTGCAGGACGCGGAGACTGGAGATGTCGGCAGGGTCCCACTCCGCCGCGTCGATCCACAGCGGAATCAGCGGTGGTACCAGAGCGGTGTGCGTGACCCGCTCGGACTCGATCAGCGAGAAGGCGTCGCCGGGCGCGGGCGAGGGGGAGAGCACGACCTTGCCGCCGACCGACAAGGTCCCCAGCATGCCGGGACAGGCCAGGGGGAAGTTGTGCGCGATCGGCAGGCACGCGAGGTACACGGTGTCCTGATCGAGTTCGCACGCGGCGGCGCTGGCCCGCGCGTTGAACCCGTAGTCGTTGTGCGTCCTCGGGATCAGCTTGGGAACCCCCGTCGTACCGCCCGACACCAGCAGGAGGGCGACGTCCGCTGGGTCGGGGTCGGCGAAGGCGCGGGGCTCGGCGTCCGCCTTCGCGAGTCCGGTGTACGGCCCGGGGTCGCCCGCGACCAGCACGTGCCGCAGTTCGGGAGCCTGCTCCAGAACAGCGGCGGCCAGCGTCCGGTAGTCGAAGGCCCCGTACTCGTCGGCTATCACGTAGGCCACGGCGCCGGACAGCCGCGCCAGATGGCCGATCTCGGTGATCCGGTGGGCCGGGAGCGTGAGCGCGGGAATGGCCCCCAGACGCGCCAGCGCGAAGAACAGGACGGGGAACGCGCCGTTGTTGGGGAGCTGGACCAGGACCCGGTCGCCGGGCCGGATGCCGAGATCGGCGAGGCCGGCGGCCATCCGGTGGGCACGCTCGTCGAGCTGACGGTAACTCAGCCGCTCCTCGCCCGCCACGATCGCCGTGCGGTCCTCGTACTCCTGCGCCCAGTGGCGCAGCAGCGTGCCGAGCGTGCGCCCGTCCCAGTGGCCGGCTGCCACGTAGCGGGCTGCGTCCTCCTCGGGCCACGGGGTCAGTCCCGAAGGCAGGGGCGCGGGGGGCGTGGTGGCGTTCTGGGTCACGATGACTCGACTCCCGTGGCCGGAGGGCGTCGCGCGCACCTCGCTGGTTTCCGCTCGTCAGGGCATGGATGTCGAAACTGCTGGCGGCATCCACAATCATGTTTGGTTAGGTTAACCTAAGTCCCGTCGTTGCACACCTCCCATCGCGAAGGTGCTCAGGGTGGTCATGTCTGTTGCTCTGTAAGTCAGTTGACATCGGTTCTACTGGGCCCCGCCGCCTCCGGCTGGTCTTCCGGAAGACGGCGAGCCAGGCCCACGACTCCTACACCACACGACGCGTTAGGAAGATGCCGCTTCATGTTGTCCATCGACGATCTCCGCCGTGTGGTCACCGAGCTGCTCGGCCCGGATGCCGAGCCCGTCGGTGACCAGGTCAACCTCATCGAACTCGGCCTGGACTCACTGAAGCTGATGAGGATCGCGGACCGCTTCCGCCGGGCCGGAATGGACGTGGGATTCGCCGACCTGGCACGGCAGCCGACACTGGCCGGCTGGGGGGTGCTGCTCGCCGCTGCCGCTCCGCAGCCCGCTCCCGTCGACGGGATCACCACCGCCGCTCCGGCCGAACCGGCCGAGTCCGCCGGCCTTCCCGATGAGCAGGAGCCCTTCCCGCTCGCCCTCATGCAGCACGCCTACTGGATCGGACGTGGTGCGCAGACCCTGGGCGCGGTGGCCGCCCACCTGTACACCGAGTTCGAGGGCAGCGGCGTCGACCCGGACCGCCTGGGCGCGGCCGTGGCCGCCCTTGCCGACCGGCACCCGATGCTGCGCGCGAGGATCCTCGACGACGGCAGGCAGGTCATCGGACCGTGGACCCGCGGCACGCGTATCCCCGTCCTCGACCTGCGCGACGCCGGTGAGGCGGAGGCCGAGCAGCAGGCGGCCCGGCTCCGCGACGAACTCTCCCACCAGCTGCTGGAAGTGTCGGCGGGTCAGGTCTTCGACGTGCGGCTCACCCGACTGCCCGGCGGACGCACCCGGGTCCACGTGGACGTGGACATGCTGGCCGCCGACGCGCGCAGCTTCCGGGTCATGCTGGCCGACCTGGTCCACCTCTACGAGCACCCCGACCAGCCACTGCCCGGACTCGCCTACAGCTACTCCCGCTACCTCGCCGAACGCCGAGCCCATCCGCCGCGCCCGCAGGACGTGGCCTGGTGGCGCGACCGCCTGGGCGAACTCCCGGGAGCGCCCGACCTGCCGGCCCGCCCCGAGGCGGAACGCGGTCCGGCCAACAGGGTCACCCGGCTCCACCACTGGCTCTCGCCCTTACAGCGGGCCAGGCTCACGGAGCAGGCCCGCAAGCACGCGGTCACACCCGCGGTGGCCGCCGCCACCGCCTTCGCCGAGGTGCTCGGCGCCTGGAGCGGGGAACCCCGCTTCCTGCTCAACGTCCCCATGTTCGACCGGCGTCCGCTCCACCCCGACGTGGACGCCCTCGTGGGCGACTTCACCAGCTCGGTCCTGCTGGACGTCGACCTGACCGAGATCCGCAGCTTCGCGCAGCGGGCGCGCGACGCCCAGGACCGGATGCACTCGGCGGCCGCCCACTCCTCGTACTCGGGAGTAGAGGTCCTGCGCGACCTCTCCCGGGACCAGGGAACGCAGGCCCTGGCGCCGGTCGTCTTCACCAGCGCCCTCGACCTCGGTGAACTCTTCGGAGCCGACGTGGAGCGGGTGCTGGGCGAGCCGGTGTGGATCGTCTCCCAGGGTCCGCAGGTCGTGCTCGATGCCCAGATCACCGAACTCCACGACGGGCTGCTCGTGAACTGGGACGTCCGCTCGGACGCGTTACCCGACGGCACCGCCGAAGCCATGTTCACGGCGTTCACCGACCTGCTCGGCCGCGTCGCGGAAGGTACCGCCTGGGACGTCCCGGTCGGCCCGCTCGCCACCCCCGCCCAGCTCGCCGTACGTGCCGAGGCGAACCGCACCGACGGCCCCGCCCCCCGGAGCCCGCTGCACCACGCCTTCTTCGCCCGGGCGGCCGAACGGCCGACCGCCCCCGCGATCCTCGCCTGCGACGGCACGGCCCTCGACCACGGCCGGCTCGCGGACCAGGCGCTGCGCGTCGCCGGAGCCCTGCGTGACCGCGGGGTCAAGCCGGGCGACGCCGTCGCGATCAGCCTGCCCAAGGGTCCCCGGCAGATCGTCGCCGTCCTCGGCGTCCACGCCGCAGGTGCCCACTACGTGCCGATCGGCATCGAGCAGCCCGCCGCACGGGCGGAGTCCATCCGCGAGCGGGCCGGGGTGACCACCGTCCTGGGCTCCACCGCCGGCCCCGGCGTCCTCGCCCTGGACGAAGCCGTCACCTGGCCCGACCCGCTGCCCGAGCCCGTGTACGCCGCGCCCGACGCGGTCGCCTACGTCCTGTTCACCTCCGGCTCCACCGGAGAGCCCAAGGGTGTCGAGGTGTCCCACCGGGCCGCCGCCAACACCATCGACGATCTCGTGGAACGACTCGCCCTCGGCACCGGCGACCGCACCCTCGCCCTGTCCGCCCTCGACTTCGACCTGTCCGTCTTCGACATCTTCGCCCCCCTGTCCGCGGGTGGCGCCGTCGTCACCGTCGACGAGACCAGCCGCAAGGACGCCGGCGTCTGGACGGACCTGGTCCGCCGGCATGCCGTCACCGTCCTCAACTGCGTACCGAGCCTGCTCGACATGCTGCTCACCGCGGCCGAACAGGATCCGCTCGGCGACACGCTGCGCGCCGTCCTCCTCGGCGGTGACCGGGTCGGCGTCGACCTGCCGGTCCGGCTCCACGGCCAGGTCCCCGGCTGCCGCTTCCTCGGCCTCGGCGGCACCACGGAGACCGCCATCCACTCCACGATCCAGGAGGCCGTCGACGGGCAGGTGCCCGCCCGGTGGACGAGCGTCCCGTACGGCACCCCCCTGCGCAACGTCCGCTGCCGGGTCGTCGACGCCCGGGGACGGGACTGCCCCGACTGGGTCGCCGGCGAGCTCTGGATCGGCGGAACGGGCGTGGCCGACGGCTACCGCGGCGATCCGGTCCGCACCGCGGACCGCTTCCTCGAACTGGACGGACTGCGCTGGTACCGCACCGGAGACCGCGCCCGCTACTGGCCCGACGGCACCCTGGAGTTCCTCGGACGCACCGACGACCAGGTGAAGATCCGCGGTTTCCGCATCGAGCTCGGAGAGGTCGAGGCGGCCCTCGCGGAGCACCCGGCGGTCCGCCAGGCCACCGCCCTCGTCCTCCGCACCGGCCCCACCCCGAGACTGTGCGCCGTCGTCGCGTCGGGGGCCCGGGAGGCCGACGCGGCGGACATCCGCTCACGCGCTGCCGAGCGCCTGCCCGCCCACATGCTGCCCGACACCCTCGCCGTACTCGGCGAGATGCCGTTGACCGCCAACGGAAAGACGGACCGCCGAGCCCTGCGCGAGCTCCTGGCCGCGCAGCTGAAGACGGACGGCGGCTCCGCCGTGGCCCACACCGCGCTGGAAGACGTGATCGCCCGCGTCTGGGCCGGCGTACTCGATGCCGGGTCCGTGGGCCGCGAGGACGACTTCTTCGCGCTCGGTGGCGACTCCGTCCTCGCCACGCGGATCACCTCGCGGCTCCGCGAGGCCCTCGACACCGACGACGTATCGGTCCACGACGTCCTCTCCTCCCTCACCGTGGCCGACCTCGCACGGACGCTCACCGCCCGAGAGGAGGACACCGGCCGCCTGGAGGCCGTGGCCGAGATCTTCCTGGAGATCGACGGTCTCTCCGACGAGGAGATCGAGGCGCAGTTGGCCGCCGAGGACGGCGGCGGAGCAGCTGCCGCGGGGCCGGACCGTGCCTGAGCATCCACGCGGGCCCGAAGTCGCCCTCGCCTCCCCGTGGTTCCGCCGGTACACGCCCCGGCCGGACGCCGCGGCACGCATCGTGTGCTTCGGCCCGGCCGGCGGGTCCCCGGCCTTCTACCGGGATTGGGTCCGAGCCGTTCCGGGAGACGTGGAAATCCTGTCGGTGGTCCTCCCCGGGCGCGAGCGCCGCCTCGCGGAGCCCGCGGTGACACACATGGCCGACCTGGCCGGTGCACTGGCGCAGGCGGTCACCGGCTGCATGGACCGGCCCACCGCGTTCTTCGGGCACAGCATGGGCGCGTCCGTCGCCTTCGAGGTCACCCGACGCCTGGAACTGCAGCTGCCGGGGCCCCGGCCCGTGTGCCTGGTGGTCTCGGGCCGCCCCAGCCCCCGCAGGCTGCTCGAGCACCCGTCCCCGGTGGCCGACTACGACGACCCGCAGATCATCGAGTACCTGCGCGGCCTGGGCGGGACCCCCGACGAACTCCTCGACGACCCGGAGGTCCGCGCACTGATCCTGCCTCCGTGCAGGGCGGACTTCCAGGTCATCGGCCGGTACGTGCCGGACCTGAGCCGGCCCCGGATCAGTACGCCGGTGCGCGTGCTCCTGGGGGACTCCGACCCCGCCACACCCGCGTGGGACGCCCCACGCTGGGCGGAGGTCGCGTCATGCGTCACTGCCACGGACATCCTGCCCGGCGGGCACTTCTACCTTCTGGACCACCTGACCACGGTGGTCGACCACGTGCTGCGAACCCTGCGAGGCGAGGCGGACCTCTTCCCGAACCGGACGTCCGCGACGCCCTGTTCCACCGATTCCCGCGGGACACCCCGCCCCACCGGACCAACCGACTCCGGGAAAGAGAGAGAAGTCGTGACCCTGGCCCCTGCCTACCATGAGCGCCGGATACCGCTGACCGGCGACGTGCTGAGCACCGCGGCTGCGCTGTCCGAAACCTCGGCGGATGCCTACGTTCTCTACGAGAACCGGGGCGCCGTCGGATGGGCGGAAGGAGAACACGGCACGATCAGCGTCCACACGGACCGCACCACCCTCAGCGTCAAGAACTCCGGTGGCGCGGACACCACGGTGGTGTTCACGGCCGGTACAGGCGTGCTCCAGGCCCTGGACCAGGCCCTGGCCGCCGTCCCCGTACAGGGCTGGCGCGCCTACGGCTGGGCGTCCTTCGAGCTCAGCTATCCCCTGCACGGGCTGCCCGCCGCCCCCGGCGACGCCCCCCTCGCCATGCTGGCGGTGCCGATGCGCGAAGTGCGGCTGGCAGACGGCAGCGCCCTGCTCCGCGCCCTCGACGCCGACGAGCTCGACGCCCTGGAGCAGCGGGTGCGCTCGGCAGCCGCCCTCGGCGGTGCCTTCGGCAGCACCCGGCGCGTGGCCGCGGACATCGAGAACCACGACGCGGACTCCTACAAGGCCGCGGTCGCGGCCGCCGTGGAGGAGATCCGCGCCGGAAAGCTCACCAAGGTCATCCTGTCCCGCGCCGTGCCCGTGGACTCGCCGGTGGACCTTCCCACCACGTACGTGGAGGGACGTCGCGGCAACGACCCGGCCCGGTCCTTCCTGCTACGCCTGGGCGGCTGGGAGACCGCGGGCTTCAGCCCCGAGATCGTTGCCGCGGTCACCGACGCCGGGCACGTCGTCGCCCAGCCGCTGGCCGGGACGCGCGCCCTCGACGGGGACCCGGAAGGGGACCGCGGCCGTCGGGCCGAGCTCTACCGGGACGAGAAGGAGGTCTTTGAGCACGCGGCCTCCGTGCGCCTCGTTGCCGAGGAGCTCCACCAGGTCTGCACCGAGGACTCCGTCACGGTGGACGACTTCATGTCCATCAAGGAGCGCGGCAGCGTCCAGCACCTGGCGTCCCGACTCTCGGGCACCCTCGCGGAGGGGCGTACCGCCTGGGACGCGGTCGGCGCCCTGTTCCCCGCCGTCACCGCTTCCGGTATCCCCAAGGCCGAAGGGTGCGACCTCATCCGCCACGCCGAACCGGGCCCCCGGGGCCTCTACAGCGGTGCGGTGCTGACCGTGGACGCCGACGGAACGGTGGACGCGGCGCTGGTCCTGCGGAGCATCTACCGGCAGGAGGGCCGGACCTGGCTGCGCGCCGGCGCCGGCATCGTCGCGCACTCGACTCCGGAGCGCGAGCTGGAGGAAACCCGTGAGAAGCTGCGCAGCGTCTCGCGATTCCTCGTGCCCGCGGCGCAGGCCCCGGTCGAGGGTGGTCCCGATGTCTCCGCCCGGGACGAGGAGTCCGCAGCGCTGGCCCGCTGAACCGCCACCGGCCCGGGAAGGAAGCACGACAGACCGGGCGCCGCGCAGCAGCCGGATGCCACGGGCCTTGCCCGCCCGCTCCGTCACCGATACAAAGCGAACACGGGAAGTAAAGCAAGCCTTACTTAACATTCGCAACGGCGGGCTGCGATGCAGGAGTTGCATACAAGGTCAGGCGCCGGAGGCGTGACCGACCGCCGACCCCATGGGGTCCGGGACTTGATCGTTCAGCAAGCCGCCCGAGCTCTCACCGGAAGGAGTTGGGATGCCTACACCCCGGGACGGTTCCATCGAACAGGCGCACCGAAAAGTCGCGGAGCTGGACGAAGCCGTCATCGATCTGGTCCGCAGGCGAACCGCTGCTCACGCGGAACTCGTTGCCCTGCGGGTGCAGGCCGGCTTGCCTGCCACGGAACTCAGGCGTGAGAACCTGGTCCTGTGGCGATATGACGAGGCGTTGGGTGCGGGCGGCACGACGCTGGCCCTCCTTCTGATGGAACTCGGCCGCAAGGCTCGAGTGCCGAAGCCGAGCATCCCGGCGCAGGTCCGGCGCGCGAAGGAGCTGGTCCAGGCCGATCGCTGACATCATCGGGAAGCGGCTGACGCAGCGGAGTGAGGAGACCGGGAACAGGGGGAACCCGCACGGGGACGTCCTGTTCCACTGAGGGGCGGGTGACGACTTCGGCCCCGCCGCCCCTGTGCGAAGGGGTGGCGGGGCCGAAGTGACCGCGCTGGGAGTCAGCCGAGGGCCGACGCCGGCTGCGGGGTCGTGGCCTGCGCACCGGCCGGGTCGGTGCGGTGGGCCAGGAGCCGCTGGGCGAGGACGCCGAAGACGACTGCGAACACGGCCCACAGGACGACCTGAACGGCGAGGGAGGCGACCCGGAACTCCCACAGCAGGGCGGCGGGGAACTCGGGCTTGACGGCATCGGTGTTGTCCGGGAGGACCAGGAAGGCCAGCGCGGTGGCGACGACGAAGGCGACACCGGCCGTGAGCGTGGCGTTCCAGTTGCCCAGGCGGGGTGCCAGCCGACGCCCGAGGATGATCGCGCCGACGCCGAGCAGGACGCTGAGCAGGATCATCAGGAAGAACAGCGTGGTGCGCTGCCCGATGGTGTCCGGGTTGCCGACCGCCGGCGGGGTGGCCGGGTACTTCAGGAACGGCACCAGGTAGACCAGGGCGAACGCGCCCGCCGCGGTGAGGGCGGCGGTGGCCCGGGCGCTGAAGCCGCCGACGCGGCCGAGGGCGAAGGAGAACGCGAGGGAGGCGATGCCGCCCAGCGCTACCCCGTAGACCAGGACACCGGTGGCGAGGCCGACGGTGGACTGGACGGGGCGGCTGACGAGTTCTTCCTCTTCCTCGGCCGCGGCGGGGGCGCCGCCGTGACCGGCGTGGCCGGCCGCGGGGGCGGCTTCCTGGGCGGCCAGGGCCTCTTCGACGGCGATGGAGCCGCGGACCGGGGGCTCACCGACCACGTAGGCGACGGCGAAGGCGAACAGGCCGGCGATCAGGCCCGCGACCATGCCGCGGACCAGCAGACCTCTGACAGTGGAGGCGTACATGATGGGCGCGCCTCTCAGTGGCAGGGGAAGCCGAGCAGGTGACGGCCGTCGTGCACCCACTCGTGCACGCCCTCGCCGGAGAACACGGAGGTGGCGCCCTGCTCGGCGCCGACGAAGTACAGGGCCACGAGCATCAGCAGGCCGACGAACAGCGCCCAGGGCAGGACGGCCTTGACGGGCAGCGGAGCCGACGGCGAGAGAGCGGGGGCGGGTATGGCAGCGGAAGCGACGGCCTCGGCCATGGTGGAACCTCCTCGGGGAACAACGCGTCCCATGTGGTGGTGCGGGACGACGGTCCTCGGGTCTGACTCGCCGCGCCGACACCCCCGGAAGGGGCGCCGTCGCAGCACACAGTGGCGCGACCATGCCGGATTCACACCGGACTTCCGTCTCGCCGTCGTCGCTATGTGCAGATGTCGGCGTGACGCTACAGCCCGACGTGCTGTCGGACCAAGCGGATGAGTCGCTGATCACAAGGAGTGTTCCGGGGCGCGAGACGGGACGGACGCTGTAGTGGGACGTCCGAGTAGGTACAGGGCCTCCGGCCGCGCGCCCAACGGTCGGCCGAGCAGCGCCGCGGCGAGCTTGCGGGGTCGGCCGGCCGAGGTGCGGCGCCGTACGGCCGGCCTCGGCCGGCAGCCGCTCGCACCGGCACGTCCGACCCTCCGGGCACGCTCCGGACCTGGTGATCGCGGTGGCGCGCGGCTGCGGCCCCGCGGGGGTGGCATGCTCGATGTATGGAGGACGAGGCCGTGGGACCGGTCGGCAGCGCTGCCTCCGAGGTGCTCGCCCTGGCGAAGGTGGCAGCCGGCCTACGGGCCGGGGCCGAGGACCCGGAGGCCGGCTCCGCGATGACGGGGGCGCGCACTCCGGACGAGGTGGCGGAGCTCGTGCGGGGCGCGTTGAGCGACACCGAGCACGTGGGCGCCGTCGTGATCTACTACCGCGGCGCCGCCGGGAGCCTGGACCTGATCGGGCACGCCGGCATCGACGGGTTCTCGGCCGAGCGGTGGAGCCACGTACCGCCCGCCGACGGGGGCGCGGCGCTGGAGGCCCTGGCGGAGGAACGGCCGGTGTGGCTGGTGGCTCCTGACGCCGAGCGCTGTCCGCCGCTCGGGGCCCACCCGGGGCAGTGGCCGTCCCGGGCGTGGATTCCGGTGCTCTCGAAGCACCCGGCGACCACCGTGATCGGGTTCTTCCGGACCCGCCCGGGCCCGTTCGCCGCAGCAACACGAAGCATCCTTCGCAGGACGGTCCAGATCTGCGGCGGGGCGTTGGGCACCCGGGGCGCAGGCTCGGCCGGGCCGGTCATGACGGACGAGAACGGCACCGTCGCGGCGATCCAGCCGGTTCTCGATGTCCTGCCGTGCCCGGCCGTGCTCCTGACGCCCCTGCGCGCCACGGACGGGACCGTGGAGGACTTCCGGATCGACGCGGCGGCAGCGGAATCGGTCGACGTGGCGGGGCGGCGCGGCGCGGAGCTGGTGGGCCGCAGGGTCCTTGAAACGTACCCCACGGTGGCCGGCAGCGACCTGTGGCGCGGATACCTGGACGCCCTGGCGACCGGGAGGCTCTACGAAGGAGATCCCTTCACCTATGAGGAGACGCTCGCGGGAGTGCCGCGCGAGTCCGTCTACTCGGTACGGGCGTCACGGCTCGGGGACCGGCTGGTGGTGTCCTGGATTCGCCACGACACCGATGAGCGCGAGGCTCGCAGGCTCGCGGACCTGCAGCGCCTGGGTGACCTCGGCTGGGCGGGCTGGAACCTTGCGACCGGCAGGATCACCTGGTCGGATCAGGTCTATACCGTCTTCGGCCGGGACCCCGCACTGGGCCCCGTCAGCCTGGAGGAACTCCCGGGCCAGCTGCTGCCCGACGACGTGCCGAGGCTCCGCGCGGCGGTCCAGCGGCTGATCTCCGACGGGGAGCCCGTCGACCAGCCGTTCCGGATCACCACCCCGGACGGCGTACGCCACCTGAGGATCGTCGCCGAGGCCGAACCGGACGCGCACGGCACACCGGTCGAGGTGCACGGCTTCGTCCAGAACCTCACCGCCCAGCGCGGCGCCGAAATCGCACTGCAGGAGAGCGAACGCGCCAACCTGGTCCAGCGCGGCATGCTCCGGGCCGAACGGGCCCTCGCCGACCGGCTCCGAGAGACCCTGCTGCCCATTCCCGAGCAGTCCCTGGAACTGGCCGGGCTGCGCGTCGAGATCGCCTACCTGCCCTCAGACACGGTGTCGAGCGTGGGAGGCGACTGGTACAGCGCCATTCAACTCCCCGACGGCTGTGCCCTCTTCGTGGTCGGAGACGTCGCCGGCCACGGGCTGCCCGCCGTCGGCACGATGGCGCAGCTCCGGTTCACCGCCAAGGGCATGGCCGTGACGGGTTCCAGACTGCCGGCCGTTCTGAACCGTCTCAACGCCCTGCTGCTCCACACCGCCACGGACGCGGACGGCGCCACCGCGACCATGGTCATGGCCCGCTACCAGCCCGACGACGGGCGCCTGAGCTGGGTCCGCGCCGGGCATCTGCCGCCCCTTCTGATCCGCGGCGGCGAGGCGCAGTTCCTCTCCCAGCCCGAAGGCTGCCTCCTCGGCGCGTCCTTCGATGCGGCGTACGCGGAGGCCGTGATCGATCTCGTGCCCGGCGACCACCTCCTGCTCTACACGGACGGCCTGGTCGAGGACGCCGGTGAGGACATCGAGGAGGGCCTCACCCGCTTCGCTGCCGTCGCCCTCGGCCTCGTCCGGGACGGGCACGACGAGACCCTCGCCCGCACGCTCGCCGCGGCTCGGACGCGCCACGACGACGACATCTGCGTCCTGGACATCCACGTACCCGCGGACCCTTGAGAGGTGTGGAGCCGGTACCGCCCCACGCCGCGGCGGGCGTTGTCGTCGACCGTGCGGCTGCGGCTGCGGCTGCCTCGTCCCGGGCCTCCACGGCCCTCCGGGGTGCGGAGACCTCCAGCCAGACCCGCTTGCCGCCGACCAGGGGCTCCGCACCCCAGCGCCGCGCCAGCCGGTCGACGATGAGCAGCCCGTGCCCGCCGGGCCGGGCGGGATGCGGACGGGGCTGGAGCACCGGGAGGGCCGGGCCGCGGTCGGTCACCTCGACGCGCAAGCCGTCACCGGTGCGCCGGAGCAGGACGGAACTCGGGCCGCCGCCGTGCAGAAGGGCGTTGGTCACCAGCTCGGACACCAGCAGCAGGACGTCCTCGGCGGCCGCCCCGGCGTGGGGTTCCGGAGCGGGCAGCCATTCCCAATGGGTCAGGGCCCGCTGGGCGAAGTCCCGGCACCGGGTGACGACGTGCTCGTCGTCGGAGCCGAGCACCAGGACCCGGCTCCGCTCCGGTGAACGGCGCTCGTCCATCACGCGCCTCCGCTGATGCAGAAAGCCAGGTGGGAGACGCGGAGCGGCCCATCCCGTCACCCACTGGACGGGCCCCCCGCACCCTCACCAGTAGTGGCGGCGGCCGCCGACGGCGTGCCCCACCGACCCCAGGATCCACAGGATCGCACCGACCACGATCAGGATGATGCCGATGGTCCAGAGGATGCTGATGCCAGTCAGCCAGCCGATGATCAACAAGATGACTCCGAGGATGAGCATGATGTCCCTCTATCCTGCGGCGCATTCCATCGGAACGAGATTTTCCGACGTGGTGCCGCGGACGGCGTCTACCCTCCTTCCTCTCCTTTAACGGGGATCGCGCAGATCCGCTCCGCATGAAGGGCCCTGGTGGGGGCAGCCGCCGTATGCCGACGCGTTCGGTGCCTGTGCCTGTGCCGGTGCCGGCGCGCGTGGCACATCGGATCGAGGAGGCGAGGGGTATGGCGGACGTGGTCGAGGTGATCCTCGAGGACCACCGCACCATGGAGGAGCTGTTCCGCCGCATGCGGAGCGTCGAGGCCGACCGGGCGAAGGCGCTGGAACAGTTCTCGGCCCTGCTCATCGCGCACGGTGAGGCCGAGGAGGCCGAGGTCTACGGTGCGCTCAAGCGGTTCAAGGGCGTCGACAACGAGGAAGTGGAGCACGGGGAGAAGGAACACGCCGAGGGCAACGAGGCGTTGCTGGCCCTGCTGGAGGTGGACGAGGTCGGCTCCGACGCGTGGGAGGCGCGACTGGAGGACCTGGTCGAGGCGGTGACCCACCACGTGGACGAGGAGGAGCGGACGATCCTCAACGGCGCCCGGGAGAGCGTCCCCGACGAGCGCCGGGCCGAGCTGGGCGCCGCGTTCCTGCGGGAACGCGAGAAGCGGCTGGCGTCCGGCTGCGGCAGCATCGAGAACGTCCGGAGCATCGTCGGCGGGTAGGCGCCCCTTCGCGCGGAGCCCGCTCCGGAGCGCCCGGGCGCCACGCCACGACGAACGGCGGTCACGGTCCCGACCCATGGTGGAGGCGCACATGAACCGCGCAGCCCTCTTCGACGTCGACGGGACCCTCGCCGACACCAACCACCTGCACGTCACGTGCTGGTGGGAGGCGCTGCGGCAAGCCGGCCACACCGTCGCCATGCACGACATCCACCGTGCCCTCGGCCTGCCGAGCGAGGGCCTGCTCCAGTACCTCCTCGGCGACGACCGCGACACCAGCGAGGACGAGGCCCTCGGCGCGGCGCACGACACGCTGTACGGCACCTACTTCGAACGGCTGCCCTGCCTGGACCGGGCCGCCGACCTGCTGCGCGAGCTCGACCGACGGGGCTGGAGGGTCGTCCTCGTGACCTCCGCCGGGAGCAGTGAGCTCGGCGCGCTGCGGCGGGCCGTCGCGGCCGACGACGCCATCACCGCGACCGTGAGTGCCCAGGACGTCCCGGAGGGCAAACCCGCGCCGGACCCGGTGGCCCACGCGCTCGGGCTCGCCGGTGCGGCCGCGCACGACGCCGTCTTCGTCGGCGACACGGTGTGGGACATGAAGGCCGCCACCCGGGCCGGCGTCGTGGCGGTGGGCCTCCTCAGCGGCGGGATCCCGCGCCGCGACCTCGAGGACGCGGGCGCCGGCGCCGTGTACCGGCATACCGCCGACCTCCTGCACCACCTCGACAGCAGCCCCTTCACCCGGGTGTCCAGGGACGCCGGGACGTAGCGGGCTCGTCGGCGCGGACCGGGCCGCCCGGGCCCCCGTACGTCCGCACTCCTCCTCGTCCTGCGGGGCCACCCTCGCCGTCTCCGCCGTTTCCCCGCCGCCGATCGGGGAAGGCGCGGGAGGACGGAGCCGGCCCTCGCCCCCTGTGGGCGGAGCGGCCCCCGAGCACCGACGCGCGCGGCTGCCGCCGTGGCCCGGGGCCCGGTGACCCTGACCTCGCACACCCTGTTCCGATGGGAGCTGGTGACATGTCCTCCGAATCCGACCGTTCCGGGTCGTTGCCTCCCGGGCCGCGACGACTGCTCGGCATCTACCTCAACGACCACTACGCGGGCTCCGCGGGCGGGATCGCCCTGGTCCGCCGGATGGCCCGGGTCCATCACGGTGCAGCGGCCGGGCCACGTCTGGAGGAGCTGGCGGACGAGATCGCCGAGGACCGCGAAAGCCTGGTGGAGATCATGGTCGCCCTCGACGTGCGCGTGAAGAGGGCGCGCAACGTGGTGGTCCGGCTCGCCGAGAAGGTGGGCCGGGTCAAACCCAACGGCCGGCTGATCTCCCGCTCCCCGCTCAGCGACGTCCTGGAGCTGGAGGCGCTCCGCCTCGGGGTGGAGGGCAAGCTCGCCCTGTGGCGCACCCTGGCGAACGTCGCCCGTACCGACGACCGCATCGATTCCGCGGCCGTCGACCGGCTGGCGGCCCGGGCCGAGCGCCAGATCCGTCAGCTGGAAGGCATGCGGCTGGCGGCCGTGGACCGGACCTTCGCTCCGGACGCCCGTGCGGCCCTGCACGAGGCCGGGGCCGCGCGGCACGACCGGGTGCGCCACCCGTTCCACAGGGCGGGGTGGGCGTCATGAGGGTCGTGGTGACCGGCGCCACCGGCAACGCGGGGACGAGCGTGGTCCGTGCCCTGGCGGCGGACCCGATGGTTACGGACGTCCTCGGCGTCGCCCGCCGCCTTCCCGGGCTCGACGTCCCGGGCGTGCGCTGGGCGGCCGCCGACATCGACCCCGGCGGGGCCGACCTGACCGAGCTGTTCGCGGGCACGGCCGCGGTCGTGCACCTGGCCTGGAAGTTCCAGCCCACGCACGACCCCGTGGAGACCTGGCGCACCAACGTGCTCGGCGGCATCCGCGTCTTCGAGGCCTGCGCCGCCGCCGGGGTCCACGCCCTGGTGCACGCCTCCTCGATCGGCGCGTACTCGCCGGGCCCGGCCGACGGCCGTCCCGTCGACGAGTCCTGGCCCACCCACGGCTGGCCCGGTGCCGCCTACACCCGGGAGAAGGCCTACCTGGAGCGGTATCTCGACGGCTACCAACTGACCCACCCGCACATGCGGGTGGTGCGGATGCGGCCGGGCTTCCTGTTCAAGGCGGCCTCGGCGTCCGAGCAGCACCGGATCTTCGCCGGACCGCTGCTGCCCCGGCGACTCGTACGGCCCGGGCTCATCCCCGCGCTGCCGGACATCGCGGGACTCCGGTTCCAGGCCCTGCACACCGATGACGCCGCCGCGGCCTACCGGGCCGCGGTGGTACGGCCCGTCCGCGGGCCGTTCAACCTGGTCGCCGACCCGGTGCTGGACACCGCGGCCGTGGCCCACCTGCTCGACGCGCGGACGGTACCGGTGCCTGCCGGAGCGGCCCGCGCCGCCCTGGCCGCGGCCTGGCGCCTGCACGTGGCCCCCGCCGACCCGGGCCTGCTGGACGCCTTCCTGCGCCTGCCGCTCCTCGACGCCGGCCGGGCCCGCGACGAACTCGGCTGGGTCCCCTCGCGCACGGCCACGGAAGCGGTGGAGGCCTTCCTCGAAGGCCTCCGCCGCGGGGCCGGACTCGACACCCCGCCGCTCGCCGGGGCGGCAGCCGGCGGCGCGGGCCGGTAAGGACCACCGACGCCACCGGAGGGAAGGAGAGAGGTTTCCGATGCCCAGAGGTTCGTCCCCCAAGCGGGAACGGCAGTACGAGCACATCAAGGAGTCCGCCGAGCAGCGCGGCGAGTCCACCGAGCGGGCCAAGGAGATCGCCGCCCGTACGGTCAACAAGGAGCGCGCCCGGGCCGGGGAGTCGAAGACCGCAAGCCGGTCGTCGCTGCAGGACATGTCCTCCGGCAGGCGCGGAGGCCTACGCTCGCACAGCGGCTCCCAGGGCCCCACAAAGGAACAGCTCTACAACGAAGCCAGACAGCGCAACATCGAGGGCCGCTCGAAGATGGACAAGGCGGAACTCAAGCGGGCTCTCGGCCACTGATGTCTCTCGCCACTGACGCACAGCGCTCCCGGTCCGCCGTCCCGGGGTTCACTCCGGGCCGTCGGGCCGCTCCGGTGGCCCGGCCCGCCCGGCCGCCTCCTCCGGTTCCGGGGGTGGCCCCCCGTCCTCGCCCGCGTGGGCCCGCAGGTGCACGATCACCGTGTTGGCGACGGCCACCAGCGGGACGGCGACGACCGCTCCGCCGATACCGGCGACGAGCCCGCCGGTGGCGACGGACAGCGCCACGGCCAGCGGATGGATCCGGACCGCCCGCCCCAGGATGAACGGTTGTAGGACGTGCCCCTCGATCTGCTGGACGAGGAGCACCACCAGCAGGCACATCAGCGCGGTGAAGACGCCCCGGGTGACCAGCGCGACGATGACGGCGAGCGCCCCGGAGGCGATCGCGCCGATCAGCGGTACGAACGAGGCCAGGAAGATCACCACGGCGAGGGGGACGGCGAGCGGCACCCCGAGGAAGTAGATCCCGAGCCCGATGAACACCGCGTCGATCAGCGCGACGACCAGCGTCCCGCGTATGTAGGCCGTGAGCGTGCGCCAGGCCGGCGTGCCCGCTCCGGCGACCCGGGGCCGTACGGCGGCCGGCACCAGCCGCAGCGTCCACTCCCAGACCCGCCTGCCGTCGTACAGCAGGCAGAGCGTGACGAACATCGCCAGGAGCAGGCCGGTGATGACCTCCACCAGGACGCCCACGCCCTGGAGGCCGGTCGAGGTGATCTCGCTGGCGCTGCTGCCGATCGCGTCGCTCAGACGCTCGGTGATGTCGTTGATCTGCTGCTCGGTCACGTGGAACGGGCTGTCGAGGAGCCACCGCTTCAGTTCCGCGATGCCTTCCTGAAGCCGTTCGGACAGGCTGTCCAGATTCTCGAGCACCTGCCATACGACGAACCAGCCGGTCAGCCCGAGCGCGAGGAACCCGCACAGCGCCGTGACGGCGGTGGCCAGTCCCCTCGGGAGTCCCCGGCGGTGCAGGCGGGCGACCGTCGGCTGGAGCAGTGCGGTGATCAGCAGCGCGGCGACGAAGGCCAGCGCGACCAGCCGGACGGAGCCGATCACCCGCATCACGACCCACACGGCGGCGGCGAGCACCAGGAACCGCCAGGCGATCTCGGCCGCGACCCGCATGCCCCAGGGCACCGCGCCGGCGGGTCCCGCCGCGCGGTCCCGGGCCCGGGCCGGGCGGACCCGCGCCGTCCGGTCCCGCTCGGCCGCCTCCTCGGCGTCGCGCGCCTCCTCGGCGTCGCGGCGGGCCAGAGCCCGCGCACGCCGCTCAACGAGCGCGGTCACGCCGGCCTTCGCCCGCTCGGACAGGTCACGGATCCACGGCATCCTCGAACCTTCCTCCGCCCCTCCTGACCGTCTGCCCCCGTTTCACGGTGATCAGACGGTCGGGCCGGCGTTCGTCGGGCCGGGGCGCCGGATCCGAACGCACCGGGCCGGGACCGGTGGTGGGACCACCTGTCCCGGCCCTTCCGGGTGCCGGCTCGTTACATCGGGTCGGGGAAGGGGAAGTCGCTGATGCTCCAGGCGACGCTGAAGCACGGGGGCGCCGAATGGGCCTCCGGCTCGGTGTCCAGTGTCTGGAGCGCGAGGATCTGGCTCATGGATGCTCTCCGCATTCTTCTCGGGGTGGTGTCGGTCGGTCACTGCGAACCTCGGCACGGGGCTGCCCGCCGCCGTGCCCAGGCGTTCAGGGGACGCCCGCCCGGTCCCCTCCGGCGGCGGCCGGGACCAGGGCACGCGCGGGGCGGGGCTCCGGCAGGAGCGGGCCGGCCAGCAGGCGGTGCAGGGCCAGCAGGACACCGGCCCCGCCACTGGACAGGTCGGCGGTGAACCGCTGCGAACCCGCTCCGAGGAAACGGACCCCGCGCCGGTGGGGGACGGCGTACTTCAGCAGGCCGGTCGCGGCGCGTACGGCGTCCCGGCGGGCGGCGTCCGTACCGGTGAGCTCGGCGTGCCCGGTCAGGAACCAGGTCAGTCCGGCCAGCCCCCGGTACAGGCCCGCCTCCTTCGTGGCGCACGAGACCCGGATGCCGGCGACCAGCCTCGGCAGCGCCGCGGCGCAGCGCTCGTCGGGGGCGGTGGCGACGTAGCGGGTGAGCACCGCCGCGACACCGGCCGCGCCCGTGGCCAGGTACGGCATGGCGCGGGTGAGCCGGGCGTCGTCGGAGACGGACAGGGCGCCGTCGTCCAGTGCGAAGGTCCGGTCCAGCTCCTGGTGGAGCAGCAGGCGGCCCGCCTCCAGGCAGCGGGCCTCGCCGGTCTCGCGGGCCAGGCGGTGGAGGAAGAGGGCGGGTCCCGAGCGGCCGTGCAGCAGGCCACGGGCATCGTGCTCGCCGAGGGTGGCCGGCAGGTCGGGGGTGCGCAGCAGGCTTTCCCCCGCCGCCGCGGCCCGCTCCAGGTGGCCGTTCTCCCCGGTCAGCCGGTACAGGGCGAGCCAGCCCAGGCCGACGCCGGCCCGCCCGCCGGCCAGCGTGCCGCAGGAGGCGGTGAGCGGATGGCCGTCGGCGTCCCGCAGCAGGTCGACGGCCTCGTCCAGCAGACCGAGGCCGGCCAGTACCCGGGCGATGCCGGCCGAGCCGACGAGCAGTCCGGGGGGCAGCGCGTCGCGCAGCGCCAGCGCGTCGCGGCGCAGCCGTTCGCGGATCTCCTCCGGCACCGCGGCCCCGGCGCGGTGCAGGGCGTGCACCACCCCGGCCGTGCCGTGCGCCAGGCACACGTTGTTGGTCCGGAACGCCTCGGGCGAGGGCGGGAAGGCCCACTCCGGCCGGTCGGCGTCGGCCATCTCCAGCAGCCCCGCGGTCACCTCCGCGGCCAGCCGGGTGAGGCAGCCGCGCGGATCGGTGTCCAGCTCGGCGGGGGAGGGGAGGCGGCCGGGACCGTCCTGGTCCCGCGCCCCGTCCTCCGTCAGGTGGAAGGCGGTCGCACGCTGCCACAGGTCCTGCGGCGGAGCCACGTCCGCCAGGTCGCGGCGCAGCAGTGCGAGGTTGGCGGGCGCGTGTTCGGCGATCTCGTGGAACGGCGCCAGGAAGGCGAGCGCGACCGCCGACATGCCGTACCGGTCCTGGAGCAGTGGATCGGTGTCGGCGGTGTCGGCCCCGGTCCGGCCGGGCGGTGGCGTGAACCCCGGGGTGCCCATCGCGCAGGGCGGCGCGGTCAGCGCCGTGGCCGCCTCGAAGTCCACCAGCCGGACCCCGCCCGACGGCGTGACCAGCACATTGCCCAGGCTGAGGTCACCGAACCGGTAGCCGGCGGCGTGCAGCCGCCTCAGCGAGGCGTCCAGCGCGGCCAGCAGCCGCCGGCAGGCCTCGTAGTACGCGGCGACGGACCCGTCCGTGCGGTCGGCGCGGGCCAGCGGGGAGGACCTGCTCAGCCAGCCCACCAGCGGCTGCCCCTCGACGTACTCGGTGACGAGGAAGTCGTGCTCCCACTCCGTGAAGTGCTCCAGCGGCTCCGGCCCCACCCCGGGGGCTGCCGCGTGCAGCTCGCGCAGCACGCGGAACTCGTGCCGCAGCCGCGCCTGCGCGTCGGTACCGTCGAAGACCAGGCCGTTGTGGGCGCGGGCCTCCTTGAGGAAGACGGTGCGGCCGGTCCGCCGGTCCCGGGCCAGGTAGGCGCCGCCGGCGTTGCTCAGGCGCACCGCGCGGGTCACCTCGTAGTCGCGGATCAGGATCGGACCCGCGTGCGGCCGCTCCTCGTGCTCGACGAAGGGGTCCGCGATCCCCGCGGGCAGGTGGAAGGCGGGCAGCCGCAGGTCCACGACCTCGCGGCCGGAGCCGTCGCGGACCAGCCCCTCCCGGGTGCCGTCGGCCCGCAGCCGGCTGCGGGCACCGAAGGAGCCGTACCGGTAGTGGACCGTCCGCGAGTCGCGAAAGCGCCGGTCGGTGAGGACGTACGGCCCCTCCTCCCCGTCGAGCGCGTCGCGCAGGCGTTCCAGCAGCCGGCGGGCGGTGGCCGGGTCCGGCGGGTAGACGGCGCAGAACTTGCCCGCCTGGGCCCGCCCGGCGTGCTTGTGATGGAGGAACAGGAAGAAGAGCCGGGCGCTCACGTGCTTGAACGGCACACCTTCGGAGAAGCAGATCCCGGAGACCGTGTCGAGCACGTGCTGCGCCCGGTCCAGCCGCGCCGACACGTGGATCTTCCAGCCCTGCTCGGCGAGCCCGGTCCGCGGACCGCCCCAGAGCGTCCAGATGCCCTGGGCGGTGCCGTGCACGCCCGGCGGCACCTCGCCGGGAACGAAGCGCGGCCCGGGGTCGGCCACGCTGGGCAGCGGCAGGTAGTAGTCCCGGTCCGCGAGCGCCTCACCGAAGCCTTCGAGCACGGGATCTCCTCACGGGGTGGGGGCGGGCGGCCACAACGGTCGTGCCGGACGCTAGGACGGGCGGGTATGGAAACGGTTCGGCGGCGGCATACGGCCGGTATCCCACCGTTTCGCCGGAGTGCGCGTACTCGATGTCGGGTGGCTCGAGGCCGGCTCGATGCCGACTCGAGGCCGGCTCGAGAAAACATGGGGGACTCTCCCCCATGCGGGCGAGGCACCCCCCGTACCAGGATCGGGCGTGGCACGGAGCGGTGGGGCCGGGGGCGAGGAGCTGCGATGGTGGCGGGGCGGGGGCGGGCCGGGGTCCCGCTGTCGGCGGTCGAGCGGTGGTGGGGGGCCGGGCTCGTCGGCGGCTGCGGGGGTGAAGGGCGGCCGGACTGGGCGGCGTTCGCCGAAGAGGCGCTGTCCGCCGCGCCCGAGGAGGCCGTGGCACCCGAGCGGGACCATCCGGGGCTGAGCGGATTCGCGTGGGTGCTGCGGCCGTTCACCGTCTGCGCGGGGGAGCGGCTGGAGCGGGGCGTGTCGGGGCGGGCGCGCCGGCTCGTGGACATGGCCGCCGTTCGGGACGACCTGGAGCGGCACCTCGGCGGCAGGCTGGCCCGGGCAGCGGCACGGACACTGGTGCTGGAGCTGTACGAGGCGCGGTGCGCCGGGCGGCTCGACGGGGACGACCCGCGGGCCCGGTTCCGGGACTTCCTGGGGCGCGTCGCGTCCCGGCGCGGTCTGGCGGCCCTGCTGGCCGGCCGGCCGGTGCTGGCGCGGATCCTGGGGCGGATGGCGCTCGACGCGGCGGACGCCGTCGCCGAGGCACTGGAGCGGCTGGCGGACGACCACGACCGGCTGGCCGCCGGTCTCCTGGAGGGGGGCGCCGGGGGACCGGGGCGGCTCGTGGGTGTCGAGCCGGGCGCCGGCGACGGGCACCGGGGCGGGCGCAGCGTGATGCTGCTGCGCTTCGCCGACGGGACCCGGCTGGTGTACAAGCCACGGCCGCTCTCCGCGCACGGCCACTTCAACGACCTCGTCGCCTGGTTCAACGGGCTGCCCGGCGCCGTGGACCTCCGTACGCTGCGGCTGCTCGACCGGGGCGACTACGGGTGGGTGGAGTTCGTCGCCGCGCGGCCCTGCTCCTGCGCCGCGGAGGTCGAGACGTTCTACCGCCGCCAGGGCGCGCTGCTGTCGCTGCTGCACCTGATCGACGGGACCGACCTGCACCACGAGAACCTGATCGCCGCCGGCGCCCACCCGGTACTGGTCGACGTGGAGACCCTGTTCCACCCGCCGCCGGTGGGCACCGCCACGGAGGACCCCGCCGCCCGCGCACTCCATGGCTCGGTGTACCGGGTCGGGTTGCTGCCCCAACTGCTGGTGGGCGACGACAGCGCCCTGGACGTGTCCGCGGTCGGCGGCGGCAGCGCGGCGGTGTCGCCCGTCGTCCGGGCGGACTGGGCGGACGCGGGCACCGACCGGATGCGCCTGGTGCGCAGGGCGGGGACGTTCGGTGAGTCCGCCAACCGGCCGCGCCGCGCGGACGGCGCTCCCGTCGAGCCGGCCGCCCACATCGAGGCGCTCTGCGCCGGATTCCGCGCCGGGTACACGGCCATCGCCGCGGCCAGGGAGGAACTGTTGCAGGAGACGGCCTTGTTGAAGGCGTTCGCCGAGGACGAAGTACGGGTGGTGGTACGTCCCACCTGGGTGTACAGCACACTGCTCGACGAGTCGACGCACCCCGATCTGCTGAAGGACGCGGGCGAGCGGCAGCGGGTTCTGGAGACCCTGCGGACCGACGTGCTCGGGACGGTCCCCGCGCCCGCCGTGGTGGACGAGGAGATCGCCCAGCTCTGGGCGGGGGACGTCCCGCTGTTCACCGCCCGTCCGGGCGGGGACCGCCTGTGGGGCACACCGGAGCGGCCCCTGGCCGGCCGTACGGACCTGTCGGGGATCGCCCGGGTCACCGCGCGGCTCGCCGCCCTGGACCCGGTCGACCGCCAGGACCAGGAGTGGATCGTGCGGGCCGCGATGGCGACGGCCTCCAGGGCGCCCGTGCACCGGCCCGCCGGGAACCGGCGCACCCGTACCGCGGAGCGCGCCCCGGAGCCGGAGCGGCTGCTGTCGGCGGCCCGGTCCGTCGGGGACCGGCTGGTCTCCCGCGCGTACCGCGACGGACCGCGCAGCAACTGGATCGGCCTGGAGCTCCTGGCCGACCGCTACTGGCGGATCGGCCCGATGCCGGCCGACCTGGCCGGCGGGTACACCGGACCGGCCCTGTTCCTGGCCCAACTGGCGGCGCTCACCGGAGCCGGACACTACGCGGAGGTGGCCCGTACGGCCCTGGCGCCGGTGCCCGGGCTGCTCGACGCGCTGCGCGGCCGGCCCGCGGACCTCCGCGCGGTGGGTTCGGGGGCGTTTTCCGGCCTCGGTGGCATCGTGTACGCGCTCGCCGAGACGGCACGGCTGCTGGACGATCCGGAGATCGGCACCTGGGCGTCCGCCATGCTGCGGCTGGCGGGCGCGGCGGCACGGTCCGAGGGGGAGTACGGGGTGGGTGCGGGTGTCGCGGGCGGGCTGGTCGCCCTGCTGGCCGCCCACCGGGCCGGGTCCGGGGCGGGAGCCGATGCCGGGGCCGATGCCGGGGACGAGGGGCGGGAGATCTGGCGGGACGCGCGGGCCTGCGCGGACCGGTTGATCGCCGCCGACCCCACGGCCGGCGGGCGGGGCTTCACGACGGGGGCCGCCGGAGTCGGCTGGGCCCTGCTGCGGTTCGCCGAGGCCGGGGCCACCGCCGGGTCCGGGGGCGGGGCGGCCGAGGACAGCGAGCGGTACCGGCTCGCGGGCCTGTCCGCGCTGCGGGCGGCCGTGGCCGGGGAGCCGGACGGCGGCCGGGGTCCGGCCGGTCACGGGCGAGCCTCCGTGCACCCACCCGCCGGCGGGCCCGAGGACGGGGCCCGGGACTCGGCCTGGTGCCGGGGGCGCGCCGGCATCGCGCTCGCGGTTCTGGACGCACCCGGCGCCCTGGACGACCCGTACCTCGCGGCCTGGTCCCGCAGGACCGTCGAAGGGCTGGGCCGGGACGGGCGGGCTCCCGACGACAGCCTGTGCCACGGCGAGGCCGGACTGTGCGAACTCCTGGGCCACAGCGCGGCACCGGAGCAGCGCCCGCACTGGATCCGCCGGACCGGAGCACTGCTCGCGTCCGTCGAGGAGACCGGCGGCCGCAGCGGCGCCCCGGACGGGGTCGCGCATCCCGGCCTGCTGACCGGGCTGGCGGGGATCGGGCACGGACTCCTCCGGGCGGGGTTCCCGGAGCGCGTGCCGTCCCTGCTCCTCCTGCGGACGTCCGGCTAGGCATCGCGTACAGCCGCCGTCCGAGGTGTTCCGGCACGGAGCAGGAGCACCCCGACCGCACACCGCACCACTGCTGCACCGCACCCCCGCACCACCGCACCGCTCAGCACCACCACCCCTGCGGATACGACGAACGGACGACGACCATGCAGATCAACAACTCGGTCAGGTACGTCGACGGCAGCGCCGCCGCGGACACCGCGGCCCACGACCACCCGGTCGGCGAGGTGACGTTCGGGACGGGCGGGACGCTGGGACTGCGCAGCCGACTGCTCAGGACCTCGGACTCCGACACCGCGGCCTCCGTGGACATGCCCTTCACCACCGGCTCCCTCACGCTGTTCTGAGGGGAGGCCGGGCACGTCTCCCGGTGATGTGACCGGGATGACGCTTGACGGATCGAGCGGAGGCCGGGGGTTCCCCCGGCCCTCTGCCGTGCATGAAAAGGATCAAGTAGCCTGCGCCCATGCGAGCGACGTCGTCGGTCATCGTGGGGCGGGACGCCGAGATCCGGCTGCTGGACGAGGCCCTGGAGAGCGTCAGGAAGGGCGCCGGACGGGCGGTGTTCCTCGTCGGCGAGGCGGGGATCGGCAAGTCCCGGCTGGCCGGCGAGTGCGCCTTGCGCGCCTACGACCGGGACATGCCGGTGCTGCGCGGCCGCGCCACGTCCACCGGGCTCGTCGTGCCCTTCCGGCCCCTGGCCGAGGCGCTGTCCTCACGGTTCCGGGCCGCGGGTGTTCCGGACGACCCGGAACTCCACCCCTACCGGCCCGCGTTGGCCGGCCTCGTGCCGGAGTGGCGGGCCGACACGGTCGCGCCCGGATACGCGATCTCGCTGGTCGAACTGGCCGAGGCATTGCTCAGGCTGCTGGCGGTGCTCGGCCGCGAGCGGGGCTGCGTGATCCTGCTGGAGGACCTGCACGACTCCGACACCGAGACGATCGCGGTCGTCGAATACGTCGTCGACAACGTGGCGGAGCTGCCGGTCCTCCTGGTCGGCACGCTCCGGCCCGACCCCGGCCCGGCGCTGGACGTCGCGCTCGCCGCCGAGCTGCGCAACACCGCGGTGCCGAGGGAGCTGGGGCCGCTGGACGAGGCCGCCGTACGGGACATGGCGGCCGCGTGTCTGGACGTCGGACCGGGTGAGGTGCCGCCGGCCGCGCACCGGCACCTCTCGCAGTGGGCGTGCGGGAACCCGTACCTGGTGGAGGTGCTCCTCGCCGACCTGCTGGAAACGGGACGGCTGAGCAGGGCCGACGGCGGGTGGCAGCTCGCGGAGCACGGCGAGGCGACGGTACCGACGGGGGCGGTCCGCAGTTGGGCGCGCCGGCTGGACCGGCTCGACGAACCGGTGCGCGCGTTGCTGCTCGTCGCGGCGACGCTCGGCGGCCGGTTCTCCGTCGGGGCGCTCAGAGCGGTGACCGGACTCGACGACCGGGCGCTGTTCGCCCACCTCCGGTCGGCCTCCGAGGTGGGGATCATCGCCCCGGACGGAGCCGCCCACGACCACTACACCTTCCGGCACGTCCTGACGGCGGACGCGCTCAGGGCCTCGCTGCCGCCCGCCGAGCAGGCCGCGCTGGCCCGGCGCGCGGCCTCGGCCATCGAGGAGTCGGCCGCCGAACTAGGCGATGATCAGCGCCAGTTGGTGGCCACCTTACGGCTGGCGGCGGGCGACAAGGTGGCGGCGTCCCGGCAGTTCGCCCAGGTCGGCCGGCAGATGCTGGACGCCGGTGCGTCGGGCTCGGCCGCCGTGCTGCTGGAGCGCGCCCGGGGGCTCGCGGCCGACGAGGAGCGCGACGAGATCACGGTGCAACTGGCGATCGCACAGGCCGAGTCCGGGCGGCTCGACGAGGCGGCCGCGCTGCTCGACGACCTTCCGCCGACACCCGCCGGGTCACGCGCCGCGGAGGAACGGGCCCAGGCGCACACGCAGGTCGCGTGGGTCGCGACCATGGCGGAGCAGCAGGAGGAGGCGTGTCGCCGGATCCGGGCGGCCCGCGCCCTGCTCGGGGCCGCCCCGCGCCCGGAGCAGGAGGCGGCGCTCGCGGTGGTCGAGGGCCATCTCGCGCTGCTGCCGGAGCGGGACGGCCGGGGCGAGGGGCCCGGCCCGGTGGACCGGGGCGGCGAGGACCGCCGCGAGCGGCTCGAAGAGGCGGAACGTTCCGCCCGGTGGGCCGCGCTCACCGCGGAGCAACGCGGCCGGCCCGTGGTGGCCTGCCAGGCATGGCAGCTGCTGGCCACGCTGTCCCGGGAGCGCGGGTTCGACGAGGCCGACGCCTGCCTGGAACGGATGCTCGCGGTCGCCGAGGAGCACCGGCTCGCGGTGTACCGGGCCGAGGCACTGGTGCGGCTGGGCACCAACGCGTTCATGCGGACCGGTGAGGCGACCGGTCTGGAGTCCGCCCGTACGGCCGCTCACGAACTCGGTTCGCTGGCCCTGCTCCAGTCCGTCGACGGGCTGCTCGCCATGCAGAGCGTGCTGGGCGGACGGTGGGACCGGGCCCGGGGGATCGTCGAGCGGTCGGTGGCAGCCAGCGCCCGCCTCCAGAACCTGTCGACGCACCGCTATCTGCTCCTCGTCGATGCCACGCTCGCCGCCCACCAGGGGCGGTTCCGCGAGCAGGAACGAGCCCTGGTGAGGTTCCGCCGGGCGGGTGGCGAGGAGTCCATGCTCGTGCCCCTGCAGCGCGGACTGTGCCAGGCCGTGGGCGCGCTGATGGGCGAGGACCGGGAACGGGCGAAGGCCGAGCTCGAAGCGGCGCTGGCGTGGGAGCGGGAACACCCGAGCTTCTTCTACCTCAGCGGCCGCTACGGGCTCGGCCCCCTGTTACGGGTCCTCGACGGCGAGGACGCCGGCCCCCGGGCGTACCGGGAGGCGCTGGCCTCGCCGGGCGGGCAGCTGGCCTGGAACCGGATGTTCCTCGGCATGGCGGACGCGGTGCTCCGCGGCCGGGACGGCGACGCGGCCGGTGCGCGGCGCGCCGTGGAGCGGGCCGGCCGGGCGGCGACGGTGTTTCCGCAGGCGTGGCACCTCGCCCTGCGACTGACCGCCGAGGCGGCGCTCGCCGACTCCTGGGGTGACCCGGTCGCCTGGCTGCGGACCGCCGAGGAGTACTTCCACGAGGCGGGCGTACCGCCGGTGGCCGGGGCCTGCCGGGCCGCCCTGCGGCAGGCCGGGCTCAGTGTCCCGCAGCGCCGGGGCGGCCGGGAGCGGATCCCCGCGGGCCTGCGCACCGCGGGCGTCACGCCGCGTGAGTACGAGGTGTTCGTGCTGCTGGCGCAGCGGCCCGGCAACCAGCAGATCGCCCAGAGCCTGTGCATCTCGCCCCGGACGGTGGAGAAGCACATGGCCAGTCTCATGGCCAAGACCGGCTCCGCGGACCGCTCGGCCCTGTGCGCCCTGTCGGCGGAGCACGCGGACGTCTAGTGCCGTGACCGGAAAGGTTCACCGTGTCACGGCCCCCAGCACGGCACCTCGCCGCGTTGTCGGACCACGCAAGTACGTCCAGTACGAGCCGCGGCCCTCCGCCTTGCGATGCACCGCACCGGAAACCGCGACCCGGCAAACCTTTCCGGCCACGGCACTAGTCACCGGTCCCGCGTCCCGTGGACATCCGCTCGTCCCGGTCCGCAGGCCGCGCTCGCGGGGCCCGGTGAGGGCCGGGATGGGGGATGCCCCCGTCTCCATGGGGGACGTCCCCGTCTCCATGGGGCCCGGTCCCCCATGACACGGTCACGGGCGGCACGACTGTGCGGGCCCGGCACCGATGTGGGACGGGTACGGGCCGCGGACCATCGAGTGGACCGACCCACTCCCGTCACCCCACGGAGGTTCGCTCGATGCCGCGTCCGTTCGCGCAGCCCGCAGCGCCATCCGGCACGCTCAGGTTCTCCGTCCTCGGCCCGCTCACCGTCCACCGGGACGACCGGGCACTGGCCCTCGGCCCGCTGAAGCAGCGCAT
Source organism: Streptomyces sp. NPDC042102 (assembly GCF_055582305.1). Lineage (NCBI taxonomy): Bacteria > Bacillati > Actinomycetota > Actinomycetes > Kitasatosporales > Streptomycetaceae > Streptomyces > Streptomyces sp. NPDC042102. Next base: position 1,267,317 of record NZ_JBVJDL010000001.1, read on the forward strand.
CGTGCTGGCGGCCCTGCTCGGCTCCGCCAACAGCCCGCTGTCCGTCGACGCGTTGACCGACACGGTCTGGCCGCAGGAGCCCCCGCGCACCGCCCGCAAGAACCTCCAGGTGTACGTGAGTGCCTTGCGCGGGCTGCTCGGGGACGACGACCGGGACCGGCCGCGGCTCACCCACACCGGTGGCGGATACGTGCTGCGCGTGGCGGAGGACGAGCTCGACCTCCTGCGGTTCCGCTCCCTGGTGCGGGCCGCCGAGGGGGAGGGCTCCCGCCCGGCCGCCCGACTGCTGCGCCAGGCCCTCGATCTGTGGCAGGGGCCACCGCTGGGCGACGATCTGCGGCAGTCGCCCCGGCTGGCCGAGGAGGCCGAGCGGCTGGAGCTGCGCCATCTGACGGCGTACGAGAGCTGGGCGGAGGCGGAGCTGGAGCTGGGCGGCGCGCCGGCCGTGGTCGAGGGGTTGCGGGACCTGGTGGAGCGGCATCCGCTGCGGGAGCGGCTCCGGTCCGCCTGGATGTGCGCGCTGAGCGGGTCCGGCCGGCAGGCCGAGGCGCTCGCGGCGTACGACGACTACCGGCAGCTCCTCGCCCGGGAACTGGGCCTGGAGCCGAGCGCCGCCATGGCGGCCCGGTACCGGACGGTCCTCGCGGGCGACGACCGGGCCGGGGCGGCCGTGGCCGCCCGGCCGCCGGCCGCTCTGCCGCCCGACCTCGTCGACTTCACCGGACACGGCGAGGAACTGCGGTACCTCATCGACCTCTTGGAGGAGGACGGGGCCGGCCGCACCGTGCTGCTGTCGGGCCCCGCCGGGGCCGGCAAGACCACGCTGGCGGTGCGCGCCGCCCACCGGCTCGGCACCCGGTTCGCCGACGGGCGGCTGTGGGTCCGCCTGCGCGACGCGGACGGCCGTACCCGCCCGCTGTCGGCGGTGCTCGTGGAGCTCGGTGAACGGACCGGCCAGGTCGGGCTGTCCGGGCCCGAGGCGTGGCGGGAGTGGCTGGCGGAGCACCGCGTCCTGGTGATCCTGGACGACGTGCCCGACGAACGCGCCGTACGACCGCTGCTCCCGTGCGGCGGACGGGGCAGTGTGCTGCTCACCGCGCGCGGACAACTGGGGGGTCTGGCACCCGTGCACCGGGTCTGCGTCCCTCCGCTCGGTGCCGCCGAGTCGCTGCAACTGCTCACGGGACTCGTCGGCCAGGGCCGGGTGCGGGCCGACCGGGAGGCCGCACTGCGCATCGTGCGCGCCTGCGGCGGGTCGCCGCTGGCGGTCCGGGTGAGCGGGATGCGGCTCGCGGTGCTCCGCCACGTGCCGCTGCGGGAGTTCGCGGACCGGCTCACCGACCCCGCGGGGGCGCTGGACGAACTGACCTCCGGGGACGTGTCCGTCCGGCGGTGGCTCGCCCACGGCTGGGAGGCGCTGCCGAAGGAGTGGGGCCGCGACACCGGACGGCTGGCCGCGGGCACGGGGGAGGGCCCCTTCGGCCTGACCGAGGCGGCCGAGGCCCTCGGATGCGACGAGCGGCACGCCGTACGGGTGGTGGAGGCGCTCATCGACGCCGGAATGGTGACGTCGCCCTGCGGCGAGGTCACCGCGCACGCGGCGCAGTACGAACTGCCGCACCTGATACGGCTGTACGCGCGCGGCTCGGGTCTCGCGGCCCCCGTGCCTGCCTCGGGCTGAGCGGTGCCGCGGGCGGGAGGTCCCGGCCGCCCGCCACCGCCTCCGCCTCCGCCTCGCACCGTGCGGCCGCGGAGCGCTGATCCCCGCCGCCGGCTCCGGCCGCCCCCGTCGAGCGGCCGGAGCCCGCGTGTCACGGGGTCGCCGGACCCGGTCCTTCCGGGGCCGGGAGCCCCACGTGCCGCGCGAGGAAGGCGAGGCACTCGGCCTGCAGGGCGACCGCGCGGGACGCGGACCGGTCGCCGTGACCGACGCCGCGCTCCAGCCGCAGCAGCACCGGACCGGTGCCGCACGAGGCGTGCTGGAGCGCGGCGCACATCTTGCGGGCGTGCAGCGGATCGGTCCGGGTGTCGCCGTCCGCGGCGACCAGCAGCACCGCCGGGTACGCCGTCCCGGGTACGACCCGGTGATAGGGGGAGTAGCCGAACAGCGTCGGCAGCAGCGCGGGGTCCTGCGCGCTGCCGTACTCGGGCGTCCAGCTGGGCCCGAGGCCGGACCGCTCGTAGCGGACCATGTCCAGCAGGGGGGCCATGCACACCACGGCGGCGTACTTCCCCGGTTCCTGGGTGAGGGCGGCGCCCACCAGCAGCCCGCCGTTGGAGCCGCCCATGATCGCGAGGCGGCCGGGCTCGGTCCAGCCCTCCGCGATCAGGCGGTCGCCGGCCGCGGCGAAGTCGTCGAAGGAGTTCTGCCTGTTCCGCCCGCTGCCCGCCCGATGCCAGGCCTCGCCCTCCTCGCCGCCGCCGCGCACGCCCGCCCAGGCGAACACCCCGCCCGCCCTGACCCAGGCGAGGACCTGGGCGCGGTACCGGGGCGACATCGTCTTGCCGAAGCCTCCGTAGCCGGTGAGCAGCGCCGGACGCGCCACGTCCGGACGGCCGGTGGGGGAGATCACGAACATGCGCACCGTCGTGCCGTCCCGTGAGGGGAAGGCGACCTGGCGGGTGACCGCACCGCCGACGCCCGAGGCGTCCGGGGCGTCCGGGGCGTCGCGCTCCCAGCGCGTCGCACGGCCCGTCCGGGCGTCGAAGCGGAGCACCCGCGGCGGTGTGACGAAGTCGGTGTAGACGAAGTAGGCCTCGTGACCACCGGGCGGTCCGGCCGAGAAGTCGCCGACCGCGCCGGTGCCGGGCAGCGGGACCGTGGCGACCTGCCGGCCCTCGACCAGGTCGTGCACGGTCATCTCGGCCACCGTGTTCCGGGTCCAGGCGGCCAGGCCGAGCGGGTGCTTCAGCTCCGGACCGGACAGCACGACGAGATGGGTCAGCACCGCGTCGGGCCGCTCGGGGACCACCTCGCGCCACGCGCCGGGGCCCAGGTGCAGGTCGGCCGGCCGGCACGCGACGACGCGTCCGCGCGCGGCGTCACGGTCGGTGCGCAGCCACACCAGGTCCCGCGGACCGGTGCCGGGCACCGCGTACAGGCGGGTCGCGGCGTCCCTGCCCTCCTGGACGGGGCGCAGCTCCGGGCGCTCGAGCGGCCCCGCCGACAGGTCGGCCAGGTAGAGGTCGGTGCCGCGGCCGGTGCCGAGCGTGGCGGTGACGGCGAGCCAGCGGCCGTCCGCGGTCACGGACACGCTGTAGAACTGGGTCCTGTCCCGTCCTTCGCCGAAGACCAGGGCGTCCGACCCGGGGTCCGTGCCGACCCGGTGCAGGTACACCCGGCGGTGGTAGCGGCCCTCGCCGGGGTGCAGCGCAGGGTCGAGGTTCCTGACGTAGTAGTACGCCCCGCCGCCGGGCAGCCAGCCGATCGACGACTTCCGCACCCGGTCCACCGGCCCGTCGACGAACTTTCCGGTGGCCACGTCGAGCACCTGGAGCAGCGAGTCCTCCGTGCCGTTCCGGGACACCTGGAAGGCCAGCAGATCGCCCTCCACGGAGGGCTCCCAGGCATCGAGCACGGTACGTCCGGACGGGTCGAGGGCAGTGGGGTCCAGCAGCACCCGCTCCGTCGTGTCCGTCCCGGCCTCCGCCACCATGAGGACGGCATGCTCCTGACCGGCGTCCCGCCGCAGCCAGAAGACCCGGCCGCCGCGGACCTCGGGCGGCCGGGCGCGGTCCACGGCGTCGATCGCCGCCACCTCCGCCGTCCAGCGCTCCAGGTCCGCCCAGGACGCCCGTTCCGCCGCGTAGAGCGCTTCCTGCTCCGCACCCCAGCGCAGGGTGGCGGGGGACTCGGCGTCCTCCAGCCGGCGGTACGGGTCGGGGACGCGCAGACCGTGCAGTTCCTCGACGAGGTCCTGCCGCTCCGCGAGCGGGTAGCGGCGCGGTTCCGGGGGCACTCGTTCCTCCCTCATCGGTCGGTGGGCCGGGGGTCGTTGGGCCGGGAGTGGTCGGGCCGGGGGTCGTCGGGCCGGTTGCCGGCGCGGGCGGGGCGTTCCTTGTCCTCCTGATGGGCGACGACCTCGGTGTCCCGCCTCCCGGCCGGCGCCGGGCGCGCCGTCCCGGACCCGGCCGTGTCGGCGCCGGATTCCCCGGCGGCCTTCTCGGTGCCCCGTACGCCGGGCAGGGCGGCCATCGCGAAGAAGCCGGCCAGGAGGACGATCACCCCCGACGCGGCGATGATCGTGTCGACGGGCCCGAACCGGAGCCCGCCGAACGAGCCCCCGACGTCCCGCAGCACGGATCCGGCGAGCCAGCCGGACAGGGCCGCGGAGAGCATCGACGCCAGCTTCGTCACCGGATAGAACACGGCCATCACCCGGCCCCGGTAGTCCGGGGGCGCCGCCGCGAGCAGCAGCGGTGACATCGCGGTGTTCAGCATGGTGAGCGGAACGGTGAAGACGAAGAGCAGGGCGAGCCCGCCCAGGAAGCCGGTCTGCCGGGAGTAGGCCACCAGCAGCACCCCGCTCACCAGCAGGCCGATCCAGGTGGTCCTGCGAGCCCCGAGCCACTGCACCACCCGGCCCCCGCACAGCGCGCCCGCGATCCCGCCCGCACCCATGGCCATGCCCAGGTATCCGTAGAGGCGGGCGTCCGCGTGGAGGTTGTCGGTGGCGAAGAAGACGTTGAGGGTGCTCAGCGTTCCGACCCCGAACTGGCCTATGACGGCGAGCAGGAGCAGTGCCACCAGGAACCTGCTGCCCGCGAAGAAGCGCAGTCCGTCGACGAACTCCGCGCGCAGCCCGCCGCTTTGCCGCCCGCCGCCCTGCCGCCCGGCGGACCGCTGCGCGGCGCCCGGACCGGCGGAGCCCGCGCCCGGCGCGCGTACCCCGATGGAACGGATCGCGACGTAGGACACGGCGTACGAGAGACCGTTGAAGACCAGGGCCCACTGCAGCCCGGCGGTGAACAGCAGCGGCGCGGCGAGCGGCGGCCCGATGATCCAGGCCGTCTCGGCGGTCGCCTGCCCGATGCCGGCCGCCCGGGCGCGGTCGGCGTCCCCGGTCACCAGGTCCGCGAGGACCGCGAAGCGCGCCGGGGAGAAGAACTGGCCGGCCGCGTGGAGCAGGAGCACGGTCGCGTAGACCAGAGCGAGCCAGACACCGGCCGGGAGGGTACCGGCCGGCAGGAAGGCGACGGCTGTCAGCGCGGCCACCAGGCCGCCGCGGAGCACCTCGGTGCGCAGCATCGTGGCGCGCTTGTCCCAGCGGTCGACGAAGACGCCCGCGAGCGGACCGATGCCCAGCACGGCGACGCTCGACGCCATCACGATGCCGCTGACCGCCAGCGGCGCCCACGACTCGTCCTTCGCCAGTACGGTGGCCACCCACAGCACCAGCGTCGTGCTGAAGACGGCGTCCCCGACGGACGAGACGGCCTGGCCGAACCAGAGCCGGGTGAAGTCGCGGTTGATCAGGACCGGGCGCCGTGTCATGACGGCCTCGGCGACGAGACGATCAGTGCCATGAGGGCGGTGACCAGGGTCGTGTGGTACGCCTTCGCGAAGAACTCCCCGGCCGAGGCCGACGGATGCGCCGCGAGCGCCGCCGACCGGCCCGGGATCGCCCCGTCGGGCCGCTGGGCCCGCACCAGGCACTTCACGGCCGCGGTGCCCGAGGGCGTGTCCAGCGGCTCGCTCCCCAGGATGAACTGCGTGAGGACCAGCTCCGCGGCCAGGTCCCACTGCTCGTGCCCGACGCTGTGCCGCAGCAACCGGTCGACCAGGTCCCTGGCGTGCGCCAGAGCGTCCGGGTCCAGCCGGGGGGCGGCCCGGCCGAAGTCGCCGAGATAGAAGGCGGTGTGCGTCACGGCGTACGCCTGCGGGCCGGTGAGCGGCGCCCCGTCCCGCGCCATCGCGTCCCCCGGCCCGGCCGCGCGGAACGCGACGAGCGGGCTGTGCGGCAGGAGCTCGGCGTACGGCTCGACGGTGTGGCGGACCCCGGCCTTGTCCGCGTAGTGGCGGATCTCGATGCGCTGATAGGGGGACTTCCCCCGCGGCGCGAGGAAGCCGGGGTCGAGTCGCGCGAGCGCCGCCCGGACCTGGGTGTCGTCGATCGCGTCGGGTGCCAGTGCGGCGTAGACCAACCGGTACGTGGACGCGTACGCCGGGACGTCGGCGAACAGCCGCGGGAGATCCGGGTCCTGCCAGAGCTTGCGGACCAGCGCCGCCGCCCCGCCCAGCGCCTCCGGACGGTCGGCCAGGCGCGCCGCGCAGTGGCAGAGCAGCGCCAGCTCCAGCGCCGCCTTCGCCCTGCCGTGGGTCGCCGACCGGGCGCTCGCCGAGAACGGGTCGAAGTGGTCCAGATTCCCGCCCAGCCAGCCGAGTGCGCCGGCGGAGAGCCGCTCCAGGGGTGAGGGCATGACTACAGGCGCCCCGTCTCGTGCAGATAGTCGAGCAGGGCCGTGTCGACGGAGTCGCGGAACCTCGCGAGCGTCCGCGCGTCCTCGTCGTAGCGGTAGAGGTCCTGGCAGCCGATCCAGCGGTCGCGGGTCTGCGCGCCCGGCCGGTAGCCGTCGGTGACCGTGCCCACCTCCCAGTCGGGTTTGCCCGCGGTCTCCCAGCAGCTGGCCAGGGTGCCGTCGGCGCTCACCACCGCGCCGTAGCGGCCGTCGGCGTGGCCGCAGGTGGCACAGGTCTTGCGGGCGCCGGGGCGGCTCACGGTGAAGCCCAGGTCGAGCGACCGGCGCTGCCACCGGGCGAAGGCGTCCGGCAGCTCGCCCGTGTGCAGCAGGCTGTTGGCGTAGCCGACCCCCACGTCGCCGATCCGGGCGAAGTACAGCGTGCACCGGGCCGGGTCGAGCGCGGCGGCGAGCCGGTCGATCAGGGTGTCCACGCCGTGGAAGGTCTCCTGGGAGACGTTCACCCGCAGCGTCCACTGGAGCGGGGTGTTCTCGGAGGCCTTGGCGATGTTGCCGACGATCTTGTCGAAGGTGGCGCCGCCGTCCGCCCGGCCGACACGGATCCGGTCGTGGTCGGCCCGATCGCCGTCGAACGTGACCTGGACGGACGTCAGCCCCAGATCGGCGAGCCGGCGGGCGAGGGACGGGGTGAGCAGCGTCGCGTTGGAGATCATCCAGGCCGAGGTCGGCGCGATCCCCGCGGCGCGCTCCAGCAGTTCCAGACAGCCGCGCGGGTTGAGCAGCGGCTCCCCGCCGAAGAGCAGGATCCTGAGCTTCTCCAGGCCGGCGGCGGCCATCCGCCGCTCGGTGAACCCGAGGATCTCGGTGATGGTCCGCGAGGTGAGGCGGGTCCGGCCGATCCGGGGAGGCCGGCTGCCGCCCGCCTCGTCCTGGGCGGTGTTCTGGAAGCAGTACCCGCAGCCCAGGTTGCAGTGGGTGCTGGTGAGGACGGTCAGCGAGTAGGCGCTGATCCGGCCGACGGTGAACATGCCGCTCTCGTGCAGCCGCCGCTCCGCGTCGGGGCGCAGGCCCCCGTCGGCGGTGACGTGCCGGTCACGGAGCCGGGCCACCCCGCCCGGGCCCAGGAACCACCAGTTCCGCTCGCCCTTCAGGAGCCGGGCGCCGGAGGGCAGCGGCGCGGGGGGCGCCTGCGCCGGTCCTGACGGTACGGCCGGGCGGATGCTCATGACGTGGTCGATGCTCACAGGGTCTCCCGCTGGGCCGCTGCCGCTGTCAGGGCAGGCTCGCCGGTCCGGCCGCCGGTGACGAACAGCGTCATCAGCGCCACGACGAGGGTCACTTTGTAGGACTTCCGGAAGTACGCGACGGACGTGGCGTCCGCCGGGGCCCGGTCGGTGGCGGAGCGTCCGGGGATCGCTCCGTCCGCCGCCTGGGCCGCGCCGAGCATCCGCAGGCCGGCCGCGCCGGAGGGGGTGCGCAGCGGATCCGCGCCCAGGCAGTACTGGGCGAGCAGCAGCTTCGCCACGACGTCCCAGTCGCCGAGCCCCACGCAGTGGTCCGTCAGCCGTTCCACCACGAGCAGCGCCCGCTCCCGTTCCGCCTCGGGAACGCGGGGAGCGCGCAGGCCGAAGTCGCTGAGGTAGCAGACGGTGTGCGCGACCTGGCAGCCGTCCAGGTCCGCCACGGGCAGCGTGGCGGCGCGGGGGAGCGGACTGGCCTCGTACAGGTCCTCGTACGGGGCGAACCGGTGCCGGACGCCCGCGAGATCGGCGTAGAACCGGGCCTCCAGATGCAGGAACGGAGGCTTCCGGCCCGGCGTCAGGTAGCTGCCGGCCGCCAGCCGCTCCAGCAGGGCTTGGGGCACGTCGGTGGCGGCCCCGGCAGGCGCCAGGGCCGCGTACATGAGCTCGAACTGCCGTGCGTACCTGCCGTCCAGGGTGAGGAGCCGGGGGAAGCCGGGGCTCTGCCAGACGTGTTCGACCACCCCGGTCACCTCGGCCAGGGCGGGCTCCGCGGGCGCGCGCTCCGCCCAGTAGCGGCGCAGCATCGCGAGCTGCAGGAGGGCCTTCACGCGCGGGGTCACCGGCAGTTCGGCGTGTGCGGCCGGGGAGCCGAGGTAGGCGGCGTGCAGCCCGATCCACCGCCGGGTGCCCACCGACAGGCTGGTCACGGCCTCATCGAGGCCGGCTGATCGCGTACTCATGGTTCTCCTTCGAGGAAACGGACACCCCGGCCGAGGGAGCGGCGGACGCGCCGGCCACCCGCTCGACGATGTCGGCCGCGCGCGCCGCGCCGCCCATCGCGGCCAGCCTGCCGCCGAGCACCAGGGCGCGAGCCCGCAGACCGTCGTCCCGCCACGCGGACTCCAGCAGCGCCGCAGCCGCCACGGACGGGTCGTTCGGGACGTACACGGCCACCCCGGCCCGCAGGCAGGCGCCGGTGAGCAGGGGCTGCTCGGAACCGTTGGGTGACAGCGCGAGGGGCCGGCCGCGCAGGAGCGCCGCCAGCACGGGCGCGGAGGTACCGCTGCTCAGCACGAGGCCGGCGCGGTCGACGAGCGGCCCCATCCACCGCTTGCGGACCAGCAGGACGTCGGCATCCGGGGCGGGCCGCGGGTCGGTCGAGCGGCCCTGCTCGACCACGGCCTGGAACCGGCCGCCGGTGAAGGCCTCGTTGAGCCGCGGCCACAGGCTCCTGCCCTCGAAGAAGCGGCCCAGATGGACGTAGACGACGGGCTTGCCGTTGCGCGCCAGCCGCTCCCCGATCGCCTCGACCTCCCCGGGGTCGGGCGTCGGCTCCCAGGGCAGCGGTCCCACGTGCCGGACCCGCTCGGGCAGCCGCGCACCCGGGTACTCCAGCTCCGGGTCCCCGCGCAGCAGCAACGCGTCGCCCAGCAGCGGTTCGTCCCCCCACCGGCAGGCACGCCCCGCCAGACCGGCCTCCTCCCGGACGTCGGCGTAGAGCCGCAGGCAGTCCCGCGTCCGGCTCTGCCGGGTCCGGCCGAGGTGCGGCTCGTCGTCGCCGCCGGCCCGGTAGTCCCACAGGTGCACCGACAGCCCGACCACCACCACCGGGATGTCCAGCGTCTCGGCGGCGAGCAGGGCGCCGTTGCACAGCGCGGAGGTGACCAGCAGGTCGGCCCCCGACTCCTTGGCCGCGCGTACGGTCGCCCGGTACTGCGCCGCGCCCGTCGGCCCCCACCACGTGACGGAGAACGCCCGGTGGCCGCCGAAGTCCTCGGCCGCCGCGAAGGGCAGGCCGGCATCGGCGGCGACGGTCGCCGCGGCGGACCGGCCCAGCACACTGACGTCATGGCCCCGGCACCGCAGTTCCCGGCCGGCCGCGATCGCCGGATAGAGGTAGCCGCCGTCACTGAGCGGGCAGAGGAGGATCTTCACGATGTGCCGCTCCCACGGTGTGGCGGTCCGGTGCCAGGGTGGCCGCGGGCCCCCGGCTCCGGGCAGGATCTGCCGAGAGCCGGGGGGCCCGCGCGGTGCTCAGCCTCGGTGAAGAGAGATCACATCTCCGCGGAGTGGTTGATGATGCAGCCGGCCTCGGCCTCCTCGTCCTCGCCGTGGGCGACGACCTCGATGTCCTCGGTCTCGGTCTGCGGCTTCGTGTTCTCAGACATGTTCGTCCTCCTTCGTCGGCGGCGTCGTTGTGGCGCCGTCCGAGAAGGAAGCTAGGGACGCCGGGTACGGGAACGCCTGGCCACCGGTTCGGCGCCGGTATACGCCGAGCACACCGGCGCGGTACGCCCCCGGACCCCGCCGCACCCCCCGCGGTACGCCGCGCCGCGCCCCGCCGTGCGGCCGCTCCGGCCTGCGCACCAACCGATCGCCAGGCGTTCGTGAACCGGAAGCCGGGCGCGCGCGGGCACGATCCGGGCACAGGATCCGCGCGCGGCACGAGCGCGCGGCACGACCTGCGGAGGAGGAGACGTGGAGCTGGCGGAGCTCATCGGCCTGCGCCCGGTGCCCTGTGGAGGCCTGCTGGTCGCGCTCACCCGCCGCTGCCCCATGAGCTGCGCGCACTGCTCCACCGACTCCTCCATGTCGGCCTCCGAGCAGCCCGACCCCGGACACCTGCTGCGCTTCATCGGCTCGTTCGGCGCCCAGGACCGCCCCGAGGTGGTCATGCTGACCGGCGGCGAACCGCTGCTCCTGCCGGAACTGGCCGCTCGCCTGGCCGGTCTCGCCCGCGCCGCGGGCTCCCGCGTGGCGCTGCTCAGCGGAATGTTCTTCGCCCGTGACGGACACGTCCCGGACCGCATCATGCGGGCGATCACGGCCCTCGACCACTTCTCGGCGAGCCTGGACGTCCACCACGAACGCGAGGTCCCGCGCGCGGAGATGCTGCGCGCCCTCCGGGCCGTGCTCGACGCCGGGATCCCCGCCAGCATCCACCTCACCGGCACCGGACCCGACGACCCGTACCTGGCGGACGCCGTCGCGGACGTCCGCCGTGTCTTCGCCGGCCGGGTGCCCCTGCTCGTCAACGAGGTCCGGCCGCTCGGCCGCGCCGCGGGCCTCGCCCCGGCGACGCCGGCCGGACCGGACGGCTCCCGGGCGACGCCGTGCACCCTCGCGGCCTGGCCGGTCGTCGCCTTCGACGGGACCGTGGCCGCCTGCTGCAACCAGTGGACGGTGGACCGCCGCCCCGTTCCCCGGCACCTGCGGCTCGGACACATCGCCGACGACGACTGGCCGGCCGTCCGCGAGCGCTCCCTGGACTCCCCGGTGCTGCGGATGCTGCGCGCCGTCGGCCCGCAGCGGATGCACGCCCGCTACGGGACCTCGCCCGCCCCGGCCGGCTACTGCCGCAGCTGCCACGCACTCGCCGACCGCCCCGACGTCCTCGCGGGCGCGGCCCGCGACGCCGGCGGCCGGGTCGGCGAACTCCTCGACCGGCTCGGCGCGCAGCAGCAGCTCGCCGCCGGACCCGCCGCCCTGGTCCGGCGCCTGGGCTGCGCCCGCTACGCGCACCTGGTGGAGTCGCCTCCCGCACCGGCGGAGAGCCGTCCATGACCGCCTCCGCATCCCTCGCGCTCAGGACCAAGCTCGCGCCCACCACCACCGTCCTGAGAGCCGCGACCGCGCACCTGTGGCGACCGGACGGACTGCGGCAGCGGTACCTGCGCTACCTGGCGGCCATGCATCCGCTCGTACGGGCCTCGGTGCCGTTGCTGGAACGGGCCGCCGAGCGGTGCGCCGAGCTGGACGACCCGGCCGCGCGCCACCTCGCGGCGTACTACACCCGCCACGCCGAGGAAGAGCGCGACCACGACACCTGGCTGCTCGACGACCTCGCCGCCGCCGGTGCCGGGCCGGCCGCCGTGCCGCCCCCCGCCGTCGTCGAACTCGCCGGGGCGCAGTACTACCGCATCGAGCACGAGCACCCCGTCACCCTGCTCGGGTACATCGCGGTCCTGGAGGGCAACGCCCCCGGGCCCCGGCTCGCCGACCGCCTCGCCGAGGCCACCGGGCTCCCCGACGGCGCGTTCCGCACCCTCAGGGAACACGCCGAGCTCGACGGCGGCCACCTCACCGACCTGCACCGGGTGCTCGACGCACTCGCGCCGGCCCCGGACCGGCAGACCGCCGTCTCCGTCAGCGCGCTGCACACGGCGCACCTGCTCACCCGGCTCTTCCTCTCCCTCGCCGCCGACCCCGGAGGACACCCGTGACCGAGGACACCACGCCGTACGACAACGCCTCCTCCGGTGCACCCCCGTCCGAGCCCACCCTGGAGGCGCTGGCCGCCGCGGGGTTCGACCTCGACGCCCTCAGCGAGGAGCAGTACGAGGTCCTGCGCGCGCTCGCCCCGGAGGAACTGGCCCTGCTCGTCGACATCAGGGGGCGGCTCGACGCGGCGGCTCCCGAGGTGCAGGCCCACGCCGACGTGGCCGGCGGCGCGCTCTTCTGACCCCGGCCGCGCCGCGGTCCCGCGTCCACCGGAGGAACCCATGCACTGCGCCTCGTGCCGGAGCGAACTGCCGCCCGACGCCCGGTTCTGCCCCTTCTGCGGCAGCCCGTGCGCCCCCGGGCCGGTCACGGCCAGGCCGACCGGCCGCAAGGTGGTCACCGTCCTCTTCTGCGATCTGGTGGGTTCCACGGCGCTCTCCGGAGCACTGGACGCGGAGACCCTGCGCTCGGTGACGCTGCGCTGGTTCGACCTGATGAGGCTGCGGATCGAGGAACAGGGCGGCACCGTCGAGAAGTTCATCGGGGACGCCGTGATGGCCGTCTTCGGCGTGCCGACCGTACGGGAGGACGACGCCCGACGCGCCGTCGCCGCCGCCCTGGCCATGCGGGAGGCGCTCGCCCGGTTCAACGACCAGCTGGAACAGGGCGTCGGCGTCCGGCTGGAGATGCGCATCGGCCTCAACACCGGCCAGGCGGTCACGGGTTCGGCGACCCTGCGGCAGGCGATGGTCTCCGGCGAGGTGGTCAACGTGGGCGCGCGCCTGGAACAGAACGCCGCCGCCGGGGAGATCCTCATCGGACCGGGCACCCTGGCGGCCGCCGGAGCGGGCGTCCGGACGACGCGGACCGGCCCGCTGCTGCTCAAGGGCAAGGCCGACCGGGTCGCCGCGCACCGCCTGCTCGGCCTGGACGAGGCGACGGACCCGGAGGCGCTGCGCCGCTTCGACCTCGCCTTCGTCGGCCGCACCCGCGAACTCGCCCTGATCGACGGGACGCTGGACCGGGTGGTCCGGACCCGCCGGGCCGATCGCCTGGTGATCGGCGGGGAGGCGGGCCAGGGCAAGACCAGACTCTTACGGGAGTGGCTCGAGCGGGCCACGGCCACGGCCGGCGGCCCCCGTCACGGCGTCGGGCGCTGCCGGGCCCGTGGCGAACGGCCCAGCCTCGGACCGCTCGCCGATGCCGTGGCCGACCTGCTCAGGAGCGGCGGCACGGCCGTACCGTCGCCCGAACTGGATCTGCTCCACCAGGGCCTGCTCCTGGACGGGACGCCCAACCCGTCGCCGGCGGACACCTGCGCCGCGCTCGCCAAGGTCCTTGCCGGGCTCTCCGAAGCGGAGCCCGTCGTACTGGTCATCGACGACTGCCACTGGGCCGCGCAGCCGCTCTTCGACGCCCTCGACCGGCTGCTGCGGGCCCTCACCGACGCGGCCGTCCTGATCGTCCTGCTCACCCGCCCCCAGCTGTTCGACGTACGACCCGAGCTGGCCGTGGACGCCGTGCCGCTGGGCGGGCTCACCGACGCCGAGGCACAACGTCTCGCGGCGGAGCTGGCCGGGGGCACGGCGCACGACGAGCCGCTCGGCCCCGGGGTCCTGGCCCGGGTGGGCGGAAACCCCCTGCACCTGGAGCAGTTGCTGGTCGCGGGCGGCCCCGTCGACGCGGACAGCGTCCCGCTCCCGCTCCAGGCCCTCATCGGCGCCCGGATCGACGCGCTCGACCCGCCCGAGCACCGGGCCCTGGGCCTGGCATCCGTGCTGGGCGGCGACTTCACCGCCGGCGAGCTGACGGCGCTCGCCGGACATCCCGCGCCGGCGTGGACCGGGTCCGGGCTCCGGCCCCTGCTGCACCGGCTGGTCCGGCACCGCCTGATCAGGCCGGACGGCGGGGCGTTCCGGTTCGCCGGAGGGCTGATCCAGGAGGTCGTCTACGCCAGCCAGTCCAAGCAGGACCGGGCCGACCAGCACGAACGGGCGGCCCGGCTGGACTCGGTCCGGCAGCGGGGCAGTGCGGCGGTCGGCGGCCATCTGGAACAGGCCTACCGCTACCGGGTCGAGCTGGGCGCCCAGGACGCGCACACCGACGGGCTGCGCCGGCGCGCCGCCGACGCGCTCGCCGAGGCCGGGCGGCTGGCGCTGGCCCACGCCGACCCCGTGTGGGCGGCCGACGTGTTGACCAGGGCCACGGCCCGGTACGCGGCGGGCGAGCCGGGACGAACGGCGGCCCGCCGGCGGCTCGGCCAGACGCTCCTGGACCTGGGGCGCGGCACCGAAGGCAGAGCGCTGCTCGAGGAGGTGCTGGCCGAGGCCCCGGCCGGCGGCGGGGAAGCGGTGGAGACCGCGCACGCCCGCCTCGCCCTCGCCTCGGCCGGCCGGTCCGCGGGACCGGAGGAGTCACCGGCCCAGGCCGCCGAGGCCACCCTGCCGGTCTTCGCGGCGGCCGGCGACGACCTCGGCCAGGCCAGGGCCTGCCTGCGGCTGGCCCAGCGCGCCCAGGAACAGGGCCGGCACCGGGCGGCGGAGCGGCTGCTCGCCCGCGCGCTGGACCACGCGGTACGCGCCGACGCCGAGCCGGAGCGGGCCGCCGCCCTCGGCGCGTTCGGGGTCTCGCTCTGGCGCGGCCCCCAACCGGTCGCGGACGCGGTGTCCCGCTGCCGCGAGCTGCTCGCCGACCAGGGGGCCGGCCGCCGCGCCGTCCGGCTGACGCTCAACTGCCCCCTGGCGGTGGTGCTGGCCCTCCACGACGACCGTGACGGGGCCCTGGCCTGCCTCGCGGAGGCGGAGCACCTCGCGAAACGGCTGGGCTACGCCGAGGCCGACGCCTTCCTGCCGCTCTTCACCGCGACCGTGGCCGACCTGACCGGCCGCCGGGAGGAGGCGCTCCTGAGCCTGGAGCGGGCCGTCGCCGCCGCGCGGGACCTGGGCGCCACGGCGTTGCTGCGCGTCGCCCTGCTCGACGCCGCCCGCATCCGGCTGGACCTGGGCGACTGGCGTACCGCCCGTGGCACCCTCGCCGAACTGGAGGAGGAGCGGGCGCAGCCGGCCCGGCCCCGCGCCGAGTCGGCGGACCTCGACGGCCTGCGCGCCCGGATCGCCGCCGCGCGGGGCCAGGCCGGGACCGCCACCCGGCTGGCCGCCAGGGCGCTCGCCTCCGCCGCCCGCACCGACTCGCCCCTCGTCCAGGGCACCGCCGCCCTCGACCTCGCCCGTACCGCCCTCGCGCTGGGCCGCCCGGCCGAAGCGGCCGCGGCGGCCGGGCGCGCCCGCCGGCGCTTCGCGGTCAAGGGCCATCTCCCCGCCGTACGCCAGGCCGAGGCCATGGTCTCCCGCTGCCACAGCCGTCCGCCCGGGCACGGCCGCGCCGTCGGACGAGCCGGCGGAGCCGGAAAGGAAGCACGACGATGACCACCGCCCAGCAACCACCGCCCGCCCTCACCTGGGCCCTGCGAGGGCGGGGCCCCGCGGACGTGCCCGTCGAGGCCGACGGGCCGCCGGACCCGCCCGAGCAGGGCCTCCTCGGAGGCACCGGGCACGGTGTACGTGTCTGCGTGGTCGACTCGGGTGTCGAACGGGACCACCCCATGGTCGGCCCGGTCGACCGGTCATGGCGCGTCTTCAAGGACGACGACGGGGTCCACGTCGAGGAGACGGAGGAGGGGGACGCCTGCGGTCACGGCACCGCCTGCGCCGGGATCATCCGGCGCGTCGCGCCGGACTGCGAGCTGTCCAGCATCCGGGTGCTCGGCGACCGGTTCTCCGGCAGCGGGGACGTCCTGCTCGAAGGAATCCGGTGGGCCGTGCGCCAGCGGTTCGACGTGGTGAACCTGAGCCTGTCCACCACCCACGACCGCTTCGTGAACGAGCTGCGCCGGCTGGCCGACGAGGCGTACTTCCAGCAGACCGTGATCGTCGCCGCCGCGCACAACACGCGTGTGGAGAGCTTTCCCTGGCGCTTCTCCTCGGTCATCTCGGTCGGCAGCCACCAGGAGGACGACCCGGATCTCCACCTCTACAACCCCGAGCCCCCGGTGGAGTTCTTCGCCCCGGGCCAGGGCGTCCAGGTGGCGTGGCTCGGTGGCACGTCGATCCGCAGCTCCGGCAACAGCTACGCCACCCCGTTCATCGCGGGGCTCTGCGCGCGGATCCTGTCGAGCGGCCGCCGGCTGACGCCGTTCCAGCTGAAGAACGCCCTGTACCTGTCCGCAGCCAACGTCCGTGTCCACGGCTGCCGGTAACGACCGGCGCCGGAAGGGAAGCCCCATGGCTCAGACGATCGCCCCAGTCGTATCCGCAGCACCCCGGCCGGATCCGGCGGTGGCGGAGCTCCTGCAGTCGGTGGTGGACACCGCGCGCGCCATCTTCGGCGCGCAGGCCAGCTCCATCATGCTCCTGGACGCCGCGGCGGACGAGCTCATCTTCGAGGCCGTCTCCGGGCAGGGACAGGAATTCCTGGTCGGCCGGCGGTTCCCGGCGGGCCGGGGGATCGCCGGGTGGGTCGCCGCCTCGGGGGAGCCGATGGTGGTCGACGACCTGCACGACAACACCTCCTTCGACCGGGACATCGCCGAGTCCACCGGCTACGTCCCGAACGCGCTGATGGCCGCCCCTCTCATCCGCGGGGACCGGGTCCTCGGCGTCCTGGAGGTGCTCGACCCGTCCCCGCAGGCCCGGTCCGGCCTGCCCGAGCTCGACCTGCTGGGCCTCTTCGCCCGTCAAGCCGCCGTCGCCCTGCACGTCCTGACCACCTACGGGCCCCGGCCGGCCCCGGACACCCCGGACGACCCCGCGCGCACCGAACTCCTGCGCCTGCTCTCGGAAGCCCGCCGCCTCGTCGGGGAGTGACCGGCCCGCTCGCCGCACCGTCAGACCCCCGTGATGGACTGGGGCTCGATCCAGGAGAACGAGCAGGGGGAGAGGCACTTCGATGGGAGCCCGTCCGTACGACGCACCGATGGAAGGCGTCCACCAGGCGGCGGTGGCGGCGATCGACCTCCTGCGCCGCCTGGCGACGGACGCGGGAGGGGGCGCCCCCGCGCTGCCCGCCGACCCCGATGCCGTGCGCTTCCTGGGGCGTACGCATCCCAGCCGGTACCCCCGGGCCGTCGGCCGCCCCGAGTGGCTGACCGAGGCATGGCACCGCTGCGAGCTGCCGACGGACAGCGGTAACCCCCACCCGGCGCGGCCCGCCGACGGGGCGGCGGCGCTGGAGCGACTGCGGCAGGACGTGACGGCCGGCGCGGCCTCCCCCGACCGCTTCCCGGCCGGCGCGGACGCCCTGGTGGCGGCCTACGAGGCCGGGGCCGTCAGCGCCGCGGACATCGTCGGGGCCTACCCGGCCCGCTGGACGATGCCGTACCGCATCCGTTTCGACCTCGAGCGGGCGCGCCGTGCCTTCGAACGGGAACTGTGGACGCACCTGAAGGCCTCGCTCGGATCGGACCCGGCCGCCTGGCTCAAACTGCTCACCACCGTCGACGACCGTTGCCGGCCCGGCACCGCGGGACCCGAGCCGTTGCTCAGCTGGCCCGCGCTGGTGCGGCGGTCCCGGGACACGGTCCCGGCCGACCCGGCCGGCCTGCTGCCCGACCGCCCCCTGGCGGGCCGGAAGACCGAGGACCAGCTGTTCGACGCCCGGTGGTGGTGGCCGGCGGGCGAGGTCCTGCGCCGGTGCGACGCCGACGTCCTGGACGCCCTGATGCCCGTACTGCCGGCCGGCACCGGCACCCTGCTGGCCCAGTACGTCGTCGCCCTGCGCCACGGCACCCCCAGAGCGGTCCTGGAACACCTCCGGCGCCGCGGGGACCGGGAAGCCCTGCTGGTGATCGCCCGCAGCCCCGACCTGGCCCGGGGCACCGCGCTGCGGCTCCTGGAACACGGCGATCCGGACCTCCACCTCGCCGTCCTGGACCTGCACTTCTACGTCGCCGCCGAGGAGCGCCGCGCAGCCCTCACCGACCCGACGGTCGCGCTCGCACCGTACGTCGACCGCATCCCGTGGAACGCGCTCCCCGACTGCCTCCACGCCCTCGAACCGGAGCTCGTCGAAGCGGCGTTCGCCGGCAGCCACCGGCAGAAGTTCAAGATGCCCGAGCAGCTGACGGGCTGCCTCACCCTGCTGCGGCACGCGGGCCCGGCCCGGCTGTCCGCCCTGCTCGCCACCGGCGTCGTCAGCCCCGCGGTCACCCGCATCTGCCAGAAGGCGCTGGCCGCTCCCGACCCGCTCGCGGCCCTGCGGGCCCGGGTGGACCAGGAGCTGACCACGGCCAAGCTCGTCTCGCGCCTGCGCGGCCTCGGCCCGCGGGCCGGCGCGGACGCGGCCGACCGGCTGATGGAACTCTTCCCGGACGCCGACTGGAACCAGCTGGAGGCCGAGCACGCGCGCGAACCCTTCCGGTACTGGCCCCAGATGGTCAACCGCCCCCGCACCCCGGCCGATGTCGCGGCCCGCCACATCGACGCGATACGCCGCGACCACCGCAGCCACCGCTCCTACGCCGAGCACTGGATCGCCGACAAGAGCGTGCTGCGGGCGGGACTGGACTACACCGGCACGTTCGACAAGACGACCGGATACCTCGAAGACCTGCTCACGAAGGGCCTCATCACCCCTGACGACCTGCTGCGCCGGGTGGGCGGGGGCCCGCGCGTGCTGCGCCACCTCGGCGACGCCCGCTGCCGGCCGGACGCCCCCGCCCAGATCGCGGAAGCGGTGGAGCGCCTTGCGGCCCTGGTCCACGAGCACCTGCCGGTGTCGGACGAAGCGGCCTGGCAGCGGCTCTACCGACGGCTGGCGGGACGCTGCCCGGACCACCCCGAACGCGGCACGATCGAGGAGCTCCTGACCGCGCCGTAGGAGTCGGCACCTGCCCCCGAGCGGGTGGTGGGCGGGCGCCACGGACCGCCGGCCGTCCGTATCCCCGGATACGGACGGCCGGCGGCCGTGCGGAGCGCGCCGGTCAGGCGGTCGCGGGTGCCGTCCGGGTCTCACGGGCGGGTTCCGCGAGGCGGCCGGTGCGGTGCAGGCCGTAGAGGGCGCCGGCGCAGACGACTCCCAGCATCAGGAGGCAGATCCACGGGATGGCGGACATCCCGGCCGCCCGGGCGGCGTCGAGCGCGGCGCCCGTGAGCAGATTGCCCACGGTGATGCCGATGCCGCAGACGGTGTTGTAGAGCCCGTAGTGGGTGGCGACGAGCCGGTCGCCGGAGAGCCGGACGATGGTGTCCATCTCGAAGGGGTACGCGATCATCGTGCCGAGTGCCAGCAGCAGCGCGGCCAGCACCGGTGGTGCCGCGGCGCGGAACCACAACCCGGGTCCCGCGTCCGGGACGGGGACCGCTGCGGCGGCCAGGAGGGGGACGAAGGCGCCGCCCATGGTCAGCAGCCCCCAGGCCAGGGCCTCGCCGGGCGCCATCCTGGCCTTGCACCAGGCCGTCACCCGGGTCTGGAACAGGATGGTGCCCAGTCCCGCGGCGGCGAAGAGCCCGGCCACCACCGCGGCGGAGAAGGGGCCGTCACCACCCAGGCGCCGCACCTCGAGCGGCAGGGCGAGGTAGACCTGGAAGGACAGCACGTACGAGCCGGTCATGGCGGCGGAGAACAGCAGGAACCGCCGGTTCGCCAGGATGCCCCGCCACTGCGCGAGCACCCCTTCCCGGCCCGCCGGTTCCTTCTCCGGCGGCCGCTCCGCCCGGCGGGTGGGCAGGCTGCGGATCTGGACGATGCTCAGCACGGCGAAGATGCCCGCCGCGACGAGGCAGGTGATCCGGAAGTCCACGCCGGTGAGCACCATGCCCACCAGCGGGCCGAGCAGGATACCGGCCTGGTAGAACACGTTGAACAGGGCGAAGGCCTCCACGCGCCGGTCACCGGAGTCCACGGCGAGGTAGGCGCGCACGGCCGGGTTGAACAAGGCGCCGGCGAGCCCGGTGGCCGCCGAGGCGGCCAGGAGGGCCGGGAGCGAGTCCACGAACCCGAGGGCGGCGAAGCCGGCGGTGCGCAGGAGGCAGCCGGCGACGATCAGCGGTTTGTAGCCGAGCCGGTCGGCGAGCGTGCCGCCGACCAGGAACATGCCCTGCTGGCTGAAGTTGCGTACGCCGAGGACGAGTCCGACGATCCAGCCGGCCAGCCCCAGGGTTCCGGACAGGTGGGCCGCCAGGTACGGCATCAGCATGTAGAAGCCGAGGTTGATGGTGAACTGGTTCACCATCAGCAACTGCACGCTCCGCTCGTAGGAACGGACCTGTGCGAGGGTGCTCTTCACCGCTGCTCGTCCCCCGCCCCGCCGGCGGCCGACGGCTCGGCCGTGTCCTGGAGCGTCAGCGGGTCGAGGACACTCGTGCACCGGGTCCAGCAGGTGACCTCCTTCTCGTCGACGCGCCCGACGACCTCCGGTTCGGGCGCGGGCGGGCCGTCCAGCAGCCCGTGCGCGGCGCAGTAGTCGTCGTCGTAGACCGTGCCGAGGTAGCGCTGCGGGCCGTCGGGGAAGACGGCGGCGATGCGCGTGTCCGCGGGAAGGGTCCGGGCCAGCCACCCGGCGACCAGGGCGACCGCACCGACGCTCCATCCCCCGGTGGCGTAGTGGGACGAGGCGAGCTGCCGGCACGTCCAGACGGCCTCGGCGGGGGACACCCAGTGCACCTCCGCGAAGTTCTCGTACGCCACGTTGCGCGGGTAGATGCTGGAGCCGAGACCGCGCATCAGGCGGGGCCTGGCCGGCTGCCCGAAGATCGTGGAGCCGATGGTGTCCACCCCGACGAGCCGCAGGTCCGGGTAGAGCTGCCGCAGGACCCGCGAGATGCCCGCGGAGTGGCCGCCGGTGCCGACGCTGCACACCAGGACGTCGATGTGCCCCAGTCCGGCGGCCAGTTCGAGCGCCAGCGGCGTGTAGGCGGTGGTGTTGTCCGGGTTGTTGTACTGGTCCGGGCACCATGAGTCCGGGTGCCGGGACAGCAGGTGCCCGACCCGCTCGCGGCGGGCCTCCTGCCAGCCGCCGGTGGGGTGCGGCTCGGACACCAGGTTGACCTGGGCGCCGTACGCGGTCAGCAGCCGTGTCATCGACCGCTCCAGGCCGGGGTCGGTGACCAGGGTGACGGGATGGCCGTAGACCATGCCGGCCAGCGCGAGGCCGAGCCCCAGGGTGCCGCTGGTGGATTCGATGATCCGGGCGCCGGGCCTCAGGTCCCCGCGGGCGCGGGCGCGTTCGACCATGTGGAGGCCGGGCCGGTCCTTGATGCCGCCGGGGTTGAAGCCTTCGAGCTTGGCCCAGAAGCCCCGGCCGTCGGGGGCGAAGGGCTCGGTCACGCGCAGCACAGGGGTGTTGCCGACCAGCCCCGACAGGGCGGACCGGGCGACGGACGGGCTTTCGGTGGGAAGGGAGGACATCGTCTGCTCTCGTTCGTGGATGGGCGGGGGATCGCGCAAGCGAACGAGGTCTAGATCCGCCACCGGCAGAGGTCCGTGAGAGTGGTGCGGCCGGTCCGCGGGCCGGGCGGCCCGCAGGGATACGCCGCCACCGGCCCGGGCCGCCGGGCCGGTACGACGGTGAGCACGCCGTCGGCCGTGGGGCCTTGCGTCGTACGGGGCGCGGCCGTGTCGGCGCGCGGGACCGCAGTGGCCGGAACGCAGGACGCGCCCGTGAGCGGCCCTTCGTGGCCATGGCCGACGACGGATCCGGACGCGAGATGAACGGTCGGCGGCGCCGACGGCCCGTGGGGGTGAACGCCGGCCGGCGAATGCTCCAGACAGCCGAATACGACAACAGCGAAGAGTGCGAAGAGACAGCCGGCGATCAGTTTTCGGGCGGGAATCCCGACGCGTACGGAAATTCCGTGTGCGCGGTCCGACACTTTTCCTCCACGAGGCGTTCTCTATTCCTCATGCGACGCAGGGAATGAAGGCAGCAGCCGGTGAATTCCGGCCGTGCTGAATGCCCTCGGCGATCGGGTCCGCCGTCGATGACGACCGGCCGGACCGCCGGGTAGGGGGAAAGGCCGGCGCTCTAGATCCGGAGCGTGACGGAGGCCGTGGCCGGTTCGGTGACCTGGCTGCCGCCCGGTGCCGCGGTGCCGGCGACCAGGGGGTGCACGGGACCGGTGGACGCGCGCTCCGCGTGGGTGCCCCAGCAGGAGTACGGGGGCACCGTGGCGGTGGCCGCACGCTCGGGTGCGCACTGCACCCCGTGGTGGGCCGTGCTGTCCGAGGCGACCGGGCCCGAGGAAGGGCCCGAGGAAGGAGTCGCGGAAGGGGTCGCGGAAAAGCCGGCGGCCGCGACGACCGTGCCGGTGGTGTGAGCGGTGGCATGGTGCCGGGAGGTGGTGCTGTGCAGGGAAATGAGACCCACCAGCAGGAGCACGGACCACAGCGCGCACAGCGGACCCGAGAATGTGCGGGTCCGCAGCACACCGATAGGTGACCGCGCTGTGATCATGCCGTAATCCTAGCGTGTGTCATGCGGCGCATTGCAACTCATTCTTTGGTGTTCGGCCGAAAATGAATCGGGAAAACGGCGCATCGTGAAGTCGGCCGGGCTGCCGGGCGGGAAAAGGGGCGTGGTGGGGACCGGGGCGGCGTACGAATGTCCGCCCCGGTCCCGTGATCAGCGGGTCAGCCGGTCAAACGACCGGTCAGCCGGTCGGCCGACCGGTCAGTTCTTGCCGAGGAGCTTGTTCATCAGCTCGATCTCGGCGGACTGGGAGGTGATGATCGCCTCCGCCATGGTCCGGGCCCCGGGGAAGGCGCCCTGCGCCTGCTCCGTCCTGGCCATGGCCACCGCCCCCTCGTGGTGCTTGATCATCAGCTCCATGAAGGCGGTGTCGAACGCCTTGCCCGAGGCGCCCTTCAGCTGGTCCATCTCCTGCGCGGTCATCATTCCGCCCGTGCCGTGCGCGGCGTGGTCCACGGCACCCTCGGCGGGCACCTGCTCGCCCCAGGACGTGAGCCAGCCCGAGAGGGTCCGGATCTCCGGGTCCTGGGCCTTCCTGATGGCCTCGGCCAGCGTCTTGACCTCGGTGGACCCGGCGCGCGACGGCGCGAGGTCGGCCATCTCGACGGCCTGGCGGTGGTGGGGGATCATGCCCTTCGCGAAGGCCGTGTCGGCGGCGTTGTGCTGAGCCGGCGAGGCGGGCGCGGAAGCCGGAGCGGACGGCGAGCCGCTGGTCCCGCCGTTGTGGCCGCCGTGGCCCGCGGAGTCGCCGTCGCCGCTGCCGCAGGCGGCGAGGACGAGCAGGGCCGCCCCGGAGGCGAGGGTGGCGGCGGTACGGCGGAAAAGGGAACGCTTGGTGGTCATGCGGATGCAACTCCTTGCTGCGCATGCCGCGTACGCGGGCATGCGTGCGGTACGGATGAGAGACGGTCCGTGGACGCGGCCCACCCCGGCGCCGACGCGGGCGGTGGGCAGACCGCGGCGGTCGCTCTAGATCCGCAGGAGTTGCAGTTCGGCCAGATCGGGCGGGGCCCGGCCGCTCACGCCCCCCTCGGGCACGGCCGCGAGCCATGCGAAGAGGCCGCTGGGTACCACGGCGCCGGCGACCAGGGGCGGCGGCGCGTAGGCGGAGGAGACGCCGGTCGCGGCGCACGTGGCGTCCGCGTGGTCGACGTGGCGCGAACCGCCGGCCGTGTGCGAGCAGTCCTCACCGGGCCCGGCCGTGGCCGGTGCGTGTGCCGTGGTCGACGCGTGGGCACCGGACGAGGTCGTGGCCGCGGTCGCGGTCGAGGGGTGCCCCATCGCCGCGTGCGGGGCGGCCGCCGGTCCGGGCGTCAAGGCGTGCATGCCGAGGATCCCGGCGAGCAGGACCAGGACGAGCAGCACGAAGCCGCGCCCGGCGGGGCGGCGTCTCGTGGGCTGCGCGGCAATGGCCATGGGGGCATCGTACGGGGCCGTCCGAGAGGCCGGCGGCCGGGGCCGGAGCGAAGGCCCTGCCCGGCCCGATCACACCTCGCCCCGGCCCCCGCCGGCGGTCTCCGCGTCACGGTCCGGCTCCCCCCGGTTCACCCGGCGAACCGGGCGAAGTGAGGAAAGCACCCGCGAACCGCCACGCGCGGGCATACGCTGCGTGCACAACCGCAGACTCGGCCGGGGCGGAGCTGTAGGGCGGCGGAGGTGTCATGGGTGGGGACTCGTATGCGTCAACAGCGGTCCGCGGGCGTTCGGGGCCGCAGGCCCCACCGGCGTGCTGCGACGGGACGGAGGTGCCCGACCCGTACGGTGACCGGGCCCTCCTGACCCCCGCCATGACCAGGGGTTACGAGGCCGTGCCCGACCGGGACCGCGACGGGCTGCGGCGCTACCTCGAGGCCGTCGTCGCGGTGCGGCCGGCGCCGGTGCACACCGCCGTCGCCTTCAACTCCGTGTACTTCGGCTACGACCTCGGCGGCGACGGGTACGGCGGCAGCCCGCTACGCCTCGAGGACTTCCCCGTGATCACTTCCGGCGGGACGGCACCCGTACTCCCGGTGGGTGCCATGGTGTGCGTCGTCACCGGCTCGGACCCGCTCTACGCCGAGATCGTCTACAAGGAGGGCGCACACCCTGAGCTGGGCGACCTCGGTGACGTACCGGCCTGGGTGTCCGGGGCACCCGCGGGCGCCGAGGGCCCCGGCAGCCCCGGGAACGCTCACGCACCGCGACGCACCGAGCTCCTGGTCCCCGATCTCCACGCCTTCGGCCCGGCCCTGAGCCTCTCTCCGGCCCAGCTCCAGCGCCTGAGGTTACGCCGGCGGTGGATCAACGGGGACGGGCACGTCCTCGTGGCCGCCTGCCACCCGTCCCGGGAGGCCGCCCGGCGCGACGACCCGACGGCCTACGCCGACCATCTCCTGACGACGGCACGCGACCAGCTGCTCAGTCCCTTCGTGCCGGTCTCCCTCGCCGCGCTGGTGGGCGGCACGAACGACGACCGGCTGCGGGCCGGCCTGCTCGGCCTCCTCGACACCGTGCGCGGCGTCCTCGCGTCCAGCCATGTCCTGCGCACCTGGGGCCACTACGCCATGACCCGGGCCTCCCTCGCGGGGGCCTGGCGGGACCCCGGCCCGCTGGGCGGCGACGACCTCCGCTCCCTCGCGGCAGCGGTGGAACACGCCGCCACGCCGGCACGGCGGCGCCACGGTTCCACCTCGCCCGTCAGCGTGTACACGGCGATCGGGCCACGGCTGCGCGCGTTCCCCGGAGCGCGGGAACTGCTCAGGGGAGTGGGGTACGCCGGAGCGGTGTGCCGGGCGAACGTGGCGCTCGCCGACGTCGTCCGACGGGACAGCGACCGGGGCCGGTTCGACAACGGGTCGCGGATCACGCTCGACGACGCGTTCGAGGGCGGCGGCATATGGAGGTCCCACCACCCCGCCGACACGGACGCTCCCGGAGACCCCCTGGACCCGGCCGGACGCGGCTGGGCGTCCACGGTCCGTGTGCCGCCGGAGCCGGACGCGGAACCCGACGCGGACACGGAGGTGGAACCGCTCGACCTGCCGCTCGCCGACGACGCCGCCCTGGGCCCCAGCGAACTGCTGCGGACCGACGCGGACGAGATCGTCTGGCGGCTGCCCCTGCGGCTGGCCCACCTCACCGACGGCTGGCTCCCCCTGCACCCGGACGTCGCCCGGGAACTCCACCGGTCGTACGGCCCACACCCCGCGTCCCGCCTCGAACTGGCCCATCGTGCCCAAGGCCCCGCGCAGGACCCGGCGGTCCAGGACGTCACCGCCGAACTCGACGCAGGCACCGGCCGGCTGACCGGCGTCACCTGGCCCGGCGACTTCTTCCCCGGCCTGGTGCTGGAGCTGCGCTGGCCACGCGCGGGCACGCTCATCCGCGCCGCCACGGCACCGCTCGAGGACCCGGTGGAGGTCGGGGGCCGAGTGATCGGCCACTGCTTCGACCCGCGCGTGCTCACCAGGGAGGACGCACCGGGCAGTGATCGCCACGGAGACACGGCCGCGGGTCTGGGACCCCGGCACCTGGTGATGCGGACCGTGCGCCGCTGCGGGCTGCTCACCCTGGACGGTCATGCCCTGCTGGACCGGTCGGTCCTGCCGCACGCGGCCTACGGACGCCGGCCGGCCCGGTCACAGGCCGCCGCCCTGGAAACGGCGGTCGCCGAACTCCTCGCGGAACGCCTCCTGGAGCCGGCCGTGGGAAGCCGCGACGCCTGGGGCCAACCGCACTACCCCGCGCGCGACGGTGAACCGGAGATCCCCCTCATCGGCTACCGCCCCGCCCGGTACCGGGTGAGGCGCCCCTGGGGCGATGCGGAACCGAGCGGCGAGGAACTGCGAGCCGTCCAGTTCGTCGCCGGCCATCTGCGCCGCCTGAGGCCGGGATGCTCGCCCAGCGCGGTCCAGCGAGCGGCGTTCCGGGAGTACTGCCGGGGGCTGGGCAAGGCCGACGGCTGGGAACTGCCCTACGGGTACACGTTCGTCACGGCCCACACACGTGGCTGCCACTGATCCGTACCCGCCTGCCGGACGGGCGGGCGTGCGCCAGGGCTGCTGAGCCCGCACGCCTCCCCGCCCCGGTGCCGTCCCGCCCCCGTCCCTCCCTCCCTTCCTCCCTTCCTCCTCCTCTGCTTCTTCTCGTTCCTTCGTTCCACCGACCAGCAACGAATACGGAGTACGCGTACATGCAAGACCGCTATCGCGCCGTGACGGGGCCACCGTCGTCCCCGGCCGGCACGTCGGCCGATGCCCTCGAAGGGCTCGCCGACGCCCTCAACGCCTTGCAGCCCCCGGTCCTCGCCGCCCTGAACGACCTCACGGTCGGCATGGTGGAACTGGCCTTCAACTCCCTGCCGCACAGGGAACGCCAGGAGTTGCTCAGCAGCCTGGGGATCCGCATGGCAGCCCCGCGCCGGGCGGGCAGTGCCCTGTGCAGGGACGTCCTGGCCCGATTGCGGCGCGATGCCCGGCAGCACACCTGCACCTGCAGGGTCAGGGAGCTCACGTTCACCGTGATGAAGCAGGTGGACGCCTTCGTCTTCCGCCGGGACGACGAGCCGGTGCCCGACCCCGTGGCCCGGTGGGGTGCCACGCTGGTCCACGCCACGGTGTTCGCGTGGTGCAATGCCTCCGTCGCCGACGCCCACATCCTGGCCTGGGCGGCGGACCAGGACTGGTTCGCCGACCGGGCCGACGCGCAGGACCAGGCAGGGTACGGCGCTGTCGGTGACGCGGCCCGGTCCCTCGTGGCGGCCCACCCCGACTTCACGCCCGGTACGGCGGAGGGGACACCGGCCGAGGCGGAACGGCCCACGACCGACGGCGGGCCCGGGCGCGAGCCCGCCCCGTCCTCCGGCCCACCGCTCGAAGCGGCATCCGCGGCGGCTCGCCCCGCGGAGGAGCCGGATCCGGACGCGGCGTGCCGGCAGCTGGAGACGGCCATCGGCCACGCCCGGCGGGCCGTGGACAGGGTGACGGACGCGATCACCGACGGGCGGCCCCCGCAGGACGCCGACCTGGCCCCGCTCACCGCCCTGGGCGCCGACTTCGCCCATGCCGCCGAGGTGTTCCGCGCATCGGGTATCGAGGGGGTTCCCGAGCGCCTGGAGGACATGGCCCGCGCCGCCCGCAGCCACCGGACGGCACGGGAACGTGACCTCCGGGCCCGGGAGACCGTACGGGAGCTGCTGAACGTCGCGTGCCGGCCGGACAGCGCCGCCGCGGCCGCCGCCGAGGCCGTACGAGGAGCCGCGCGCCGGTTGCTGGAGACTCCGCTGTGGGAGGCGGGGCACTGGGACGAGAGCGCCGCGCTCGCGGCCCTGGCGCGGATCATCCGGCTGGCCCGGCAGGCGGACGCCGCGACCGAGATCCTCACCCTGCAGGAGCAGGTCGTGCGGGTGCTGCCCGGCTGCGCGGTGGCAGTGATCATGGCCTCCGAACTGACGCTGACGCGGCCGGAGGACGACCACGGCGAACCCGTGGCCGCCCAGCCCGCCGGCACCGACCGCGAACCGCCGGTCACCACCGGGTCCGCCGGTGGTACGAGGGCCGGCGAGCCCGCGCATGCGTCCGGGACGGGCGCGGCCCCCGGCCACCCCGCCGCCGAACCGGTGGCCGCCGCTCCCGGTCCCCGCTCCGCCGGGACCGACGACGTCCCGGCTCCGACCCCCGCCGCCCCCGCCGCCCCCGCCCCGGACATGCCGTCGGCGGCCCCCCTCGCGCACGCGACCGAGGACAGCCGGGACGGGACCGCGGACGAGGCCGCGCACGACGCCGAGGACCAGAACGAGGACCAGAACGAGGACCGGGATCAGGACCAGGACCAGGACACGGCCGAACGGGCCCTGGTCCAGCTGGTCGTGGAGCGGCGCTTCGGGCTCGCCCAACATGTGGCCCGTGCCGCGTCCTTCCCCGCTCCGCAGGTGGCGGCGCTCCGGCTGGCCGGTGCCGCCGCTCTGCTCACCTCGGGTGACAGCCAGGGAGCCCGGCTGACCGCGGACCTGATCCAGCGGTACGGCGGCTACGAGGGCCGTGACGCCGAGGGCAGCGAACTGGTCCTGCTGCCCGCCCTGCTGCGTACGGCGCTGATCACCGGCGACCACATGGCAGGCGCTCAGCTCAAGGCCCTGGTACCCCGCCTGCCCGACCGGCTCGGAGAGGTGACGACCGCGGTCGCGGACCGCGCGCTCACCGGCACCCTGATGATCGCCTCTCCGCTCGTCGTCATCGCCGACGCGTCCGAGGCCGAGGCCCGGCTGCGGGAGCTGCGCGAGCAGTGCCGGGCCCTGCTCGCACCGCAGAGGCTGCGCTTCGCGCGGGCGACGGAGATCGCCAAGCGGTGGCTGGCACAGGACGAGGGGTTGCTCGGAACCCTGCTCATGACCGTGGTCCGGGACGACCGCGACGCGATGCAGCAGGTGCGGGAGCAGGCCGACCGGCTGTCGAAGCTGGCCGAGGTCAACAACGAGATCGACCGCATGGACCGCAAGTACCGGTCGCCCAGCGGCAAACCGCTCCAGGGCTCGGGACGTCAGGACCTGGTGCATCTCATCGAGCGCGCCGCCGGTCTCGCCAAGGAGTGGTGTCTCGTGGTCGACGGCATACGCCGCAGGGACCGCTCCGACGGCAACCGGGCGGTCAAGGAGATCTCCGCCCTGCGCCAGTCGTTGCTGGACGGCAAGGAAGCGGTACTCGCCGAGCTGGCCGAGCTGGCGCGGCGCTCGGGCGCTGTCGCCGCCGCGACGGCCTGGGCCGCCCGTGCCTCGATGGAGGAACTCTTCGCCCTGCTGGCCGGTGACACCGGAACCACGCGTCCCGGCGGCGTGCTCGCGCCCGAGGCCGTGCTCGACGCGGAGCTGCTGAAGGTGTGCGACACCCGTGACGAGCGGCCGTCGCTGGAGCGGCTCCTCGTGGCGGTCGACCGCAGCTGGCAGGAAGCGCTCGCCGAGCGGCTCGACCGGGACGCGTTCACCGCGGCCCGTACCATCGCCCGGCTGGCGGCGAGCGGAACGCTGCCCGCGGCGGAGGCGGGAGGGCCCGCCCTGCCCTCGCTCAGGGAGGTCGAGGAGAGGGAGAGCGCCAGGCGTACCGCGCTGCGCACGGAGCACGACGAGCTCGTCGCCGAGCTGCACCGCGCGCAGGCCGACGGCGCCGTGGCCGACGACCAGGACCTGCGTCTGCAGGAGCTGCTGGCCGACGCCCGTGACCAGCTCGACGGCTCCGACACGCACGATCTGATGGACGTACGGCGGGCCCTGGAGACCGTACGCAGTGACCTGCCGGCCTTCCGGCAGCAGGCGGCCGACCGGATCCGGGCCCGGCTGGACGCGCTGGAGCCCACCGCCGACCAGCGCGCCCAGGTCCTGCGGCACCTGGAGACGGGCGGTCTGCCCACCGCGGCCGACCTCGTCTACTTCCTGGAGATCGACGAGCCCGTTCCGGAGATCGAGGGGGGTGAGTCACACCTGACCGAGTTCTTCCCGGCCGTACCCGACGGACTGCCCAAGGGCATCGACCGCGACCTGGTCGACCTCGTCCGGGGCGGCGGCAAGCACCCGGGCGTACCCGTCCTCGACTACGGCACGCTCTCCACCGACGAGGCGGCCCTGGCCTCCGACGCCCTCGACGCCTGGCGGGAGCTGGGCGCGACGGAGGCGAGGGAGCGGCTCGAGGTGTCCGCCCGGCGTCAGCTGCTCCCGGCCCTCAAGCTCCTCGGCTACGACGCCAAGAGCGCCAGGCCACTGGACCAGCAGTCGCACCACCGGCGCGAGTACCGCCTGTTCGAGGTGACCGACGTGGACATCAACGGCAGGGCGAAGGCACCCGCGTTCGGTTCCCAGATCAGGGAGCAGGGCGGCGGCAGTCTGCGCGTCCTGATGGTCTGGGGCCGCCCGCCCGCGAAGGTCGTCATGAGCCTGGCGGCCCGCGACACCAGCGGTGCGAGCCTCCTGGTCGCCTACTTCGGCACCCTGGGCCGCGAAGCCCGGGTGGAACTCGCCGTCGGCTCGGCCGCGTTGCAGCCGCTGCTGGTCGTGGACGACGCGGCCCTCGCCTACCTCGCCGCCCAGGGCAACCGCCAGGTCAGCACGGCCACGCAGACCCTGCTGCCGTTCTCCGGAGTCAACCCGTACATCCGGGAGAAGCGCGGCCGGATCGGCAGCGAGATGTTCTACGGCCGGGACGCGGAACGCGTCAGCATTCTCGACCCGCGCGGTACCCAGGTCATCTTCGGTGGCCGCGGCCTGGGCAAGTCCGCCCTCCTCAGCGACGCGGGCGAGAGGTTCGAGGGGCAGCGCCCCGGCTACCACCAGATGGTGTACGTCAACCTCGACCAGGAGAACATCGGCAAGGGAAGCTCGCTGGGGCCTGAGGCGCTGTGGAGCGTGCTCGAACGGGAACTGAGGGCGGCCCAGGTGCTGGGCGGTACCCCGGCCCGCAGGTCGAAGCAGCAGGTCGCCGAGCGGGTGCGGGCCGGCATCCGGG
The DNA here is from genome assembly GCF_055582305.1 of Streptomyces sp. NPDC042102. NCBI lineage: Bacteria > Bacillati > Actinomycetota > Actinomycetes > Kitasatosporales > Streptomycetaceae > Streptomyces > Streptomyces sp. NPDC042102. The sequence continues at coordinate 1,298,351 of NZ_JBVJDL010000001.1, forward strand.
CCTGGCTCGACGGGGACTCGCGCCGGCGCGTGCTGATCCTGCTCGACGAGTGCGACCAGTTCTTCGAGGCGGACGCCCCCCGGTTCGACCAGACCAAGAAGCTCAAGGGCCTCGGTTCCGACACCAAGGACCGGGCCAAGGTCGTCTTCGCCGGACTGCACTCCGTGCAGCGGTTCTCCAAGCTCGCGAGCAACGGACCGTTCGGTCACCTCGCCCAGACGCCCAAGGTGATCGGCCCGCTCGCTCCGCAGTCCGCCGCCGAACTGCTGGTCGAGCCGATGCGGGCGCTCGGCTTCGAGTTCCAGGACGTGGACCTCGTCAACAGGGTGCTCGGCTACTGCTCCTACCAGCCCTTCCTGCTCCAGATGTTCGGCCACCGGCTGGTCGAGCTGATGCACCGCAAGCGTGCCCGTCGCGGGGCCGAGGGGCCGCCGTACGCGGTGGAGGCCGCCGACATCGAAGGTGTGGAGTCCGACACCGGACTCCGGGACGGCATCTCGGCGGCCTTCAAGGACACCCTGAGCCTCGATCACCGCTACGACGTCATCGCCAACGTGCTGGCCCACCACGCCCGCCACCACGGCCTGGAGGTGCGGCTCAGCGACGCCGAACTGCGCGAGGAGTGCGAGACGTTCTGGCGCAAGGGTTTCGAGCGGCTCGACACGGAGGGTTTCCGCGCCTATCTGTCGGAGATGGTGGGACTCGGCATCCTCGCGCCCAACCACGACGGGCAGGGCTGGCACCTGCGGGGCCCCAACGCACTGCGCATGATCGGCACCTCGCACGAGGTGGAGGCCCGCCTGCTGCGGGCCGACGAGGACTGCCGGCTGCAGGAGAGCATCGTGCAGGAGGGGCGTCCGGAGCTGCCCGACAACCGGCCGGCACCGCTGACCATCACCCAGCTGGACGACCTGCTGGGCGAGCGGTCCAACCAGACGAGGGTGGTCCTGGGCACCGCGGCCACCGGTGTCACCGACGTCGGTGACACCCTGCGCACGGTCGCCGGACGCATCGCCGACTGGAAGCTCCCGCCCGTGGGCAGGTCCAGCGTCTACAAGCAGGAACTCACGGGCGGGGTCCCGCGTGAACGGCGCGTCGTCATCAGCGACTTCGCCCGCTACCCGGCGCGCGCCGAAACCTGCCGGGAGGCCGTCGACCTGGCGGAGTCCCTGCTGCCCGCCACCCCGGGCGTGACCCGCGCGGTCGTCCTCGTCACCGACACCACCCAGCTGGACCTGTGGCGCAGCCTGCTGACGGGCACCGAGCGTACGTCGGCCGCCCCCGTGGTGCTGCGCCGGCACGATCGCCGCAGCCTGCGCGGCTGGGCGCAGCGTGTCGAGATGTTCCACACCGAGGACCGCCTGGACCGGCTCCATGAGATGACCAGCGGCTGGCCCTCCCTGGTCGGGCGGGCGCACCAGCTGCACCGTGAGCTCGGCGACCCGGAGGAGGTGCTGCGGCGCCTGGCCGGGTTGCGCGTGGACCGGGCGCAGGCGTGTGCCTTCGTCGAGGCGACCGGTGTGTACGCGGACCCGCTGCTCGCGACCGGATACCGGTGTCTGGACGAGGAGTTCAAGGACGGCTGGTTCGACCTGGAGAGTGCGGTGACCGCCGTGGCATGCCAGATCGAGGACGAGGACGAGGCCCGCTGGATCGTCGCCTGTCTCGACGCCCTCCAGGTCTTCGACCGTGAGGAAGCCCAGCTGCGGCTGGAGCCGCTCCTGCGCGACTGCGTGGCACTGCGGACGTGACGACGGCCGACGGTGCGTGACCGTGCCGTCAGGTCACGTCCGGTCCCCGGACGCCGGAGCAGCTTGCCCTCCGCGCGTCCGGGGGCGGGTGTCAGTGGCCCGTGCCAGGCTGAGGACGTACCTGGCCCGCGAAAGGACACTGCCGTGATCACCACCGATTTCGTCCCCGGTTCTCCCTGCTGGCTCGACCTGGGCGCGCCGGACGTCCCGGCCGCCGCCGCCTTCTACGGTGCCGTGCTCGGGTGGGACTACGAGTCCATGGGGGAGGGCGAGGACATGGAGGGCGGGATGTTCCGGAAGGACGGCAAGAGCGTCGCCGGACTCGGCAAGCTCACCGAGGAGGGCGCCCGCTCCGCCTGGATGATCTACTACCGCGTCGCCGACGCGGACGCCACGACGCAGGCCGTCCGCGACGCGGGCGGCACCGTGCGGGTGCCGCCGCGCGACCTCGGCGAGTGGGGCCGGATGGCCCAGTACAGCGATCCGCTGGGCGGACAGTTCGCCGTCTGGCAGCCGGGTACGGACACGGGCGTGGAGCTGGTGGACGAGCCGGGCTCGCTCTGCTGGACCGAGCTGTACACGACCGACGCCGCGGCCGCCCGGGAGTTCTACGGCGGCCTGTTCGGCTGGCAGTTCAACGACATGGAGATGCCGGGCGGCGGCGGGGGCACCTACACCCTCATCACCCCGGCCGGTCTCCCCGAGGACCGCATGCACGGCGGCCTCATGGAGCTGTCCGCGCAGGACCTCGCCGCGGCGCAGGGACGGCCGTACTGGCACCCCGTCTTCGCCGTCGCCGACTGCGACGCCGCGGTCGCCCAGGTCACCGCGAACGGCGGGACCGTGCAGATGGGCCCCGTGGACGCGGAGGGCGTCGGCCGGATGGCGGTCTGCCTGGACCCGTCGAACGCGGACTTCGTCCTCCTGACCCCGTCGCAGGACTGAAGGGGTCCGCCCCCGGACCGGCCGTGGCCCCGCCGGCCGGTCATCCGCCCCCGTACGGCGGCAGCTGGGGGCGCCGGTCCGCCCACGGGCGGGCCGTCTCCAGCTGCGCCGACACCCGCAGCAGGGTCACCTCGTCGTCGCGGCGGCCCACCAGCTGCACGGCCAGCGGCAGCCCGTCCGTGCCGTGGCCCGCGGGGACCGAGGCCGCCGGGTGGCCGGTGACGTTCCACAGGGCGGTGTAGGCGACCATCGGGCGCGACCGCGCCAGCGCCGTCAGCAGCCCGGCTCCGTCCAGCGCGCCGACCGGGCGCGGGCGGGCCGCCACGACCGGGGTCAGCAGCAGGTCCATGGTGGTGAACATCCGGTCGGCGCGCGCCGCCAGCCGCTCGCCCGCCCGGATGCCGCGCTCCACGGCTGAGTCGGGCACCAGCCGGGCGAGCGCGAGGGTGCTCCGGGTGCGCCGCTCCAGCAGGTCCGGGCGTTCGACGGCGTCCGCCTCCGCCCGTACGCCACCGCAGAACTGGGCGGCGAAGGCGAGCGTCGCGTCCGGGTAGCGGGGGTCGACCTCCCGTACGTCATGGCCCAGAGCGCGCAGCGCCCGTACGGTCTCCAGGAGGGCCCCGACGTGTTCCGGATGCGGACGGATCCCGGGCACGGCGGGTGTGGCGCTGTAGCCGATGCGCAGCCGGCCCGGCGGGGTCTCCAGCGCCTCCAGCCAGCCGGTGGCGGCCGCGGGCCGGGCGCTCCAGCGGTCGGTGGCGGTGGTCCCGGCGAGGACGTCGTAGAGCAGCGCGGAGTCCCGCACGGTGCGGGTCAGCGGCCCCAGGGTGCCCAGGGCGTGCCAGAGGTGGGACTGCGGGGCCGTGGAGACCCGCCCGCGCTGGGGCTTGAGGCCGAACAGCCCGCAGCAGGCGGCCGGGATGCGGATGGACCCGCCGCCGTCGCCGCCGAGCGCCGCCCCGACGAGCCCGGCCGCGACCGCGGCGGCGCTGCCGCCGCTGGACCCGCCGGGGGTCCGGGTGGTGTCCCACGGGTTGCGGGTGTGCCCGTGGGCGGCGGACTCGGTGAAGGGCCACTGGCCGAACTCGGGCATCGCCGTCTTGCCGATGACGACGGCCCCGGCGGCGCGCAGGCGGCGTACCGCCTCGGAATCGGCGGTGACGGGATTGCGGTTGGCGGAGCCGCCGAACGTGGTGACCTGACCGGCCACGTCCAGTTCGTCCTTGACGGCGACGGGCACGCCGTGGAGGGGGCCGCGCGGCGCTTGCGCGTCACGGACATCGGCCTCGGCGAGGGCCTGCTCGGCGAGGACGACGCGGAAGGCCCCGAGGGCCGGGTCGATCCGGGCGGTCCGGCGCAGCGCGGCCTCGACGAGGGCGCGGGAGGTGTACGTACCGCCGCGCACCAGCTCGGCCTGCCGGGCGACCCCTTGGAACATCAACTCCTCGTCGTCCCGGTCCTGTTCCCCGCGCCGTGCGTCGTCCTTGCTCATGGACCCCACCCCTTCACGCCTACCTGCCGGTAACTGGGGGCAAGGCTATCCGGGTGACGGCGCGCCGTGTCGGGGCGGCCGGGGTGGGGCCGGTTCGCGATGCTGGGACGGCGCGGCGGCACGGTGGCCGCCGCCCCTCCCGCCCGGCGAGAAGGAGTACGGCCCATGCCGACGGACGCGGTCGGACGATTCCTCGCGGCGCTGGACCCGCACCACCGGGAGGCCGTCGAGAACGGGCCTCCCGAGGAGCGGGAACGGCTCGCCGCCGCCTGGGAACGCGAGCTGGAGTCGGACGACGAGCTCGACACGCTCGACGAACTGTCCCCGCCGGCCGCGGAGGCCGAGGCGGCCCGCCGCGTCATGGACCGCGAGGCCTGACACCCCGCGGCGGACGCGTGCGCCGCCGTCCGCCCGGGGAGGCCGGGTTCCGGGCCTCAGGGCATCCGTTCCACGTTCCACATCGGCAGGCCCCGGAAGAAGTCCACGGCCTCCGCGCGCCAGAACGGCTCCCAGGACGCGGCCTCGGCGGCGGCCGCCTCCGCGTGCCGGCGGACCTCCGCCCTGAGGGCCCGGTCCACGCCCGCGGCGCGGGCGATCTCCCGGATCCGGCCGAGGGTCGCGTCCGTGCAGCCGGGGTCGCCGAGCGCGGCTTCGACGGCAGCCGCGTCGGCCCCGGTCGTCGCGGCCAGGAGCGCGCGGACGGCGTACGTGCGGCGGCCGGCGCGGAGGTCGGCCCCCGTCGACTTGCCCTCGGCCGCCGGGTCGTCGCCGTACGGGCCGAAGAGGTCCAGGTAGTCGTCGCGCATCTGCTCGCCGATGCCCACCAGCCTGGCGTACCGGTGGAGGCGGGCGCGGTGCGGCCGCGGGTCCTCGCCCGCGGCCAGCAGGCCCATCGTCAGCGGCGCGAGGACGGAGTACCGCGCGCTCTTGAAGTCGGTGACGGTGTGCAGGAATTCCTCGTCGGGCAGCGCGTGGGAGTCCCGCTCCAGGTCGGCGATCTGCCCGGCCACGGTCTCCGCGGCGGTGCGGGTGTGGACGCCGAGCAGGGCCTGGCGCAGTTCGGCGGGGGCCTCGGCCTCCAGCAGGACCTGGGTGGACAGGAACGCGGCGAGGTCCCCGGCGAGCACCGCGAGCCCGAGGGCCGTGGGGCCGCTGCCGGGGAACTCGGCGCGGTAGGCGTAGTACGTCGAGGGGCCGCCGCGGCGCAGGGGCGCGTCGTCGATGATGTCGTCGTGGACGAGCCCGTGGGTCTGGAGCAGTTCGATGCTCAAGGCGGCCTCCGAGAGCCCCGCCACCTCGTCCGTGGTGACCAGCCGGGCCGCCTCGTACAGCAGCACCACCCGCAGCCGCTTGCCGCCGCGCATCGAGAACTCGCGCAGGAGCTCCACGCACCGCGGAACGTACCGGCTCGGCACCGGGACGTCGAAACGTCCGGCGAGGGTGTCGAAGTACTGCCCGAACCGGAGGTCGAAGCGGGCCCGGTGCCCGGCGACGCGTTCGAGGGTGGCGGGGGTGACGTGGGGGTGCATGAAGATCAGTATCGGCGACCCTTCCGCGCCGCTCCGACCGCACCTCCGCTCCGACCGCACCTCCGCTCGGACGCACCGCCGTCCGGGACGCCGTCCGGGGGCGCCGGCCTACCGGTGCAGCCGCTCCGGCCAGTCCTGCGGGACCCGGTCGGCCGGGCCGGGGGCCGGCTGGCTCGCCGGGTGGGCGTCCGGCGGGGTCAGCGCGGGGCCGGATTCGTACAGGGTGTCGGTGTCGTAGTTCCAGTACCACTCCTCGCCCGGTTCGAAGGTCTGCACCAGGGGGTGGCCGGTGGACCGCCAGTGGGCGGTGGCGTGCTGGGCCGGTGAGGAGTCGCAGCAGCCGATGTGACCGCACTGGGCGCAGCGCCGCAGGTGGAACCACCAGCCGCCCACCGCGTCGCACTCGGCGCAGCCGGTGCCGGCGGGCGGGACGCCCGGGTCGATTCCCTTGATGTCCGTGATGTCCTTGGTGTCGTCGGTGTCGTCGGTCATGCCGGCTCCTCGGCGGTTGGGGGGTCGGTCGCGGGTCCGGGCCCGGGATCGGGATCGGGATCGGTTCCAGGGTCGGGGGCCGTCAGCGGCAGCAGCACCTGGAAGCGGGTGTCGCCCGGGACCGACTCGGCCTGGAGGCTGCCGTGGTGCTTGTTGACCACGATCCGCCAGGAGATGTCGAGGCCGAGGCCGGTGCCCTCGCCGACCGGCTTGGTGGTGAAGAAGGGGTCGAAGACGCGGCTGCGGATGTCCGCCGGGATACCGGGGCCGGTGTCCCGGAACTCCACCAGCAGCCGGTCGCCCTCCCGCGCCGTACGCACCGTCAGCGTGCCGTCGCCGCCGGTGCTCCCGATGGCGAACACGGCGTTGTCGATCAGGTTGGTCCACACCTGGTTGAGCTCCGCCGGGTAGGCCGGCACCGGCGGCAGGGAGCGGTCGTAGTCCTTGACCACCCGCACCCGCGGGCCGATCTTGCCGGACAGCATCAGCAGGGTGCTGTCGAGGAGTTCGTGGACGTCGACGACCCGGTGCGGGGCGCGGTCGAGCTGCGCGTACTGCTTGGCCGCGTCCACGAGGTGGGAGATCCGGGTGGTGGAGTCGTCGATCTCGTCCATCAACAGCTCGGTCTCGACCGTGTAGTTGAGCCAGCCGACGGCCCCCGGCAGGATGTCCGGGTCCACGGTCGCCGCGACCTGCTCCAGCCAGTCCGTGTCCAGCCCGGCCTGCACGAAGGTGGGCGCGATCCGCCAGCCCTCCGCGATGCCGTGCCCGTCGAGCCAGTCGGCGATCTCGTCCTCCCGGTCGGAGGCCTCCAGCGGGCTCAGCACCGGCGCCTTAGCGACGCGTTCGGCCGTCCGCTCCTGGATCTCGATGAGGTCGGCGAGCGCCTCCCGGGAGTACGGCCCCCGGGCGATGATCGCGAGCTTGTGCCGCATCCGGCCCACCCGTTCCCGCAGCGTCGCGGTGGCCCGTACGGCCGCCGCGGCCGGGTTGTTGAGCTCGTGGGTGAGACCGGCGGACAACGAGCCCAGCGCCAGCAGCCGTTCGCGCTGCCCGATGGCCCGCTGGGTGTTCCGCGACCCGAAGAAGAGCCCCTCCAGCAGGTGCGCGGCCATCGGGAACCAGTCCCGCATGAGGTCCGAGAACGACTGGGCGGGCAGCACGAAGAACCGCGTCGGCTCGGTCACCCGCATCGAGTTGACGTACGTCTGCGGCACCTGGTCGCCCAGGTACGCCTGCATGGCGCCCGCGTACACCCCGCGCTGCGAGGTGCGGCTCACCTCGACGTCGTCGCCGCCGACCCGCCGGGAGAGGACGACGGTGCCCTCGATCATCACGTAGAAGCAGGTGGCCGGATCGCCCTCGGCGTACACCGGGCCGGCCTCGAACCGTTCCACCCGCCCCTCGGCGCACAGCCGCCCGAGCTGTTCCGGGGAGAGCTTCTCGAACAGGAACAGCGAGCCGATCTCCTGCGGACTGCACGGCGCGGCCTGCCCGTTCATGACTGCTCCAGGTACCGGTGGACGAGCATCACGGCCATGGCCCCTTCGCCGACGGCCGACGCGACGCGCTTCGCGGACTGGGCGCGCGCGTCGCCGGCCACGAACACGCCGGGCACGCTGGTCTCCAGGTGGTAGGGCGGCCGGTCCAGTTCCCAGTCGGCCGGCGGCCGCCCGTCCGGGGTGAGGTCCGGCCCGGCCAGGATGAAGCCGTGCTCGTCGCGCAGCACCGTGCCGGCCAGCCAGTCGGTCAGCGGGGCCGCGCCGATGAACACGAACATCCACTGGGTGTCGACGCGTTCGGTCGCGCCGCTGTCCATGTCCCGCAGGGTCAGCCCTTCCAGGTGCCCCTCGCCCCGGGCGGCCGCGACGACCGTCCGGGTCCGCACCGTGATGTTCGGCGTCTGGTCGATCTGCTGCACCAGGTAGTACGACATCGACGCCGCCAGAGACTCCCCGCGGACCAGCAGCGTCACCGACTTCGCACCCCGCGCCAGGTACACGGCCGCCTGCCCGGCGGAATTGGCGCCGCCCACCACGTACACGTCGTCGCCCGCGCAGGAGGACGCCTCGGTGAGCGAGGAGCCGTAGTACACCCCGCGCCCGGTCAGCTCGTCGCAGCCCGGCGCCGGGAGCTGCCGGTACGAGACCCCCGTCGCGAGGATGACGCTGTGCGCCGCGACCGCCGAGCCGTCGGAGAAGCGGACCACGCGCGCCGGGCCGCCCACCTCCAGCCCGGTGACCTCGCGCGCCGTGAGGATCTCGGCGCCGAACCGGCCGGCCTGGCGGCGGGCGCGGTCCGTGAGCTGTGCGCCCGAGACCCCGTCGGGGAAGCCCAGGTAGTTCTCGATGCGCGAGCTCTGCCCCGCCTGTCCGCCGGTCGCCGACCGCTCGACCAGCACGGTCCGCAGGCCCTCGGAGGCCCCGTAGACGGCCGCGCCCAGGCCGGCCGGGCCGCCGCCGATCACGACGAGGTCGTAGAAGTCGGCGGCCGGCGTCGTCGCGAGTCCGACGTGGGCGGCCAGGTCGGGCGGCTCCGGCTCGATCAGCGCCGTGCCCTCCGGGGTGATGACCACGGGCAGCCGGTGCCCGTCGGCCCCGGCCGCCTCCAGCAGCCGCCGCCCCTCGGGTTCGTCGGAGGAGTACCAGCGGTAGGGCACCTGGTTGCGGGCCAGGAACTCCCGTACCCGCGAGGAGGGCGCCGACCAGCGGTGCCCGATCACCTTGGTGGCGGGCACGGGCCGGTAGTCGCTGGAGCGCCAGGCCGTCAGCAGATCGTCCAGGACGGGGTAGAGCTTCTCCTCCGGCGGGTCCCAGGGCTTGAGCAGGTAGTGGTCGAGGTCGACGATGTTGATCGCGTCGATGGCCGCGTTGGTGTCGGCGTACGCCGTCAGGAGCACGCGCCGGGCGCCCGGGTACACCCCGAGCGCCTGTTCGAGGAACTCGATGCCGTTCATCTGCGGCATCCGGTAGTCGGCGAGGATCACGGCCACCAGGTCGCCCCGCAGTTTCAGCTCGTGCAGCGCCTCCAGCGCCGACTCCCCGGACTCGGCCCGCACGATCCGGTAGCCGGCGCCGTAGTGGCGCCGCAGGTCACGGGCGATCGCGCGGGAGACTCCCGGGTCGTCGTCCACGGTCAGGATGACGGTCCGCGCCGGGTCGGCGGCCTGTGCCATACGTCTCCGCACCGAGTGCTCAGGGCGGGCGCCGCGGCGGGCCTCCCGCGCCGGTTCCCGCCCATCGTATGTGCGATCGCCCCGGGCCGCGCCCGGAGCGCCGGTCAGGGACAGTACGACTCCAGGGTGCCCCGGCGGCGGACGTCGAGGGTCGCGCAGTGGAACGAGCCCCCGAAGGGCGCGTAGTGCTGGAGGTCGCACGGGATCGGCTCGAAGCCCCACGCCTCGAGGGCCCGGAGCATGCCCGTCTGGTGGCGCTCCGCGATCACCCGGCGTTCGTCGACCACGAGGACGTTCATGCTGAGCCATTTGCCGCACATCGACGTGAGCTTGAGCAGGGGCTCGACGACCGGGTCGGGCTCGGGGGCGATCAGGACCTCCCACGAGCGGAGCGCCTCGGGCAGGTGGTCGACGTCGACGTACTCGGGGTTGACCAGCACCCTGCCGGGCGCGAGCGGCATGAACGTCGTGTCGATGTGCATGGGCGTCCGGCAGCGGCTCTCCACCTCGTGGATGCGGTAGCCCGGTCCCAGATGGCGGCGCAGCCAGTCGATGCCCATGCGGTTGGTGACGTTGCTCCGGGTCACGAACAGGTCGCGCCCCGCCCGTACGAAATCGGCGGCGTCGAAGACCGGCTCGAACTCCGTGAGGATGCTGCGTACGGGCTGGCCGTCCCGGGGGACGCGGAAGTCAGCCTCGAACAAAGGCTCGGTCAGCTGCGGCCTCGGCGCCGCGGTCCAGCGGGCACCGCGCCGGAAGTAGTCCTTGAGGATGCCCCGGTAGGCGTGCGTCTCGAAGTACCGGCACGGCCACGCCATCGGGGTCTCGATGATCTCGTCACCGACCACCAGCAGGCTGTCGCGCGGGCAGGTGGTGCCGAAGCCGCGGGAGGACCAGTCGGGGGTGGCGAAGCGCCTGCTGTGGTCGACCGGGTCCGGCCGCGTGACCGTGATGCCCAGGGACTGGAGCAGGGCGATGAACCGGTCGAGTTCGGCCTGCGCCGTCTCGACCAGGGCGCGCGGGTACCGGCGGCCGGCGGCGAGCCCTTGCAGGCGCGCCGCCCAGGCCGGAATGTTGCAGGCCACGACCGGATGCCGGGAGGGGATCGTGGCGCCGTCGAGGCGCCCCACGATGATCTCCTCCAGCGGGTCCCACTCGGTGTGGGAACCGACCGGCGGGACGAGGGGCGTCGCGGGGGTACCGGGCCGCTGCGCTGCCGTCATCGTCGACCGCCTTCGCTCGCCGTCCGCCTTCGCGGTCGTTCCGCCTCCGCGCGCGGTCGTACCGCCTCCGCTCGCGGGCGTCGGTCTCTCACCCTATCCAGCGGCTCACGAACCCGCGCGGGGAACGCTCCCGGGCTCGACGACGTGACCGTCGCGCAGCTCCACGACCCGGTCGGCGAGCTCGATCAGATGGGGGTCGTGGGTGGCGACGAGGATGGTGACGCCCTCGCTGCGCACCACCGCGCGCAGCAGCTCCATGATCGACCGGCCGGTCTCCGAGTCGAGCTGCCCCGTGGGCTCGTCCGCGATGATGAGATCGGGGTCGTTGGCCAGGGCACGGGCCACCGCGACGCGCTGCTGCTGGCCGCCGGAGAGTTCGCCCGGGCGCTGCTCGGCGTGGTCCGCGAGCCCGACCAGGGCGAGCAGGGTCCGGGCGCGCTCCTCGCGTTCCGCGGCCGGGACGCGGCGCAGCCGCATCGGTACGCCGACGTTCTCGGCGGCGGTGAGGACGGGGATCAGGCCGAAGGACTGGAAGACGAAGCCGATGCGGTCGCGGCGCAGGGCGAGCAGACCCGGCTCGTCGAGCGTGGCGAGGTCGGTGCCGTCGAGCGTGATCCGGCCGGAGGCCGGGGTGTCGAGGCCGCCGACGAGGTTGAGCAGCGTGGTCTTGCCGGAGCCCGACCGGCCCCTGAGGGCGGTCAGTTCGCCGCGGCGGACCTCGAAGGACACGCCGCGCAGGGCGTGGACGGCCTGCGGTCCGCTGCCGAAGCTGTGGTGGACGTCGTCCACGACCACGATCGGCGTGCCGCCGTCCGGCGCGGCGAGGCCGTCGGCCTCCCGCGGCGCCGGGACCGCCACCGGTCCCCTGTCGTCCCTCATCGCCCGTACCCCCGTTGCCTGTCCGTCGCACCCGCTGCCACTACGGCCTGCCGGTGCAGCCTTCTGATCGCATTTGCGCATCTGTGGCAGCAATCGCGCAAGCCCCTTCCGTCCATGGCGCGAATCTGACAGCATCGTCCGCTATCCGGTACCGAGAGTCCCGGACGGGGGAGGAAAACAGAACGTGCTCGGCTTCGTCGTGCGCCGACTGCGCGGGCGATGGCCGCTCGCCGTCGCCATGCTGTTCACCGTACTGATCACCGCGACCACCCTGACCGCGCTGACGGCGTTCGCCCGCGGTGTGGGGGAGGAGGGACTCCGGCGGGCCCTGACCGGGCCGGAACAGCCCCGGACCACCGTCGTGATCACCAGCGGCCGTCCCGCCGCCGACCGCGCCAAGGACGACGCGGCCGTGCGGACCTACGCGGACCAGGTCTTCGGGCGGCTCCCGGTGGCTTTCCAGAGCGTGGCGCACAGCCGTTCGTACGGACTGCCGGGCGGCGCCGCCTCGGGCCGCGACGCCGACCTCACCCTGCTCGCCGCACTCGGCCGCGACCACGCGGAACTGCTCGCCGGCCAGTGGCCCGCCCCGGTCACGGCCGGGCCCGGATCCGGCGCCCCCGCCGCGCCGCTCCAGGTGGCCGTGCCGCGCGCGGCGCTCGCCCGGCTCGGCCTGGACGGGTCCGCGCTGCCCGCCCCGGTCCGGCTGGCCGACCGGTTCGGCGGACCCGAACTGACCGTCCAGGTCACCGGCGTCTACCGGGCCACCGACCCGGACGCCGGGTACTGGCGCCTCGACCCGCTCGGCGGCCGTGAGGTCCAGGCCGGCACCTTCGCCACGTACGGCCCGCTCCTGGTGGACGACAGCGCCTTCACGGCGGGCGGGCTGCTGCAGAACTACCGCCTCACCCTGCTGACTCCGGACCTGCGCACGATCGGCACCGCCGAGGCCGGGGCCGTGCGGACCAGGGCGGCCCCCGCGGGCGCCGCCCTGGAGCGCACCACCTCGCTCCGGGCCGCCACCGAACTGCCCCGGCTGCTGGCCGAGTCGGAATCCGGCCTCCTCGTCGCCCGGTCCACCCTGCTGATGGGTGCGCTCCAGCTCGCCGTCCTCGCGGGCGCCGCCCTGCTCCTCGTCTCCCACATCCTGACCGTCCGCCAGGAACCGGAACGCGTCCTGCTCACCGCGCGCGGCGCCTCGCGCCGTCGCCTCGGCGCGCTGACCGCGGCCGAATCGCTGCTGCTCGCGCTGCCCGCGGCGGTCCTGGCACCCCTGCTCACCCCGCCCCTGCTGCGCCTGGCCGGCCGGTTCGGGCCGCTCGGGCAGGCCCGGCCGGCGATCCCGGACACCTGGCTCGTCTGGCCGGTCGCGGCCGGCTGCGCCCTGGCCTGCGTGCTGCTGACGACCCTGCCCTCCCTCCTGCGCGGGGCGTCCGCCGCCGTACTGCGCCGCGTCGGGCGCAGGCAGGCCCTGGTGACGGGCGCCGCCCGCTCCGGCCTGGACCTGGCGGTGCTGGCCCTCGCCGTCCTCGGCTACCAGCGCCTCGCGCGGTACGCCGGCACGGACGCCCCCACGCCCGGCACCGCCGGCGGCGGCGGGCTCGGCGTCGACCCGGTGCTCGTCGCCGCGCCGGCGCTGGCCCTGTGCGGGGGCACGCTGCTGGTCCTGCGGCTGCTGCCGTTCGCGGCGCGGGCCGGGGGACGGCTGGCGGCCCGCGGCCGGAGCCTGGCGCCGGCCCTGTTCGGCTGGCAGCTCGCCCGCCGGCCCGGCCGGGCCACCGGGCCCGTCCTGCTCCTCGTCCTCGCCGTCTCCAGCGGCACCCTGGCCCTCGGCCAGCACACCGCCTGGTCCGCGTCCCAGTGCGACCAGGCCGGCTTCGCCACCTCGGGCGGCCTGCGGATCTCCGCCAGCAGCATGTCCCCGATGGGCCAGGGCGGCCGATACGGTGCCCTGCCCGGCGGCGACCGGCTGATCCCGGTGGCCCGCCGTCAGCACAACCTGCCCGACGGGAAGTCCTCCGACCTCGTCGCCCTGGACGCCGCCCTGATGGACGAACGGGTGCCGCTGCGCGCGGACCTGCGCGGCGGGCGGGGGATGCGGGAGCTGTTCGGCCCGCTGGCCGCGGGCGGCGCGGGTGCCGCCGCAGCGGGCCCGGGCGTCCCCCTGCCCGGCTCGCCCCGCCGGATCGACCTCGACGTCACCGTACGGTCCGCCGGGACGAGCTGGGCGGCCGTGAGCCTGCTGCTGCGCGACCGGTTCGGCGCGACGTACGCCACGCCCTCGGCCACCCTGCCCACCGCCGGCGACGCCACCCTCCCCTTCTCCCTGGACGCGCTGACCGGCGCCCCGGTCGGCTCGGCCGCGGCCCCGCTGACGCTCGCGGGGATCCGCCTGTCGTACGGCGGCGACGGCGGCCCGCCGGGCGACGGCAGCGAACTGACCGTCCGCCGGATCGCCGCCTCCCCCACCCCCCACGGCGAAGCCACCACGGCACCGCCCACCTCCGCGCCCGGCTCCGCGTCGGGCGGCACGCCCGGCTCCGCGGCCAGCGGGGGGTGGCGCTGGTCGCCGCCGCAGGGCCCGCGGTCGCTGCGGGCACCCGAGCCGGCCCCCGTACCGGCCGGTTCCACCGACGTGCTGCGGATGCGCTTCTTCGGCGGACAGGGCACCGAGAAGGGCGTCAACACCGTGCTGTTCCCGGCGCCCGCCACGCCGCTCGCCGAGGCCCTCCCGGCCGTCGCCACCACCGACTACCTGCGGTCCCTGGGCGCCTCGGTGGGCGCGACCGTTCCCGTCGCGCTGGACGGCGCGACCGTGCCCGTGAGGATCACCGCAGCCGTGGACGCCCTTCCCGTCGTCGGCCGGACCGGGCTCGCCGTCGACCTGCGCGCCCTCGGCCGGTTCCTGCTGGAGACGGCCGGCCAGCAGGCGGCCCCGCCCACCGAGTGGTGGCTGCCCGCCGCCTCGGCCGCCGACCCGGCCCCGGCCCGCGCCGCGGCCGAACTGCGCGCGGGGGCCAGGACCGAGCGTGTCCAGCTGCGCGAGGAGGTCACCGCCCGCCTGCTCGACGACCCCCTGACCGCCGGCCCGCAGAGCGCGCTGGCCGCCCTCGCCGCCGCCTGTGCCGTGCTGGCGGCCATCGGCTTCGCCACCTCCACCGCCGCCGAACGGCGCGTACGCGGCCGGGAGTTCTCGGTCCTGCTCGCGCTCGGCACCCCGCGCCGGTCCCTCGCCCTGGCGTCCGCCGCCGAGGGCGGCGTACTGATCGCCATCGGGACCGCGGTCGGCACCGGGCTCGGGGTCGCGCTCGTCCACCTGCTGGCCCCCCTGGTCGTGCTGACACCCGCCGGGGGCCGGCCGTTCCCGCCGGTACGGGTGGACATGCCGTTCTGGCCGACCCTGCTGACGGCCGCCGCCATCGTCGCCGTACCCCTGCTGTCGGCCGTGCTCAGCGGTCCGCGTGGCCGTGACATCGCCGGCCGGCTGCGTCCCGTGGAGGAGATGTGACCACCCCGCCGCCCGCCGCCCCGCCGCGGCCCACCGCCGCCGCGCGGCCCGCGCCGTGGGTGCGGACCCGGCTGCGCGCGGCACCGCTGGGCACCCTGCTCGGCGCCGCGCTGGCGTTCGTCGCCGTGGTGCTGGCCGCGGCCCTGCCGCGGGCCCAGGACCGGGGCGCCGACCAGGCCCTGCGGTCCTTCCTGGAGAGCAGCGGCACGAGCCGGACCAGCCTGCTGGTGACCGCCCCGACACCGAAGAACGGGGAGAGCACCGAACTCCTGGACAGCACGCTGCGGAGCCTGCTCGCCCGGACCGGCGGCAGCTTCCACGTCGACTCCGGCACGGTGGTCCACGGCACGCGCAACACCAAGCGGCAGCCGCTGACGAACCCGGAGCTGTCCCGCCCGTCCGGCTTCCCGCCCCGGCTGTCCCTGCTGTACGTCCGGCAGGCGCGGGTGCACACCACCCTGGTGGAGGGCCGCTGGCCGAGCGACACTCCCACCGTCGCCCCCGACGCGCCCCCCTACGGCACGCCGATCCAGGTCGTCCTCTCGCAGCGGGCCGCCCAGACCCTCGGCGCCCGCGTGGGATCCGTCCTCGCCGGCAGGTCCGTGGTCGACGGTACGCCGTCCGTCGAGGTCGTCGGCCTCTTCTCGGTCCACGACGAGGGCGAGGACTTCTGGCGGGACGAGCTGGGCTGCCTGGCCCGCGCCTGCGAGTTCTACCAGGGCGAGAACCTCTCCTGGGACGTCGACGCCCTGATCGGGGCCGGTGACCTCGGCCGGCTGGACACCTGGGGGCAGACCGCCGAGGACTTCTGGCGGCTCCCGGTGGACGTCGGCCGGCTGCGGGCCGACCGGCTCGACGCCACGGCGCGGGACATCGCCTCGTACGTCGGCGGGCCCGCCGCCGCCACGCTCTCCCGCGAGACCCTCCGCCAGCTGCACACCACCTCGTGGCTGCCCGAACGGCTCGAGCAGGCCCGGGCCCGCATCCGGGCCGCGGCACCGCTCGCCGCGATCGGACCCGCCGGCGTCGCCGGGGTCGCCTTCGTCGTGCTGTGCCTGGCCGGCGCGCTCGCCGGGGACCGCCGGGAAGCCGAGCTGCGGCTGCTGCTGGCCCGCGGCGGCTCGCGCGCCGGCATCGTCGGCCGGCTCCTGGGGGAGGGCGCCGTCACGGTGCTCCCGGCGGCCGCGGCCGCGACGGCGCTCGCCGTCCTGCTGCTGCCCACGCCGCGGCTCGCCCCCACGCTGCTGTCCGCCGCGGCCGTCGCCCTGCTCGCCCTGCTGGCCTTCCCGGTCCGGGCGGTCGTCCTGCTGACCCCGCCGCGCCCGGTCGCGCGGTGGCGCCGGCCCCTGGCCGAGCTGCTCGTGCTGCTCGCCACGGCCGCCGCGGTCCTGGAGGTCCGCCGCCGCGGGGTGGCACCCGCCGGCAGCGACCCGGATCCGCTGCTCGTCGCGGCCCCGCTGCTGCTGGCGCTGTGCGGGGGGCTGCTGCTGGCCCGGATCCAGCCGGTGGTCACCGGCTGGCTCGCCCGCGCGGCGGGCCGCCGCTCCGGACTGGTCGGCTTCCTCGGACTGGCGCGGGCCGCCCGCGGCCCGGGCTCGCGCGGCGCCGGGTCGCCCGCCCGGGGCGGGGCCGGTCCCTCCGTCCTGCCGATGGCCGCCCTGCTCCTCGCCCTCACCACCGGGGGGTTCGGGGCCGCCGTGCTGCACTCGGTGGACGCGTCCCGGCTGGGCGTGGCCCGGCTGACGGTCGGGGGCGACGCGGCGATCACGACGTACGGGAACGCGCCGCTCCCGGAGGGGCTGGCGAAGGCCGCGGGCGCGCTGCCGGGCGTACGGACATCGGTGCCGCTGTGGATCGACGACGACTCCACCGTCGTCGGCGCCGCCCAGAGCCCCACCCAGGTCACCGTGGTCGTCGCCGAGCCGGCCGGGTACGCCGAGCTGTCCCGCACCCTCGGCTGCGGCTCCTTCGACCCCGCCGTGCTGGCCGCGGGCGGCGCGGGATCCGACCAGGCCCCGGTGCCGGCGCTGTTCAGCGCGGGCCTGGCCCGGCAGGCCGCCGGGGGGACGTACGTGCTGCGGCCCGGCAACGGCGGTGAGCTGCGGACCCGGGCCGCCGGCGTGATCGACTGCACCCCGGCCCACCCGGCTCCGGACGCCGCGGTCGTCGTCCTGCCGGCCGGCCCCGCGACGGCGGCCGTCGGCGGCACCGACCGCCCCAACCGCTGGTTCGCGCTCGGTTCGCCCGGCGGGGAGCGGCTGCGGGCGCTCGTGCGGGCCGCGCTCCCGCCGGCTTCGACCGCCTCCCCGGGGCCGGCCCCGGCTCCGTCACCCGCCGCCGCTGCCGCCGCCGGTCAGGGTCCGGCGCCCGGCGGGGGGCCCGCCGACGAGGTGTATCCGGTGCGCACCAGCGCCGAGGTGGTCGCCGGACTGGGCGACGATCCGCTGCAGCGCTCGGCGCAGCGCCTGTTCTGGGCCTCGGTGGCCGCGGCGGCCGGCTTCGCGCTGCTGGCCGTCCTGCTGACGCTGATGCGGACCGTGCCCGAACGCGCGGCGCTGCTGGCCCGGCTGCGCACCATGGGCCTGCGCCGCCGGCAGGGCGTCGCGCTGATCCTCGCCGAGACCCTGCCGCAGACCCTGGCCGCGGTGCTGGGCGGCGCCCTGACCGCGGCGTGCGCCGTCGCGCTCCTGGGCCCGGCGATCGACCTGTCCGCGCTGGTCGGGGCGCGCGTACCGACCGGTGTGACGCTGACGGCCGGGCCCGTCCTGAGCCTGGCCCTGGGCCTGGCCGCCCTGGTCGCCGTGGCCGTGCTCGTCGAGGCGGCGACATCCGGGCGACGGCAGATCACCACCGAGTTGAGAGCGGGAGACCAGCGTTGAACAGCGACCAGCCGACGTACGAGGAGCTGCGCCGCCGGGCCACGGCCGCCGCGCGGCCCCGCACCCCGGGGAGGGACGCCGCCATCGTCTGCGACCGCCTGGTCCGGATCTTCAGCGCGGACGGCATCGAGGTGCAGGCCCTCCAGGGGCTGGAGCTGACGGTCGACGAGGGCGACCTGGTGGCCCTCGTCGGCGCCTCGGGCAGCGGCAAGTCCACCCTCCTGAACATCCTGGCGGGCCTGGACGTCCCGACGGCCGGCAGCGCGGCGGTCGCCGGCTACGACCTGCTGGACCTGTCGGCGCGGGACCGGCTGCGCTACCGGCGCGAGGCGGTCGGGTTCGTCTACCAGCAGACGGCCCGCAACCTGCTGCCCTTCCTGACGGCGGCCCAGAACGTCGCCCTGCCGATGCAGCTGAAGGGCGGCTCCCGGCGCGGCGCGGGAGCCCGCCGCGCCGCCCGGGTCACGGAGGTGCTGGACGCCCTCGGCATCGGCGACCTCGCGCACCGGCGTCCCGCGCAGCTGTCCGGCGGCCAGCAGCAGCGCGTCGCGATCGCGGTGGCGATGGCGAACGACCCCAAGGTGCTGCTGGCCGACGAACCGACCGGCGAACTGGACTCGGAGACGGCCGCGTCGGTCTTCGAGACCTTCCGTACGGTGAACAAGGAGCTCGGCGTCACGGTGGTCATCGTGACGCACGACCCCATGGTGGCGGGCGAGGTCCGCCGCACGGTGGCCATCCGCGACGGCCGCACCAGCAGCGAGGTGCTGCGCCGCCTGGTCACCGACGAACACGGCGGGGAAACGGTCAGCGAGCGCGAGTACGTCGTCCTGGACCGCTCCGGGCGCGTCCAGCTGCCCCCGAAGTTCCTCCAGGCGCTGGGCATGGAGCACCGTGTGGCGGTGGACCTGGCCGCGGACCACATCGAGCTCCGCCCGGACCGCGGCTAGGGTCCGCGGCTGGGGCCTGTCCGCCGGACCGGCCCTACCGGTAGGGGTCGAAGGGGATGCCCGCCGGTTTGGCCTTGGCCAGGTGGGAGGCGAAGGCACCGTCCTTCAGGCCGAAGTGCGCGCTGCCGAAATCGGCCTGGCTGAGCTTGTCCCGGAGCGTCGCCGGGAAACCCGACCAGCCCACGAGCGCGGGGAACTGCCAGGTGCCGCGGTGGTTCTCGGGCGGTTCGTCGTTGGTGTTCGCCGCGCGGAAGCAGTGCGTGCTCGCGCCGTCCTTGTGGTAGACGATCTTGGGGTGGGTGCCGTCCCAGCGGATCCGGTCGCGGGCGTGGACGACGAAGTTCCCGTGGGCGGAGGTGGCGACGTACTTCGCCTCGCCGCCCTGGATCCACACCACCACGTGTTCCCAGTCGTGGCGGTGGCCGCCGAGGCCTATGCCCGGGACGGCCTGGTCCTTCTCGAAGTACAGCGCGTACATCACGGCGCACCAGCCGTTGTTGCAGGTGGCGCGGGAGTAGCCGTTGGTGTTGGCGAGGTCCGAGGCGTCCCGGCAGCTCCCGTTGAGGGCGCCACTGGGCTTGAGGCCGCCGTTGAGGACTCCGGTCGGTCCGATGGCGGGCGTGGGATAGCAGCCGTCCGTGTCGTAGTCGTACGCCGGCTGGAACGTCGACTCCATGGCCTCGGCGTTCGCGGGGAGCGCCGGGGGAGGAGCCGCGAAGGCCGTCTGGGGGAGGGCGACCACCAGGGCGAGGGCGGCGCAGACGACGGCGGACGATCTCCGGATGCGATGAGGGGTCACCGGGAGCATCATTCGGGAACGACGACAGCGCGACAAGGGGCATGACAACTTCAACGAGGTGAATTCCAGGAGGAGTTGAAGTGGCCCGTGCGCCGCGCCACCCGGTCGCGAAGCGCGGCGCGACGCGCGGCCCGGCGTACGGCCCGACGCGCGGCCCGGCATCCGGTCCGATGTACGGATCGCCCCGCCCGTCCCGCGCGGCGCGGTTCCCGCGCGAAACAGTGACATGCATCACGGCCGGTCGGCGGGTCACGGAAGCATCACGTCCGCCCAGGCCTCACGGACATGTTGTGATTTGTCCCCATCCAATCGACATTCCCCACTCTTACGGAATGGGTGTCCCGGGGAAACGGACGATCCGCACGGCGTACCACGTCACAGGCGCTTCTGAGGGACCGTCGACTCTCCCCGGCAAGCCGCCGCACACACGGTCAGCACGTCCGTCCGCCCATTTCAAGCCCGGTGCGCGGCGCCGCCGCACAGCTCCCCGGGGAAACTTGCGAGCCCGTTCCGGGCTTTCTAAGAATGGCGGCGCGCCCGGTGCTCCCGCAGCCGAAGGCGCAGGACGCATCGCAGAAACCACGTGAGGTCACGCATGCACAAGCACCGCAAGAAGACGCCGTACAAGAAAATGACGATCGCCGCCGTCACCCTCGGCGTGGTCGGCATACCCACGGCCGCCATGGCCTGCTGGGACACCCAGGGGTCCGGCGCCGCGCAGGCCGACCGGCAGCGCGTACGCCCCACCCACAGCGCCCCCTTCCCCGCCGCGTCCCTCCTGAGCGTCGCGGGTGACGCGCAGACGCCGGACGCGACCGCCACGCCGACGGCGCCGGGCGAGCCCACCGCGCCGGGCGCGCCGGCGACCCCCTCCGCGCCGGCCGAGCCCGCCGGACAGGACGCCCCGGCTCCGCAGGAGACGCGGCCGGCCGCCCCCGCGGCCAAGCCGCCCACGGAGGCCAAGCCGCCCACGGAGGCCAAGCCGCCCACGGCGGACCGGCCCGCCAGGCCGGCCCCGGCCCGGCCCGCGCCCCCGGTCGTCACGCAGCCGCCGGCCGCCCCGGCCTCCGGCCCCGCCGCCGAGGTCGTCGCCCTCGTGAACAAGGAGCGCGCCAAGGCAGGCTGCTCGGCGCTCACCATCAACGCCAAGCTGACGGCCGCCGCGCTGGGCCACAGCCAGGACATGGCCGCGCACTCCTCCATGTCCCACACCGGCTCCGACGGCTCGGACCCGGGCCAGCGCATCACCCGCGCCGGCTACACCTGGACGACCTACGGCGAGAACGTCGCGTACGGCTACAGCTCCCCCGAGCAGGTCATGACCGGCTGGATGAACAGCCCCGGCCACCGCCAGAACATCCTCAACTGCTCGTTCAAGGAGATCGGCGTCGGCCTCGCCCAGCCGAACTCCTACTGGACGCAGGCCTTCGCCGCGGCCCGCTGATCCCACCGGCCGCGTGCAGCGGCGCCCCCTCGCGGAGTCCGCCCCCGGGCTGTGAGCCGGCTGTGAACCGGCGTGAATCCGGTGCCCGGGGTGCGGAAGCTGTGCCGACAAGTTCTATATTCGTACGAACCATCCACGCGCGGCCCTGCTGCGGTGATCAGGGGGGTACGACCGCGATGGCGGGAACAGGCGGCGCAGGGGACGTCACGGGGGACGTCACGGGCGCAGGGGACGTCACGAGCGCCGGGGGCGCCGAGGGTGCTGCGGGCGCACGGACGCAGTCCCGCGCTGCCCGCAAGGCCCGCAGGAAGGTGCAGAACCGCAAGCGCCTGGGCGCCGGCGTCGCCGTGGTCGCCGTCGGCGCGGCCGCCACCACCGCCTACGTCTTCACCTTCGGGGGCTCGTCGCAGGCGCAGGACGACGCCCGGCTCGGAGCCTCCACGGCGGCGGGCGGCGCGGCCGCCGGCAAGCCCGGCGCGGGCAAGGGACCGAAGCCGAACTGGGACGGCAAGGTCGAGGTGCTCGGTGACGGCTCCACCTCCTACTCCGGCCCGCAGCCGGGCCAGCTCAAGCCCGAGCGCCTGAAGCCCGGCGAGCAGCCGCCGCAGTTCGTCGTCTTCTCCTGGGACGGCGCCCTGGAGAGCGACGACCGCCTCTTCTCCCACTTCCGCAAGGTGGCCCGGGAGTCCAAGGCCCACATGACCTTCTTCCTCACCGGCATCTACCTGCTGCCGGAGGACAAGAAGTCGCTCTACCGGCCGCCGCAGCACGGCCAGGGCGCGGCCGCCATCTCCTACCCGACCGTCCCGCACGTGAAGTCCACGATCGGCCAGCTGCGCGGCGCCTGGACCGACGGTCATGAGATCGGGTCGCACTTCAACGGGCATTTCTGCGGCCCCAAGGGGGGCGGTGACTGGTCGGTCGAGGAGTGGAAGAGCGAGATCGACCAGACGTACGCCTTCATCAAGAACTGGAAGACCAACACCGGCTTCACCAAGGAGGCGCCCTTCCCCTTCGACCCCGACCGGGAGATCGTCGGCGGCCGTGCGCCCTGCCTGGAGGGCCAGAAGAACCTCATGACGGCGATCAAGGACTACGGCTGGCGCTACGACGCGAGCTCGTCCGGGGACTTCCAGATGTGGCCGTCCAAGCGGGACGGCATGTGGAACTTCCCCCTCCAGCTCGTCCCCCTGCAGGGCAAGGAGCTCCAGGTCCTCTCCATGGACTTCAACTTCCTCTACAACCAGTCCGGTGACAGCACCAAGGGCGACCCGTCGAAGTACGCCGGGTGGCAGGAGCAGACCCGGATGTCGTACATGAACGGCTTCAACCGCGTCTACAACGGCAGCCGGGCCCCCATGTTCATCGGCAACCACTTCGAGGACTGGAACGGTGGCATCTACATGAAGGCCATCGAGGACGTCATGAGGAACGTCTGCCCGCGCCAGGACGTGCGCTGCGTGTCCTTCCGGGAGCTGGCGGACTGGCTGGACGCCCAGGACCCGAAGGTCCTGGCCCAGCTGCGCATGCTCGACCCGGCCCAGGCGCCGGACTGGAAGGCGCTCGTCAAGTAGCGGGCCACGGCGCCGCGGCCCGCTACTTCACCGCCTTGATGTAGTCGCCCCACAGGGACACCGCCCGCGCGCTCGCGGGGGTGTTCGGGGCGTCGCCGCCCAGCCCCGTCAGCGGCAGCGGAACCAGGTCGGTCAGCGCCATCCGGTACACCACCACCGCCGTGATCTCCTTCTCGGTGCCGGCCACGAACCAGCCCGCCGTGTTCGCGGCGGTCGTCCCGGTCTTGCCCGCCGCGCCCGGATGGGCCTTGCTCACCGCCTTCGCCGAGCCCTCGGTGACCGAGGCCCGCAGCGCGTCCGTCACCGTGCGCGCCGTCTTGTCCGACATCGCCCGCGTCGGCTTCGGCGCGGTGATCGGCACCTGGGCGCCCGCGCGCGTGACCGAACGCACCGAATACGGATCGGTGTGCATCCCGTCCGCGGCGAACGTCTGGTAGGCGCCGGCCATCCGGATCGCGCTGGGCATGGAGTTCTCCCCGAGCGCGAACGTGGGGATCCGCGGCCCCAGGCTGGAGGAGAGCAGCCCCGAGCGCTCCGCGAACACCTCCACGCGGTCGAGGCCCACGTCGAGGCCGAGCTGGAGCATCGGGGTGTTGACGGAGTCGGCCACGGCCTGGCGCAGGGTGACCTGACCCCAGTTGCGGCCCCCCTCGTTGCGTCCCTTGACCACCTTGCCGCTGCGGTCCCAGTACGGTCCCTCCGGCGTCTGCACGGTCACCTGGTCGTTGCCGTCGTAGACGGTGGTGGGCGCCACGGGCGTACGGGGCTTGCCGCGCGTGCGCAGCACCCCTTCCTCGAGCGCGGCGGCGTACACGAGCGGCGTGAACACCGAGCCGGCCGGGATCGTCGTCGCGTTCGCCTCGTTGAAGCCCTGCTTGAGGTAGTCGGGGCCGCCGTACACGGCCAGCAGCCGCCCGTCGGGCGCCACGCTCGCCGCGCCGATCTTCGCGTGCTTGTCGGTGTCGGGCCGCTTCTCGGCGTCGAAGTCCTTCTGGGCCTCCTGGACCGCGGCGGTCAGCGCGGCCATCCGGTCCTTGTCGAACGTGGTGTAGACCTGGTAGCCGCCGAGGTCGAACTCCGACTCCTTGATGCGGCCGGCCTTGACCGCGTACGCCTTGGCCATCTCCACCAGATAGCCGTTCTGCGCGCCCGGGATGCCCACCAGGTTCATGCCCGAGGGCTCCGGGAACGCCGTGTACGTGGCGCGTTCGGCGGCCGAGAGGTGCCCGGTCACGACCATCCGGTCCAGGATCCAGTTCCAGCGTTCGACGGCCCGCGCCCGGTTCTCCTTGCTCAGGGCCGGGTCGTAGAGTCCGGCGCCCTTGAGGAGGGAGGCCAGGAAGGCGCCCTCGCTCGGGTTGAGCTGGGAGACGTCCTTGCCGTAGTACGCCTGGGACGCGCGCTGGATGCCGTAGGTGCCGCGCCCGAACCAGCTGGTGTTGAGGTAGTCCTGGAGGATCTGGTCCTTGGAGGCGCGGTTGTCCAGCTTGATGGCGAGCAGGAGCTCGGTGAACTTGCGGCTGAGGGTGCGGTCCTGGTTCAGGTAGGCGTTCTTGACGTACTGCTGGGTGATGGTGGACCCGCCCTGGGTCTCACCGCCGGTCGCCGCCGCCTTCACGGCGCGCAGCACGCCGGTGGGGGAGACCCCGGGGTCCGAGTAGAAGCTGGCGTTCTCCGCCGCGAGCACGGCGCCCCGGACCTTCGGGGGCACCTTCTCCAGCGGCATCTCCTGCCGGCTGACCCAGCCCGTCCGCGCCATCGTGGAACCGTCGGCCCAGTAGTAGACGTTGTCCTGCTGGCGGGCGAAGGAGTTGAGATCGTCGGGTATGTCCGTGACGGCGTACGCGATCCCGACGAAGCCCGTCAGGGCGAGGAACGCGTACAGACAGGCACCCAGCCACTGGCGCGCCGACGGGACCCACCGGCGCCAGCCGGCCCGGCCGGGCCGGGGGTACGCGGGGCGCAGGCGCCGCAGCCACGTCCGCGCGGTGGCGAGGGCCGGGGCGAGGGAATCGGGCACACCGGCACGTATCCGGTCAAGTATTCGGGCGCGTACGCCGGCGAGCCGGCCTGTGCCCCGCCAAACCCCCCGGCGTGCCGCAGGCTTGGCACGCCTGCCGCGCGGTCTGCCTCTTCCGACCGGTTCCCGCCTGCCCACTCCGTTTGCTCCCTCTGCCGTGCTTTCCCACACCCTAGAGGCATTGTCTGTGAGGCCCCAGCGGCGGCCGGACCCGGCCCGCGCGGCTCCGGGCGGACCGTCCGGAGCCGCGCCGACCACCGGTTCCGGAACCGGTCCGACCGCCCTGCAAGGAACGGAACAAGACAGCGCCGGAGTTGTGCGAAGATTCCGTCCCCCGGTTCGTGTGATACCGGGTGACAAGGGGATACACAGTGATACCTAGAAGGTTCAGGCCCGCCGCCATTGGGGCCCTGACCGTGGCCGTCGTGACCGGCAGCCTGTTCGCCTACTCCGCTTCCGCGGCCTCCGGGCCCCGTGACGCGGACCGCGCCACCGCCGACGCCTTTGCCCACATAGCCGACGAGGTCCTCTCCCAGCGCACCCAGGCGCTGGTGGACGGCCAGTCGGTCCGGCACGGCTCCGGCCGGGCCAACTCCAAGACGCGCCTCTCGGCCCAGCTGAAGCAGGAGCAGGAGGCGGCGGTCGAGTCGCTGCGCTCCCGCAAGACGCTGCTGGCGGAGCTCGGCGAGGCCTACACCGGCGCCGACACCCGCGTCTCGGTGGACCGCGCCAAGGTCACGGGGGGCAAGGCGACCGTGCAGGTCACCGAGCACACCACGCTCACCTACAAGAAGCTGCGCGGGGACGAGCCCGAGAACACCGATTTCCGGACACGTTACGAGCTCACGCTCAGCAGCAAGAAGGGCGGTGGCTGGGAGCTCAACTCGATCAAGTCCCAGGAGGCCGGCCCGGTCGCCGTCAACGAGCCGGTCGCCGCCAAGGCGAACGTCATCAAGGACGACGGCAACCAGTACCCGGACGGCACGCCCGCCGCCACGAAGTACCCCGCCCCGGCGTCGAAGCCCAAGGTGCTGACCGGCGGCGCGTACGACTACAACGCCATGGCGAAGTACGCGGAGAAGTACTGGAGCAAGTACAACCCGGCGTACCGGAAGTTCAACGGCGCCGGCGGCGACTGCACCAACTTCATCAGCCAGGCCCTGAAGGAGGGCGGCTGGAAGCAGCAGCCGGGCTCCTCCACGGACTACCGCAACTGGTGGTACGACAGTGCCAAGGGCCAGAGCCAGTCCTGGGTCGGCGTGAACGAGTGGGCGTGGTTCACCCTGTCCAACCAGAAGGCCACGAACCTCGCGAACGTGTACCAGATGGACATCGGTGACGTCCTGCAGGTGGACTTCAACAAGGACGGGTCCAAGGACCACTCCATGATGGTGACCTACCGCAGCAGGGCGGGGATGCCGTACCTCACGTACCACTCCACCAACACGTACCGTAAGTCGCTCGCGAGCATCATCGCGTCCAACCCGAACGCGCGCTTCTTCGCGTACCGCACCTGACGGTTGCCCCTCGGGCCCCTTCCACCGGCGCGGTCCCGGCCGGCGGAGGGGGCCCGTCCGCGTTCCCGGCCCCGCCGTCCGGCCCTGACGCGCCCCTGACGGGCTCCTGGCGGGCTCCCGACGTGCGGCGACCGGCAGGCGTCAGGACGACGTCAAGAAGGGGCCTCCGGGCGGCAGGGACGCGTCAAGGACGGGTACGGCGGCCCCCGCGGGCGACCAGAATGGCGGGGCCCTGCCGTGGTTCCAGGGGGTGCCACGGCAGGGCGGCGGCGTCGGGTGAGAGAGGCAGGACGGTGCGAGGACGGGTCGTGGTGGGGGCGAACGGTTCCGGCACCGGCAGCCGCGCGCCGCTGCTGCGTGCGCTGCGCCCCTCGGTGGCGCGGTACTGCCTGGCCCCCTCCAGGCCGACCTGGACGCCGTACGCAGGCGCCAGGCGTGGCGGATGCCCCTGGACGTACGCGAGCTGACGAGCTGACGCGCCGACCTGCCGACCGGTGACGGGCGGGCGGCGACCGGCCGGCCCCGCACACTGGCGCGATCCCGGCTTTCCCGCCCCTGCCCGCACAGGCTTGGGTGACGAGGACACGGTTTCGGCGCAGGGGAAGGCGGCCACGCATGGCGGAATCCACCCGGATCGACACGGGCGAGAGCGAGAACCCCCGGCCGCGCAGGGCCCATTGGCGGCACATCGGCCCCGGGATCGTCGTCGCCGCGACCGGCGTCGGCGCCGGGGACCTCGTGGCCACACTCATCGCGGGCGCCAAGTTCGGCTACACCCTGCTGTGGGCCGCCGTGATCGGCTGCCTCGTCAAGATCTCGCTCGCCGAGGCCGCCGGCCGCTGGCACCTCGCCACCGGGCGCACCCTCTTCGACGGCTGGCGCAGCCTGGGTCCGTGGACCACGGTCTACTTCGCCGGGTACGTCGTCGTCTGGGGCTTCGTCTACGGCGCCGCCGCGATGTCCTCCAGCGCCCTTCCGCTCGCCGCGCTCTTCCCGGACACCCTCGACCTGAAGGTCTGGGCGGTGCTGTGCGCCCTGGTGGGGCTGGTCTTCGTCTGGTTCAACCGCTACGCGGTCTTCGAGAAGGTCATGACGGTGCTGGTCGGCGTGATGTTCGTGGTCACCGTCTACCTCGCGGTCCGGGTCGCCCCGAACCTCGGCTCCGCGCTCGCCGGCCTCGCGCCCGTCCTCCCCGACGGATCGCTCGTCTACACGCTGGGCCTGATCGGCGGGGTCGGCGGCACCATCACGCTGGCCGCCTACGGCTACTGGGTCAACGCCAAGGGCTGGACGGACGCGGGCTGGATGAAGGTGATGCGGCTGGACAACCGGGTCGCCTACCTCACCACCGGGGTCTTCGTCGTGGCCATGCTGTTCGTCGGCGCCGAACTGCTGCACTCCTCGGGAGTGGCGATCGCCAAGGGCGACCGCGGTCTGCTCGACCTCTCCGGCATCCTGGCGGACCGCTACGGGACGGCCACCGCCAAACTCTTCCTCGTCGGGTTCTTCGCCACCTCCTTCACCTCCCTGATCGGCGTCTGGCACGGGGTGAGCCTGATGTTCGCCGACTTCGTGACGAAGTACCGCCCCTCCCTCACCCCCGCCGGCACGAGCCGCGAGAAGTCCCTGCCCTTCCGCGCCTACCTGCTCTGGCTCACCTTCCCGCCCATCAGCCTGCTCTTCCTCGACCAGCCCTTCGCCCTGGTCGTCGGGTACGGGGTGATCGGCGCCTTCTTCATGCCGTTCCTGGCCCTCACCCTGCTGTGGCTGCTCAATTCCGCGCGCACCCCGGCCGCGTGGCGCAACGGCCCGCTGAGCAACGGGATGCTGGCGTCCGCCGGGCTGCTGTTCGTGGTCCTGTGCGTCCAGCAGGTACGGGAGCTGCCCTGGTGACGGCCGGCGACGGCCGGTGACGGCCGGTGGCCGGTGCGGCGGCGTGCCGGGGAGCGGCGGGGGGCCGGCTGGGCGACCATGGGAGGTGTGGAGGGTGCCGGATGGACGAGCCGATCCCGATCGAGGAACTGATCAGCGGCGCCGCCCAGGACGCCGGCGGCTGGCTGGGCTCCCTGACCGTGGCGCAGGTGGCCACCAGTGCCGACGGGACCATCGTGCGCTGGAACCGCGCGGCGCAGGAGCTGCTGGGGTACGCCCCGCCGCAGATCGTCGGCCGGCACATCTCCGACCTCCTGCATCCCGGCGCCGACCGCAGCCTCGGCCGGTCCCTGTGGGAGACCGCGGCCGCCGGGCGCGGCGTGATGGGCACGGTGACCGCCTGGCACCAGGACGGCAACCCCCGCGAGCTGGAGATCTGGGCCTGCCCGGTGCCCAGCCGCCGCCAGGGTGCCTCCGCGGTCCTGGTCTTCGCCGCCGACGCCCACGCGGCACGCCGTATCCGGGGCTCGTCCGCCGTCTGGGACGGGCTGTTCGCCCGCTCGCCCGTCGGGATCGCCATCCTCGACACGCAGCTGCGGTTCCTCCAGGTCAACCCGGCCCTGGAGGCGATGAACGGCCTGCCGGAATCCGCCCATGTGGGACGGCGCCTGGCGGACCTGCTGCCGGAGGTCAACGCGGAGGAGATGGAGGACGCGATGCGGCAGGTCCTGGCCACCGGGGAGCCGGTCCTGGACCGCCGCCGCACCGGCCGGACGCCCGCCGACCCCGCGCACGACCGCGTGTGGTCCTGCTCGTACGTCCGCGTGGAGGACCCCGGTGACCGCCCGATCGGAGTGATCGCCTCCCTGCTCGACATCACCGAACAGCAGCGCGACCACACCGATGCCGAGGCGGGCCGCCGCAGGCTCGCGCTCCTCAGTGAGGCCAGCGCCCGCATCGGCGCCAGCCTGGAGCTGGAGCGCACCGCGCAGGAGCTGGCTGACCTCGCCGTGCCGCAGCTCGCCGACGCCGCGACCGTCGACGTCCTGGACGCCCTCGCCCAGGGCAACGAGCCCGGCCTGGGGCTGGCCGGCGGCGTCGCCCTGCGCCGCCTGGGCAAGGCCCCGCTGGCCGGTTCCGCCGTCCTCGGCATCCTCGCCCCCCTGGGCAGGACGCTCACCTTCCCGGTCGCCGCCCCCTACACCGTGGCGCTCACCGCCCGGCGCCCCTTCCTGATCGCCCGCCTCGACGAACAGGCCATCGCCTCGGCCACCCGCCACACCTCCCGGCCCGCACAGATCCTGACCGCCGGGGTGCACTCCTTCATGATGGTCCCGCTCGTCGCGCGCGACCTCGTCCTCGGCCTCGCCACCTTCTACCGCACCCGCACCACGGCGCCCTTCGGGCCGGAGGACGTCACGCTCGCCGGCGAACTCGCCGCCCGCGCCGCCGTCAGCATCGACAACGCCCGGCTGTACCACCGCGAGCACGAGACCGCCGTCATCCTCCAGCGCAGCATGCTGCCGCAGCACATCACCCCGCCCCAGGGCATCGAGGTGGCCCACCGCTACCTGCCCGCGAGCGACGTCAACGAGATCGGCGGCGACTGGTACGACGTGCTCCAGCTCCCCGGGGGCAAGGCCGCCCTGCTCATCGGGGACGTCATGGGCCACGGCATCGCGGCCGCGGCGGTCATGGGACGGCTCTCGGCCAGCGTGCGCGCCCTCGCCCGGCTCGACCTGGCCCCCGAGGACCTGCTGCACCAGCTGGAGGCGGCCCTGGACGACCTCGCCGACCCGATGATCGCCACGTTCCTCTACGCCGTGGTCGACCCGCACACCGGCCACTGCCGCATCACCCGCGCCGGGCACCCGCCGCCGGTGACCGTGACGCCCGACGGCACCGTCGCCATCCTCGACCTGCCGCCCGGCACCCCGCTGGGCGTCGGCGGCACCACGTTCACGACCACCGATCTCACCCTGCCGCCCGGCAGCATCCTGGTCCTGTACACCGACGGCCTGGTCGAGGCGCGCGGCCGGGACATCGACGAGCGCCTCACCGAACTGACCCGGCTGCTGACCGAACCCCAGCATTCGCTGGACCACTTGTGCGACTCGCTGGTCACCCATCTGGTCCCGGCCTCGGCGGACGACGACATCGCCCTGCTCGTCGCCCGCCTCAGTGGATGACGCTGAAGCTGCGCCAGGGCAGGCTGTCGGGGGCCGTCACGTTCGAGAGGGTCGTGGCGACGTAGATGCCGTCGGCCTTGTCCGTCTTCTGGCAGTTCGGGGTCCGGTACAGGACGATGTCGACGAGGGTGTTGTTCTCGACGTGGGCGGCGCCGTGCGGGAGGCGGATCTTGTGGCAGCCCGTGACCGGGGTGTTGGTGTAGCTCAGCTCGATCGGTGAGCCGTGGGCGCGGAAGGTGAGCATGCCGACCGTGTTCCGGCCGAGGCCGGAACACGCGGTGGCGGTCAGCAGCAGTGCTGCGGCCCCGGAGATGACGCTGATACGCCGGCTGAGGGACATGGCGCGGTCCTCGTCTGTGCGGTGGCGGCTGTCGTTGCGCACAGCTTCCCCCGGCGGGACCGGCGCGGCATCCGCTGCTCGGCCGACCGGATGAGGGCGGTCGCGGGGCGCCGCGGCCGCGGCACAGGAAGGCCCGGTTCCGGTCAATGTCGCGCGTGTCCGTATCGGGTCCTTACCGGGGCGCCGCCGCTGTGCTGACATGGGCCACGGCAAGGAAATGGCATGTCCATGACTAAGCCTGCGCCATGCCCGTTTCCCTGCCCCGCACCTGTCCCTGTCCCTGTCGCATTCGACTCGGAAACCGGTCCCGGACGAATGGAGAAACGAGAATGCTCTTCCGCAGCCTGGCCGTCGGCGCGGCGGCGGCCGTGTTATCGGCCCTGGCCCTCCCCGCCCAGGCGAACACCGTGCACACACCGCCCGGAAGAATCACCGTCGACGTCGTCGGCGTCAACGGATCGGGGTGTCCGCAGGGGACCGCGCACGTCGCCGCCGCCTCCGACAACACCTCCTTCACCGTCACCTACAGCGACTACCTCGCCCAGGCGGGGGCCGGCGCCGGAGGCACCGAGTTCCGCAAGAACTGCCAGCTCGCCCTGCGCGTCCACGTACCCCAGGGGTTCACGTACGCCATCGCCCGGGCCGACTACCGCGGCTTCGCGCACCTCCAGCGCGGGGCGTTCGGCCAGGAGCGCGCGAACTACTACTTCCAGGGCATGGCCCAGACGGCCCGCACCACCCACCAGTTCAACGGGCCCTACACGGACAACTGGCAGGCGAGCGACCAGACCGAGTACACCGACCTCGTGTGGGCGCCCTGCGGCGAGGAGCGCAACCTCAACGTCAACACCGAACTGCGCGTGTACGCCGGGACGTCGAACCCCCAGGCCCTGAGCTTCATGAGCATGGACTCCACGGACGGCAGCGTGAGCACGGTCTACCACTTCGCCTGGCGGGAGTGCCCCGGGGTCTGACGCGGCGTGAGCACCGCCGAGCACCGCCGAACACCGCCCGAGCACTGCCGAGCACCGCGAGGCCCCATACCCGGTCAGGAGCGACAACGATGTCACCTTCCCTGTCCCGTACCCTGCTCACCGGCGGCGCGGCCGCCCTCCTGCTCGCCACGGCGACCCCGGCCGGAGCGGCCGGCCCCACCCCGCCGATCACCGCACCCCCCGACAAGATCGTGATCGAACTCGCCACGGTGAACGGCTCCGGCTGCCGCGAGGGCACCGCGGAGGTCGCCGTCGCGCCGGACAACACCGCCTTCACGGTCACCTACAGCGAGTACCTCGCCCAGGTCGGTCCCGGCGCCCCGCCGACCGCCTTCCGCAAGAACTGCCAGCTCAATCTGCGCGTGCACGTCCCCTCGGGATTCACCTACGCCATCGTCCAGGCCGACTACCGCGGATTCGCCTTCCTCCAGCCCGGCGCATGGGGTCAGGAAAGGGCGAACTACTACTTCCAGGGAATGCCGCAGACCTCCCAGCGCACCCACCAGTTCAACGGTCCCTTCAACGACAACTGGCAGGCGACCGACAGGACGGAGTACGCCGATCTGGTCTGGGCGCCCTGCGGAGAAAGGCGCAACTTCAACATCAATACCGAATTGCGCGTGCACGCGGGCACGTCCAACCCGCAGACCGCCACGAGCTTCATGGCGATGGACTCCACGGACGCGAGCGTCAGTACGCTCTACCACCTCGCCTGGCAGCGGTGCCCCACCCCGCGCCACGACGCCCCGCGCCACGACACCCCGCGCCACGACACCCCGCGTGCGGATAAATAGCTGTACCGGCTCCGGACGCGGTCCCTACACTCGGTTCTGCGCGCCGCCGACCGGCGGTGGCGCCCATGATGTCGAGCGAGGGGAGCCAAGGCCATGCGTCACCACAGCACTGTCCTCGTTCCCCGGTCGCGGTACGACGTGATCCTGGTGTCCTCGCCTTCCCGGTGACCGCTGCGCGGCCGTCACCGGACCACCCGACGACGGCAGCAGGACCTGACGTCCACGCATCAGATCCACCTGCTCCGGATCCGCTCACCGCGGGATCCGCTTCCCTGTCCGGCCCGGCGTGGCCGGCCCCTGCCCCGGCCGCGTGCCGGGCGGGGCCGGTCACGCCCCGGGGCACCCGCCCCGCCGCCGTACGCCGTCGGGACATCGCGCCGCCCTGATACACGAGCACTCAGAAAGGCCTCGGGCCGTGCGCACCCACCTGAACACCGACATCACCGCCGTCCGCAACCTCGGCATCCTCGCCCACGTCGACGCCGGCAAGACCACCCTCACCGAACGGGTCCTCTACGCCACCGGCGCCATCCACAAACGCGGCGAGGTCCACCGGGGCACGACGGTGACCGACTTCGACGCCCAGGAACGCGACCGCGGCATCACCATCTTCGCGGCGGCGGTCAGCTGTACCTGGAACGAGCACCGGATCAACCTGATCGACACCCCGGGACACGTCGACTTCGCCGACGAGGTCGAGCGTTCGCTGCGCGTGCTCGACGGCGCCGTCGCGGTGTTCGACGCCGTCGCGGGCGTCGAACCGCAGAGCGAGTCGGTGTGGCGGCAGGCCGACCGCCACGGCGTCCCGCGCATCGCGTTCGTCAACAAGATGGACCGCGTCGGCGCCGACCTCGACCTGGCCGTGGCCTCCCTCCGGGACCGCCTCCACGTGGTTCCGCTCGTGGTCCAGCTGCCCATCGGGCGCGAGGACGGCTTCACGGGCGTCGTGGACCTGGTGCGCATGCGCGCCCTGGTCTGGGCCGCCGGCGAGGACACGGGCACGGAGGGTCCGGTGCCCGACGCCCTGCGGGAGGAGGCACAGGCGCGTCGCAGGATGCTGGAGGAGCAGGTGGCCGAGCTGCACCCGGCCGCCCTGGACGAGTACTGCGCCACCTCGGCGCTGTCCCCGGCGACGCTGGCGGCCGCCCTGCGCGAGCTGACCCGCACCGGGGAGGGCGTGGTCGTGCTGTGCGGAACGGCCTACCGCAACCGCGGCGTCGAGCCGCTGCTGGACGCCGTCACGGCCTACCTGCCCTCGCCCGCCGACATGCCGCCCGTACGGGGCACGCTCGGCGAGCGGGAGCAGGAGCGGGCCGCCGACCCGGCGGCGCCGTTCGCCGCGCTCGCCTTCAAGGTGAACGCGACGGCCACGGGACGGCTGACCTGCCTGCGGGTCTACTCGGGAACGCTGCGGAAGGGGGACACCGTGCTCGACGCCGGAGCCGGCCGCACCGAGCGGATCGGCCGGATCCTGCGCGTGCAGGCCGACCGCCACGCCGAGGTGGACCGGGCCGTGGCCGGGGACATCGTCGCCGTCGTCGGGCTCAAGGGGGCCCGCGCGGGCGCCACGCTGTGCGCGCCGCAGGCCCCGCTGGTCCTCGAACCGCCCACGGTGGCCGCACCGGTGGTGTCCGTGGCGGTCGAGGCGCGCACCGGGGCCGACACCGGCCGGCTGTCGGCGGCGCTGGCCCGGCTGGTCGAGGAGGACCCGTCGCTGGTGGTGCGCACCGACCGGGAGACCGGGCAGACCGTGCTGTCGGGGATGGGCGAGCTGCACCTGGAGGTGGCGGTGGAGAAGATCCGCCGCGACCACGGGATGGAGGTCGGCGTCGGCCGCCCGCGCGTGACCTACCGGGAGACGGTGGTGCGCGGGGTGTCCGGGCTGGTGTACCGGCACGTCAAGCAGGACGGCGGCGCGGGTCAGTTCGCCCATGTCGTCATCGACGTGGAGGCGATGGAAGCCTCCGGCGAAGGTGCCGGCACGGGCGTGGCCACGGTCGCGGGCACGGGCACCGGCGCCGACGCCGCGGGCGCCGGCGGCTCCTTCGGCTTCCGGTCCGTCGTCGTCGGCGGCCGGGTACCGCAGGAGTACGTCCGCGCGGTGGAGGCCGGCTGCCGGGACGCGCTCGCCGAGGGCCCCCTCGGCGGTCACCCGGTGACGGGGCTGCGCGTCACCCTGACCGACGGGGCCACGCACCCCAAGGACTCCTCGGAGATGGCGTTCCGGGCGGCGGGCCGCTTCGCGCTGCGCGAAGCCCTGCGC
The DNA here is from genome assembly GCF_055582305.1 of Streptomyces sp. NPDC042102. Taxonomy (NCBI): domain Bacteria; kingdom Bacillati; phylum Actinomycetota; class Actinomycetes; order Kitasatosporales; family Streptomycetaceae; genus Streptomyces; species Streptomyces sp. NPDC042102. Next base: position 1,332,981 of record NZ_JBVJDL010000001.1, read on the forward strand.
GCCAGCGTGATGGAGCTGCTGGAACCGGTGGCCGAGGTCGTCGTCACCGTCCCCGACGAGGCCGTCGGCGGCGTCCTCGGCGACCTCGCGGCACGGCGCGGCCGGGTCACGGGCTCGTCGGCCACGCGGACCGGGACCACGGTGATCACGGCGTCCGTGCCGCTGGCCGAGCTGTTCGGGTACGCCTCCCGGCTGCGCGGCCGGACCCAGGGCCGGGGCACGTTCACCTCCCGGCCCACCGGCTACGCTCCCGTGCCGGCGGCGGTCGGCGCCGACGTGCGCTCCGGCTGACGCCGGTCGGCGGTGTGCCGGCCCGCACCCTCAGAAGGTGCAGGCCGGCACACCGTCCAGCCACGCGGGCCCCTGGATGTAGATGTTGGTGACCCAGGCCCGGTAGTCCGGCAGGTACGACCAGGCGTCGTTGGTGTAGCCCTCGGCGGTGACCTTCTCCGCGTGCTTCTGGCACTGCACGCGGATCGTCGTCGGCGCCGGGAAGGCGTACGCGCGCGCGGCCCTCGTCGACGGCTCGGCCTTCGTCCACACACCGGTGCCCCAGGTGCGGAACACGTGCCCGGTCGCCGGTCCGGGGTCCACACGCACGGCCCCGTAGTAGTCGGCGTTCAGCCGTACGTCGCTGACCATCAGACGGGTGCCGGACTGCCTGGCCTCCACCATTTTGCCCGCGCCGAGGTAGAGGGCGATGTGGTGCACGTGCTGCGAGGTGCCCCAGACCAGCAGGTCGCCGGGGAGCAGCGGCGCCAGGCCCTCGGCCGCCGTGAAGCGTCCGGCCGCGCGGTGCGTGTAGTACTGCGCACTGGCCACCCCGTTGAGGAGGTCCTCCCCGGTGGCCTCGGCGTACGCGTACCGCACCAGCCCCGAGCAGTCGAAGCCCAGCCGTTCGGGATCGTGCTCGCTGGCCGGATCGGTGGGGTCCACCTGCCCGTACGTAGGGCCCGGCCGCTCACCGTGGCCGCCGCCCCAGGTGTACCAGACGTTGGCGGCCACCTGGGCGCAGGCGGCCGCGACGGCGCCCCGGGCGGCCTCGGAGCCGCCCGGGGCCAGCGGGCCGCACGCGGCGTCCGCGGACGGTGCCGTACGGTCCGGGGCGGCGGCGGGCGCGGCCGCGGACGCGGGGGAGCACAGCAGGACGGCGGCCAGGAGCGCGACGAGCGGGCCGGCGAGGCCGGATCGGCGGAACATGACGGGACCCTCGATTCAAGGAGGCGGCGGCAGCGGGGAGAGACGGCGGAACGCGGTGCCGGTGTGCCGGCGCGGCGCGCGACGGCGGCAGCGACGCGATGGCGCGGGCGCGTGCCGTGGTGACGGGACGTCGGGTGCTGAGCAGCAGCGTGCGGGGCACGGGCGCCGCCCGTCGAGTCCGCCGCGCGGCCCCCTCTCAGCGGGCAACGGGAAACGCCTGGGAAACCCCCGCCGGGCAGGGCCTTCGCGCGCCGTCGCGCAACGCAGGGAGGTCCGGGACGATCGCCTCCCGCTCCCGTGCGCCGATCCCGGCGAGCAGCCGGCAGATCTCGGCCCGCCGGGCCCCGGCGTCCGGGTTCCACAGCCGTACGGTGCCGTCGTTGCTGCTGCTGGCCACGGTGCGGCCGTCCGGCGAGAAGGCGATGCCCCACACCGCGTTCGTATGACCCGTCAGCTCCGCCCGCATCCGGCGCCCGGCCACCTCCCACAGCCGCACCGTGCGGTCGTTGCCGCTGCTCGCCAGAGTCCGGCCGTCGGGGGAGAACGCGATCCCCCGTACCGACCCGGTGTGGCCGCTCAGCGCCGTCAGGAAGCGCGGGCCGCGCACGTCCCACAGCCGGACGCTCCCGTCGTTGCCGCTGCTCGCCAGCGTCCGCCCGTCCGGGCTGAACGCCACGCCCCGTACGGCTCCGGTGTGCCCGGTGAGCGAGGCCAGCGGGCGTCGGGCCGGCACGTCCCACAGCCGCACGGTCAGATCGTCGCCGGCGCTCGCCAGCGTCCGACCGTCCGGGCTGAACATGACAACGTTGGCAAAGTCCGTGTGGCCGGTCAGGGTCGCCAGCGCGCCGCGCCCGGCCACGTCCCACAGCCGGACCGTGTGGTCGGAGCCGGCCGAGGCCAGGGTCCGCCCGTCGGGTGCGAACGCCACCGAGAACACGTCGCCGCTGTGCCCCGCGAACGTGGCGAGCTCGGTGCGCCCGGCCACGTCCCACAGCCGTACGGTGCCGTCGGAACCGGCCGAGGCGAGCGTGCGCCCGTCGGGTGCGAACGCCACCGAGAACACCGTCTCGCGGTGTCCCTTGAAGGTCGTGACGACCCGGCGGTCCGCCACGTCCCACAGCAGGACCGTGTGATCGGCGTTGGCGGTGGCCAGCAGTCTCCCGTCCGGGCTGTACGCCGCGTGCCACACCTCGGTGAACGGACGTGACGTCAGCACCGGTCCGCGCAGGTCCCACAGCACGACGGACTGGTCGAACGCGGCCGTGGCCAGCCGGGTTCCGGTGGAGTCGACGGCGACCCCGAGCACGTAGTCGGTGTGCCCGGCCAGCGTCGCGGCCGGCCGGCCGCCACGCACGTCCCATAGCCGGGTCGTCCCGTCGCCGCCCGCGCTCACGACCGTCGTGCCGTCCGGCGTGTACACGACCGCGTTGACGTCGTCGCTGTGCCCGGTCAGGGTGGCGGCCGCCCGCTGCCCGGCCACGTCCCACAGCCGTACGGTCCGGTCCGTGCCGCCGGTGGCGACCGTCCGCCCGTCCGGGGCGAACGCGGCCCCCAACACCTCACCGGTGTGCCCCTCCAGCACCGCGAGCGGCCGTGCGCGCCCGGCGTCCCACAGCCGTACGGTCTGGTCGGCACCCACCGACACCAGGGTCCGGCCGTCCGGGCTGTACGCCAGGGCGTTGACCCGGCCGGTGTGCCCGGTCAGGGCGGCGACCGCGCGGTGCCCGCCGGCCCCGGCCCCGGCCCCGGTCGCGGCGCCTTCCTCCGCCGTGGCCCCGGTGGCGGTCCACACCCGTACCGCTCCGTCGGCGCCGGCGGTCGCGAGGGTGTGCCCGTCGGGGGCGAACGCCACCGCCCTGGCCCCGGTCGTGGTCGCAGGGAGCGTCGTCGCGCCGTCGGCCGTGGCGCCGCCCGCCGTCGGCCACAGCCGGACCGGTCCGTCCGTGGAGGTCGCGGCCAGCGTGCGTCCGTCGGGGCCGAACGCGAGGGCGCGCACCCGCCCCGGCACGCTGAACCGCGCGGCCGTCTTGCGGTCGGTCACCCGCCGCAGCAGCACCGTCCCGTCCGAACTGCCCGTCGCCAGCAGCTCGTTCCCCGGGGCGAAGGCCACCGTGTTGACGGGGCCGGCGTGCCCGTGGAGCCGCGCGAGGAAGGGCTGGGCCTGCGTACTGAGCAGGGCGCCGCGCGCCTCGGTCGTCGCCGCGGTGCGGTACGCCTCCTCGGCGAGCAGCATCGAGGCCTCCGGCCGGCCGGAGGCCAGCGAGGTGGACCGTACGGCCAGCGCCTGCGAGCGGGCGATCCGTTCCTGGCCGAGCGCGGCCCCGCGCTGCTGGTACGCCAGTCCGCCCGCCGTCACGGCCAGGGCCAGCAGGACCACGAGCGTGGCCAGCATCCGCTGCTGCACCCGGACCTGACGCCTGGCCTGCCGGCCCCGGGCGGCCTCGGCGGCTCCGCTGGCCCGCAGGAACGCCTCCTCGCGCGGGCTGAGGCGGCTGCGGCCGTCGAGCTCGTCGGCCCAGGCGCGTACGGTCTCCAGCCGGGTCCCCCGGTACAGGGCGGACGGATCGCGGCCCTCGCGCTCCCACTCCCCGGCGGCGTGGGCCAGTTGCTGATGGATCAGCAGGCCGGCCCGGTCGGCGTGGATCCAGCCGCGCAGCCGCGGCCAGGCGTGCAGCAGGGCCTCGTGGGTGATCTCGACGGTGTCGCTGTCCAGCGTGATCAGCCGGGCCCCCACGAAGGCGTCGAGGGCGGCCGCGGCCCGGTCGGCGCCCGCCAGTTGCTCCATCAGGGCGGTGCGGCCCATGCGCCGCCGCGTCGCCCCGGTGTCGTCGGAGACGTGCACCAGCCGCACCAGGATGCGGCGGATCGTCTTCTGCTCGGCCGGGTACAGCCGTGCGAACACGGTCTCCGCCGTCCGCGCCAGCGCGCCCTGGATACCGCCCGTGCGCTCGTAGCCCGCGACCGTCAGCGTGGCGCCCTCGCGCTGCTGCCAGGTGGCCCGCAGCGCGTGGGACACCAGCGGCAGCGCGCCGGGCGGTGTGCCGCCCCCCGCGCCGTCGCCGTCCGGTCCGGCCCCGTCGCGGAGCCCGGCGTCCCGCAGCAGCAGGGGGACCAGACCCGCCTGGAGGGCGACGCCGGCGCGCTCGGCGGGCCGGGTGATCGACGCGCGCAGCTCCGCCACCGACATGGGCGGCAGCACGAACAGGCCGTCGGCGAAGACCGGGGCGAGCGCGGGCAGGTCCAGGCAGCTGCCGGAGAAGTCCGCCCGTACGCCGAGCACCACGACGGCCGGGTCCCGCCCGGCCACCGCCGGACCGGACGTCGACAGGGCGCACAGCAGGCGGACGAAGGCGTGCCGTTCGTCCTCGTCGGCGCAGAGGGTGAACAACTCCTCGAACTGATCGACGATCAGAACCGGCCGGATGGGCGGGGATCCCTGTTCCCGCCCGCCGTCCCCGTCCTCGGCGCCGTCCGCGGGACGGTCCCGCGCCAGCCGCCGGACCGCGTCGAGCAGGGCTCCGGGCCGCTCCCGTACGTCCGTGACGCTCAGACCGAGATCGCTGCCCAGTACCTTGGCGGAGCGGTCCAGCAGCTCCTGCAGCGGATGGGCGGTGGGGGTGAACCGCACCACCGGCCAGGTGTCGGCGCCCGGCATCGGGAAGCCGCCCGGACGCCGCAGGGCCGCCACGAGACCGGCGCCCAGCAGGGAGGACTTGCCCGCGCCGGACGGGGCGACCAGCAACAGCGGTCCGCCGCCGATGCGTTCGAAGACCCGCTCGACCAGGGCGGCGGTGGCCCGCTCCCGGCCGAAGAACCAGTCCGCGTCCTGCGGGCCGAAGGCCGGCAGACCGCGGTAGGGGCACGCCCCGTCCGGCGGCCCGGTGCCCGCGGTGACCCCGGTGCCCCCGGTGTCCGCGCCCGGGCCGTCCGCGGCCTCGCGCGGTCCCGGCTGCTCCACCAGGCGCAGGAGTTCGCCCTCCGCCCGCAGGACCTGGTCGCAGCGGCGGGCCACATCGAGGGTCACCCGTTTCGAGCCGGTCTCGATCTTGCTGAGGTAGCCCTTGCTGTAGTGCGTCTGCCGGGCCAGATCGGCCAGCGACAGACCGCGCCGTACCCGCAGGCGCCGGAGCTGGGCGGGGAAGGACGGCGCGGCGCCGTCGGATAACGCGTTCTGGCGGCCGGTGTGCGGTCCGTGGTCCGGATCCCCCAAAGCATCCCCCATGGCCATGCGCGCCCGGATCGTGAGATGACAGGTCTCCAGGCTACAGGCAGACGGGGGCGCCGGACGGCGGCGCGGCGCCGTCCGGGCACGCCGGATCCGTCCGCGGCCGCACGGTGGCGGCCGCGGACGGATCCTGGGGAGGCGGTGGTTACGAGCGGCTCAGGAGGATGGAGTTGATCGGCCCCAAGTCGGCGTAGACGCCCGTCTGCTGGTGGATCGGGTCACCGCAGCCCGTGCCGTTGTAGCCCGTGCACAGGCGCACGGTGGCGCCGCCGTACTGGTTGTTGAGCACCCAGTGCCACCCGTGCTGGTTCCTCAGGTTGTGGGCGCCGTAGCTGTAGTAGATGTTGCTGGGCCGGACCGCCGGGTCCTGGTCCTGGGGATAGATGCAGACCGCCCCGTAGGGGCAGCCGGCCCACTCGTCGGCCGGCTTGGCGTCGGCCGTGCCGCTGAACACCAGTACGGCGGCGGCCGCCGTGGCGAGCGCGGCGACGCCGCGGAACATCCTGCGCATGATTCCCCCTGGTGGGTGATGCGTCGAGCTGACGGCCTCAGCCTGCCGCCGGGGGGCGCCGGGGTCGACGGGTTGCCCGTCGCCCGTCCGGGGCCAGGCCGGGAAACCACCCGTGACCAGGCCGTCCGTCCGGGCGGGGGCAACACCGGGGCCCGGTCAGCGCCGGCGGCGCGAGCGGCGCAGCAGGATGCCGACGGCCGCGCCCGCCACCGCGGCGGTGGCGACGCCCGCGGCCGTGAGCCAGGTGGTCCGGTCGGCGTCGTCGGAGGCCGGGGCCGCCGTCGCGTCGGTCGACGGGATGTTCGCCTGGGGCTGGGCCGGGGAGGCGGTCCCGGCGGGCGTGGAGGCGTTGGGCGCGGCGGCGGGGCCGTACGCGGCGGCGGCGTCGACGGTGACCTCGCGCTCGCCGCGGCCCAGCGCCGGGAAGCCGGTCTCGACGGTGACCTTCCACTTGCCCTCGGGCAGCGTCTCGGCGGTGGTCCAGGACTTGGGGCCGGCGCTGTCGCGGATCAGCCGCCACGGGCCGACCGTGCGGGCGCCGTCGGAGCTGACCGCGTTGACGGTGGCGGCGACCCGCTCCTCGATGGCGTCCCCGTCGTTCTCCCAGGTGACGTCGGTGGTGACATGGCCGTCGCGGTGCCCGGTGACGACCACCTTCAGGGTGTCGCCGTGGGCGTACGCGGGGGCGGACGCGCCCAGGCAGAGGGCGAGGGAGGCCGCGGCCAGGGCGGCGGCCGGGGCGGTGTTCCGAATGCGCATGGCGGTGCTCCGGGGAGGTGGGAGGCGGAGGTGACGGACCGGCCGGGCCGTGCGGAGCCGGCCGGTCCGTGGGGATCCGTGGGGGGAGCGGGGACGTGCGGTGGGGGGACGTGGGGGAACGTGGGGGACGTGGGGTGGGGATGCGGGCAGGCGGGCCGCCCCGTGACGGCCCGCCTGCCCCGTGGGGGGTGCACCCGGTCGACGGGTGTCCGTCAGCCGGTCTTCTGGAGCGTCCAGCTCTGGGCCGTACGCCCGTCGGCCTTCTGCAGGTCGAGCAGCCGGGCCCCGTAGTACGGGCGGCCGCTCACGGTGAGGGCGAAGGCGCCGCTGCGCTCGGTGACCGTCACCGCTCCGTCGCGCGGCGTCAGCTTCCACTGCTGCTCGGCGGCGGAGCCGCAGGGCAGCTGCTGCACCCACATGCCGGCGGCCGGGGTGCCGCCGGGCTGGAGGCACTTGCCCGAGGACATCGAGCGGATGCGGACGAAGCCGCCGCCCGCGTCGTCGAAGTACCACTGCTGGTGCGCGTAGCCGTTGCTGCCCGAGCCGACCAGGACGGAGCCGTCGGCGGTGCGGCCGCCCCACAGCTCGGCGAACATCCCGGTGCTGCCGTTGCCCAGCGTGTAGCGCGTGTTCGGCGTCGTCGTGGCGCCGCCCGCCCCCGTGGTGCGGAAGGTCGTCGCCTTGCCCGGACCGGAGTCGCGGCCGGAGGCGTCACGCACCGAGACCGCCACCGTGTACGAGGTGTTGGGCTGGAGGTTGTAGATCCGCACCACCGTGCCCTGGACCCACGTCAGGTGCTTGCCGTTGAACATCACCTGGTACCAGGCCGCGCCCTGCACCTGGGGCCAGCTGACCACCACGGAGTCCGGCCGGATCTGGCCGGCCGTCACGTTCGGGCCGGCGCCAGGCTTGGCCGTCTTGGTCGGCGACGGGGACGGCTTGGGGCTCGGCCCCGGTCCCGGGTCGGTGCCGCCACCGCTGCCCTTGGTGCGCATCAGGAACTGGTTGTCCGCGATGTTCCAGTGCGTGGCCAGGTAGCTGCCCGGCTTGGGGCTGGTGTGGAAGTAGTCGTCGTGGTTGCAGTCGAGGATGTTCTCGGCGGCGCGGTTGGTGCAGACGTCGCGCATCTTCGGGTAGTACGGGCTGTCCGAGTAGCACATGACGTCCCACTCGTCCGTGCAGTGCGCGCCCCGGCTGGTGTTGGGGGCGCTGTTGTTGACGGCGCCCAGGTTGTGCCCGAGCTCGTGGGCGGCGGTGTGACCGCCCCAGCAGCCGGTGTCCGTACGGCCGTACGAGGGACCGAAGTTGCTGAGGTTGCTCTGACCCGGCCGCTCGTCCCCGTTGAAGGTGCCGATGCCGCAGTAGACCTGGGCGTCCGCGAAGATCATGTACTTGCGGTCGCGGCGGTCCAGGCCCTTCTCGGCCAGCGCCCGGTTGGTCGCGCTGAACTCGGCCAGGGCGGCGGCCGACAGCTCGATGTTGAGGACCGTCGGAGTGCAGTCCGCGGCCGTCACGTAGCGGATGTGGCGTACGCCGCCGGTCTCCTGCGCGCTCGCGGAGTAGATGACGTCGGCGTCGGCGGCCCACTTGCGCAGGGACGCGAAGTACTCGGAGAAGCGGTCCTTGCCGGGCGGGTGGACGTACACGACCTGGACGCGGTTGCCCGAGCTGCCGTCACCGTCGCACTGGACGGTCTGTCCGGCGGGGCCGGCGGCCGCGGTGCCACCGGCGCCGCTCGATCCGCCGGCCGCCTTGTCCGGGGCGGCCGTGCCGGTCGCGGCGGCGGCCGCGGGCTGCGGGGGAGTGGCGAGGCCGCCGGCCTTCGCGTCGACGGCGGGCGTGTCCTGAGAACGCTCGCCGCCCTGCGCGGGTGCCGGGTCCGCCTCGGGCTTGGCCGGATCGGCGGCGGGCGCCACGGTCTTGACCGCGGGCGCGGTGTCCTTGCTGACGTCCACGCCGTTCGGCGGGGCGTCGGGACCGTGGGTGCAGAGGCCCTTGTCCGTGCTGTACACACCGGCGCAGGAGTCGCCCTTGGGGGCGACCTTCAGCCCGTCGTAGATCATGCCGCGGGCCGGCTCGTTGGCCGGGACCTTGGTGAGGGGCTCGGGTTCCTCGTCGCGGGCCGGGGCGGAGGCCGGTTCGGCGACCTCCGCGGCCGGCGCGGCCTGGACCTTGGTGTCCTTCGGCCAGACGTTGCCGCCACCGGCCTGGTAGGCGAATCCTCCCGCGAGCACCGCCGCCACGGCCGCGGCGGCGGTGAGGCCTATGAGCCGTCCGCGAGGCCGTTTCCGACGCTCACGCTGGCGGTCGTTCAGTCTTCGATGCCTAGACATGCGCACCTCAATTCCTCAGTCAGGAGAGTGGGTGCGCGGAAGCCTGCCAGACCAGCTCGGTGGAGAATTCGGACAAACGGGAGCCCCGCCGGAGAATCCGTTCCGTTATCTGCGGGTCTGATTTGATGAACAGTCAACTCGCTTGAAAATCAAGGGAGTTACGCGCGTAACACGGGAATGGTCCAGGCCTTCTTAAGGATGTCGTTATGCAATCGAGATGTGAAGCGGAGGATTGTTGACGGGAATTCAGTACGGTTTTCATCCGTCGATCACTTCGTGAATGAGCCCTGTCACGGGGGGTGAGGAAGCGGCCCGTCCGTGGTGGCGACCCGCACGCCTCAGACCCAGTTGACCTCCGCCCGCGCCAGCAACGGGTCGTCCGTCATCCGGAACAGCGGGACCGCGAAGTTGCCCTGCCGGAACCGCCCGCCGAAATGCAGGCCGATCACGCGGTGGTCGGCGAGGTCGAAGACGGGGGAGCCGCTGTTGCCGCCCAGGGTGGAGCAGTCGTGCTGCATCGTGACCCCGTCCGGCAGCAGAGCCGTCGCCATCCCCGGCTGCAGCCGCTTGACGTTGTAGACGTCCATGAAGATGCGGCTCATGGCCTCGGGTTCGTTCCGGCGGCCGTCCGCCGCCGGATAGCCCACCACGTACACCGGGCGGCCCACCAGATCCGGCGGCGCCTCGGCGGCGACCGGGAGCGCGGAGGGCAGCCGATCGCCGCCGCCCGCGGCCAGCGAGACCCGCAGCAGCGCCATGTCGACCTCCTGGTGGATCCCGATCACCTCGGTCACCGTGAACTCCAGCGAGTGGTCCGACGCCGGTGCGCCCAGCTCCTCCGCCGTGTCGATCCGGGCGCCCATGCCCGCCCGGAAGCCGAAGCCGCCCTGCCCGTCGGCACGGGTGAACTCGGCGGCGACGTGCCGGTTGGTCATCACGACGTCCTCGGAGACCAGGAAGCCCGTACCCAGCCAGTCCAGATCGGTGTGCCCGGTCACCTCCACCCGGCCGACCCGGGCGATCGACTCCCGGATCCGGTCCCGCTGCCCGTCCAGGACCGCCCAGTCACCGGACTGGGCGGCGAAGTCCTGGCCCTGGACCAGGATCGCCGGCCGGCCCTCCAGCAGGACGATCGCCTCCACGCCGAAGTACTCGTCCTCGTCGATGTCCGCGCCGCGGCCCTCGGCCAGTTTCTCCAGGCCCCGCGCCCCCGCCCGCAGCACCCTGGCCCGCTCCTCCTGGGCGGCCCGGCCGATCTGCGCCGCCGTGGCGTCCACCGGCGGCAGTTCCTCGTCCGACTCGAGCACCTCCGCGTCCAGCCCCGCGCGCACACGCGCCGCGACCGCCAGCAGGTCCTCGCCGAAGACCTGCTCGGGCCCGGTCGCCACCGGTGAACCACCGCGCATCTCACACCTCCTGGGGTTGTGCGTGCCGCGCCAGGCCCGCCTGGGCCGCCGCGATCTCGTCGTGGACCTGTGGGCTGTGCTCGCGCAGGTGCCGCATGATGGCGCTCAGCTGCGTACCGACGTTGACGAACGCCGTGTCCTTGCCCTGGAAGCTGACGTCCGTGACGCGCCGCGTGCCGCGGTGCAGGGCCACCACCGTCCAGTCGTCGGTCAGGACCGGCGAGCCGGACGAGCCGCCGCGGGTGTCGGTGAAATAGCGCACGTCCGTCTCGTCCGCCTCGAAGACCAGGTTGTTGCGCAGCGCGATCCGCTTCGGCTCCCCGCCCGGGTGCTGGATGATGTTGACCGCGACCGGTACGTCCTTCTCCACCCGCAGCGGCTCGGTCGCCACCCGCAGGAACGGCCGGCCCCCCGCCCCGGTCAGCCGCAGCACCGCGTAGTCGAGCCCCTCGTCCGAGGCGACGAGCGCGCTCGCCGGGATCTCCTCGGCCCCGGCGTCGTCGTCGCCGACGTAGTCGAAGCGCGAGCGCGAGCCGCGCGCCTGGAGGTCCAGATCGGCCGGGTCGACCACCGGGCGCTCGCCCGTACCGCGCTTGCGGGCGGTGACCACATGGTGATTGGTCACCAGCAGGTCGGGGGTGATCAGCCAGCCCGTCCCGTTGTGCGGCAGCGCCAGCGGCTGCATCGGCGCACCCCCTTGGTACGGCAGCACCTTCACCCGGGCCACGGACGTGCCCGCGTGCGCGCCGCCGCCGAGGAACGCGAACGGCACGGTGTCGTCGTGGAAGACGATCTCCTCCTTCGTCTCCCCGGTCGGCACGTCCGGTGCCACGTCGGGCTCGCCGGCCGCGTCGCGCACCACCTGGTCCAGAGCGGTCAGGAACACGTCCCGGGCGGCCGCCTCGGTGAGCTGGTCCACGGCGTTGCGCAGCCAGAGCGCCAGCGGGACGCTGCCGTCGACCAGCCGCTCCACCCGGTTCATCTCGTTCAGGTCCGACAGGACCTGGTGGCCGGGGGAGGGCATCAACGGCAGCGAGGCGTAGTACTTGGGCAGGACCCCCTGGAACAGCAGCCGCCGCAGCATCGGGTCGCTCAGACCCGACTCCACCGCGGTGTCGCGCAGCCGCCCGATGTCCTCCAGCGGCAGATACGGGTCGCTCATGGTCGATCAGGCCGCTCGGTGGCCGTTCCTTTCCCCAGGGTGGTGTTCGGATCCGGGTCCGGCCTCCGTGGCCGGCCCCGCCGCCCCGCCCCCGGCCGCCCCGGCCATCGGCCCCGCCGTACCCGCAACCGGCACGGCGCCCCCGGCCGGCCCCGCCGCCACGCCCGCGGTCATCTCCGCGCCCAGTGCCGCCGCCACGCCCGTGACCAGCTCGCCGCTGCGGTCCTCCAGGTTCAGCAGCCGCCGCGCCAGCCGATCCAGGGTGCCGCGCCGGCGCGCCTCGCGCAGCATGCCCGTCATCCCGGTGTGGGTGCCCCCGGTCGAGGGCTCGCCGTCCGGCGGCCCGGCGGCGTTGGCCAGCAGGCTGCGCATCGAGTCCCGCAGCTCCGGCTGGCGCGCCACCGCCTGTCCGATGGCCTCCGCCAGGGCGTCCAGGACCGCCTCCTCCGCCGGAGGCAGCCCCACCACGTCCAGCGCCCGTTCCAGCAGCCGCGGCGAGGTCCGCGCGGCCTCCGCCGCCGCGGCCCGCACCAGCGCGGGCTGCCGCTGGAGCTCCTCGTCCGGCAGCCGCCCCAGCCGCTCGGCGAGCTGCACTCCCACGTCCGCGTTCCCGGTTCCGGTCCCGCCCCTGCCTTCGGGGCCCGGGGCGTCGCGGTCACCGGCCAGCCGCGCCCGGAACAGCAGCACGCCCAGCGCCTCGAAGTCCTTGCCCAGACCGGTGGCGATCTCCTCGGCCTCCATCAGGTCCTCGTCGGCCCCGCGCAGGTCGCCGTCGTCCGCGGCCAGCCGCGCCGACAGTTGCAGCAGTTCCAGCTGGAGTTCCGGGACACCGGTCTCGTCGGCACGCGCCACGGCCTCATCGGCGGCCGCCCTGGCCTCCGTACGGCGGCCCAGCCGGTCCAGGGTCTCCACCCACAGCGGGTACAGCGGGCTGCCCGCGGTCCACGGCCGGCCCTCGGAGAGCCGGCCGGCGGCCGTCTCCGTGAACCCCTGGGCCAGCAGGTCCTCGACCTCACGGGCGGTGATCCGCTCCCAGTCCTCCTGGTCGGCCGCCGCCAGCACCTCGTCCGGGGTGTGCCCGCCCATCCGTCCGCCCAGGTACGCGGCCGAACGCCCGGCCATGTCCTGGCCCGCACCCGCCAGATAGCGCTCCACGCCCGGCAGCCAGCGCTCCTCCACCTCGCGCGGGTTCTCGTTCAGCCGCAGCCGGTGGTAGATCTCCTCGGCCCGTGCCTCCGGCCCCTCCCGCGCGGCGTAGTACGCGACGGCCCGCTGCCCGACCGCCCGCATCAGGTCCATCCGGGCCCGGTCGGCCAGCCGCAGCATGATGGCCCGCAGATCGGCGCGGTGGCGGACGGCGTCGTGCTCGTCGGGTTCGACCAGGTCCAGCCGGGCCAGCAGCGCGAACAGCCGCCGGGCCTCCTCCTCGGTGGGCACCGGCAGTCCGCACGGCTCGGCGAGCACCTCCCGGATCAGCTCGGGCGTGATGGTCCGCAGCGCCAGCCCCCCTTGCACCAGGGCGCGCACGTCGTCCTGCCCGATCCGGCTGAGGATCCGCTCGTACAAGGTCCCCTGGATCAGCATCTGGTCGACCTTGCGGAAGATGTGCCGGCGGTGGCCGGGGAGCGAGACGATCAGCTCGGTCAGCGACGCGGCCCCGGGGCCTTCCTGCGACGCCGCCCGCGCCGCCAGCCTCAGGCTCAGCGGATGCCCGCCCACCCGTGCCGCCAGCTCCCGCGCCAGCCCCTCGTCCGCCACCCCGCAGGACACCAGCAGCGCCACGGCCGCCTCCTGGTCGAGGTCACCGAGTTCCAGGGTGCGCGGCTGCACCGGCCGGCCCGGGTGCGGGGTCAGGGCCCGCCCGGCGACGACGGTCCGCAGCCGCGGGTGGACCTCCGCCAGGGCGCTCCACACGGCCCACATCCGGCCCAGCACCGGGGAGGCGCTGTACTGGGCCTCCTCGAAGGAGTCGATCACCAGCACGAACGGCGGCTGTTCCGCGCTCGTGCGCTCCCCGACGACGCCCACCACCAGACCGGCCAGCCGGTGCGCCAGGTCGTACTCGCGCGCGGCGGCCAGGCTGTGCACGCCCGTCGAGGTGCTCCGCCCCACCGTCGCGCGGGTGGTGGAGAGCTCGTAGAGCTCGTCGACCCGGCCCTGTTCGGCGCGGTGGGTTCCGGCGGTCTGCTCGCATTCCCGGGCGAGGGCGTCGAACTCGGCGCGCCGCTCGGGGTACTGGACGCCCAGCTGGCGGGCCATCTCGCCGATCAGGGTGGCCGGTTCGTGCACCGACAGGGTGGGCCGCTCGAAGTCGATGTACGCGAAGGGGAACCCGCCGGGGAAGTCGCGCAGGCTCTCCAGCAGGCACTTGGCGAGCAGCGTGCTCTTGCCGATCCCGCCCGGGCCGTGGACCAGCAGCGGCGGCACCGGTTCGGAGTCGGCTCCGATCACATGACCGATGCCCTCGCGCATCCGCAGCAGCCGCCCGTGCAGGGAGTGCGGGGGCAGCCCGATGTACGCGCGCAGCTCGTCGAGTTCCTCGGCGCGGCCCTGGAAGGAGCCCCGCACCAGGCGTTCCAGGGGCTGGAGCAGCCGGGCCCGCTCCAGCAGCCGCTGGACGTCCGCGACCTGCGGGATGTGCGTGATGCCCGGCACCCGGGCGAGCCACAGCACGGCCTGCAAGGTGTGCGGCAGCTCGTCCGCGTTCTGCCGCGGCAGGTCCGGGGGCGTCCCGCTGAGGTACGCCAGCGCCGTGCGCTCGGGGCCGGGGCCGGGCGGTATCTGGTCGAGGTTGGCCAGCAGGGCCTGGCGGGCCTCCTGCGGCCCGGAGAGACCGCTCAGCGCGATATCGCGGACCGACGGCTTGAGCACCCAGACGGTGCCCGACTCCGGGCTGACGGCCCGGCAGTCGTCCACCAGTTCCAGGCCTGCCCCGCCGGTGGGCCGTACGTCGCCGGGCAGCCGCAGCAGGGCCGGGTCGAACCGGGTGAGCAGGCAGGCGGCGGCGCGGTAGGCGGTGCGCAGCGCGGACACCGGCGGCGGGCCGGGCGCGGCGGCCGTGGCGCACAGCCGCTCCCGCAGCAGCGCGGCGAAGTTCTGCCCGGGGGCGAGGGAGCGGTAGACGCGGATGGTGTCCTCCGCGGCCGTACAGAGCTTGCGCATGTAGCTGTCGGGCCCGGGCGCCCGCGCCGCCTCCAGGACGGCCGGCAGGGCCGCCTCCACCAGGGCGGTGACCCGGGCCGGGTCCGGGGGCGGCTGCTCGGGCGCCGCCGGTTCCGCGAAGAACTGCTCGAAGAACAGCCGCATGTCGTCGGCGTCGGCCTGCCGGGCCGTGTCGCGGACCTCGTTCTTGCGGATCTCGTAGGGGAGTTGGCGCATCGAAGCCGAATAGCCGAGCAGCACCAGGCGCGGTGCGGCGTCCCGGCGGACCGGGGTGTGATCGTAGATGGCCTGGGCGAGCTTGCCGATGCAGTCCCACACGTCGGAGTTCAGATCGGCCCGGTCGCAGTCGTCGATCACCAGCCAGAAGCGCTCCCGGGCGGCGGTCGCCCGCCGGACGATGTCGTGGACGGCGTCGTCGATCGACGGCAGTGGATCGTTCAACTGTGTCGGATTCAACGGGGGGATGCCGGCGGAGTCCGCGAGGAAACCGGCGAGGCGGCGGACGATGTCCACGCCGGTGGAGGCCTGGTTCAGGGACACCCGGACCGGATGGAACGTGCAGTGCAGCCCGAGGTGGCGCAGGAACGTGTAGGTGTAGGACCGCCCGCTGTCCGGCTCACCGTCGACCAGCAGCACCGTCTTGTCGGGGTCCTCGTGGAACTCCTGGATGCGTTTGCGCAGGTCCGCGCGGTCGAGGAACACCTCGGAGCCGTTCTTCAGGACGCTGGCGAGGAAGGGGTCGCGCGAGGAGGCCACGAGCCGGGCGGCGTCCTCCAGCTCGGTCCTGATGTGCCCGGCGACCTGGCCCTCGGGGAGCGAGGCGAGCGTGTCCTGCCGGGTCAGGCCCTGGAGCAGCAGCAGCTGGGCGGGGATACCCGCCTCGCGCACCGCCTGGACGGTGGCCAGGGCGTAGGAGCTGGCGGTCTCGCCGAAGGCGATGGTGCCGACGAATTCGGGGGTGAAGCCGATTTGTACGAGTGTCTGACGAGGTGCACCGGTGAGGAAGAGGTGGTCCCGCACCCATTGGGTGACGAGGTCCCATTCGGTATCGGTGAGCGACATAGCGCACCTGCACAGCCGCCGCAGCGGAACGGGGAGACGGACTGCCTGACACCTGTCATCGTTTCACCGCCGCCGGTCGGCTGCAACGCGGCCGAACAGCGCGCGCACCGGCACCCGGACGGGTGCGCTGCCCAGGTATTCACGAATGCCGTGATGGCTCTTGCTGCGGTTGTCGACCAGGTGGTCGCTCACGAGTTCGGCCGGCGCGTAGTCGGGCCGCAGCCAGTGGTCCAGCGCCACCACGTCGCGCAGGTCGGACACGTTGCGCCAGGCCGCCACACCGGCCGGGACGGCGGGCGGCCGGGCGAGCAGGTCCTGGACCTCGGTGATCCCCAGCGGTGAACCGAGGCTGACGAACAGGCTGACGGGGCGCCCCTCCTCGCGCAGCACCTCGTAGGCGACGACCGAGCCCAGACTGTGGCCGACCACGACGAGCGGCCCGTCACCGGCCTCGGCGAGCTCGGCGCGTACGGTGTCCCGGACGGCCGGCCCGATCCCGCCGAAGAAGTACGCGTGGACGTCCACGAACGTGCGCCGGACCAGCTCCTTGAAGACCGGCACGCGCAGGGCGGCGGGAAGCGGCAGCAGTTCCCTGGCGCCGCGGGCGTCCTCGTCCTCGTCGCGGCCGAGGGTCGCCGCCGCGTAGGTCATCCTCGTCAGCCAGGCCGCCAGCGCGGTCTCGCCGGGGGCGGGCCCCGCATCCCGCCCTTCGCCGTCGTCGTACCCGCCCCTGCCCTCCGTCTCGGGCCGCCCGGCGGCCTCCCGGAGGGTGCGCTCGATGAACTCGTGCGCGCCCTCCGGTCCGGCCGCCGCGCCGTCGGCCTGCGGGAGCTCCTGGAGGAGCCGCGCGGCGGGGAGCTCCTCGGGGCGGTCGTCGGGCAGCGGCACGGGGTGGCGCAGCGGGGCCCAGTAGGCCACCCGCGACGCCACGCCCATGTCCTGGCCGAAGAGCGCGTGGTCCCAGCGGGACTTGAGCAGCTCCTTGCGGACCTTGTTCCCGTTGCCGTGGACGTAGAGGATCGTGGCAGCCACCGTCAGTTCCGGACGATCATGTCCTCGAAGGTCTCCAGGTGCTTCCAGCGCTCGGCGGGCGCGCGGGTGACGGGCATGAGGTCGGCGCCGGGCAGCGGACCGAAGTCCAGCCCGGTGAGTTCGACGATGTCCGCGACCGGCACCTGGAAGGTGCGGAAGGCCCCGAGCGGCGGTGGGTCCCCGGGCCGGGCGCCGGCCATCGCGCGCTCGTAGTCGCGCGTGAGGTCCGGGCTCTGGTCGAGGATGTAGGCCGTCGAGGCGAGCGATCCGCCCTGGAGGAAGGCGGCGACCTTCCAGAACCGCAGCGGCACCTGCATGCCCCGGTAGGGCGGGTCGGAGTCCTGCAGGACCGGGCCGGTCATCACGGTCAGCCTGCGGTCGAACTCGGCGGCGTGGTCGAGCAGGTAGTTCTCCAGCCCCTGCCACAGCTGCTTGCCCTGGTTGAACACGTCGGCCTGCGGGGCCGCGTTGGTGAAGTGGAAGGTGTCCACGTTGGCACGGTTCGCCTCGGGTGCGGCACCCCAGACCGGGTCCAGACGGCGCACCAGATGGCCGCGGTCCAGGGAGTTGTCGCGGTAGACGTCGTTGCCGCACTGCTGCGCCTCGGGCACCCGTGGGTCGAACACCCACTTGTCGTCGCGGGGCACGTCCTCGAGGATCTTCGCGCCGTCGATGCAGACGGCGGTGGAGGCGGCCAGCCGCCGGTCGGGGCGCAGGACGACGGTGAAGTGCGTGTACGGCAGGACGACGGTCTCGACGCCGGGGGAGGCGGGCATCGGGAGCGGCACGGTGGTGCCCAGGAAGTCGGGGTCGTAGCCCGCACGGTCGGACAGATCGGCACGGCGGTTCGCGGAGGTCGCCTTCGGATCCGATGGTGTCTCAATTGCGTTCATAACATTGACGTACCGCGCGGAAGGGATCTTTCACGGCGCCGTGGGTCCCCGCCACCCGAACAGCGGCCACTCCTGATTCGGACGGCGGTCGGTACGGGAACCCATGCCCGCGACATCCCCTCCCTCCCCGCCCCAAGGAGTTCCCGTGCCCACTGGCCTCTCCCTCCACATCGGCCTCAACAGAGTCGACCCCGACCGGTACGACGGCTGGGACGGCAAGCTCGTGGCCTGCGAGAACGACGCCCGCGACATGGCGGCCCTGGCCCGGGGCAGCGGGTTCGAGGAGACGGTGATCCTGACCGATCAGGGCACGGTGGCGAACATCACCGGTGAGCTGCGCAAGGCCGCCGGACGGCTGAAGAAGGGCGACATCCTGTTCTTCACCTACTCGGGCCACGGCGGCCAGGTGCCCAACACCGTGGGCGGCGACACCGAGGCCGACCGGCGGGACGAGACCCTGGTCTTCTTCGACCGCCAGTTCCTCGACGACGAGTTGTACCGCGAGTTCCAGAAGCTGGCCGAGGGCGTGCGGGTCGTCGCGCTCCTGGACTGCTGCCACAGCGGCACCGCCATCGAGTCCGTCCGGGAGATGCTGACCCCGCAGGCGCTGGAGTCGCAGTTCCAGACCCGCGACCCCGGGCAGGTCGAGGCCGCGTCCCGGATGGTGCCGGAGTGGAAGCAGCAGGAGCTCTACGAGCGGCACCGCGACGTGTACCAGGAGCTCCAGCGCGAGCTCGCGGCGGTCAGGGGCAACGGCGGCCGGGCACCGGACGCGGTCCTGATCGGCGCCTGCCAGGACAACCAGGTCGCCTCCGACGGCAGCGTCAACGGCCTGTTCACCGAGAAACTGCTCAAGGTGTGGAACAACGCCGGCTTCCAGGGCGGCTACCGCGACTTCCACCGCGGCATCCAGCGCATCATGCCGCCCAACCAGAGCCCGAACTTCTACACCACGGGCGCGCCCGGCCCCGACTTCCTCGGCCAGAAGCCCTTCACCATCTGACGTACGCTCGAAGGGTCGGGGACGCCTTCCGCGCCGAAGGAGGATCCATGACGACCCACTCGTCCCGATCCGGGCGGCGGTGCGCCGCAACCGCCCTCGCGCTGGCCCTGGCCGGCGGCCTGCTCACCACCGTGACCGCTCCGGCCCACGCGCACGCCCCCGTCACCTGCGTGCAGGGGTACGTCCCCCGGGCCGCGTACGAGGGCGACCTGGTCTGTGTGACCCCCGGGATCCGGGACCAGACGGCCCGCGAGAACCAGCTCGGCCCCTCGCGCCGGCTGCCCGGCGGCGCCTACGGGCCCGAGACCTGCAAGCCGGGCTTCGTCTGGCGGGAGGCCGGGCCGCGGGACCTGGTGTGCGTGCCTCCCGCCAGCCGCGACCAGGCCCGGCGCGACAACGCGGCAGCCCTCTCCCGCATCGCGAACTGACCGCGCTCGCGACCGGCGGTCGCCGGGGGCCCGGCGGTCGCGGGCGTCCCGCCGGCCACGCGGGCCGGCGGGACGCCCCTTCAGCGGGCCCGGGTCAGAAGCGGCCGGGCGGGATGGGCGAGGACGGGACCGGCTTCGGGGCCGCCTCGCGCCGCGGGGCCTGCTCCGTACGACAGGTGATGTCCTCGTACGGCAGCCTGCCGGTCGCCAGGTACGCGCTGACCGGGGCGTTGGCGCAGGACGTGGGGTCGAGGGCGTACACCCCGTGCCCCTCACCGCCCTCCACCAGGACCATCCGCGAGCCCTTCAGCGCGCGGTGCAGCCCCTGGCCGCTGACGAGCGGGGTCTGGGAGTCCCACTCGTTCTGCACCGTCATCACCGGCGTCCGGTTGTTGACGGCCGTCACCTTCTCCGCCGGCGCGTCCCAGAAGGCGCACGGCTTGATGTTCGAGGCGAAGTCGCCGTACAGCGGATAGCGGGCCTTGTCGCGGACCGCGTCGCGGCGGTACTGCTCCGGGTCGCGCGGCCACGCGGCGGTGTCACCGCACACCACGGACCAGAAGACCGCCGTGCTGTTGTCCTCCGCCGGAGCCGCCAGGCCCGCGCGCGTGAACCGGGACGCGTCCGGCAGAGCCGTCGGTGCGGGCCGGCCCTCGGCGGCCGCCTTCAGGACGGCCACGAACTGCGCGGCCTCCCGGGGATAGAAGAAGATCGGCCGCCAGCCGCGGATGTCGTCACCGGTCAACTTCTGCCCTTCGACCTCGATCGGGTCGCGGTCGGCCCGTGCCACGAGGTCCCAGAAGGTCCGGGACACCGCGGCCGGCGTGTCGCCGAGGTGGAACTCGCCGGCCCGCTCCGCCGTCCACTGCGTGAACCGCTGGAAGGCCGGCTCGGCGCCCTCGGCCCACACCTGGATCATGCCCCGCCAGGCGCGTTCCGGGTCCACCCCGCTGTCCAGCACGAAGCGGTCGGTGCGCTGGGGGAACATCTCCGTGTACACCGCGCCCAGGTACGTCCCGTACGAGTAGCCCACGTACGAGATCTTCCGCTCGCCCAGCGCGGCCCGGATGGCGTCCATGTCCCGGGCCGTGTTGCGCGTGGTGATGTGCGGCAGCACGGAGCCGACCCGCTCCTTGCACTTCTGTGCCACGCCACGCGCCCACGCCACGTCGGCGTCGAACGTCTCCGGCTTGTAGGGGCGGTCGAATCGCGCGTCGGCCTCGGTCAGACCGCAGGTGACCGGGCTGCTGCGGCCGACCCCGCGCGGGTCGAAGCCGATGAGGTCGTACTGTTCGCGCACCTCCTTCGGCAGGGCCTGGTCCATCAGGACCGGCAGGTCCAGGCCGCTGCCGCCCGGGCCGCCGGGGTTGAAGAGCATCACGCCGCGGCGCTTGGCCGGATCGGCCGCCTTCAGCCGGGAGACCGCCAGGTCGATCTGCTGGCCCTTGGGCTTCTTGTAGTCGAGTGGGACCTTCAGCGTCGCGCACTCCAGCGCGGCGAGTTCCTCGGAGTCGCAGCGCTGCCAGAGAGGCGTCTGCTGCGGGGCTTGCGGTGCCGGTGCGGCCGACGCCTGGGCGGGCGTCAGAGCGGGTAAGACCGTGGCGATGATGCCCGCGGCGAGCATCGGCGCCCATCGACGCATGCGCACGAAAGCCGTTCCTTTCGCTGATGTCAGGACATCCCCACCCTGGGACACGGAACGGCTCCGCGAATCATCATCAGGGTGGGGGTGTCCTACACCTCAGGAACGAGGGCGAAAGGAGACAACTGTCTTGAAATGAGAGCTGGTTGGGAGGTTGGGCCTTATCCGGTCACATCGGAGGCGGCGGCCCTGGGACCGTCCGGACCCTCCCGTACCTCCAGCCCCTCCGCCCCCTTCAGTCCCTCCGGGAGCCGGCCGGAGTGCACGATGCCCAGCGTCTGCGTGGCGCGGGTCAGGGCGACGTACAGATCGCTCGACCGGAAGTCCGCCGGTTCCACGACGACCACCGTGTCGAACTCCAGACCCTTGGCCTGCCGCGGCTCCAGCAGGGCGACGGCCCGGGTCAGGTCCGGCTCCGTCCCCGCCCGTACCCCGGGCAGGACCGCGGCCAGCGCCTCGTGCAGCGCGCGCGGCGCGATCACCGCGAGCCGCCCCTCGGCCGGCGTCCCCTGCTCGACGGCCGCCCCGACCGCACGCGTGAGGTCGCCGGTCGCCCGCACCCAGGGCCGCACCCCCGTGGACCGCACCGACGCCGGCGGCTCGAACCCCGGGTGCCGGGCCCGCAGTACGGCGGCCGCCACGTCCATGACCTCGGCGGGCGTGCGGTAGTTGACACCGAGCCGCACCATCTCCCAGCGGTCCCCGACGTACGGCTGGAGCATCCGGGCCCACGACCCGCAGCCCGCCTCGTCGGCGGTCTGGGCCGGATCGCCCACCAGCGTCATCGACCGGGTCGGGCAGCGCCGCATCAACAGCCGCCATGCCATGGCCGACAGCTCCTGCGCCTCGTCGACGATGACGTGCCCGAACGCCCAGGTCCGGTCGGCTGCGGCGCGTTCGGCCGCACTGCGGTGGTCCTCCTCCTCGTGCCGCTCCGCCATGCGCTCGGCGTCGATGATGTCGTGGGCGGCGAGGTACTCGTTCTCCTGGTCCTCGAACTCGTAGCTCTCCGAACCCGCCGACAGGTCCAGC
The DNA here is from genome assembly GCF_055582305.1 of Streptomyces sp. NPDC042102. NCBI lineage: Bacteria > Bacillati > Actinomycetota > Actinomycetes > Kitasatosporales > Streptomycetaceae > Streptomyces > Streptomyces sp. NPDC042102. The sequence goes on from NZ_JBVJDL010000001.1 coordinate 1,354,831, forward strand.
ACGCCCTGCGCGTACGCGACCCGCTCCAGACGCTCCCGCTCCGCCGCGGCGCGCTGCGCGGTCTCGTCCACGCCGAGCAGCTCGGCGGCCTCGTCCAGCAGCGGGACGTCGGCCGGGGTCCAGTCGCCGCCGCTCCGCCGGATCAGCGCCGCGTCCGCCCCGGACAGATGGGTGGGCTCGGCCAGGAAGTCGGCGATCAGCCGCTGGGGGGTGAGCGAGGGCCACAGCGTGTCGATCGCCTCGTGCACCGGGCCGCTGGTCGCGATCTCCTTGCCGAGCTGGGCGATGTCGTCCGGGCCCAGCAGGTTGGGCCCGCCGAAGGGGTCCGCGCCGAGCCGGTCGGCGAGCTGTTCGGTGAGCGCGTCGATGATCCGGAAGGCGAAGTACGGGCGCGCCAGGTTGTGCGGCAGCCCGGTGGAGCGGGCCCGGTCCCGGGCCTCGTGGGCCATGGTCCGGTCCAGCAGCAGGATGCCGTAGTCGTCGTGGTCGATCTCCAGCGCGGCCTCGGGCACCACGTCGCTCTCCTCGCCGCTGCCCGCCGGGACGGTCTCGGGCAGCGTCTGGCGGTCGCGGACGACCCGCGCGAGTACGTCGGCCATGACGGCCCGGCCCTTGACGGCGGCCGCGCCGGGCCGGTCGGCGCCGGTGGCGCGCACGCCGGGGAACAGCTCGCCGGGGCTGGCGAGCAGCACCCCGGTCTCACCGAGGGCGGGGAGCACCTCGCCGATGTAGCGGAGGAAGGCGGGGCCCGGGCCGACGATCAGTACGCCGCGCCGGGCGAGCTGCTCGCGGTGCGCGTACAGCAAGTACGCGGCGCGGTGCAGGGCGACGGCCGTCTTGCCGGTGCCGGGTCCGCCCTCGACGACCAGCACTCCGCGGTGCGGGGAGCGGATGATGCGGTCCTGCTCGGCCTGGATCGTCTCCACGATGTCGTGCATCCGGCCGGTGCGGGCGGCGTCGAGCGCGGCGAGCAGCACGGCGTCCGCGTCGGCCCCCTCGTGACCGGTGCGCTCGGGGTCGGTGAGGTCGAGGATCTCGTCGTGCAGGGCGGTGACCTGCCGGCCCCGGGTGGTGATGTGGCGGCGCCGGCGCAGTCCCATGGGGTGGTGACCGGTCGCGAGGTAGAACGGCCGGGCGACTTCGGCGCGCCAGTCGACGACCAGGGGAGTGCGTTCCGGGTCGTCCTCGCGGATTCCGATACGGCCGATGTGGTGGTCCTGGCCGTCGGCGAACTCCAGGCGGCCGAAACACAGGCCGCTCTCACCCGCATTCAGCGCGGAAAGCAGACCGGACTGTTCGGCGACCAGCACTTCGCGTTCGAGCCGCTCCTGATATCCGTTCCCGACCTGGCGCAGCGCCCGGCGCACGGCCCCTTCGGCCTGGTCGCGCAGGTCGTCGAGGCGAGCGTAGAGCGCGGTGATGAATTTCTGCTCGCTCCGGAATTCCGCGGTTGACAATTCCACTCCTGACGCGATATGGTGTGCCCATGAACTTCTTCACGCCCTCAGGGGTTTCGCGGGCGTGAAATAACCAATATACGCAGAGAAATGCCCCGGCCGTCAATGCGACCGGGGCTTTTTCGCGTCGTGATCCGAGGAGGTCCGGTGGCGAGCCGAGTGCACCAGCCGGTGGAGGACGCCGAGTTCGATTTCGTCCTCGCGATGGCCGGCACCCCGGTGCTCGCCTATTTCTGCGGCACCTGGCCCAAGGCGCTCGCCGCCACGCGCGCGATGGACACCGTGGTACGCGAGGCCGCCCAGGAGTACGGCACCCGGCTGACCGTGGTCCGCGCCGACATGACCCGCTGCCCCGCCGCGACCCGGCGGTTCGCCGTCACCTCCTCGCCCTGGCTGGTGCTGGTCGGGGACGGCGAGGTGATCGCCTCCCACGCCGGCGCGCTGGACGGCGTCCAACTCGGGGAGTTCCTGGCCGCACACCTGTGACACGCGGGCGTGCGCCGGTGACGCGCGGGCGTGCGTCCGCGACCGGGCGCCGCTGCGCCGAAGTGGCGCGGCCCCCGGTCGCGGGGCCGGGGGTGGCCGCGAGGGCCGGTACCGGGAGGTCCGGTAAACGTGCGCCACTACAGAAAGCGCACGTCCGATCACATTCCATGACCGATGGCGCCGCTGCGCCCTTCGGGGGTGGCAGGCGGGTGACGGGCGGCTCCGTGTCCCGGTCGCGGCGAAGGGCCCCCGGGTCGGGGGCCCTTGCCGTGGTGCTGTGCAGTTCTCCCGTCGTGCCGGCGGTGCGTGCTCGCGCCGCCGGGTCCGTCACATCGCGCGTGCGCGGCCCATCCGGTCGGCGCCGCGGCTGCCGCTGGCGGCCATGGCCAGGCCGAGCAGCAGGGCGATGGCGCCGGCGATGACGTTGCTCCAGATGGAGCGCGTCGTGCTCACGTTCCCCGAGACGACCCACGGAGCGACGATCGTCCACGCGCCGAGCGCGCAGGCCGCCCAGGCCATCGCGTGCGTGCGCTCGTACGCGGAGCCGAGGCCGCCCATCATCAGGCAGTACGCGATGCCGACGATGAGGTTGCAGACCGTCAGCGTGGTCAGGTTGTTGAACCCGATGATCCACGGGGACGCTGCGATGTACACGCCGGTGAGCAGGGCCAGTGTTTCGGTGGCCTGTGCCCTGGGTGTGCTGGTGGCCCGCTCGAACCGGGAGCGCATCTCGGCGAGGTCGGGGTGGTGTTCGATGCTGGAGCTGGGATGAGTGGTCATGATGGCCGCCTTCTCGAGGAAGACCTTTATGTGCCTTTTATCCCGCATATTCCCCGCCAACCGCTCCCCGAACCACCAGGTCACGGAGACGCGGATCAGGTTTTCGCGCCGAGGTTCTCCGTGACGTCGAACAGGCCGCCGTCGGGGTCGAGCACCGTCACGGACCGCTCGGTCGCGGTCGTCTTGACCGCGGAAGTGGTCCGCCCGCCGTGCGCCACGGCCGCCTCGACCGCCCGCTCCAGGTCCGGCACCCGGAAGTGCACGTGCCAGCGCGCCCGCACCTGCGGCTCGCCGCCGCTGTCGCCGTCCCGGCCGCCCTCGCCGTCCTCGGCGGTCTGGGTGCTGAGCCGGGCGACCGGTTCGCCCCCCTGCCGCAGCACCACCTTGTCCTCCTCGTACGACACCTGGCAGCCGCCGGCCCGCTCGGTGGCCCACTCCAGGACCCCGCCGTAGAAGATGGCGGCGTCGAAGGCGTTGCGCGTCCGCAGCTCCAGCCAGGCCGGCGCCCGGCCCTCCCCGACGCGCCACTCGGAGCGCACCTGGCCCTCCCAGATCCCGAAGGTCGCCCCCTCCAGGTCGGCGGCGAGCGCGGCGCGCCCGCGGCCCGCCAGCGCGACGGGCCCCACGGCGACCGTGCCGGCGCGCTCCCGGATCCGGGCCACCGCCAGGTCCGCGTCGTCGACGGCGAAGTACGGGCTCCAGGCCACCGGCATCGACATCGACGTCGCCAGGGCCCCGATGCCCGCCACCGGCGTCCGGTCGAGCATGCCCACGCTGAACGCCTCGCCGAGCCCGCCCTTGCGGAACTCCCAGCCCAGCACCGCTCCGTAGAAGCGCTGGGCCCCTTCCAGATCGCGGGCCATCAGGCTCACCCAGCAGGGCGCGCCGAACACGTCACGCGTCGAAATCTCCATCGCGAGCACCTTCCCACAAACCGGCGCGTAGCTATCTGGAGTGATGTGTGATCACTCTGTGGGTTGAGGCAGCGACACCCGTTCGGCGGCTACCGTCGCGGGTATGCGAAAGATCACTCGTACGTTAGCCACCGCCGTGGCCGCGGCCGCGCTCGCCGCGCCCCTGTCCCTGTCCGCGGCGGGCACCGCCCTCGCGGCCGGACCGCCCGCCTTCGCCACGTCCGCTGCCCGCGCGGCGCCGGCCGCCGGTGCGGCCGCTCCCGGCGGCCCGGCCGGCTCCCCGGCCACGAAGGCGGAGGTGCGGCTCGAACTGCCGCGCCCCACCGGAGCGCTGCCCGTCGGCCGCGACACGCTGCACCTGGTCGACAGCGCCCGCAAGGACCCGTGGGTGCCGCAGGCCGACCGGGAGCTGCTGCTCTCGCTCTACTACCCCGCCGTGCCCCGGTCCGGCACGCCGGCCCCTTACATGACGCTGCCCGAGGCCACGGCCCTGCTCCAGGCCTGGCCGGTCGGTGAGCTGGTCACGGCCGAGGAGGCCGCCGCGACCCGGACGGCCGCGCGGGAGGGTGCCCGCCCGCTGCCCGGGCGCTTCCCCCTCGTGGTCCTCTCCCCGGGCTTCGGCATGCCGCGCACCACCCTGACCGCGCTGGCCGAGGACCTGGCGGCCCGGGGCTATGTCGTGGCGGCGGTCGACCACGCCTACGAGTCGATCGCCACCACCTATCCCGGCGGGCGGCTGCTCACGTGTGTCGCCTGCGAGCAGGCCGATGCCCCCGAGGATTTCCGCAAGGTCTCCGACGGGCGGGCCAAGGACGTCTCCTTCGTCCTCGACCGGCTCACCGGCCCCCGGGCCACCTGGCGGTACGCGCAGCTGATCGACGCCCGGCGGATCGGGATGGCCGGCCACTCCATAGGCGGTGCGAGCGCCGCCTCCACCATGGCCGCCGACCGGCGGGTGGACGCGGGCGTCAACATGGACGGCACCTTCTTCACGCCGCTGCCCGAGGGCGGGCTGGACGGCCGGCCGTTCCTGATGCTCGGCGCGGACCCGGCGCTGCGGCCCCCGGGACCGCCCGACACCTCCTGGGACGAGACCTATCAGCGCCTCGACGGTTTCAAGCGCTGGCTGGAGGTGAAGGGGACCGGCCACTTCGCCTTCACCGACACCCCCGTGCTGGGTGAACAGATCGGTTACAGCGATCCGGGCTCCCCGCTGTCGGGCACCCGCTCGCTCCGGATCACCCGGGCGTACGTGGGGGCCTTCTTCGACCAGCAGCTGCGGGGCATACCCCAGCCGCTGCTGAACGGCCCGAGCGCCGCGCACCCGGAGGTCGTCTTCCGCCGGCCGTGACGGCCCGCGCGGAGCCCCGCGAGGGCGTCATCCCTCCAGGAAGCGGGCGGACTTCCGGCGCAGCTGCCCGGCGAAGTAGTCGGGGGCGTCGGGCCGCATCCGGGAGAGGGCGACGAGCGCAGTGATCGCGGTGTCGGCGACCTCGTCGTGCACGTCCTCCCAGCTGTGGGAGGTGCCCTTGCGGGGGTTGGTGCCGCGGACGCCGATCACGGCCTGCGCGGCCTCGCCGAACTCCTCGCCGATCTTGAGGACTTGCAGGATCCACTGCTCCTCGGCCGGGACACCGCGAGCGGTGTCCCGGTCCGCGAAGAGGTCGGAGAGCGCGCCGATGGTCTTCCAGAGGTCATCCATGGGCTCCAGCATGTCAGTTGAGTTTCCGGGATGGCTTCTACTTGCCAATGTGGAAAGTAGAAGCCATCCTGGCAACGACATGCTGGTGACTGCGGATGCCGAGGGGGAACTGCCGTGGATGCACGCGGATATGACGGGGGATACGACATCGGGGCGCTGGGCCGGGCGGCCGCGCTGGAGAAGGCCGCGCGGCGCGGCAGCGGCTGGTACGAGCGGTACCTGATGGTGTTCGGCGCGGGCCAGCTGGTCCTGGTGCCGATGGTGCTGCTCTGGCACGGCGCGGGCGCCCTGGTCTTCGCCGTGGCGCACGGCCTCCTGGTCGGGGCCCTGAGCGTCTACGCCGCCCGGCAGCGGGCGGTGCGCCGCGGCTTCGGTGTGCGGCACGTGGCGGTCGTGGGGGTGTGGGGCATGTTCTTCGCCGTCACGGTGACCCTGGGCACCACGGTCTTCGTGGACCAGGTGCCCTTCGCGGTGGCGGGCACGCTCCTGTGCACGTTGCCGGTGGGCGTGGGCCTGTGGAACGAACGGCGGCGGTCGTCGTGACGGACGCGGCCGACGGCGCGGCCCGTGCCGCCGCGGCCGGGGGGAGCCACCCCCGGCACGCCCTCGACCCTCTGCTCAACGCCCCCGTGCGGTTGTCGGTGGTGGCGGCCCTGGCGCCGCTGGGCAAGGCCGAGTTCGGCTTCGTCCGCGACCTGGTCGAGGTCACCGACTCGGTCCTGTCCAAGCAGGTCGCGGCGCTGGAGGAGGCGGGCTACGTGGTGGTCCACAAGGGCCGCGTCGGCCGCCGCCCCCGTACCTGGCTCGAGCTCGCACCGGAGGGCCTCGCCGCCTACCGGCACCACCTGGCGGCCCTGCGGGCCATCGCAGGCGACTGGGCCTCCGGGTGACGGACGTGCGGTGCTCCGGCGGTCCCGGGCGGCGCATACTGACGGCGTGACCGTACTGATCGTCGATGCCGCGAACGTCGTCGGCTCCGTGCCGGACGGCTGGTGGCGGGACCGCAAGGGTGCCGCCGAGCGCCTGCGCGACCTGCTCGCCGGGCGCAGCGGCGACGCGGAGATCATCCTCGTCGTCGAGGGCGCCGCCCGTGGCGTCGAGTCCGTCCCGGGGGTCCTCGTGGACTCCGCGGTCGGCAGCGGCGACGACCGCATCGTCGAACTCGCCGCCGAGCACGCGGGCCGCGGCTGCGTCGTCGTCACGTCCGACCGCGCCCTGCGCACGCGTGTCCGGGCGTACGGCGCCGAGTGCGCCGGTCCCCGCACCGTCCGCCCGGCACCCGACGGGCCCCGCGGCGGGTAGCCATCGCCGCCGACCCGTGGCGTTCCCCCTCATCGATACGGACGTGTACCGATACGCGCGCGTTCCGGTACGCTTCCGTCTCGGAAGAAGTCGCGACCACCACCGAAAGCCGCCGTACCCATGACCGCCGCATCGCGCCGCTCGAAGATCACCCCGGAGCGGGAGCAGGAGCTCTTCGACGCCGTCCTGGACGAGTTGCGGGAGTACGGGTACGAGGCGCTGACCATGGAGGGTGTCGCCGCCCGGGCCAGCTGCGGGAAGTCCACGCTCTACCGCCAGTGGCAGACCAAGCCGCGGCTGGTCGCCGCCGCCCTGCGGGCCGACCGGCGCGGCACCCTCGCCGCCGTCGACACCGGCACCCTGGCAGGCGACCTGCGCGAGGCCGCCCGGATCGCGGCCGGGACCTCGGGCCGTGACACCCGGCTCACCCAGGCCCTCGGTCATGCCGTGCTCGGCGACGAAGAACTCCAGGGCGCGCTGCGCGAGGCGCTGGTGGCGCCCGAACTCGCCGCGTTCGGCGAGATGGTGGAGCGGGCCGTCGTCCGCGGCGAGATCGCCGCGGACCACCCGGCCGTGGAGTTCCTGCCGGCGCAGCTGATGGGCGTCCTGCGGATCCGGCCGGTCCTGGAGGGCCGCTACGCCGACGCCGACTACCTGCTCCGGTTCGTCGACGTGGCCGTGCTGCCCGCCCTGGGCCTGACCGCGCCGGCGCCCGCGGGCCCGGTCGCCGTGGCCCCCTAGAACCGGCGGGACGCCGTCCAGGATGACCGGACGTCGCCCCGCCCGCGCTGCCTCGTGGGGACGGCGGCAGCGCACCACCCGGACCGGGCGGCGGGTGCTCCTCTACGGAGCATCCGCCGCCCGGTCCGACCACGCCGCACCCATGACGGCGGTGAACTCCTGCGGCCCGGTGCCGAAGCCGCGCACCTGCGCGCGCAGCGACCAGGCGCCCGTCCCGTCGCGGGTGAACTCGGCGACCGTCGCCGCCGTGGCCCCGGCCACGCCCGCGAGATCGTCGGTGGCCAGATCCGTGTGCCCCTCCCGGATCCGCACGGCCGTACCTCCGATGGCTCCGAAGGTCTTGGCGCGGTCCTCGCCCTGGATCACCACCCCCACCACGACCCGGCGCAGCCGCGGATCCATCCGGTCGAGTTCGATCACCATCACCTCGTCGAACCCGAAGCCCTGGCCGGTGCGGCTGTCCCGGCTGAGCGTGACGGTCCCGTCGGGGGACCGGTTCCCGAAGTGCACCAGGTAGGCGGCGTCACCGTACGGATCGTTCGCGCCGTAGACCGCCGCGACGATGTCGAGATCGTGCGCGGGCGTCCCGGCCGGGCTCGGATCCCACCGCAGCCCCACCTCGACCCTGGTCAGGCCCTTGCTTATGCCCGTCACCGAACTCCCCTTCCTCGCGGCAGTGTTGCCCGCTCATGCTGCCACGAGGAACGGAACCGGCCGCCGGGGGACAGGCGTTTCCCGGCCATGTGCGAACCGCCGGTACCGGGTGTCAGGACGACGGCCCGGAGCGGCGGGCGTAGCAGAACAGGTGGTCCTCCGGGCCCGCGATCTCGCTCGCCGGCTGGTACGTCGACGTGTCGCTGTACAGCACCTCCAGGCCCAGGGCCGCCAGCCGCCGCAGGTAGTCGTCGGTGGACAGGCTGCTCACCGTCACCTTGTGGCCCATCCAGACGATCTCCAGATCCCTTATGTCACCGGGGACGGTCGCCATCACGAAGTACCCGCCGGGCGCCAGCCAGCCCGCGATCCGCTCCAGCGCCGACTCCACCTCGGCGCGGCTCATCACCAGCAGCGGGAAGAAGGCGCACACCGCGTCGAAGCCGTCCTCCGGCGCGCTGTACGTCCGTACGTCCGCCAGCTCGAAGCGGGCCCCGGGGACCCGTTCCCGTGCCAGCTCGACCATCGTCGGGGAGACGTCGATGCCCGTGACCGCGCAGCCCGCCGCCACCAGCCGGGCCGCGACCGGGCGGCCGGTTCCGCTGCCGATGTCGAGGACGCGGGCGCCGGCCGGGAGGCGGGCCGTGAGCCAGTCCAGGGCCGCCAGCTGGCCCGGCAGATCCGCGAACGCCTCCTCATAACCGGCGCCGAGCTCGTCGAAGAGTTCCGCCGCCGACACCTGATCCGTCATGCGTGTTCTCCGTCCGTCCGTCCGATTCCGCTTCCGTGTCCGTCCGGCCGTGCTACGTCCCGTCACCAGGATCTTTCGCCGTGCCGGATCGTTACCCTCAAATTTTGCTCAGATGTATGTACCTGCGCGCGTGACCTTTCTACTTTCCTCCCCAGTACGTCTTCACCAAGATTCATTCGGAAAGAGTTCCACATGAAGGTTTCCAAGGCCGGTTCGGTCGCCGCAGTGATCGTTCTGGGCCTGACCGCGTCGGGCTGCGGTGGTGGTGGGGACGCGGCTGACGGGAACCGCAAGATCTCCATCGGCGTCAAGTTCGATCAGCCGGGCCTGGGCCTGCGTGAGGACGGCAAGCTCTCCGGTTTCGACGTCGACGTCGCGACGTACGTCGCCAAGGAGCTCGGCTACAAGCCGGACCAGATCGAGTTCAAGCAGGTCTACAGCTCCGACCGTGAGCTCATGATCCAGTTCAACGAGGTCGAGTTCGTCGTCGCGAGCTACTCGATCAACGACAAGCGCAAGGCGAAGGTCGATTTCGCGGGCCCGTACTTCGTGGCCCATCAGGACCTGCTCGTCCGTGCCGGCGAGACCGAGATCACCAAGGCCGAGGACCTCAACAAGAAGAAGCTCTGCTCGGTGACCGGCTCCACGTCCGCCGAGAACGTCAAGGCGAAGCTCGCCCCCAAGGCGGAGATGATGGAGCTCGGCGGCTACTCCGAGTGCCTCATCGCCCTCCAGAACAGCAGCCTCGACGCCCTGACCACGGACAACGCCATCCTGGCCGGGTACGCCGCCCAGTCGGCGAACCAGGGCAAGTTCAAGCTCGCGGGCCTGAACCTGAGCAACGAGCAGTACGGCATCGGCCTGAAGAAGGGCAACACGGAGCTCCAGAGCAAGATCAACGAGGCCCTGCGCAAGATGGTCCAGGACGGCTCCTGGCAGAAGTTCGTCCACACCAACTTCGGCGCCGCCCAGTACAGGAGCGAGCCGGCCCCGCAGATCACCGAGGGCAAGTGACCGGAGACGGGGATCCGGATCCGATCACCCCGGGTGGCTCGGCCGACCCGGGTGATCCCGACGGCCCGGTCGCGCGGTTCCTGCGGTCGCGGGGCGCCGCGGCCATGGACCACCCCGGCGGCACCCTGCTCGACCACCTCGGGCGGGTGGCCGAGGTGCTCGGGCGCTGGGGCGCCGCTCGCGACGTACGCCTGGCGGGGCTGTGCCACGCGGCGTACGGCACCGACGGGTTCGGCCCGCACCTGATGGAGACCGCCGAGCGCGGCACGCTGGCCGGGCTGATCGGCGAGCAGGCGGAGGCCATGGTCTACCTCTACGGCAGCTGCGCGCGGGACGTGCTCTACCCGCAGATCGGCGGCCCCGGTCCGGTCACCTTCCAGGACCGGTTCACCGGCGCCGTGCACGAGCCGGCCGAGGCGGACCTGCGCGCGCTGATGGAGATCACCGCGGCCAACGAGCTCGACGTGCTCGCGCACAACGCGGACCTCGCCGCGCAGCACGGCGCCGCGCTGTACGGCTTCTTCGCGCGGGGCGGGGAGCTGCTGTCCCCCGCCGCCCGCGCGGCCTGCGAGCGGCAGCTCGCCCCGTACGCCTGAGGCACCGGATCCCCTGCGCGCGGAACACCGCTGATCGGCGCGCAGGGGCTACCGGCAAGCCGTCGGACCCGTACCGGCGGGAGCCGCCGCGCCGTTCCGGGGGACGGTGGACCCAGTGAATCAAGGGACGGGCGCGCGGGGCGATTGGTGGCCCCCACGGAATCCGGACGGTGATCCACACCCGCGTTCGTTCAATCATCCAAGAGGGCGATGGGTGGATTGCCCTCGCATGTGCGATGGCGATAGCGGCTTTCACCTGGTGAATGTGGATGTACGAGCTGCCCTGCGGCCATCACGTCGGCCCGACCGGTCCCACCAGCCCGTCGCGTAAGGTTCCGGACCATGACGCGCGAGCCCGCTCGTGCGGTGAACGGGCTCACCGGCCTCTGGGCGCGCGAAGGGCCGCCGCTGGAGGCGCGCCGCCTGGCGCAGCCCTCACCGAGGCGCCCCGGCAGCCCACCGCCGGCCCCGGGGCGGGCCTCCGCCTCCAGGGGCTCGCCCGCGGCTCCGCCCGCCTGGACCGGCGCGCGCGTACGGCGCGGGCGTACCGGCGCGGGCGTACGGGGTGTGCGGTTACCGGGGTGGGTCAGTCCGTGAACGAGCCGTGTCGGCCGGCTCCGGAGGAGAAGCGTTCGGCTCCGGCCCGCGTCTCGCCCGCCGTGAGGGGGACCAGGCCGTGGCGGAACTCGGCCGCCAGCGCCTCCGGTTCCGGCAGGCCGTGCTGCTCGCGGACGGAGAGCCGGTCTTGGCGCAGGCACAGCTGGGGGAACGCGGCGATCTCCCGGGCCAGTTCCTCGGCGGCCGCGCGCGCCCGGCCGACCGGTACCAGGCGGTTCGCCAGGCCCATCGCGTACGCCTCGGCGGCCGGGACCGGGCGGCCCGTCAGGATCAGGTCCATGGCCCGGCTCTCACCGATCAGCCGGGGCAGTCGGACCGTACCGCCGTCGATCAGCGGCACGCCCCAGCGCCGGCAGAAGACCCCGAACACGGCGTCCTCCTCCGCCACCCGCAGATCGCACCACAGGGCCAGCTCCAGCCCGCCCGCGACCGCGTGGCCGGCGATCGCGGCGATCACCGGTTTGGTCAGCCTCATCCGCGTGGGGCCCATGGGGCCGTCTCCGTCGGCACGCACCCGGTTGCCGCGCCCGGTTCCGATCGCCTTGAGGTCGGCGCCCGCGCAGAACGTGCCGCCCTCGCCCCACAGGACGGCGACGGACGCCCCGGGGTCCGCCTCGAACTCCCGGAAGGCGTCGGCCAGGCGCGCCGCCGTCGGTCCGTCCACCGCGTTGCGGACGCCGGGCCGGGCCAGGACCACCGTCGTCACGGGCCCGTCCCGCTCGACGCGCACGCACGTGTCGCCCCCGTCCGAGCCGTCGGTCCCGTCGGTCCCGTCGGTCCCGTTGTCCCAGTGATCCCCGTGGGCGTGCCCGGCCGCGCTCGTGTCCGTGTCATCCACCATGGCGGTCATTGTCGCTGCCGCGGGCGCTCCGCCGCCGGGCCGTTTCCGGACCGCCGCCGCCCCGGCACCGGTCCGCGTCCCGGCGTACGCATGCGCTCCGTCCGCGCCGGCCGCAGGCCCGCGACCAGACCGGCGATCACGACCGCGATCCCCAGCCACACCGGCAGCCCGGGCACCCCGCCGCCCGTGACGGTACCGACGGCCGCGGCGGCCAGCGGCGCGATCCCGGTGAGCAGCCCGGCGCGCCCCGCCCCGACCGCCTTCACCGTCGAGTACCACAGCACGAACGCCGCCGCGGTCACCAGCACCGCCAGATAGCCGACGGCGGCCCAGTCCGCGCCGTCCAGCCGCCGCACCGCCGACGGCCCCTCCGTCACCCCGCCCAGCACGATCAGCATGAGCGCGCCCAGCCACACCGTGTGCACCGAGACGCCCCAGGGTCCGTGCCGCCGCAGCACCGGCACCGCCAGCAGGGTGAAGCCGGCCTCGCAGGCCAGCGCCAGCGCCGCCCACCCCACCCCGGCCGCGTCCGTGCGGCCCGTGCCCTCCACCAGCACCGCGCCCGCCACCACCACGGGCGCGGCCAGCAGCACCCGCCGGCTCGGCCGGGTCCGCTCCAGCAGTGGACCGACCACCCCGAGCAGCACCGGTACGCAGGCCACCGCGACCGCGATCACCGCCGGCTCGGCATGCCCCACACCACGCACGACGGCCACGTTGAACAGCACGAGCCCGGTCGCCGCGATCCCGGCCAGCCACAGCCACTCGCGGCCGCGCGGCAGCACCAGCCGCGCGCCCGCCACCCGTGCCAGCGCCAGCAGGACGAACGCCGCGGCCACGTACCGGACCGCCTGGGCGGTGAAGAGCGGGGCGTCCACCAGCGTGCGCGAAACGGTGACGCTGCTGCCGACCAGGGCCATGCCCACCATGCCCGGCAGCAGCCGGCCGAGACCGGGGGAGGAAGGCGCCTCCGGGGAGGACGGGGAGGACGAGGAGGACGGGGCGGGCGGGGGAGACGGAGTGCCGGGGGGAGGAGGAGTGTCCATGGCCTCCACCCTGGCCCCACAATGGACCCATGAGCAGGTCCAAAGAGAGCCCGGACGAGGGGTCCAAACCGATCGGATCCGACTTCCTCCAGCTCGACATCGGCCAGGCACCGCCGGGCGGCCGTACCGAATGGCTCGCCGACCGGCTGCGCTCGGCCATCGCCGACGGATCCCTCCCCGTCGGCACCCGGCTGCCCGCCGGCCGGGTCCTCGCCGAGGAGCTGCGCGTCTCCCGGGGCGTGGTCACCGAGGCGTACGCGCGGCTCGCCGAGGCCGGCCAGATCGCCGGCCGCGGCCGGCTCGGCACCGTCGTGGTCGCCGCGCCCGCGCCCGCCCCCGTTCCCCCTGCCGCGCCCGCTGCCCCGGCGGCCGGAGCGACCACGCCGTTCGGCTCCGCCGACCGCGAGGGCGTCGTCGACGCACTGCGCGCCCTGCCCTGCCGGATCGACCTCTCGCCCGGCGTGCCCGACCTCGCCGCCTTCCCGCGTGCCGCCTGGCTGCGCGCCGAGCGGGCGGTCCTGGCCGACCTCACCCCGGCCGACTTCGGCTACGGCCACCCGCAGGGCGCGCCCGCCCTGCGCCGGGCGGTCGTCGACTGGCTCGCCCGCAACCGCGGCATCCGCGCCGACCCCGGTGAGGTGGTCGTCGTCGCGGGCGTGGCCCAGGCCCTCGCCCTGCTCGCGCAGGTGCTGCGCGCCGACGGCGTCCGGCGGATCGCCGTCGAGGACCCCGGTTCGCTCGGGGCCCGGCAGCAACTGGCGTACGGAGGCCTGGAACCGGTGGCCGTCCCCGTGGACCCGGGCGGGCTCGACGTGACCGCGCTGCGGGCGAGCGGCGCGCCGGCGGTGCTGACGACCCCGGCCCACCAGTTCCCGACCGGTGTGGTCCTCGACGGCGAGCGCCGCCGCGAGCTGCTGCGCTGGGCGGCCGGGGGCGGCGTGGTCATCGAGGACGACTACGACGCCGAACACCGCTACGACCGGCCCCCGGTGCCCGCGCTGCGCTCCCTGCTGCCCGAGGGCGTCTGCTACACCGGCAGCGTGTCCAAGCTGCTCGCGCCCGCGCTGCGGGTGGGCTGGCTCCTCGTACCGCCGCGGCTGCTGGACGCCGTGACCGACGCGAAGAAGTACGCGGACCTGGGCAACGGCACCCTCACCCAGCTGGTGCTGGCCCGGCTGATGGCCTCGGGCGAACTGGAGCGCCACCTGCGCCATGTACGCCGGCGCCACCGCCGGCGCCGGGACGTGATGCTGCGGGCCCTTCGGACCCATCTGCCCGGCGCCCGCGTGCACGGTGCGGCCGCCGGACTGCACCTCATGATCACCTTCGACGCAGCGGTCGGCTCGTCGGGCCCGGGAGGGGGCCCGGGCGCGGCCGCGGCCTCGGACGTCGAACTCGCCGCGGCCGCCCTCGCCCTGGGCGTCAAGGCGCACCCGCTGTCCTGGCACCGGATGCGCCCCGGCCCGCCCGGCCTGGTCCTCGGCTACGCCGCCGGCCCGGCGCACGAGATCGAGGAGGGCATCGCCCTGCTGGGCACCGCCCTGCGCGCCCTGTGAACGTCAGGCGCGGGCGAGTTCGGCCGCGCCGAAGGAGACGTCGAAACGGTCGCACCAGATGCTGACGCTGCTGAAGTCGGCGAGGTCGACGCCGGCCGGGACCGGGTAGTTCTGGTCGCCCTTGTTGCCCTTGAGTTCGCCCAGGTTGACGTACTTGCCGTCGTCGAAGACGCGCCAGCCGTCGATGCCCTCCTTGACCGGCTGGTCGGACAGCCACACCCGCAGGGCCGGGCCGTTGCTGGTGTCCAGGTCCTCCAGCCGCAGCACGTGGGAGCCGTCGGCGAGCTGAAGCAGCTTCACCGTGCCCTTCGTGGCGTGCTCGTGGCTGATCAAAGAGCCCTGGGCGAGGGTGCGCAACCACTGCGCTCAGCAGGCAATGAACACGGCCAGGGTGCCGGGGCGGGCGGCAGGTGGGCGCGAGGCGGCACCGGCCGCGAAAACTTCTCCGGCGACCGCGGCAACCTCCCGCCGGGTCGCGCGTCGTGCGGGGGTGAAGGGCGTGACCCCGCCCCCTCACCCGACCGTGGAGAACCACTGTGAACCAGCTGAAGCACGTGTACGGCGCCGCCGTAGCCGCCGGACTGCTCGCCGTCCTCGCCGCCGCCCCGGCGTACGCCGCGACCGGGCCGGGCGCGAGCGCGTCACCGTCCCCCGCGCGCCCCACCGCCGCGTCCCCCGTGCCCGGCGCCCCCGGTACGGAGCAGAGCGCCGCCGGCGCGCCGCCGGCGCAGCGGCCGTCCACCGGCTCGTCGGCGGTGCCGTCGGCCGGCGCCTCCGTCGAGCCGTCGGCGCAGCCGTCCCACCCGGGGAGCGCGGCGCCCGTGCCCGTGCCCGCGTCCGGCGGGCCGGGTGGGTCCCCCGCAGCCGGGGCTCCCGAGCTGGCGCATACTGGCTCCTCCGGCTCGGCCGACCTCGCCCTCGGTGCCGGGGCCGCCGCGCTCGTCGCCGCCGGAGCCGGGACCCTCTACGCCGTCCGGCGCCGCGCGCACCGCTGACAGCCGTACCCGAGGATCCTCGTGCTCCACGCCCTTTCCCCACGGCTCGCGCAGCCGTACGCACCCGTCACGCACGGCCTCGGCCGGGCGTGGCGGGCGCTGCTGCGCGGGCCGCTGCACCGCGACCGGCCCGCGGCCGCCCCGCCGGGTCCCCTCGCGGCGCCGCGCCACCCCGCGGCCACGGCCCACCACGTCACCCACCAGGCCACCGACCGCGTCACCGACCGCTTCGCCGGCCCTTCCGCCGGCCACGCCTTCGCCGGGAGCGAGGAGCGGCCGCCCACCGTCACCGAGCTCTACCACGCCCACCGGCTGCGGATGGTGCGGCTGGCGGTGCTGCTCGTCGACGACCTCGCCACCGCCGAGGACGTGGTCCAGGACGCCTTCACCGCCCTCTACCGGCGGCACGGCGAGCGCATAGCCGAGGTCGACAACGCCCTCGGCTATCTGCGTACCGCGGTCGTCAACACCTCCCGCTCCGTGCTCCGGCGCCGCCGTACGGCCCGCGGCTGGACCCCGCCGGCGCCGGCCGACGTACCCTCCGCCGAGGAGTCCGTCGTCCTGGACGAGGCGCACCGTGAAGTGCTCGCCGCGCTCGGTCGGCTGACCCCGCGCCGCCGCCAGGTGGTGGTTCTGCGCTACTGGGCCGACCTCAGTGAGGCGGAGATCGCCACCACGCTCGGGATCAGCCGGGGTGCGGTGAAGTCGACGGCGAGCCGCGCCCTGGACGCGCTCGAACGGATCCTGGAAGGCCGGGTATGACCCACGACCTGAGGCCGGAGACGACCGGCGAGCGGCCCGGCGAGCGGCCCGTCGAGCGGCGGCTGCGCGCGGCCTTCGCCGCCCGCGCCGAGAGCGTCACCGTCCGGGACCTGCGGCCCGCCGACCCGCCGGGGGCGCGTCCGCGCCGGCTGCCGGCGCTGCGGTGGCGGCGGTCGGTGCTGCCGCTGGCCGGGCTCGCCGCGGCCGCCGCCCTCGCCGCCGGGTATGTCGCCCTGGCCCCGGACGACCCGGGTCCGCGCCCCGTGCCGCCGGCCGCCCCGCCCTCGCCGAGCGGACCGGGCAGGCCCGTACCCACGCAGCCCGCGACCGGTACGTCCGGCCCGAGCCACGCCCCGGGCCTGCCGCCGGGACCGGTCCCCACGCCCGACCCGAAGACCGGCCCGCCGTCGGCGGGAACGTCGGCGGGGCCGTCGGTGGGAACGGTGCCGGGGCCTTCGGCGCCGCCCACGCAGCCACCGTCAGCGGTTCCCTCCGGCTCCGCGCCGCCCTCGGGATCCCCGGCCCCCGGCCCGCACCGGTCGCCGGGGTCCTGACCGCCGGTTCAGGTCGACCAGCCCGAACTCGGCCGAAACACGGTGCCGTTTGCCTGGCGTACGGCGGCCGGTCACGTCAGCATCCCCCATCGGTACCCGGAACACGTTGTTCTTGGGGCACCCCCCATGCCACCCTCACCCTCAGAGGTCGAATACCCCATGGCAGAACTCAATCGCCGCCGCTTCCTGCAGCTCACCGGCGGGGCCGCCGCGCTGACCATGCTGAACGACAGCATCGCGCGCGCCGCCGCCATCCCCGCGCAGGGGACCACCGGCACCATCGCGGACGTCGAGCACATCGTCGTCCTCATGCAGGAGAACCGGTCCTTCGACCACTACTTCGGCGCCATGCGCGGTGTCCGCGGCTTCGGCGACCCGCGTCCGGTGACCCTGCCCAGCGGCAAGTCCGTCTGGCACCAGGCCGACAACGCGGGCAAGGAGACGCTGCCCTTCCGGCCGCCGTCGGACGACCTGGGCATGGAGTACCTCCAGGGCCTCAACCACGACTGGGCGGGCGGCCAGAGCGCGTTCAACAAGGGCAAGTACGACAACTGGGTGCCCGCGAAGACGCCGGCCACCATGGCGTACCTGACCCGTGAGGACATCCCGTTCCACTACGCCCTCGCCGACGCCTTCACCATCTGCGACGCGTACCACTGCTCCTTCATAGGCTCCACCGACCCCAACCGCTACTACCTGTGGTCGGGTTACACCGGCAACGACGGCCAGGGCGGCGGCCCGGTCCTCAACAACGCCGAGCTCGGCTACGGCTGGACCACCTACCCGGAGCGCCTGGAGGCGGCCGGCATCTCCTGGAAGGTCTACCAGGACATCGGCGACGGGCTGGACGGGCCCGGCCACTGGGGCTGGATCAACGACGCCTTCCGCGGCAACTACGGCGACAACTCGCTGCTCTACTTCAACAACTACCGCAACGCCCAGCCCGGCAGCGCGCTCTACGAGAAGGCCCGCCGCGGTACGAACGCCAAGGCCGGCGAGGGCTACTTCGACCAGCTGCGCGCCGACGTGCAGGCGGGCAACCTGCCCCAGGTCTCCTGGATCGCCGCACCCGAGGCGTTCAGCGAGCACTCCAACTGGCCCTCGAACTTCGGCGCCTGGTACATCGCGCAGGTGCTGGACGCCCTCACCTCCAACCCGGACGTGTGGGCCCGTACCGCGCTGTTCATCACCTACGACGAGAACGACGGCTTCTTCGACCACGTCGTCCCGCCGTACGCCCCGGCCAACGCCAACCAGGGCCTGTCGACCGCTCCCACCGCGCTGGACGTCTTCCCGGGCAAGCCCGGCTACGTCGCCGGTCCGTACGGTCTGGGCCCGCGAGTGCCCATGCTGGTCGTCTCCCCGTGGAGCACCGGCGGCTACTCCTGCTCCGAGACCTTCGACCACACCTCGGTCGTCCGGTTCATGGAGAAGCGTTTCGGCGTGCAGGAGCCCAACATCTCGCCCTGGCGCCGTGCCGTCTGCGGCGACCTGACCTCGGCCTTCGACTTCGCCCGCAAGGACACCAGCACCGTCCGGCTGCCCGACACCGGCGGCTTCGAGCCGCAGGACCGCGAGCGGCACCCCGACTTCCGGGCCACCCCGCCGGCCGTGGGCAGCATGCCGCGCCAGGAGCGCGGCATGCGCCTGACCCGCGCCCTGAAGTACGCCCCGTACGTGGACGGCGCGGCCCTCACGGGCGAGGGCAAGTTCAAGCTGACGTTCGGCAGCGGCCCGGACCTGGGCGCGCAGTTCTACATCACCGCCGCCAACCGCACGGACGCCCCGTGGACGTACACCACGGAGGCCGGCAAGTCGGTCTCGGACACCTGGAACACCCGTTACTCGGCCGGCGTCACCGACCTGACCGTGCACGGTCCCAACGGATTCCTGCGCGGTTTCCGCAACCCGGGCACCACGCCGGGCCCCGAGGTCACCGCCCGCCACAACGCCGCCACCGGCAACCTGGACCTCACCCTCACCAACGCCGGTGCCTCGACGGCGACGCTCACGGTCACCAACTCCTACGGCGGCGGCCCCAAGCGCCTGACCGTGGCCAAGGGTGCCACCGTCACGTACACCGTCTCGCTGCGCAACACCAAGCGCTGGTACGACGTCACGGTCACCGCCTCGGAGACCCCGGACTTCCAGCGCCGCTTCGCGGGCAAGGTAGAGACCGGCGCCGCCGGCCAGTCGGACCCGGCCATCCTGCAGGAGGACGGTTCCTGACCCGTCCCCGCCAGGCCCGCCAGGCCCCGGTGGCCGCCCCTACGGGCGCGCCGCCGGGGCCTGGTGCATGTTCTCCACCGCCCTGACCAGCGGAGCCAGCTCCGGGTTCGCCGCCGCCGCGTCCAGCGCCTCGCGCAGGGCGCGGTCGTTCGTCGGGCGGGCGGCGTCGAGCAGGGCCAGCCCGGCCTCGCTGACGTCGGTGTAGATGCCCCGGCGGTCGGTGTCGCAGAGGTAGCGGCTGAGCAGCCCGCGGTCCTCCAGGCGGCTGACCAGGCGGGTGGTCGCGCTCTGGCTGAGGACCACGGACTCCGAGACCTGCGCCATGCGCAGGTGCCCGCCCGGGCCGCTGTGCTGGCGGCTGAGGACGTCGAGGAGCGAGTACTCGCGCACGCTCAGTCCGTGCCCGGCCTGCAGGGCGCGCTCGATGTGCGCCTCGATGCGGCCGTGCAGGAGGGAGAGGGCGCACCAGCCCTGCGAGAGGGCGGTGGGTGCGCTGTCCGTGGCCGTCATGGGCTCGTGCCTCCTGTGTGCGTCGGATACCCGGTCACGTCCGGTTCGTGGCCCGCATCCGTACCCAACCAGTGGGATCACCAGGATATGCCACGACCGAAATAGCCCGCGCTTGCAAATATTCCGCGTCTGCAATTATTGTCGACGCATGCAAGCAGCGTAGGCAATCTCCTCGCCCGCCTCCCCCCGTTCCCTCCCCCTCCCCCCTGAAGGGCATCCCCTCATGCCACTCGCACTGCTCGCCCTGGCCATCGGGGCCTTCGGGATCGGCACCACCGAATTCGTGATCATGGGTCTGCTGCCCGAGGTCGCCGCCGACTACGGCGTGACCATCCCCGCCGCCGGGTTCCTGGTCACCGGATACGCGCTCGGTGTCGTCCTCGGCGCCCCGCTGATGACCGTGCTGGGCACCCGGATCCCGCGCAAGCGGATGCTGATGCTGCTCATGGGCCTGTTCATCGCGGGGAACCTGCTCTCGGCGCTGGCCCCCACCTTCGGCGTCATGCTCACCGGCCGCGTGGTCGCCTCCCTCGCCCACGGCGCGTTCTTCGGCATCGGCTCCGTGGTCGCCGCCGGGCTCGTCGCCCCCGAGAAGAAGGCCGGCGCCATCGCGATGATGTTCACCGGCCTCACGGTCGCCAACGTCGTCGGCGTCCCGCTCGGCACCTCCGTGGGCCAGAGCGCCGGCTGGCGCGTCACCTTCCTGATCGTCGCGGGCCTCGGCGTCCTCGGCCTGCTGGGCATCGCCCGCCTGGTGCCGGAACTGCCCCGCCCCGCCGGCGTCTCGGTCCGCCACGAGCTCGCCGCCCTCCGGAACGTCCAGGTCCTGCTCGCCATGGCCATGACGGTCCTCGGCTTCGGCGGGGTCTTCGCCGCGATCACCTACATCACGCCGATGATGACGAACGTGGCGGGCTTCGCCGACACCTCCGTCACCTGGCTGCTCGTCCTCTTCGGGCTCGGCATGGTCGCCGGGAACCTGATCGGCGGCCGGTTCGCCGACCGCGCGCTGATGCCCATGCTGTACGGGTCCCTGGGCGCCCTCGCCCTGGTGCTGGCCCTGTTCACGCTGACCGCGCACCACCGCGTCGCGGCCGCCGTCACCATCGTCCTGATCGGCGCCCTCGGCTTCGCGGCCGTGCCGCCGCTGCAGAAGCGGGTCCTGGACCAGGCCGCCGGCGCGCCGACCCTGGCGTCCGCCGTCAACATCGGCGCCTTCAACCTCGGCAACGCGCTCGCCGCGTGGCTCGGCGGTCTCGTCATCACCGCGGGTCTCGGCTGGACAGCGCCCAACGGGGTCGGCGCCGTCCTGGCGGGCTCCGCGCTGCTCCTCGCCGTACTCTCCGGCGCCCTGGAACGCCGCACCGGCACCGGGCCGGGCCGCATCGTCACCGCCGGCGCGCACCCGGGCCCGGCGCCGGTCGCCGAACCGGCCGCCGCCGCTGAACCGGCCACCGCTGCCGCCACCGAACCGGCTGCCGCCGCCCGCCGCTGAACCGGCCGCTCACGCCCCTGCGGCGCGGCCGGACCGGCCCGGTCCCGCTGATCCAAGTCGCGCCCCCGGCGGGCCGGTGGGAGGTTGGTGGCGGGATGTGATGACTCATGCGGCAGTCCAGGAAGCTCCGGGCCACCGCGTGGCCCTGCGCCGTCATGGCGCTGACCCTCGGCCTCGCGGGGTGCGCCAACGCCTCGGGAGACCGCCGGGCAGGGCCCCCCTCGGACTCCGCCGGCGCACCCGCGACCACCCCGGCCGTGGCCCCGACCCCGCCCCCGTCTCCCACGCCCTCGTACACGCTGTCCACCGCGCCGCGCACGATTCCCGCCGTCCGGGAGTTCGAGGCGGCGCGGGGGCCCGGCTGGAAGCCGGCGCAGGGGGCCAGGGTGGTCGTGGCGGCGAGCGGGGCCGATGCCCTCGACGACGAGGGCCGGCTGCTCGCCAAGGAGCTCGGCATGGGATTCGCCGAGGGCGCCGCCCCGCAGCGCGGTGACGTCGAACTCGCCCTCGGCGCGAAGGGGTCCGGCGCCCCCGAGTCGTACACCCTGACCGTGAAGGACGGCACCGTCCGCATATCCGGCCCCGACGAGGCCGGGGTCTTCTACGGCACCCGCACCCTCAAGCAGGCCGTGCGGGGCGCCGGTGCCATCGGTGAGGGCACCGTCAAGGACCGGCCGTACCTGGCCCAGCGGGGACTCAACCTCGACATCGCGCGCAAGCACTTCACGCCCGGGTGGATCGAGGCCCGGCTGCGCGAGATGGGCGACCTGAAGATGAACCAGCTCGGTCTGCACTTCTCCGACGACCAGGCGTTCCGCATCGAGTCCACCAGCCACCCGGAGATCGTCTCCACCCCGCACCTCACCAAGGCCCAGGTCCGCAGGATCGTCGACCTGGCGGCCTCCCTCCACATCACCGTGGTGCCCGAGATCGACTCGCCCGGACACCTGGGCGCGGTCCTCAAGGCCCACCCCGAACTGCAGCTGCGCAACGCCCAGGGCAGGGCGGTCAAGGGCGCGGTCGACATCTCGAACCCCGCCTCGGCCAAGCTCGTCGACGATCTGCTGCGCGAGTACCAGCCGCTGTTCCCCGGCCCTTACTGGCACCTGGGCGCGGACGAGTACCAGGCGCTGGTCGTCTCCAACCCGCAGGCCTCGTTCCCGCAGCTGGCCCGGGCCGCCACGGCACGGTACGGGGCGGGGGCGAAGGTCCAGGACCTCGCCACGGGCTGGCTGAACGACCGCGCGGCCGTGGTCCGGGCGGCCGGCCGGCAGCCCAGGGCCTGGAACGACGGCTTCTTCACCGGTGGCGTCGCCGGCGCGGCCAAGGACATCCAGGCCGAGTACTGGACGGGCAAGGAGATCGGCGCCCGGCCGCCGCTGGGGTACCTGAGCGAGGGCCGCAAGGTGTTCAACCTCAACGACGAGTTCCTCTACTACGTCCTGGGCGAGCCGAACCAGTTCACGTACCCCACCGGCCGCCGCATCTACGAGCAGTGGACCCCGCTCGTCCTGCGCGGCACCACGCCGGTGCCCGCGCAGTACGCCTCCCAGATCCTCGGCGCCCGGCTGGCCGTCTGGGCCGACCTGGCGAACGCCCAGACCCAGGACCAGGTCGCGGCCGGCATCGCCCGCCCGCTGGCCGCGCTCGCCCAGAAGACCTGGGACCAGCGCCCGCCGCAGCAGCCGTGGTCCGCCTTCGCGCCGCTGGCCGACCGGCTGCGGACGGCCGGCTGACACCCCACCGGCCGCGCGGGAGCCCCGCCCGCGCGGGAGCCCCGGCCGCGCGGGAGCCCCGGCCGCGCGGGAGCCCCGGCCGCGCGGGAGCCCCGGCCGCGCGGGAGCCCCGGCCGCGCGGGAGCCCCGCCCGCGCGGGAGCCGTCACCGCAGGAGCCCTCACCGCGGGGGAGGCTCAGCAGTCGCCCCCGGCGGGGACCTCCGCGCACGGCGCGGTCGCGGCCGCCTCCAGGCACTCGGGCGCGGCGGCCAGCTCGGCGCACAGCGCCTCCTCGACCTTGTGCAGCAGCCGCAGCAGCTCCCCGCTCTCGGCCTCGTCCAGGCCCGACACGGTCGTGCGCTCCAGCTCGCCCCACGCGCCGCGCACCTCGTACAGCAGCCCGCGGCTGGCCTCCGTGGCCTCCACCAGGCAGGCGCGCCGGTCGGCCGGGTCCTGGCGGCGGCGGACGTGACCGGCGTGCTCCAGGCGCTGGAGCATCTTCGTCACGGTGGAGGGGTCCAGTCCCACCGCCTTGATCAGCTCGGACTGGCGGACCGGTCCGCCGTCCCAGAGGCGCGTCATCACGAACTCCTGGCCCGGATGCAGGCCGATCTCGCGCAGGAGGCGGCCCGCGGCGATCCGGTGCAGCCGGGCCACCCGGCTGATCGCATGGCTGACCGGCCCGTCCAGCACGGCGCTCGGCACCGTACAGGCGCCCTGCGCGGTCGTCTCGGTCTCGGTCCTCATCGCGGCTCCCTCTTCCGTCCCTCGTCCAAGATTTTAGCTTGGTCGGCCAATGAATGGGGTATGGTGACGGTCAGGCAATCGTTGGCCGACCAATTAATTTCTGTGAGGGTAGCCATGACCAGCGCTTTCGATCCGATCACCATCGCCGGAACGGCACTTGCCAACCGCATCGCGATGGCACCGATGACGCGCAGCCGGGCCGCTGACGGCGGGGTCCCGACCGAGCTCACCGCCGAGTACTACGCGCAGCGCGCCTCGGCCGGTCTGATCGTCACCGAGGGCATCCAGCCCTCCGTCGTCGGCCAGGGCTACCCCTGGACCCCCGGCCTGCACTCCGCCGAGCAGGTGGCGGGCTGGCGCAAGGTCACCACCGCCGTGCACGCGGCGGGCGGCACGATCTTCGCGCAGCTCATGCACACCGGCCGCATCGGCCACCCGGTGCTCCTGCCCGACGGCCTGGTCCCGGTCGGCGCCTCGCCGGTCGCCGCCACCGGACAGGTGTTCACCGGCGAGGGCATGAAGGACCTGGTCACGCCCCGCGAGCTGACGGGCGCCGAGGTGCGGGAGACGATCGCCGACTACGCGGCCGCCGCCCGCAACGCCATCGAGGCCGGCTTCGACGGGGTCGAGCTGCACGGTGCCAACGGCTACCTGATCCACCAGTTCCTCTCGCCGCACACCAACCAGCGCACCGACGAGTGGGGCGGCACCACCGAGAACCGCATCCGGTTCGCCGCCGAGGTCGTCAGGGCCGTCGCCGCCGAGATCGGCGCCGGGCGCACCGCGCTGCGGCTCTCGCCCGGCAACACGTACAACGACATGGCCGAGCCCGACCCGCAGCCGACGTACGAAGCCCTGGTCAAGGAGATCGAGCCGGTGGGCCTGGCCTACCTGCACCTGACCGAGCCCGGCGAGCACGTGCGCGACATCACCCTCGCGCTGCGGGGCCAGTTCTCCGGCGCCCTGGTCCTCAACCCGGCCTCCGAGGGCCCCACCGACCACCGCGCGCTGGCCCTGCTCGAGGACGGCACCGCCGACGTCGTCGCCTTCGGCGCCCTCTTCCTCGCCAACCCCGACCTGCCGGCGCGGCTGCGGTCCGGGGGTCCCTACAACACCCCGGACCCGGCCACCTTCTTCGGCGGCGGCGAGGCCGGCTACACCGACTACCCGACGCTGTGACCGCCCGGCGCCTCGGGCCGCGGCCCATCCGGCCCTGATCCGCCGGACGGACCCTGAGCCGGCTCGTCGGACGCGGACCGCGCCGCGGTGCCCACCACCTCCACCGTCCCGCGCCCGCCGTCGACGCGGATCCGGTCGCCCGTCCGGATCCGCGTCGTCGCGTTGCCGCAGCCGACGACCGCCGGGATGCCGAGCTCGCGCGCCACGATCGAGGCGTGCGAGAGGTTCGCGCCGACATCGGTGACGATCGCCGAGATCCGGGTGAACAGCGGCGTCCAGCCGATGTTGGTCACCGTCGTCACCAGGATCTCGCCGGGCCGCAGGCTCTCGCCCTCCGCCACGTCGGCCACCACGCGGGCCACGCCCTCGACCACACCGCCGGAGGCGGGCGAACCGCTGACGGTGTCGGACGGCGCCGCGGCGGCGTGCGCGTCGTACAGATCGGCGCGGCGGTCGGGGTCCGCCGCCCAGACGGCCGGGTCGAACTCACCCCGGATCAGCGTCGGATAGGTGGGCAGCCCCCGGTACAGCGCGTACGCCGCCCGCCGCGACGGTACGGCCGCCAGCGGCTCCTCGTCCCCGTCCAGGACCCGCAGGATCTCCTCGACCGGCAGGAAGAACAGGTCCTCCCCGTGCCCGGTGACCTCACCGGCGCGCAGGACGAAGGCCCGCAGCAGCCAGAACACCCGCGCGACCTCGGTCCGGGCCGCCTCCCGCAGCCGCGCCGACGCGGCCCAGCCGTCCACCGCGCCGTGCATAGCCCCGACCCGCTTGGGATGCGCGGCCGCGAACCGCTCCCAGGCCTCGGTCCGTTCCCGGTGGCGGCGCTCCAGCCGCAGGTCGGCGTTCTCCTCGACGGTGCCGAGCGCCGCCAGCTGCCGGTCGATCCACCGGGGGTCCTCCGCCGGGCGCGGCACGGACACCTCGAACTCGTCCGGGCCGCGGTGCCCGTACGTGCTGAGGTACGTCTCCCGGTCCGTCTCCCCGCGGGCCAGCCGTTCCAGGCCCAGCAGCGGTCCCATGCTGGCGAGCTGGCCGGCGCCGCCGACGCCGGTCGTCATCAGGTCCGCGTCCTCCTCGCCGACCAGGTCGCGCAGCGTGCCGCGGACCTTGACGAGCGCGTCGCCGTCCTGGCGGGTGGCCGCCTGGAGCATGTGGCAGCACAGCCGGAAGTACTCCGAGACCTGCTCCTCCCAGAGCCCGCGCAGCTCGTCGGCGCCGCGCGCGTCCGTGACCCGGGTGCGCAGCTCCTCGCAGCGCCGCGGCGCCGTGTCCAGGAACCCGGGCAGCTTCTTGCCGTTGGCGCGGATGCGGCTGACGACGCCGGCGGCCTCGGAGAAGGTGTCCCGCCAGACGCGCAGCCGGGAGGCGGGCAGCAGCGGGATCGTCACGCCCGCGGGCAGCCGTCCGAAGACCATCTCGTTGGCCAGCGCGAACTTCTTCCCCTGCCCGAAGGCGGCCGCCAGCGTCGCGGTGACGCTGAGGTTCATGTAGAAGCGGCCGCCGATGTTGCCGTACATGGGACGGCCCTCCAGCGTGGCGCCGACCATCACGTCGCCCATGAAGCGGCGGACGAACGACCAGGTGGCGGGCGTCATCACGGACGGCACCGCCTCGCCCAGGTTGGCGCTGGTCCACAGCGAGTCGGTGCCGGTGGTGTCGTTCCACACCTCGGGGACCGGCGGGGCGACCGTGGTGATGGGGCGGGCCTGGAGGATCTGGAACCGGCCGTCGGCGCGGGCCCATTCGACGTCGCGCGGATCGCCGTAGAGCTCCTCGATCTTCAGGCCGAGCCGGGCCAGTTCGGCGGCCTCGGAGGTGGTCAGGACCGGGGCCTCGCGGCGGTCGGCCGGGACGGGCTCCTCGACGGTGCCGCCCGACGCGCCCGTGGCGCCGGCCGGGACGGTCATGACCTCCTTGGCGGCGACGCGGTGCTCGACGACGGCCAGGGTCCGGCGGTCGACGAGGACCGTGTCGGGCGTGACCAGCCCGCTGACCACGGCCTCGCCCAGCCCCCAGGCGGCGTTGACCACCAGCCGGTCGGTCCGCCCGCCGAGCGGGTCGACGGTGAACATCACCCCGGCGGCGTCGGCGGCGACCATCTCCTGCACGACGACGGCGAGCGCGACGTCCTCGTGCGCTATCCCGGCGCGGGCGCGGTAGGCGATCGCGCGGTCGGTCCACAGGGAGGCCCAGCAGTCGCGGACCGCGGCCAGCAGGGCCGCCTCGCCACTGATGTTGAGGTAGGTGTCCTGCTGGCCGGCGAAGGACAGGTCCGGCAGGTCCTCGGCGGTGGCCGAGGAGCGGACGGCCACCGTACGGGCGCCGTCACCGAGTCCGGCGTACGCGGCGGCGACGGCCGACCTCAGGGGGCCGGGCAGGTCGGTCTCCGCGAAGGCGGCGCGGATGAGGGCGCCCGCGTCCGGCCGCGGCAGGGCGGCGGCGATCCGGTCGGCGAGTCCGGCGGCGGTGACGAACTCCCCGTACGCGGCGGTCGTCACGTGGAAGCCGCCGGGCACGGGCAGCCCGCCCCGGGCCAGCTCCGCCAGGGCGCTGCCCTTCCCGCCGGTGGCCTCCAGCGTTGCCGCCGGATCGTCCAGAGCCATCACTAAGCGCACGTCATTCCCCAACTCTTCCGACCATAAAGGACCATGGAACCCTAGCTGCCGCGAGCCCCTCGGCACACGACGGGCACACACCAGGCATACGCGGTGCATACGCGACACGTACGCGACACGTACGCGGGGCGATACGGTTCGGCCATGCACGTCCTCGGCAGCCGTGTCCTGCTCACCCCCACCGACCCCGATCGCTCCCGGGCGTTCTACGGCGAGGCGCTCGGCCTCGCCGTGTACCGCGAGTTCGGCACCGGCCCCGACCGCGGCACGGTGTACTTCCTCGGCGGCGGCTTCCTGGAACTCTCCGGCCGCTCGGCCACCCCGCCGGCCCCGGGCCTGCGCCTGTGGCTCCAGGTCGCCGACGTCCACGCCGCCCACCGCGAACTGCTCGCCCGCGGCGTGGAGATCCTGCGGCCGCCGCTGACGGAACCCTGGGGCCTGATCGAGATGTGGATCACCGATCCGGACGGCGTCCGCATCGCGGTGGTCGAGGTCCCCGCGGACCACCCCCTGCGCCACCGCCCGCAGTGACGCCGCCCCCGGCCCGGCGGGGTGCCGGGGCGAATACCACGAAAGCCGTTGATTCACCGTTCGGCCACGAGAAGTTTCTTACCGGCCAGTAGACATGTGGCTGGATCTTGCCGAGGGTGGGGGTGTTCATGCCAATGCGTGCACCGAGGAGCCCCCACACATGCTCAACACCCGTACCAGGACGTCCCGTTCGGCCCTGGCCGTCGGCGCGGCCGCCGTCACCGCCGCCCTCACCCTCGTCCCGGCCGCCACCGCCCAGGCCGCCCCGGCCGCGGCACCCGCCCCTGTCGCCGCCGCCTCGGCCCCCGGCGGCAACGCCGCGATCCTGGGCATCGACTACGCGACCTGGCAGCGTGACGTCGCCGCCGTCATCGACGTGGCCCGCCCGTACATCGAGCAGCGCCTGAACAACGCCCCGGCGGGCCAGAAGCCGGCGATCGTCCTGGACATCGACAACTCCTCGCTGGAGACCGACTTCCACTACTTCTGGACGTTCCCGACCCCCGCCATCGCCAAGGTCCGCGCCCTGGTCCAGTACGCCCACGCGCGCGGCGTCGCCGTCTTCTTCGTCACCGCCCGCCCCGGCATCATCCACTCCCTGACGATGCACAACCTCAAGGCGGTCGGCTACCCGGTCACCGGCCTCTACGTGCGCGACCTGCCCGACCTGTTCCAGGAGGTCAGCACCTACAAGACGGCCAAGCGCGCCGAGATCGAGGGCCGCGGCTACACGATCATCGCGAACATCGGCAACAAGGAGAGCGACCTCGTCGGCGGTCACGCCGAGCGCACCTTCAAGCTCCCCGACTACGACGGCAAGCTCTCCTGAGCAGTACGGCCGTCGGTCCGTCCGGTCCACCGGGTACGCTGGCGCGCACCCCCGACCGGACGGAGCAACCGTGGTGATTCGTGTCGCCGCTGTCGGAGACATCCACCTGGGCCAGGGCGCCGAAGGACGGCTGCGGCCGGCCTTCGAGACCCTCGGCGACCGCGCCGACCTGCTGCTGCTCGCCGGTGACCTGACCCGGGCGGGCACCGAGCAGGAGGCCCGGGTGGTCGCCGGTGAGATCCGCGGCCTGCCGGTGCCGGTGGTCGCCGTCCTCGGCAACCACGACCACAACAGCGGCCGGTCGCACACGGTCGCCGAGGTCCTGCGGGAGGCGGGCGCCACCGTACTGGAGGGCGCCTGCGCCGTGTTCGAACTCGCCGGGACCACCGTCGGCGTGGCCGGCACCAAGGGGTTCTGCGGCGGATTCGCCGGCCCCGGAGCAGGGCGCGGCGCGGGGCACGAGGACGACGGCGAAGACGGCGAGGAGAGTGACGAGCACGCCGCCACCCTCGCCACCACCCGCGCCCACGCCGAGGACCTGCGGCATTCGCTGGCCGAACTGGCCGACGCCGGCAGCGCCGTACGCATCGCCCTGACGCACTACGCGCCCGTCACCGGCACACTGGCGGGCGAACCCGCCGAGCTCTACCGCTACCTGGGCAGCCCCCTGCTGGCCGAGGCCATCGACGGGGCCGGCGCGGACCTGGCCGTGCACGGCCACGCCCATCTGGGCACCGAGCGCGGCCGCACGCCCGGCGGCATTCAGGTGCGCAACGTCGCCCAACCCGTCATCGGCCGCCCCTTCGCCGTGTACCGGCTGGACGTCCCGCCCGGGCGCTGACGGCTCGGGGCGCCGACGGCACGGCCGCCGCAGGGCCACGCGCTGTCACCCCGTGCCACGGCGGTGAGAACGCGCCACCGGCGGTCCCGCCGCCCTGGCGCGCCGGGTGCGGCGGGCGGTTCACTGCGGGGCCATGAGACGAACGAGGATCATGGGCGTGCTCGGCGGGCTGGTGCTGGCCGCCGGCACCCTGTTCGGGGCCGCGCCGGCCGTCGCCGCCCCCACCCCGCCCGCGGAGTTCGGCAGCGACTGGCACGACCCGCTCACCGCCGGCCCGCCGGTGTCCCGGCCCGGGACCCGGTCCTGCGAGCTCACCGTGGCCGAGGCGCAGTTCCGGGACTTCACGCCGTACCGGGGCGCGTACACGCCCCCCGCCGCCTGCGGCGCCTCCTGGAGCAAGGTGGTGCTGCGGCTGGACGGCAAGGTCAAGGGCCGTCAGTACGACCGGCTGGGCCACCTCGCCCTCGGCGGGGTCGAGATCCTGCGGACCTCCACCCCGCAGCCCTCGCCCGACGGCATCCAATGGTCGGTGGAGAAGGACGTCACCCGCTACGCCGACACCCTGCGCCGGCCCCAGCCCGTCGAGATGCTCATCGGCAACGTGGTCGACGAGACGTACACCGGCGTCATCGACGTCAAGGTGACGCTGACCTTCTACACCGCCGACGGACGGCACCGGGCCCCGGACACCCCGGAGCGGGTGCTCCCGCTCGGCGACGGCACGGTCACCACCCCGCGCAACACCGAGCGGCTGCTGGCCGAGGTGTACGCCACCGGCTCCGGCGGCGGCTGCGAGGAGTACTGGTACATGACCACCCCGGACGCCGCCCCCTACTCCTGCAAGGCGGCCGACGGCCCCTACCGCGAGGTGCGCATCAGCGTCGACGGGCGGCTCGCCGGGATCGCCGCGCCCTTCCCGACCGTGTGGACGGGCGGCTGGTCGAACCCGTTCCTGTGGTACGTCACCCCCGGGCCGCGCGCCTTCGACGTCCAGCCCGTCGTCTACGACCTGACGCCGTTCGCCGGCCTCCTCAACGACGGCCGCCCGCACCGCATCGAGGTGTCCGTCGCCGGAGTGCCCGCCGGGCAGAGCGGCTGGAGCACCCCCACCAACCTGCTGCTGTGGCAGGACGAGGGCCGCCGGGTCGTCACCGGCGCCCTGACCCGCCACGAGCAGAGCGATCCGGCCAACTCCACCCGCTACACCCCCGGTTCGCCCGAACACCGGCTCGACACCGACGGCGCGCACCGGCTGACCACCACCGGGTACGTCGACACCTCGCACGGCCGCGTCACCACCACCGTCACCCGCGCCGTGACCAACACCTCCGCCCACCGCTGGACGGACGGCGAGTTCCGGGACGCCCTCAAGGCCACCTGGACCGACGACGAGAGCGTCACCAGCGGCGGTACGACCACCCGCACCCACCGCACCTACACCATGGACGGCGAGACCACCCTGGGCGCCGACGCCCGGCTGCGCACCGTCCTCGCCCTCGGCGACCGCGCCGACACCATGACCGTCCGGGCCGGCGGCCGCCCGCGGTCCGCACACCTGGACCACACCTACCAGGGCGACGCGACGTACACCACGGGCGTCCCGCGCGACCAGCGGCACGCGGTCGGCACCACGAGCGAACGCCACCGGCTCCACGGCACGGACGGCTGCCACGACCGGACCGTGCGCACCGCCCAGGGCACGGTCACCGAGGACCGCCGGCGCTGCTGAGCGCCCCTCGCCGGCCCGTACCGCGGCTGCTTCCCGGTGCCGGACGTCCCCGTGATATCCGTTGGGCAGGACGTCCGGTACCGAGGGAGCACCCCACCATGCACAGCTGGCGCAGCACGCTCGACGCGGCCGGGATCTCCGGCCCCCCGATACGGGCCGACTTCACCGCCGCCGCGCGGCTCGTGCTGCGCCGCGAGTCCGCGCCGTACCTGGCCCTGCGGCTGCTGGCCGCGCCGCACCTGCAGCCCTGGCTGGCCGCCGGGCTCGCCTTCATGAACCGCGTCGACGACATCGCCGAGACCGGTACGACGCGGACGCGGCTCGACGGACTGCGGCGCCTGGGGGAGCAGGTCGAGTCCGCGCTCGCGGGCGGGCGCGGCGGCGACCCCGTGCTGCGGGCCTACGCCCACGCCGTGCACGAGCGCGCCCTGCCCGACACCTGGGTGAAACGATTCCTCGAAGGCGCCGCCACCGCCGAGGCGGTCTTCGCCGGTTTCGGGACCGAGGCCGACTTCCAGGCGTACGTCGACGCCTACGCCTGGCCCGCGTTCGTCTCCTTCACCGGACTGCAGTACCGGGGCGGACCCGACGAGGAGCAGGCGGCCGCCCTGCGCCGCCTCGTCGACGCCGCCCAGCGCGTCGACTTCCTCGCCGACCTCGCCGGTGACCTGGCCGCCGGCCGGCTCTGCCTGCCGCGCGAGCGCCTCGACGAGCACCACGTCACCCGCGACGACCTCGAACAGGGGGAGGACACCCCGGCCGTGCGCGCCCTCCTGACCGCCGAGACCCGCCGCGCCCGGGCCGCCCTCGACGCCGCCGCGGACGTCGTGGACCTGGCCGACCCGGGCCTGCGCCGCGTGGTCGCCACGATGACCGACCTGATGGGCCACCAGCTGACCGCGGTCGAACGGGCCGGCGTACGCGCCCTGCGCCGCGACGTCGGCTACGGCGCCGTCGCCCCCTTGCGCATCCTCGCCCGGTCCGCCCGCCGTTAAGGCCTGGGCGGATCACCCGCGGGACGGACGAGCAGCAGGGCCGCATCGCCCGCCACGCGGGTGATGAACACCGTCGCCGCGCCCGTGCCCCGCGGGGTGCAGGCCCGCCGGAGTTCTTCCGCCGCGCCGTCGGCGCGGCCGTGCTGCCGCACGGTCAGCTCGCCCACCCCGCGTCCGCGCAGCAGCGCCCCGAGCGCGGCGGGGTCGTACGGCAGGACGTCGGTGATCTCGTACGCCGTGGCGAACGGCGTGGGGTGCGCCTCGTCCGAGGTGACGCAGACGGGCCCGGCCGCGTCGAGGACGCCACCGCCGACCTCCTGGGCGACCTCGGCCACCAGGCCGGCGTGGACGATGGCCGCGTCCGGCTCGTACAGGTAGCGACCCGGCGGCCGCACGGCCGGGACCGGCAGCCCCCGGCCGGTCAGCGTGGCACCGCCGGGCAGCAGGGTGGCCCGGCGCGGAACCCGCACGGCGGGGTTCGTCTCCCCGTGCCACCACCACAGGACGGCTTCCTGCACCTCCCCCTCCCAGGAGATCCACTCGGCCTCGTCGGCCCCGCAACCGTCGGGGACGCTCCTGTACGGCATCCGCGGGTCGAGCCGGACCGCACCCGCTCCCGCGCCACGAACGACGTCCATCGCCCACGGCAGCGACGGCGCGTACGCCGCCGGGCCGGCGCCCTCGTCCGGAGCGCCCCGTCGCATGAGGTCGACGAAGACCGCCTCCCCCCAGGGCCGGAACGTCGTGAGGTCCTGCCGCTGGACCCACATCATGGCCGACGGGTTCAGGGCCGCCCCGTTGGCCGCGGTGATCTCGACGTCCAGCGGGTCGCTGTCGACGGCCGTGACGGCGTGGGCCGACCCCAGTTCGAGCGCGTCGGCCCCGATGCCCAGGTGCAGCACGTCGAGGAACACGACGCCCATCTCGTCCAGGACCCGGCCCAGCTTGTACTCCGGTACACCCCGGTGGGAGGCCCGCTCCAGGCCCTCCCGGGTGAAGTACATCCGCTGCGCGTCCGCCCCGAACTTCGCCTCCGCCTCACGGCGCAGCCGGACCTGCTCGATCGCCGCCGACACCAGCTCCGCCGGGTGGTCCCACCGCAGGGCGGTGAGCGTCGCGGGCCAGGCGGCCGGGTCGTGGTCGCGTACGGCGGCCAGGACGGCCTGGCCCTCGTCGGTCAGCAGCGCCCGGAAGGTCTCGACATCCATCCGCGCATCCTCGCAGCCCTGCCCGCCACCGCGAAGGCGGCGGCGGGCAGGGCCGGGCCGTCAGGCGCCGACGTACGTCGCGAGGTGCTCGCCGGTGAGGGTGGAGCGGGCGGCGACCAGGTCGGCGGGGGTGCCCTCGAAGACGACGCGGCCGCCGTCGTGGCCGGCGCCGGGCCCGAGGTCGATGATCCAGTC
The DNA here is from genome assembly GCF_055582305.1 of Streptomyces sp. NPDC042102. Lineage (NCBI taxonomy): Bacteria > Bacillati > Actinomycetota > Actinomycetes > Kitasatosporales > Streptomycetaceae > Streptomyces > Streptomyces sp. NPDC042102. Next base: position 1,388,422 of record NZ_JBVJDL010000001.1, read on the forward strand.
CGCGTGCGCCATGACCGCCTGGTGGTGCTCCACCACGATGACCGACTTCCCGGCGTCCACGAGCCGGTCGAGCAGTCCGAGCAGCTGCTCGACATCGGCGAGGTGCAGACCGGTGGTCGGCTCGTCGAGGACGTAGATCCCGCCCTTGTCGGCCATGTGGGTCGCCAGCTTCAGCCGCTGCCGCTCGCCGCCGGAGAGCGTGGTGAGCGGCTGGCCGATGCTGAGGTAGCCGAGCCCGACGTCCACGAGCCGCGTCAGGATGCGGTGGGCGGCCGGGGTGTGCGCCTCGCCCGCGCCGAAGAACTCCTCGGCCTCGGTCACCGACATCGCCAGTACCTCGCTGATGTCGCGCCCGGCGAGGTGGTAGTCCAGCACCGAGGCGTCGAAGCGCTTGCCCTCGCAGTCCTCGCACGTGCTGGAGACACCCGCCATCATTCCCAGGTCGGTGTAGATGACGCCCGCGCCGTTGCAGGTGGGGCAGGCGCCCTCGGAGTTGGCGCTGAACAGTGCCGGCTTCACCCCGTTGACCTTGGCGAACGCCTTGCGGATCGGGTCCAGCAGCCCGGTGTACGTCGCCGGGTTGCTGCGCCGCGAGCCCTTGATCGGGCTCTGGTCGATCGAGACCACGCCCTCGCCCGCGGCCCCCGACCGGCTGGGCAGCGACCCGTGCACGAGCGAGCTCTTGCCGGAGCCGGCGACCCCGGTGACGACGGTGAGCACCCCGAGCGGGACGTCGACGTCGACGTCGCGCAGGTTGTTCGCCGTCGCGCCGCGGATCTCCAGCGCGCCCGTGGGCGTACGCACCGTCTCCTTGACCCTGGCCCGGTCGTCGAAGTGGCGGCCGGTGACGGTGCCGCCGGCCCGCAGCCCCTCGACGGTGCCCTCGAAGCACACGGACCCGCCCGCCTGGCCCGCTCCCGGGCCGAGGTCCACCACATGGTCGGCGATCCCGATCAGCTCCGGCTTGTGCTCCACGACGAGCACCGTGTTGCCCTTGTCGCGCAGCCGCAGCAGCAGGTCGTTCATGCGCTGGATGTCGTGCGGGTGCAGACCGGTGGTGGGCTCGTCGAAGACGTAGGTGACATCGGTGAGCGAGGAGCCGAGGTGGCGGATCATCTTGACGCGCTGCGCCTCGCCGCCCGACAGGGTGCCCGCCGGCCGGTCCAGCGCGAGATAGCCCAGGCCGATCTCCACGAACGAGTCGAGGGTGTGCCCGAGTGCGGTCAGCAGCGGCGCGACCGACGGCTCCTCCAGCCCGCGCACCCAGGTGGCCAGGTCGCTGATCTGCATCGCGCAGGCGTCGGCGATGCTGATCCGGCCGATCTTCGAGGACCGGGCGCCCTCGGCGAGCCGGGTGCCGTCGCACCCGGGGCAGGTGGTGAAGGTGACCGCGCGCTCCACGAACGCCCGGATGTGCGGCTGCATCGCCTCCTTGTCCTTGGACAGGAAGGACTTCTGGATCTTGGGGATCAGGCCCTCGTAGGTGAGGTTGACGCCGTTGACCTTCACCTTGGTCGGCTCGCGGTAGAGGAAGTCCTGCATCTCGCGCTCGGTGTACTTCGCGATGGGCTTGTGCGGGTCGAGGAAGCCCGACTCGGCGTAGATCCCCACGGTCCACACGTTGTCCGACTTCCAGCCGGGGATGGTGAACGCGCCCTCCGCGATCGACTTGGAGTCGTCGTAGAGCTGGGTGAGGTCGATGTCGGAGACCGCGCCGCGGCCCTCGCAGTGCGGGCACATGCCGCCGGTGCGGTTGAAGGTCGCCTTGACCGTCTTCTTCGCACCGCGCTCGACGGTGATCGCACCACTGGCCCGGACCGAGGGCACGTTGAAGGCGTACGCGCTGGGCGGGCCGATGTGCGGTTCACCCAGCCGGCTGAAGAGGATCCGCAGCATCGCGTTGGCGTCGGTGGCGGTGCCGACCGTGGAGCGCGGGTCGGCCCCCATCCGCTGCTGGTCGACGATGATCGCGGTCGTCAGTCCCTCGAGGACGTCCACCTCGGGCCGGGCCAGGGTGGGCATGAAGCCCTGGACGAAGGCGCTGTAGGTCTCGTTGATCAGCCGCTGCGACTCGGCGGCGATCGTGTCGAACACCAGGGAGCTCTTGCCCGAGCCGGAGACACCGGTGAAGACCGTCAGGCGGCGCTTGGGGATCTCGATGCTGACGTCCTTGAGGTTGTTCTCGCGCGCGCCGTGCACGCGGATCACATCGTGGCTGTCCGCACCGTGCGGTGCCCGCGCCGGCCCGCCCGTCCTCGTGGCCCTGCTCATCGTCCCTCCATCTGTCGCGCGGGGCCGCTCTTTCGCGGTCTCCCTCGGCGTCGCAGGGTTCGATCCAACCACGTGCGAACGGGACCGACGCTACGGGCGGCGGGCCGGTCCCGGCTTCTCCATTCCTGACCGGTTGCCCGGCCGGCCGCCGTCCGTGCCGGGTACGTGCCCGGTCCGGGGCTAGTAGGGGCCGTTCACGTTGTCGATCGACCCGTACCGGGCGGCGGCGTAGTTGCACGCGGCGGTGATGTTGGCGACCGGGTCGTAGGAGTCCATCGACGTTCCGGGCACGTGGTAGGCCTTGAACGTCGGGTCGATGACCTGGAGCAGTCCCTTGGACGGGGTGCCCTTGGCGGCGTTGGAGTCCCAGTTGTTGATGGCCCGCGGATTTCCGGAGGACTCGCGCATCACATTGCGCAGGATTCCGTCGTACGTACCGGGAATTCCGTGCTTCGCCATGACGTCCAGGGACTCGCGGATCCAGCCGTCGAGGTTGTTCGCGTACGTCTTGGCGGGGGCCGCAGGAGCCACGGCCTGCACCACGGCGGGGGCGGCCGCCGCCGGGGCGGCGGGGGCCACGGCCTGCGTGGCGGCGGCGGTCGCACCGCCGATGGCCAGCCGCTGGCCGGGGAAGATGAGCGAGGGGTTGTCACCGACCAGGGCGCGGTTGTCGGCGTAGAGCTGCTGCCAGCCGCCGCTGACCGAATGCGTCTGCGCGATCTCGGACAGGGTGTCGCCGCTGATCACCGCGTGGACCGCCGGCGCGGCGGCCTTGGCCACCGTCGGCAGCTGGGCCACCTGGGACACCTGGGCCACCTGGGAGATCCGGGCGGCGGCCTGCGGGGCGGCGGCCGTGACCGGGGCGGGCTGCGCCTGGGCGACGGTCGCCCCGATCAGCGGCATCGCGAGGGCCGCGCCCCCGGTGCCGGCGACGGCCAGCTTCCGGGTGATCACGTTGTTCCTGGGACGGCGGTGTCTGCCCTTTGCGCGCATGGCGAATTCCTCACGTGGGGGGTACGGGAGAGCGATTCGGGGCGACCGTAAGCGAGTCGGAAGTCCGCGAACAAGCCTTGAATTTCCCCCTGTGATCGACATTGCGGAATCAAGGGTTTATTTCCTGATCATTCCGCCCCCTGCGAGGTCCCAACTCTCCTTTCGTGGACGGGAAATCGCCCGGCGCGATGGATGATGTTGAGCGGCTCCGGGTGACTCACATCACGGCTCTTGGTAGGAAATAACACCCTGTTCGATAAGAGGGCAAGATGCGCCGGAGGGATCGATAAGGGCTTTATTTGCGTTCCGCCCAAAACGCCCATACCTCACTCATTCCGGCAGTGCTGACAGCTCCCCGAGCGCCCTCTCGGCCGCCGCGGCCGACGCGGGCAGCAGCGGAAGGCGCACGTCCGGCGTGGGGATCCGGCCCTGTGCGTGCAGGACCGCCTTGATCACCACCGGATTCGGCTCGTCGAACGCGGCCGCCGAGACCTTCGCCAGCGCGTGCCCCAGCGTCCGCGCCCGGGTCACGTCGCCCGTCCGCCAGGCCGCGGCCAGCTCCACGAAGCGGTCCGTCGCCAGATGGGCCGAGGCGAGGATGCCGCCCACCGCGCCGAGCGCCAGCAGCGGCGAGAGGTACAGGTCGTCGCCCGCCAGGACGCGGAACCCCGCCGGCAGGTCGCCCAGCAGCGCCACCGTCTCCTGGTCGATGCCACCGCCCGCGTACTTGACCCCCACCACCCCCGGCAGGCCGCCGAGCGCGCGCAGCGTGCCCGCGTCCAGCGGCAGCCCCGTGCGGTACGGGATGTGGTAGACGATCAACGGGACGGGGCTGACCGAGGCCAGCCGCTCGAAGTGGGCCAGCACCCCGGCGGGCGACGGCCGGACGAACGCCGGGACCGTCACCAGCGCCGCCCCCGCCCGCGGCCACCGCCGCAGCCCCGCCAGCGCCTCCTCGGTGGCGCGGGTGCCGGAGCCGCCCGCGCCGATCGTCAGGTGCGCGCCGCGCTCCGCGCAGACCCGCGCGCACACCTCGGTCACGCGCTCCCGTTCGGCCGCGTCCAGCGTGGCCGCCTCCGCGGTCGTCCCGAGCGCGACGATCCCGGCCGCGCCCGCGTCCAGCACCTCGTGCGCCAGTCCCTCCAGCGCGTCCACCGCCAGGTCGCCGCGCGCCGTGTACGGCGTGACGAGCGGTACGTGAATTCCGTGCAAGTTGTCGTCCTGTGCCATGACTTCGAGGGTGGCGGGCTCTGAGCCACAGGTCCAGTTCGCCTTCCCGATGCCGAGCGTAAGCTGATCCGATGCTCGATGTCCGACGCCTGCGCCTGCTGCGCGAACTCGCCCGCCGCGGCACCATCGCCGCCGTCGCCGAGGCCCTGTCCTTCAGCCCTTCGGCGGTGTCCCAGCAACTGGCCGCGCTGGAGCGGGAAGCGGGCCTGCCGCTCCTGGAACGCACCGGCCGCAGCGTCCGCCTGACCCCCGCCGCCCAGCACCTGGTCGGTCACGCCGACGCCGTACTCGAACGCCTGGAGCAGGCCGACGCCGACCTCGCCGAGGCCCGCGAGGGCCTGGCGGGCGCCCTGCGCATCGGCGCGTTCCCCACCGCCGCCCGCGCCCTGGTCCCGGCCGCGCTCCGCACCCTGGCCCGCCGCCACCCCCGCCTGGAACCGATGGTCCGCGAGACCGATCCCGCCGCCGTCGCCCACGCCCTGCGCGCGGGTGATCTGGACGTCGCCCTGGTCCACGAGTACGACTTCGTGCCCGCGCCCGAGGAGCCGGGCCTGGCCACCGCCCCGCTCTTCGGCGAGGCGATGTACCTGGCGACCCCGGCCCCCGGCCCGAGCCCGATTCCCGTCCCGAGCCCGGCGGCGGACCCGGACCCGGACCCGGACCCGTGGCCGCCCGCGGGCCCGCTCCCGTCCGGCGGCCCCGGTCAGGCCGCCCTCCTGCGTGCCCACCGCGACGCCCCGTGGATCACCGCCACCCCCGGCACCCTCTGCCACGCCATGACCGTACGTGCCTGCCAGGCCGCCGGCTTCACCCCGCGGGTACGCCACCAGGTCGACGAGTTCGCCACCGTGCTGGCCCTGGTGGCCATCGGCCAGGGCGTGGCCGTCGTACCCCAGCTCGGCATCGGCACGCCCGCCGACCCCGGCGTCAGCCTCACCCGCCTGGCCGTGGAACGCCGTACGAAGATCGCCTTCCGGGGCGGGGCCGCCGGGCACCCGGCCGTCGCCGCCTTCGCCGAGGCCCTGCGCGCGGCCGTCCCGGCCGGTCTTCTGCGCCCCGACCGGTGACGTCAACTCCCGCACCCCGTGTGCCCCGTGTACGTTCGGTGATTCCGGGACGGTTCCGACCACAGAGCGGGGTACGACGTGACGCATCGCGTACGAGGGGTCATCGCACGGAGCAAGGGCGCACCGGTGGAGACGACGACCGTGCTCGTCCCCGATCCCGGGCCCGGCGAGGCGCTGGTCCGGGTCCAGGCCTGCGGGGTCTGCCACACGGACCTGCACTACCGCGAGGGCGGCATCAACGACGAGTTCCCCTTCCTCCTCGGCCACGAGGCGGCGGGCATCGTCGAGGCGACCGGCCCGGACGTCACCTCCGTCGCCCCCGGCGACTTCGTCGTCCTCAACTGGCGTGCGGTGTGCGGCACCTGCCGGGCGTGCCGGCGCGGCCGCCCCTGGTACTGCTTCGCCACCCACAACGCCACGCAGCCGATGACCCTGGAGGACGGCACCCCCCTCTCCCCGGCCCTCGGCATCGGTGCCTTCGCCGAGAAGACCCTCGTCGCCGCCGGCCAGTGCACCAAGGTGGACCCGGCCGCCTCGCCCGCGGCCGCGGGCCTGCTGGGCTGCGGGGTGATGGCCGGCCTCGGCGCGGCCCTGAACACCGGCAACGTCGGCCGCGGCGACTCGGTGGCCGTCATCGGCTGTGGGGGAGTGGGCAACGCGGCCGTCGCCGGCGCCCGGCTGGCCGGCGCGGCGAAGATCATCGCCGTCGACCTGGACGACCGCAAACTGGAGTGGGCCAAGGGCCTGGGCGCCACCCACACCGTCAACGGCCGTACCGAGGACGTCGTCAAGGCCATCCAGTCCCTCACCGGAGGCCACGGCGCGGACGTCGTCATCGAGGCCGTCGGCCGCCCCGAGACGTACAGCCAGGCCTTCTACGCCCGCGACCTCGCCGGCACCGTCGTCCTGGTCGGCGTCCCCACCCCCGACATGCGCCTGGACCTGCCGCTGCTGGACGTCTTCGGCCGGGGCGGCGCGCTGAAGTCCTCCTGGTACGGCGACTGCCTGCCCGAGCGCGACTTCCCCCTCCTCATCGACCTCTACCTCCAGGGCCGCCTCGACCTCGACGCCTTCGTCTCCGAGACCATCCCCCTCGACGGGGTCGAGGACGCCTTCGCCCGCATGGAGCGCGGTGAGGTGCTCCGCTCGGTCGTCGCGTTCTGACGCACGGTTCTGACACACCGTTCCGTCGCAGCGTTCCGACGCACCGTTCGAGTGTCCGCCCGGGCACCGCGGGGAAGGACACCCGACGGTCCCCGGCACGCGGGGTCCGGGGCGGGCGGAGGCTGGCATGGACCGGTGGATGTACGCCGTACTCGGCGCGCTCGTCGTGCTGCTCCTGCTCCGCGTCGCCGCCGCGCGCCGCCGCCCCGCCCGCCCCGGCCCCTCGGTGGCCCACCTCCCGGCGGCCCCCGCGTCCGGCCCGGCCTTCCCCGCGCCGGCCCGGCCGGAGCCGGAGCTGCGCGAGGCCGCCGCCCGCGGCGACGTCACGGCCCTGGCGGACCTGGGCGACCTCGCCGCCCACCGGGGCGACCTGGCGGAGGCCGAACGCAGCTGGCTGCGTGCGGCGCAGGCCGGCAGCGGCACGGCCCAGTACCGGCTGGCCGTCCTGCTGCGCGAGAGCGGACGCGACCCGGCGGCCGCCCTGCGGTACCACCGGCAGGCCGCGGCCGCCGGCGTTCCCGGCGCGGCGCACGACCTCGCCCTGCTCCTGCTGCACCAGGGCGACCCCGAGGGCCGCCGGATCCTGCAGCGCGCGGCCGAGTCCGGCGACACCCTCGCCCTGTACAACCTCGGCATCCTCGCGCACGAGCAGGGCGACACGGCCGCCGCCGAACGCTTCAGCCGCGCGGCCGCCGAGGCCGGCCATACCGACGCCGCCTACAGCATGGGCGTGCTGGCCGACGAACGCGGCGACCCGGCCGAGGCCGAACGGTGGTGGCGGCGTGCGGCGGAGGCCGGCCACGTGAGCGCCATGTACAACCTGGGCAACCTCCTCCAGCAGCGCGGCGACGAGACCGGCGCCGCCCAGTGGTGGCAGCGCGCCGCCGACCAGGGCGACCCGGACGCCCTCCACAACCTCACCCTCCTGCGCCGCCGCACCGGCCGTTAGGGCGTGACGGCAACCCGCTCACGTCCGTGTGATCACCGGAAGGCGGCGACGTTCTCCGCGGCCCACTGCCGGAACGTCCGGGCCGGGCTCCCGGTGATCTGCGCGACCGTGTCGCGCACCCTCAGCAGCTCGTCGTTGACGTCACCGCCCGTGACGTCGAGCACCGCGTCGGCGGCGTCGTCCCCGAAGACCGCCACCATCCACGCGTAGGCTTCCTGGCGGCTGATCCCGGCGAACGGCACCTCCCGGCCCAGTGCCGCCGCGATGGCCCCGGCCTGCTGCCGGGCCGTCACCGGCTCCGGGCCGGTCAAGGCGTACGTACGCCCCTGATGGCCGGGCTCGGTCAGCACCGTCCGCGCGACCGCGGCGATGTCCGCGGGGTGGATGGTCGGCAGCGCGACGTCCGGGTACGGCGCGCGGACGGTCCCGTGCGCACGGATGGTATCCGCCCACATCAAGGCGTTCGAGGCGAACTGCGTCGGCCGCAGGACCGTCCAGGCCATGCCGCTCTCCTCGAGTACGTGCTCCACCGCCGTGTGACGGCGGGCGGGGCCCAGATGCGGATGGGTCCGGACGGTGATCGACGACACCAGCACCACGTGCCGCACGCCCGCCCGGCGGGCGGCCGCGAGGATGTCGGCGTCCGGACCCAGACCCGCCGGGAGGAACAGCGAGCGCACCCCCTCCAGAGCGGGTTCCCACGACGCGGGCTCCGCCAGGTCGCCCTCCACGACCTCGGCCGTTCCGTGGAAGGCGGCCCGCGCGGCGTCGCGCGTGAGCCCCCTCACCGGTCCGGCACCACGCGCGTGCAGCTCCGTCAGCAGGGCACGGCCTATGTTTCCGGTCGCTCCGGTCACGAGGATCATGACGTGTCTCTCCCGTCGCAGGATGATCAGCTGGAGGCCACACGCTAGGAGCTCGATCACGCTTGAGGTCAAGGAGTTGGCCTTCGGCCGGGTCGCGCGGTAGCGACGGTCAGGACCCCTCGTCGAAATATCCGGCCTCCACCTGGAGCGCGAGGGTACGCAGCACATCGGCCGAGGAGAGGTCCGTCCGGCCGCTGTCGTGCGCCATGGCGAGACTGGTGAAGGCGAGGCTGAACCCGGCGACCATGCTCTGCAGCGCCGGGCCCAGCGCGTCCGCGACCAGGTGCGCCACCTCCTGCGGCGCGGCGTCGGCCGGCACCTTGATGGAGGGCAGCATCTCGTTGAGCAACTGGGTGACCACGCCCGCCTCCGGGCCGGAGACCTCGCCGTTCTCGCCGGCTTCCGCCGCCCGGCGGATCTCCTGGGTCTCCGTCAGAATGCCGATGACTCGCTTCAGGACCTCAGCGCGTTCCATTTCGGGAGGGTAGCCCCTCGGCCCCGCCCCGCGCTGGGCCCGGCCGGGGAAGAGCGGGCCGGATCCGCCGCGACGGGCGGTGGGTCCCGACCGAACGGCCGCGGGACGGCGACCGCGGGACCGCGGCGTAGACTCGGGCCGGCCGTCGCCCGTGCCGCCGCCGGCCAGGGACGGCAACGGCGCGCGCACCGCCCGCACCGCCGCCGCACCCGGGGACGTTCCACGTGACCAGCAGCCACCACCGTCAGCAGCCCAGCTACCGTCAGCCCGGCGTCGTCCTCACCGACCACCACTTCTCGGTGCCCCTGGACCACGACCGCCCCGACGGCGAGCACATCGAGCTCTACGCCCGCGAGGTCAGCGCCACCGGCACCGACCCGGCGGGGCTGCCCTGGCTGCTCTACCTCGAAGGCGGACCCGGCTTCGGCGCCCGCCGGTTCACCGGCCGGCAGGCCTGGCTGGAGCGGGCGCTCACCGAATACCGGGTGCTCCTCCTCGACCAGCGCGGCACCGGCCGCTCCACCCCGGCCAACCGGCAGACCCTGCCGCTGCGCGGTACCCCGTACCAGCAGGCCGAGTACCTCGCCCACTTCCGCGCCGACTCGATCGTCCGCGACTGCGAGGCCATCCGGCCCCTCCTGACCGGCGGCGCCCCCTGGACCGTCCTCGGCCAGAGCTTCGGCGGCTTCTGCACCACCCACTACCTCTCCACCGCCCCCGAGGGCCTGTCCGCCGCCCTCGTCACCGGCGGCCTGCCGTCCCTCGACGCCACCGCCGACACCGTGTACGCCGCCGCGTTCCCCCGGATCGAGCGCAAGAACCTCGCGCACTACGCCCGCTACCCGATGGACGCCGAACGCGCCCGCCGCATCGCAGCCCACCTCACCGAGCACCGGGTCGAACTGCCCGGCGGTCACCTGCTGACCGCGGAGGCCTTCCAGTCCCTCGGCATCCTCCTCGGCACCGGGGACGGCAGCCACCAGCTGCACTACCTCCTGGAGGACGCGTTCGTCCCGACCCCCGCCGGACCAGCGCTCTCCGACGCCTTCCTCGAAGGCGCCCGCTCCCTGCTGTCGTACGCCGGACACCCTCTCTACGCCCTGGTCCACGAGGCCATCTACGCCCAGGACCCCGCCACCCCCACCGCCTGGGCCGCCGACCGGATCCGCGCCGGCCTGCCCCGCTTCGACGTCGCCGGGACCCTCGCCGGCGACGAACCGCTGCTCTTCGGCGGCGAGACCGTCCACCCCTGGCACTTCACCACCGACCCGGCCCTCGTCCCGCTGCGCGAGACCGCCGAGATCCTCGCCGCCCGCACCGGCTGGCAGCCCCTCTACGACCCGGCGCGCCTGGCCGCCAACGAGGTGCCGGTGGCCGCCGCCGTCTACCACGACGACCTGTACGTCGACACCGGCCACTCGCTGCGCACCGCCCGCGCGATCCGGGGCCTGCGCACCTGGGTGACGGACGAGTTCGAGCACGACGGCGTCCGCGCCGGCGGCACCCGGGTCCTGGACCGGCTGCTGGACCTCGTACGGGGCGATGCCTGAAATCGGGCCCACCGGCCCACCCCTCGCCTATCGTGCGGAACATGACTCAGCATCTTGATCAACTGGAGCCCATGCCCACCGACTGGCAGCGCGCCCTCGCCGTCGTCGCCCACCCCGACGACCTGGAGTACGGCTGTGCCGCGGCCGTCGCGGACTGGACGGACGGCGGCCGTGAGGTCGTCTACGTGCTCGCCACGCGCGGGGAGGCCGGCATCGACGGCGTCGCCCCCGCCGAGTGCGCCCCGCTGCGCGAGGCCGAGCAGCGGGCCAGTGCGGCGGTCGTCGGCGTGTCGGAGGTGGAGTTCCTCGACCACCGGGACGGCACCATCGAGTACGGCCTGGACCTGCGCCGGGACATCGCGGCGGCGATCCGGCGGCACCGCCCCGAGCTCGTGCTCACCCTCAACCACCGCGACACCTGGGGCACCGGCCCGGGCGGGTACTGGAACACCCCCGACCACCGCGCCGTCGGCCGGGCCACGCTGGACGCGGCCGCCGACGCCGGCAACCGCTGGATCTTCCCCGAACTGATCTCCGAGCAGGGCCTGGAGCCCTGGAACGGCGTCCGCTGGGTGGCCGTGGCCGGATCGAACACGCCCACCCACGCCGCCGACGCGGGACCCGGCCTCGAACGGTCGGTGGCGTCCCTGCTGGAGCACCGTGCGTACATCGAGGCCCTCACCGACGAGGACCCGGAGACGTACGTCCGCACCTTCCTCACCGGCAACGCCGAACGACTCGCGGACCGGTTCGGCGGCCGCCCGGCGGTGGCGTTCGAGGTCTTCTCCCGGTAGGCGCCCACCACAGTTCCTTCCGCGGCGACCCGGGTCTTCCCCGTACGCCCCCGCCTCCGTAATCTGACGCATCGTCAATTATAGGTGTGCGCGAAGGGGGTCCGGGCTTGATCGACACCGTGTCCACGGAGATCGCGGAGGGTGAGGAGCGGATCCGGCTCGACGTCGCGGACGGCCTCGCGGTCCTCACCCTCTGCCGCCCGGACAAGCTCAACGGCTGGAGCTGGGAGTCGACCCGGCAGCTCGGCCTGCTCGCCGACCGGATCCGCTTCGACGATTCGGTACGGGCCGTCCTGCTGCGGGCCGAGGGCCGGGCCTTCTGCGCGGGCATCGACGTGAGCGCGCCCGGCGGCGCGATCGCCGGGACCTCGGCCGCCCGGCGCACGCGCAACTACTACGAGGGCATCCGGTGGGTCCACGAACGCTTCGCCGTCCTGGCCCGGCTGCCCCAGCCCGTGGTCGCCGCCGTGCAGGGCTACTGCCTCGGCTTCGGCTTCGAACTGGCGCTGATGGCCGACGTCCGGGTGGCCGCCTCCGACGCTGTGTTCGCGCTGCCCGAGGCCCGGCTCGGCGTGGCCGTCGACGCGGGCGGCGATCTGCGGATCGCCCGGGAGGCGGGGGCGGGCTGGGCCAAGTACCTCGCGCTGACCGGCCGCCGGATCGACGCCGCCACCGCCGAACGACTGCACCTGGTCCAGCTCGTGACCGCGCCCGGCGACCTGGACGCCACCGCCCGCGCGCTGGCCGAGGAGATCGCCGACAACGCCCCGCTGGCCGTCCAGGGCATCAAGCGCGCGGTCGACGCGTACGCCGACGCGGCGCTCCCGGCCGCGCTGGACCGGGCGGCGATGACCGCCGCGCTCACCCTCACCTCCGAGGACTGCCGCGAGGGCTACGGCGCCTCGGCGGCCCGCCGGCCGCCCCGCTTCACGGGAGACTGAGCGCGACGGCCGGGCCGGGGCGCGGTCGGCGGGCTGTGTGCGACCGCCGGGGCCGGGCGGTGCGGCCGCCCTTGGCACCGGGCCCGGCTCACGGAGTGAAGGGCGGCCGCCCGAGCTGCTCCCGCACCGGCACCACGTCCGGGTTCACCAGGGCCCTGCGCTGCCAGTTCGCCCCGTCCACCACGAGCGTGTGCCCGGTGATGAAGCGGGCGTAGGGGGAGGCCAGGAAGGTGGCCGCCCAGCCCAGCTCCCGCGGCCGCCCCACCCGCAGCGCGGGCTGGCGCGCGTCCTCGCCGCCGGGCGCGGCCCGCTGGAGCCCCGCGCGGATGTCGTCGCTCATGTCGGCGTGCGGTACCAGCCCCGGTACCAGCCCGTTGACCTGGATGCCGTACGGACCCCACTCCACGGCCAGCGTCTCCACCAGGTTCTTCACCCCGGCCTTGGCCGCCGCGCTGTGCGCGAAGCCGGGGCCGCCCGTCCAGGCGTAGGAGGCGCCGACGTTGACGATCGACCCCGGCGTGCCGGCCGCCAGGTGGCGGCGGCCGAACTCGCGGGTCATGAACCAGGTCCCGGTGAGCGTGATGTCGACGACCGCCCGCCAGGCGCCCGGGGAGAGGTCCTCGGCGGGGCTGGGGAAGTTGGCGGCCGCGTTGTTGACGAGGACGTCCGGCAGCCCGTACGTCTCCTGCGCCGCGTCGAAGACGTCCGCCACCCGCTCGGGGTCCCGGATGTCGCAGACGGCGGCCGTGACGCGGCCGGCGCCGGGTACGGCCGCCAGCTCCTCGCGCGCCGCCACCAGCCGCTCGGCCCGGCGGCCCGCGATCACCAGATCGGCCCCGAGCCGGGCGAACTCGGCCGCGATGGCCCGGCCCAGCCCGGTGCCGCCGCCCGTGACCAGCACTGTCCGCCCCGCGTACGTACCGGGCGGCAGGGCGGCGGCCCCGAGCGGCGGCGGCGCGGGCAGCCCGCGCGGTGCGTTCTCGATGGACATGCGCCATCGATAGCGCGCGCGGCCGCAGATCACCATCCCCGCGCACGACACGCACCGCACGGGCCCGGGGTGGGTACGGCCCCGGTACGTGGTGTGGGAGTGCTTCAGTCGGCCGGTGAGGAGGTGGCCTTCAACCGGATGCGCCAGCACACCCATGCCTTCGGGTGATCCGCTCGTCCCTGCCAGTGACCCTGTTGCCGATCAAGCGTTGCAGCTTCGGGCCGCGGAGGGCGCGGCCGGTACAGCGGCAGGAATGTGGTGGCGATGAGCCTGGAGAAGGCCAGAGAGTGGTTATCCGACTATCTCTGCGCCGCGGACGCGCGGATCGGCCGACCGGGCGCGGTGTGCCCCTTCGTCACCCCGGCGCTGCGTGCGCACAGCCTGCGGCTGGAGGCGTGGCCGGTGGACCCCCACATCACTGTTGCGGGGTTGGTGTCCCTGGTGAAGCGGATGGTCGCCGTCTTCGAGAACACTCAATGGGCGACCCGGAACCGGACCCTCCACGCCTTGGTGGTGGTGCTGACCGGACTGCCCGCAGACCGGCTGACCGTGACCGACGAGGCGCATCGGCAGGTGAAGGCGGCCCTCGTGTCCCGGGGGCTGATGCTGGGCCAGTTTCACGCGGAGTGCGACGAGAGAGCGGCGCGGAACCCCTCGTTCCGGGCATCGCGCTCTCCCGTTCCGATGCTGGCCCTGCGACATATGGCGGTTCACGACGTGCTCTTTCTGGACGAGGACAGCCGGTTCTTCACTGCGTACGATCAGCGCTACGGCCGCAGGTACGACGCCGGGGCGGTTCCCGACCCCTTGCTCCAGAAGCGCTTTGCCCGGGCGCGAGCCCGGTTCCGCCCCGATTCCGTTCCCGCGACCTCGGCCGGCAGCACGTATCGCGGTGGTGTGGCGTGAGTGCGCTCGATCCCCGTGGGCCCGGCATCGGGGATGGGCCGATCCTGGACTTTCCCGGCCCCAGCACCCCCTACATCGACTACCAGAGCATCGATGTCCTGCTGTCCCTCCAGAACCCCCTGTCCGACGCTCCTGCCGAACCGACGTTCTACATCCTCGGGCAGGTCAAGGAGCTCCTGTTCAAACTGCTCTACGTGGAGCTGTGCACCATTCGGGAACGGCTCGACGCCGACGACATCGCCCAAGGCGTGTGGACGCTGCGCCGCGCGCATCGGGTGGTCGAGTTGCTCACCCGTACCTGGGACGTACTGAGCACCCTGGCGCCGACCGAGTTCAACGCCTTCCGCGCTCATCTGGGCCAGGCGTCGGGCTTCCAGTCGTACATGTACCGGATGCTCGAGTACGTCCTGGGCAACAAGAACGCGACCATGGCCCGGGCGCACCGCCGGGTGCCGCACGTGCACGCGCAGGTCCAGGCGGCCCTGGCCGCACCGAGTGTGTACGACGCCGCTCTGCAGTTGCTGGCGCGGCGCGGTGCTGCCATTCCGGAGGCCGTACTCGGTCGGAATCCCGCTGAGCCCTATGTGCCGCACGACGCCGTGGAACGGTCCTGGGCGGCCGTGTACCAGGCCGGTCCCGGCGACGACATGTTCGAACTCGCCGAGGCCCTCATCGCCGTCGCCGAAGGCTTCGGCCGCTGGCGGGCCCTGCACCTGCTCACCGTGGAGCGGATCATCGGCACCAAATCCGGGACCGGCGGAACCGCCGGAGTGGAATGGCTGCGACGCGCCAGCATGCACCGGATCTTCCCCGAACTATGGAGCGCCAGGGGCCTTTTGTGACACCGACCGATCAGGAGAAGGGCTGGGTCGTGATCCCGACTGCCCCTGCCCATATGCCGAAGATGAGGCTGGAAGCCAGGCACAGCGACCGGAGCCGGACCTTCACCGTCGAATCCCTGTGCCCCGACGACTCCCCGGACAGGGCCGGCCGCCAACGCACAGAGGTGGCTCGTCTACGACGAGAGTTCGGGTTCCCCCTTCCCGCACCCGACTGGGAGCCGGAGGACGAAGAGGCTCAGGTCCTGCTCTGCCACGCCGACGACGTGCCGATCGGTTCGGTCCGCCTCGTGCGGCGCCGCGGCGGAGCCGATCAGTGGTGCCCCTACCTCACACCGGAGCTGCGCGCGGCACTGCCGTCCGATCCTGCGGGCTTCGTCTTCCTGGAGCGGCTCGTCGTCGCCCCCACCGCTCGCTCGCTGGAAGCCCTCGCCCTCATCCTCCACGCGGGTGCCACCTGGAGCGCCGCCTTGTGGCCCGTCCAGGAATACGCCGCGATCACCCGGCCGGACCTGGTGCGCCTGGGCCGATGGATGGGCGCGCGCCCACTGTCGCAGCCCATGGTTCTCCCGGGCTCGGACGGGCTGGGGCTGCTCGTCGGCGGCCGCGTGGACGAGGCGGTCACCCTCACCCGGGATCTGTTCGCGAACGGCGGGTGGAGTCTGACGGCCGCGGCTGCACCTGCCGCTGTGAACAGCGGGCCGTCAGTGGCCCCCGACTGCTAGGAACCCGTATGTCCTCCACTCACGCCGCACCCACCGAGCCGGGAGCAGCCGACCGAGTCGCCGCTGCGACGCAGTCCGTCATCGACGGCCGCGTACAGCTGACCTCGCGCACGCTCGACGAGTATCGGATGGTGTTCGGTCTGACCGACGACGACCTTCTCGCCGGGCCGGTCCTCGACTGCCCCGGCGGCGCCTCGTCGTTCGCCGCCGAGAGCCGGGCGCTCGGAGCGCACGTCACCTCGGCCGACCCCGTGTACGGCCTGGCACCGCAGGACATCGAGCCCCTTGTCCGCGATCACCTCGCGGCGAGTGCGGCCTTCGGCCTCGCCATCGCGGACCAGCTCGACTTCTCCTGGGCCGGCTCGCCCGAGCGCCACCTCGAGCGGTGGCAGGACGCCGCCGACACGTTCTTGAACGACTACGCCGCCGACTACCTCGCTCACGGAGGCGAACGCCGCTACGTACCTGCGGCGCTGCCGCACCTGCCCTTCAGCGATCGGCACTTCCGACTCTCCCTGTGCGGGTTCCTGCTCTTCACCTTTCCCCAGGCGGCACACCAGGAAGAGGCGATTGTGGAGCTGGTACGGGTCACTGCCGACGAGGTGCTCGTCGGTCCGCTGGAAGACCCCCTCGGCGTACCCTCCCCGACCCTCGACCCCCTGCGCACCCGGCTCGAGGACCTGGGTGTGTCGACGACGACACGCGACATCGGCTACAGCGTCCACCCCGGACAACGGGGCGTCCTGGTCTGCCGACGACGCACCGGCTGACTCCACCAGCCCCGGCTTTCCCCACAGACGGCTATCCGGCACCGTCCGACGACAGGGTTCCCGTGCCCCAGAACACCGCCACGCCGACGCAGGACAGCACCCGGCCGACCTCTCCCCTCCACTGGGCGGCGAAGAGACCGTGGCGGCTGCTCGGTGCCACGGCCCTGCTCACGGTGATCCTCGCCACGGTCGGGGCCATGGCCTCCACCGGACTGTCCGCCGGCGGGTTCACTCCCGGCGACACGGAATCCTCCCGCGTGGAACGCTCATTGGCCCGGCATTTCGGCGTATCCCGGAGTGACCTCCTCCTGCACGTACGAGGCGACGTCGACTCCGCCAGGGTGGCGGCCGAGGGCCGGGAGCTCACCCGGCGACTCGCCGCCGAGCCGGGCGTGGCCGGCGCTCAGTCCTACTGGAGCACCGGGGCCGGCGAACTGCGCGCCAGGGACGGCCGCGCCGCCCTGATCACCATCGATCTGTCCGGTGACGACACTCAGGCCGCGGCCACCGCGGCCCGCATCGTGCCGCACGCCACACAGAACGTCCGGCACGTGGAGGTGTCCGCCGGCGGCCCGGCCTGGACGAGCGTCCAAGCGACCGAGCAGAGCCGCGAGGATCTGCTCCAGGCCGAGCTGATCGCCGCCCCGCTGACCATCGTCATCCTGCTCTTCGCCTTCGGCTCGGCCACCGCCGCCGTGCTGCCGGCCGTCGCCGGCGTCGTCGCCGTGACCCTCACCGGCGCAGTACTCGGGATGCTGACCCGCGTCATGACGGTTTCCGTGTTCGCAACCAATATCACCACCGCGTTGGGGTTCGGGCTCGCGGTGGATTACGCCCTGCTGGTGGTGACCCGCTTCCGCGAGGAACACGCCTCGGGCGCAACCGTCACCGAAGCCGTCACCACCACCATGCGGACGGCAGGCCGCAGCGTGCTCTTCTCCGCGGCGACGGTCGCCCTCGCGCTCTGTGCCATTTTCGTCTTCCCCTTGCCGTTCCTCCGCTCCATGGCCTGCGCCGGGCTGGCCGTCGTCGTACTCTCGGCCCTCGCCACCGTGACCGTCATGCCCGCCCTGCTCACCCTGCTGGGCAAGCGCATCGGCGGCACGACGACCAAGCGGAAGCCGTCCCGGTCACCCTGCGGGCCGGCCGACAGCGCAGCGTGGCGGCGCATCGCCCAGGCCGCCGTCACCCGCCCGCTGCTCCTGGGCGGAGCCTGCGCTGCGGTGCTCATCGCCCTGACGATTCCCTTCGGGCAGGTCCAGTTCGGTCTCCCCGACGAGCGCGCCCTCCCGGCCCACCTGGAGGCCCACGCCACGGGTGACTCCGTACGCCGAGACTTCCCCGCGCCTGCGGACCGGACGCTGGCGGTCCTGCTCCCCGCCACCGACCCCCTCACGCACAGCACCGAACTCGGCCGCTACGCCCAACGCCTCGCAGATGTTCCCGGGGTGGCCAGGGTGGAGGCGGCCATCGGCACGTTCTCACCCGGCGCCTCCTCCGC
The DNA here is from genome assembly GCF_055582305.1 of Streptomyces sp. NPDC042102. Taxonomy (NCBI): domain Bacteria; kingdom Bacillati; phylum Actinomycetota; class Actinomycetes; order Kitasatosporales; family Streptomycetaceae; genus Streptomyces; species Streptomyces sp. NPDC042102. Next base: position 1,406,454 of record NZ_JBVJDL010000001.1, read on the forward strand.
CGCGCCCGCCACGGGCCGTCAGCGCTTCATCGCACCGGGCATCACATGGCTGACCGTCACCGGCCACTCCTCGTTGGACACGGCCGGCGCAGGCGACCTCGTACAGCACGTACGGCGTGTACCCGCACCCGGGCCCCACCTCGTCGGAGGCCTGCCCGCTCAGCGCGTCGACACGCTCAAGGCCATCGGCGACCGGCTGCCTGCCGCGATCACCATCGCGGGTCTCAGCACGCTGATCCTGCTCTTCCTCTTCACCCGCTCCGTCCTCATCCCCTTGAAGGCACTGCTGCTCGCCGCGCTCAGCCTCACGGCCAGCCTGGGCATCATGGTCTTCGTCTTCCAGGAAGGAAACCTGCAGACCCTGGTCGGCGAGTTCACCGTCACCGGCCAACTGGACGTCACCATGCCGCTGCTGACCATCGTGGTCGCCTTCGGCCTGTCGGTCGACTACGAGGTCTTCCTTCTCTCGCGGATCAAGGAGGAATACGTCCGGACCGGCGCGCACTCCCCGTCCATCGTCTTCGGAATCGCCCGCACCGGCCGACTGGTCACCGCCGCCGCACTCATCGTGGCCACCATGATGGGCGCACTCGCCAGCTCCGGCGTCACCCCGCTGAAGATCTTCGGCACCGGACTCGCCCTGGCCGTCCTCATCGACGCCACCCTCGTCCGCGGCGTTCTCGTCCCCTCACTCATGCGACTCACCGGCGAAGCCAACTGGTGGGCCCCCGCCTTCCTGTCCCGCCGTAGAGCGACCGACATGCTCCTGCCTGAGCACGCCAAGCCACCGGTACCACACCAGCACCCGGCAGAAGGCCCCGCCACCACGCCAAGCCCGTGATCACCCGCCGTGCGCGGGGCCGGCGCATGGGCCGGAGGCACGTACGGTTCACAGATCGGCAAGCGACCGCTTAGTATGCCGCCGAGCGTGGTTCCTCGACGGCGGCTGGAGGCCCCGGATGCAGGCATGGCGAGTACATACCCACGGCGAGCCCCTGGAGGCCATGCGCCTCGACGAGGTCCCCGAACCCGAGCCCGGCGAGGGCGAGGTGAAGCTCAAGGTACTCGCGGCGAACGTCAACTTCCCCGACGCCCTCCTGTGTCGCGGCCAGTACCAGATCCGCCCCCCGCTGCCCTTCACCCCCGGCGTGGAGATCTGCGGCGAGACCGCCGACGGCCGCCGGGTGATCGCCAACCCGAGCCTGCCGCACGGTGGTTTCGCCGAGTACGTCACCGCCCCCGCGGCCGCCCTGCTCCCGGCCCCCGACTCCCTCGACGACGCGGAAGCGGCCGCCCTCCACATCGGCTACCAGACCGGCTGGTTCGGCCTGCACCGCCGGGCCCGGATCCAGCCCGGCGAGACGCTCCTCGTCCACGCGGCCGCCGGCGGCGTCGGCAGCGCCGCCGTCCAGCTCGGCAAGGCCGCCGGAGCCACCGTCATCGGCGTCGTCGGCGGCAAGGCCAAGGCCCGTACCGCCGAGGAACTCGGCTGCGACCTCGTCGTCGACCGCACCACCGAGGACCTGGTCGCCCGGGTCAAGGAGTTCACCGGCGGCCGTGGCGCGGACGTCGTCTACGACCCGGTCGGCGGCGACGCCTTCACCGCCTCCGCCAAGTGCGTCGCCTTCGAGGGCCGGATCCTCGTCGTCGGTTTCGCGAGCGGCACCGTCCCCACTCCCGCCCTCAACCACGCCCTGGTGAAGAACTACGCCATCGTGGGCCTGCACTGGGGGCTGTACGCCGCCAAGGAACCGGCTGCCGTCCTCGCCTGCCACGCCGAACTCACCCGTCTCGCCGCCGAGGGCGCGATCAGCCCCCTCGTCAGCGAACGCGTCCCGCTCGCCGCGGCCGCCGACGCCGTCCAGCGCGTCGCCGACGGCACCACCACCGGCCGGCTGGTCGTCGTACCGACCGGAGCCGCCCGATGACCACCGCCGGCCCGATGACCACCCCCGGCCCGGAGCCCACCGCCGACGATCTCCGCGCGCGCACCCGGCGGTTCCTGGCCGCCCACCCGCCCGCCGGCACCGGCCGCGCCGCCTTCCTGCGGGCCCGTTTCGACGCGGGACTGGCCTGGGTGCACTACCCCGAGGGCCTCGGCGGCCTCGGCGCGCCCCGCTCCCTCCAGGCCGCCGTCGACGCCGAACTCCAGACCGCGGGCGCCCCCGACAACGACCCGCGCCGCATCGGCATCGGCCTGGGCATGGCGGCGCCGACGATCCTCGCGTACGGCACCGAGGAGCAGAAGCGGCGCTTCCTGCCGCCCCTGTGGGCGGGGGAGGAGGTGTGGTGCCAGCTCTTCAGCGAACCCGGCGCCGGCTCCGACCTCGCGGCCCTCGGCACCCGGGCCGTCCGCGACGGCGACACCTGGGTGGTCGACGGCCAGAAGGTGTGGACCTCCAGCGCGCACACCGCCCGCTGGGGCATCCTCATCGCCCGCACCGACCCCGGCCTGCCCAAGCACCGCGGCATCACCTACTTCCTGTGCGACATGACCGACCCCGGCGTCGAGGTCCGGCCGCTGCGCCAGATCACCGGCGAGGCCGAGTTCAACGAGGTCTTCCTCACCGGCGTCCGCATCCCCGACAGCCACCGGCTGGGCGCCGTCGGCCAGGGCTGGGAGGTCGCCCGCACCACGCTCATGAACGAGCGCGTCTCCATCGGCGGCATGCGGCAGCCCCGCGAGGGCGGCATGATCGGCTCCGTCGCCGCCACCTGGCGCGGCCGCCCCGAGCTGCGCACCCACCACCTCCACGACCGGCTGCTGACCCTGTGGGTGGAGGCCGAAGTCGCGCGCCTCACCGCCGAACGGCTGCGCCAGCAGCTCGCGGCCGGCCAGCCCGGACCCGAGGGCTCGGGCATGAAGCTCACCTTCGCCCGCCTCAACCAGCAGATCAGTGCCCTGGAGGTGGAACTCCTCGGCCCCGAGGGCCTGTTGTACGAGGACTGGACCATGCGCCGCCCCGAACTGGTCGACTTCACCGGCCGCGACGCCGGCTACCGCTACCTGCGCGCCAAGGGCAACTCGATCGAGGGCGGCACGAGCGAAGTCCTCCTCAACATCGTCGCCGAACGCGTCCTCGGGCTGCCCTCCGAGCCGCGCGACGACAAGGACCTGCCCTGGAAGGACCTGGCCCGATGACCGACCTGCTCTACTCCGACACGGAGGACGAACTCCGCGCGGCGGTACGGTCCCTCCTCGCCGGCCGTGCCGGCCACACCGCCACCCTCGCCCGCGCCGAGGCCGGCGAGCCGCACGACTCCGCGCTGTGGCACACCCTGGCCGTGGACATCGGCACGGCCGGCCTCCTCGTCCCCGAGAAGCTCGGCGGCCAGGGCGCGACCCACCGCGAGGCGGCGGTCGTGATGGAGGAGCTGGGCCGGTCGGTCGCCGGGCTCCCGTACCTGACCAGCGCGGTCATCGCCACGGACGTCCTGATGGCGTGCGAGGGGCCGTCGGTGGCCGCCCTGCTGGCCGCACTGTGCGCCGGGTCGGTCTGCGTGGCCGCCCTGCCGCTGACCACGGCGCTGGCGGGCCCGCTCACCCCGGCGGTCCACGACGAGGGGCGCGGCGTCCTCACCGGCGCGGTCTCCTTCGTCGCCGACGCCATCGGCGCGGACACGTTCCTGGTCCTCGCCGACACCGGTCTGTACGCCGTCCCGGCCGCCGACGCCGCCGTCACCCCCCAGGTCCCGCTGGACCTCACCCGCCCCCTGGCCGAGGTACGGCTGACCGCGGCCCGCGGCGACCTGGTGGCGCCCCCGCAGGCCGCCCGGGCGGCGCTGTCCGGCGCCCTGCTGACCGGCGCCGGCCTGCTGGCCTCCGAACAGGTGGGGCTCGCCGACCGGTGCCTGACGGACACCGTCGAACACCTGAAGGAGCGCCGCCAGTTCAACCGTCCGCTCGGCTCCTTCCAGGCCCTCAAGCACCGCCTGGCCCAGCTCTGGCTGGACGTGGCCTCCGCCCGCGCGGCGGCCCGCGCCGCCGCCGACGCCCTGGCCACCGGCGCCCCCGACGCACCCCTGACCGTCGCCGTGGCCCAGGCCTACTGCTCCACCGTGGCGGTCCGCGCCGCCGAGGAGTGCGTCCAGCTGCACGGCGGCATCGGCATGACCTGGGAACACCCGGCCCACCTCGCCCTCAAGCGCGCCAAGGCCGACTCGCTGGCCCTGGGCACGGCGGGCCACCACCGCACCCTCGTCGCCGACCTGGCCGAACTCCCCGCCCCCCGGTCGTAACCCCCGCGCCCCGGCCCGGCCGTGACCGTCCACCCGGGACGGCCACGGCCGGGCGGCCGGGCGGCCGTAGCCGGTGACTTCCCCTTTCCACCTCCCCTTTCCGGCTCCCCTTTTCACGTCCCGCTGCCACCTCCCCCGCCGGCACCGCGGAGCGCTCCGGTCCCTACCCTGGCCCCATGACGGCCACCACCATCGAACGGCTCACCGCGGCCGGACTGCGCACGCGTCGTGACGAACTCGCGGTCCTGCTCCTGGACATCGTCGCCGACGGCGCCTCCCTCGGCTTCCTCGCAGGCCTCGACCATGCCGGCGCCGCCGCCTGGTGGGACGGTCTGCTGCCCGCCCTCGAGGACGGCACCCTGGCCCTGTGGGTCTCGCACACCGACGGCCGGATCGACGGCACCGTCAGCTGGAGTCGCGAGACCAAGCCCAACGGCCGCCACCGGGCCGAACTGCGCAAGCTCATGGTCCACCCCGCCGCCCGCGGCCGCGGCACCGCCCGGGCGCTGCTCGCCGAGGCGGAGGCGGCGGCCGCGGGCGCCGGAGTGCTGCTGCTGTTCCTGGACACCGAGACCGGCAGCGGCGCCGAGGGCGTCTACCGCGCCGCCGGCTGGACCGAGGCCGGCGTCATCCCCGACTACGCCGCCGACCCCCACGGCGTCCTGCACCCCACCACTTTGTTCTACAAGCAGGTGACCTCGCCCGCCGCGCCGCGTTAGACCCCGTAGCCGCCGGCCCACCGAGCGAGGGAGTCCGCATGTACGCAGGCATCGCACCGCCCACCCGCCGTACGGTGCTGCGCACGGCCTTCACGGCGGCCGTCCTCGCCGGTACGGCCGCCGTTCTCGCCCCCGTGCTCCGTGCCCGCCGGCCCCGTCCGGTCACCGCCCCCGCACCGCTGGCCGAGGAGACGTACCGCGGGCGCCACATCCTCGTCGGCCGCGACGACGTGCGGATCGACGGGCGGACCCTGCACGTCATGCGCCGCGCCGACGGCAGCTACCTCAGCGGCATCAACCACTTCGAGTCCTTCGCCACGCCGCTGGAGCTGGCCCGCGCCGCCGTCGACGAACTCGGAACCGCCCAACTCGCCGCGCACGCAGCCGCGTCCCACCGCGGCTGAGGCGGACCGAGGCAGCAAGGAGAGCCCCGCGTGTACACCCGGCAGAACCAGAAGAACCTGACCTCCGCCCAGAAGAAGCGGTTCGTGGCGGCCGTCCTGGAGCTCAAGCGCGACGGCACGTACGACACGTTCGTGCGCACCCACGACCGCTGGTTCGTGCCCGACCGCGACAGCAAGCTGCGCGTCGGTCACATGTCGCCGTCCTTCTTCCCCTGGCACCGGCGCTACCTCATGGAGTTCGAGAGCAAGCTGCGGGCCCTGGATCCCGGTGTCTCCATCCCCTACTGGGACTGGACCACCGACTCCAGCCCCGTCTCCTCCCTGTGGGCCGAGGACTTCCTCGGCGGCACCGGCCGCGCGACCGACCGCAAGGTGATGACCGGCCCGTTCGCCTACGACAAGGGCAACTGGACGGTACGCGTGGGGGTTTCCGAGGCGCCGTACCTCACCCGCAACCTCGGCCGCCCGAACAACCCGATCAAGCTGCCCACCGCGGCCGAGCTCCAGTGGGCCCTCGACGCCACGGTCTACGACGCCGGCCCCTGGGACTCCACCGCCCCCGACGGCTTCCGCAACCGGCTGGAGGGCTGGGCCGCGCCGCGCAGCGAGCGCTGGCGCAACCACAACAAGGTCCACCAGTGGATCGGCGGGCACATGACCGGCGGTACGGCCCCCAACGACCCGGCGTTCTGGCTGCACCACGCCTTCGTGGACCTGCTCTGGGACCGCTGGCAGGCCAAGCACCCCCGGGCGGTCGGCTACCTGCCCGCGCGCCCGCTGCCGCTCGGTGACCTCCAGCGCGGCCGGGTGCTGGCCCTGGACGAGCCGATGCCGCCGTGGAACGTGACCCCCCGCGAACTCCTCGGCCACCAGGGCGTCTACCGCTACGAACCCTGACCGCCCGGCGCCACCCACATGCCGTACGGTGGCGTGCGGGCGGCGGCACGGACGGCGAAGGGCCCCCGCCGTCCGGCGGGGGCCCTCGGCCGATCTCAGACGATCAGCGGTGCGGCACTCAGTGGCCGTAGCCGCCCTGGGTGTGGTGGTCGTTGCCATCCGACGCGTTCACGCAGGCGTTGCCGAACGCCGGGTTCAGCGCGGCGATCACGTTGACGGTGTTGCCGCAGAGGTTCACCGGGATGTGGACGGGGACCTGGATGAGGTTGCCCGAGGCGACACCGGGGGAGCCGACCGCCGCACCGTGCGCTCCGGCGTCGGCGGCGGCCATCCCGGCACCGGCGGCCAGGACACTGCCGGCGGCTGCGGTGACGGCGACGGCCTTCGCGATACGCGACATCAAGATCTCCTCGTGTGAATGGGGTGCCGCACTGGCTGCGGCATTTGACATGGCGTACAACGCGGCGGCGGCCCAGGGGTCACGGGCGTTGCGCCTACTTGGTGATGAGAACCGTCACGCGGGGAACTCGACGGAACGGAACAGCTGTGCCACCGGCGCGCTGGCGCCCGGCGCCACCTCCGCCACCGGCGAGCCCGCGCACCCCCGGTCGCGGTAGAGCCGTACCGCCTTCCGGGTGTGGTTGACCACCGCCCGCGACCCCCCGCCACCCATCTCCACCGTGTTCGCGCAGCCCCGCCGCTCCGGGATCGCGTGCACCCGGTCGTCCTGGCCCATGTACTGGAAGTCCGCCCCGGCGGCCCGGGCTGTGCCCGCGACCGCGGTCAGCAGCAGGGCGGGAGCGACGGCGGCGAGCAGAGGACGGGGGATACGCATGGATGCCTCGCGCGGTGATAGGAGGGTGCGGCTGTCCGGAGTGCAACCGCCCCCGCCCCCGCCCAGGTCACGCCTTGTCACCCGTGGGTGGCTGTGCGACCGTGCGCGCAGCCCCGTATAGATGGGGTGGCAGACGCGCGGCAGGCAGGAGAGCACGATGGGCGCAGCGGACGGCCGTCCCCGGGTGAGCACCGGGCACGGTGTGGTCGAGGGCCGGACCGAGAACGGGATCGCGGTCTTCCGCGGCATCCCGTACGCCGCCCCGCCCGTCGGCGCCCTCCGGTTCGCCGCGCCCGCGCCGCCCGAGGCCTGGGACGGCGTACGGGACGCGGGCGCCTTCGGGCCCACCGCGCCCAAGAACCCCTACCCCGAGCCCTTCGCCGGGCTGCTGCCCGACCCCGACGTGCCCGGTGACGACTGCCTGAACCTGAACGTCTGGACCCCGCGACCGGCGCCCGGGGCCGGGCTGCCGGTGATGGTGTGGATCCACGGCGGCGCCCTGACCCGGGGCTCCTCCGCCTGCCCCGTCTACGACGGAGCGGCCTTCGCCCGCGACGGCGTGGTCCTGGTCTCGGTCAACTACCGGCTCGGCGTCCTCGGCTACGGGCTCTTCCCCGACGCCCCCGCCAACCGGGGCCTGCTGGACCAGATCGCCGCCCTGGAGTGGGTGCGCGACAACATCACCGCCTTCGGCGGCGACCCGGCCCGTGTCACCGTCTTCGGCGAGTCCGCCGGCGCGATCAGCATCGGCTCGCTGCTGGCCGCGCCGCGGGCGGCGGGGCTCTTCGCGCGGGCCGTCCTGCAGAGCGGCGCCCCCGAGCTGCTGGAGCGCGACCGGGTGCGGGCCATGGTCCGCCGGATGGCGTCCCTGCTGAAGGTGGAGGCGACCGCCCGCGCCTTCGCCGCCGTCGACCCGGCCACGCTGCTCGCCGCCCAGGGCGCGGTGCTGCGGCGCTCCGGGGCGCTGCTCGGCGGGGCGGCCTTCGGCCTGGTCGCCGATCCGGACACGGTTCCCGCCGATCCGCTCGACGCCCTCGTCGAGGGCACGGCGTCGGCCGGGGTGCCCCTGCTGCTGGGCTGGACCACCGAGGAGTACCGGCTCTGGCTCGCCCCCACGGGCACCCTGACGTGGCTGGACCGGCTCGGCCCGCTGGCGGGGACGCTGGCCCGGCTGCGCGCCGGCAAGGACCGGGCCGCCGTACGGGCCCTGCGCGCCACCCGGCCGGCCGCCGGACCCGGGGACCTCGCCGGCCACCTGCTCACCGACGCGCTGCTGCGCGACCCGCTGCACCGGCTGGCCGCGGCCCGCCGCCCCGCGCCCGCCTACCTCTACGAGTTCGGCTGGCCCTCCGGGGTCCCCGGGCTCGGCGCCTGCCACGCCCTGGAGCTCGGCTTCGTCTTCGACACCCTGGCCGTCCCGGAGTCCGCCTGGTTGGCCGGGGCCGGCGCCCCGCAGGCCCTGGCCGACGAGATGCACGCGGCCTGGGTGGCCTTCGCGGCCACCGGCAGCCCGGGCTGGGACCCCTACGACGGCGCGGGGGCGCCGAGGAGCTTCGGCGGGCCGGCGACGGCGGATCCGGGCGCGGAGCCCGGCGGTACCGCGCGGCGGACTAGTCCGACACGGGTCCTTCCATGACCTTGCTGATGAACTGGATCGGGCCCTCGCCCATGTTCGGCACGTAGGTCTTCGCGTTGTGCTGGCCGCCCTCGATCACCCGCAGGCTGGCGTGGACGGGGCCCTTGCCGTAGGTCGCGATGAACTTCTGCACGTCCGGGAGGGTCTTCTTGTTGCTCTCGTTCGTGCCGACCTGGAAGGCCAGGTAGACGTCCGGCCCCTTCTTGTCGATGAGCTGCTTGGCCAGCACCTCGGGGTTGTTCTCGGCCTTCTCCTTGTCGTGGCCCTTCCACAGCGGGGAGTCCGGGACGATGTCCGGGCCCGAGGCGATGACGGCCTTGAACTGGTCGGGGTGCTTCAGGACGGCCTTGAGGCCCGCGAACCCACCGGTGGAGGAGCCCATGAAGGCCCAGCCGTCACGCGACTTGATCGTACGGAAATTGGCCTTGGTGAAGTCCGGCACGTCCTCGGTCAGCCAGGTGCCCATCTTGGGCTGTCCGGGGATGTCGGAGCCGTCCCAGTAGATGCCCTTGTCGTCGGGCTGGGGGTTGAGCACCGGCATGACCAGGATGAACGGCTTGCTCTTGCCCTCGTGGTACCACTTGCTGATGCTCGTCTGGAGGCCGAGGTCGGTGCCCATCCAGTAGTTGTTCGGGTACCCGGCGCCGCCCGGCAGGGCGATCAGCACGGGGAAGCCGCTCTTCGCGTACTTCGGGTCCTCGTACTCCTTGGGCGCCCAGACCCATACCTTGCCCGTGAAGCCGGACTTCTTGCCGGTCAGCGTGGTGACGGCGACATGGGTGCCGTCGGGCAGCGTCATCGAGTTCTTGAAGTCCGCGGCCGGCCCGGTGGGCATCAGGATCTTGGAATTGGCCGCCTGCTGGTTCCCGCCGGCCTGGCCGCCGCCCCCGTTCCCCTTGCCGAAGGAGACCGAGGACCCCTTGTCGGTGAACGGCGGTATCTCGAAGTACGTCATCACGCCGGCGGCTATGCCGCCCAGCGCCAGCACGCTCACACCGGCGATGATCCAGCGGCGCGCCCGGGCGGGGCGGCGCGGCGCGCCGGCCTCGTGCTCGCGCTGCTGGAGGCCCTCGCGGTAGCCCTGCTGGTACCCCTCCTGGTAGCCCTGCTGGTACGCGGGCGGCCGCTGCCCGTCGCGCGGGCCGTCGGGCCGGTACGGCGGGAACTGCCCGTCAGGTGAGTACGACATGTGCGGTGGTCTCCGGCTGGTGCTGCCCCGGGCGGGGCGGATGAACGCTTTTCCGTTCGAAGGATGAACGGGAGCTCGCCGCAGTTCCGCATTTTTCCTTCTCTTGGCACGGCCTTGGGACAACCGGGAGGGCGGCCGGGGCGGGCCCGACCGGCGACCGTCGCGCGGCTGTTTCCGTGCCGGGGTCTGGCCCTCGCACGGGGCCGTCGGTAGGGTGCCGCACGCCGCAGCCCCGCCCGCTTACCGCGGGTAATCCCAGGCAGAGAAAGGTACCCATGACCTTCCAGCGCCGCCTCCTGATCCTGGTCACCGCCGTCGTGCTGCTCGCCGGGGTGGGCGTGGCCGCCGTCGTCCGCGCCTCCTCCCGCGCGGCGGAGAAGGACCAGGCACGGGCGGGCGGTCCCACGGTCGAACGCGGCCGGGTGAGCCTGGCCCCCGGCGACGGCGGGCGGCGCATCGTGTTCCGCAACATGGCCTGGGGCCCGCACCGCGACGAGCTCGCCACCGTGCCCGCCGGCCGGCCCGACGGGCCGCGTACCGCCTCCGGGGTGACCTGCCTGCGCTTCCACGCGGCGGCCGGCACCGGGATCTGCCTCCAGGCGGCCAGGAGCGGTGTGCAGGACGCCTACCGGGCCGTGGTGCTCGACGCGGGCCTGAAGGAGGTCTCCGCCCGGGACCTGGCCGGCATCCCCACCCGGGCCCGGGTCTCGCCGGGCGGCCGCCTCGCGGCCTGGACGGTGTTCGTCGGCGGGGACTCGTACGCCGGGACGGACTTCTCCACCCGGACCTCGGTCCTGGACCTGCGCACGGGCGCCTTCGAGGCCTCGCTGGAGGACTTCGCGATCCGCAGGGACGGCCAGGAGTACAAGGCCGCCGACGTGAACTTCTGGGGGGTCACCTTCACCCCCGACGAGCGCGGCTTCTACGCCACCCTCGGCACCGGCGGCAAGACCTACCTCGTCCGCGGCGACCTCGCCGCCCGGACCGTGACCACCCTGCGCGAGAACGTGGAGTGTCCGTCCCTCTCGCCCGACGGCACCCGGATCGTCTTCAAGAAACGTGTCCCCGACCAGCCCGCCGAGAGCCCCTGGCGGCTGCACGCCCTGGACCTGGCCACCGGAGCCGAGACCCCGCTCGCCGAGCGGCGCAGCGTGGACGACCAGGTGGTGTGGACCGACGGCGCGACGGTCGCGTACGCGCTGCCGGGGGACTTCGGCGCCGACCTGTACGCCGTACCGGCGGACGGGGGCGGCGCCCCGGCCCCGCTGCTGGCCTCCGCCCTGGCCCCCGCCCTGCTCGGCGCGACGCGCTGAGCAGACCGTGGGCAGGGCGGGGCAGGGCAGGCAGGGCGAGGGAGAGGGGACGGGGACCGGGGACGGGGTGCCGCCCGCGGCCCAGCAGGACCGTTACGCCGGGATCAGCGTCTTGCGCCGGCGCCGCGAGGAGGCCCGGGCGGACAGCCGCAGCTCGATGATCGAGCGCACCGCCGGCCACTCCTCGTCCAGGATCGAGTAGAAGGCCGTACTGCGCACCGCGCCGTCGAGCCCGCGCGAGTGGGCCCTGCGGACCCCTTCGCTGGTGAATCCCAGCCGCTCCATCGCGGCCCGGGAGCGGGTGTTGCGGGCGTCCGCGCGCAGCGAGATGCGGCGCACACCCCAGGTCTCGAAGGCGTGGCGGAGCATGAGCAGCTTCGCCTCGGTGTTGATGCCGGTGCCCTGGGCACTGGGGGACAGCCAGGTGTTGCCGATCTCCGCCGCGTCCGGGACCGCCGTCAGCGGATCCCCGTACGGCACCCCGGGCACGGCGGGCCAGACCAGCGGACCCTGCCAGTAGTCGAGTTCCAGGAACCTGGTCGAACCGACCACGCGCCCGTCCTTGGCTCTGATGACCGCGAACGGGAGCGACCGGCCCGCCGCCTGATCGGCGAGGGCGCGTTCGATGTACTCGTGTGACGCCTGCACCCCGTGGGGTACCGGGGTGAAGGCGTAAGTCGTACGATCCTCGGCCCCGGCCAGGGCCAGAGCCTCGGTGTGGTGGGGGGCGAGGGGCTCGAGCCGCACGGAGCGGCCGGCGAGGAGTACGGGTACGGGCACGGAGCCTTCGGTCCTTCTGGATGGTGGGGTGGTGGCACAGTGTGCGCTCCTGACGTCACCCCCCGCGCAAAACGCGAGTGAAAGGCAACGGGCGGTCAGGTGAACGCGCGAGTGGCTCAATGTAGCTCCTTACGGTCTTCTCATGAACCCCCTTGTGGGCAACGGCGCGACACTGTTTTTTGATGACCTTGGCGCGCGGGTCGGGCAGGTCGTTCCCATGGTTCACGGACACCCCCGCGAGCGCACCCCCTGGGAGGCCCAAACGGTGGCCCCGGAGGCCGCCGCCGCGCCCGCAACTGCCCTCTGACCTGCGGAAACAGGGAGAAGCTACGGATCTTCCCGGAGAGCGCCCGCCCACGGTCGCTGCGGGCCGTCCACGGGGTCCGCGCGGCTGCGCCGTCCGGGGCGGGTACGCCGTACGGCCGCCGTCCTCTCGACGTGTTGTCGAGCGGGCCTCCGGGCGTGCCCGCGGGCACGCCCGGAGCGGCCGCCGGCCGCGCCGAGTGGCCCAGGTGGCGGGGCGTCGATTGGCCCTGCCGGGCGGGCCAGCGCTTTGGTGTGATGGGCAGATGACATTACGTATCCTGCCCCCGCCCGGAGCCCCGCGCCGACTGGCCGCCGCACAGCTGAGCAACTCCGTCGGTGACGGGGCTTACTACGTGTGTTCGGCCCTGTACTTCACCCGCGTGGTCGGTCTCTCGCCCGCCCAGATCGGCCTCGGCCTGACCCTCGCCTGGGCGGTCGGTTCGGTCGTCGGCGTCCCGCTGGGCGCCCTCGCCGACCGGCGCGGCCCCCGGGGCACCTCGGTGCTGCTGGCGCTGGCCACCGCCGCCTCGGTGGCCTCCTTCCTGTTCATCCGGTCCTTCGGGCCCTTCCTGCTCGCCGCCTGCCTCTACGCCACCGCCCAGTGCGGTCTGGCGGCCGCCCGGCAGGCCCTGCTGGCGGGGCTGGTCGCGCCGGGGCAGCGCACAGGCGTCCTGGCCCACCTGCAGTCGATGCTCAACGCCGGACTGGCACTGGGCGCGGCCGTCGGCGGGCTCGCGCTGAGCGCCGGCACCGAGCGGGCCTACCTCGCGGTCTTCGCCATGGACGCGGTGAGCTTCCTGGTGTGCGCCGCCGTGCTGCTGCGGCTGCCCGCCGTGGCGCCGGTGACCGTCCGGCGGGCCGGCGAGCCGCGGCTGGCGGTCCTGCGGGACCGGCCGTACGCGGTGGTCACGCTGCTCAACGCGGTCCTGCTGCTGCGGATGCCGCTGCTGAGCCTGGCCATCCCGCTGTGGATCGTGGAGCGCACGCACGCCCCGGGCTGGCTGGTATCGGCGCTGTTCGTCCTGAACACCGTCGCCGTCATGCTCTTCCAGGTGCGGATGGCCCGCCCCGTGGACGACCTCGGCACCGCCCGGACGGCCGTACGGCGCTCCGGGCTGGTCATGGCCGCCTCCTGCGTGGTCTTCGCGCTCTCGGCGCTGCCGGGCAGCGCCCCGGTCGCGGCCGCGGCGCTGGTGGTCGGCGCGGTGCTCCAGGTCGTCGCCGAGATGCGGCAGTCCGCCGGGTCCTGGCAGATCAGCTTCTCGCTGGCCCCGGCCGAGAAGATCGGCCAGTACCAGGGGTTCTTCGGCACCGGCGTGCCCATCGCCCGGACCCTGGGCCCGCTGCTGCTTACCTCGCTGCTGCTGCTGTGGGGCATCCCGGGCTGGCTGCTGCTGGCAGGGGTCCTGCTGGCCGCCTCCTGGGCGATGGGACCGGCCGTGCGGTGGGCCGACCGCTCGGGCGCGGCCGGCGGCCGCGGCGCCCGCGAGCGGACGGCCGTACAGGTGTCCTGAGGGCCGTGACCGGGGGACCGTGCGGGACCGGCGGACTGTGTGTGACCGGGGGACCGTGCGGGACCGGCGGCGGCCGGCTCAGCCGGACATCCGGTCCCGCCCCCGCTGGGCGGCCGCGGCCAGGAGTTCCGCGAGCCGCGGGTCGAGGAGGTCCGCCGGGGACTGGAGCTTGACGTGCCGGGCCTTCTTGCCCGTGCCGGCCAGCAGCGACCCCGCGTGGAGGGAGTCGGCCAGCTCCGCACCCTGGCTGAACATCAGGTTCACGTACCGCTCGTGCAGCGCCAGGCCCGCGATCAGCCCCTTGTACGTGCCGGGGGCGAACGTGAACCCGAGCAGCCGGGCGGAGGCGTCGACCTCCTCGGCGGCGTCCGGGATCGCCGCCCGCACCACCCGCCGTGCCTGCCGGGCCACCTCGGCGACCTCGGCCGGGACACCGGCGAGCAGGGCCTCCCAGCCTTCCGGCCCTTCTACCGTCATGATCCGGACCCTAGCCCGGACGCGCGTCGCGCGCCTGACATCATCCGCTCATGGATTGCGTGACGGACCTGGCGCGGCCGGCGGCCACCGGCCGCCTCGGGCTCCTCCCCGCCGGGGTGGGCCCGCACGACGTGGTGGCGGTACCGGGCGAGCCGGAAGACCTGGCCGGGCACCGGCCGCCGCACCGGGCGGGTACGGGCGGCGGCGGCCACGCCGGGTGCCCCGGGCCGCACCGCGGCCTGCCGGACGACGGCGCCGGGGCCTGACATGGAAACGATCCTGCGCCAACTGGCCGCCGTCGGACCCTTCTTCGACCTCCCCGCCACCCCGGACCCGCCCGGCCCGGGATTCCGCCCGCTGACCGAGCTCTACGGCGACGGGCTCGCCGCGTACGTCGCGCATGTGGGCCGGCGGCTCGGCACCGACGACGCCCGGGTGGCCGCCTCGACCGCGCACCTCGGGCTGGCCTCGCGGCTGTGGTCGCCGGCGCTCGGCAGCGTGGCCCTCGCCGGGCGGGTCCCCGACCTGGCCCCGGACCGGGTGTGGTGGCGGCTGCCGGAGGGCGGATCGCTCCAGCTGTGGCTGCCCCGGCCGCAGGCCCTGCCGGCGGGGGCGCTGGCCCGGACGGTGCTCGACGACAACCTGCACCAGCTGGACGAGGCGGTCCGCGCGGGGTTCGCGCTCTCGCCCCAGGTACTGCGGGGCAACGCCGCCTCCGCCCTCGTCGGGGCGCTGCGGGTGCTGCTGGACCGGCTGCCGCGGCCGCCGTTCCCGCCGGTGCCGCTGGTCGCCGAACTGCTGGGCGGCGGCGGTGCGCTGGCCGGCACCGGCACGTTCGTGCACGAGGAGGGGCTGGGCGTGGCCTTCGTGCGCCACAGCTGCTGCCTCTACTACCGGGTGGACCCGGGCGGCGGGCTGTGCGGCGACTGCGTCCTGCGGACCCGGCCGCAGCGGGCCCGGCGGTAGGAGACGAAAGGGCCACCGGGGAGCGGGGGTTCCGCTTCCCGGTGGCCCGTCACCCGGTCAGCCTCAGAAGGTGAGGTTCCAGGCGTCGATCTTGCCGGTGTCGGCGTTCGCGTTGTCGTTCACGCGCAGCTTCCAGGTGCCGTTCGCCACCTCCGAGGAGGCGTTCACGGTCAAGGTCTGCACGATGTTGTCGGTGCCGCTGCCGGTCCGGTTGTGCAGGGTGTAGACGGTGCCGTCGGGGGCCACGAGGTCGACCTTGAGGTCACCGATGTAGGTGTGCTTGATGTCGACGCCGACCTTCAGGGCCGCCGGGGCGTTTCCGGTCACGCCGGTGACGGAGAGGGAACTCTCCACGGTGGCGTTGTCGTTGATGGCGACGTCGGTGGTGTTCTCGAAGTACTTGCCGGGCGGCGGGGTGGCGCCGACCGCCTTCAGGGCGTCGACCCGGCCCTCGCCGAAGAAGCTGTTGTTGGCGGTGGTGCCGGTGCAGCGGCTGTCCGAGGGGCAGGCCAGGTCGGTGGCCTGCTCGCCGAGCTTGGCGCGGATGTCCGCCGGGGTGTACGAGGGGTTGACGCTCGCCAGCAGAGCGGCCACACCGGCCACGTGCGGGGCGGCCATCGACGTACCGCTCAGCGAGGAGTACTTGCCGCCGGGGACGGTGCTGTAGACCGACTCGCCGGGAGCGGAGACCTCGATGACGTTCCGGCCGAAGTTGGAGAAGGAGGCCTTGGAGGAGCCGTTGGTGCCGTTGGCGGCCACCGTGACCACGCCCGGGAGCTCGGCCGGGATGTCCAGGCAGTCGTTGGTGATGTTCCGCGTCACCGGGGTGGAGTCATTGGGCGAGGCGGTGTCGGTGGTCTTGTTCGCCAGGTCGTAGTTGGCGTTGCCGGCCGCGGCGACCTGGAGCGAACCCTTGCCCTCGGCGTACTTCTGGGCGCGGCCGACACCCTCGAGGATGGCGGCCTGGTCGAGGTCGCTCGGGCAGTTGAACTGCCACGGGTCGGTGTAGTAGCTGTTGTTGGTGACCTTGAAGCCGCGGTCACCGGCCCACACGAGCGCGCAGACGGTGTTCTCCGGGAAGAACAGCGTGGTGCCCGGCTCGGCGATGCGCACCGAGGAGATCTTCACGCCCGGCGCGACGCCGATGGCGCCCTTGCCGTTCTTGGCGGCCGCGACCGTGCCGGCCACGTGGGTGCCGTGCTGGTCCACGTCGCGCCAGGCCCCGGCCCGGGTGTCCGGCTTGCCGTAGGCGCAGGAGACCGAGTCGGCGGCGTTGAAGTTCGGCGCGAGGTCCTGGTGCTGGTCGTCCACACCGGTGTCCAGGATGCCGACCTTGACGGAGGCGGAACCGGTGGTGACGGCCCAGGCCTGGTCGGCCTTGATCTGGCTCATGTCGGAGCGCACCGGCTCGGTGGCCGGCGCCGCGGACTGGGCCGGATTGCTCGGCAGCGCCGGGTTGTAGGCGTCGGCCGGCACGTCCGAGGTACGGGTGGCGCCGACCTTCTGCACGCCGCTGACGCCGCGCATGGTGGTGGCGAACGTGCTGGAGGTGGAGTGGGCCACGACGACGCCGATGGCGTCGAAGTACGAGAAGACCGTGCCGCCGTTGGCGGTGACGGCCGAGCGCACGGCCGAGGTGTCACCGGGAGCGGTGATCACGAGGTAGGAACGGGTGCCGGCGGCCCAGGTCGCACTCTGGGCAGCGGGGGCGGCGGCCGCCGGAGCGGCGGTCATCGCGGACGGAGCGGGGGAGAGGGGCCCGGTGCTCGCGAACGCGGCGGGAACCGCGAGGGCGAGAGCCGCACCGAGGGCGGCAGCCGTCACCAGGGCACGTCGGGGTCGGCCGGATATGTGGGGTATCAATGCGTCCTCCGATGGACCCGCCAGGTGCGGGTGGCACCTACCGGGTCGTACGAAACAAGTGGTGGACGCAAGATGTCAGACAGCGGCCCGGGGAGGGAAGTACCTTATCGCGCACCTGGTTTCCGGGCCGCGTGGCTGAAAATCGCCCTTGTCGGCGGGGGTTCGGTACGCGGGGTGCGCCTGACGGACGATCAGTCGGTCCCGGCGTCCCGGCGTCCCGGCGTCCCGGCGGGCCGGGCACGGTGACGCCGGCCGGGCGGGGCACCATGGGGGCGCGCCCTGCCCGGCCGGCTCGCGGTGCACCGAGGGGGAAGGGGGAGGTGCACCGGCCCCCGCGCGGGCCGTTCGGGTCGGCCGGCCCGCGCGGGGGAGCGGCGGGGTCAGGCCTTGACCGGGTCCTTGACGTCCGCGGGCTGGACCGGCACCGCGCCCGGCACGTCGGCGTCCGCCCCGGCGGGGCCGTGGTCGTCGCCGGCGTGGCCGCCGTGGCCGTCGTCGAGCAGGGTCGTCTCGTCGAACGGCAGGCGCCCGGCCAGGACCTCGGCGGCGCGGTCCCGGTCGAACTCCTTCGTCCAGGTGCCCACCAGCACGGTCGCGACCGCGTTGCCCGCGAAGTTCGTCAGCGCGCGGGCCTCGCTCATGAACCGGTCGATGCCCACGATCAGGCCGACCCCGTCGACCAGCTCGGGCCGGTGCGACTGCAGGCCGCCCGCCAGCGTGGCCAGACCGGCGCCCGTCACGCCCGCCGCGCCCTTCGACGCCACGATCATGAAGAGCAGCAGCGAGACCTGCTCGCCGAGCGACAGCGGGTTGCCCATCGCCTCCGCGATGAACAGCGACGACATCGTCAGGTAGATCGCCGTGCCGTCCAGGTTGAAGGAGTACCCGGTCGGCACCGTGATGCCGACCACCGGCTTGGCGACACCCAGGTGCTCCATCTTCGCGATCAGCCGCGGCAGCGCCGACTCCGAGGACGAGGTCGACAGGATCAGCAGGAACTCCCGGCCCAGGTAGCGCAGCAGCGTGAGGACGTTGATCCCCGTGCACACCCGCAGCAGCAGGCCCAGCACCACGAAGACGAAGAGCAGACACGTGACGTAGAAGCCGATCATGATGACCGCGAGCGACTTGAGCGCGTCGAGGCCGGTCGCCCCGACCACCGCCGCGATCGCCCCGAGCGCGCCCACCGGCGCCGCCCACATGATCATCGCGAGCACCCGGAAGACCAGCTTCTGCACGTGCCCGATGCCCCGCAGCACCGGCTCGCCGGCCCGCCCCATCGCCTGGAGCGCGAACCCGCACAGCAGCGCCACCAGCAGCGTCTGCAGCACCTCACCGCCGGTGAAGGCCGACACCAGCGTGGTCGGGATGATCCCGAGCAGGAACTCGGTGGTCGTCTCCGCCCCGCCCGTCTTGGCCTGCGCCTCGCCCGCGCTGCGCACCGCCTCCGTCAGGTGCAGCCCGCTGCCCGGCTCCAGCAGATTGCCGACCAGCAGGCCGATCGCCAGCGCGACCGTCGACATGACCATGAAGTAGCCGAGTGCCAGGCCGCCCACCGCGCCGACCTTGGCGGCCTTGCGGACGGAGCCGACGCCCAGCACGATCGTGCAGAAGATCACCGGCGAGATCATCATCTTGATGAGGCTGACGAAGCCGGTCCCCAGAGGCTTCAGCTCGACGGCGAACTCCGGGGCCGCGAAGCCGATGGCGATGCCGAGCAGCACCGCGGCGATCACCGCGATGTACAGATAGTGGGTTTTGTCGCGCTTGGCGGCCACGGTGCCTCCTGGGTGGTGATTACGTTCCGGGAGACCATCGCCCACGCCTGTGACCCCGGTCACCCTTGCGTTCATTGAGTTCACACACCGGTGCACACTGAGCGCCATGCTCCGCTTCCCTCGTCCGCGCAGTCTCGCCGGCCAGCTCTTCGCCATGCAGGTGGTCCTGGTCGCGGTCGTGGTCGCCGGATGCGCGGTCTTCGCTTACGCGACCGCGCGCCGCCAGGCCGAGGAGGCGGCGCAGCGCCAGGCGGGTGCCGTCGCCCGTACGGTCGCCGACTCCCCGTCCGTCCGCGACGCCGCCCGCACCCCGCGCCCCTCCGAGGCGCTCCAGCCGTACGCGGAACGCGTCCGTCTGGACTCCGGCGTCGACTTCGTGACGATCATGGCTCCGGACGGGCGCCGCTGGACCCACCCCGACCCGCGCCGGATCGGCGAGCGCTACCTCGGCAACACCGCCCGTGCCCTGAGCGGCGAGACGTTCAGCGAGACCTACACCGGCACGCTCGGCCCCTCCATCCGCGTCGTGACCCCGCTGCACGAGAGCGACGGCCGCATCGTCGGGCTGGTCAGCGCCGGGATCACCGTGCGCGCCATCAGCGACCGGCTGGCCGGGCAGCTGGCCGCGCTGGTCTGGGTCGCCGCCGGCGCGCTGGCCCTGGGCGGCATCGGCACGTACGTGGTCAACGCGCGGCTGCGCCGGCACACCCACGGGATGAACGCCGGCGAGCTCAGCCGGATGTACGACTACCACCAGGCCGCGCTGCACGCGGTGCGCGAGGGGCTCCTCATGCTCGACGGCCAGCGCCGCATCACCTTGATCAACGACGCCGGCCGCGAGCTGCTCGGCCTGCCGGCCGGCGACGTACGCGGCAAGGGCGTCGCCGACCTCGGCCTGCCGGCCCCGCTGACCGGCGCCCTGCTCGCCGACCGGCCCCGGGTCGACGAGGTGCACCTGACCGGCGACCGCGTCGTGGTCGTCAACAGCTCACCCGTGGCGGGCGGCGGCCGCCGCGGCACGGTGGTCACCCTGCGCGACCACACCGACCTCCAGGCGCTGACCGGTGAGCTGGACCACGAGCGCGGCTTCACGCAGGCACTGCGCTCCCAGGCCCACGAGGCGGCCAACCGGCTGCACACGGTGGTCTCGCTCATCGAACTGGGCCGGGCGCAGGAGGCCGTGGACTTCGCCACCGCCGAACTGGAGCTCGCCCAGGCCCTGGCCGACCAGGTGGTGGCCGCCGTGGGCGAGCCGGTGCTCGCGGCGCTGCTGCTCGGCAAGGCCGCCCAGGCCCACGAGCGCGGCGTCGAGCTGGTGGTCAGCCCCGACAGCCGTGGTCTCGACGCCGGCCGCGGCACCACGCCCCCGGCGCGGGACCTGGTCACCATGCTCGGCAACCTCATCGACAACGCCGTGGACGCCCTCACGGGCGTGCGGGGCGCGCGGATCACGGTGACGGCCCGGCCGGACGGGCAGGACCTGCTGCTCAGGGTCGCCGACAACGGGCCCGGGCTGCCGGCCGGCGCCGACGTGTTCCTGCGCGGCTGGTCCGGCAAGGGCGAGGGGCGGGGGCTGGGCCTCGCGCTCGTGCGCCAGGCCGCCCACCGGCACGGGGGCAGCGTCCACGCGGGCGACGCGCCCGGCGGGGGCGCCGAGTTCACCGTACGGCTGCCGCTGCGCCGCGAGGGGGACGCATGAGCGCCGACGGCGCCCACGTGCGCGTCCTGGTCGTCGAGGACGACCCCGTCGCCGCCGACGCGCACGCCCTGTACGTCGGCCGGGTGCCCGGCTTCACCGCCGTCGGCACCGTCCACTCCCTCGCCGAGGCCACCCGCGTCCTGGACCGGACCCGGGTCGACCTGCTGCTCCTGGACCTCGGCCTGCCCGACGGGAACGGGCTGCGCTTCGCCCGCGGCCTGCGGGCCGCCGGCCACCCCGTCGACGTGATCGTGGTGACCTCGGCACGCGACCTCGCGGTCGTCCGCGAGAGCGTCTCCCTCGGCGTCGTGCAGTACGTGCTGAAGCCCTTCGCCTTCCCCACCCTGCGCGAACGGCTGCTGCGGTACGCCGAGTTCCGGGCGACCGCGGGGGAGGCGGTGGGCCAGGACGACGTGGACCGGGCCCTGGCCGCCCTGCGCTCGCCCCGCCCCGCCGAACTCCCCAAGGGGCTCAGCGCCCCCACCCTCGACCGGGTCGCCGCCCTGCTGCGGTCGGCGCCGGAGGGGCTGACGGCGGCGGGGGCGGCCGAGGCGGCCGGGATCTCGCGGATCACCGCCCGCCGCTACCTGGAGCATCTGGTGGACACCGGCCGCGCGGACCGGACCCCCCGGTACGGCCAGGTCGGCCGCCCCGAACTGCACTACCGCTGGCTGGCGGCGGCCGGTTCGGTGTCGAACGTGTAGTACTTCCGGTGGTCCAGCATGTCCGCCGGGGTCACGTCGTTCCACGGCCGCATCACGTCGTGCAGGTCCACCACGTCCGGGGTGCCCGCCGCCGGCAGGTACGTCGCCTGCGGGTGGCGCGCCTGCCAGTCGGCCCAGAGTTTGTCGACGTAGGCGTGGTGCATCCAGAACACCGGGTCGTTGGGGGAGGCGCCGGTGGCCATCTGCCCGCCGACCCACACGTGCACCCGGTTGTGCAGGTTGGCCCCGCGCCAGCCCTCCAGGTGGTTGCGGAAGCCGCCCGAGGCGCTGTTCCACGGCGCCATGTCGTAGACGGGCATGGCGAGCACCGCGTCCACCTCGGCCTTCGTCGGCAGCTGCGCGACGCCCGAGCCCAGCGCCCGGCGCAGGTAGGCGCGTCCGTCCACCCGTACGCCGACGTTCCACTTGCCCGTCGCGTACGCGAACGGCCCGTCCATCACCTGTCCGTCGCGGGCGCGCCCGGTACCGCCGAGGAAGTCGGCGGCCCAGAGGGAGGAGCGGGGGGTGCGGTCCGCCGTCCAGTCCCAGTAGGGCAGGGCGACCTTCGGATCCACTTTCTGCAGCGCCTGCTCGAACTCGATCAGGAAGCGCCGGTGCCAGGGGAGGAACGAGGGGGAGCGGTGGCCGACCCGGTCGCCGGAGTCGGTGTCGCCCATGATGAAGCCGTTGTGCGTGGTGACGAACCGGTCGTAGACGCCGGTGCGCTTGAGCTCCAGCAACGCCGCCGTGAAGGCGCGCTTCTCCTCGGCGGTGAGCTGCGCCTGGTTCTTGCGTACGGTCATGCCGCACCGCCGAACGGGAGCAGCGCGGCGCCCTGGAGCTCACGGAAGAGGTATCAGGGCGCTGCCGACCGGCGACCGCTATCCGGACATCTGCGGATATGTTGCCCCTAGAACAAGTTTGCCGATCTTCCCGTCCGGACCGGCTCCAGTGGCCCGGACGGGAAGATCTTTCGGCGTCAGCCTACGTGACCGGAGAATCTTCGCCGTCATCGGGGGTGTATGAGTGCGCTCACACCCCGGACTCGACCGGAAGGTGTGCCGGGGCGGGGTCGGGTCGCCGGGAAGGCGTAGCCGGATTCGGTGATGTATGTCCCCTATAGTCCCGATATGCCTCTTCATGAGACGAAGGGCGGGAGCGCCCTCGACGCGGACACCGACGTGTTCACCTCCGCCCTCAGCGGCCAGGTCCTCCCCAAGTACCGGATCCCCGACGACCACGCGCCCACCGAGGTCGTCTACTCGCTGCTCCACGACGAACTGCTGCTCGACGGCAACGCCGCCCAGAACCTCGCCACCTTCTGCACCACCTGGTCCGACGACGGCGTGCACAAGCTGATGAACGAGTGCCTCGACAAGAACATGATCGACAAGGACGAGTACCCGCAGACCGCCGAGATCGAGGCACGCTGCGTCAACATCCTGGCCGACCTCTGGCACGCCCCGGCGGGCGATGCCACCGGATGCTCCACCACCGGCTCCAGCGAGGCCGCGATGCTCGGCGGCCTCGCCCTCAAATGGCGCTGGCGGGCCCGCCGCCGGGCCGCCGGACTGCCCACCGACAAGCCCAACCTGGTCTGCGGACCCGTACAGATCTGCTGGGACAAGTTCGCCCGCTACTTCGACGTCGAGCTCCGCCAGATCCCGCTCGAGCCGGGCGCCACCGGCCTGCGCCCCCACCAGCTGGCCGAGTACGTCGACGAGAACACCATCGGCGTCGTCGCGATCCTCGGCGTCACCTACACCTGCGACTACGAGCCCATCGCCGAGATCGCCGCCGCCCTCGACGCGATCGAGGCCGAACACGGCTGGAACGTCCCCGTCCACATCGACGCGGCCAGCGGCGGCTTCGTGGCCCCCTTCCTCCACACGGACGTGGTCTGGGACTTCCGGCTGCCCCGGGTCGTGTCCGTCAACTCCTCCGGCCACAAGTACGGTCTGGCCCCGCTCGGGGTCGGCTGGATCGTCTGGCGCTCCGCCGAGCACCTGCCCGAGGAACTGGTCTTCCACGTGGACTACCTCGGCGGCGACATGCCGACGTTCGCCCTGAACTTCTCCCGCCCCGGCGGCGAGGTCATCGCCCAGTACTACCTCTTCCTGCGCCTGGGCCGCGGCGGCTACCGGCGGGTGCAGCAGGCCTGCGCCGACACCGCCCGGTACCTCGCCGAGAAGATCGCGGACATGGGCCCCTTCACCCTGCTCTACGACGGCCAGGGCGCCCTCCCCGCCGTCTCCTACACCCTGACCGACCCGGCCGGCGCCGGCTTCACCCTCTACGACCTCTCCGACCGGCTGCGCATGCGCGGCTGGCAGGTTCCCTCCTACCCGCTTCCGCCCGCCCGCCAGGAGACCGTCATCCAGCGCGTCCTGATCCGCCACGGCGTCACACGCGACCAGATCGAACTGCTCGCCGCCGACCTGCGCCGGGCGGTGGAACACCTGCGTGCCGCGCCCCCGCCGCCGTCGCCGGTCACCGAGTCCCGCTCCGGCTTCCACCACTGACGGAGGACCAGCGCATCCCGAGGGCGTCCAGGGCCTCGTGACGCTCCGGGTCCAGGCCCGCCGCCCGCGCACGCTGGTTGGCGATCCACGCCCCGAGCCGGACCGGCTGCCCGCCGAGCACCTCGACGTGGCCGCGCGGCACCCGCAGATGGTGTTCGCGGGCGTGGAACTGGCGGGCGGCGGCCAGGTTCTGCGCCCACGCCCGCGCATGGCTGCGGCGCGGCCGCGGCCGCTCGTCGGCGGTTGCCGGGGTCAGCCCGAGCACGTGCTCCAGCAGCCAGCGCTGGGACCAGGCCAGCCGTTCCCACGTCAGGCGCTGGGCACGGACCCACGTGCCCAGGTCCTCGCCCTGGACGACCACCTCGCCCGGCCCGGCCGGGATCCGGCCCCCCGCGTCCAGATGCACCCGGGTGAGGTGGAACGCGCGCTGCCAGGAGATCTCCCACGCCGGGCACCAGGCCGGATCGATGTCGTCCAGGGCCTCGCGGCGCTCGGCCGGCAGGGCCCCGGGACCCCGCCGGCGGGCGGCGGCCCGCTGGTTCTTCAGCCAGACCCCGACCGGGGCGCCGTTCCAGGTCGCATCCGCCGGCGGCAGCAGGTGCCCGTGCTCGGCCGCCCAGGCGCGTGCGGCCGTCAGCCCCTCCTCGAACGCCACGTCGAAGTGGCTCCACACCATGCCCAGGGCGTCCAGCTGCGCCACGCGTGCGGTGCTCAAGGCGCCCCGGCGGTGGGCGCGCCGGGCGTCCGCGATCCACTGTCCGAGCGGGAAGCGGGTCAGCGCCGCCGGCCAGCCGGCGCCGGCCGCGGGCACTTCGCCCGCCGGTGCCTCGCTCGCGCGTACGCCGCCGACCGGTGCCTCGCCCGCGGGCACTTCGCCCGCGCCGACGCCGCCCGCGGGCACCTTGAACCCGAACGGCACCTTCAGATCGCCGGCCGTGGTGGCGTAGATCCGGGCGGCCTCGACCCCGCGCCGCCAGTGCGCGCTCTCCGGGCTGAGCACGCGCAGCCGGATGAACGCCGCCAGCAGCGCCGGATCGCGCGGGGTGGAGAAGCTGAGCAGGCCCTGGGCCCCGGCGCTCACGCCCGAGGCGGCCGGCCCGGACCCCGGCTTGGTGCCCGGCGCCTGCGGCTGGGCCAGCGTCTCCACGATCCGCGTGTCGTGCGCCCGCAGGGCCTCCAGCAGGCGCGCCAGGCTGCCGTACGCCCGTGAGGTCAGCATCGTCTGCGGCGTCTCGCCCGGACCCAGCAGGACCGGCACCACCAAGGAGGCGATCTTGCCCTCGCCGGGCCGGATCCGCAGCGCCCGCCCCACCGCCTGCACCAGGTCCGGCATCGAACCGCGGACGTCCGCCCAGTAGACGGAGTCGCACTCCTTGGTGTCCACGCCCTCACCGAGCACCCGGACGCTGCCGAGGAAGGCCTTGTCGGCGATCCGGTCGGCCGCGAACGCGTCCAGCACCCGCCGCCGGTGACCGGCCGTGTGCTGCCCCGACAGCCAGTCGGCCCACACGGTGCGCGGATACACCGGGCGCGGGGTCCGGCTGGCCAGGCGCAGCCGTGCCGCGACCGCGGGCAGACCCGCGGCGAACGCCTCGGCCTCCTTGGTCAGATGGTGGAAGACCAGCGTCCGCCGGAAGCCCTGCTCGGCGGCGGCCTTCACCAGTGCCGCCTGGAGCGCGGCGAGCCGGGCGCCGCGGACCGCGTCCGAACGCCCGTCCCGGCCCAGCAGCACCGCCGCCTGGAAGCCCGGGTCGGTGACGTCCACGCACACCACCTGGTAGGGCGCGCAGATGCCCCGGTCGATGGCCTCCGACAGCGACAGGGTGTAGCAGCGGGCACCGAACGGCCCGGCCGGGTCGTCCTCCATGGAGGCGACCAGCTCGCCGGGCACCCTGCCGTGCCTCCCGCCGGCCCCGGAGCCGGCCTCGGTCCCGGCCTTGGTGCCGGCCCCGGTCCCGGCCTCGGTCCCGGCCTTGGTGTCGGCCCCGGTCCCGGCCTCGGTGCCGGCCCCGGTCCCGGTCTCCGTGTCGCCCTCGGGGTCACGCCACACCCGGGGCGTGGCCGTCATGTACAGCCGGCGCACCGACGGGATCCGGGCGTTGTCGTGGACCACGGCCCACGGCTTGCCGATCCGGCCCGACGTGCGGTGCGCCTCGTCGACCACGATCAGGTCCCAGCCCGGCAGCCCGGCCAGATGGCCGCGCTCGATGGTCCCCAGGCCCAGCGAGGCGTACGTCGCGAAGACCGTCACCCGCTCCACCGGCCCGCACCAGCGGGCCAGTTCGGCCGGGGACGTGGTGGCCGGGACCCCGGCCTCCTCGCCCCGCAGCGAGCACACCGCGACCGCCCGCCCGGCCCGCCCGCCCTCGCGCCAGGCCGCGACGGTCTGCACGAGCAGGTCCAGGGAGGGCACCAGGACCAGCACCCTCCCCGCCCGCAGCGCCTCGGCCGCGCGCACCGCTACCAGGGACTTGCCCGACCCGGTCGCCATGATCACCTGGGTGCGCAGTCCGTCCTCCGGGACCCGCCCGCCCGCCGGCAGCTCCAGCGCCCGCACCACGGCGTCGACGGCCTCACGCTGGTGCGGACGGAGGTCCTTCTTCGTCATGCACCTCGCTCCACCCGCTCTGAACTGCTCTTTCGGCTCCAGCAGCTATCCTGCCCCCATTTTGAAGCATCCGGAGCCGAAGCGGGGGACCGCCGTCCCGCCGCCACCGGGCGCCCGTTACCGGGCGCCGAAGTTCTGCGTCCACCACGGGCCGCCCGCGCCCTTGTGGATGCCGACGCCGATGTCCTTGAACGAGCAGTTGAGGATGTTCGCGCGGTGCCCCGAGCTGTTCATCCAGGAGGTCATCACCTGCTGGGCGGTCCCCTGCCCGCGCGCGATGTTCTCCCCGTACGTCGACCAGCGGTAGCCGGCGGCCGTGGTGCGCTTACCGGGGTCGGCGCCGTCGGGGTTGGTGTGGTCGAAGAAGTTCCGGGCGGCCATGTCGTCGGAGTGGCCCTGGGCCGCCGCCCGCAGCTGCGCGTCGTCCTTCAGCGGTCCGCAGCCGGCGGCCGCGCGCTCCTTGTTGACCAGGGCGATCACCTCGGCGGCCGCGCCCTGCGGGGCGGGGGCCGGGGCGGGGGCGGCCGGCTTCGGGGCCTGGCTCGCGCTGCGGCTCGGGCTCGGGGAGGCGGACGCCGACGCGCTCGGCGACGCGGAGGCCGACGGCGAGGGCGAGGCGGACGCCGAGGCGGAGGGGGACGGAGAGGCGGAGGCCGGGGCGCTCGCCGTGTCGGGCGCGGACAGCGCCGCGAGCGGGGTGGCCGTGGTGGCGCCCCCGCCGGCCTCGGTCGCGCCGGAGCCGGGCCGGGTGGCCAGGTAGACGAGGCCGCCGCCCGCGACGCAGGCGGCGACCACCGCGCCGCCGATCACGCGGCGCCGGTTCTGGCGCCGCTTGCGCAGCGCCCCGCGGCCGCCTGCGTCCTCACCGGCGCGGTGCCGGTCCCGGGCGGCCGCCCGCCCGCCCTCCGCCGCGGCGCCCGCCGATCCACTCGGCGCCGCCCCGGTCACGGCCGGGCTGATCTGGGTCGCGGCATCCGCGAATCCGGGGTCGCCGGGAGTCCAGGGGGCGCCCGGGGCGCCGTATCCGGGGGCATCGTGGGAACCCGCGGCCGTCCCGGCCGCGTACGCCGCCCCGGCCGGGGCCAGACCGGCGCCCGCGCGTACGCCCGCCAGCAGCGCCGCCCCGACCGGTACCAGCGCCAGGCCCGCCAGCAGACCCTCCGCCGGCATCAGCCCGCTCCACAGGCCCGAGCAGCGCACGCACTCGCGCGCGTGCCGGGCGATCCGCTTGCGCCACAGCGCCGACGGCCGCCCGTCCCAGGTCATCAGCACCCCGCGCAGGATGTCGCACGGCGGGTTCGCCTCCAGCGCCCGCTCCACCACGCGCGCCGCCTCCAGCTGAGCCTTCATCCGCTGCACCCGCACGGCCGTGTGCTGCTGCGGCAGTTCCAGCGCCCGGGCGACCTCCGCGCGGGTGAGCTCCCCGGCGCACTCCAGCCACCACAGCGACAGCAGCGCCCGGTCGTCCGGCTCCAGCCAGCGCGTGGCGCGGGCCGTCTCGCGCCGCTGGCCGGCCAGCTGCAGCTTGACGACGGTCAGGTCCACGAAGTCGGCACCGGGGTCGGCGACGTCCCCGGCCTCGTCCAGGCCGCCCTCGGCGTAGGGGCGGGCGGCCTGCCAGTGCGCGCGGACGCGGTTCATCGCTATCGCGACCAGCCAGGAGCGGAAGCTCTCGTCGGAACGCAGCGAGCCCAGGCCGTCGAGCGCCCGCAGCATCGTGTCCTGGACCACGTCGTCGACGTCGACCGAGCCGTTCAGGGCCCGCCCCACGACGTTGTAGACGAGCGGCAGGTGCGAGGCCACGAGCTCGTCCTGGGCGCGCGGATCACCCGCGCGAGCCGCGCTGACGAGCTCCGCCGTGTGCTGTGTACTCATGTGATGTTCCCTGTCCGTGCCGGCCGGTCGATGATGCCCAATACCTGGGAGACCGTCGAGTGCGGGTGGGATAACACTTTCTTGCGACGGATTCCTGCGCCGGTTTCCCGCGCCGGATTTCACAGCAGGGGCGCCAGTGCCTCCGCGGCCGCGCACAGGGCCGGGGCGTACGCCTCGATCTGCTCGCGGGTGACGAGGAAGGTGACGGTGGTGACGCTCACGCCGCCGACCGGGCGGTCCTGTGCGTCCACGATCGCGGCGCCGATGCACCGGATGGACGGCTCGTTCTCCTCGTCGTCCAGCGCGAACCCGCGCTCGCGTGCCAGGGCCAGGTCCGCCTCCAGCGCCGCGGCGGTGGTCAGGGTCCGCGCGGTCCGGCGCGCCAGTCCGGCCGCCTCGATCAGCTGCGACACCTCCTCGGCGGGCAGCCGCGCCAGGACGCTCTTGCCGATCGCGGTCGAGTGCAGCGGCATCCGCATGCCGATGCGCGACGCGGTCCGGAACGGCTGGTCGCCCTCCAGCTTGCGGATGTAGGTGATGCTCTCGCCGCTGTGCAGCGCGAGGTGCACGGTCTGACCGGTGGCCCGCTGCAACCGCTCCAGGACGGGTTCCACACCGGCCGCTTCGGCTCCCGACACCTGCGCCGCGAGGGCGCGCAGCCGCGGCCCGGCGCCGTAGCGGCTGCCGCCCTCGACGGTTGCGAAGCCCTGCTCGACGAGGGCGCCCAGGATCCGGTGCGTGCTCGACTTGGGGACCGCGGCGGCGGCCGTCACCTCGGTGAGCCGGTGCGGGCCGCCCGGCGCGGCCACCGCCTCCAGGACGCGCATCGACTTCTCCAGCGCCGTGCCGGCCGCCGAGGTGCGGCCGCGACCGCCGGTCCGGGGGGTGCGGGACGCGTCGTCCATTGACTCGTGAACTCCCCTGGTGGGTATCGTCTGCAACAGCAAGTTCCGGTACAAGGTACCCAGTTCCACTACGTGGAACAAAGGGGGAGGGGGGATCTGGTGTCCTGTCACCCGTACGCGGTGCTGGCCGCCCAGCGGCTGCTGCCGGTCCTGCGCGACGCCGACGCGGACGGCGCCGTCGCCCGCACCACCGCGCTGCTGGCCGCCGGCTGCCGTGCCGTGGAACTCACCACGTCGACCCCCGGCTGGGACGGCGCCGTCGCCCGCACCGTGTCGCTGGCCGACCGGCACGGCCGCCCGGCCCTCATCGGCGTCGGCACGGTCACCGCCGCCGCGCAGGCCGAGGCCGCCCTGGACGCCGGGGCCGGCTTTCTCGTATCGCCGCACCCGGCGCCCGAGGTCCGGGAGGTCGCCGACCGGCGTGGTGCGGTGTTCGTCGAAGGAGGCTTCACGCCCGGCGAGATCGCGGCCGCCGCGCGCCGCGGCGGCTCCGCCAAGGTCTTCCCGGCGCACGTCGGCGGCCCCCGGTTCATCCGTTCCCTCAAGGCCGTGCTCCCCGAGGCGCTGATCATCCCCACCGGCGGGATCCGGCCCGCCGAGGTCCACGAGTGGCTCGCGGCCGGGGCCGCCGCCGTCGGCATCGGCGCCGGCCTCCCCGCCGACCCGGCCGAACTGGCCGCCGTCTTCACCGAGCTGTCCCTGCCCTGCCCCTGCCCCTCATGCGCCCCACGGCGATGACCACGCCCCCGGCCTCCGCGGCCCGCCCCGCTGCCGCCCCCGTCGCTCCCGCCTACGACGTCCTCGTCCTCGGCGAGGTACTGGTCGAGATCCATGCCGACGCCGCCCTGCGGGACGCCGCCGACGGGACCGCCGCCCGGATCGCCTACTCCGGTGACGCCCTGAACGCGGCGGCCGCCGCCGTCGCGGCCGGGGCGCGGACCGCACTGCTCGCCGTCGTCGGCGACGACGAGCTCAGCGTCCCGTTGCTGGAGCGGGCCGCCGACCTGGGCGTCGACATCACCCACGTCCACCGCGCCCCGCGTCCCAACGGGGCCTATCTGCTGTGCGCCGACACCGGGGGCGACCGGGAGTTCGTCTACTGGCGCGCCCACAGCGCCGGTTCCACCCTCTCTCCCGGCCACATCGCGTCCTGGCGCCACCTCCTCACCCGCTCCACGGCGCTCATCACCAGTGGCATCACCGGCGCGCTCTCGCCCAGCAGCCGGGACGCGGTCGTCGCCGCCGCCGAGGCCGTGCACCGCGCCGGGGGACACCTCAGCTACGACCTCAACTTCCGTCCCCGGCTCACCGACCGCGCCGCCGCCCGGGCCCTGCTGGCCCGGATCGCCCCGCTGGCCGGTCTGCTGAAGACCTCCTGCCCGGCGGACGCCCTCGCCCTGGTCGGCACCGCCGATCCGCGCGCCGCCGCCGACCGCTGCCGCCGCCTGGGCGCCCGGGCCGTCGCCGTCACCACCGGTGCCGACGCGCTGCTCCTGCACGACGGCGCCACGGTCACGTCCCTGCCCGTCCCGGCGAACCCCGCTCCGGTCGACGCGACCGGGGCCGGTGACTGCTTCATGGGCACGACGACGGCCCGTCTCGCGCTGGGGGACTCCCTCGGGGACGCCGTCGCCTACGGCATGGCGGCCGCTTCTCTCTCGGTCGGCGCCCGCGGCGGCACGGGCCACGTCCCCGCCTTCACGGCGACCTCGGCACTCGCCACCGCCCATCGCGCGGCCACGGTGCCCGGCCGGTGACGGTCCGGGCGCCCGGGGGGACCGGGCGGCCTGCCAAGGGGGACCCTCCCGTGGGGAGCCGGGAGGGAGCGGGGCGCGGCGGCCGCGCCCGGGCCGGGGGTGCCCGGGCGGCGGCCTCGGACCTCTCCTCGGGGGTCGGAGAAGTCACCGCGGTCACAGCATTGCACTGGTTTCAGCCAAGCAACAGATCCGTGGCCGAAATCTGTTGGCTCACCCCTGGCGGCGAGCCCGGGCCCGGCTCTGGCCCCGGCCCCGGCACGGGCGGGTGGTGGTCAGGCGGCGGGGGCTGCCACCGAGTCCAGCAGCGACACCTCCTCCTCGGACAGCCGGATGGCCCCCGCCGCGATGTTCTCCTCCAGGTGCCGCGGGTTTCCGGTCCCCGGTATCGCCAGGACGTGCGGCCCCCGGCTCAGGGTCCAGGCGAGCCGGATCTGCGCGGGCGACGCCCCGTGGGCGCGGGCGACGGTGCGGACCTCGGCGCCGTCCTCGCCCGTCACGCCCGCCTCCCTGCCCGTGCCGGCGATGGCGAAGAACGGCACGAACGCGATCCCCTGCGCGCCGCACGCGTCGACGAAGGCGCGGTCCTCGGCGCCGGCTCCCACCCCGTAGGCGTTCTGCACGCAGACCACCGGCGCGATCGCCATGGCCTCGGCCAACTGGAAGGGCCGGACATGGGATATCCCCAGGTGCCGGATGAGCCCGGCATCGCGCAGCTCGGCGAGCGCGCCGAAGTGCTCGGCGATCGACTCGTCGGCCTGGTTGCGCGCTATCCGCAGATTGACCACGTCCAGGTGGTCCCGCCCCAACTGGCGCAGGTTCTCCTCGACCTGGCCCCGCAGCTGCCCGGGCGTCGCCCACCACCAGTCCCCGGCGGGGTCCCGGCCGGGACCCACCTTGGTCGTGATGACCAGCTCGTCCGCATAGGGCGCCAGCACGCTGTTGATCAGCTCGTTGGCGGAGCGCGTCGCGGAGAAGTAGAAGGAGGCCGTGTCGATGTGGTCGACGCCGAGCTCGAGCGCCCGGCGCAGCACGCCGGCCACCCGCTCACGGTCGGAGGGGGTCCCGTCCGCCAGATGGGTCAGACGCATCGCCCCGTAACCGATCCGATGGACGGTCAGATCGCCGAGCTTCCAGGTGCCGGCGACATCCGCAGTGATCGTTTCATTGGTCATGTCCGCAGTCTGGCACCACTTTCCGAAAGGTGCCGGACCCTGTGGACAACCGCGATCGGGGCCCGGCCCGGCCCCGGATCGCGGGCCCGCCGCGCACCGCGCGAGCCGGTTCCCGGACAGGGAACACCGCCGGGCCGGAGCAGTGTCGGCGGCCCGGCGGCGTCCGATCGGAAGGGGGGTCAGCGCCCCCGCAGGCCGCGGTCCACGGCCGTCATCAGCTCGCCGTCGGCGGTGTCCCCGTCCAGCGACCAGAACATCGCGCCGCCCAGCCCGTGTTCCCGCACGTACGCCGACTTCGCCCGCAGCACCTGCGGGTCGTCGTACGTCCACAGGGTGGTGCCGTCGAACAGCCACGCGTGTCCGCCGCGCCGGTCCCGGTGCACCGTGTACGCGCCCGAGTCCGCCAGCTTCCTCAGCGCCTTGTAGTCCTCGTACCCGGCCGCCCAGGTGGCCGGCGCGGGGCCGGCCGCGGGCTGCCCCATCCCGTCCCCGCCGCCGCCGACCCCGGTCCAGCCCTGCCCGTAGAAGGGCATGCCCATCACCAGTTTGTGCGCGGGAGCGCCCCGCCGCTTCCAGGCCTCGACGGTGCCGTCCACGCTGAAGTCGTCCCGGGCGTACAGGGCGGACTGCTGGGCGGTCCGTGGCTCGCCGGAGACGTGGAAGTCGTACCCCTGGAGCGTGACGAAGTCCAGGTCGCGCATGATCCGGCGGACCTCGAAACCCGCGTCGATCTTGGCGGGGGCGGTCGGCACGAAGGCGCTCAGCTCGTACCTCCGCTGCTGGGTGCGTCCGTACGCATCCAGCTGGGTGCGGAACTCCCGCACCAGCTCGGTGAAGTTCCGCTTGTCCTCCGGCCGGTACGTGGTGTCCGTGTCCCCGGCCGACCCCGGCCACTCCCAGTCGAGGTCGATGCCGTCGAAGAGCCCGGCGGCCGCGCCCGCGCCGCCGCGGGCGCCGTCCTGCGGCAGGTTCCCCTTGATGTACAGGTCGATGCAGGACGAGACGAACGCCTTGCGCGAGGCGGGGGTGCGGGCGGCGTCCGAGAAGTGGGTGGACCAGCTCCAGCCGCCCAGCGAGATGAGCACCTTCAGGCCCGGGTGCCTGGCTTTGAGCTCACGCAGCTGGTTGAAGTTCCCGGCGAGCGGCTGCTGGGCGTCGTCGGCCACTCCGTCGACGGAGTCGGCCGCGGCCAGCGGACGGACGTAGTCGGCCCAGGCGTCGGCCTCGCCCGGCACGTTGCCGGTGAAGCACCTGCCGTCCGGGCCGACGTTCCCGAAGGCGTAGTTGATGTGGGTGAGCTTGCCGGCGGTGCCGTTGGTGTCGAGGTCCTGGACCTGGAAGTCCCGGCCGTAGACGCCCCATTGGGTGAAGTATCCGACGCGCTTGTACGAGCGGCCGTGGTCGCGGTCCCGGTCGGGGCCGGTGTCGGCGGCGGCGCCGGCGGCGGGCGCGAACGCGGCCAGCAGGGAGAAGGAACAGGCGGCGGCGACGGCCAGCCTGCCGAGCATGCTGCGGCGCATGGGCTTCCTTTGCGGATGCGGGCAATGGACGTGCGCTGTGCACCCCGGAAACTATTGGTCTGGACCAGATGGGTCAAGAGGGCCGGGCCCGCGGAGGCGTCTGGCAGACTGGGCCGCGTCACCCCAGGCGGTGCAGGACAGGAAACCGGTGCGATTCCGGTGCGGTCCCGCCACTGTGACCGGATCCCCGACGGGTTCCGGGAGTCAGACACTGACGCACCGCCTCCTCACGTCGACCAGGGGACGAGGATCCCCCGGAGAGGCTTCGCCATGCCGCTGTCCCGTGCCCGTGCCCGCGCCCGCCGTGCCGCACTGCGTACGCTCGCGCCCCTCGCGCTCCTGATGCCCCTGACCGCGTGCGCGGGAGCCCCCGCCGGCGACGGCCCCGCCGCGGCGGCCCCGGCGGACGGATTCCCGTACACCGTCACCAACTGCGGCGTGAGCACGACCTTCACGGCCCCGCCCCGCCGCGCCGTCACCATGAACCAGCACGCCACCGAACTCCTCCTCGCCCTCGGCCTCGAGGACCGGACGGCCGCCACCGCCTACCTCGACGACGCGGTCCTGCCCCGCTACCAGGGCGCCTACGGGAAGATCGAGGTGCTCGCGAAGGAGTACCCCTCGAAGGAACTGCTGCTGGGCGCCGAGCCCGACTTCGTCTACGGCGGCTACCGCAGCGCGTTCGACAAGGCACAGGGCCGCGACCGCGAGGGCCTGCAGAAGAGCGGCATCAACACCCGTCTGAACGTGGAGTACTGCACCGACGGACCCGTAGGACTGGCCCAGCTCAAGACCGAGATCACCGAGGTCGCCCACACCTTCGGCGTCCCCGAGCGCGGCGCCCGCCTGATCGAGGACGAACAGCGCCGCATCGACGCCGTCACCGCCCGGGTGAAGGACAAGCCCCGGCCCGCCGTCTTCGTGTACGACTCCGGCGAGGGCGCCGCCTCCACCTCCGGCGGCCAGGGCATCGGCAACGAGATCGTCTCCCTGGCCGGCGGCACGAACGTGTTCGCCGACCTCAAGGACACCTTCGGGGACGTGTCCTGGGAGCAGGTCATCGCACGCAAGCCCGAGGTCGTCCTCATCTACGACTACGGCGGCACGAGCGTCGAGGCCAAGAAGCAGCGCCTGCTGAACGACCCGGCCCTCGCGCAGGTTCCCGCGATCCGGGACAAGAAGTTCGTGGTGCTGCCGCTGTCCTCGGCCGTCCTCGGCGTCCGCGTCGCCGACGCCGTCGAGTCCCTGGCCGGCGGCCTGCACCCCGACGCCGCGTGAGGGCGCGCACACCCGTCGCCCTCGTGCTCGTCCTGCTCACGGCCGCGCTCGCCGCCTCCGCCGTGGCCGGGCTGGCGCTCGGGCCGGTCAGGATCGCTCCCGGCCGGGTGCTCGACATCGTGCTCGGCGGGGAACGCACCGGTGCCTTCGCCTCCATCGTGTGGGACGTGCGGATGCCGCGCGTGCTGCTCGGGGCCGTCGTCGGCGCCGGGCTCGCGGTGTCCGGCACCGTACTGCAGGCCCTCGTACGCAACCAGCTCGCCGATCCGTTCCTGCTCGGCGCCTCCTCGGGGGCCTCGGCCGGGGCGGTCCTGGTCCTCGTGCTCGGCGTCGGCGCGGGCGTGGCCACCAGCCTGAGCCTGCCTCTCGCCGCGTTCGCCGGGGCGATGGGCGCGCTCGTCGCCGTGTACGCGATGGCCCGGCGCGGCGGCACCATGACCACCGGCCGGCTGATCCTGGCCGGGGTCGCCGTCCAGTACATCCTGTCGGCCCTGACCAGCCTGGTGCTGGTGCTCGCCGCCGAGGCCGACCAGGTCCGGTCGGTGCTGTTCTGGACGCTGGGCGGACTCGGCGGGGCCCGCTGGGACGAACTGGCCCTGCCCGCCGCCGCCCTGGCCGTCGGCACCGGCCTGCTGCTCGCGCTCGCCCGGCCGCTGGACCTGCTGCTGGCCGGCGAGGAGGGCGCGCGGACCCTGGGCCTGGACACCGGGCGCTTCCGGGCCGCCGTGTTCGTCCTCACCTCGCTGGTCATCGGGGTGCTGGTGGCCTACAGCGGGGCGATCGGCTTCGTGGGCCTGATGATTCCGCACGCCGCGCGCATGCTGGTCGGCGCCGGGCACCGGGCGCTGCTGCCGGTGGCCGCACTTGGCGGTGCGGTGTTCCTGACCCTGGCCGACCTGCTCGCCCGCACCGCCGCCGCGCCCGAGGAGATACCCGTCGGGGTGGTCACCGCGCTGGCCGGCGGACCGTTCTTCCTGTGGCTGCTGCGGCGGTCCACCCGGGTGGAGGGGATCACCGGATGAAACCCGCGGAACTGCGGCTGGACGCCGTACGGTACGAGACCGACGGCCACACCCTGCTGCACGGCGCCGACCTCGCCGCACGCCCCGGCGAGACGGTCGGCGTGGTCGGCCCCAACGGCAGCGGCAAGACCACACTCCTGCGCTGCGTCTACGGCGCCCTGCGGCCCACGTCCGGCCGGGTGCTGCTGGACGGAGCGGACGCCGCCGCGCTCACCGTCAAGGAACGGGCCCGGCGGGTGGCGGTCGTCCCGCAGGACGCGGGCGGCACCCTCGGGCTGACGGTCCGTGAGGTCGTCGCGATGGGCCGCAGCCCGCACAAACGGTTCTGGGAGACGGACGGCGAGGACGACCGCGTACGCGTCGCCGAGGCCCTGCGGACGGTCGGCGCCGACCACTTGGACGGGCGGCGTTTCGACGCGCTCTCCGGCGGCGAGCGGCAACGGGCCCTGGTGGCCCGGGCCCTGGTCCAGGACCCGGGCCTGCTGGCCCTGGACGAGCCGACGAACCACCTGGACATCCGCTACCAGCTGGAGATCCTGGCCCTGGTCCGCGCCCTGCCCGCCACCGGCCTGCTGGTGCTGCACGACCTCAATCTGGCCGCCTCCTTCTGCGACCGGCTCTACGTGCTGCACCAGGGCCGGATCGCCGCCCACGGCACGCCCCGCGAGGTGCTGACCGAGGACCTCCTGGCCGACGTGTGGTCCGTGCGCACCCGGATCGGCCCGCACCCCGCCACCGGCGCGCCGCACATCGTCTACCTCCCGCCGGAGGCTCGCCGGTGATCGGCCGGTGAGCCGGCTCGGCACCACCTGAGAGCGCCCGAACGGCCCCCGGTCCGGGGCCCGTTGTGCCATGGTGTGGGCAGGTCCGAGAACCGGGGGAGCCGCCGTATGCGCATCACGATCGCCCGCTCGCAGTCCGCGCCGTCGGAGGCCGAGAGAGAACTGCGGTCGCTGCACCAGTGGTTGCGGGACGACGACCGCGTACGGCGCCACGCACGCGTGGAGTGGGGCGGCGCCGAGCCCGCTCCCGGGACGATGGGCTCGGCGCCCGAGTACGTCCTGCTGGCCGTGGAGTCCGGCGTCCAGCTGGCCGGCCTCGCCCTGGCCTGGTTCACCTGGCGCGGCACGCACCCCCGGCCGCCCGCCGTCACCTTCGAGCACGAGGGCGTGACGGTGACCCTGGACGGGCAGGACCCCGAGACCGCGGCCCGGCTGCTCGAATCCCTGACCCGCGACGCCCGCCGCGCAGCCCAGGACGCTCCCGCCGCACCGCCCACCTCGGCGTCTCCCTCGGCACCTCCCTCGGCCCCCACCGCGGCGGACGGCGACGCCGGGGCATGACGGTGTCCGGCCCGCCCGCCGACCCCCAGCGGTCGAGCGCGGTACTCATCGGCGTCAGCACGTACGCCCACCTGCCCGGGCTCCCCGCCGTACGGACCAACCTGGCCGACCTCCAGGACCAGTTGCGGGACCCCGCGGTGTGGGGGCTGCCCGCCGAGCGCTGCCACCTCGTCCACGACCCGGCCGGCGGTTCGGCCGCCATCGCGCCGCTGCGGCACGCCGTCGAGGCGGCCACCGACACCCTGGTGGTGTACTTCGCGGGCCACGGACTGGTCGACCCCGACCGCGGCGACCTGTGGCTCGCACTGCCCGGCACCCGCCCCGGCGAGGTCGACACGGTCATGCCGTACGACTGGGTCCGCCGCGAGCTGCTGCGCAGCCGCGCCGAACGGGTCCTCGTCGTCCTCGACTGCTGCTACAGCGGCCGCGCCCTGGGGTCGATGGGCGCCGCCCACGCCACCGCGGAACTGGCCAACGGCGCGGAGGCCGCGGGTACGTACCTGATCGCCTCGGCGAGCGAGTCCTCCCAGGCCCTCGCCCCGCCCGGAGCCCGCAACACCGCCTTCACCGGAGAGCTGCTCTCCCTGCTGGAGCACGGCATCCCCGACGGTCCCGAGCTGCTCCGCCTCGACGACCTGTACACCCTGCTCGCCGGGGCCCTGCGGGCCCGCTCCTGGCCGGAGCCGCAGGCACGGGTCCGCAACACCGCGGGCCGGCTGCCCCTGTTCCGCAACCGGGCACACGTACCGCCGCGCCCCGCCGAACAGTTGATCGCCCACCGCTACCGCCCGCTCGACGGGGCCCTGTTCGCCGACGAGGACGCCACCACCCTGGCCGCCCGGGACGTCCTGCTCGACCGGCTGGTCGGCATCCGGATCATGCGCCCCGAGAGCGCCGCCGACCCCGCCCGGCGGGAGGCCTTCGCCGCGATGCTGCGCGCCCGGGCCCGGCTGGCCCATCCCTCGCTCGCCGTCGTCCTGGACCTCGGTGAGACCGAGGTCCAGGGCATGCGCTGCCCCTACGCTGTCACCGAGGGGCTCGAAGGGGTCGCGCTCGACAGCTGGTGCTCCGGCCCGCGCGACCTCGGACGGACGGTACGCGCCTGCTCGGACATCCTCGGAGCGCTCGACGAGGCCCATCGCAACGGGCTGGCCGACTGGTACCTCGATCCCGGCCGGATCCGGGTCGTGGCCGGACACGTGAAAGTCGTCGACTGCCGCACCGGCCTCCCCTCGCCGGCCGCCCGCGCGGACGACCTGCGCAAGGTGGCCGCCTGCGCCCATCAGCTGCTCACCGGCGGTGCCCGCCCGCCGGACCGCGCGGGACCGCCCCCGGCCGTTCCGGCCGGGATCCCCGACGGGCTCGCCATCGTGCTGGGCGATGCGTGGTACGGCCGGTTCGGCAGCGCCGCCGCGATGCGCGACGCGCTGGAGTGGGCCCTGCTCACGCCCCCGAGCCCGCGGCCGGCTCACAGCCCGGCGACGGTCGCGCCGGCCCCGCCGGCCCCCGCGGTCGCGCCGCGCCCCCGGCAGGTCATCCCGCCCCGGCCGACGGTGCCGCCCACGACGGGCTCCCTCGCGATGGAGTTCGCCGCCGGATCGCACAAAGGCCTGCTCCGCAAGGTGAACGAGGACTCCGGCTACGCCGGCCCCCGGCTACTGGCCGTCGCCGACGGCGCGGGTGCGGCGGAGGCCGGCGAGGTCGCCAGCTCCGAGGTCATCGCCTCCGTCGTCCAGCTCGACGACGACGTCCCCGGCTCCGACCTCCTCACCTCGCTCGGCATCGCCGCGCAGCGCGCCAACGACCAGCTGCGCGCCCTGATCGAGGAGGACCCGCGGCTCGACGGTATGACCACCACGCTCACCGCCCTGTTGTGGACCGGCCGGCGCCTGGGCCTGGCGCACGTCGGCAACTCCCGCGCCTACCTGCTGCGCGACGGCCTCCTCACCCAGATCACCCAGGACCACACGGAGGTGCAGCGCCTCGTCGACGAGGGCCGCATCACCGAGGAGGAAGCCGCCACCCATCCCCGGCGCTCCCTGCTCATGCGCGCGCTCGGCAGCGTCGGGCAGGTCGAGCCCGACCTCTCCGTCCGCGAGGTGCGCGTCGGCGACCGCTACCTGGTCTGCTCCGACGGACTGTCCGGCGTCGTCCCCGACCAGGCCATGACCGATGTCCTGGCCGCCCGTCTCGGGCCCCACGAGACCGTGCCGGCCCTGATCGAGCTCGCCCTACGCGCCGGCGGACCCGACAACATCACCTGCATCGTCGCGGACATCGGTGCCGGCGGCCGGTTCGCCGCCGGCACCCCGATCGTGGTGGGCGCCGTCGCCGAAGGCGATCAGGACCG
The DNA here is from genome assembly GCF_055582305.1 of Streptomyces sp. NPDC042102. Taxonomy (NCBI): domain Bacteria; kingdom Bacillati; phylum Actinomycetota; class Actinomycetes; order Kitasatosporales; family Streptomycetaceae; genus Streptomyces; species Streptomyces sp. NPDC042102. The sequence goes on from NZ_JBVJDL010000001.1 coordinate 1,446,125, forward strand.
CTGACCCACTACCGGCGCCCGGCTACTCGAACGTGTAGGGGCGGGTGATGATCTCCATGCCGTGGCCGGACGGGTCCAGGAAGTACACGCCCCGGCCGCCGTGGTGGTGGTTGATCTCGTTCGGCTGCTTCAGGTGCGGATCGGCGTAATACGTGATCCCGCGCGCCTTCAGACGCGCGAACGCCGCGTCGAACTCCTCGTCGGAGACCAGGAACGCGTAGTGCTGCATCGTGATGGACTCCGCCGGAATGGTCGCGAAGTCCAGGGTGACGCCGTTGCTGGTGTCGACGGGGATGAACGGGCCCCACGCGGGCCCGACCTCGAGAGCGAGGATGTGCGCCAGGAAGGCGGCGGATTCCCGGTTGTCACGGGAGTGAATGATGGTGTGGTTGAGCTCGACTGCCATGAGTCAATGCCTCCGAAGGGCATCTCGCGGTCACCTCCATGCCTCACCCAGCCGGTGACCGACACGCGATGCCGCTGACCTTGATCCTATGGGCACGGCCCCGTTCCCGTCGAGTGCGGCGACAATCGGACCGAGCCGACCGAAGCGACCGGGCCGACCGGGCCGACCGAAGCGACCGAAGAGTGGGAACGAAGTGAAGCGAACGAGCAGCCGCCTCGCCGACGGCCGCGAGATCATCTACTACGACTCGGACGACGGCGCCGCCCGCGCCGTCCCCGACCCCCGACCCCTCGACGCGCCCGCCCCCGTCTCCGAGGTCCGCCGCGACCCGCTGCTCGGCGACGCGGTCGTCATCGCCGGCCACCGCCAGCAGCGCACGTACCACCCGCCCGCCGACCAGTGCCCGCTGTGCCCCTCCACCCCGCTCCGGGCCGGCGAGATCCCGGCCCCGGACTACGAGGTGGCCGTCTTCGAGAACCGGTTCCCCTCCCTCGCCGGCGCCACGGGCCGCTGCGAGGTCATCTGCTTCACCTCCGACCACCACACCTCCTTCGCCGAACTCGACGAGGAGCGGGCCGCGCTGGTGCTGGCCGCCTGGACCGACCGCACGGCCGAACTCGCCGCCCTGGACGGCGTCCGCCAGGTCTACTGCTTCGAGAACCGGGGCGCCGAGATCGGTGTCACCCTGGGCCACCCCCACGGCCAGATCTACGCCTTCCCCTTCACCACCCCGCGCACCGCGCGCATGCTCGCCACCGTCGCCGCCCACCGCGCCCGCACCGGCGGCAACCTCTTCGACGAGGTCCTCGCCGCCGAGCGCGGCCAGGGCACCCGGGTGGTCCTGGAGAGCGAGCACTGGACGGCCTTCGTGCCGTACGCCGCGCGCTGGCCGTACGAGGTCCACCTCTACCCCCACCGCCGGGTCCCCGACCTGCCCGCCCTGGACGAGGCGGCCCGCGCCGAGTTGCCGGGCGTGTACCTGGAACTCCTGCGCCGCTTCGACCGCCTCTTCGGCACGGCCGCGCCCACCCCGTACATCTCCGCCTGGCACCAGGCACCGGCGGGGGAGGGGCGGGCGGACTTCGCGCTCCACCTGGAGCTGTTCACCGTCCGGCGCACCGCCGACAAACTCAAGTACCTGGCCGGCACCGAGTCCGGCATGGAGGCCTTCATGAACGACGTCCGGCCCGAGGACGCGGCCGCGCGGCTGCGGGAGGTGGCGACCCGATGCACGGGCTGACGGATCCGGCGGCACGGACCGCCGAGGAGTTCCGGGCGCTGTACGGGAGCCCTCCCGAGGGCGTGTGGGCCGCCCCCGGCCGGGTCAACCTCATCGGCGAACACACCGACTACAACGACGGCTTCGCCCTCCCCTTCGCCCTCCCGCAGCGCACGTACGCCGCCGTCTCCCGGCGCACCGACGGCCTGCTGCGGCTGCACTCCGCCGACCGTCCCTCGGGCGTGGTCACCCTCGGCCCCGCCGGTCTCGACCCGGCGCGCCCGCCCCGTGGCGCCGACAGCTGGGCCGCGTACCCGGCCGGCGTGGTGTGGGCGCTGCGGGAAGCCGGCCTGGCCGTCGGCGGCCTGGACCTGCACGTGCGCTCCGAGGTACCGGCCGGCGCCGGACTGTCCTCCTCCGCCGCCCTGGAGGTCGCCACCGCGCTCGCCGCCGGCGACCTGTACGGGCCGGCCCTCGACCGTCTCGAACTGGCGCGCCTGGCCCGCCGGGCCGAGAACGACTACGTCGGCGTGCCCTGCGGGATCATGGACCAGATGGCTTCGGCCTGCGCCACCGACGGGCACGCCCTGCACCTGGACACCCGCACGCACGAGGTCCGTCCCATTCCGTTCGACTGCGCGGCGGCGGGCCTGCGGCTGCTGGTCATCGACACCCGCGTGCACCACGACCTGGCGGACGGCGCGTACGCCCGCCGCCGTGCCTCCTGCCACGAGGCGGCCGCCCTCCTCGGTGTCGGGGCCCTGCGCGACGTGCCCATCGGCGGGCTCGACACGGCGCTGGCCCGGCTCACCGACCCGGAGCTGCGCCGGCGCGTGCGCCACGTCGTCACCGAGAACGCCCGCGTCGTCGCCGTCGAGGAGCTCCTGCGCGCCGGGCGGCTGCGTGAGACCGGTCCGATCCTCGACGCGGGCCACGCCTCGCTGCGCGACGACTACGAGGTGTCCTGCCCGGAGCTCGACCTGGCGGTGGCCACCGCCACGGCGGCCGGAGCCCACGGTGCCCGGATGACCGGCGGCGGCTTCGGCGGCTCGGCCCTCGCGCTCGTGGACGCGGACGCCGAGGCCGCGGTCGCGCAGGCGGTGACCGGGGCGTTCGCCGCGGCGGGCCACACCCCGCCGCGCATCACCACGGCCGCCCCCGCGGCCGGCGCCCGCCGCCTGCGCTGACCCGGGCGCTGCACGGGCGGACGTCCTGGCGCCGGAGCCTTAATTCCGGCGACAGGGCATGGCCCCGGCAGCGATCATGTACACCCCACACGTCGCAACTGGAGGAACGAACCCCGTGCGCCATCTCCCCCTCGGCAGTTCAGGTCTGCGCGTGTCCGCCGTCGGCCTCGGCTGCAACAACTTCGGCGGCCGCCTCGACGCGCGGGCCACCCGTACCGTTGTCGACGCCGCCCTCGACGCGGGCATCACCCTCTTCGACACCGCCGACATCTACGGCAACCGCGGCGGCTCCGAGGAACACCTCGGGCAGGCCCTCAAGGGCCGCCGCGACCAGGTGGTCCTCGCCACCAAGTTCGGTTACGCGGGCATGGACATGGAGTACGGGCCCGCCGCCGGATCCCGCGGCGGGCGCGCCTACGTCCGGCGTGCCGTCGAGGCGTCGCTGCGCCGCCTGGGCACCGATCACATCGACCTCTACCAGCTGCACAGCCCCGACCCCGGCACCCCCATCGCCGAGACCCTGGCCGCGCTGACCGAGCTGGTCGCCGAGGGCAAGGTCCGTTACATCGGCCACTCCAACTTCAGTGGCTGGCAGCTCGCCGAAGCGGCCCACGTCGCCCGCGAGACGGGCGCCGCCCCCTTCGTCTCGGCGCAGAACCAGTGGTCGCTGCTGGAACGCGGCGTGGAGCAGGAGCTGGTCCCGGCCGCCGTGCACTACGGCGTCGGGGTGCTGCCCTACTTCCCGCTCGCCAACGGCCTGCTGACCGGCAAGATCCGGCGCGGCGCGCCGGTTCCGGCCGGTTCCCGGCTCGAAGGGCGCGACTCCTACCTGACCGAGGAGCGCCTGGACACCGTCGAGGCGCTGGCCGCGCTCGCCGACGAGCACGGCCGCAGCGTGCTGGAGCTGGCCATCGGCTGGCTCAGCGCCCAGCCCGGCTGCGCGTCGGTGATCGCCGGCGCCACCTCCGCCGAGCAGGTACGGGCCAACGCGGCCGTAGCGGACCGTCCGCTCGACGCCGAGCTGCTGGCCGACATCGCTCAGCTGGCACAGACCGCCGGGGCGCGGCGCGAGGGGGGCGGCCGATGAAGGGACCGCTGCGCTGCGCGATCCTCGACGACTACCAGGAGGCCGCGACCACCCTCGCCGACTGGTCCCCGCTCGAGGGCCGGGTGGAGACGGTGGTCTTCTCCGACCACCTCTCGCACGAGGAGTGGCTGGCCGCCCGCCTGGCCGACTTCGACATCGTCGTCACCCTCCGCGAACGGGTCCCCTTCCCCGCCGGCCTGTTCGACCGGCTGCCCCGGCTGAAGCTGCTGGTCGCCAGCGGCATGCGCAACTCGGTCATCGACTACGCGGCCGCACGCCGGTGCGGCGTCGTGGTGTGCGGTACGGCGAGTTCGTCCACCCCGCCCGTCGAACTCACCTGGGCCCTGCTGCTGGGCCTGGCCCGCGGCATCGTCCCGGAGAACGCCGCCGTGCGCTCCCACGGCCCCTGGCAGAGCACGCTCGGCGCCGACCTGCACGGCAGCCGCCTGGGCCTGCTGGGCCTCGGCAAGATCGGCAGCCGGGTCGCCAGGGTCGGCCTGGCGTTCGGGATGGACGTCGTCGCCTGGAGCCGGAACCTCACGAAGGAGCGGGCCGAGGAGGTCGGCGTGGACCTGGCCGGCTCACCGGACGAACTGCTGGAGACCAGCGACTTCGTCTCGGTGCACCTCGCCCTCGGCGACCGCACCCGGGGCCTGATCGGCCGCCGCGAACTGGCCCGTATGAAGCCGACCGCCTACCTGGTCAACACCTCGCGCGCGGCCATCGTCGACCAGCAGGCGCTGCTCGAAGCCCTGCACGCGGGCACGATCGCGGGCGCCGGCATCGACGTCTTCGACGCCGAGCCGCTGCCCGGTGACCATCCGATGCGCAGTGCGCCCCGGCTGCTGGCCACCCCGCACCTCGGCTACGTCACCCGCGGCAACTACGCGACGTACTACGGCGAAGCCGTCGAGGACATCCGGGCGTTCCTCGACGGCTCCCCCGTCCGCGTCCTGGGCTGAGCGCCCGGGGACGGCCGCCGCCGTCCCCGGGCACCGCCCGGGGTTCTCCCGTCAGGACACGATGTCCTTGCGGGAGAACCCCCGGAAGGCGAGCGCGAACAGCACCAGCGCGTAGCTGACCGACACCGCCGTGCCCTTGATCATCCCGCCCCACTCCAGCTGCGGCTGGAGCGCGTCGGCCCAGGCGAACTGCCAGTGCGCGGGCAGGAAATCACGCCAGTCGCCGAGCGCGGTCACCGCGTCCAGCACGTTGCCGACGATCGTCAGCCCCACCGCGCCGCCGACGGCGCCCAGCGGCGCGTCCGTCCGCGTCGACAGCCAGAACGCCAGCCCGGCCGTCACCAGCTGCGACACGAAGATGTACGCCACCACCAGCGCGAGCCGTCCCACGGTGTCCCCGGCCGCCAGTTCGCCGCCCGTCGGCAGCTTCAGCGGCCCCCAGCCGTACGCGACCGTGCCGGCCGCCAGTGCGACCACCGGCAACAGCACCATCGCCGCCAGGCTGAACCCGAGCGCCACCACCAGCTTGCTCCACAGCAGCCGCGCCCGCGGCACCGGTGAGGCCAGCAGGTAGCGCAGCGAGGACCAGCTCGCCTCGGACGCCACCGTGTCGCCGCAGAACAGCGCCACGGGGATCACCAGCAGGAAGCCCGCCGAGACGAACAGACAGGTCGCCGCGAAGTTCGCGCCCGACGCCGTCGCCGTGTCGATCAGCGTGATCCGGTTGCCGCCGTCCGGGCCGCCGTCGGGGCCGCCGCCCACCGCGAACGCGACGATCAGGACGAACGGCAGGGCCGCCAGGATCCCGCCCATCACCAGCGTCCGCCGCCGGCGCCACTGCCGCAGCGCCTCCACGCGCAGCGGCAGCGTCCGCCCCGGGCTGTACCCGGGAGCCGTGTCCAGCGCCGTCATGCCGAGCCTCCGATCAGGGTGAGGAACGCGTCCTCCAGCCGGCGGTGCGGTCCCACACCGGTCACCGGCACCTCCAGCCGTACGAGTTCCGCGATCAGCTCGGCGGCCGAGGCGCCCTCCAGCCGGACCAGCAGTCCGTCGTCGGCCGCCACCACCGATCCGACGCCCTCCAGCGCCGCGATCTTCTCCAGCACCACCTCGCCGACCGCGCCACCGGCCAGGGTGACCAGCAGCGTGTCGCCACCCCCGGTGATCTCCGCGACCGGGCCCGCGGCCACCTTCTGCCCGCGGTCCATGACCACCAGGTGCGTGCAGGACTGCTCGACCTCCGACAGCAGGTGGCTGGAGACGATCACCGTCCGGCCGCCGGCCGCGTACCGGATCATCACGTCCCGCATCTCACGGATCTGCGGCGGGTCCAGACCGTTCGTCGGCTCGTCCAGGATCAGCAGGTCCGGCAGGCCGAGCATGGCCTGGGCGATGGCGAGCCGCTGCCGCATGCCCTGCGAGTACGTGCGCACCGCCCGTTCCAGCGCGTCGCCGAGCCCGGCGATCTCCAGCGCCTCGGCCATGTGCGAGTCCTGTTCCGGCCGGCCGGTCGCCTGCCAGTACAGCTCCAGGTTGGCGCGCCCCGACAGGTGCGGCAGGAAGCCGGCACCCTCCACGAAGGCCCCGACCCGCGACAGCACCGGCGCTCCGGGCCGCACCGGGTGCCCGAACACCCGGATCTCGCCGGCGTCCGGCGTGATCAGGCCCATCAGCATCCGCAGGGTGGTGGTCTTGCCCGCGCCGTTGGGTCCGAGCAGGCCCAGCACCTGCCCCTTCTCCACCCGGAACGACAGGTCCCGTACCGCGTACCGGTCCTGCGCCTTCGCGTACCGCTTGGTCAGCCCACTGATCTCCAGCGGTACGTCGTCCCGCGCGCCGTCCGGCTCCGGGACGCGCTCGCCGGCCCCCGCCGCGCCGCCGCGCCTGCGGACGAGCAGCAGCCCGGCCGCCAGGGCCGTGGCACCGAGGGGCAGCCCCCACGTCCAGGCGGGCAGCCCGGCCGAGGCCGTCGTCACGTCCCCGGCGACCGGCACCACGAGGGTGCTCGTGACGTCGACCGTGTACGTCGCCGGGGCCGCCGGGGTGGCGTAGCCGAGGTCGGTGGCCGAGACCACCAGCCGCAGCCGGTGGCCGGCCTGCACCTCGTGGTCGACGGCGGGCAGGGTGAGCTTCACGGTGGTGCCCGCGCCCGCGTTCTTCACGCGGACCGGTGCGACCAGCTGACGGGGGAGCACCTGCTGCCCCCCGTCGGGCCCCACGTCGTACACCTTGCCGAAGAGCACCGCCGAGCCGTCGGCAGCCGTCGACCTCACCTTCAGGGTGACGGTCGGGGCGCCCGTGACGCGCAGGGCGCTGTCGAGCGGGGCCGAGTCGAAGCGGGCGAACTGGCCGGGGAAGTCCAGGGCGAACCCGGTCCCCAGCGCCGAGAGCTGGCCGCCGATCCCCGGAAGCGCGGACAGCGCGGGCGGCGCGCCGCCCGGCGGATTGGCGAAGCTCTGCTCGCGGCCGCTCAGCGCGATCTCCCGCGGCCCGGCGGACAGCCCCGGATAGCGGTCGGAGCTCGCGCCGCGCAGTTTGATCTCGCCGTCGGTGGAATCGATGCCACCGGTGCGCGCGACCCGGAACGCCGGACCGGTGTCCACGCTCTCGTCGTCCTTGAGGTAGCGGTCGAACCAGGCGGTGGTCCGGTCCTGGAGCCGGCCGGTCTCGGTGACGCCGCCGTCGTGGCCGCCCGCCGTCCAGTCCACCGCGACCGGCGCTCCGTTCGCGGCGATGGCCCTGGCCATGGCGTCGGACTGGTCCAGCGGGAAGAGGGAGTCGCTCTGGCCCTGGACGATCAGCGTCGGCACCTTGATGCGGTCACCGACCGCCGAGGGGCTGCGCCGTTCCAGCAGTTCGCGGGCCTGCGGGTCCGGTGCGCCGGCCACGGCCACCCGCTCGTACATGGCGCACAGCTCGGGCTGGAAGCGTCCGCAGCCGGGCGCCGCCGCGGGGGCGGCGTCCCCGGGGGCGGGACCGGATTCGGGCGCGGTGGCCGCGCCCGGTCCGCCCGGACCGGCGAGTCCGATCCCACCGGCCGATCCGCTGGTGAAGAACACCCCGGCCCACAGCTTCTTGAACACGCCGTTCGGGAACAGCGCGTCCGCGAGGTTCCAGTACGTGATCTGCGGAGCGATCGCGTCCACCCGCCGGTCGTACCCGGCGGCCAGCAGCGAGATCGCCCCGCCGTAGGAGCCGCCGGCCATGCCCACCCGGGGATCGCCGTCCGCGTCGAGCCGTACGCCGGGCTGCTTCGCCAGCCAGTCGATGAGCCGCGAGACGTCCTTGACCTCGGCCTCGGGGTCGTTCAGCCCGATCCGGCCGCCCGAGCGGCCGAACCCGCGCGCGGACCAGGTCAGCACGGCGTACCCGTCGCGCGCGAGCTCTTCGGCGTACTCGCGCAGGTCCTCCTTGCTGCCGCCGAAGCCGTGGGCGAGGAGCACGGCGGGCCGTTCCCCCGCGCCCGGCGCGGTGAAGTACGAGGTGTCGATGGCCGCGCCGGGCATCTCCAGCACGGTGTCCTTGCGGTGCACGGGCGGCGGTTCGCCGGACGCGGCGGCGGTCCAGGTGCCGGCCCCCGCGACGACGGCGAGCACGGCCGCGCCGGCGAGGAGGCGGCCGCGCCGGCGCCTGGGCAGTCGGAGCTTCATACGTCGACCCTAATCGGACGGGCCGCCCCGGCCCGATAGCCTCCAGGCGGAACTCCGCACCTTCTCAAGGACTACGCCGCCGCCCGGACGTACCGCACGTGCGGTACACCGCCCCGGGCACGTGGGACACCGCCCAGGCCGCGCGCGCCTCGCCCGACCTGCGCCCCGGGGCGCCGGGAGCGAGGATGGCCGCATGCTGCTGGCCGAGGTCGCGCGCGTGTCCCGGGAGGTCGCCGGCACCTCCGCCCGGTCGCGCAAGGTCGCCCTGCTCGCGGAGCTGTTCGCGGCCGCGCCGCCCGACGAGGCCGGCCTGGTCATCTCCTACCTGGCCGGGCGGCTGCCCCAGGGCCGGCCCGGCATCGGCTGGCGGACCCTGGCCGCCGAGGTCCCGCCGGCGCCGCGGCCGACGCTGACCGTACCGGCCGTGGACGAGGCGGTCACCGCGCTCGCGTCGGTCTCCGGTACCGGAGCGCAGGGGGAGCGGCGCCGGATCGTGGCCGGGCTGCTCGGCGCGGCGACGGCGGACGAGCAGCGCTTCCTGCGCTCCCTGCTCTCCGGCGAGGTCCGCCAGGGGGCGCTGGACGCGGTGGCCCTGGAGGGCGTGGCCGCGGCCGCCGGGGTGCCGGCCGCCGCGCTGCGCCGGGCGGTGATGCTCGACGGCTCGCTGGCCCGGGTGGCACCGGCCGTCCTGGCCGGGGGCACCCCGGCGCTGGGCGGCTTCACCCTGCGGGTGGGCCGGCCGGTGCAGCCCATGCTGGCCGGCACGGCGAAGTCGGTGGCCGAGGCGCTGGAGGCGCTCGGGCCGTGCGCCGTGGAGGAGAAGCTGGACGGCATCCGGATCCAGGTGCACCGCGACGGCGACGAAGTACGGGTCCACACGCGGTCCCTGGACGAGATCACCGACCGGCTGCCCGAGGTCACCGAGCTGGCCCGGGCACTGCCGGGCGACCGGTTCATCCTCGACGGCGAGGTCGTCGGAACGGGTCCGGACGGGCGTCCGGTCCCCTTCCAGGCGGTCGCGAGCCGGGTCGGCTCGCGGACCGACGTGGCGGCGGCCCGCCGGACGCTGGCCGTCACGCCGTACTTCTTCGACGTCCTGGCCGCCGACGGCGAGGTCCTGCTCGACCTGCCGGTCCGCCTGCGGTACGCGGCGCTGGCCCGCCTCGTGCCCGAGGAGGCCCGGGTGCGCCGACTCGTGGTCGAGGACCCGCGGGCGCAGCGGGAGGAGGCCGAGCGGTTCTGGGCCGAGACCCTGCGGCGCGGCCACGAAGGGGTCATGGTCAAGGGGCTGGACTCGGTGTACGCGGCGGGCCGGCGCGGCAAGCACTGGCTCAAGGTCAAGCCGGTGCGCACCCTGGACCTCGTGGTGCTGGCCGCCGAGTGGGGCCACGGGCGGCGCACCGGGCTGCTGTCCAACCTGCACCTGGGCGCACGGGCCGCCGACGGCACGTACGCGATGCTCGGCAAGACCTTCAAGGGGCTCACCGACGAGATGCTGCGCTGGCAGACCGCGCGGCTGGGCGGGCTGGCGACCGACGACGACGGCTTCACCGTACGGGTGCGGCCGGAGCTGGTGGTGGAGATCGCCTTCGACGGCCTGCAGCGTTCCCCGCGCTACCCGGCCGGGGTCGCGCTGCGGTTCGCGCGGGTGCTGCGGCACCGCCCGGACAAGACGGCGGCGGAGGCGGACACGGTGGAGACGGTGCTGGGCACCGAGGAGCCCGTGGGGCCTGAGGAGTCCGTGGGGCCTGGGTGGTCCGTGGGGCCTGAGGGGTCCGTGGGACCCGGGGAGTGAGGACCCCGCACCCGGTTTTGCCTCAGAGGCAAGAGAGATTGCCAGTCAGGCAAGACTCTGGCTCAATCGGAGCATGAACACCGGTCCTGCCCCCGGCCCCGACGACGCGGCCGACGACCTGCCCGCAGTGGCCCCGCAACTGCGCGACCTGCGCCGTCGCGCCGGACTGACCCTGGAGGCCGCCGCCGCGCGGGCCCGGCTCTCGCCCGCCCACCTCTCCCGCCTGGAGACCGGACAGCGCCAGCCGTCGCTGCCCCTGCTCCTCGGCCTCGCCCGCACCTACGGTACGACGGTCTCCGAGCTGCTGGGGGAGACCCCGGCGGTCGCCGATCCCATCGTACGGGCCGGTGGCCCGGGGGCCCGCGAGGCAGACGGCTGGACGTACTGGCAGGCCGGCGGCTCGGGGCGCGGCATGCAGGCGTTGCGCGTACACGTGCCGTACACGCCCGGTCCGGCGGAGCTGGTCCGCGTCCACCCGGGCGAGGAGTGGCTGTACGTCCTCAAGGGCCGGCTGCGGCTGCACCTGGGGGAGGCCGAGTACCTCCTGGAGCCGGGCGACAGCGCGCACTTCGACTCCGCCACGCCGCACCGCATCGGGGCGGCCACCGCCGGCGGGGCCGACCTCCTGTTCGTCCACACCCTGCTGCAGAGCAGTCTCGCCGGGCTGTGCCTGGGCGGCGCCGGCGGTGGCGCCGGCATCCGTCCGTGAGCCCGCACGCCCACCACCGGGCCACCACCACCGAGGGAGAGAACATGTCCGAGGAAGCCCCTTCCGTGCGCCGGCGCATCGAGTCGAAGTTCCCGCGCGGCCTGGTCATCCGGCTGATCGCCTACCTGTTCGTGGGCCACCTCTTCGCCTTCTTCGTCTACCTGCTCTTCGTCCTCGGCGCCAGCCGGCAGTGACGCGGGTCAGGGCGTGGTGGCGGGCTGCTGCATCGTCGAGCAGTGGATGCCCCCGCCGCCGGCCATCAGCCGGTCCACGTCCAGCTGGACCACCTCGCGGCCGGGGAACGCGGCGGCCAGCGCCTGCTTCGCGCCCGCGTCCTTGGCGCGGTCGCCGAACTGGGCGGTGATCACCGCGCCGTTGACCAGGTGGAAGTTGAGGTAGGAGTCCACGAAGTCGGGGCTGTCGGAGCGGACGGTGTCGGGGCCGTCCACGCGCAGCACCGTCAGGCGCCGCCCCCTGGCGTCGGTGGCGGCGGACAGGATCGCGAGCTGCCGGCGGGCGTCGCGGGCCCAGACGTCGGTCCGGTCGGCGGGCGGCACCTGGACCATGACCACGCCCGGCCGGACGAACCGGGAGGTCACGTCGATGTGGTCGTCGGTGATGTCCTGGCCCTTGATGCCGGGCGCCCAGATCATCTTGTCGGCGCCGTAGGCCGCCAGCAGCCGCGCCTCGATCCGGGACCGGCTCATGCCGGGGTTGCGGTTCCTGTTGACCAGGCTGGACTCGGTGGCCATCAGGGTGCCGTCGCCGTCGGTCTCGACGGCGCCGCCCTCGCCGACCAGGTCGGCGGTGGTGAAGCGCAGCTGCTCCCGGGCGGCCAGCCGCCGGGCCACGTCGGCGTCCTTGCGGTGGGTCTGCTTGCCGCCCCAGCCGTTGAAGTTCAGGCCGAGCGCGTCGATCCGGCCCGCGCCGTCGCGGCGGAAGACCGGTGCGCTGTCGCGCATCCAGAGGTCGTCCACGGGGATGGTCGACAGCACGGTGACGCCCGTTCCGCAGCGGGCCCGGGCGGTGGCGGCGGCGCTCTCGTCGGCCGCGCACATCACCACCGGCTCGTAGCGGGCCACCGTACGCGCGATCAGCGCGATGTCCTGCTGGATCCCGGCGAGGTCGGATCCCCAGATGGCGCGGGAGGACGGCCAGGCCATCCAGGTGCGCAGGTGCGGCACCTCGTCGGCGGGCACGGTGGGGCGGGCGGAGCCCTGCGCCGGACGGGCCTCGGCGGAGTACGCGAGGCCGCCCAGGGCCAGGCCGGCGGCCCCGGCGCTCGCGGTGCGCAGCACGGTGCGGAGACCAGTGTTCATGGGGATCTCCTGGGGAGGGAGGCGGACGAGGGGGTGCCACCACACTCGCACTGACTGAAATTTCAGTCAAGGTGTTCGGGTTCCCCCGGCTCCAGCGCCGGGCCGGTCACGCCGCACTGGGTCCGGCACTGCGCGTGCGGGTGCGGCTCGTCCGGCGCGGGGGTGCGGATGGTCGCCCAGGCGAGCGCCGCGCCCAGCACCAGCACCCCGGCACACCACGGCATGGCCCGCCCGAACGCGGCGTCGAACTGGGTGGCCGAGCGGTACGCCTCCGGCCCCATCCCCGCCAGCAGCGGCAGCGCCGCCACCGCCAGCAGTCCGGCCGCGCGGGCCGCCGCGTTGTTGATCCCGCTGGCCAGCCCCGCCCGGCCCGGATCCACCGAGGACAGGACGGTCGAGGTCAGGGGAGCCACCAGGGCCACCATGCCCAGCCCCAGCACCACCAGCGCCGGCAGGACGTCCCTCCCGTACGAGGCCTGCGGCCCGACCCGGAGCATCAGCAGCATCCCGGCGGCGCACAGCAGGGGGCCGACGGTCAGCGGGATGCGTGGACCGATCCGCTCGCCGAGCTCGCCCGAGCGCGCGGAGAGCGTCAGCATCAGCAGGGTGGTCGGCAGCAGCGCGGCCCCGGCCGCCAGCGCCGAGTACCCGCAGACCACCTGGAGCTGGAGCACCACCAGGAAGAAGAAGCCGCCGAAGGCCGCGTACACGCACAGCGTGACCAGGTTGACGGCCGTGAACTGCCGCGAGGCGAAGATGTCGGGCGGGACCATCGGCTCGGCCCGGCGCCGCTCGACCACCACGAACGCCACCGCCAGCACCAGCCCCAGCACCGCCGCCGTGATCACCCACGGCGACCCCGACCGGGCCTCGATCAGCGCGTACGTCACCAGGCCCAGCGAGCTCGCCCCCAGCACCGCGCCCGCCACGTCGAACCGGCCCGCCGCCTGCGGATCCCGGGATTCCGGCACATGACGCAGCGCCACCGGCGCGCACACCGCCGCCAGCGGCACGTTCAGCAGGAACACCCAGCGCCAGCCCGGCCCGTCCACCAGCCAGCCCCCGAGGAAGGGGCCCACCGCCGCGCCCACGCCGCCCAGCCCCGACCACAGCCCCACCGCCCGCCCCCGGTCGTCGGGGTGGATCGACCCCTGGATGATGGCCAGCGACCCGGGGGTGAGCAGCGCTCCGCCGACGCCCTGCAGCGCGCGTGCCGCGATCAGCACCCCGGCGTTCGGCGCGAGCCCGCACAGCAGTGACCCGACGGCGAACCACACCACGCCCACGACGAAGATCCGCCGGCGCCCGTAGCGGTCGCTGAGGGCACCGCCGACCAGGATCAGTCCGGCCAGCGTCAGCAGGTAGGCGTTCACGGTCCACTGCAGGACCGCCAGATCGGCGTCCAGGTCCAGGCCGATCTGCGGCAGTGCGACGTTGACGACGGTCGAGTCCAGCATCGCCATGGTCGAGCCGAGCACGGTGGCGAACAGGATCCACCGGCCGCGCGCGGTCGCGAGCCGGACCTCGGGCGTGTCCATGCCCCCAGGCTGGCCGTCCCGGCCGAAAAGAGCCACTCGGCGGCGCGGAACGCACTCTTGTCGCGGACATGGCGACCGAATGAACATGACGCGCGCACGTCACGCTCGTCATTCCCGCACAACCTGCACACGTCGTACGAGGAGACCCCACGTGGCCCAACGGAACAGACCGTTACGCGCGGCACTCGCCGCCCTCACCTCGCTCCTGCTGCTCCCCCTGGGCGCCGGCGTCGCCGCCGCGGCACCGGACCCCGGTCCCACCCAGGCCGATCGGAAGATCGAACCCAAGCTCCGCGCCCAGCTCGACGACGGCAAGGACAAGGCGGCCTTCTGGGTCTACCTCGACAGCGCCGCCGACCTCACCGCCGCCGGCCAGCAGCAGAGCCGGGCGGGCAAGGCGGAAGCGGTCTACCGGGCCAAGCGGGACCACGCCACCCGCACCCAGGCCGAGCTGCTCAAGGCCCTCGACGGTGCCAAGGCCGAGTACACCTCGTACTGGATCGTCAACGCGGTGCGCGTCGTCGGCGGCAGCAAGCTCGCGACCAGCCTCGCGCAGCGCTCCGAGGTCGCCCGCATCGACGCCGACGACAAGGTGAGCCTGCCCAAGCCCGCCGAGGGCAAGCGGGAGGCCGCCACCGACGCCGTCGAGTGGAACATCGACCGCATCAAGGCGCCCCAGGTGTGGGAGCAGCTCGGGGTGCGCGGCGAGGGCATCGTCGTCGCCAACATCGACAGTGGCGTCGACCACCTGCACCCGGCCGTCAACAACCAGTACCGGGGCAAGAGCGCCGACGGCTCGTACAACCACAACTACAACTGGTTCGACCCGGGCGGTGTCTGCTCGGGCGCCGCACCCTGCGACAACAACGACCACGGCACCCACACCATGGGCACGATGGTCGGTGACGACGGCGGCGCCAACAAGATCGGTGTCGCGCCCGGCGCCAAGTGGATCGCCGCCAAGGGCTGCGAGACCAGCTCCTGCTCCGAGGCCTCGCTGCTCGCCTCCGGCCAGTGGATCGTCGCCCCGACCGACCTCGCCGGCCAGAACCCGCGGCCCGACCTCGCCCCGCACATCGTCAACAACTCCTGGGGCAGCGCGGTCCACGACGACTGGTACCAGCAGATCGTCGACGCCTGGCGCGCCGCCGGCATCTTCCCGGCGTTCTCCAACGGCAACTCCGGCCCCGGCTGCGCCACCAGCGGCTCGCCCGGCGACTACGCCGGCTCCTACAGCTCCGGCGCCTTCGACATCAACAACACGATCGCCTCGTTCTCCTCGCGCGGCGCGGGCCCCGGCGGCATCGTCAAGCCCAACATCGCCGCACCCGGGGTCAACGTGCGCTCCTCCGTGCGCAACGGCGGCTACGGGTCCTTCTCCGGCACCTCCATGGCCTCGCCGCACACCGCCGCGACCGTCGCCCTGATGTGGTCCGCCGCCCCCGCGCTCGAGGGCGACATCGCCCAGACCGAGCAACTGCTCGACGGCACCGCCCAGGACACCGACAACGGCCAGTGCGGCGGCAACGCCGCCGACAACAACGTCTTCGGCGAGGGCCGGCTCGACGCGCTCGCCGCCGTCCAGGCCGCCCCGCGCGGCGCGATCGGCTCCCTCACCGGCACGGTCCGCTCCGGCGACCAGCCCGTCGCGGGCGCCAAGGTCACCGCCGACGGCCCCATCGACCGTACGACGACCACCGCGGCCGACGGCAGCTACCGCTTCCCCTCGCTCTCGGTCGGCGACTACGCCCTGACCGCCGCCAAGTTCGGCTACGGCCAGCAGGCCGGCGCCGCCACCGTGACCGAAGGGGCCACCGCCACCGCCGACTTCACCCTCACCCAGGCCGCGTCCGGCAAGCTCACCGGCACCGTCACCTCGGCCGCCGGGCCCGCCGCGGGCGCCACCGTCACGATCGCCGACACCCCTGTCACGGCGACCGCCGACGCCGCCGGCCGCTTCGAGGTCACGCTGCCCCACGGCACGTACACCGTCCAGGCCGCCCACAGCTCCCGCTGTGTCACCGGCGGCAGCGCGGGCGTGACCGTCGCCGGCGACGCCACCGTCTCCGTCGTCCTGCCCGAGCGCACCGACGGCTACGGCTACGCCTGCGCCACCGCCGGCGACCGCCCGTACCCCGCCGGGGACCGGCAGCTCGCGCTGACCGGCGACAACACCACCGAGCGCGTCGACCTGCCCTTCCCGCTGCCGCTGTACGGCAAGACGTACGGGCAGGCCTGGATCGGCACCAACGGCACCGTCAGCTTCGGCGGCGCGCACACCGGTGACATCAACGGCGACCTGCCGTCGACGGCCACCCCGAACGCCGCGCTCTACCCGTTCTGGGACGACCTGATCGTCGGCGCGGCCGGCAGCGGCTCGGGCGTCTTCACCTCCGTCACCGGCACCGCCCCGCACCGGGCCTACGTGATCGAGTGGCGCGAGGTCGCCCACTGGTCGGCGCAGAGCGAGAAGTTCTCCTTCTCCGCCGCCATCGGCGAGGACGGCAAGGTCACCTACCACTACAAGGGCACCGGAGGCACCGGCATCCGGGGCGGCTCCACCGCCACCGTCGGCGTGGAGAACGCCACCGGTACCGACGCCTTCAAGTACTCCTTCAACACCCCCGTCATCACCGACGGCCTCGCCATCTCCTTCCGCACCACCAAGAGCGGTGTCGTGGCCGGCAAGGTCCTCGACGCCAACGACGGCAACGGCGTCGCCGGCGCCACGGTGACGGTCGGCACCGGCGCGAGCGCGGTCACCACCACCACCGCGGCGGACGGCGGCTACGTCGTCCAGAGCCCCTCGGGCTCGCTGCCGGTCGCGCTGAGCGCCCCGGCGTACGAGTCCGCGCAGACCACCGTGGAGGTGAAGGCGGCCGACGTCACCGCCGTCAGCCAGTCCCTGCGCACGGGCAAGGTGACCCCGTCCAGCGCCGCGGTGGAGGTCGTGCTGCCGCCGAACCAGCTGCGCACCCGCACCCTGGACCTCACCAACCCGGGCCTGGGCACCGCGTTCACGGTGGCCGAGGACGCGCCCTGGCTGACCGTCACCCCGGCCTCCGGCGAGCTGCCGACCGGTGGCAGGGCGGCGCTGACCCTGAAGGTGGACACGGCGGGCCTGCAGCCGGGCACGGTGCTCACCGCCGACCTCAAGGTCAGCTCGGCCAGTGGCCGCACCCCGGTCCGCTCCGTCCCCGTCAAGGTCGTCGTGCCGCGCTACCAGGTGGCCCTCGACGCGGGTGGCGACCACCCGAGCACCGACTCCCTGGGCGACGGCTGGTCCCCGGACCGCAAGTACACCGCCGGGTCCTACGGCTACCAGGGCAACTCGTCGGTGAAGTCCACCGGGCGCGCCATCGCCGGTACGGACGACCAGCGGCTGTTCCGCAACGCCCGTGAGGGCATGTACGAGTACCGCTTCGACAACGTGCCCAACGGCACGTACACCGTCGAGCTCGGCTTCGCCGAGGTCGCCTCCGCCCGCCCGAACAAGCGCGTCTTCGACGTCCTGGCCGAGGGCAAGGAGGTCCTGCCCTCCCTGGACATCGCCCTGGAGGCGGGCTCGTACACGGCGCTGACCCGCAGCTACAAGGTCACGGTCACCGATGGCGTCCTCAACATCCGCTTCGTCGCGCACAGCGGATACGGCAAGCCGCAGATCAACACCCTCCGGGTGACGGACCGGCCCGACCAGAACTAGCCCCGCGAGCGAGCACGACCGCACACAGGGGCGGGGCGACCGGCCACGGTCGCCCCGCCCCGCGCGTCGTTTCCGCCTGCCTACGGGGCCCGGGTCACCTGGAACGCCTCGTCCAGCACCCCCGCGAGCGCGCTGCCGCCCCACTCCTCCACCCGGGCCAGGAAGCCGATGAGCTGCGACTGGACGTCGTACAGCAGGTCCGGCACCAGGTCCTGGCGCAGCGCCACGCACACCTCGCCGTGGGAGACCCGGACCAGCTCGCCCGTGAACTCCAGCTCGGGCACCGGTCCGTGCCCCAGCCACACCGGTTCCTCCCCCTGGGCCAGCGCGGCCCATTCGCGCCAGCTCTCCAGGCCGAAGCAGCAGGAGGGCGGGATGACGGCGCCGGTGGCCACGTCGCGCAGGCGTACGCCGCCCGGGGCGAGCAGCCCGTCGGCGGCCAGCAGCCGCCGGACCAGACCGCCGCCTCGGTCCCCCGGCCCCGCGTCGTTGTGGTCGGCGATCACCGCGAGCGCGGCCGCGACCGCCGCCGGGGTCATGCCTCCGTCGAGCGCCAGCAACTCGCCGCCGTCCTCGGAGACCTCCAGCACCGCATCCATCACCACAGGATCCGCCACCATCACGTCCGCCACGTCCGTCACATCCGCCTCCCGTGCACCCGCCGGGGCGGCATTCGGGTGGCCGCGCCCGCCCGCGGAGGCGGCGCGCCCGGGCAACCGCACCCCGCCCGGCTAACGTCCCGTTTCCATGACCACGCAGACCGACCGCTTCGCCGACCTGCTGGGGTCCGCGGACGCCGCCTGGGCCGTCGGAGATGCCCACGGTACCCGGGCCGCCGGAGCCGCAGGGCCGTTCCGTCAGGACACCCCCGTCGAGGTCGGCGGACTGACCGCCGTCCTCGCCCTCTGGCCCGTCATCGGGGCCCTCGTCGACGAGGGCGCCCTGTCGCTGCACACCCCGCTCTGCGCGTACTGGGACCGTGAGCACCCGCCCGCCGGGACCACCACCCACCAGCTGCTGACCGGTCCGGGCGACGGCGCCCTGACCACCCTCGCCGCGCTCGCCGAGCACCTGACCGGTGAGCCGCTCGCCGATCTGGCGGCCGTACGCGTCTGGCGCCCGCTGGGCATGACCGGCACGACGCTGACCCACACCACCCTGGACGACCTCACCCGCTTCCTGCGGCACCTCACCCAGGAGGGCGGGGACGGCGCGAGCGGAGCGGGAGCCGCGGACGACCAGGACAGTGCGGGCGGCTCGGACGGTGCGGACAGCGCGGGCGGCTCGGACAGTGCGGGCGGCGCGGGCGGCCGCGGACCCGTCGGCCGCGCCTGGATCGCGGACTCGCTGCGCATCCGTACCGGCGAACTCGTCCCCTCCCGCGGACTGCTGTGGCACCCGGCGCCGCGCACCGGCCCCAGCGAGGACATCTGGCGCGCCCCGGCCCCGACGGGCCCCACCCTGTGGCTCTCGCCGCGCCGCGGGCGCTGGGCGGTCCTGCTCACGCACACCCCGGGCCTGCGCGACGCCTTCCGGGCCCTCGCTTTCGATCCGGCGTGATCAACTCCCGGCCATATCCGATCCGTTCGTTCACCGGACACCCCCGGCGCCTCTAGCATGGTGGATCAACCACTCCGGCAGCACGCGGCGATGGGCAGAGACAGCACGATGAAGAAGACCCGCCAGAAGGACCGTGACATACCCGGCCCCCAGTCGCCATGGAACGAGATCGCCCCCGGGCTGTGGATGGGGGGCCATTTCTGGACCGATGCCTCCGGCGAGGTCCAGCCGGCCGTCGTCGGGGCCGAGTTCGACCTCGTGATCAGCCTCTTCACCCTGGACGGGCACGGTCCGGGGTACGACACCGAGCACGTCATCGGCGAGATCCCGGACGGCCCGCTGACCCCGTTGCAGATCCGGACCGTCCAGCGCCTGGCCCGTACGGTGAAGACCGCGATGGACGGGGGACTGATCACGCTGGTGCGCTGCCACTCGGGCTACAACCGGTCCGGCCTGGTGGTCGCCCAGACCCTCATCGACGCCGGCCGCGAGCCGGCGGACGCCATCGACCTGGTCCGCCGGCAGCGCTCGCCGTGGGCCCTGAACAACGAGCTGTTCGAGGACTACCTGACCACGGGCCTGGACGTCGCCGCCCTGCTGGCGGACCTGAGCCCGCGCAACTGACCGGGGCCGCGGGGCACCGGCCCGGCGTTCCTCAGGGGGAGGACGGGGGAAGTGCCGCGAGGGCGGCGCGGGCCCGGCGGGCGATGTCCTGCGGGGTGCCGCGGACGTCGACGGTGACGCCGCGTTCGTCGTCCTGGAGCGGTTCGAGCGTCGCGAACTGCGAGTCCAGCAGGGTGACGGGCATGAAGTGCCCGGTACGGGCGGCCATCCGCCCGGCGATCAGGGCCCGGTCACCGGCCAGGTGGACGAAGACCGCCCCGGGAGCGGCGGCCCGCAGCCGGTCGCGGTACGCGCGCTTGAGGGACGAGGCGGCCACCACCCCGCCCCGGTCGGCGGCGGCGCGGGCCCACGCACCGACGGCATCCAGCCACGGCCACCGGTCGGCGTCGTCCAGCGGCACGCCGGACGCCATCTTCGCGACGTTCGGCGCCGGGTGGAAGGCGTCGCCCTCCGCGTAGGGCAGGCCGAGCGCGGCGGCGAGCAGGCGACCGACGGTCGTCTTTCCCGTACCCGACACACCCATCACCACGATGACCGGTCCGTTGTCCACCCGTGTTCCTCGCTGTCCTCGTCGATATCGGCGGCGCCCGGCACCCCTGTCCGGCCGGTTCGCCGCGGAAGTGTCCGGCGCCCGACTTGTAGGCCCCGTACGGGCGGTGCGATCCTGCCAGGATGACCAATCCCTACGCGCGGCTCGCCGCCGCGGCCGCCGAATGGGACGAACTCAGGCCCCGGCTGGCCCCCAC
Source organism: Streptomyces sp. NPDC042102 (assembly GCF_055582305.1). Taxonomy (NCBI): domain Bacteria; kingdom Bacillati; phylum Actinomycetota; class Actinomycetes; order Kitasatosporales; family Streptomycetaceae; genus Streptomyces; species Streptomyces sp. NPDC042102. The sequence continues at coordinate 1,466,630 of NZ_JBVJDL010000001.1, forward strand.
CGCCCTGCGGCAACTGGCCCTGCTCCTGGCCGCGTTACGCCTCGCCAAGGGAGACGCCTCCGAGCGGGCCGCGCTGCTGGCCGCCCGGTTGCTGGGGGAGCAGCTGCCCGACCGGTTCCCCGGTGAGAGCCGGCTCGCCGCCACCGCCACCGCCCCCACCGCGGGCCACCTCGGCTTTGTGGCCGACGACCTGGCGGTTCTCGTCCTCGACGGCCACCGCATGGTCGGCCCGGTCCTCGGCGAGGTCCGTGACCGGCTGCTGGCCGTGCCGGCCGTCGGTGACGCCGAAGCCCTCGAAGGCGGCTGCGACCCGTACGAGCCCGGCCTGATCCGGCTGCGCGGCACCGGCGGGTTCGTCCAGCTGCCGCGCTTTCAGTTCATGGCCGACGGCCGGCCCCGGCCCGTGGTCCGCGAGGTGAACCTGTTGCTCGGCGCCGGGCAGGACCCGTGGGGCGTCGCCGACTGGTGGCTGTCGCCGAACGCCGCCCTGGACGCCGTACCCGCGGACCTGCTGGACGGCCCGGGCGAGGACGCCCTGCTGCCCGCGGCCCGGCACCGCCTCGGGAGCTGACCGCCGCGATCAGCCCGCCGCCGTCCGCGGGGTGGTCTGCTGCAGCGCCCAGCGGTTGCCGTCGGGGTCGGCGAAGTAGGCGAACGAGCCCCACGGCTGGTCGTCGATCTCGCTGACCTCGATGCCCCGCTGCGTGAGGTCCGCGTGCGCCGCCTCGATGTCCGTGACGACCGCCTGCATGTTGTCCAGCGAGCCGGGCTTCATCTCGGTGATGCCCTTGCCCAGTGCGATGGAGCATGCCGACCCGGGCGGGGTGAGCTGGACGAAACGGATGTCCTCGCTCACCGGGATGTCGTGGTCGCAGACGAACCCGGCCTGTTGGTAGAAGGCCTTCGCCCGGTCGATGTCGGTGACGGGTACGGCGACCAGCTCGAGCTTGATGTCCATGGCCACCATCATGCGCCCGGTACGGGCGCGCCGCTCGCGAACTGGGTCCGGTACAGCTCCTCGTAGCGGCCACCCGCGGCCAGCAGTTGGGCGTGCGTGCCCCGCTCCACGATCCGGCCCTCCTCGACGACCAGGATCAGATCGGCGGCCTGCACGGTCGACAGCCGGTGCGCGATCACCACGGCCGTGCGCCCGGCCAGCGCCTCGCCGAGCGCCTCCTGCACGGCCGCCTCGGACGTGGAATCGAGGTGGGCGGTGGCCTCGTCGAGGATGACGACCCGCTGGCGCGCCAGCAGCAGCCGGGCGATGGTCAGCCGCTGCCGCTCACCGCCCGACAGCCGGTAGCCGCGCTCGCCCACCACCGTGTCCAGCCCGTCCGGCAGCGACGCCACCAGCCCCTCCAGCCGGGACCGGCGCAGCGCCTCCCACAGCTCCTCCTCGGTGGCCCCGGGCCGGGCCAGCAGCAGGTTCGCGCGGACGGAGTCGTGGAAGAGGTGCCCGTCCTGGGTGACCATGCCCAGGGTCGAACGGATCGAGTCGGCGGTGAGGTCGCGCACGTCGACGCCGCCCAGGCGCACCGCGCCCGCGTCCGCGTCGTACAGCCGCGGCAGCAGCTGCGCGATCGTGGACTTGCCGGCGCCGGACGAGCCGACCAGGGCGACCATCTGCCCCGGCTCGGCTCGGAACGAGACGTCGTGCAGCACCTGTGTACCGCCGCGCGGGTCGAGGACCGCGACCTCCTCCAGCGAGGCGAGCGAGACCTTGTCGGCGGCCGGGTAGCCGAACGACACGCCGTCGAACTCCACGGACACCGGCCCCTGCGGCACTTCCCGGGCGTCCGGCTTCTGGTCGATCAGCGGCTTCAGGTCCAGGATCTCGAAGACCCGCTCGAAGCTCACCAGGGCGCTCATCACCTCCACGCGGGCGCCCGCGAGCGCCGTCAGCGGGGCGTACAGCCGGGTCAGCAGCAGGGCGAGCGCCACCACCGAGCCCGCGTCCAGGGAGCCGCGCAGCGCGAAGTACCCGCCGAGCCCGTAGACCAGGGCCAGCGCGAGCGCCGAGACCAGCGTGAGGGCGGTGATGAAGGCGGACTGGGCCATGGCGGTGCGGATGCCGATGTCGCGCACCCGCGCGGCCCGCGCCGCGAACTCGGCGGACTCGTCGGCGGGCCGGCCGAAGAGCTTCACCAGCGTCGCGCCCGGCGCCGAGAACCGCTCGGTCATCTGGGTGCCCATCGCGGCGTTGAGGTCGGCCGCCTCGCGCTGCATCGTCGCCATCCGCGCACCCATCCGGCGGGCCGGGACGACGAACACCGGCAGCAGCACCAGCGCGAGGGCGGTGATCTGCCAGGAGATGCTCACCATGACCGTCAGGGTCAGCAGCAGGGTGACGAGGTTGGCGACCACCCCGGACAGGGTGTTGCTGAACGCCCGCTGCGCACCGATCACGTCGTTGTTCAGCCTGCTGACCAGCGCGCCGGTCCGGGTACGGGTGAAGAAGGCCACCGGCATCCGCTGGACGTGGTCGAAGACCGCCGTCCGCAGGTCCAGGATCAGGCCCTCGCCGAGGGTGGCCGACAGCCGCCGGGTCAGCAGGCCCAGGCCCGCCTCGGCCACCGCGATCACGGCGATCAGCAACGCCAGCCGGGTGACCGTACCGGTGGCGCCGCCGGCCACGATGGCGTCGACCACCCGGGCCGCGAGCACCGGGGTGGCCACCGCCAGCAGCGCGCCCACCACGCTGAGCAGCAGGAACAGCAGGAGCCCGCGCCGGTGGGGGCGCGCGAAGGAGAGGACCCGGCGCAGACTCGCGCGGGACAGGGGGCGGCGGTCGCTCTGCGCGGTGATCGCGCTGTGCAACGAGGTCCAGGCGGTGACTTCCATATCCATGACCGGAACGCTAGGACCTCAAGTAAACCTGAGGTCAAGGGGATGACGGTACCCGGCGCCGCGGCGCGCGATCTCCCGCCGCCACGCGGGCCCTTCGGGCGGCCGCTCCTCCAACTCCCGTACGAGGAAGTAACCATCGTGTGTGTCAGTACCCGGTGGCATCATCGGCACATGACGCAGGAATCCGAGTCGACCCGATCCGGTCCCCGCACCGCCGACACCGTTCTGGCCCGCTTCGAGTGGTGGGTCCGGGACACCCCCGACGCGCGCGCCGTCATCTCCGGACCGCGCAGCCTCGGCTACCGGCAACTGGACGCACGAGCGAACCAGTTGGCACATCATCTGCTGGACGCCGGGATACCGGCCGGGGCGACCGTGGCCGTGGCCGCGGCCCAGCCCCTGGACACCCTGATCGGCCTGCTCGCCGTCCTGAAGGCGGGCGGAGCCTATGCGCTGGTGGACCCCGAGGCGGGCCGTGTCGCGCACCAGCAGCTGTTCGCCGTCCAGCCGTTCGCGCTCCTCACCCACGGCGCCCACGGGGCCCGCCTCGACGACGGCACCGGCCGGCTCATGGTCCGCATGGACACCGACGCGGCCGCGATCGCGGCCCGGCCGGAGCAGGAGCCACCGGCGGCGGGGGAGGCGGCCGGCCCGACCGCCGCGGTCCTGACCGGCGGGGGAGCGGTGCCGCACGCCGTGCCCCTCGGCCACGCCCGGCTGCTCGCCGCGTACGAGGGCTGGGCCGAGGTGGCGCGGCTGACCGGCGACGACCGCCACCTGATCACCGCCCCCTGCGACGGCACGGCCTTCGCCGCGGGCTGGACCCGGGCACTGTGCTCCGGCGGCACCCTGGTGCTGCCCGTGCGCGGCTCCTGGCGGGCCGACGAGGTCCGCCGCGTCGCGGCGGCCGAGCAGGTCACCGCCGTGCACACCGACCCGGCGGGCGCCGTCCGGCTGCTGGCCCCGGCGCCCGGCCGGCCCGATCTGCGCCGCCCCGACCCGGAGCTGGGGCGCGTGCGCCTGCTCACGGTCACCGGCGACCGCCTCTTCCTCGACGAACTGGGCGAGCTGCAGACCCGGCTGCGGCCCGGCGCCCGCGTGCTCAACGTCTACGGCACCGCCGAGACGGCCGGGTGCGGCACCTGGTTCGAACTCGCCCAGCTGCCCCGCCCCGAGGAGCACCCCGAGCGGCTCTCGCTGATCGGCCTGCCCTTCCCCGGCTGCCGGGTGGACCTCCGGGACGGCGAGATCCACCTCGCCCCGCCCGAAGGGGGCGACGCCCTGCCCACCGGCGACCGCGGCCTGCTGCGCGCCGACGGGCTGCTGGAGTACGCCGGCCGCGACCGGGACGACATCTCGCTCGCCACGGGACGCATCGACGCCCACCGCGTGGAGTCCGTCATCCGGTGCCACGAGGAGGTCGGCTCGGTCCTCGTCCGCGCCGTCCCCGACAGCAAGGGCACCGACCGGCTCGTCGCCTACCTCGCGCCGCCCGCCTTCCCGCCGGCCGGTGACCCCGGGCCGGGCCTGCCGGACACCGCGGCCCTGCGCGACTTCCTCAAGGGGAAGCTGCCCCACGCACAGATACCCCGGGGTACGGCCACCCTGCGCACCCTGCCCCGGACCCGGGCGGGCCGGGAACAGCGGGCCGGACTGCCGCTGCCCGTCGAGCCGCAGCGCGCGCGGGCCACCGGCGGCAAGTACGCCGCCGCCACGGGTGAGGGCGAGTTCCCGACCGGCCTGGGGGTGGGCTGCCTGACACTGGTCCCGGCCGTGCTGGCCTTCGTCCTCACCGACTTCTTCTGGCCCTACTCCACCGACCTGACCGGTGTGCCCAGCGTCTGGGCGGGCTTCTTCCAGATCCTCTACGTCATCGAATGCCTGTCCTTCGGGGCCGGGGTCTTCTTCCTCGTCGCGGGCCGGTCCCGGATGCGCGCCCAGGGCCGCTCCCGCCGACTCACCACCGCGGCCCATCTGGCGGTGGTGTACCTGCTGATGTCCTGGTGGCCCCAGGACAACTTCTACCGGCTGGCGCAGAAGCAGGACTGGCCCCGCCAGGCGGCCCTGGTCTACGCCTTCAACGTGCCGCTGATGATCGCGGCCGCCGTCGTCGCGGTGTACCTCACCCGCAAGCAGCCCGATCCGTTCGGCTTCACCCGGGACGAGGACAGCGGCACGGACGAGGGCGAGGACGAGGACGAGGACGGGAACGGGAACGGGGCCGGGGGGAGGGGCGGCGGCAGGGGCCGGCACAGCGCCTGACCGGCCCGCACCGGCCCGGGCTCACCGGGTGAAGAGGTCGCCCGTCCGCCGGGCCCCGTCGCGGACCAGCTCCTCCGCCGCGTCGAGGGCCCCGGTGGTACGGGCGGCCACCAGCGCCCCGAACCAGGGCGCCGGCTCGAACGCGGCGGTCGGGATGGCGGGGAGGAAGACGGCGTCCCGCTCCCGGCACGCGCGGGCCAGCGCGGCGAAGAGCTCCTCCAGCGGCTCCTCGGGCAGCCGCGCGCCGAGGTCCACCCGGTCCATCACCCGGACCAGGTGCGCGCCGCCGCGCAGTTCGTCCAGGCGCGCGGCGACCACGAAGGCGACGGACGGGCCGGTCAGGCGCAGATTGGTCTCGGTCGGCGCCAGCCGGCCCTGCGCATCGGCGACGAAGTCGACGTCGAACCAGCCGCGGTGGCCCGCGGCCGCCAGCTCCCGGCCCACCGCCTCGCCGAACGCGAGCAGGGGCTTCGCGGCCCACGCCGGCACCGCGCCGGGGCCGACGGTGGCACCGCGGTAACCGGTGCCGGCCACGTCCATCAGGGCCGCGCCCACCTCGTGCACCTGGCCCGCCGCATCGACGAATCCGTCGTACGTCAGGTCCCGGACCTCCGGGCCGTCCCCCGCACCGGCGGGCCCGGCCACGTACTCCTCCAGCAGCAGCGGTCCGCGCGGCAGCCGGCGCAGGACGGCCCGCGCCCCGCCGGCCGCCCCGACGTCCTGCGGTGTCACCACGGTGGTGCCGGAGCCGCCGACCCCGTGCTCCGATTTGAGAACGGTGCTCTCGCCGGCCCGGGCCCGTGCCGCCAGCAGCCGGACGGCCGCGCGCCGGGTCGCGGCCGGCCACTGGGCCGGCACCACGATCCCGGGGTGCCCGCCCTCGGCCACGATCCGCGCGAACAGCGCGTGCGAGGCGGCCTTCGACTCGTGCCGCAGGGACTCCGGCCGCCACGGCAGGCCCGCGAGGCGCGCGAACTCCCGGGTGCGGCCCCACGGCACGAGCGGCAGTCCGGATCCCGTCAGCCGCTCCGCCAGCGCCGGCCGCCGGCGCACCGCCGCCGACAGCAGCGGTCCGCCGCCGCCGTCCGCCAGCAGGCCGTCGTACACCTCGACCGCACCGTGGCCCTCGACCGCACCGTCGCCCCCGCCCTCGGCCCCTTCCGCGCCCGCCTCGTCCCAGCCCAGTTCCCGCCCCAGTCGGCCGAGCCAGCCCACCGGCACCGCGCGGGGCAGGACCAGGGCCGCCGGCCGGGGGCTGTAGAACGCGGCCAGGCACGCGTAGTGGTGGGCGGCACGCTGCTCCCGGTCCAGGGAGACGTCGCCGAACTGGGCGTTGAATTCCCCGACATTACCGATATGTACGGCGCGTCGCCCCCCGGTCCACGCCCGCACCCAGGGCGCGGGCGGGGTGAGTTCCGCCTCGAAGCGGAGCAGTGCTCCCACCGCACCGAGCTCCCGCGCCCCCAGGGCCCGGTAGAACCCGGCCGCGTGCGGATCGGCGTCGATGACCAGCCGGCGGACCCCCAGCTCCCGCGCCCGGGCCAGGACATACCGGTACAACTGACGCCCCACGCCGCAGCCGATCGCCGCCGGTTCCACGAACAGCAGCCCCAGTGCCGCCCGCGGCGCCGCGCCGTCCAGGGAGGCGACCCCCACCGCCGTACCCCACTCGTTCTCGGCCACGACGACCCGCCGGACGCCGATGTCCTCGGCCCGGATCCGCAGCTCCGGCGCGCACCGCGCGAGGAACGGCGCGTCGTACCCCCAGTGCGCCTTGGAGCGCATCACCAGCTCGGACAGCCCTGCCGCCTCGTGCAGCCGCGCCGCCCGGATCCGCATCATCCGTGCCCTCCCCGTGCCATCTCAGACAGCCGTGCGATAGATTCAGCCTCCCCCAGGGACTCGATTTTCCACCCCACACGGAGACAGGCTTCTCAATGAGCGACATCATCAACGGACTTGGCCGCACCAGCGCCTACGGCGCCCTCGGCCTGGTGCTGCTGATCCTCGGCATCGTCCTCGTGGACGTGCTGACGCCCGGGAAGCTCGGCAAGCAGATCTGGGAGGAGCGCAACCGCAATGCCGCGCTGCTGCTCAGCTCCGCGCTCCTCGGCATCGGCGGCATCGTCTTCACCTCCATCTGGACCACCTACGACGACTTCGGCAAGGGCCTGGTCTCCACGGCGGTGTTCGGCCTGCTCGGCCTGGTCCTGATGGCCGTCGCCTTCCTGGTCCTGGACGTGGTCACCCCGGGCAAGCTCGGCGCCATCGTCGTCGACCCGCAGCCGCACCCGGCCGTGTGGGTCACGGCCTCCTGCAACCTCGCGGTCGCGGCCATCGTGTCGGCGTCCATCGCCTGACCCGCGCCACCGCACGACGAGAGCGCCGCTTCCCGCAGGAAGCGGCGCTCTCGTCGTGTCCGGCCGCCCGCGGCTCAGGCCAGCCCCAGGGCGAACACCGCGAAGCCCGCCGCCAGGATCCCCGCCGCCGTCCGGCGCACCGCCGTCGCCTTCGTCCACGGCTCCTCGAACCGCCGCGCGTACCGGGCGATGCCCACCAGCAGCACCGCGAACACCGGCAGCCACGCCAGCCGCTGCCCGATCCACGCCAGCGTGTCGGGCGCCGTCGTCAGCCCCACCACCCCGCCCGCGAACGAGGCGGGTACCGCCGCCGCCAGCATCGCGCTCTGGTGCCAGCACAGGATCGTCATCGCCGACAGGTTGATCACCACCACCGGCGCCCACAGCGCGGGCCGCGCCAGCGCCCGCGCCAGCCGGTCCCGCAGCAGGATCGCCGCCCCCGACTGCGCCGCCGCCAGCGCCAGCACCAGCAGCGACGGCGGGTGGGAGTTGGTCCGCTCCGCACCCGGCACACCCACCATCGACGCCGGGTAGTGGAACACCGCCAGCAGCACCGCGAACAGCAGCGCCCCGCCGGCCAGCAGCAGCCACGCACCGCGCCGCCCGATCCGGCGCTCGCCCCACGCGACACCGAGCTGGTACGCGAACAGCCAGCCCGGCAGGATGTTCGCCACCGCCACCCACGAAGGCACCGCGTCCGCGTACGGGCCGTACCGCAGGGCGTCCACCACCGCCACCGAGACGAGCAGCGGCGCCGCCGCCCATCCGCCGAGCCGGCCCGCCGCGCGCACGCAGTACGGCGTCAGCGCGGTCACCACCACGTACACCCCGACGAACCACAGCGGCTGGATCACCAGCGTCGCCCCGGTCCGCAAGGTGGCCTCCGGCACCCCCGCCGCGTACAGCACCGGCGCCGCCAGCGCCCACACCGCCGTCACCCCGAGCACCGGCCGCCCCAGCCGCGCGACCCGGCCGCGCAGCCACGCCCCCGCGGTCCCCGGGCGCCGCCGGTAGGAGAGCACCGAGGCGTAGCCGCCGACCAGGAAGAAGACGCCGAGCATCTGGAGCACCCAGCTGGCCGGGGCGAGGCCGCCGAACGCGGACAGCGGGCTGGCGTTGTGCAGGCCGCCGTCCGCGTCGAGGGTGAACCCGCCGAGCATCCAGTGCCCGGCCGGTACGGCGAGCAGCGCCAGCGCGCGCAGCCCGTCGATCGCGCGGTCGCGGTGGGCCGGGGTGCGCCGCTCGATCCGGTCGGCGGTCCGGCGCAGCGCGGTCAGCGGGCGGACCGCCAGCGGGCGGCCGGCCGGCGTCCGGGTGGTCGGCGCGCCGCTCATCGCACGTCCCCCTCGGCGATCCGGGCGAACGCGGCCAGGGACCGGGTGCCGGGCACGAAGTACCCGGTGTGCCCCTGGACGTCGGCGGCCGGCACCCGGCGGGCCCCGAACGCCGGCGAGGCGGGGTCCGTGCCGTGGCCGAGTCCGGCGAACTCCACGTTCGGCACGTCGGAGATCCAGTCGGAGGGGCTCTTGGCCGCCCACACCCGGGCACCCGTCCGCAGGCCCGCCACCGAATCCGCCCGCATCCCGGGCGAGCCGAGGACGACCACGTCGCTCGCGTCGGTCCGGCCGGCGGCCAGCCCGCACACCACCGAGCCGTACGAGTGGCAGAACAGCACCGGATCGGCCGCGCCGACCGCGTCCAGTCCGCGCGTGAAACGCACCAGCCGCTCCGCACCCGCCCGCGCCAGCCGCCCGCCCGCCGCGTCCAGCCCCACCCCGACCGGCGTGGTGTACCCGGTCCACGCCACCACCGCCGTCCGGTCCCCGGTCGCCGCCCGCAGCGCCCGCGCCATCGCGCCCGGACCGGTGTACGGGCGGCGCAGGCCGTCGTACGTCGCGGCGTCGCTGTCCGAGCCGGGCACGACCACCGAGACGTGCGCCGCGCCCGCCAGGTCCCCGAACACCTCGGCGACCTGTCCCCGCCCGCGCGGGTCGAAGGCCAGGATCTGCCGCCCGGGGCCGGCGAGGCCCGCGAACCGGGCGTCTCCGCTCTGCCGCACCGCGAGCCGGTTGGCCTCGTACCGCAGGGCCACGGGCGCCCCGTCGAGGTTTCCCACGACCAGCGGGTGCCGGCGGAGCAGCTCCCGGCGGTCCGCCTCGTCCAGCGAGGCGAAGAACCGCGCCACCTCGCCCGGCGACGCCGTCGCCGGATCAGGCAGCCGGTCGTGGCCGGGCAGCCGGTCGGCCGACCAGGCCGCGGCCCCCGGCGGCGGGCCGGTGACCGCCTGCTGGGTGTCCGCGGACATCCAGCCCGCGGTGCCCGCGACGACCGTCACCGTCAGCGCGGCGGCGACCAGCGTCCTTCGGAAGCGGCGCATGCTCCTTCTCCTTCTCCTCGTGGCGGGGAGAAGGTAGGAAGCAGGTGTCCCACCGGGCGTCGCACCGTGGAGCCAAGCGCGATGTCATACCTGGGTAGGGGGTGGAGGAGAGGGGGGTCACCGCACGCCGCAGAGCCCGACCAGCTCCTGCTCCTGCGCCGAGAGGCGGGCATCGGGCGACGGCTGGACGCCGGTGCTCTCGGCAGCCCGGCGCTCTTCGATCTTCTTGCACGCCGACGCCTGCGTGGCCAGTTCCTCGATCCGCTCCCTCGCCTGGTCGAGGCTGTCCGTGCGGATCGTGGCCTCGACCAGCTTGCGCCGGAACGGCGGGAGGTACTTCAGTTCCACCTCGGGGTGGTCCCGGTCGACCTCGTGGAGCGTGATCCCTGCCACGTCCTGGCTGATACCCCGGTAGAGGGCGACATGGTCGCCCTTGGCGCCCACGAAGTACTGGGTCTGCGTCCACGCGTGGCCGCCGTACCCGACGAGGCCGACGGTCAGGGCGAGTGCGGCCCAGACTACCGCCCGCCGGAGGAGCCGTACCGGCCGCCGCGCGCCGTCCGGCGCCGGATCCCCGTGCGCCGAGGCCCCGCCCGCCGCAGGGCCGGGCGGAGAGCCCGGCGGATGGTCCGGCGGTCCCGGCCGGGTCGTCCGGGTCGTCCGGGCCGGGGCGGGACGCCTGGGCCTGTCGGGGCTGCCAGGGCTGCCGGGCCTGCCGGGGCCGGCGATACGCCCGAGGCGGTCGTACACCTCCCGGGCCGAACCGGGCCGGCGGGCGGGGTCACGCTCCAGGAGCTCGGACACGAGCGCCGTCAGCTCGGCCGGCAGGCCCGGGCGGAGCGAGTCCAGCCGGGGCGCTTCCTCGTCCAGCTTGCGCCGCATGACCGCCATGGCGTGGTGACCGGTGAAGGGCGGCCGGCCGGTGAGCAGCGTGAACAGCACGCCGCCGAGGCCGTACAGGTCCGAGCGCTCGTCGCCGCGTTCTGTGAGGAACTGCTCGGGCGCGCCGTACTCGGGGGTGCCGGCCGGGGCCAGCTGGGAGGAGTGGGCCACGGAGAACGACCGCTGGACGAACCCGGCGATCCCGAAGTCCACGACCTTCACCCGCCGGTCGGCGGTGAGCATCACGTTGTGCGGCTTGATGTCGTAGTGGATGACGCCCGCCTGGTGGGCGGCGGCCAGGGCCGCGCAGATCCCGCGGGCGACCGCGAGGGCGGGGGTGAGGTCCATGGGGCCCTCGCGGCGCACGAGTTCGGCGAGCGAACTGCCCTCCACCTTCTCCATCACGATGAACAGCACGTCCTCGTGCACGCCGCGGTCGTAGAGGGCGACCACGCCCGGATGGTTGATCTGCGCGGCGGCCACCGCCTCCCGGTCGAACCGTCTGGGCAGGTCGGGGAGGCCGTCGTCGCCCAGGACCAGCAGCTTCAGCGCCACGTCGCGGTGCAGCTCGCGGTCCCGCCCGGCCCACACCTCACCCATGCCGCCGCGCCCGAGCCGCTTGACCAGCTCGTACCGGCCGCCCAGCATCGCGCCGCGCTCCATCGTCCCCCCGGTGCCCCGCCCCGTCATGGCAGCACCAGCGTACGAGGGACGGGGTGCGCGAGCAGGGGGAATCGGGGAGGCTCAGCCGCCGTCGCCCGGCCGGACCACGCCCGCCTCGTACGCGAAGATCACCGCCTGCGCGCGGTCGCGCAGGTCCAGTTTGGCCAGGACCCGCCCGATGTGCGTCTTGACGGTCTGCTCGGCCACCACCAGGTGGCCGGCGATCTCCTGGTTCGACAGGCCACGCGCGATCAGCTCCAGGACCTCCGTCTCGCGCGGCGTCAGACCGTGCAGCCGCAGCCTGGGGTCCTTGCGCGGCGCCGGGCGCCGCTCCACGAAGTCCGCGATCAGCCGGCGGGTCACCGACGGGGCCAGCAGGGCCTCGCCCGAGGCGACCACCCGGACCGCCGCGATCAGGTCGGCCGGCGGCGCGTCCTTCAGCAGGAACCCGGACGCCCCGGCGCGCAGCGCCTCGTACACGTAGTCGTCGATGTCGAAGGTGGTCAGCATCAGCACCTTCGGCCGGTGCACCACGCCCGGCGGCGGGTCGAGGATCTCGCGGGCCGCCGTCAGTCCGTCCATCTCCGGCATCCGTACGTCCATCAGCACCACGTCCGGGTGCAGCGAACGGGCCACCGAGACGCCGGCGCGGCCGTCCGGGGCCTCGCCCACCACGTCGATGTCGGGCTGCGCCGACAGCAGTGCGGCGAACCCCGCCCGCACCATGGCCTGGTCGTCGACGATGATCACACGGATGGTCAACTGGCGTCCTCGGTCAGCGGAAGGCGGGCGGCGACCCGGAAGCCGCCGTCGGGCAGCGGGCCGGTGTCCAGGGTCCCGCCCGTCAACCGTACGCGCTCGCGCATCCCCACCAGACCGTGCCCCGTGCCCGAACTCTCCAGCGCCACCACGGCGTCCCGGGCCGGCCCGTTGACGACCATGACCAGCACTTCGGCGCCGTCGCCGGTCACCGACACCCGGGTGGGCGCCCCGGGGGCGTGCCGCACCACATTGGCCAGCGCCTCCTGCACGATCCGGTACGCCGACAGGTCCACCGCGGCGGGCACCCCGTCCGCGACCCCGGCGGCCATCGACAGCTCCACCGGCTGCCCGGCCCGTACGGTCGTCTCCACCAGCTGCTGGAGCCGCGACAGGCCCGGCTGCGGGGCCCGTTCCCCGTTCGCGCCGTCACCGCGCAGCACCGTCAGCAGCCGCCGCATCTCGCTCAGCGACTCCCGCGCACTGGCCGCGATGGCCTCGAACTCCTGCCGCACCGGCTCCGCCATCCCCGGCAGCCGGTACGGCGCGGAATCGGCCTGCACGGTGATCACGGACATGTGGTGGGCGACCACGTCGTGCAACTCCCGGGCGATCCTGGCCCGTTCCTCCAGCAGGGTGCGCCGGGCCCGCTCGGCCTCGCTGATGCTCTCCTGCTCGGCGATCCGCCGCTGCGCGTCCCCCAGCCCGCGCAGTACGCCGGTCAACGCCAGCACCACGCCCGACAGCACGAACATCAGCGCGTGGGTGTTGGCCGACCCCGTCGGCTGCACGGCCCCCAGCACCACCCCGGCGGCGCCGGTGACCAGCCACACCCCGATCATGGTCCGGACCGACTCGCGCAGCCCCACGAAGGCCATCAGCAGCAGGTAGCCGATGATCACCATCGGCGTCCAGGGCCAGGGCCGCCCCACCACCCCGTCCACACCGATCAGGAGCGCCGCGCCGAGCACGTCCGAGGCCAGCACGATCACCCACGCCTGCACCGGCCGGGTCACCGCCAGCAGCAGCGGCACCGTCTGGGCCACGCCCAGCGCGCCCGCCCAGCCGCCGTCCTGCCGGTACTCGTTGGCCAGCACGGCGATCGTGGTCGGCAGCAGGGCCAGCACGAACAGCGCGGCCACCGCGTACGGCAGCCGGCGTTGCCAGGCCTTGGGCGCGTCCGCGAACAGCGGCTCGCCGGGCCGGGCCGGCGAGCGCAGCAGCACGCCGAAGCTGCGCGGCACCCTGGGAGCGGGATGCGGGGAGGAACCCGAGGGATTCGACGGGTTGGTGGGATTCGAGGGATGCGACGGATTGGAGGGGTTCGAGGGATCCGGGGAGGGGCCTTCGCTCTTCATGATCCGTCCAGCGTACGCTCCACCGGGCGGCCCGGGACGTCGCCGGACGAGAGGGGTGCGGGGGCGTATGGGGACGATGGCCGCGCTGGAGAAACTGATACCGGTCGTGCTGGCCTTCGGCTGCGGCGTCCTGCTCGCGCGGCGCAAGGTGGTGCCCGCGGAGGCCTCCAAGGCCTTCGCCGACTACGCCTTCCTCTTCGCCGTGCCCTGCTATCTCTTCGGCAACATCTACGCGAGCGACCTGGCCGCCCTCTTCGACTGGCGGGCGATCTCGGGCTACGCGACGACGGCCGCCGTCGCCGTCGTGCTGGTCGGCCTGGTCTCGGCGGCGTACGGGCGGCGCGAGCCGCGCGCGGTGGCGCTGCGTGTCATGGCGGGCGTCCAGGTCAACACCGCCTACTTCGCCGTGCCCGTCTTCATCACCGTGTTCGGCGACGCGGCGCCGATCTTCCCGGTGCTGCTCTTCCAGGTCTGCGTGCTCTCGCTGGCGGTCATCGCCATCATGGAGCTGGGCCGGGCCGACCCGGTCGGCGGCCCGGGCCGCCGGCTGGCCAGGGCCGTCGGCGCCTCCCTCGGCACCCCGCTGGTGCTGGCCTGCAACGCCGCCATCGCGCTGAACCTGCTGCCGGTGCCGGTGCCGCGGGTGGTGCTCGACGGGTTCGCCTTCGTCGGCGACAGCGCCTCCCCGGTGGCCCTGTTCGCGCTCGGCCTGCACCTGGGCGGGACGGGCCTGGACCTGCGGGGCACCACGCGGGAGGAGCTCTCGCTCATCGCCTTCAAGTGCGTGGCGTTCCCGCTGCTGGCGTGGGTGGTGTGCGGGCCGCTGTTCGGCGTGCGCGGGGACTGGCTGACGTACCTGGTGCTGATCGCGGCGATGCCCGCGCCGCAGAACCTGTTCATCTTCGCCCAGCGCTACGACGTCGGCGTCGACCTCTCGGCGGCCCTCGTCGTCAAGAGCTCCCTGGCCGCACTGATCCTGCTCCCCTTGTGGCTCCAGTGGGCAACCTAGGCCTGTCGCCCGCGGGGGTGGCCATCACGCGCCTCGCTCGTTGATCCCGTCATGGAGCTGTTGCCGACCGTGGCGGCGCCCGGCGTCGGTGAACGGGCCGACGCCGCGGCCGAGGCCGCCTGCCACCTGCACGATGCCGTCACCGCCGGGGGCTGGAGCCGGACCGCGGCCGAGGACGCCGCCGAAGCCATCGAGACCACCGCGCACGCCCTCGGCGGCGTCCACCCGCGTGCCGAACTGATCCTCGCCCCGGTGCACATGGCGCTGGCCGAGCTGCGCCGTCACCTGGAACTGCCGCCCGCGGACCCGGTCATCGCGGCGGGCGTCCCGCAGACCCCGCGCAGCGTCGGCAACCCGCGCCGCACCCGGCGGCAACGGCCGCCGGTCCCGGCCGCCGCGCCGGCCCCGGCGGGCCCGCCGCCCTCCGTCAGCCCGCCGCGGAGGCCGCCCGTGCGTACAACTTCCTGACGTCGGCCCCGAAATAGGAGCTGTACGAGGTGTCGGCGAGGTCGCCGCCCGTCTTCCAGCCGCCGATCACGCCCACCACGTCGCCGGTGCGGGTGCGCGCGTCGTAGCGGGCCAGGAACGGGCCACCACTGGTGCCGCCGAGGAAACCGGTGCAGTCGATGCGCAGGAACGAGCCGGGGATCCTGGGATCGGTACTGGTGAACCTCGTCGTCCGGTTGTCGCAGGCGCGCGGCCGCCCGGACCGTGCCGGATGGCCGATCAGCCGTACCGCCCGGTGCGCGAACCCGGAGCCCGTGACCAGCCGGTTGCCGCCCACCACGTCCTCCACCCGGCGTCCGTCCGCGCGCGGCCCCACCTCGACGAAGGCGACGTCGAGGGCGGCCGCGCGGTTGACGCCGTGCTTGCGGTAGCGGGGGTCGATCCAGATCCGGCGGACGGGGAACTTCCCGTGCGGCTGCGGCTTCGCGGCGGTGTTCTGGGGGACGAAGGCCAGCTGCCGCGCGTCGGCGCCCAGCAGGCAGTGCGCGGCGGTCAGCACCAGGTCGCGGCCGGGGGAGGAGACCACGCTGGCGGTGCAGAAGTACCGTTTCGTCTTGGCGGAGTACATCCGGCCGACGACCGGGATCCCGGCGAAGTCCCAGCCGTCCCCGGGCCCGGCGACGGCCGAGGTGTAGCGGGCGGCCGCGGGCAGCAGCGCGGCCATCCCCGGCGCGGCGGCCGGTGCGGAGGGTACGGCGGCCGGTGCGGACGGGACGGCGGTCGGTGCGGACGGGACGGCGGTCGGCGCGGAGGGCACGGCGCCCGGCGCGGACGGGACGGCGGTGGCGGCCGCCCGCGCGGGCAGCTGGCCGCCGGTCAGGGCGGCGCCCACCGCCACCGCGACGACCAGGGCACGGCGCAACGACACAACACTGGACATGACTTAGACCCCCTGGGGGAAGCTGAACATCCGGTCAGGATCGACAGTGCGCTTGACCTGCTCCAGGCGGGGCAGGTTGACGCCGTAGTAGGCCTGGCGCCAGGAGGCGAGCCGCGGATCGGCGTAGTTCTGGTACGCGCCCCCGCTCGCCCAGGGCCGCAGCCCGGTCCACAGGTCGTCGAGCCAGGCCTGGTGCCGGCCGGTCTCCCGGGACTGCGCGGCCGCGGGCCAGTACGCCAGGTACTGCGCGAGGAGACCGCTGTCGCGGTGCACGAACGCGGTGTCCCGCGCGCCCACCCGGTTCAGCGCCCCACCGCACACCCCGTCGAACTGCACCACGCCCCGCCCGCCGGCCGCGTACCGGGAGATCGCGTCCAGCACCGCGTCGACGGCCGGCTCCGGCAGGCCCGCCGCCGGCCAGAAGTCCGAGCGCGCGGCGTAGGAGTCCCGGCCCAGCCGGCCCCGCGGATCCCGGCCGGGCAACTGCCCCGGCAGCCGGCACTCGGCCGCGGCGCGCCCCTCGCAGCCCGCCAGCGCCCGCAGCGTCGCGGCGTACGGACGCACCGTCACATGGCTGTCCCGGGCCGGTACGCCGATCAGGTCGGCCAGCCGGGTCAGCTGCCGCTCCAGCTCCGCCCGGCCGTCCAGGCAGACCACCCGTACCGCCGCGTCGGGCCGCCGGCCGGACTCGATCACGAACTCGACCTGGCTCCAGAACGGATCGGGCAGTGCGGCCAGCCAGCGCTGCCAGCCGCGCAGCGCGGCGGCCGCGTCCCGCCACGGCCAGTGCAGTTCGGCGAGCGCGCAGTCGGTCACCGGGTGGGAGCGGAAGCGGAATTCGGTGACGACACCGAAGTTCCCGGCCCCACCGCCGCGCAGTGCCCAGAACAACTCGGGGTCGTGCGTGGCGTCGACCTCCCGCACGACCCCGTCGGGGGTGACCAGGCGCGCGCCGGTGAGCTGGTCGGAGGTGGCGCCGTACGCCCGGCTGGAGATGCCCAGGCCGCCGCCCAGTGTCAGTCCCGCGATCCCGACGGAGGGGCACAGGCCGGTGGGGATGGCGCTGCCGTGGCCGGCCAGTGCCGCGCCCACGTCCCCGAGCCGCGCTCCGGCCCCGATCCGCACCGCGCCCGCGCTCCCGGCCGCCACGTACGCCAGCGCGCCGACGTCGATGACCAGGCCCGGGCCGGTCGACCAGCCCGCGTACCCGTGTCCGCCGCCCCGGGCGACGACCGGCACGCCGGTCCGCCGGACGAAGGCCAGGCACGCGGCCACGTCCTCGGCGTGCGCGGGATAGGCGACCGCGCCGGGCGCCACCGTGTCGTAGCGGGGCTGGAACAGCTGCCGCGCCTCGGCGTACTCGGTGTCGGCGGGCAGGACCACCCGGCCGTCCAGGGAGCGCGCGAGCGCCGCGAAGTCCGCCGTACGGGCGCCGGTGGCGTCCGGCGCGTCCGGAGCGGGCGCCGCGCGGGCTCCCGCGCCCCCGCCGGGGCCGGCGCAGACAAAGGCGGCGGTGCCCATGAGGACCTGGCGGCGAGACGGACGCATGACCCCCAGTACGCCCGCCGCGCGCCCCGATCCCCGGGCGGCGGGGCCCGGGACCGGTGCCGAACTCCCTCGAACGGCCCACGTCCACGCCTGAACGGCCGGGGCGGGCCCACGGTCCGGCCGACGGGCCGGCCACCCGGACACTAACCGGATAGTCAATCCGGATCTGTGTTACGGTCGGGGCAAGTAACCGGATGGGCTATCCGAATTTTCGCCGGGAGTGGACGGGTCATGAAGAGAACAGCTGTGGTGACGGCCGGAACGGCCGGGATCGGCCTGGAGACGGCGCTGGGGCTGGCCGCCGCCGGGTACGCGGTCACGGTGGTCGGGCGTGACGCCGGCCGGGGTGCCCGTGCGGTCGAGCGGATCGACGCGACGGGCCCGGCGCACCCCGCGCGGTTCCTGGCCGCCGACCTCGCCTCGCTCGACGAGGTGCGCGCGCTGGCCCACCGGCTCGCCTCCGACCATGCCGCCCCCGGCGACCCGCTGACGGTGCTGGTCAACAACGTCGGGGCGATGTTCGCCGCGCGCCGGGACCTGGGCGGCGTCGAGGCGTCGTTCGTCGTCAACCACCTGTCGCCGTACCTGCTGACCGAGTTGCTGCTGCCCACGCTGACGGCCGCCGCGCCGAGCCGGATCGTGAACGTGACCTCGGGCGCGGTCGGGGTCGCGAAGAAGGTGTTCGACGCCGTGGAGCCGCCCGGCGGCTACTACGGATTCCACTGGTACGGCCGCGCCAAGCTCGCCAACCTCGCCTACACGCTCGACCTGGCCGCACGCCTGGAGGGCACGGGCGTCTCGGTCTTCGCGGCCGACCCCGGGGGCGCGGCGACCGACATGACCAACGGGACCCTGACCGACCCGAAGATCGTCTCGCCCGCGCTGCGGCTGCTCTGGCCGCTGGTGCGCCGCACGTTCGCGCGCTCGACGTCCGGTCCGGCGTCCGTGGCGGCCAGGCCCTCGATCGTCGCCGCCACCGACGACGCCCTGGCGGGCCGGACCGGCGTCGTCATCGGCGCCCAGGCGAGCCCGGTGGCCCCCTTCCGCGCGGCCACCGACCGCCGCGTCGCCGCAGCCGTCCGCCGGCTCAGCGAACGGCACGCGCCCCTCGGGGCCGCCTGAGGCGCCGTACGGGCCGGGCGCCGATACCGGTACGGGCGGGGGCGGGGCCCATGTGGGCGGACAGATGAGTCATCCGGATGGGCTATCCCCTTACCATGTCCCCATGACGACGACGCCACTGCGCAAGGACGCCGCCCGCAACTGGGACCGGATCGTCGCCGTCGCCCGGGCCCTGGTGGACGAGGGGACGCCGTTGCAGCTCAACGATGTCGCCCGGCGCGCCGGGCTCGGTGTCGGCACCGTCTACCGGCACTTCGCCACGCCCGAGGCGCTGCTGGAGACCGTCGCCACGCCCTGCCTCGAAGCCCTGGTCGGTCATGGCGAGCGGGCCCTGGCCGACGCCGCCGATCCCTGGCGGGCGCTGGAGGACTTCCTGACCCGCACCGTCGAGGCGCAGGTCGGCGACGCCTCCCTGGCCCCGGTCACCGCCGCCCCCGAGGACGCCCTGCCGCGCACCACGGAGCTCAAGAACTCCCTGTGGTCGGCCGGAAGGGCGCTCCTCCAGCGGTCCGTTGCGGCCGGGGCGGTCCGCCCCGACCTGGCCCCGGGCGACCTGGTCCCGCTGATGTGCGGCATCGCGTACGCCGTCCAGGTCCACGGCGGCGACCCCGCCGACCGGATCGACACGGCCCACCGCTACCTGTCCACCCTGCTGGAGGGCCTGCGCGCCGCACCGGCCCGTTAGGTCGTGTCGCACCGCAACGGTGTGTGCCGTGACGGCGCGGGCGGGCGGCCCCGCGCCGTCGCGCGCCCGCACGTAAGGGATTCGTCATCTGGTTTCGCTGGTCTCGGGGGCGGCCGTCCCGCTTGAATCGAGACGTAAGGAAAGGCGTCTACGGAAGGACGAACGGTGGCAGGCAACGGGAAGCGTCGCGGACCGCTGGTGATCGGGGCTGTGCTGGTCGCGCTGGTGCTCGCGGGAGTGGGCCTGTACTGGTTCCAGCCGTGGAAGCTCTGGCAGAACGAGACGATCAGCGAGGCCCTGCCGGGCGCCGCCGCCCCGGCGGCTGCCTCCTCGGCCCCGCCGGGCGGCTCGGGTGCCTCGGGCGCCCCGGTGGCCGAGCCGGGCGCCGCCAGCGGCCCGCAGACCCTCTCCCAGGGCACCCTGATCAGCCACGAGCACACCACCACCGGCTCCGTGAAGATCGTCCGCCTCGCCGACGGCTCGCACACCCTCCGTCTGGAGAACCTGGACACCAGCAACGGCCCGGACCTCCGGGTCCTGCTCACCGACGCCCCGGTGAAGGAGGGCGTCGCGGGCTGGCGGGTCTTCGACGACGGCAAGCACATCAGCCTGGGCAAGCTCAAGGGCAACAAGGGCGACCAGAACTACACCATCCCGGCCGACGTGAAGCTCTCCGAGTACACCAGCGTCTCCATCTGGTGCGACCGCTTCGACGTCTCCTTCGGCGCGGCCGAGCTCGCCACGGCGTAGCCCGCCCTTCCGCGCAGGTCCGGCCCTCCCCGGTGGCGTCACTCCACCGGGAAGGGCCGGACCGCTGTCAGGGCCGGGCCTCCATGCGCGTGAAGTGCCCGCCCGCGAGGCGCGCGTTCACATGGCCCGGGTGTGCCGCCCTACCGGGCCGGACCGGTCCCCGCCGTCGGTCGGCCGGCCCGCTCGCCCTCGGCGCCCTCGCCCGCGGACGCCTCCCGCACGGACAGCTCCCGTGCGGCGACCGCGCGGAAGCCGGTCGGCGCGCGGCCGGTGAGGCGCTCGACGGTGTCCGTCGTACGGTCCTCGGCCCCCTCGGCGATGGCGCGGTCCATGCCGGCGAGCAGGGTGGCGAACTCGACGGGGATGAACGCGGCCAGCCGGTCGCGCAGGGCCTCGTACGTCAGGTGCTGGTGGGTCACCGGACGGCCGGTGACCTCGGTGAGGACCGCGGCGACGTCGTCGTGGCTGAGCGCCTGCGGGCCGGTGAGGACCAGGCCGGCGTCGGGGGCGTGGTCGTCGGTGAGGGCGCGTACGGCGACGGCGGCGATGTCGTCGGCGTCGACGAACCCGACGCGGCCGGCCCCGGCCGCGGTGCGGATGACGCCGTCGGCGCGGATGCCGTCGGCGTGGGCGTGCGTCCCCGTGAAGTTCTGCATGAACCAGGACGGCCGCAGGACCGCCCACTCGCCGAACAGGCCGGGCAGCGCCCGGTGCACCTGTCCCACGGCCGGGCCGCCCTCGGGGATGGCCGAGGAGCTCAGCAGTACGGCGCGGCGCACGCCGGCGGCGCGGGCCCGCTCCAGGAAGGGCAGCATGACCGTGGCCGGGTCCGGGTCGCCGATGGGCGGGACGAGGTAGACGCGGTCGGCCCCGTCGAGGGCGTCGTCGTACGTGGCGGGGTCGTACCAGTCGAAGCGGACCGGGTCGGCGTCCGGGAGCGGGGTGGCGCCGCGGCTCGCGGCCCGTACGCGCCGGCCGGCGGCGATCAACTGCGCGGTGGTCCGGCGGCCGGTGGTGCCGGTGGCGCCCGTGACCAAAGTGGCGGCAGTGGTGGTGGCGGTGCTGGTCATCGGGGTCCCTCCGTGATGAAGTCGACGCCGGGTTCCTGGACGGCGAGGGGGTTCCAGTAGTCGCGGTAGGCGGCGAACCGCCCGTCCCGCACGGTCACGACCGCGATGTACCTCATGTCGAAGGGGCCGCCGGTCGCCACCACGCGGCCGACGCCGCGCATCTCGACCACGATCGTCTCCGGGTCGGTGGTCTCGTGGATCCGCACCTCGGGGAAGTCGTGCAGGTCGATGTGGTCGGGGTAGTCGCGCATGTAGGCGCCGATGGCCTCCCGCCCCTCCAGCCGCCCGGGCCAGCCGGGGGGAGCGAAGGGGAATTCCATGGAGCCGTGCTCGGACCACAGGCCGACCCAGGAGGCGATGTCCTTGTCCAGGAGCAGGCGCAGGCCGTGGCGGTAGAGGTCCGAGGGTGAGGGTGAGGGAGTGGGGAGGGGGGTGGCTGCGGGCATGGGGATACTCCGTCCCGTACGATGTGGACCATCGGTCCGTTTCTCTTGGTGAAGATACGGACCGGCGGTCCGTTTCGCAACCGGGGAGGACACCTCATGGCCGAACGCAAGCCCCGCAAGGACGCGGTCCGCAACCGCGCGGCCGTCTTCGCCGCCGCCGACACCCTCTTCGCCCGGTGCGCCGGACCCGAGGAGGTGACCATGGCCGACATCGCGGCGGAGGCCGGTGTCGGCAAGGCCACGCTCTTCCGCGCCTTCGGCGACCGCACGGGGCTGATCCAGGCACTCTGCGCCGCCCGGCTCGAACCGCTGCGGGAGGCCGTCGAGCAGGGCCCGGCGCCGCTCGGGCCCGCGACCCCACCGCGTGAGCGCGTACCGGCGCTGCTCGACGCCGTCCTGTGCTTCAAGCTCGACAACCGCCACCTCGCGCAGGCCCTGGAGGGCACCGGCGCGGACAGCCCGTACCGGGCGGAGCACTACGAGCAGTGGCACACGCTGCTGCGGGACCTGCTGCGGCGGATCCCCGGCCCGGACGCCGACAGCGACTTCACCGCCCACGCGCTGCTCGCCGCCACCCGGGCCGACCTGGTGGCGTACCTGGCCGGCGAGAAGCGCGTGCCGCGCGAGGAGATCCGGGACGGGCTGGCGCGCTTCACGGCCACGGTCCTGGCCGCCGGCGACGGGCGCGAAGCGGCCGGCGAGGCCTGACCGCCGCCAGCGGCCGGGCACCACCCGTCACACCGGCCGGGCGCCGCGCGGGCCGCGAGGCCGACGTGTGCGCCGCGCGGGCCACGAGGTCGGTGTCGGTGCCGTGGCGGGCCGTCATACCGGGATCCCGCGCGGCGCGTTCACGGCAGCGGACTGCCGAGGTCCGTCCACTGGTCCCCGGGCGTGCCCGGACTCAGCCGCATCAGCGTCAGCGCCTTGACCGGAAGCGGCTCCGACAGCAGCGCCTCGGTGTCCGCCGTGCGCGGCAGGACGTCGACGGCCGCCGACAGCGCGGCGCCCAGCGCGGCCGCGGAGCCCGCCGTCGCGCCCAGGGCGCCGGCGACCAGGGAGCCGAACAGCTTGCGCCGCAGCACCGTCTCGTCGTCCGTGACCAGGCGGCCGGAGATCGGGGGCACCGGGATGCCGTGCCGGGCCAGCCGGGCCGGGCTGATCCGGATGTCGGCCAGGTCCCGGTAGACCAGCCGCAGCGGCTCGCCCGCGGGGGAGAGGACGACCAGCAGGTTCTGGCCGTGCGCCTCCAGGGCCACGCCCAGCTCCAGCGCCCGCAGGCCCACGCCCAGCGCGAGCCGCGCGAACCGCGCGAGCCACGCCGCCGACCCCGGCAGGCCCGTCTCCGCCAGGGCCGCCACCGGGACGACCCGTTCCCCGGTGCCCGCGGCGGCGTACCGCTCCGGCGGCTCCCGCAGTACCGCCGCCAGATCGGGGCTGTGCGCGGACACCGCGCCGAGGGTGCGGGTGATGTGCAGCCGCCCCTCCAGCCGGGCGGCCAGCGTCTCGGCGAAGGCCGACACGGCCGCCGCCGTCTCGATCGAGTAGACGGAGATGTCGCGGACCGACGAGGTCAGCCGGGCGCTGAGCGCGGTCTTGACGTGCGGGCCGCCGTCGTCGGGCGCGAGCGTGCGCAGTGCCATCAGCGGATGCGCGGTGATCGTCCCCGCCTCGGCGCCCGTCGTCTTGAGGACGTGCTGGGCCTGCCACGGGTGCACCGGCACCAGGAACCGCCGCCCGTCCCGCAGCCGCTCCGGCCACTCACCGCCGACCAGGCACTCCTCCCGGTCCACGGCGACCAGGCCGAGGTCGACCACGGGCCGGTGCTCGGGCGCGTACGCCAGCTGCTCGGCGACCGAGAACCCGGGCCGCGAGCGGCAGTTGGGATGGTACGGATGCCCGTCCACCACCCGCTGTTCCCACTGCCAGCCGGTGGCCGGGGGCCCGAGGTCGCCCCCGTCCGCACCCGCCCGGCCGGCCCGGGAGAGCGCCAGCGAGGCGGTGCTGTCGTCGAGTTCGGCCGCGAACGCCGTCCCGTGCGGCACCGCGAGCGCGGTCATCAGCCGCGCGGCCTGCCGGTAGGTCCGCCCGTCCAGCGCGACCCCGTCCACGTACGCGGCCGTCGCGTACGGATCGGGCGCGGGCCCCTCCAGCCGGGCCCCGTCCGCCAGCGTCAGCGCCAGACCGCCGCGCCCGCGCTCGCGGGCCACGACCCACGGCAGCGGCTCGTACGCCAGCGCCCGCCACAGCCGTGTCAGTACGGCCGCCCGCGCGCCCGGCAGCGCGGCGGCGTACGCCCCGGCGAGCGCCGGACGCACCACGCCCAGCTCGGCGGCGACGGCCTCTTCGGCCATGGTGAGGTCAACCCTGCGGTCCAGGACGGCGCTCCCTCGTCTGATCGGCCCGGCACATCACTCCATGATCAGGCAATAATCGTACGGAGAACGCACCGCACGCCGAATGGACTCCGTGGACCTCAACCCCGACGCCTACGCCGCAGCACCGCTGCTCAACTGCCTGCTGCGGGAGGCGGCCGACCCCGCCGGACCCGACCCCGCCGACCCCGGTGCCGCCGCGACGCCCGCGGAACGCCCCGGCGCGTCCGGCGCGTCCGGAGCGGCGGACGGCACCTACCGGCTGCGCGCCAGCGGGCGGCTGCTGCGGGTGACCGGTGGCCGCCGCCCCACCCGCGCCCGGCTGCGCACCGGGACCGGCTGGCACCCGCTCAGCCACACCGAGCTCCTCGAACTCGCCTGCGAGGAGCTGCGGTTGCTGACAGGCGTGGCGAACGACGAACTGTTCGCCGAGATGGCCGACAGCCACGCCACCGTCGCCGCGCTGCTGGCCGCCCGGGCGTCGGCCACCGCGCCCGCCGACCCGTACCTGCGCTCCGAACAGGCCCTGGTGCTGGGACACCCGTACCACCCGGCCCCCAAGACCCGGGGCGGTGGCCCGGCGGCGGCCTGGCTGCCGTACGCGCCGGAGGCGCACGCCGCCTTCCCGCTGACCTTCCTCGCCCTGCGCGAGGACCAGGTCGTCGAGGAGGGCGGCGCGCCGGCCACCGGACCGCTCGACGCCCTCGCCGGCCGGTTCGGGGCGCCGCCCGCCCCGGACGGCTACCGGCTGCTCCCGGCGCACCCGTGGCAACTGGCCCTGCTCGGCCCCCACCCGGCGTTCGAGGACGGCCGCCTGCTGCGGCTGGGCGCGGGCGCCCGCCCGGTGCACCCCACGGCCTCGCTGCGCACCCTCTACGTGCCGGACGCCGGGGCGGCCGACCTCTTCCTGAAGTTCAGCCTGGACGTACGGATCACCAACGACGTGCGCCGGCTGTGGCGGCACGACCTGCTCGCCCTGCGCCGGACGGACGGGGCGGTGGCCGCCGCCTTCGCCGGGCTGCGCGAGCGGACCGGCTCCACCGCCGCCTGGCTCGGCGACCGCGGCTACCGCACGGCGGCGTTCGCGTTCGAGGAACTGGCCGTCATGGTCCGTGACGGCCTGCACGGCCATGTCCTGCCGGGCGCCACCCCGTTGCTGGCCGCCGCGCTGGCCGAGGACTTCCCCGGCAGCCCGCTCGCGGGCGCCGCGGATCCGGCGGCGTGGTGGGACGCGTACCTCCACCAGGTCATACCCCCTGCTCTCGACCTCTTCGCCCAGGGAGTCGTGCTGGAGGCCCACGCCCAGAACACCCTGATCGCGGTCGACCCGTCCGGCCTCCCCGTCCAGGCCCTCTTCCGCGACGCGGAGGGTGTCAAACTCCTCGCGGACACCGCGCGGCCGGCGGCGTGGGAGCGCCTGGTCTACTGCCTGGTCGTCAACCACCTGAGCGAGATCGCCGCCACCCTCGCCGACCACCACCCCGCCCTCGCCCCCGCTCTCTGGCCGGCGGTCCGCGCCGCGTTCCTGCGCCACCACGCGCGCCATCCGCTGCCCGAGATCCCCACCCTGCTCGACGCCCCCGCCCTGCCGGGCAAGACCAACCTCCTGCTGCGCTGGACCCGCGCCGACGGCGCGGACGCGCGCTACCTGCCGCTGCCCAATCCGCTGCGCGCGTAGGGTCCGCGGCCGTCGCGTCGGGCGCGTCCGGCGCCGGCCGTCGCGCCCCGCGCGCTTGGGGACCCGGTCCGGCGGGGTACGGCCTACGGGGGAGCGCCGTCGCCGACGGCCGACGGCGGGTTTCGATTCGGGTTTCGATTCGGGAACAGCACTCGGCACGGCCCGGTCCCCGTGACAGAGTGCGCCCACCGGCCGTTTCGCACCGAGGGGGAACCATGAAGAGCGTCGCCGCCATGCCGTGTTGTCCTCGCTGCAAAGCGCAGGCCAGCCGGGTGTCCTGGCGCAGCGGGCGCGGGGGCGGGCCGGTGGAGGTGACCCTCCAGCCGTGCGGGCACGTGGTCATGGCGGCCACCGAGCCCGAGATACTCGTCGGCGGCGCCCCACTCACGGTCGCCGCCACCCCCTGACCGCCCGCGCCGTCTCCGGGCAGGCAGCGCGGCTACGAGTGCGGCTACCAGTCGCAGGGCGCGCCGAGGTCCCGGATGCTGTCGGCGAGCTCGGCCGGATACGCCGGCCAGCCCGCCCCGTGCCAGTGGGCGATCCGCCACGCCAGCCGGCGCGGCCACACCGCGACGCCCGGCAGGTCCGCCACCGGCACCCACACCGGCGTCCCGCCGTACGTGTCCAGGCTCGCCGCCGGGCCGACCTCCCCCTCGGCGTCCAGCAGGTAGTAGTGCTCCCGGTTGCGGTCGCGCCACACCCGCGCGACCTCCCGTACGACGGTGCCCGTCAGCGCGGTCTCCTCGCGCAGTTCACGGACCGCCGCGGCCACCGGGGTCTCGCCCGCCTCGACGCCCCCGCCCGGGATCTCGAACCACGCCCCGTCCGGACCGGCGAAGTCGGGGTCCTGGTCGTCCGTCATCCGGATCAGCAGGATCGCGCCGTCCCGGATGACGATGGCGCCCGCCCGGATGCGGCGCGGTTCCGCTGCCGCCGGGTCGTGGTGGGCCACCTCGCGCGGCGGCGCACCCTGCGACCAGCCGCGCAGGACGGTCTCGGCCGAGCCCACCGGGCGGATCCGGGCGTGCAGCGCCCGGGCGAGCGGCAGGGCCACGGACGGTCCGGCGGGCCCGGGTGCCGTACCGGGGATCGCGTAGTAGACGCCGTGCTCGTCCCGCGCCTCGTGGAGGGTGAGCGCCCCCGCCTCGAACCGGACGGCCAGTGTGCGGGTTTCTTCAGCCATCGGCGGAGGCTAGCAAAGCCGCGGACACCGCGTCAGCCGTCCTGACCGCCCGCGCCGGGCGCCGGCCAGGAGCGGCCCGGTCCACGCGGGCGTCCACGGCCGGCCGTGTGGACAACTCCCGTGCGGAACGCCTCGGCTGCACCCGCTCGCGCGGCGGGGACCGGCCGGCGACGGCGGCGGCACAGACCCTGACGGCCGTCGACGGCCTTCCGCCGACCAACGGCTTCGCGTCGTCTTCGGGACCGAATTGGCCGGATCGCGTCGGTGCGGACGCGGTGGGCCCGGGAGTGGCTACCCTCATATCAGAGTGAGTGCTCGCTTTGTTTTGGGGAGGGTGGCGCCATGACGGTGGACGTGACGGCGGGACGGCCGGGGGACACGGCGGATCAGGAGCTGTACGGGCGGCCGCTCGCCGCGCTGTTCCGCGAGCGGGCCCGGCGGCACGCGGGCCGGCCCGCCGTCGACACGCCCGGCGGGGTGCGGTACACGTACGCCGAACTCCTCGCGCTCGTGGACGACTTCGCGGCCGGTCTGGCCGCCCTGGGTGTGGTGCGCGGCGCGGTCGTGGCCGTCGCGGGCTCGCGCGGCGCCGAGGCCTGCGTCGCGCTGCTCGGCGTCGTCTGCGCCGGCGCGACGTACCTCCCGCTCGACGAGTCGCTGCCCGCAGCCCGCGTCGCCGGCATGCTGGAGGACACCGCGGCCGTGGCCCTCGTCCGCCTCCCCGGCGCCGGTGCGCCCGACCGCGCGCCCGCCCCCGCCTGGGACTACCACCACGTCCTGACCACCGGCCGCCGCGCGGCGCGGCCCCAGGGGCCGACCGGAGCCACGCCGGCCCCGCACCCGGCGCGGGGGGAGCGCCGGATGGCCGGGCGGGCGTCGCTCCCGTCCGCCACCGCCTCCGCTGCCGCCACCGCCGTGTCCGCCGCCACGCCCGGCACCGCGTCCGCCGTCGCGCCCGAGGCCGCCGACGCCGACGTGCCGGCGTACGTGATGTTCACCTCCGGCACCACCGGCCGGCCCAAGGCCGTCGCCGTGCCCCAGCGCGGTCTGATCCGGCTCGCCGTCGGCAACGGCTTCTACGAGGTCCGCCCCACCGACCGCGTCCTGCACGCCGCCACGCTCTCCTTCGACGCCTCCGTCCTGGAGATGTGGCCCGCCCTGCTCGGCGGCGCCTGTCTGGTGCCCGCCGACTCCACCCTCCTCCTCGCGCCCTACGCCCTGCACGCGTTCCTGCGCGAGCAGCGCGTCAGCGTCGTGTTCGCCACCACCAGCGTCTTCCACCACATCGCGCAGGAACGCCCCGAGACCTTCGCCGGCCTGCGCTACGTCCTCACCGGCGGCGAGGCCCTGCGGCCGGACGCGGCCCGCCGGGTCCTGGAACGCGGCCGCCCCGAGCACCTGGTCAACGCCTACGGCCCCACCGAGGCGGCCTGCGTGGCCACCGCGTACGAGGTGGCGCACGTACCCGACGGCGCCACCGGCGTGCCCATCGGCCGGCCGATCGCCGACACCGTCTGCCACGTCCTGCGCGAGGACGGCACGCCGGCCGCGCCGGGGGAGGAGGGCGAGCTGTGCGTCGGCGGACCGGCCGTCGCCGCCGGCTACCTCAACAACGCCACCGAGAGCGCCCGCCGTTTCGTGACCCTGGCCTCCGGGCGGGTCTACCGCACCGGCGACTTCGTCCGTACGCGCGCCGACGGGCTGCTGGAGTTCCGGGGCCGGCGTGACGACCAGGTCAAGGTCCGCGGGTTCCGCATCGAACTCGACGAGATACGCCGGGCGCTGGCCGCCCACCCCGCCGTCACCGATTCCGTGGTCCTGCCCCGCGAGGACGGCGCCACCCGCCACCTCGCCCTGTACGCCGCCACCGGCCCCGCGGCCCCGGCCGGCGGCCCCACGGGCCAGGAGCTGCGCGCCCACCTCGCCGCACGGCTGCCCGCCTTCATGGTCCCGGCCACCATCACGGTGCTCGGCCAGCTGCCGTTGGCCGCCAACGGCAAGGTCGACCGTGCCGCCCTGCTCGCCCTGACCCCGCCCGCCGAACCGGCGCCCGCCCGCGTGCCGCCGGCCGCGGCGGCGGCCGCCCCGGCGACCGTCGCCGACGTGGTCGCCCGGATCTGGGCCGAGACCCTCCCGCAGAGCGTGGCCCACGCCCCCGGGGACGGCCCCGACGACGACTTCTTCCAGCGCGGCGGGAACTCACTGACCGCCTCCAAGCTGGTCCGCCTGGTCCAGGACGCGCTGTCCATCGGCGGCTCGCACAGCTACCGCCTGGTCGGCGAACTCCTGATGCAGCCCACCCTGAAGGCGTTCACGGCCTGCGTCGAAGCCACCGTGCGCGGCCTGCCCGCCCCGCCCCGGCTCTCCGTCGCCGACCGCTGGCTCCCCGACCTCGACCGGCCCGTACCGCCCGTCCTGACCACGGCCGAACCCCGTCCCGACTGGCGGGCGCCCCGGCACGTCCTGCTCACCGGCGCCACCGGGTTCCTCGGGGCCCACCTGCTGAACGAACTCCTCGACCGAACGGGCGCCGAGATCCACCTGCTGGTCCGCGCCCGCGACGACGCGCACGCCCGGCGCCGCCTGGAGCAGGCCCGCACCCGGCACGGCATCGCCCGCCCGCTGCCCGGCGACGGCCGCGTCCGCGTCCACCTCGGCGATCTCGCGGCACCCCGCCTCGGGCTCACCGACGCCGCGTACGCCGGCCTGGCCTCCCGCGCGGACGTCATCCACCACTGCGGGGCCGACGTCAACTTCCTCTACCCCTACGAACAGCTGCGGCCGGCCAACGTCGACGGCACGGCCGAGATCATCGCGCTGGCCGCCGCCCGCGCCGTCCCGCTGCACTTCGTCTCCACCATCGGGGTGGTGCACGGCTTCGGCGCGGCGGGCGTGCGGCGCGTGGCGGAGGACACCCCGCTCGACCACGTCGAGCTGCTGTCCATGGGGTACACGGAGAGCAAGTGGGTCGCCGAGCAGCTGGTCCGCAAGGCCGCCCTGGCCGGACTGCCGGCCGCCGTGCACCGTCCGCACGAGATCACCGGCGACACCCGCAGCCACACCTGGAACAGCGGCGCCGCCCTCTGTGAACTCTTCAAGATCATTACGGAGCTGGGGCTGGCCCCGGACCTCCCGGTGGCCCTCAACCTCGTCCCCGTCGACCACGCGGCCGCCGCCATCGTCCACCTCGCCCTGCACCACGAGGCGAGCGGGCAGACGTACCACCTCACCAACCCGCACGAGGCAGTGCTGGAGGACCTAGTGGAGCGGCTGAGGGCGCACGGGCACCGCATCGAGACCATCGGCTACCACGCGTGGACCGAAGCGATGGCGGCCCACCTCGCCGACCGGCCCGGCCACTCCTTCACGCCCTTCGCCCCGCGGTTCACCACGCTCGCGGCGGGCGGCACGGTCACGCTGGAGGAGCTGTGCGCCACCACGCACTTCCCCGAGCTCGGTCGCGCCCGGATCGAACGGGACCTGGCGGGCAGCGGACTGGTCTGCCCGCCGGTCGACGCCGAACTCCTGGACCACTACATCCGGTACTTCCACACGTCGGGCTTCCTCACCGACCCGCGGCGCGCAGCCGGGCACTGACCTCGCCGAGCCCGTCGGCTATCGCGGTCAGCTGCTCCTCGGTCAGGACGTCGATGAGGTAGTTCCGTACGGCGGAGACATGGCCGGGAGCGGCCTCCTCCAGACGGCGGCGGCCCGTTTCGGTGAGAACCGCGAAGACGCCGCGGACGTCGGTGGGGCAGCTGCGGCGGCGGACCAGCCCGGCCTTCTCCAGCTGCGTGACCTGGTACGTCAGCCCGCTCTTGGAGTTGATCAGGCCGTTCGCGAGGTCGGTCATGCGCAGTTCGGCGTCCGGCGCCGCCGCGAGGCGGACCAGTATCTCGTACTGGGGGTGCGAGAGACCGGAATCCTCCTTCAGCTGCTGGTCGAGCTGCCGGTTGAGCAAGGCCGACGCCGCCAGGAAGCCGTCCCAGGCGCGCATCTCCTCCGGGGAGAGCCATCTCGTGTCACCCATGGCCAACACCTTACGCCTGGTTGTTCCAATTTGAATCACGAGCTATGGTCGGCAATAGTTCGAATTCGAAACACCAGTGCCACACCCGGCTCCACCCCGTTCCACGTCCCCCACCAGAGAGATCCACCCCCATGACCTCTCCCGGCATGTCCGTCACGCCCTCCCGCGACTCCCTGTCGGCGGGCTACGCCGCCACGCACGATCTCGGCCTGCTCGTCATCCGTGTGGCCGTGGGCCTGACCATGGCCGTGCACGGCGTGCAGAAGCTCTTCGGCTGGTTCGACGGCGGCGGCATCAGCGGCACCGGAAAGTTCTTCGAGATGGCCGGATACCCCTCCGGGGAGGCCATGGCCGTCATCGCCGGTCTGTCCGAGACCTTCGGCGGCCTCGGCCTCGCGCTCGGTCTGCTCACCCCGCTCGCCGGCGCCGCGCTCCTCGGCACCCTGATCAACATCCTCGGGGTCAAGGGCCTGGAGGCCTTCACCGGCCCGAAGGGCGTGGAGTACGAGCTCCTGCTCACCGCGGCGGTGGTGGGCATCATCCTCACCGGGCCCGGCCGGTACTCGGTGGACCGCTTCCTGCCGTACCTGCGCACCCCGCGGCCGTGGTACGCCCCGGCGGCCCTGCTGCTGGGCGTCGTGGCCGGCTTCGTGGTCCTGCTGTTCGTCCGCAACTGACGCGCGCGGCGACGCCACGGGGCAGGGGGCCCGCGGAACACCGCGGGTCCCCTGCCCCGTGGCTCGTTGCCGCGCCGGCCCCTCAGGCGGCCTCGACGGCCGCCTTGATCCGCTGCCCGAAGGCCGGGGCGTCCTTGCGGGCGGCGCCGAGCGCCAGGCCCACCAGCAGCTTGCCGACGCCGTGGCCGGTGAGCGTGTTGAAGATCCGCACCTGGGTCCGGCCGCCGGACAGCGGCTCCAGGTCGTAACCGCCGTCGGCGGTGACGAGGTTCTTGCTGACCTCGGTCCAGCGCATGCGCCGCGGCGCGTCGAACTCGGTGATCCGGAACTCCCGGGCCGTCTTCATCCCGGCGTCCTTCACGGTGCTGCGGAAGACCGTGCCGACGGCCGTCGGGGTGTCCGGCACCCGTTCGATCCGCTGGACGCGCGGGCTGAACCGCGGATCGTTGCGGCCGTCGGCCAGATAGGCGAAGACCTGCTCCACCGGCCGGTCGATCACGACGCTTGCCTCGAACTGCCCAGCCATGTGCGGGCTCCTCGTCTGGGCGAACAGGCCGGGCGGCCCGTACCCCGGTCGGACGGACGTAGAGGTCCATCCGACCACGCCGACGGGCGTCCGGCACGTCGGTCCGGTACGCCGATTTGATCCGCCGGCCGGGTACGTCAGCCGGGCTCGTCAGCCGAGGCCGGCGGTGCTCAGTGGCACAGCCGGGCGACGAGCTCCAGTTCGTCCGCCATCAGCCGCGGGTCGCGCGGACCGATGTGCGGCGCGGCCAGCGACCGTACGCGGAACCGGTTGCGCGGGGTCGTCTCGTCCGCCGCGCGGATCATCAGGTCCTGCACGGCCAGCGGGATCGCCCGGTCCTCGGTGAGCCGGACGAACGTGCGCGGCACCCGGCCCCAGGTCTCCGGCAGGCCCCGGGAGTCGCTGGTGCCGAGGGCCGCCGACTCGTCCGGCTCGAGGATGTTGAGGATCGCCCGCACCTCCGCGTCGGACCAGTCGGCCGCCAGGGCTTCCTTGACGGCGGCGAACATGGCCGGGTCGTTCGAACGCCAGTTGACCCGGTTGACGCCCAGCCCCGGCGCGGTCGGGAAGGGCGGGATCCGGAAGAGGGCACTGGTCCGTGCCTCCGGGGTCATCATCACCTCCTGCACCGAGGTGTGCTTGGTCGGGCAGAACGCCGACATGTACACCAGGTGGGCCAGCAGCTCGGGCACCTGGTTGGCGACCGCGTTCACCGTCGCCCCGCCCAGACTCTGGCCCACGAGCACCACCGGGCCGTTGCGGTGCGCCCGCCGCACCACCTCGACGACGCGCGCCGCGCAGTCCGCGAGCGTGACCCGGGAGATCGGGGACGGTTCGGTGCGCAGCCGCTCCAGGTCCTGGGGCGCCTGGTAGGAGACGGGGAAGTAGGCGTCGTACCCGTGCCCGGGCAGATCGACCGCGACCGTGCGGTGGCCGCGCAGGCCCAGCTCGCCCAGCAGGGGTGCCCAGCCGAAGGAGTTGCTGCCGGAACCGTGGACGAGGACGAACGTGGGCGCGCCGCGCCGCCGCCCGTCCGCGTGCGCGGCGGAGGCGCCGGCCCCCACCGCGGCGACGGCACCGGCTCCGGCCACGGCGGCCTTCAGCACGCGGCGCCGCGAGCGCCCGGCGGTACCGGTGACGTCGCCCTGGCCACTCGTGCTGCTCGCACCACTTGTGCTGCTCTTGCCACTCATGTCACTGATGCCACTGATGTCATCCATGCGCCCGAGCCTAGGAGTTGGCGCAACCATGATCGGCTGAATTGCGCCACCCGGCTTCCGTGCGTGCGCCGGCCCCGCGTGCGTACCGCCGCGCCAGGACCTCCACCGTGCCGGACAGTGCCTCGCGCAACGGCGCGGGGCCCAGGACCTCGGCCTCCGGGCCCAGCCGGAGCAGATCGCCGACCGCGACCGACGCGGACTCGACGGGGAGGTCGACCTCCACCCAGCCCTCCGCGTCAGGCGGGCCCGCGGCCGCCACGGCGCGGGAGCCCGCCGCGCCGAACTGCATCGGCAGCAGCTTCACGCCCCGCGGCGACAGCCGCAGCCGTGCCGTCTGCTGGTGCAGCCGGCTCTCCAGCCTCCGGGCCTGCTCCTCCCAGTACGCCACCAGCGCGAAGCCCTCCGGCCGTTCGAAGACCTCGCCGGTCGGCTCCACGCCCAGCAGTCGCGAGACGCGGTAGGTCCGCACGCCCGCCGGATCCACCGCCTGCGCGACCAGGTACCAGATGCCGCTCTTCAGGACGAGCCCCAGCGGCCGCAGCTCCCGGTGCACCTCGCCGCTCCAGCGCCGGTAGTGCGCCCGCAGCACCCGCTGTTCCCACACCGCCCGCGCCACCGCCGCCAGGTGCGGCACCGGGTCGGCGTCCCGGAACCAGGCGGGCGCGTCCAGGTGGAAGCGGTCCTCCACCAGACGCGAGCGCTCCGCGAGCCCGGCCGGCAGCGCGGCCCGCACCTTCAGCCGGGCCGTGGCCAGCACCGCCCCCAGCCCCAGGTCGCGGGCCGGCCCCGGCGCCCCCAACAGGAACAGCGAGTCCGCCTCGGCGTCCGTCAGGCCCGTGAGCCGGGTGCGGTAGCCGTCCATCAGCCGGTAGCCGCCCGCCGGCCCCCGGTCGGCCAGCACCGGCACGCCCGACGCCCCGAGCGACTCGATGTCCCGGTAGACCGTGCGGACCGACACCTCCAGCTCCGCCGCCAGTTCGGGCGCGGTCATCCGGCCGCGGTTCTGGAGCAGCAGGAGCAGGGAGAGGAGCCGGTCGGCGCGCATGGCCCCCATTGTGGCCCGCATACCTGACAGAAGGTGTCAGGTACGGCGCGCAGGCTGGTGCGCACGCCGTACGGGAGACGCCCCGCACGGCACCGCCAGCACGACCGGAAGGACCCCCATGTCCACCCGCACCTCGGGCCACTTCACCTTCGCCGACTGGGAGGAGGCCGCCCTGACCCCCGAAGACGCGCAGCCGCGCCTGACCCGCGCCTCGGTCGTCAACACCTTCACCGGCGGCATCGAGGCGGCCGCCACGGCCTGTGCGTACACCACCGTCTACCTCACCGCGGACTCGGGCCACTTCACCGGTGCGGAGGTGTTCACCGGCAGCCTCGACGGCCGCAAGGGGAGCTTCGTCGCCGAGGAACGCGGCTCCTTCGGCCCCGACGCCCCCCTCACCTGCACCTTCGAGGTGGTGCCCGGCAGCGGTACCGGCGAGCTCGCGGGCCTGCGGGGCACCGGCACCTTCACCTACCGTCATGGCGAGACGCCGGTCGCCTACACCTTCGACTACGCACTGGACTGACGGGCGCGGGAGGTTGGGCCGGACCGGATCTGGAAAGGACCGTCCTATGACAGAGCACCTTACAGACGGCCGTCCCCTCCCCACCTACGACGACGTCGTGGCCGCCGCCCGGCGGATCGCCGGGCACGCCCACCGCACCCCCGTCCTCAGTTCCCGGATCATCGACGAACAGCTCGGCGCCCGGGTGCTGTTCAAGTGCGAGAACCTCCAGCGGGCCGGCGCCTTCAAGTTCCGCGGCGCCTTCAACGCGCTGTCCCGGTTCACCCCCCGCCAGCGCGCGGCGGGCGTGGTCGCCTTCTCCTCCGGCAACCACGCCCAGGCCGTCGCGCTGGCCGCCCGGCTGCTCGGCATCCCCGCCACCATCGTCATGCCGCACGACGCCCCCGCCGCCAAGGTCGCCGCCACCCGCGGTTACGGCGGCCGGATCGTCCGCTACGACCGCTACACCGAGGACCGCGAGGCCATCGGCCGGGCCCTTGCCGAGGAGCACGGACTCACCCTCGTACCGTCGTACGACCACGCGGACGTCATCGCCGGGCAGGGTACGGCGGCCAAGGAGCTCTTCGAGGAAGCCGGCCCCCTCGACGCGCTGTTCGTCCCGCTCGGCGGCGGCGGACTGCTCTCCGGCAGCCTGCTCGCCGCCCGCGCCCTCGCGCCCGACTGCGTGCTCCACGGCGTCGAGCCGGAGGCCGGCGACGACGTACGGCGCTCCCTGGCCGAGGGCCGGATCGTGCACATCGACACCCCCAAGACCATCGCGGACGGCGCCCAGACCCAGCACGTGGGCGAGCTGCCCTTCGCGATCCTGCGCCGTGAGCGGCCCACCGTCCTGACCGCGACCGACGACGAGCTGGCCGCCGAGATGCGCGCCTTCGCGACGTACCTGAAGCTGGTCGTCGAACCCACCGGCTGCCTGGGACTGGCCGCCGCCCGCGCCCGCGCCGAGGACCTGCGCGGCCGCCGGATCGGGGTGATCGTCACCGGCGGCAACGTCGACCTCGACCGGTACGCCGACCTGCTGCGCGAGCCGTAGCGCCGCAGCCGCCCCAGCCCCAGCGGCTGGTGCCGATCACGCGGAACCGGATGCCACGCCCACGCCCGGTGCAGCGCAACGGGCCCTCGCGGGAGGGCCCGTCGCGCGCGCCGGACGGTCGTGCGACCGCCGCCCTCACCCGGTGGCGGAGCGCTCCCAGCGGTAGAACTCGGTCGCCATCGCGTCCTTCGGACTGCGCCACGTCGTGGGGTCGTGCGCGCTGACGTACGACTGCAGGCGGCGGCTGAGCTCCTGGAACTCCGGGTGCGCGGCCGCCTTGGCGACCTGCGGCTCCGTCGGCCGGTCCGACTCGATCAGATGGAAGTACAGCTCCCCGAACTGGAAGAGGCTGCGTCCGGTCACCCCGACGACGTGGGGGAGTTCCCCTTCGTCCGAGGCCGCGAACAGCTCCGCGATGTCCGGCGCCGATCCCGGCGCCATCCGGGCGACGATGAGGGCTCGATGCATTGAGGTGTGTCCTTCGGGTCGGGTGCGGTGCGGCGTCACTGGCCGACGTGCGCTTCGATCTTGTCGCGGATGAGCTCCAGCTGGATCTTGGAGTTGCGGTTGATGTGCTGGGTCATGCCGTGGTCGTCGACCGGGGCGTCCGGCTTCATCTCGAAGTCCTGCACCCAGCGCATCTTCGTCCCGCCCGGCACCGGCGCGTAGTGCCACCGGATGTTCATGTACGCGAAGGGGCCGGGCTCGACCCGCCGCGCGCGCACCTCGAGACCCTTGCGGTCGGTGGTCCGCTCCGAGACCCAGCTCCACACCGTCCCGTTCTCGTCGGGGTGCATGGTCAGGCGGAACCGCGTCGTGTCGCCCTCCTCGGCGAGGATGTCGACGGCGGCGTACTCGCTGAACAGGTGCGGCCAGTTGGGGAGGTCGTTGGTCATCTCCCACACCACGTCGACGGGTGCGCTGACGGTGATCTCGTTGTCGGTGTGTCCGGGCATGTGCTCAGGCTCCTGTCATCAGGCTGTTGTTGACGAGGTCGAGGAACTCGCGGGGGGTCTTGCAGCGGTCGGCGTCCGTCGGCAGGGAGCGGCCCCTGCGGTTCTCCAGCTCGCCGACGATGCCCAGCAGCCCCAGGGAATCGAGGCCGTAGTCGTCGAAGCGGGTGTCGGGTCGGCTCGCCATCTCGGCGGGGTCGACGGTGATGCCGGCACCGGACTTCATCAGGGTGGCCAGCTCTTCGATCGTCAGTCGGTCTGACATCGACTCTTCCTCTCTTCCTACGAGTCCCCTACGCGGACGGCTCCGCGGAGGCCTTGCGTACGACGAGTGCCGCGTTGGAGCCCATCAGGCCCCGGCTCAGCACCAGTGCCGTCCGGAGTTCGGCCGGCCGGGCACTTCCGGTGACCACGTCGAGCTCGTGGCACACGTCGAAGACGTTCGGCGTGGGCGGCACCACGCCGTGCTCCATGGCCAGCACCGCGGCCGCCGTGTCCAGCACGGACGCCGCGCAGTACGCCCGCCCGGTCCCGGTCTTGGGCGCGGTCACCGGGACCTTGAGCCCGTGCGCGCCCAGGGCCTCGGCGATGGCGCGGGCCTCGGCGGCGTCCGCCACCGGGGTGCCCAGCGCGTCGGCGAACACCACGTCCACCTCCTGCGGGGCACAGCCGGCTTCCGCCAGCGCCCCGCGGATGGCGTGCACGAGACCGTCCGCCGACCGCTCCCACTCCCGCGGCCCGGTGAAGGTCGCGGCGTGCCCGGCGATCAGCGCCCGGACGGGCGCGCCCCGGCGGCGGGCGGCCTCCTCGTCCTCGACGACGAACATCGCGCCGCCCTCGCCCGGCGAGAACCCGCAGGCGTCCGAGGTGAAGGGCCGGTAGGCGCGCTCCGGCTCCGTACGGGTGCTCAGGTCCTCGTACCCGAGCTGGCAGGCGATCGAGTACGGCGCGAGCGGCGCCTCCGTGGCGCCGACCAGGACCGCCGCACTGCCGTGCCGCACGGCCCGCCCGGCGTACGCGAAGGCGTCCAGGCCGCCCGCCTCGTCACCGGCGACCACCCCGCACGGGCCCTTGAACCCGTGCCGGATGGAGATCTGCCCGGTGCTCGCCGCGTAGAACCAGGCGATCGACTGGTACGGGCCGACGTACTTCGGTCCCTGGGACCACAGCCGCTGCAGCTCCCGCTGGCCGAACTCGCCGCCGCCCGAACCGGCCGCGGTGACCACCCCGACCGAGAACGGGTCCGTCTCCCACTCGGACCTGCCGAACCGGGCGTGTTCCAGGGCGAGGTCGGCGGCGGCCAGGGCGAAGTGCGAGAACCGGTCGGTCTGGACGACGTACCGCTCCTCGATCACCGCGCCCGCGTCGAAGCCCCGTACCTCGCCCGCGACCCGCAGCGGGAGGTCCTCGCAGCCCTCGCGGGTGACGCGGTCCAGCACGGACAGGCCCGACTGGGTCGCCTTCCAGAAGGCTTCGGCGCCGGTGCCGTTGGGCGCGACCACACCGATTCCGGTGATCACGGCCCGGCGCGGGGAGTGGGTGGTGCTCGCGGATTCGTCCCTCATGACAGGGTCCCTTGGGCGTCGGTCATCACGACGGCGGACTGGAAGCCGCCGAAGCCGCTGCCGACCGAGAGGATGCTGCGCAGCTCGCGGCTGCGGGCGGTCTTCGGTACGTAGTCCAGGTCGCACTCGGGGTCGGGGGTCTCGTAGTTGGCGGTGGGCGGCACGACCTGGCGGGTCATCGCCAGGACGCAGGCCGCCAGCTCTATGGCGCCGATCGCGCCCAGCGAGTGGCCCACCATCGACTTGATGGAGGTCATCGGCGTGCGGTAGGCGTGCTCGCCGAGGACCCGCTTGACGGCGGCCGTCTCGTGCCGGTCGTTCTGCTTGGTGCCCGATCCGTGGGCGTTGACGTAATCGATCTCGGTGGCGTCCAGGCCGGCCTGGCCGAGCGCGACCTCGATCGCGCGGGCCATCTCCAGGCCCTCCGTGGTCAGCCCCGTCATGTGGTGGGCGTTGCCGAAGGTCGCGTATCCGCTGATCTCGCAGAGGATGTCCGCGCCCCGCGCCCTGGCGTGCTCCAGCTCCTCCAGCACCAGGACGGCGCTGCCCTCGCCGAGCACGAAGCCGTCACGGTGCGCGTCGAAGGGGCGGGAGGCGTGGGCCGGGTCGTCGTTGTTGGGGGAGGTGGCCTTGATGGCGTCGAAGCAGGCCACCGTGATCGGGGATATCGGGGAGTCGGAGGCGCCGGCCACGCACACGTCGAGCCGCCCCTCCTCGATGGAGTGGAAGGCGTACCCGACCGCGTCCAGACCGGAGGTGCAGCCCGTCGAGACCGTCTGGACGGCCCCGCGCGCACCGGTCAGCTCCGCCACCGCGCTGGCCAGGGTGGCCGGGGTGAACGCCCGCTGGAGGTGCACGCCCGCGCGGGCGGGGTCCACGTCCCAGCGCGCGCCGGTACGGCTCACCTCGACGTAGTCGTGCTCCAGTCGGGTGGTGCCGCCCACCGCGGTGCCCATGGACACCCCGGTCCGCCAGGACGCCTCGTCGTCGGTGCGCAGCCCGGCCTGCCGTACCGCCTCCCGGGCCGCGACCAGCGCGAACTGGATGTAGCGGTCCGCCCGTGCGGTGTCCTCGTCGGTCAGGCCGTGCTCGGCGGGGTCGAAGTCGACCTCGGCGGCTATCCGGGAGCGGAAGCCGGTCGGGTCGAACAAGGTGATGCCCCGGGTGGCCGTACGGCCGTTGGCCAGCAGATCCCAGAAGGCCGGCGCGCCTATTCCACCGGGAGCGACCACACCGATCCCGGTGACCACCACGCGCCGCCTCACGGCGCCGTCCCGACGGGGAAGACGGGCCGGCCGTCGTCGTCGCCCAGACCGTGTGGGTACGCCTCGGTGTCCACGTGGCCCAGCTCGGGCCGGGGCGCCAGGGGGCCCAGATGGAAGACGATCCGGGCGGCGGTGTCGCCGACACAGCGGAAGCGGTGCCGGACGTTGATGGGCACCAGCAGGCCCTGGTCGGCGCGCAGCGGGTGCGGCTCGCCGTCCAGGTCGACCTCGAGGCGGCCGTCGGTCACGAACACGAACTCCTCGGAGTACGGGTGGTAGTGCTCGCTGATGAACTCGCCGGGCTCGATGGTGGCCACGCCCATGAAGCCGCTGGTGGCGCCGACCGACGTCGGCGTCAGCATGGCTCGCAGGTCGCCGCCGCGCTTGCGGTTGGGCTGGGTGTCGCTGAGGTCCACGATGCGTG
The DNA here is from genome assembly GCF_055582305.1 of Streptomyces sp. NPDC042102. Classification (NCBI taxonomy): domain Bacteria; kingdom Bacillati; phylum Actinomycetota; class Actinomycetes; order Kitasatosporales; family Streptomycetaceae; genus Streptomyces; species Streptomyces sp. NPDC042102. The sequence continues at coordinate 1,506,652 of NZ_JBVJDL010000001.1, forward strand.
GGCCGTATCCGGTCACGGCTGTGTCCCTTCGGATCGGGTGGATCGGGTGGAGTTTTCCGGAGGTCCGCGGGCGGGAGGGCTCGCGTGCGGGGAGGTGGTGCGGGCTCGCGCGGGAGGGGAGGGCTCGTGCGGGAGGGGAGGGCTCGTGTGGGGGAGGGGAGCCGCGTCAGCGCTCCGCCGGCGCCCGCCGGTCGGTGACCAGCGTCATCGTCTGGCGGTCCAGGAGGCTGCTGGCCTTCTCCATCGCCGGGACGTCCAGCAGGCGGGCCAGCACCGCGGCCTTGCGCCGGCCGCGGATACCGAAGGCCAGGTCGGGCTCGACGCCGTCGAGCGGTCCGCTGACGTCGACCAGCCGGACGACGACGTCGTCGCGCTGGAAGAGGCAGCTGGAGCGGACCGGGCTCGCCGGGTCCTGGGCCGCCAGCTCGTCCTGGCGGGCCAGGAACCGGGCGACGGCGGTGCCGCAGCCGGGCTTGGCCGGGTAGTAGAGGGCGTGCCGGGTCACCTCGGCGGAGTCCGCCCCCCGCGCGGCGATGTGGTGCACCGCGGGGAGCGCCGCCTTCATGAAGAACACGCGGGCCGACTCGGGGTCGTCGAGGTTGCGGTCCTGCTCCAGGTGGGGGTTGATCGCCTCCTCGACCGCCCGCACCTCGGGCTGCATCGCCACGTGGCGCAGCGCCGCCATCAGATCGCCTTCGATCTCCACCGTGCGCACCACGCGGTTGCCGTGCATGAACAGGGTGGTGCGGGCCAGCCGGGTGTGCGCGTCGACGCGCGCCTTGGGGGAGGCGTACCCCGCCAGCAGCTCCCTGACCCGCTCCTCGCTGCCCGGCTTGACCGTGAACGTCAGGGCGTGCCGCACGATGCCGCTGCCGAGCCGCGGCGCGGACTGCAGCTGCTTGGCCGAGGGCCGGCCGGTCTCGCGCAGCACGGTGTACTTCAGCGCCTTGTTGCTGCGCATGCACACGCTCAGCGGGCGGACCTGCTCGATGTGCTCGTCGCTGTTGACCCAGGCGAAGTAGTGCGGCGCGCTCTCCCACTCGCTCGTGATCAGCCACTGGGAGGGGTTCTCGAAGGACTGGCACAGCTGGTCGCTGATGTGTCCGGGCACGGAGGCCACCTCGTGGCGCATCCGGTCGTACGCGTCGAAGAACTCCTGCTGCGTCCCCTCGTGGAGATCGACCAGGAAGACGACCCGGAGCATGGAGCCGTCGAAAGCCGACTGCGACACCCGATCGGGAAGGGTGGTTGTCATCTTTGTCTCCTCACACGGGACAGGAGCGACCGGTGCTCATCGGGCATCGGTGTCACTCATCGCATCCCACACCGAACGAAAGCGCGAGATATGCGGATCAAGCGGGTGACCGTACGGCGTCCGGGACACCCGCTGTGCGGGTGAATGGCCGTGCGGGAGGCGCCTGCGGGGGCATAGAAGATCCGATCCCCCCTCAGGAACAGGAGCACCCCAGTCGATGGAAGAGAACGCAGCGGAACGCGTACCGGTCCTCATCGTGGGCGGTTCACTCGTGGGCCTGTCGACCTCGCTCTTCCTGAGCCGTCACGGCATCAGGCACATGCTGGTCGAGAAGCACTCCGAGACGTCGATCCACCCGCGCGGACGCGGCATCAACGCCCGGACGATGGAGCTGTTCCGCACGGCCAGGGCGGAACCGGCCATCCGCAAGGCGGCCGCAGCGCTCAAGGACAGCCAGGGCATCCTGCAGACCGAGTCGCTGACCGACGGATCCCCGCAGAAGTGGCTGGTCAAGGAGATCGCCCGGCGCGGCGCACTGGCCGACGTCAGCCCCACCGGCTGGTGCCTGTGCAGCCAGAACAACATCGAGCCGGTGCTCACCGAGCAGAGTGCCCGGCAGGGCGCCGACATCCGTTTCGGCACCGAGCTGATGAGCTTCGACCAGGACGCCACGGGAGTGACGGCGCTGGTCAAGGACCGGCAGACGGGTGAGCACCGCACCGTACGGGCGGACTTCCTGATCGGTTGCGACGGCCCCCGCAGCCCCGTCCGGGAGTCCCTGCGCATCCCGCAGACCGGCAGCGGCGAGCTCTTCCACAACGTGAGCGTCACCTTCCGCTCCCGCGGCATGCGCGCGGTCCTCGGCGACCTCAACTTCATCGTCTGCTACCTGATGCGCCCCGGCGCCGACGGGGCCCTGCTGCCCGTCGACAACCAGCAGCACTGGGTCTTCCACGCCCCCTGGCACCCCGAGACGGGCGAGACCATGGAGGACTTCACCGACGAGCGCTGCATCGACCACATCCGGCGCTCCATCGGCGCCCCGGATCTCGACGTCGAGATCCTGGGTCGCGCGCCCTGGCACGCGGCCGAACGGGTGGCGCAGAAGTACCGCGTCGGCCGGGTCTTCCTCGCCGGCGACGCCGCCCACGAGATGAGCCCCACCGGCGCGTTCGGCTCCAACACCGGCATCCAGGACGGTCACAACCTCGCCTGGAAGATCGCCGCGGTCCTGGAGGGCACGGCGGGCATGGACCTCCTCGACACCTACGAGGAGGAGCGGCTGCCGGTCGCCATCGCCACCAGCGAGCGCGCCTCCGCCCGTTCGGCCGAGCACAGCCACCCCGGTTACGCGCCGCCGGTCGCCCTCGGCCCGCCCGGGGGCGGCGTCCTCGCCACCGCCATGGCCTACGGCTACCCGCAGGGCGCGGTCGTCGGCGCCGACCGGAACCGGCCGGTCGTCCCCGCCGAACTGCACCTGACGGGTGAACCCGGCACCCGCGCCCCGCACCTGTGGATGGAGCGGGACGGCGAGCGGATCTCGACGCTCGACCTGTACGAGCGGGCGTTCGTGCTGCTCAGCGCCGCCGGTACGCCGTGGCGCTCGTCCGCGTCGGCCGTCGCCGACCGGCTCGGCGTACGGCTCGAAGCCGTCACCGTCGGCGCCGGCCCGGACGCCGACCTGGTGCCCGAGCCCGACACCGACTGGGCCGAGGCCCACGGCATCACGGACCGGGGCGCGGTGCTCGTCCGCCCGGACGGCTTCGTGGCCTGGCGCTCGCCGGGCGCCGAGAAGGACCCGGGCCGGACGCTGACCGAGGTGATGACCTCGTTGCTGCGCCGCGCCTGAGACACGTGCGGGAGTCCCGCCGCCCCGAGGGGGCGGCGGGACTCATCGGCATGTCCAGCACCCGGCCCAGCAGGAGGTCAGGCGCGCCCCGCCGGGCCGGTGCGGCCGGGCGGACAGGGTGGCGGCGGGGACGGCCGCGGCGGCGGCCCGGGACGCCCGTCCCACCAGACAGGCGACGACGACGGCTATCGCGGCCAGTTCCTCCGGGTCCGCGCAGCCCCTCTCGATCCTCAGCAACTCCGCCACAGGCACGTCTTCGGGCATGGCACAGGGCCTCTCGTGCAAGGGGATCCGCTCGTGCCACCGGTCACCGGGCGGGCGACCGATGGCACGAGCGACGCTACGTCCGCCCGCCACGCCCGGCGCGCCGATGAAAGGCCCCCCGCACCGGCCCGCCCCCCACAACGACGCAACGCAGAGCCCACCCACGATCCGCCCGCCGATACCGCCACCCGGATGAACCCGCACCCCCCGTACGCTCCCCCGGGCCCCGCATCAGCGCCCGCTCCCCACACGAACGCGCGACCCCCGCACGGGCCCCGCGTCCCGGGCCGGCGCCCGCTCCCCACGCGGGCATGCCCCCCCGTACGCGCTCCGGCCCCCTCGCCGCGGGCCGCAGGCCAGAGCGCCGGCCGACGGCCGTCCAGCATCAGCTCCTCCGCGCACGCCCGCAGCCACGCGTGCGCGGTCGACGCCTACGTCATCGCCTTCGCCGCGCTGCTGATACCAGCCGCAGCCCTCGGAGACCGCCACGGGCGCAAGGGCGCGCTCTAGCGGGCCTCGCGCTCTTCGCGGCGGGCGCGGGGCTCGGCGCCGCGGCCGGCTCGCCCGCCGTGCTCATCGCGGGCCGCGGGGTCCCTGTGGGTCGCGGCCGTGGCGGTTCTGGGCGCCACGGCCGCCGTCGCCGCCTGCTGTCGGCGGCGCTGACCGGTCCGCCGCGTCAGGCCAGCGGGGCCTTGCCGCGCAGGACGGTCAGGAACTCCCGCATCCACCGGGAGTGGTCCGGCCAGGCGCGGGCCGAGACCAGCGTGCCGTCCACCACCGTCTCCGCGTCCTCGAAGGCCGCGCCCGCCGCCTTCATGTCCAGCTCCAGCGCCGGGTACGCCGTCACCCGGCGGTCCGTCAGCCCGCCGCCCGCGGCCGTGATCAGCGGTCCGTGGCAGATCTGCGCGATCGGCTTGTCGGCCTCGGTGAACGCGGCCACGATCCGCCGTACCTCGGGATCGTTGCGCAGGTACTCCGGCGCCCGGCCGCCGGGGATCACCAGGGCGGCGTACCGGTCGGGATCGACGTCGGCGAACGCCAGGTCCGCGGGCCACGTGTAGCCCGGCTTCTCCGTGTACGTGTCGAACCCGTCCTCGAAGTCGTGGACGACGAACCGCAGTTTCTTGGCGGTGGGGGCCGCGATGTGGACCTCGTACCCCTCCTCGCGCAGGCGCTGGTAGGGGTAGAGGACCTCCAGTGACTCCGCGGCGTCGCCGGTGACGATGAGGATCTGTACGGCCATGGGCTGCTCCAGGTAGGGGCTGTTCGGCACCTCGGGCCCGGACGGGCCTGCGGATACGGTGCCCGGCGGGAGCCCCGCTGCCAAGAGGGCCTGGGCCGGGCGAGTGGGCGGCCGGAGAAGTCCGTGTGCGCGACACATGGTCTTCACCTGTAGGGCGCATGACAATGCAAGCCTCGCTCTGCCACCTGACATCCCGCCAATTCCCCGGGCGGGAGCGGTGCGTGTGGAGAGGTCCCCCACGTGATGAGACTCGCGCGCACGGCCCCCTGGGCCGCCGCACTCGCGGCCGCGGCGGCCGCCGCCCTGCTCCTCGTACCGGCCTCCGCCTCCGCCGGTCAGCAGGGAGCCGCGACCGCCCCGCCGGCGGGCGTCGGCGTCGCCGACTACTACGCCCCCGCCCAGGGCAAGACCGGCCCGGCCCTCAAGGCCGCGCTCCACGGCATCATCAAGAACCAGTCGAAGGTCACCTACGACCAGGTCTGGAACGCCCTCAAGGTCACCGACGAGGACCCCGCCAACCGCAACAACGTCATCCTCGTCTACTCCGGCCGCTCCCAGGCCAAGTCCACCAACGGCGGCGGCGCCAACGACTGGAACCGTGAGCACGTCTGGGCCAAGAGCCACGGCGACTTCGGCACCGCCACCGGTCCCGGCACCGACCTGCACCACCTGCGTCCCGAGGACGTCACCGTCAACAGCACGCGCGGCAACAAGGACTTCGACCGGGGCGGCAGCCCGGTCGCCGAGGCCCCCGGCAGCCTCACCGACGCGGATTCCTTCGAGCCCCGGGACGCGGTCAAGGGTGACGTGGCGCGGATGCTGCTGTACATGGCGGTGCGCTACGAGGGCGGGGACGGCTTCGCCAACCTGGAGATGAACGACCGGGTCAACAACGGCTCACTGCCCGCCACCGGCCGGATCAGCGTCCTTAAGCAGTGGCACCAGATGGACCCGCCGGACGCCTTCGAGCAGCGCCGCAACCAGGTCATCTACGACACCTACCAGCACAACCGCAACCCCTTCATCGACCACCCGGAGTGGGTCGACCAGATCTGGTAGCCGGGACCTTCAGAGCAGGTGCGCACGACTCCCGGCGGGCCCGGCGCGCCCTCCTCGGCGACCGGGCCGCCGGGCATCATGGCCGCCATGACGACTCCCTCCCGTGCGCGCTCCTTCAGTGCCGCCGCCGCCCGCTACGCCGACCACCGGCCCTCGTACCCGCCGGCGCTCCTCGACGCGCTGGAGGAGCTCTGCGGCCGCCCGCTCGCGGGCGCGCGCGTCGCCGACGTCGGGGCGGGCACGGGCATCGCCACGGCCCTGCTGCACGCACGCGGAGCCCGGGTCACCGGCGTCGAGCCCGGCGCGGGCATGGCCGCCGAGTTCCGGCGCCGCAACCCCGGGGTGCCCGTGGTCCGCGGCGACGGCAACCAACTGCCCTTCGCCACCGGCTCACTGGACCTCCTGACGTACGCCCAGTCCTGGCACTGGACCGACCCCGCCCACGCCGTGCCCGAGGTGCTGCGCGTGCTGCGCCCGGGCGGCGCGCTGGCCGTCTGGTCGAACGACCCGGACACCTCCGTGGCGTGGATCGCCGACCAGGAGGCCCGCATCGAGGAGCGCTTCGGCCCCGGCTGGTACATCAACGAGCGGACCCGCCCGCGGCCCGGTCTGGACTTCACGACCCGGCTGCTGCGCTGGTCGCGGCGGGTGAGCGTGGACGCCCACCTCGCCAAGCTGTCGACGCACTCCCTCTTCCTCATCGGACGGCCCGGCACCGACGCGTTCCTCGCCGACGAGCGCGTCCGGCTCACCGGCCTGTTCCCCGACGGCTGGGTCGACGAGCGGTACGTGGTGGAGCTGAACGTGGCGGTCCGCGGCCCGGACGGCGGGCCGACGCGTCCGGGTGCGTGAAAGGCGCCCGGACGCGCGCGGGTGTGAGCCGAATCCACCGGGCGCGGCGGCGTACGCGCTTCCGACCGGGTGTTCAGCGTCCGTAACGGCCCACGCAGAGATCGACCACCGAGGGCGGGACGGTTCCGCGTGCCACCGCGCACAGGCCGGCCATGTCGGACGGGAGCGCCGGCTGCGCCGGCTGCCGCAGCTCGGAGCGGTGCCCCGGCCCCGCCCCGTACGCCGGTCCCGGCCGGTGCCGCGGGTGCGGCGGCCGGTGCGGGAGGGCGGCACCCCGGCTCCGGGCCGGAACCGGGAGCCGCCCCGTCCGGCGCGGCGGCCGCGGCCGTGCCTGGCGGGGCGGCTCCACCGCGCTCCGCGGGGCGCCGTCCGGCATCGGCGGGCGGTCTCCGCCCACCGCGCCCGCCGGCTCCCGTGCCCCCGCTAGGTCGTCGACCTCCCCGGCCCCGGCCCCCGCCCCCGCCGCGGCCGGACCGGCCGTTCCGTTCGCGCCGTTCGGTTCCGGGAGCCGGCCGAGGGGTATCACCGGCGGTCCCGGCGACGGCGGGGCCGACCGTGCCGCGGCCGGGCCGAGCCGGCGGGCGTCGTCCCGCTCCGGGCGCGGGCCGACGGTGACGCATCCGGCGGTGGCGAGCAGGGCGGCCAGGGTCAGGGGCAGGGCACGGCGCAGCAGCACGCCCCCAGCCTGACGCACCGCCGGGCCCGCCGGGCCACGCCCTCACCCGTTCGGCCCAACGCGGCCGCGGGCAGCCGCCCGTGCGCCCGACGACGCACCACCGTGCGCCGCGCCGGGACGGCCGCCCCGGCCGCCGGCACCCACGGGGCGCGACGACGGCGGCCGGTCCGGATATCGTGCCCTGAGCACGCATTCCGTACGCCCGGCAGCACGGCCCGGCCCCACCCCTCCGGGCGGCCGTCGCCCGCCCGGCCCCGCCCGGCCCCGTCCGTCGGTGCGCCGGCCACCGCTTCCGCCCGATCCGAGGACACCGTCATCGCCACGCCCGCCCACTCCGTCCCGTCCGCCCCGCACGTCGAGGCGGTGGCCGTCCTGCCGGACGGGCGGGGCCGGTTGCTGCTCACCCGCTCCGCCGCACGCGGCGGCTTCGCGCTGCCCGGCGGCGCCGTCGGCGGCGCCGAGACACCCGAGGAGGCCCTGGCCCGGCACCTCCGCAGCCAGCTCGGCCGGGACGTGCGGGTCGGGCGGCTGCTCGCGGTGAACTCCCTCACCCCCGGCACGGCCGCCGGCCCCGGCGGACCGGCGCGGATCGTCCACGTCCACCTCGCGGGACCCGTCCCGGAGCAGGAACCGGGCGGCCACCCCTGGGAAGAGGCCTGCGCGCTGCTCCCGGCGCCGGACGCGCCGGTGCTGCGCGCCGCCGTCGCCGCCCTGAACACCGGTTCGGTGGCGCACCTGCGCGACGGTGTCGTCCAGCCGGGCTCCGGAGCCGGCCTCGGCGCGGCGGACCGGGCGGCCCTGGAACACGCGCACACCCTGGACACGGCGAGCCACCGCGCCAACCGCCCCAAGGCGCTGACGGCGTCGAAGGTGCTGTTCACCGACAGCGCCGGCCGCGTCCTGCTGGTCCTGCCGAGCTACCGCGACGACGGCCGCTGGCACCTGCCCGGCGGCGGCGTCGAATCCGACCTCGGCGAGACACCGTACGAGGCCGCGCGCCGCGAGGTGCGCGAGGAACTGGGCCTCGACCTCGCCCCGGGCCGGCTGCTGGCGGTCAACTGGTCGGCGAAGCGCCCGTACCCGGCGCGCGTGGGGTTCCTGTACGACGGCGGCGTCCTCGACGGGGCGACGCTGGCGCGGATCCGCCTGGACCCGACCGAGCTGCGGCTGTGGCGGATGGTCTCGCGCACGGAACTGCCCGCCCTGGTCGGCAAGTCGCTGCGCCGCCGCATCGAGGCCTGCCTGACCGCGCGGCGCGAGGGCACGGGCCCCCTCGAACTGTACGCGGGCCGCCCCCGGACCGGCGGCTGACGCTCCCTCACCCACCCGTACGGGGAGAGCGTACGGGCGGGTGCCCGTGCGCCGACGGCCGATACGGGCCGGGCGGGCGCCGGGCGGGCTTGCCGGGGCGGGTGCCCGCCTCGCACAGTGGGCGCCATGACACCTGAGGACCTCCTGAACGCCTTCGCCCGCACCCGCGCCCGCCTCGACGGCGAGGAAGTCACCGTCTGGTGGTCCGGCGACGTCTACTCCTGGGCCCCCGACGAGCCCTACCGGCACGTCTTCGGCTTCGAAGGCGTCAACGTCGCCCGCCTGACCGCCGACGGCAGCGGCCACCGGCTGCTCGCCCGCGAAGCCGCGTTCTACCTGGACCCGCGGACCCGCGAGATCCTGAGCACCTGGCAGGACAAGCCGGTCGTGCACGTCTGGAACGATCCGGCCAACCAGCACCTGCGGCCCTTCCCGGTGCCCCTGACCGAGCTCGGCGACCAGGTCTGCTTCAGCCTGGAGATCCCGCTCGCCTACCCCTCGCCGCTGCCGGTCGCCGAGTTCCCCCTCCACTCGGCCGGTGACACGTACAAGGCGCTGGAGCTCTTCCAGTTCTACGCCCCCGCGCACGTGCTCGTGACCGACGAGCCCAGCGTGCCCTGCACCTTGTCGTGGACGCGGATGTCGCCCTGGCTGCCCTGGATGGAGCAGGGCCGGCGGCCCGGCGGCCTCACCTTCCACTGCAGGGGCCGCAAGCTCGACTCCTACGCCGAGGTGCCCGCACGCACGCGCGCGTTCATCGCCGCGCACCATCCGGAATTCGCCCACGCGCCCGAGAAGTGGAGCGAGCCGAACGAGACCAGCTGGACCTATTTCCGTAAGCTCGCCTCGCAGGGTGCGGTGGCCGTGCGGGCGCACCGGGCTCCCTGACGGAGCCGGAGCCGGAGGTGGTACGGGCGTGGACGAGGGACTGCTGGAGGCCGCGCGGGCCGTCAGACCGTACCTGAACGACCTGGTGGGGGACGGGGCGCAGGGCTGCGACCGGCAGCTGGCCGGGCTGCTGGCGCGTGCCCGGGCCGGGCAGGACGTCTCCGCCGAGCTCCTCGCCACGCTCACCGCCGGGCCGGCGCTGGCCGAGTGGACCGCCGCCGTCCGGGCGGACCCGCGGCACCGCCCACCCCGGGTCCGTGCGGAAACGGAACGCGCGGCGGGCGACGGCGGCTACACCCCGCTGCCCGGCCCGCACGGTGGCACGCCCGTCGACGCCCAGCGGTACGTGTGCGCCGTCGACGGTGACTTCGTGTGGTGGCGGATCGCGGTCGGCGTACCGCTCGGGCAGTGCCCCGACCATCCCGGCGTCCCGCTGGTGCGGGGGTAGCCGTGGGCGGCACGTTCTGGGAGGGCGTCGGCGGCAAGCTCGCCGAGCGGTTCGCGTCGGCCTCGGCCCACGCGCTGCTGTTCTGGCTGGGCGGTCTGCTCGCCTGGCTCCCGACGCGCGAGGGCCTGGCCGCCCTGCACCCGTCCACCGGCTGGTTCCAGGACCGGTCCGGTGCCGGCCAGGCCGCCGTCCTCGTGGTGGTCCTCGCCGTGGTGGCCGGCTCCGCCGTCCTCGTGGAACGGCTGGTGCCGGCCGCCCTCGCCGTCCTGGAGGGGCACTGGGGCAGGTGGCTGCGCCCGCTGGCCGCCCGTCTCGTCGTACGGCGCACCGCCCGCGCCGAGCGGCTGGTGCGGCGCTTCCAGGAGCTGGCCGGCCCGGTCCACGAGGGCACCGCCACCGCGCGCGAGCGTGACGAGTACACCCGCGTCAGCCGGGCCTTCCGCCACCTGCCCACCGGCGAACGTCTGCTGCCGACGCGCGTGGGGAACATCCTGCGCGCCGTCGAGACGCGGCCCGTCGACAAGTACGGCCTGGACGCCGTCGGCCTCTGGCCCCACCTGTGGCTGCTCCTGCCCGACACCGCCCGCGGCGAACTCGCCGCCGCCCGCCGCGCCCTGGACTCCTCCGTCGCGGCGGCCCTGTGGGGCCTGCTGTTCGTCGCGTTCACGCCGTGGGGCTGGTGGGCCCTGCCCGTGGGGCTCGTGGCCGCGGCCGCCGCCGTGTTCGCGTGGGTGCCGGCCCGCGCCGAGGCGTTCGCCGACCTGGTCGAGGCCGCCTTCGACCTCTACCACCCGGCGCTGTACCGGCAGCTGCGCTGGCCGCTGCCAGCCCACCCGGACGCCGACCGTGCCGAGGGCCGTCGCGTCAGCACGTACCTGACGCGGGGCCTGACCGGCACCACCCCGGTCTTCACGGACGACTGACGGCCCGCCCGGTCCCGCCCGCTCACCCGGCCGTCCCGTCCCGCCCCGCTGGTGCACACTTCTCCAAAAGATGGTCTTTTCCGATCGTCCTCCGTCCCGACCGAAGTGAACACCACCATGAGCGACACCCCGCGAACCCCCGTCCAGGACACCCGATTCGGCGCGATATCCGTCCGGCAGAACGGCCAGGACTCCCTCCTGGTCGAGGGCGAGGGCATCCCCCGCGTCACCCTGGACCGCGACCCCGGTTCGCAGGCCGACCCGCAGACCGCCATCGGCACGCGCGACCCGGCCCACCTCACGATGCGGATCGACGGTGAGCGGGTGGAGCTGACACCGGCTCAGGGCAGGCTGACCCGGCACTCGTACCGCGTGGACGTGGTGTACGACGGGGCGCACTACCGGCTGGTCCCGGACTCCGTGCCCAGCAGCAGGCTGACGCGCGACGGCGTGCACCTCGGTGACTTCTCCTCCGACGGCGACGAGCTGGTCATCGCCGAATGGCGGGACGGGCCCGAGCTCCGGCCGGTGGACGCGTCGATCGGGTACGCCCTGGCCTCGGCCTTCGGCACCGGCGGCCAGCCCATGTGGATGATGCTCGTCGACGCGGTGAGCACCGCCCTTCCGTAACCACCGCCCGATCCCCCCGCCCTGACCCCCATTCCCCTCCCCCTCGCCGGCTCGTGCACCCGGGGGAGGGGGGAGGGGGGAGGGCGGTTGACATGACCGCCCCCGTGGATCATGCTTTCACTACTTAATTAGTGAAAGGTGGTTTTGCGGCGTGATGGAGTACCGCATCGACCGGCGCAGCGGGCTGGCCACCTACCTGCAGATCGTCCAGCAGACCAAGCAGGCCCTGCGCCTGGGCCTGCTGGAACCGGGCGACAAACTGCCCACGGCGCGCGAGGTCGTCGAGGCGACAGCCATCAACCCGAACACGGTGCTCAAGGCCTACCGGGAACTGGAACGCGAGGGCCTCGTCGAGGCCCGCCGGGGCCTGGGCACCTTCGTACGCAGGTCGCTGGGCAGCGCCCCCGCCGACTCGCCACTGCGGGCCGAACTGGCCGACTGGGCGCGGCGCGCCCGCACGGCCGGCCTCGAACGGGAGGACGTGTCCGCGCTCTTCACCTCCGTACTCGACGAACACTTCAAAGGGGACGAAACGTGAGCGGTACGGTCATCGAGGCGCACGGCCTCGGCATGCGGTACGGACGGCGGCCCGGCTGGGCACTCCGTGACTGCTCCTTCCAGCTGCCGGCAGGCCGCGTCTGCGCGCTCGTCGGCCCCAACGGTGCCGGGAAGTCCACCCTGCTGGCACTCGCCGCCCGCCTGCTGCGCCCGACGGAGGGCACGATCGACACCCCGCCGCGCGAGGAGTCGGCGTACGTCGCCCAGGACAAGCCCCTCTACCCGCAGCTGACCGTCGGCGAGACCCTGCGCATGGGCCAGGAGCTCAACCCCGGCCGCTGGGACGCGCGGGCCGCCGCCCGCGTCGTCGACGACGGCGGCCTCGACCGCCGTGCACGCGTCAGCACCCTCTCCGGCGGCCTGCGCACCCGGCTCGCCCTGGCCCTCGCCCTCGGCAAGCGCCCCGCGTTGCTGCTCCTGGACGAGCCCATGGCCGATCTCGATCCGCTCGCCCGCCACCAGCTCATGGGCACCCTGATGGCCGACGCCGCCGAGAACGGCACCACCGTGGTGATGTCCTCGCACATCCTCACCGAGCTCGAGGGCGCCTGCGACCACCTGCTCCTCGTCGACGGCGGCACCGTCCGCCTCGCCGGTGCCGTCGACGACATCGCCGCGGCCCACGCCCTGCTCACCGGTCGCGCCGGCACCGACCTCAGCGCACACACCGTCATCGAGTCCCGCACGACGGGCCGCACCCTCACCGCGCTCGTGCGCCCGCGGGGCCCGGTCGACCCGTCGCTCTGGCAGACGACGCACCCGTCCCTGGAGGAACTCCTGCTCGCCCATCTGCGCTCGCCCGACGCCCCGCCGCTCGTCACCGGCCCCGCCCCCGCCCAGGAGGTGGCGGCATGAGCACCCTGCTCCTGAAGGGCCCCCGCTGGCTGACCGTCCGCCAGCACCGCCGGGCGCTGCTGCTGGCCGCCGCCTTCGTCGTCGTGAGCCCCGTCGCCATGCTGTCGCTGCGCGGGCTCGCCGGCTGGGACGGCATCCCCTACGGCCACGCGTACGCCCTGCTGCAGAGCGGAATGAAGGCCGCGTCCCTCACGATGCTGTTCCTCCCGGCGCTGGTGGGCGCGTTCTTCGCCGGCCCGATGATCGCCCGTGAACTGGAGAGCGGTACCTACCGGCTCGCACTGACCCAGTCCGCCACCCCGAGGGCCTGGCTCGCCGCGAAGTTCGTCGTCGCCGCGGTGGCGGCGGTGACCGGCTCGGCCGCCCTCGTCGGTGTCTACCGTTTCGGCTGGTCCCAGGTGGCCGGCATGCACCAGTTCCACTGGGCCGACCGCGGAGCCTACGAGGCGACCGGCCCGGTCGTCGTCGCGTACTGCCTGCTGGGCATCGCGACCGGCGCCGTCACCGGTCTGCTCGTCCGCCGGACCCTGCCCGCCATGGCCGTGACGGGGCTCGTCACCGGCCTGGTCATGCTGGCGCTCGGCGCCCTGCGCTGGTCCTTCCTGCCCGTGCAGACCCTGACCGCCCCGCTCGCGGCCGCCCCGGGCAAGGGCCTTCCGCACAACGCGTTCCTCGTGGAATCCGGGTACACCACCACCACGGGCGCGCGCCTGCCCTTCGACGCGTGCCTCGCATCGAACCCCGAGCAGCAGCGGGAATGTCTCGCCGGCCTGGACGTCGTCGGACGCTTCACCGACTACCACCCGGCGTCGCACTACTGGCCGACCCAGCTCATCGAGTCCTCCATCGCCCTGGCCCTGGCGGTCCTCGCGGGCTACGCCGCCTTCCGGATCCTGCGCTCCCGGCACGGCTGACCGCCCCGAGGCCGGACCCCGGGCAACCGCCGCACCCCGTCGCGCGTCTTCCCCCGCGTGAGGCGCGGTCCACGACCGCGCGTGATCAGTACTGCGCAGTCCATGACATCCTGTGACGTACTACGCGCCGGAACCGATCGGCGGATGTCCGGGGGTTACGGGGAAGGTTCATGAGGCTCTGCTTCCTGGTGGAAGAGCACTATCGCCACGACGGCATGCCCGTCGAGGTGATCCATCAGCTCACGGCCTGGGGGCACCAGGTCGACGTGCTGCGGCCCGGAGGCTCGCTGCTGCGCATGACCGACCTGGTGCGCGCGGGCAGCCACGACGCGTGGGTCCTCAAGACCGTCTCCGGCGGGCCGGGGCTCACCCTCCTGGAGGCGGCGGCCGCGGTCGGCCTCACCACCGTCAACGACGCCCGTGCCATCCGGGGCGTACGGGACAAGGCGCTGGCCGCGGCCGTCGGCCGCGGCCGCGGGCTGCCCCTGCCCCCCACGTACGCCGCCGCCCGCCCCGAGATCCTGCTCGCGGAGATACCGGCCGCCGAGTACCCCCTGGTCGTCAAGCCCGCCGACGGCAGCTCCGGCCGGGCCGTGCACCTGGTGTCCTCGCCCGAGCAGCTCGCCGCGATGCTTCCCGAGCTGGCCGCCGAGGGCATGCTCATCGCCCAGCCGTACGTGCCCAACTCCGGTGTCGACATCAAGGTGTACTGCGTCGGCGGCGAGCTCTACGCCACCGAGCGCCGCTCCCCGCTGCACCCGCAGCGGCCGGCGCGCGAGCGCCGCGTCCCGGTCCCGGCCGAGGTGGCGGCCATCGCGGCCGAGGTCGGGGAGGTCTACGGCCTCGACCTGTACGGCGTCGACGTACTGCTCGGACCGGACGGCCCCGTGGTCGTCGACGTCAACGACTTCCCCAGCTTCCGTCAGGTCCCCGACGCGGCCGCCCGCGTGGCGCGCGCCGTCCTGGACCTGGCCCGCGCCGGCGGGGCGCCCGCCCCGCTGATGGCCACCGTCCCCCGGCCGCAGGAGCGGCGCGGCCCGGCAGGCCCGCCCCCGCTCGGGGCCCCCGCCGTACGGCTGGCCGCGGCGGCGGGCGACACCCTGTGAACATCGGCCTGATCACCCCGGACCCCGGCCATCCGCTGCTGGCCGGGACCACCGCCCTGCTCGCACCGGAGCACCGCGTCACGGCCCTGCACCCGCAGACCGCCACCGGCGACGACGCGGACCTGGCCGACGTCTACCTGCTCAAGGCACGCACGCCGCGCGCGCTGGCGCTCGCCCGTACCCTGGAGCGGCGCGGCGCGCGCGTGCTCAACTCCGCCGCCGCGACCGAGCTGTGCCAGGACCGCACCGCGATGGCGGACACCGCCCGGCACGCCGGCCTGCCGTTCGCCGCCACGACCGGCTTCGACACCCTCGCCCAGCTGGTGTCCGGCCCGCCGCTGCCCGGGCCGGTGGTGGTCAAGAGCCGCCACAGCCGCCGTCACGACCTGGTGGCCCGGATCGACTCCGGCGCCCAGCTGCGGGACCTGGAGCCCACCTGGTCCCAGGAGCCCGTCGTGCTCCAGGAGTTCGCCCCCAACAGCGGCTGGGACCACAAACTGTGGGTGATCGGGGACCGGCTCTTCGCGGCCCTGCGCCGCTCCGAACTCGCCCCCGAGGGCCGCGGCCCCAGCCGGCCGATGGACCCCGCCCGGCTGCCGGCGGGCTGGGCCGGCCTCGTGCACCGGGTCGGGGAGGTCTTCGGCCTCGACGTCTACGGCGTGGACATCATCGACACCGGTGACGGCGTCCCCCTCATCGTGGACATCAACGCCTTCCCAGGGGTCCGGGGTCAGGCGGACGCCCCCCGCGCACTGGCCGACCTGGCCCTGCGTACGGCCTGAACCGTCCCCGCGGCCGCCGGCGGGACGTCCGCCTCCCGGAGCTCGGCGAGCAGTTCGCTCTGCCCGGCCAGCAGTTCGGTGAGGATCCGGCGCGCCGCGCGCAGCAGCTCCGCGACGTCCCCGCCGGCCAGCGCGTAGCTGACGGTGGCGCCGTCGCGGATGGACACCACGATCCCGGAGCGGCGTAACACGGCGAGCTGCTGGGAGAGGTTGGACGCCTCGATCTCGATCTCGTTGAGGAGGTCGCGTACGGGCATGGGACCGCTCTGGAGCAGTTCGAGCACACGGATGCGCACGGGGTGTCCGAGCATGCGGAAGAACTCAGCCTTGGCCTGGTACAGGGGTACCTGCATGTGTCCCGACTCTCCTTTCGGGTCGATGACCTCATCGTGCCGTCTCCCGGCCCCGCACCCGCCCGGACTTGACCGGTTCCGGATGTGCCGAGTTGAAGAGTTCTTCAACTCCTGGGCATACATGACCGCGCGGGCCGGGAGAGACCGGCCGGACCGGGTGCTACAGCTCCAGCTCCGCCTCGATGCGCTTGAGCTGGTGGCGGGCCATCGCCAGGTTCGACTTGGACTTGTCGAGGACGACGTACAGGAACAGTCCCTTCTTCCCCGCGCCCTTGAGCAGCCGGATCAGGTGGTACTGGCTGCCGAGGGTGATCAGGACGTCCTCGATCTCGTCGCTGAGGCCCAGGTGCTCCATGGTGCGGACCTTCGCCCGGATCACATCGGTGTTGCCCGCGGCGGCGACCATCAGGTCGAGGTCCTTCCCGCCGCCGAGCGTGCCCAGCGCCATACCGCTGGTGTAGTCGACGAGGGCGGCCCCCAGGCTGCCCTCGATCGAGGTCATCGTCTCCTTCAAGGACGTCTCCACACTGGCCATCGGCGCGTGCTCCCTCATTCGCGTTTCCGCGTCCGGCGACCTGCCGCCGGACGACTCGTGGGGGCGACGCTACTGAGGGTGCGCGGGTGCCGGAGGGCTCCTTGAGAAATCGGCGGGAAACGACCGGTTCCCGTCCGGTATGCGTCTGGCGCGGGAGTTCGTACGGAAGCGACGCACGAACGACGCAGGTGGCAGCCGGCCGCCGGGCCGCGCCACGCTGGCCCGCCCCAGCCCCGCCTCAGCCACGCCCCGCCCCCGCCCCCGCCCCGAGGAGTTGCGCACATGGCCACCGTCCCGCTCGATCCCGCCCTCGAAGCCGGATTCCTCGCGGGGCACGGCGACGCGGTCGCGGCCGCGTACCGCCGGTGGGGCCCGCTCGTGCACGCGCTCGCGCGCCGGGGGACCGGCGACGGCCACGAGGCCGAGGACATCACCCAGCAGGTCTTCCTGGCCGCCTGGCGCGGGCGCCGGCTGTTCCGCCCGGAACGCGGCGACTTCGGGGCCTGGCTGTTCGGCATCACCCGCCACAAGATCGCGGACGCCCTCGACCGCCGCGGCCGCCAGGCCCTCCCGACGGCCGCGGCCCCGGGGGCGGCGGTACGCGGTCCCGAGGAATCGCTCGACCGCCTCCTGGTCGCCCATGCCCTCACCCGGCTGCCCGGCAGCCAGCGCCGGATCCTGTGGCTGGCGTTCTACGAGGATCTGACGCAGACCCAGATCGCGGCCCGCACGGGCGTACCCCTGGGCACGGTCAAGAGCCACATGCGCCGCGGCCTGCGCACGCTGCGCCGCACCCTGGATCCGGAGCCGGCCGCGGGCCTGTCGTCACAGGAGCGCCGGTAGGGCCCGCCCTTCGGGCGGCCGGCGCTCCTGTGCGGACCCGACCTGGACCGGCGCGGTGGCCAGGGCCTCGACCACCGCCAGGGCCGAGCCCAGCGCGTGCAGGCGCCGGGCGCCCGGCGGCAGGGGTGCGGGGCCCCAGCCGGGGCCCGCGAGCAGCAGCGCCGGGCGGCCCCGGGCCCCGCGCGCCCCCCAGGCCACGGCCGACAGCGACGCGAGCAGGGCCGGGTCGGCCGTCGCCCGGGTCTGCGACCACAGCACCACCGCGCGCGGGCCGGTCCGGCGTACCGCGTCGTGCAGCGCCGCCACCGGCAGGGCCGCGCCGAACATCAGGGCGGGCACGTCGCGTTCCCCGAGGGCGGCCGTGAGGGCCTCGACGGGCAGGCTGTGCTGCTCGCCCGGCACGCAGGCCACCAGCACCGGCGGGGTCCTGGCCGCCCCGGCCACCGGCCGCAGCCGGTGCAGCGCCGACGAGACGTGCCAGGACAGCAGGTGCTCGACCTCCACGTACCGTTCGCCCACCGTGGCCCAGCGGCGGCCCACCGCGTGCAGCGTCGGCGCGACGACCTGCTCCCACCCGGCGACCAGGCCCCGCCCGGCGAAGGCGGCGGTCACCAGCTCCTCGACGGCCGGCGCGTCCAGGCGTACGGCCGCCCGGGCGAGCCCGCGCCGCTCCCGGCGCGCGTCGCCCGGATCACGGACGCCCGGATCGCCGGGGTGCGGATCGCGGGCGTGCGGCTGGGCGGTGCCCGGCGCGGCGGCGGACCGGGGCCGCACGACGGTCACCTCCGGCACGGACTCCAGGGCCGCGCGGGCCGCTTCCCGCGGCGGTACCCCCTGCGCGGTGAGCCGGCACATCAGCTCCAGCCGTGCGATGTCCCCGGCCGTCCAGCGCCGGTGCCGGCCGTCCTCCCGCTCGGCCGGGCCGATGGCGTACCGCCGCTCCCAGGACCGCAGTGTCGTGGGAGCCACGCCGAGCCGGCGGGCCACCGCCCCCGTCGTCAGTGCCGGTACCCCCGGCGCGGCCGGCTCCGTCATACGAGGCCGCGCAGGTGGCGGAAGCGGCCGAGCGCGTCGGTCAGGTCCACCACCGGCTCAGGATAGGCGCACCGGGCCCGCTGCGATGCCGCCAGTTTCCACGGCTCGTGCACCTCGGGGCCTTCCAGCGCGGCGAGTTCGGGCACCCAGCGGCGCACGTACACCCCGTCGGGGTCGTAACGCCGGGCCTGGCGCACGGGGTTGAGGACCCGGTTGGGGCGGGTGTCGGTGCCGGTACCGGCCACCCACTGCCAGTTGAGCTGGTTGTTGGCCACGTCCCCGTCGACCAGCAGGTCCAGGAAGTGCCGGGCGCCGACCCGCCAGTCGACGTACAGGGTCTTGGCCAGGAAGCTCGCGGCCAGCAGCCGCGCCCGGTTGTGCATCCAGCCCTCGTACCGCAGCTGGCGCATCGCCGCGTCCACCACCGGATAGCCGGTCAGCCCCTGCCGCCAGGCCTCCGCCTCCTCCTCGGCCGCACCCCCGGTGCGCCAGCGGTCGTGGCGCGGCCGGTAGTCGGCACGGGAGGCGGTGGGCCGGGCGGCGAGCACCTGGTGGTGGAAGTCGCGCCAGCACAGCTGCCGTACGAACGCCCGCGCCCCCTCGGCGTCCACCGCCCGGGCCCGCCGGACCGCCTCGGCGGGGGAGAGGGTGCCGAAGTGGAAGTGCGGCGAGAGCCGTGAGGTCGCGTCCGCGCCGAGGTCGTCGTGGGTGTCCTCGTAACGCGTGACGGGCCCGCGCAGCCACGCGGCCAGCCGCCGGCGCGCCTCGCTCTCACCGCCGCGCGCCAGCCCCGGCGAGACCCCCGCGACCCGCGAGCGGACGGGCAGCGGATCGGATCCGATGCCGTCGGGCACCGCGACGCAGCGGGGCGCGGCCACGCCCGCGCGCGGGGGCAGGTCCGACCAGCGCCGGTGGTACGGCGTGAACACCGCGAAGTGGTCCGATCCGGCCGGGACCACGGCCCCGGGCGCGACGGCGGTGATGACCGCGTCGTGCACGTGCAGGCGCCGGCCGGTCCCCTCCAGCGCCGCGCGCAGCCGCTCCTCGCGCGCCCGCGCGTAGGCGCTGACCCCGGCCGCCATGTGCACCTCGGTGGCGTCCGCCTCGGTGGCGACCGCGCAGACCTGCTCGACGGGGTCGCCGGAGCGGAACACCAGCCGCCCGCCGCGTTCGCGCAGCCCCGCGTCGAGGTCGGCCAGGCAGTCGGCGAGGAACGCCAGCCGGTTGGGGGCGGCGAAGCCGGCGGCCCCGATGCCGGGGTCGCGGACGAACAGCGGGACCACGCTCCGGGCGGCGGCGAGGGCGGCGCGCAGCGGCGGATGGTCGTGCAGGCGCAGGTCGGAGGTGTACAGGACGACCGCGACGTTCATGGCGGGGCTCCGCGTGAGGCGATGAGGGACTGCTGTCGTCCGGTACTTCGCCCGGGAGCCCCCGATCGGATGCACCACCGCCACGCCAGACGTACCGCGGTCCGCCCCTGGGCACGCGCGCGGGCGACAGGGCCTCGGGACGGACCGCGGCGGGCGATCAGCTGCCGACGGAGGCGTTGCCCGACAGGATCGGGATGTTGCTCAGGATGTGCGAGAGCGGCTCGTCGCCCTTGGCCTGGGTCGAGTTCTCGGCGCACTGCTGGTTCATCGGGTTGCTCAGGACGTTGATGTCCTGGACGCCGATGTTGAGCGCCGCCAGGATCGACTGGGCGTTGACCTTCGCCGGCAGGCCGATGCACGGCTTGTTCAGGGTGCCCTGGACCAGGCTGAGCTGCGGGCTCATCGGGCCTTCGGTCTTCTGGTTGCCGTAGATCTGCTGGGCGCCGTTGCCGTTGACGGTGTTGATGCCGTTGTCGTTGCCGATCGCCATCGCCGGGGCGGCCACGGCGGCACCCGCACCCACCATCGCGGCGGTGGCAGCGGCGGTCGCCATGATCTTCTTCAGCATGAGTGATCCTTCTGTCGCTTCTGTCGCACGAGTGCCCGCAGCGGGCAGCCTGAACAACTGCCGGACCCCGCCATGGTTCCGCGATGTCCCGCGAATCACCCGATCAGCGGGAATCCCGAAGCCGACGGTGACGGCGGTCAAGTGAGGGATCGTCAGAAAATCATGGTCGTGGCCCTGGGCTCCTCCGACCCCGCTCGCTACTCTCCGCGCATGATTTCCACCGTTGTCTGGGGCACCGGCAACGTCGGCCGCGCGGCCATCCGTGCCGTCGAGGCCCACCCGGCGCTCTCACTCGATGCCGTACTCGTCCACCATCCCGAGAAGGTCGGGCGTGACGCCGGCGAGCTCGCCGGTCTCGGCCGCGCCCTGGGCGTCGCGGCCACCGACGACATCGCGGGGGTGCTCGCCGCCGGCCCGCGGGCCGTGGTGTACGCCGCCACCGGCGACGTCCGGCCCGACGGGGCCCTCGACGACATAGCCCGGGCCGTGCGCGCCGGTGCCGTCGTCGTGACCCCCGCGCTCTATCCCCTCTACGACCAGCGCAACGCCCCGCCCGAGTTCCGCGACCCGGTGCTGGCGGCCGTCGCCGACGGCGGCGGCTCGCTGTTCGTCTCCGGCGTGGACCCCGGCTGGGGAAACGATGTCCTGCCCCTGCTGATCAGCGGCCTCGGCAGCACCGTGGACGCCATCCGCTGCCAGGAGATCTTCGACTACTCCACCTACGACCAGCCCGACTCGGTCCGCGACCTGGTCGGCATGGGCCGGCCGATGGACTACGAGCCGCCGATGCTGCTGCCGTCCGTGCCCACCATGGTGTGGGGCGGGCAGGTACGGCTGATGGCCCGCGCCCTCGGCGTCGAACTCGACGAGATCCGCGAGACCCTGGACCGGCGCCCGCTGGAGACCACGGTGACCACCCGCACGATGGGCGAGTTCGAGGCCGGCACCCAGGGCGCGGTCCGTTTCGAGGTGCAGGGCATCGTCGAGGGCGAACCCCGCATCGTCATCGAGCACGTCACCCGTATCCACCCCTCCTGCGCGCCGGACTGGCCGGTGCCGCCCGACGGCGCCGGGGCGCACCGGGTCGTCATCGAGGGCCGGCCGCGCATCGAGGTCACCGTCGAGGCCACCGACGAGGACGAGAACCGCTCCGCGGGAGGCAACGCCACCGCCGTCGGGCGGCTGGTCGGCGCCATCGACTGGCTGGTGGCCGCGGAACCCGGCCTCTACGACGCGCTCGACGTCCCGCTGCGCCCGGCGGTGGGCCGACTCGGAAGGAAGCAGCCGTGAACATCGACATCCCCGAGGGCAAGCACCCCATCGAGTACGTGTGGGGCGAGATGGTTCCCGAGATCGGCATGGCGGCCTCGAACTTCTCGCTGTCGGTGTACGCCCACACCACCCTGGGACTGCGCGAGTTCGAGGCCGCACGGCTGCGGATCGCGCAGATCAACGGGTGCCTGTTCTGCCTGGACTGGCGTACCGACCGGGACGGGGAGAAGGTCGAGGAGGAGTTCGCCGACGCCGTGACGCACTGGCGCACCACCGAGGCCTTCGACGACCGCACCCGGCTGGCCGCCGAGTACGCGGAGCGCTACGCCCTGGACCACCACGGCATCGACGAGGAGTTCTGGACCCGGATGCGGGCCCACTACAGCCAGCCGGAGATCGTGGAGCTGAGCATGAGCATCGGCTCGTGGCTGGCCTTCGGCCGCCTGAACCGGGTGCTGGGTCTCGACGCCGTGTGCGTGCTGCCCGGCGGCTGAGCGGCCCGGGCGGATGTCCGGGGCCGTCCGGTGGATCCGGCCGGCCCCGGCCCGCGCGTCGCTCCCGACCGGGTCAGAGGTCGGTGGCGACGATCTTCTCGATGTTCCGTTCGGCGAGGGCCGTGATGGTCACGAACGGGTTCACGCTGGTGTTGCCGGGGATCAGCGCGCCGTCGATGACGTACAGGCCGGGATGGCCGTGCAGGCGGCCGTAGTTGTCGGTGGCCCGGCCCAGTACCGCACCGCCGAGCGGGTGGTAGGTGAGATGGTCGCCCCAGATCTTGTGGACGCCGAAGAGATCGGTCCGGTAGATCGTCCCCTCCTTCGCGTTGATCCGGTCGAAGATGGTCCTGGCCATGTCGATGGACGGCTGCTTCCAGGCGGTCTGCCAGTTCAGCTCGGCCCGGCCGGTGGCGGGGTTGTAGGTGAACTCCGCCCGGTGCGGGTTCTTGGTGATGGACAGGTAGAACGAGGCGTACGTCTCGATGCCGGTGGGCAGCGGTGCGACCTCGGCGAAGGCGCCGCCCGCGTCCCAGTTGTCGATGCCGGAGCAGGGGATGGTCGACTGGAGCTTGCCGGTCGGGTCCCACATGTGGTTCGCCCGGCCGCACATGACGTTGCCGTTGTCGCCCCAGCCCTTGCCGACCTCGCTGTTGAGGTTCGGCAGCGCGCCGGTGGCCTTCAGCGCCACCAGCAGCTTGCTGGTGCCGACGCTGCCGGCCGCGAAGAACACCCGGTCCGCGGTGACCTGCTTGGTGGCGAGGGTCTGGCCGGTGGTACCGAGCTGGTCGATGACGACCGTGTAGCCGCCGCCGGACGCCGCGCTGACCGAGGTGACCTTGTGCAGCGCCGAGATGGTGACCCGGCCCGTGGCCCGGGCGGCGGCGATGTACGTCTGCTGGAGCGACTTCTTGCCGGCGTTGTTGCCGTAGAGGATCTCGCCGGCCAGCGCGGACTTGGTGGCGGTGCCGGCCGCCTCCCCCTTCATGTGGTCCCAGTCGTACACGTCGGGTACGAACGTCCACGGGAAGCCGGAGCGCTGGGCGTGCTTGCGGCCGACGCGGGAGAACTGGTAGGCGTCGACGGTGTCGAACCAGGCCGGGTCGATCAGGCCGACCCCGAGACCGGCGTTGGCGCGCGGGTAGTAGACGTCGTACATCTCGCCGGGGTCGACCGTGGGCAGGACGGAGCCGAAGTTCTGCCGCTTGGGCGTGACCGCCATGCCGCCGTTGACCAGCGAACCGCCACCGACGCCGCGGCCCTGGTAGACGGTGATGCCGCCCATCTCCTCGGCGTCCAGGATGCCGGTGTAGCGGGGGATGTCCCGGTCGATGGGGAAGCCGAGGAAGTAGTTCAGCGGGGCCTTGGTCCGCGTGCGCAGCCAGTAGGACCGCTGGTCCGGCTGGAGGGTGTTGCAGAAGATCTTGCCGTCGGGGCCGGGGGTGTCCCAGGCCATGCCCATCTCGACCACGTGGACGTCCACCCCGGCCTGCGCGAGCCGCAGGGCGGCGACCGAGCCGCCGTACCCGGTACCGATCACCAGGGCGGGGACCCGGGCGCCGGACTCGATCGGACCGGCCGTGGCGGCGGCCGTCCGGGGGGCGGCGGTCGCCCGGCCCGCGAGGGCCATGGCACCGAGAAGAGAACCGGTTCCTGCGATGAAGCCGCGGCGGGAGACTCCGTCAGAACCCGATTTTTTCATGTTGTTTCCACTCATATGACGTTCCTCACTCGTGGGGGAGTGGGAACACGTTCTACTGTCAGGTGGTTGACAAGTCGATATATACCCACAAGTAACTTCTGTCCAAAAATCACCTTCACCACACGCACACGGCACGTCTACAACTGTCCCCAACTCCCTGTCGGCCACGGGCAGTCGCAGCGCCGCCCCGGCCGCGCACCCGACTTCCGCCAGGAGGGGACGACCGATGGGCCTGGTCCCGCGTCGTACGGCGATGACGGCGGCCGCCGTCATCGCGGCCGTCACCACCGCGCTGGCCGGCGCACCCGCCGCCCTGGCCGGCCCGCCGGCCCCGGACGGCACGGTGCGGGACGGCACGGTGCGGGACGGCACGGCGCAGGACGGGGCCGCGCGGGTGCGGGTGGAGATACCCGGCCCGGAGTCCGGCACCGCCGCCGGCTCCGGGCACATCGAGGTACCCCGCACGGCACCGGCCGACCGCGCGCGCACCGGCTCCCGCCTCCCGGACGCCGCCCGGGCCGCCGACGGGCAGGTCACCAAGCTGGTCGACAACGGTGTCCCGGCCGACCGCCTGGACATCGTCGTCGTCGGCGACGGGTACACCGCCGACCAGCTGGAGCGCTTCCACGCCGACGCCCGGCAGAAGTGGGCGGAGATCGCCGCCGTCGAGCCGTACGCGACGTACCGCGAGCTCTTCAACGTCTGGACCGTCGACGCCGTCTCGAACGAATCCGGCGTCTCCGGCGACCCCGGTGCGGAGGTCGTGCGCGACACCGCCCTCGGCTCGTACTTCTGGTGCGACGGCATCGAGCGGCTGCTCTGCGTCGACCAGGAGCGCACCGACGCCTACGTGGCGCGGGCGCCCGAGGCCGACCTGGTGCTCGTCCTGGCCAACAGCGCCAAGTACGGCGGTGCCGGTTACAACGAGCCCAGCCCCACCCTCGGCTACGAGGGCATATCGACGGCCTCCGCCGGCAACGCGAAGTCGGGCCAGGTCGCCCTCCACGAAACCGGCCACTCGCTGGGCAAGCTCGCCGACGAGTACTTCTACCCCGACTACCCGGGCTACGAGCGGTACGAGGGCCCCGAGCCCGCCGACGGCAACGTCTCCACCCTCGGCGCCGACGCCATGGCCGGCGAGGGGGCGAAATGGCACCGCTGGCTCGGCGAGACCTCGCCCGACGGCGGCCCGGTCGGCACGTACGAGGGCGGCGGGTACTACGTCCGGGGGCTGAACCGGCCCACCGACAACTCCCTGATGCGCTCGCTCGGCCGGCCCTTCAACCTGCCCGGGCTCGAAGCGATGATCGCCGGCTTCCACCGCCACGCGAACCTGCTGACGCCGCGCACCCCGACCGACCGCATCCTGCGCCCCGGCTCCGTCGCCGCGGTCGACGTGCCCCGCCTGGCCCCGGCCGACGGGCGGCAGGCCATGGTGCGCTGGTACCTGGACGGCAAGGAGCTGGAACGGTACGCCGGCCGCACCCGGGTGCGGGCGAGCGAGCTGATCCCGGGCCTGCTGGACGGGCGCACCCACCGGCTGACGGTCACCGCCGAGGACCGGAC
Organism: Streptomyces sp. NPDC042102; assembly: GCF_055582305.1. Classification (NCBI taxonomy): domain Bacteria; kingdom Bacillati; phylum Actinomycetota; class Actinomycetes; order Kitasatosporales; family Streptomycetaceae; genus Streptomyces; species Streptomyces sp. NPDC042102. The sequence goes on from NZ_JBVJDL010000001.1 coordinate 1,532,003, forward strand.
TCCGTCCGTACGCGACCCGCGGATCGCCGCGGCCCTGTCGTCGTCGGCCGGCTGGTACGTCCGGCTCTGACACCCACGGGCCACCGGAACCGCGTCGTCCAGCGGCACTTTGACGACACGACCTAGTCCAGGGGCCAGGTGTGCACCGGGGCGTTCAGGTGCATGTAGTCCATGTACTGGAGCGTCATCCGGCGCAGCGCCTCCTGCGGGTCGGCCCCCTCCGGGGTGCGCCGGAGCTGGTGGTACACCTCCGACTGCCAGGACGCGCCGTTGCGTACGGTGACACAGCGCTGCTCGATGACCCCGAGCAGCGGCTCGCGCCACTGCGCGTCCATCCCGGCGGCCTCCAGCCCCTGGTGCGCCAGCGGCAGCAGTCGCCGCAGGACCAGCTCGGCGACCGGCACCTCGCCCATGCCGGGCCAGTACAGGCGCGCCTCGATCCCGTGCCGGGCCGCGGTGTGCAGGTTGTCCTCCGCGGCGGCGAAGGACATCCGCGACCACACCGGCCGCTCCTCCGCCACCAGCGCGCGCGTCAGGCCGTAGTAGAGGGCGCCGTTGGCGAGGATGTCGGCCACCGTCGGCCCGGCCGGCAGCACGCGGTTCTCCACCCGCAGGTGCGGCTTGCCGTCCGCGACGGCGTACACGGGCCGGTTCCAGCGGTAGACCGTGCCGTTGTGCAGGGTCAGTTCGGCCAGCTCCGGGACACCGCCGGCGTCGAGCACCGCGTGCGGGTCCTCGTCCTCGGTCAGTGGCAGCAGTGCCGGGAAGTAGCGCACGTTCTCCTCGAAGAGGTCGAACACACTGGTGATCCAGCGCTCCCCGAACCACACCCGCGGCCGCACCCCCTGCACCTTGATCTCCTGCGGGCGGGTGTCGGTGGCCTGCTCGAACAGCGGGATCCGGGTCTCGCGCCACAGCTCCTTGCCGAAGAGGAACGGGGCGTTCGCGGCCAGCGCCACCTGGACCCCGGCGATGGCCTGCGCGGCGTTCCAGTACGGGGCGAAGTCCTCGGGGGCGACCTGGAGGTGGAACTGGGTGCTGGTGCAGGCCGCCTCCGGCGTGATCGTGTCGGCGTACGTCCGCAGCTGCTCGACGCCGTCCACGGCGATCCGCAGGTCCTCACCGCGCGCCGCGAACACCTGTTCGTTGAGGAGGTGGTAGCGCGGGTTCTCCGACAGCGCGTGCGCGCCGACGTCCTCCTGCCGCAGCGTCGGCAGGATCCCGACCATCATCAGGTGCGCGCCGACCGCCGCCGCCCGCTCCTCGGCATGGTTGAGCGCGTCCCGGATCTCCTGCTCCCAGGCGTACGGGCCGCCGGCCGTCAGCCGCCGCGGCGCGATGTTGATCTCCAGGTTGAACCGGCCCAGCTCGGTGGCCCAGGCCGGATCGGCGATCGACGCCAGCACATCGGTGTTGCGCATCGCCGGCAGGCCCGCGTCGTCGACCAGGTTCAGCTCGATCTCGAGGCCCACCTGCGGGCGCTCGGCGTCGAAACGCGCCTCGCGCAGCATCCGGGCGAACGCGTCGAGACAGGCCTGCGTCTTGTCGCGGTAGCGGCGCCGGTCCTCGCGGGTGAAGACCTGCGCCGGGACGTCACGTCCCATCGGGCCTCCAGGGTTTCCGTCCCTCTTACAGCCTCGCACGACGCGCCCGAGGCGGCACATGGTGCCCGGTGGCTCTACGCTCGAAGTGCGTGTACGCAGGCGTGTACGAAGGGAACGTTGCCGATGTGCAGATGGCTCGCCTACGCGGGGACACCCATGCTGCTCGACGACGTGCTGTACCAGCCCGCCCATTCCCTGATCGATCAGAGCCTGCACTCGAAGATGGGCGTCGAGACCACCAACGGCGACGGCTTCGGCGTCGGCTGGTACAGCGCCGACAACGGGGGCGTGCCCGCCGTGGTCCGTGACATCGGGCCCGCCTGGAACAACCAGAACCTCCGCGAGATCGCCTCCCACGTCCGCTCGCCGCTGTTCTTCGCCCACGTCCGCGCCTCGACCGGCACGGCCATCCAGCAGACCAACTGCCACCCCTTCCGTCACGGACGGTGGCTGTGGATGCACAACGGCTCGATCAGTGACTTCCACCGGCTGCGGCGGGACCTGTGCATGGCCGTGGACCCGGCCCTCTTCGCGTCCATCGAGGGCTCGACCGACTCCGAGGTGATGTTCTACCTCGCGGTGACGTTCGGCCTGGACCAGGACGTGCCGGAGGCCGTCGCCCGGATGGCGGGCTTCGTGGAACGGCTGGGCAAGGAGCACGGCGTCGAGTTCCCGCTCCAGATGACCGTCGCCGTCTCCGACGGCGAGCGGCTGTGGGCCTTCCGGTACTCCACCCAGGGCAAGTCCCGTTCCCTCTTCTACAGCAGCCGCCCCGGGACGGTCCGCGAGCTCCACCCGGACCTCGCCTTCCTGCGGGGCGTCTCCGACGACACCCGCCTGGTGGTCTCCGAGCCGCTGGGCGACCTGCCGGGCGTCTGGAACGAACTGCCGGAGAACAGCTACACGGTCGTCCCCTCGGGCCCCGACGACTACCTCCCCTTCGGCCCGGACACCACCTGAGGGGTGTCCGGAGGGCGCTCAGGAGGGCTGCCCGGGGTCGCCGTGCCGCGCTCGCGCCGGTGCTCCCGGTGGTGGTCCACCCACCGCCGCACCATCTCGTCCGGAGTGCGTGACGGCGGATTGTGCGGGCGCTGCGGCCGGACCGGCCCCAGCGGCACGACCGGCATCAAGTAGCGCATGCCGCCGGTGTCCAGCGTGCACAGCGGAGCCTCGTCCGGGTCGGTGGGCCGCACGACGTACACCGCGAACGGCTGCGGCGGATCACCGGGGAACTCGCCCCGCAGCACCGCGGTCCCGCCCGCGCGCACCCGGTCGGCCACGACGACCTTCCCGTCGACGAGCATCTCCACCGCCCGGGAGGGCCGCCCGCACAGCACGCTGACGGCATGACCGTCCAGGTCGAGGTGAAACCGCTGCCGGTCGGCCATGACAGCTCCCGCGGGTCCCGTCGCCCCCGGTCCAGCGTACGACGCCCCCGGCGCGGGGGCGGGCGGTCAGCCGCAGCCGCATCCACCGCAGCCACCGCCCCCACCACCCCCGCCGCCGCACCCGCCGCCGCACCCGCCACCGCCCCCGCCGCAGCCGCCGGCAGAGGTGTCGGCGGCGCGCCGCCCTTCCGCGGGCGTGGCCGGCCGGGTGACCGCAGCGCGGGGGCGGACGGTGGCCGTCCGCCCCGCCGGCGCGCCCACACCGCGCGCCCGCCGCGCCGCCCCCGCCGCGTATGCGCTGTTCAGGTGCTTCGCCCGGGCCTCGGCCTCGGTGCGCGACTCGCCGGTCGCCTGCCACCAGCCGAGCCGGTGCCAGTGGCCCGGCAGCAGCGGCACCGCCGTGATCTGCGAGACGATCCGGCTGCCGCCCTCGTACACCGCGTACTCCAGGACGACTTCGGAGCCTTCGCACGCCACCCCGTACAGCACGGCCTCGAACGGTTCGACCCGGGGATCGATGTCGTGATGCCGGGCGCGCAGCTCCGCTTCGGCGCCCCCGGCCAGCAGGCGCGCCCCGGTGATCGCGTCCCGGGTCCGGACGGCGTACGGGAGCAGCGGTCGTGCGGAGCGGGTGTCGGCGTCCGGGCACAGCCAGTGGCGCCGGCCGGAGGCCGTGGCGCGGACGCCGACGACGAGGGCGGGCTGCGGGGCGGCGTGCAGCCGCCGGGCCGCCCGGCGGGTGACCAGGCCCCGCCCGGCCAGGGTGGTCCCCGCCGCCAGGAGGAGGACGGCGACGACCTGCGCGCCGAGGACGACCTGCGCGCCGAGCGGGCCGGACGCCGCCCCGCCGGCCGTCGCCGCCGCAGTGGCCCCCGCGACCGCGGCGGCGCAGAGCCCGGAGCCGATGAGGATCCACCGCAGGCCGCGCCGGCCGGGCCCGGCCGGAAGGTGCGCGGGCAGCGGGTGGCGGGCCGTTCCGGCGGCCGCGAGCACCAGTGCCCGCTGGACGCGGCGGCACCGCAGCCGGGCGACGGCCGCGGTGGCCGCCCCACCGCACAGGGCCAGGACCAGGCACCGCCCCACCAGGCCCGCCGCGCCCGGGGCCGCGGACACGGTGAGGAACACGGCTGTGTCCACCGCGAGCACGGCGGCGGACACCAGGGTGAGGTGGGGCAGCCACCGGAACCAGAGCGGGAGGGCGGCCAGCAGGACGGCCGCGGGAGCGCCGCCCCAGCCGGTGCCGAGGAAGGCGGCCGGTCCCTGCGTCCCCGTCAGCAGGAACGCGACGGCGACGAGTCCGGCCAGGACCAGGCTCCCGGCGGCGGGCGCGCAGTACCACGGGGCGCGCGCCGCGAGCCAGCGGTTGGCCTCGCGCACGCCCCAGGTCCGGACGCCGCCGCCGGGTGTCGCCCCGGCGGGGAGGTGCTTGACGTAGGCGGTCACGGGCCCAGTATCGAGCGGCCCGTTGCGGCCCAGTAGGGCCGTGGCGGCACGGAATCGCTACGGCCGCTTCCGGCCGGCCGCGGTGCGCCCGAGCGGTCGGCCGGCATCCGCGGCAGGGCGAGTCCGGCCCTGATCCGCGGGACGCCCCTACGAGCGGTACACGCGCAGGGCCGAGACCTCGTACGACATCTCCGACACGGCCGGATCGGGCGCCGGATGGTAGCGGCCGGCGGTCACCGAGAGGTTCACGATGAGGTAGGCCCGCCAGCGCCGGCCCACGCCCCGGCGGTCCGCGAACACGCGCGTGCCGTTGACCCACCAGACCACCGAGTCCGCCCCGAACTTGACCTCGAGATCGACCCACGCCCCCGGCCGCACGGCGGCGTTGCGGTAGTAGTGCGAGCTGCCGCCGAACACGTGGTTGGAGAGTTCCAGCAGGTCCGGGTTGTCGGGGTGGTACTCGAAGACGTCCACCTCCTGGTCGCCGTCCCGCCAGGTCCAGATCGCCGGCCAGGCGCCCAGGGCCTCCGGGAGCTTGACGCGTGCCTCCAGGACGTCCCCGGCACGCACCATGAACGCCTCGGCGCTGCCCTCCGTCGTCAGCAGCCCCGTGTCCCAGTTGCCGTCCGGCCGGCGCGTGGCACGGAACGTACCGCTGCGGCTGTACGAGGGGTCCTCGACGAGGTGATCGAGCTTGTCGTCCCGGGGGTTGACCGGACCGCCGTCCGGATAGGCCCAGGAACGCCCGGCGACCCACTGGGCCGTCGAGCCGAAATCGGCCGTGAACACGAGGGCGCCGCGGCGCCGGAACCTTGCCATGAGTTGCGAGAGCACATGGCAAGCTCTGCCCCGGTAACGATGCACCCATTCCGCTGATCTTTACCCGAATCACCCGATACGGCGTGGCGCGGCTCCTTGTATCAGCTCGGCGACCGGACGCTCCGGATCCCAGCCCGGATCCCCGCCCGGGGCGCGGTCCGGCGTGGGGTCCGGAGCGCGGTCCGTGAGCCGGGCGGTCACCCGGCGCCAGGCCTCGCGATCCGTCCCGAGCAGCTCGTGGACCAGCCGAGCCACCTCGCCCAGGGCCACCTCCACCTCCCCGGGCGCGTCGTCCCGCCGACGTGCGGCGTCGAGGTAGGACAGGACCAGCGCGGCCGGGCCCGCCGCGTGCACGAGCTCCCGCCCGGAGAGCACTCCGCCGGACAGCAGCCGGTCCACTTGCCGCGTCAGCGGATCGTGGAAGTCGCCGCCCACCCGGTACCGGACACCGTCCCCGCCGGATGCCGGCCCGGCGGCCGGGGTGAAGGGGCGGTCCGGGTGCTCGCCCACGAGATCGGCCCAGTGCGGGATCGGCTCGCGCAGGTGCTCGGCCTCCAGGCCCGCCCAGTCCGGCTCGGCCGGATGACTCACGATCACCGAGGCTCCCTGCCAGTACGTCTCGCAGCGCCGCAGCCGCTTGACGAGTTTCCCGGTGGCCAGTTCGAGGTCGGCGCGGGCCCGTATCACCGCGGCCGGGTCGGCCGTCGCCAGCGCCTTCTGGCACAGCCGGGCCGCCGCCGGGCCCAGCCGGCCGCTGTGGACGAGGGCGGCCAGCCGCCGCGGGCCCGCGTGCCGCACGAGGTTGAGGGCGCCGACGAGCTGCTGGGCCAGGTTCAGCTTCTTGCCCGCCCGCTGGAACACCGCCTCGATGAGGTCCGGTTGGGCCGAGCGCAGCCACAGCGCGCCGCCCGGCGGTATCGCCGCCGGATCGGCGCCCAGTTCCGCGAGCAGCGGGGCTGCCACCGCCCGGGACTCCAGGACGATCCGCAGCTTGACCTGCCGGTGCTCGCTGTGGCGCAGCAGGGCCAGATCCGCGGCCGGCTCCCGCAGATCGACGAGCCGGTCCTCGAACGCGCGGGTCTGCCAGCGTGACTGGGTGGCCAGGACCCGCAGCGCCTCGGGGTCGCGCAGCGCGAACAGGTGGTCGAACACCGTGTGCGTCCCCCGCTTGTGGCGGAGCGCGTACGCGGCCAGCAGCCAGGGGGCGTCCGGCCCGAGCCGGGGCAGGACGGCGGCGAGCACCTCGGGCCGGGCCAGACACATCAGGGTGCCGGCCGCCCACGTCCACAGATGGTTCCCGCGCAGCAGCAGGCCCAGGGCGGCGTCGGCCGTGGCGGGCACCGGCGGATGCCACGGGTCGTCCCGCTCGGCGCGGTCACGGGCACCGGTCCCGGTGCCGGTGCCGGTGTCCGTACGGGAGCGGGACCGGGCGACGAGCTCGGACCAGCTCGGCCCGCCGTCCTCCCTTCCCAGCTCCTCTCCCGCCTCCTCCTCCGCCGTGGCCGCCAGCCGCAGCCACGCGTGCGGGTCGGTGCCCAGCTCCCGCTCCAGGTACGCCGCCACGGCCCGCCGCCAGGCGTCGGCGAACGCCAGCCGCCGCCAGTCGTGCGGCAACGAGAGCAGCCGGCGGGCGGGCAGGGTGCGGACCAGGTCCGCGGCCTGGATCACGCCCTGCGTGTAGGCCCACTCCAGGGCGCGCACGCCCGACCCGTACGTGGTCGTACCTCCCGCCAGAACCTCCCGCGCGCTCGGAGCGGTGCACCATCCCCGGTCCGGCCGGACGGCGGCCGCCCGGACCGCCTCCATCAGCCAGCCGGGCGACTCCAGACCGGGGTGATCGCCGTACTCGGTCGACGCCAGGAAGCGCAGGGTCTCCTCGTCGTCCGGCACCGGGGCGCCCTCGGGCGCGAGGGAGAGCAGCAGGTTCAGCGCCCCGAGCGCGGCCCGCTGCCGCTCGCCCCGCGGAGCAGCGGGCGGCGAGCTCCTGGGCGCCCGTGACTCCCGCACCTGCCCGGCCTCGGGCGCCGCCACGGTCACAGGGTCCTCTTCCGGCTCGTCCGGCTCCTGCGTCCGTCCGGCCTGCGCGAGCAGTTCGGCCGGGGCGCCGGGGAACTCCGGCAGCAGCCTGCTCACCGCCGCCCACGCGGCCGGACGCTCCGCGAGGTGCTCCGCGGCCGGCCCGCTCAGCGCCGCGCGCGCCTCGGCGGTGAGCAGGCCGTGCGCCGACAGCCGCGCCAGCGCTTCGGCCGCCCGCGCGGCGGGGCGGGCCACGCGCACCAGCTCCACGGGGTCCAGCAGGCCCGCGCGGACCATGCCCTCCGCCCACGGGGCGGCCCCGTCGTCGAGGGGCTCCCCGGCCAGCCGTTCGGCCGGCGCCGTCGTGTTGCCCGCGCGGCGCCCGCCCGTCCGCCACGGCTCGTTCAGCGCACTGATCCGGAACGCCAGCCTTTCGTCGTCGGTCGCGTCCTCGTGGCGTACGAGCTCCTCGGCGGCCTTCGCCATGAACGGGGTCCGCCGGTGGGCGGCCGCCAGGGCACGCGCGTCGTGCGCGTACGGTTCGTTCAGCAGGTCGCGCAGGCTGCTCGTGCCCCGGGTGACGGCCAGCAGCCGCGGGAGCGCGCCCGGGTCCTCGTACGGCTCGGAGGCCGCCCGCAGCCGGCCGGCACCGTCCGGCTCGCCCAGCGCCGCCCCGGCCTCGGCCCGCACCTCCTCGGCCAGGTACGGGGCGGTGCTCGCGTCGGCCAGCAGCGCGCGGACCGCGTCGGGCCCGTGGCACTCCCACACCCGCGCCAGCGCGTACCGCTGGGCCACCTTGCGCACCCCGCAGCTCAGGGCCCTGGCGACGAGCTCCGGATCGCCGCAGCCCAGCAGCGGGGTCAGCCAGGTGCGCGCCGCGGGCGACGAGACGGACAGCAGCTCCCGGCGCAGGGTGGGATCCATCGGCACCGTGCCGAGGCGGTGCGTCAGGGAGCGCCGCAGCGAATGCGTACAGCGCGGATTGCGGTACACCACGGCTCCGACGAACGGGTCGTCACAGGCCAGCAGCTGCTTGAGGACCCGGGCGTCCAGCCGCGGATGCCGGGCGAGCGCGGCGCGCGAACGCCGGTCCCCGTACGCGGTCACGGCGCGGCAGAGCGCCGGACCGGGCAGGGCGCCACCGCTCAGCAGCGCCTCGACCGTGGTGTCCGGAAGGACCGTCAGGGCCCGGGCCGCCTCCTGCGCGGGGGCGTGCTCCAGCAGCAGGGCCATGGTCGCGGCCGCACTCCTCGGCTGGAGCACCGCCCCGGCCGACGGCTCGGGCAGGGACGCGAGCAGCTCCGGCAGCGTGTCGCGGCACGACGCCAGCGCGTCGTGCACGCCCCGCCACCGCTCGGGCTCCCCCTTGAGGTGCTGCTCCGTCAGGTCCCGCAGCCGCGCGGCGACGGCGCCGGACACGCCGCCGGGGCCGGTCCCGAGCAGCGCCGGCAGCATACGGGCGGGGCCGGCCCGCTCCAGCAACTCCATCGCGAGGTCGTCGTCGAGCAGCCCGGCCCCGCGGACCTCCGCCACGAGCGCCGCCGGCCCCGGGCTCCGCCCGGCGGCCAGCGCCGCGCGCAACGCGGCCACCGCCGCGCCGCCCCCGTCGCCGTCCCCGGCACTCGCGTCGCGGACCGGCTCCCGCAGCAGGCGCAGGAAGTCCCGCTGGGCCGCGGTCAGCCCGTCGTGAACGTCCGTCATGGCAGTCCCCCCGTTCGTCGTCCAGGCCGGGGACCGCGGCAGGAGCGGTCCCGTCACCCGCTCTCGAAGGTAGCGGCCCCCACTGACAACGCCCCACCGGCCTCCCCCGTCCCGACGGCCAGGAGGCGTACGGATGCGGGCTCGGCATTTGGCTCAGCATCTGGCTCGGCATCTGGCTCGGCATCGGGTCCGGGATCGGCTGCGGTACGGCGCCGCGCCCGCCGCGCACCCGCGCGTCGCGGGATCCGTCCGGGCGGTGGTGCGGCACTATGTTGATCTTGCGATGACCTCGGTGATGCGCCGGACCGCCCGGCCCCGCCGCCACACCCCCCACCCACCCCGCGCAACCCGCCGCTGCCGTCGTCGTTGACAACACGTCACACCAGCGAAAGGGGCGTCGATGCCCGCTGCCTCCGCCGTGCTGTCCATGGTCCTCGCGACCACCCTCCTCACGGTCCCCGCCGCCGCGAGCGCCCCGAGCACCGGGAGCGCCGCGGGTGTCGACGGCGCCGCGGGTGCCGAGGGCGCCCGGGCCGGCTACGACGGCCAGTCCCGGCACGACGCCGCGCTGTTCAGCATCAAGTCGGCGAACAACGCGGCCGCACAGGAATTCACCGCCGAGGGCTCCGCACTCTCGCGCGCCAGCGTCTACCTGAACAGCGCGGCGGCCACCGGAAAGATCACCCTCCAGGTCCGGACCCGCCGGGACAGCGCGGCCTCGGCCATCGCCACCAGCACCCTGGACATCGCGGCCCTCGGCGGCGCCGGCGCCGGCTGGCTCGAATTCCCGCTCCGCGCCACCACCACGCCCGGTGCCACGTACCACCTCTTCGTCCAGGCCACGACGGCCGAGAGCAAGGCCATCGCCTGGTACGGCACCCGCCGGGCCGTTCCGCAGTCGCTGACCAGCTGGAACTACGACAGGGCGGCCACCGGCGGCTGGCGGCGCTCCCCCTACCGGCTCGCCTTCTACGTCGACCCGGCCGGCGGCGAGCGCTGCGGCGAGGTCGAGGAGTGCTACGTACCGGCCTCGATGCTGGCCGCCCGTACCTCCGGCCTGCTCTTCAACGGAAGCGTGACCGAGGCCGTCCTGCCCTCCTTCGCGGTCGGCGCCTCCTACGTGCCCCGCAGCAACGTCCTGCGCCTGCCCTCCGGCAGGTGGCGCTACCTTCCGGACGCCGCCACCGCCTCCGTGGTGGTCCCGGAGAACGACCCGGGCGCGCTCGAGCAGATCGCCGAGAGCCGGCAGTGGCTGCTCTCCGGCCAGGTCCCCGGCACCACCGCCGCACGGCGGGACGCCACCGGGCGCGCCCTGCTCTCGATGCGCGCGCTGCTGCGGCCCAACGGCGCGTTCGCCGCCGCCTGGTCCCCGTTCTGGCAGTACTCCTGGCCGCGCGACGGAGCGTTCGCCGCGGCCGCCTTCGCCCACACGGGCCATGACACGGAGGCCTTCCGGATCCTGCAGTACGACGCCGCCACCCAGCGCGCGGACGGCACCTGGGAAGCCCGCACCAAGCTCGACGGCTCCGGCCCGCCCGACTCCCGCCCCTGGCAGCTCGACGGCAACGGATGGGTTCCGTGGGCCACCTGGCAGTGGTACCGGAAGGCGCCCGCCGACCGGCGCGAGGTCAGGCTGCGCGCGCTCTACCCGATGGTCCGCAAGGCCGCCGACCACGCCGCCGGATCGCTCGGGGACAACGGCCTGCCACCGGCGTCCCCCGACTACTGGGAACTGGCGACGAGCACCACCAACATCGGTACGGCCGCCCCGCTGCTCGCCGGCCTCAACGCAGCCGCCGACCTCGCCGCCCGTCTCGGGAACACCGACGACGCCGACCGCTGGACCCTCGCGGCCCACCGGCTCTCCGCCGGCATCGCCCGTCACTTCGCGCCCCTGGGCTACCAGCGCACCATCGACGGCAAGCACGGCCGCGACACCGCCGCGGCCTTCATGGCGCCGCCCTTCAACACCGCGCCCGCCGACCTGCCCGCCGCGCTGGACTCCACCTACCGGGCCCTGCTGCTCCCCAACGGGGGCCTGAGCCCCGGCAACGACCCCGGCCAGCCGTGGGGGACGTACGCGTGGACGGCCAGCACCTCCTTCTTCGCCGTCGCCTGGGCCGGACTCGGCCGGCCGGAACGGGCGGCGGGGGTGCTGGACTGGGTCCTGTCCAAGCGGAACACGCTCGGCGAGATCCCCGAGACCGTCAACGGCGCGGGCCGGCCGTCGGCGGTCGCCCCGCTCGGCTGGACCGACTCGCTCCTGCTCATCTCCGTCCTGGGGCTGGAGGGCGCACCACTGCCCACTCCACCCCTGCGCGAGCTCCCGGTCCGTCCCGTCGAGCCCGGGGGAACGCCCGCGGGGAGGTGAGGGGGAGACGCCGGTCCTACCCGGGGGTCCCGGCCGCCTCCTTCGCCGCCCGGCGGCGCAGCGCGTCCTCGTCGGTGTGCGCGTCGTAGGTGATCAGCTTGGGCAGCAGCGCGGCCAGCAGGGCCACCGAGCCCACGCACGCCAGGCCGCCGCTCCAGAACGCCGGCCGGGTACCCGTCCAGCCGGCCATGGTCCCGGCGCGCACCTGGCCCAGCTGCGGGCCGACGCTGTACGACAGCACCTCGATGCCGGCCAGCCGGCCCCGCAGTTCCTCGGGGATGGTCTGGTTCCAGATCGTGGAGCGGCCCAGTCCGCTGAGCATGTCACCCGCGCCCGCCGCCGCCAGGCACAGCAGGACGATCCAGATGTCCGTGAACCAGCCCGCGGCGGCGACCGCCAGGCCCCAGCCCGCCGCGCCGCACAGCACCAGCAGGCCGTGCCGACGCACCCGCGAGGCCCAGCCGCTGGTCAGCCCCAGCACCAGCGAGCCCACAGCGCCCGCCGAGTACATCAGGCCCAGGGCCCACTCGTCGTCGAGTTCGTCGGCGAGGAACGGGAAGATGGTGTTCGGGAAGGCGAAGAACATCGCGGCCAGGTCGACCGCGTACGTCCCCAGCAGGACCGGACGGCTCCAGGCGTAGCGCGCGCCCTCGACGATCCCGCGCAGCGAGGGGCGTTCGGCGTCGTGGGAGGGCGGCGCGGGACTGAGCCGCACGCACATCAGCACCGAGGCGAGGAACCCGGCGACCGTGACCGAGTAGGCCGCGGGATAGCCGGCGTACGCGACGACCAGGCCGGCCAGGGCCGGGCCGGCGATCGCGCCGATCTGGTAGCGCAGAGCGTTGAGCGCGGCCGCGGCCGTCAGCTGGTCGTGCGGCACGATGCGCGCCATCAGCGAGTCCAGGGCCGGGCGCTGCAGCCCGGCGAGCCCCGACACCCCGGCCGCCACCACGTACAGCGGCCACAGCAGCGGGTCCGGCAGCAGGGCGTTGACGAGCAGGACCAGGGCGAGCACGCCGAGTCCGGCCTCGGTGAGCAGGATCAGCCGCCGCCGGTCGATGGCATCGGCCAGGGCGCCGCCGTACAGCCCGAAGACCACCAGCGGCACCAGTTCCACCGCACCCATCGCGCCGACCGCCAGCGGTGAGTCCGTCAGGTGCTTGATCTGCAGCGGCAGCGCGATCATCGCCATGAACGACCCGAAGTACGTGACCGTTCCCTGGAAGAACAGCAGCCGGAAGTCGCGGCTGGAATGCCAGGGGGAGAGGTCGGGCAGGATCGAGGAGAGGCGGGTGGTACTCACAGCGGTTCATCGTCGGCGACCGGCGTGAACCGCGGCAACGCAATTTCTGGCCGCCGGTCGCCGGCGCCGCCACGATGGTTCCATGGAGTCGGGGCGCCCCGTCGAACCGCGCCGAGCACGAGAGGTGCACCGCCGTGAACGACCAGCCGCACCGAGCCGACCACCCCCACCAGCACGATCACGGCCACGGCCACGGCCATGCGCACGACCACGGGCCCGGCCGCCGGGCGGGCGGCCCGTGGCATCGGCTCGCACACCTGTTCACCCCGCACCGCCATGACGCGCGGGCCACGCTCGACGCCGCGGCGCAGGGCTCCCGCGAGGGCATGCGCACCCTGTGGCTCTCCCTGGCGGTCCTCGGCCTGACCGCCGTGGTGCAGGCGCTGGTCTACGCGCTGTCCGGCTCCGTCGCCCTGCTGGGCGACACCGTGCACAACGCCGGCGACGCGCTGACCGCCGTACCGCTCGGCATCGCCTTCGTGCTGGGCCGGCGGGCGGCCACCCGCCGCTACACCTACGGCTACGGCCGGGCCGAGGACCTGGCCGGCATCGTGATCGTCGCGGTCATCGCCGCCTCGGCCGTGTTCGCCGCCGTCCAGGCCGTCGACCGGCTGCTCGACCCGCGCGGGGTCACCCACCTGTGGGCGGTCGCCGTCGCCGCGGCCGCCGGGTTCGCCGGGAACGAATGGGTGGCCCGCTACCGCATCCGCACCGGCCGCCGGATCGGCTCGGCCGCCCTCGTCGCCGACGGGCTGCACGCCCGCACCGACGGGTTCACCTCCCTCGCCGTCCTGCTCGGCGCCGGCGGCACCACGCTCGGCCTGCCCCTGGCCGACCCGGTCGTCGGCCTGCTGATCACCGCCGCCGTCCTCGTCGTCCTCAAGGACGCCGCCCGCGAGGTCTGCCGCCGTCTCATGGACTCCGTCGACCCCCGGCTCGTCGACGCCGCCGAGACCGCCCTGTCCGGAGTCGACGGCGTCCTCGGCGTCGGCGCCGTACGGATGCGGTGGATCGGCCAAGCGCTGCGCGCCGAGGCGGACATCGTCGTCGGCGCACAGCTGACCGTCGTCCAGGCCCACCGGGTCGCCGTCGCCGCCGAGCACGCCCTCATCCACGCCGTGCCCCGGCTCGCCGCCGCGACCGTCCACACCGACCACCTGCCGTACGGCGGCGACCCGCACGCCCCACTGGCCCACCACACCGTCTGACGAACCACCCCGCCCGACGACGCCCCGCGGCCGGCCCGGGTGCCCCGGTCACGCCCTCAGGTCTGGCGCACCGGGTCGTACGCCTCGGCGCTCAGACCGAAGGTCCAGGCGACCCCCTCGCGGGCGGTGAGCGTGGTGGGCGGCACCCGCAGCCAGTACGTACGGAAACTGCCGTCCGGTTCGGCCGTGGAGTTGACCACCTCGACCATCACCACCGGCTCGTCGCCGTCCAGCTCGATCCGCCACAGCACGCCCGTCCCGTCCCGGTGGACGGGCACCGCGCCGGACTCGGCGAGATAGCGCTCGTAGCCGTAGTACTCCAGCATCACGCGCCGCAGCTCCGCGTTCTCCTCCGTCCGGATGTCCTGCGGGGTGAGGCCGCTCAGCCGCGCCAGGAACGCGGCCGGGACCGGCATGCCGCGCCACGCGTACAGCGCGAACCCGTCGGGGAAGACCAGGGCGGGGCCGTCGCCGCGGTCGAGCCGGCCCGCCTCGTCCCGGTGCAGCTCGGCCGGGCGCTCGCAGACCACCACCGTCCGCTCGTACGGCCACCACCAGCCGGCGTGCCGTGCCACGTCCGCCAGCGGCGCCAGCTCGGCGGCGCGGTCGGCGAAGGCCGCGAGCCACGGCGCGTCGTGCTGGCCGAGGACCGCGTCGAGCAGCAGCAGCCGCACCTCGCGCTCCCGCGCCGCCGAGCCGTCGGCCAGCGCCTCGGCGACGCCCGTACGGATCCGGTCGGCCAGGGCGGCCGTGCCCTCCCACAGGGGAGCCCCCGTCGACGCCCACAGCGCCCCGTACCCCTTCGGGCCGAGCAGGTCGTGCGCCGCCCGCCGGGCGCGCTCCCACGGCCGGGTGCGTATCTCCTCGCGCACCGACCGGCCGCGCCCCGCGTCGGCCCGTACGGCCTCGACCGCCGCGCGCGGCGAGGCCGCCCAGACGATCCGCCGCGGCTGCGCCAGGCCCGCCGCCCGGTAGGCGCGGCGGACGCCGTCCTCCGCCGCCGCACGGTCGGCGGGCCCGGTGGCCGTGGCCACCGCCCGCCACTTCGCGAGCTGTTCCATCTCCGCTCCGTTCCTCGACTCTCGGTTCCGCTACGGCTCGACGGGCTCTAGTGCCGTGACCGGAAAGGTTCACCGTGTCACGGCCCCCGGCACGGCACCTCGCCGCGTTGTCGGACCGCGCAAGTACGTCCAGTACGAGCCGCGGCCCTCCGCCTTGCGATGCACCGCACCGGAAACCGCGACCCGGCAAAACTTTCCGGCCACGGCACTAGTCGGCGACGACGCGGACGGAGCCCGGCACGTACTCCCGCTGCCGCACCACCCGGAACCAGCCCGGCGGCAGGGGTATCGCCGCGTGCTCCTCGTGCACCACGCGCCCGCCCCGTGGCAGGTGCAGCAGCATCGGCCCGAACGGCCCGCCCTCGCGGACCAGGCGCCCGGGCTCCGCCACGGCGTGCGCGTGCCCCGTCACCTCGCCCAGCGCCAGCACCAGCCGGCCCCGGGCATCGCGCCCCTCACCGGGCACGTCCGCGGCATGACCCGGCACGGCCCCCTCGGCCACGGGCACGATCAGTACATCTCCCTGCCGGTACACGGCACTCCCCTCCCCGCCGGCACCGCGCGCACCGGCCACGGGAACGACGCTACGGGTGGGGTCTGACAACGGGTTGGACAGCGGGGCGACCCGCGGTCGGGGATGTCAGCGGCGCTTGGTACAACTTCTCGCACACCCGGTCGACCCTTCCACGCCACCGTCAGGAGCCACGCGCATGACCATTGGGGAACACCTGAAGGAGTTCGGCGGCCTGCCCGTCCTCGACTTCCCCGCCCCCGGCGCGGACGTGCGGCTGCCCGAACCCGACTCCGTCGCCTGGCGGATCGCCGTCGAGGTGTACGACAGCGAGGAGACCTGGCAGCAGGCCTTCGGCCGGTTCGCCGAAGCCGTCGACACCACCCGGGTCACCACCCTCGTCGTCGGCGGCTGGGACGAGGCCTACGACGGGGACAGCAAGGAGGTCGTCGCCACCCTGGTGGGCGCCCGGGACCGGCTGCCGGCCCTGCGCTCCCTGTTCCTCGGCGACATGACGTACGAAGAGGCCGAGATCTCCTGGATCCAGCAGTGCGACGTCACCCCGCTGCTGGCGGCCTTCCCCGCACTGGAGGAGCTGGGGGTGCGCGGCGCGCAGGGGCTGGAGTTCCCCGCCGTCACCCACGAGCGGCTGCGGATCCTGCGCGTGGAGACCGGCGGCCTGCCGGCCGCCGTGGTCCGCGGCATCGCGGCGAGCGACCTGCCCGCGCTGCGCCGGCTGGAGCTGTGGCTGGGCACCTCCTGGTACGGCGCGGACACCGAGGTCGCCGACCTGGAGCCCTTCCTGACCGGCGGCCGGCTGCCCGCGCTGCGCCATCTCGGCCTGCGCAACAGCGACATCACCGACGACATCGCCACCGCCCTGGCCGGCGCTCCGGTCGTGGCCCGGCTGCGCACCCTCGACCTGTCCATGGGCACCCTCGGTGACGAGGGCGCGCTCGCCCTGCTCGCCGGACAGCCGCTGACCCACCTGGAGAAGCTGGACCTGCACCACCACTTCATCAGCCCGGAGGTCGAGCAGCGCGTCCAGGCGGCCCTGGAGCCCTCCGGCGTGACCGTCGACCTCCAGCAGCGCAACCAGGCGCGGGACGGCCGGGCCGGGCGCTACACCGCGGTGGCCGAGTGAGCCCGTCCGGCCTCGTGGTCGTCGGCAACCCCGAAGGCCGCCGCGTCGCCCTGTTCCAGGCCGCCGTCCGGGCGGCCGGACTGGCCCCCGCCCGCGTCCTGGCCTGGCGCGACGTCCTGCGCGGACAGCTCGCCTTCCACCCCGGCGAGACCGTACGGATCGACTCCCCGGGCGAGGACGCCGCGGTGGAGCGGCTGCTGCGCGGCGTGCGCGACACCACCCGGGTGGAAGGGTCCGCCCTCTGGTACGAGCGGTTCACCACGGCGGTCGAGGCCGTGGCGGCCGCCGCCCGCGCGGCCGGCGCCACCCTGCTGACCCGGCCCGAGGACATCGCCGTGCTGTTCGACAAACGGCGCTGCCACGCGGCACTGGAGCGGGCCGGCGTACCGGTCCCGCCCTCCCCGACGTCCGGTCCGCACGCGCCGCCGGTGCGCGGCTGGGACGACGTACGGGCCCTGCTCGCCCGGCCGGGGCTGCGGCGGGCCTTCGTCAAACCGGCACACGGCTCCTCGGCCTCCGGGGTGCTGGCGGTGGAGACCTCGGCCGGCGGCCGCGTCCGTGCCACCACCTCGGTCGAGCGCGCCGCGGGCGGCCACCTGCACAACTCCCTGGCCGTGCGCCGCTACGAGGACGAGAGCGAGATCGCCGCGATCGTCGACGCGCTCGCGCCCGACGGGCTGCACATCGAGCGGTGGCTGCCCAAACCCACGCTGTACGGCCGCTCCGTCGACCTGCGGGTCGTCGTGGTCGCCGGCCGCGCCACCCACGCCGTCGTCCGCGCGGGGCGGGGCCCGCTGACCAACCTCCACCTCGGCGGACGCCGCGGCGAACTGGGCGACGCCGTCGACGCCGTGCACGCGGCGGGCGGCCGGTGGGCCGACGTCCTCGCCGTGTGCGAGCGCGCCGCCGCGGTCTTCCCGCGCACCCGCTGCGTCGGGGTCGACCTGCTGCCCTCCGCCCACTGGCGGAAGTTCGCCGTCGGCGAGGTCAACGCCTTCGGGGACCTGCTGCCGGGCCTGACCGGCCTGCCCGACGGCCCGGCCGCCGGACTCGACACGTACGCCGCCCAGGTCGCCACCCTCCACCCCGCACCACCCGAGCACCCCGAGCACCACAGGAACCACCGTGCACGCGACACCGCCTGAGCCCGACCACGGCCCCTCCGGCCTCCCCGACATGAACGAGGTCGTCGGCAGCGACGACCTGCTCCTGGTCACCCTCGACACCCTCCGGTACGACGTGGCCGAGCACCTGGCGGCCCAGGGCCGCATCCCGCACCTCGCCGCCCACCTGCCCGGCGGCCGCTGGGAGCGGCGGCACGCACCCGGCAACTTCACCTACGCCTCCCACCAGGCGATGTTCGCCGGCTTCCTGCCCACCCCGGCCGCCCCCGGCCCGCACCCGCGGCTGTTCGCGGCCCGGTTCGCCGGCAGCGAGACCACCGCGGGCCGGACCTGGGTCTACGACGCGCCCGACCTGGTGTCCGCCCTCGCCGAGGCCGGCTACCGCACGGTCTGCATCGGCGGGGTCGGCTTCTTCAACCGGCAGCCGCCCCTGGGATCGGTACTGCCCGGCATGTTCCAGGAGAGCCACTGGGAGCCGGAGTTCGGGGTGGCCTCCCCGACCTCCTTCGAGGCGCAGGTCGCGCGCGCCGAGCGGGTCGTCGCCGAGCAGCCGTCCGAGCGCCGCCTGTTCCTCTTCCTCAACGTCGCGGCGCTGCACCAGCCCAACTGGTTCCACCTCGACGGCGCCACCCCCGACGCCGGCGACACCTGGCACTCGCACGCGGCGGCCCTGGAGTACGTCGACCGCCACATCGGCAGGCTGTTCGCGGCGATGAGCCGGCGCCGGCGCTGCTTCGCGATCGTCTGCTCCGACCACGGCACCGCCTACGGCGACGACGGCTACACCGGCCACCGGCTCGGCCACGAGGCCGTGTGGACCGTGCCGTACGCCCACTTCTTCCTGGAGCCCGGCCGTCCGGAGGCGGCACCCCGATGACCACCGAGCCCACCGCGCCCGCCATCCCCGCCATCCCCGCCGTTCCCGCCATCCCCAGCACTCCGTACGAGAGCTACGTCTACGCCTACCCGCACAAGACGGCCTACCGGCCGCTCCCGGAGCGCCCCGCGCTCGCCGGCCTGTGGGCGGACGAACCCAAGGGGGCCCTCTCCCTCTACCTGCACATCCCGTTCTGCGAGGTGCGCTGCGGCTTCTGCAACCTGTTCACCCGCGTCGGCGCACCCGACGGGCTCACCACCGCCTACCTCGACGCCCTCGACCGCCAGGCCACGGCCGTCCGCGCCGCGCTTGAGGCCGGAGGGGAAGGTTCCGGCCCGATCCGCTTCGCCGCGGCCGCGTTCGGCGGCGGCACGCCGACCTTCCTGACCGCGGCCGAGCTGGACCGGCTGTGCGACATCGCCGAGCGGCGCATGGGCGCGGACCTGCGCGCCGTACCGCTGTCCGTGGAGGCCTCCCCGGCCACCGCCACCGCCGACCGGCTGGAAGTCCTGGCCGCCCGCGGCACCACCCGGCTGAGCCTGGGCGTGCAGAGCTTCGACGACACCGAGGCGCGGTCGGCGGTACGCCCGCAGAAGCGGGCCGAGGTCGAGGCGGCCCTGGGCCGGATCCGCGACGCCGCCATCCCCGTCCTCAACATCGACCTGATCTACGGCATCGACGGCCAGACGGAGCTCAGCTGGCGGCGCTCGCTCGACGCCGCGCTCGCCTGGCGGCCCGAGGAGCTCTACCTCTACCCCCTCTACGTCCGGCCGCTGACCGGCCTCGGCCGTGGCTCCGCGCAGCAGGACCCGGACCCGGCCTGGGACGAGCAGCGGCTGCGCCTGTACCGCCACGGCCGGGACCATCTGCTGGCGCACGGCTACGAGCAGGTGTCGATGCGGATGTTCCGCCGGACCGGGGCGCCCGCCGGCGGCGCCGACGACCACGCCTGCCAGACGGACGGCATGGTCGGCCTGGGCTGCGGCGCCCGCTCGTACACCGCACGCCTGCACTACTCCTTCGACTACGCCGTGGGGATGCAGCGGATCCGCGCCATCATCGACGACTACGTGGCCGCCGACGCGGCGGCGTTCGCCCACGCCCAGCACGGGCGGCCGGTGACCGGCGACGAGGACCGGCGCCGCCACCTGCTCCAGTCGCTGCTCCAGGCCGAGGGCATGGAGCTGGCCGGCTACCGGGCCCGGTTCGGCGGCGGACCGCAGGACCACTTCCCGGCGGAGCTCGCGGCCTTCGAGGCGCGCGGCTGGCTGGACCGGACGGACCCGGCACGGCTGCGGCTGTCGGCCGAGGGCCTCGCGCACTCCGACGCCGTCGGCCCGACGCTGTTCTCCGACGGGGTACGGGCCGCGATGGCCGCGTACGCGCGCACGTAGGCGGCGGCCGGTATGGACCTGACCCTCCTGTACCGGGGGCCGCTGGCTTCCTGCGACTACGACTGCCCCTACTGCCCGTTCGCCAAGCGCCGCGACAGCCGGGCGCAGCTCACCGCCGACCGGGCGGCTCTGGCCCGGTTCACCGACTGGGTGGCCGGGCCCGGGGCCGGCGACCGGCTGTCGGTGCTGTTCACGCCGTGGGGCGAGGGGCTGGTGCGGTCCTGGTACCGGCGGGCGCTGATCGAGCTGTCGCACCTGCCGCACGTGGCACGGACCGTCATCCAGACCAACCTCGGCGGCCGCACCGAGTGGACGGCCGAGGCCGACCTGGACACCCTCGCGCTGTGGTGCACCTACCACCCCGGTCAGACGCTGTACGAGCGCTTCCTCGGCAGGTGCCGGCAGCTCGCAGAGCGGGGGGTGCGGTTCAGCGTGGGCGTGGTGGGTCTGCCCGAGCACCTGGCGCAGGCCCGGCGGCTGCGGCGGGCCCTGCCGTCCGAGGTGTACCTGTGGATCAACGCCGCCGAGGGGTACACGTACACGGACGAGGAGGCGGCCCTGTGGGAAGCGCTCGATCCGCTCTTCCCGTACAGCAGGCATCCGCACCGTTCGGCGGGGCTGCCCTGCCGGACGGGCGCTTCGGTGATCTCGGTGGACGGGGACGGGACCGTACGGCGGTGCCACTTCGTCCGCGAGGAACTCGGCAACCTCTACGACGGCAGCTTCCGGGCGGCGCTCGGGCCGCGCGCCTGCCCGCTGAAGGTCTGCGACTGCCACATCGGATACGTCCACCTCGAGACGCTGCCGCTGTACGACGTCTTCGCGGGCGGTGTCCTGGAACGCATCCCCGCGGGGCCCGTAACGGGTCCGGTGCCGCTACCGGTACCGGGCCTGCGGCCGGCGGCACCCGCCCGGTGACCGGACCCGCCGGGGAGGCCGTCACGGCTTCCCCGGCGGGGCGGCCGGGTCAGGCGGTGGGCGCCGTGCCGACGAGGACGAACTCGTTGTACGGGAAGACCTTGCCCGCCGGACGCGGGAACGGGAAGGAGAAGCTGCGGCGGAAGCTGATGCCCGCCTTCTCGGCGTGCGCGCGCAGCTCCTCGAAGCCGACCCAGCGGATGTGGGTCGCGTCCGACCGGTAGCCGACCTCCTGCGGGGTGATCATCACGACCGACCCGCCCGGCTTGACCAGCGGCAGGTACTGGAGCAGCAGCGAGTGGGCGGTCTCCTCGTCCACGTGCTCCAGGACGTGCGCGCACAGCAGGCTGTCGAACGAGCCCGGACCGCAGTCGGGCGCGGCGGCCAGCCCTTCGGGGGTGTAGGCGATCAGCCCGCGCTCGCGGCAGGTCTCCACCGAGTGCGGGTTGTGATCGACGCCCACGCTGCCGGGCTCGCAGTTGAGGAGATTGCGGCCGAGCCCGCAGCCGATGTCGAGCACCCGGCCCAGCTTCAGCCGCCGCAGGTTCCAGCGGTACGGCGCCTGCGTGGGCAGCAGGCGCTTGATGCCCGATGTCTCCAGCCGTGCCAGCCGCCGGGTGTAGTCGGAGCCGGCCGTGCTGGGGGCGGTGGAGGCATCCGAGGGCGTAGAGGAATCAGACAACTTTGACCGTTTCCTAACATGAAGAACGCAAGCCGACGCGAGTCACAGGACTCAGTAGGTTCAGACGATCACAATACTGCCGTCGCGGCCTCCAGGGCCCTTGTCGCCCAACGATGTTGACGCGATCTCGCGGTTCCCGACCCACCGCTCAGCGGGCGTGCCGCTCCGGCAGGTCCACCTCGGCCGGGGCCACGCCGAAGCCGCGCGCGGTGCCGCGTCCGGTGGCGCCCGGGGCGACCGTGGACCGCTTGCCGCAGAAGGCCGCCTCCAGCGTCCCGCCCAGCGCCGTGTTGGCCTCGCCGCGGTTGGAGGTGTTCGCCATGGCCGCCAGGCTGCGGCGGCCGTCGCGGGTGGCGAAGGCGTACGTGTAGAAGCCCTGCACCGTGCCGGTGTGCCCGTACACCGAGGTGCCGCAGGACAGCACGTACCGGCGCAGGCCCAGTCCGTAGAAGCGGGTGTTCGTGGCGTCCGTCGGCGTCGTGGTGAGCATCGCGTCCAGCAGGTGCGCCGGCAGCAGCCGGCCGCGCAGCAGCGCCGACACGAACGTGTTGAGATCGGCCGGATCGGAGATCACCGCCCCCGCGGACTGCGCCCAGGACACGGTCTGCTCGGTGGAGTCCACCAGCGGCGAGCCCGCCTCGTCGGGGTGGAGGTAGCCGCGCACGTGCAGCCCCCGGACGTCGGTGGCCGGGTGCACGTAGGAGGTGCGGCGCAGGCCCAGCGGCCGGAAGATGCGGCGCTCGTACGCCCGGCCCACCCCCTGCCCGGTCGCCTTCTCGATGAGCATGCCGGCGACGACGAAATTGGTGTTGGAGTACTTGTACGCCGCACCCGGCTCGGTGGTGCGCGGCTCGCGCAGCGAGAGGGCGACGAGCTCCTGGTAGCCGAACACGCGGTGGCGCACGGCCTCGAAGCCGGGGACGGTACGGGCGAACATCGCGTCGGTGTAGTCCGCGAGCCCGCTGCGGTGGCTCAGCAGGTGCCGGACCGTGATCCGGTCGTCGGGCAGCAGGCCGGGCAGGTAGTGGTTGACCGAGGTGTCCAGGGCCAGCCGGCCCTCGTCCACCAGTTGCAGCAGGACGACCGCGGAGAACGTCTTGGTCACGCTGCCGACCCGGAACCGGGCGCTGGTGTCCATCGGCGCGTCCGTGGCCCGGTCCCGGACCCCCACCGTCCGGGTCCGGGCGCCGCCGGGCCCGGTGACCCGGGCCATGGCCCCGGGCGCCCCGGCGGCGGTGGTGCTGGTCAGCGCCCGGGCCAGGGCGTCGAGGTCGGGCGCGTCCGGGCGCTCCGCCGGCGCGGCGCGCAGCGGGGGCGGGGCGGTGGCAGCGGCGGCGGCCGGCGAGGTCACCGCTCCGGTGAACGGGGCGGCCGCGTGGGCGGTGGTGGCCGGTGCCAGGGCCGCCGTCGCGGCGAGCAGGGCGGCACCGAGCGTCAGGCGTCGATCAAGGGGCATACCCGCCCAACGAAGCGTCCGCCTCCAGGGACACGAGGCGGACGGTCACGTCAGGTCACTCGGCGATCTCCGTGCGCTCCCACCACTCGAACACCGGCAGCCGTCCCTGCGGGCCCTCGTGGAACCGCGACGTGGCCCTGAAGTGCTCGTACCCGCCCCGGTGCGCGATCTTGAGGTCCTCGCCCGGTGCGGGCGCCGCGACGACCCGCTCCGGCAGATCCACCGGTCCGCCCTCGAGTACCGCCTTGTTCGCCATGGTCCCAGTCTCACCAGCCGCCCGGCCCCGCGCACGCCGGCGGGACGAGGACCCGCCGTGATGTCCCCCGCCTGGATGACGTGCAGAATTGAGGGAGCACCGCGCCCGCCACAGGGCAGAAGGGGGCCGACCGATGCCACCGGACCGGCTGGGGGGCGAGCACGATCCCGGCCCGATCCGGTCCGAGCCGGGGTCCCTGCTGGAGCACGTGCCGGTGGCCGTGTTCGGCTTCGACGGCGAGAGCCGGGTCCGCTACTGGGGGCCCGGGGCCCGGAGCCTCTTCGGGTACCCGGCGGCGGACGTGCTCTCCCGGCCCGCCTCGCTCCTCTTCCCGCCGCCCGCACCCGGGGCGGACGGCCCCGGCAGC
This sequence comes from Streptomyces sp. NPDC042102, assembly GCF_055582305.1. Lineage (NCBI taxonomy): Bacteria > Bacillati > Actinomycetota > Actinomycetes > Kitasatosporales > Streptomycetaceae > Streptomyces > Streptomyces sp. NPDC042102. Next base: position 1,555,646 of record NZ_JBVJDL010000001.1, read on the forward strand.
GCCGAGCAGCTGGTCGAGCGCGCCCGCACCCTGGGGTACTGGCGGGTCCGGCTGCCGGCGCGGCACCGCGACGGCACCGTGTTCGCCTGCGGGTTCCGGGTCTTCCCCGTGACCGGCCCGGACGGCGCGAGCGTGGTCATGGTCCTGGCCAGCAGCGGCGACGAACTCGACCGGGTGAAGACCAACCTGTCCTTCCTCGACTCCCTCTTCGAGACCTGCCCGATCGGCCTGGTCATGCTCGACGAGGAGCTGCGTTACGTCCACCTCAACCAGGCGCTCGCCGACATGGACGGCGTCTCCGTCACCGGCCACCTCGGACGCCGCGTGGAAGACGTCATGATCATGTCTGACGGTGGCGAGTTCCCGCGGGTGCTGCGGGCCGTCGCGGAGGGCGACCGGCCGGTGGTGGGCATGCTGATCGGGCTGCGCACGCCCGGTCACCCGGACCGCGACCAGGTGCGGTCGGTGAGCTTCTTCCCGCTGAGCGGGACGGGCGACACCCGGCGCGGTGTCGGCGGCCTGCTGATCGATGTCACCGACCGGGAACAGGCCATCCTGGAGGCGAGCGCCGCCCGCCAGCGCCTGGCGCTGCTGAACCGGGCCTCGGCCGGGATCGGCACCACCCTCGACCTCGAGGTCACCGCCCGCGAGGTGGTCGACGCGGTGGTGCCGGAGTTCTGCGACGCCGCCGTCGTCGAACTCGTCGAGTGGATGGACGAGAGCGAGGACTTCCTCCCCGAGCTGCCGCTGATCACCCGCCGGATCGCCGCGCACACCACCCTCGCCCCGCCGGCCCCCGAGCTGGTGGGCGGCCTGGAACGGGTCACCTACCCGCCGGGGTCCAGCATCCACCAGATGCTCAGCACCGGCCGGCCCCTGTGCGTCCAGGTGGACGAGGACTTCGTGACCCGGACCGTCGTCCACCAGCAACGCGCGCGGCTCCTGCGGGACAGCGGCCTGGCCTGCATCGTCATCGCCCCGCTCATCGCGCGCGGCACGGTGCAGGGCCTCACCATGTTCGGCCGTTCGGCCGCGCGCCCCGCGTTCGCCGAGGAGGACCTCAGCCTCGCGGGGGAGCTGGCCTCCCGGGCCGCCCTGTGCCTGGACAACGCGCGCCTGTACAGCAGGGTCCAGGACATCGCGCTCACCCTCCAGCGGGCCCTGCTGCCCAGCGCCCCCGGGGCCGGCCCGCACGTCGACATCGCCCACCGCTACCTGCCCGGCAGCCGGGTCACCGAGGTCGGCGGCGACTGGTACGACGTGATCGCGCTCTCCGGCGACCAGGTGGCCCTGGTCGTCGGCGACGTCATGGGGCACGGCGTCCCCGCCGCCGCGGCCATGGGCCGGCTGCGGATCACGGCGAAGACCCTCGCGCGGCACACCCGTGACCCCGCGGCGCTCCTCGCCGAACTCGACGCCTGCGCCCAGGAGGCCGGCATCGAATGGGCCACCTGCCTGTACCTCCAGTACGACGTCCGCACCGGCCGGGCCCGGATCGCCAGCGCCGGCCACCCGCCACCCCTGGTCCGGCACCCGGACGGGACCGTGGAAGCCGTCGCCGACGTGCTCGGCGTACCGCTCGGGGTGGGCGGCGTACCGTTCCGGTCGACCGAGATCGACCTGCCCGAGGGCGCCACCGTGGCCCTGTACACCGACGGCCTCGTCGAGACCCGGGGCGGGGACATCGACTCCGGCGTCGACGCGCTGCGCGCCCAGCTGCGCGCGCCGCTGGGCTCGCTGGAGGAGGCCGCCGACCGCATCCTGGCGAACCTGCTGCCGGACCCGGCGACCGACGACACGGTGCTCGTCCTGGCCCAGGTGCGGCGGGCGCCCCGGCCATAGCCCGACGGCCGCCGGGCCGCGCGGGGCGGCGCGTGGGGCGGCGCGTGGGGCGGCGCGTGGGGCGGCGACCGGCCGGATCCGGCCGGTCCGCGCCGGTCCGCACCGGTTGAAGGGTTGGGGGACGCGCGGTGTTGGAAACGTCCTCACAGGTTCCGCGCGATCCGTCCGCGACCCCCATCGAAGGGACCGCCCGTGCCCAGGCACCGAACGGCCGCCCCGCGGCGCCGCCTGCCCCGCCTCCTCGGTTCGCTCCTGCTCCTCGCGGCGGCCGCCGTCTCCACCGCGGCCGCACCCGACGGGGCCGCCGCCGCTGCCGCCGTGCCCGTCCCGCTGGGCGGGATCGTCCCGGCGCCCGCCTCCGTCCGGCCGGGCGGATCCCCGTACACCCTCGGTGCCACCACCGCCATCCGGGTCGACGCCGGCTCCGCCGAAGCCCGGCAGGTCGGCGAGTACCTCGCCGGCATCCTGCGGCCCTCGACCGGCCACCCCCTGCCCGTGGTCACCGGTCCGGGCACCGACGGGATCCAGCTGCGCCTCGGCGCGGACGACCGGGCCCTGGGCGACGAGGGCTACCGCCTGGTGAGCGGCCCGGGCACGGTGCGCGTCGCCGCCAACCGGCCGGCCGGGCTCTTCCACGCCGCACAGACACTGCGCCAGCTGCTGCCCGCCGCCGTCGAGCGGCGCACCCGCCAGCCCGGCCCATGGCAGATCTCGGGCGGCACCCTCACCGACGCCCCGCGGTACGCGTACCGCGGGGTCATGGTGGACGTCTCCCGGCACTTCTTCACCGTCGACCAGATCAAGCGCTACATCGACCAGGTGGCCCTGTACAAGATCAACACCCTGCACCTGCACCTGAGCGACGACCAGGGGTGGCGGATCGCGGTGGACTCCTGGCCGCGGCTGGCGACGTACGGCGGCTCCACCCAGGTGGGCGGCGGCCCCGGTGGCCACTACACCAAGGCCGACTACCAGGAGATCGTGCGCCACGCGGCGTCCCGCTACCTGGAGGTCGTCCCCGAGATCGACACCCCCGGCCACACCAACGCGGCCCTGGCCTCGTACGCCGAGCTGAACTGCGACGGCGTCGCCCCGCCCCTCTACACCGGCACCGAGGTGGGCTTCAGCTCGCTGTGCGTGCCCAAGCCGGTCACGTACACCTTCCTCGACGACGTGCTGCGCGAACTGACCGCGCTCACGCCCGGCCGGTACGTCCACATCGGCGGCGACGAGGCGGCGGCCACGCCGCCCGCCGACTACGTGACCTTCATGGACAAGGTCCAGCCGCTGGTGACCAAGCACGGCAAGTCGGTCATGGCCTGGCACCAGATCACCGGGGCGCGCCCCGTGCCCGGGACGGTCGCCCAGTACTGGGGTCTGGGCGGTACGGACGTCGAGGCCGTGGCCGCGGCCCGGTCCGGCACCCGGTTCGTGATGTCGCCCGCCAACCACGCCTACCTCGACATGAAGTACACGGCGAGCACCCCGCTCGGCCTGGACTGGGCGGGCCTGGTCGAGGTCGACAAGGCGTACGCCTGGGACCCGGCCACCCTCGTCAGGGGGATGCCCGCCGGTGCCGTGCTGGGCGTGGAGGCCCCGCTGTGGACGGAGACCCTGACCACCAGCGCCCACCTGGAGTACATGGCGTTCCCGAGGCTCCCCGGCGTCGCGGAGATCGGCTGGTCGCCCGCCGCCACCCACAACTGGGCCGCCTACCAGCTGCGTCTCGCGGCCCAGGGGCCCCGGCTGGACGCCCTGGGCATCACCTTCTACCGCTCACCGAAGGTCCCCTGGCGCAGCTAGGTGTCGTGACCCGCAGGGCTGGTGACGCGGTGGGCGGGGATCGACAACGCTTCTGATCGATACACCCGGCGCATCGCGGGTACGGTGAGATGATCCGTCACAGGGGGTCGCCATGCCGCGCGTCGAGCTTTCGTCCGGACCGATCGACTACCAGGACACCGGTGGTGAGGGGCCCGTCCTGGTCTTCGCCCACGGCATGCCCATGAACGAGACCCAGTGGCGCAAGGTCGTCCCGCTGCTCGACGGGTACCGCTGCGTGCTGCCCACGCTGCCCCTCGGCGGCCACCGCAGCCCGATGAAACCCGACGCCGACCTCTCCCAGGCCGGCATGGCCAGGATCCTGGGCGAGTTCATCGAGGAACTCGGCCTGGACGGGGTGACCCTGGTGCTGAACGACTGGGGCGGGGGCCAGTTCCTCATCTCCCAGGGACGGGCCCAGCGGATCGCCCGCCTGGTGCTGGTGGCCTGCGAGGCCTTCGACAACTTCCCGCCGGGACCGGCCAAGGCGATGGCCTTGGTGACGCGGATCCCCGGATCCGTATGGGTCCTGACCCGCCTGATGCGCCTGCCCGCCGTCCGTCACCACCCGGGCGGCTACGGCGGGATGAGCCTGCGCGGGATCCCCGACGACATCATGGACGACTGGTTCGCGCCCGCCACGCGCAGCAGGGCCATCCGCCGGGACTTCGCCAAGTTCGCCACCGGGGCGCCCGGCCGCCGGACCCTGCTGGCCTGGAGCGAGCGGTTGCGCGAGTTCGACCGCCCGGTGCTGGTCGTCTGGGCCACCGAGGACCGGCTGATGCCCCGTGAGCACGGCCCCCGGCTGGCCGCCCTGTACCCGCAGGCCCGGCTGGTCGAGATCGAGGACTCCTCCACCCTCGTGCCCGAGGACCAGCCCGAGCGGCTCGCGAAGGCCCTCACCGACTTCCTGGTCGCCACCGGGGCGGAGCCGGCCCGGCAGACCGGCTGAACGCCGTCTGCGCCCGGCGCCGACCCCGGCGCCGGGCGCTGCGGCGACCTCAGCGGGCCAGGAACGGTCCGAGCGCCGCGGTGAGTTCGGCGGGCGCGTCCAGGGCGATCAGGTGGGCCGCGGCGGGGAACTCGACCAGCGTGGCGCCGGGGATCCCGGTGGCGTAGCGGCGGGCGATGTCCTGGAAGTCGGCGACGTCGAGCCGGCCGATCCCGACCAGGGTGGGACAGGTGATCGTGGCGATGTCGCCTCCCGGACCGCCCCGGGAGTGTTCCCCGACGGCGTCCTGGTTCACCAGGGAGGTCCGCACCGCGGTACGGAGCTCCTCGGCCAGCCCCGGGGCGACGTCCGCCCAGTCGCGGCCGGGCCCGCGCAGCCACATGTCCAGGTTCACCGCGACCGCGGTGTCCAGGTCGCCGGCGGCCAGGGCCGCGGTCTCGGCCTCGTCGTACGCGATCATGTCGGCGGACCAGCCGTAGCCGGGCCACGGCGGGGCGAGCACGGTCAGGGAGTGCACCCGGCCCGGGTGGGCGAGCGTGAAGTCCACGGCCACGCGGCCGCCCCAGGACGCGCCGACGAGGCGGACGCTGTCGTGACCGAGATGGTCCAGGAGGCGGCACAGGTCGTCGGTCGTGCTGAACGGGCCGGCCGGGGGCGCGGAATCACCGAAGCCGCGCAGGTCGTACCGGATGACGGTGTGCCGCTCGGCGAGGGCGGGCGCGACGGCGTCCCACATGCGGTGGTCGGCGACGCCGGCGTGGACGAGCACCACGGGTGAACCGTCGCCGGTGACGGTGTAGGACAGGTGGCCGAGATCGTCGGCAAGTCTGATCATCCGCAGATCGTCGCAGGTGAGCGCCGCGAGCGCGATCCGGTTTGCGACCGGTCCGGCGACCGGTCCGGCGACCGGTCCGGGGATCGGCGTCTTTCGGCGGTCACCGTCCGTGCCGGTCGGCCCACCGCACGCTCCTCCGACGGTCCACATGCTGCGCCCGAGTGGCGCGGCGCGCCCGTACGGGATCCGCTGGAGGAGTGAGCACACGGGCAGGCGTACCCGCCGGCGCCGCGGCACCGCCGCGCTGGGCCGAGCTGCCACCGGCGGCGGGTGCCGCGGTCATGGCCACCGGCATCGTCTCCATCGGCCTGTGGCTCATCGGCCCCCGCGGGCTGACCGGCGCGCTCTCCGGTGTCCTGTTCCTCCTCGCCGCCCTGCTGTGGCTGGTGCTCGCCGCCGGATTCGCCGCCCGGCTCACCCGCGACCGGGCCCGCTGGCGGTCCGAGGCCGACACCCCGCCCGCCCTCACCGCCGTCGCCGCGACCTGCGTACTCGGTGTGCGCGTCTCCAACAGCGGCTGGCAGACGCTCGCGGCGGCCCTGCTGGTGCTGGCGATGGCCGTCTGGCCGGTCCTGCTGGTCGGCGTGATGCGGAACTGGCACCGCGGCATGCCCGGCGCGGCCTTCCTGGTGTGCGTGGCCACCCAGGCGCCGGCCGTCCTCGCGGCCGAGCTGGCCGCCGCCGGCTACGGCGACTGGCTCGCACGGGCCGCACTCGTGTTCTTCCTCCTCGGCCTGCTGCTCTACCTCGAAGCCCTGGTCCGCTTCGACTTCCGGCAGATCGCCGAGGGCAGCGGCGACCACTGGATCGCGGGCGGAGCACTGGCCATTTCCGCGCTCGCCGGTTCCAGGCTCCTCGCCTCGCCCCTGTGGACGGGCCCGGCACACGACGCGCTGCGCGTGACGACGCTGCTCCTGATCGTGCTCGAGCTCGCCTGGTACGTCGTCCTGATGGCAGCGGAAGTGCGCTGGCGGCGTACGGGGTACGACCTGGGGCGGTGGTCGACGGTCTTCCCGCTCGGCATGGCGGCCGTGGCCTGCCTGTCCGGGGCGGAGACGGCGGGCGTGGAGGACCTGCGCGTCCTCGGCGAGCTGCTGCTGTGGATCGCGCTCGGGGCCTGGCTGCTGACGGCCACCGGGCTGGTGCTCACGGGTACGGGCCGGCGCGGTCCGCGGGCTACGGATTGACGGCGGTCAGCAGGACCGCGGCGTCACCGATCGCGGTCACGCTGTGGTGCCCGGACGGCAGCAGGTACAGGACGCCCTGCGACAGCTCGACGTCGGCGTGGTCGCTGCTGACGCGCACGCTGCCGCGCAGCACCTGCAGGGACGCCGCGGGCGGGGTGGCGTGCTCGCCCAGCTGCGTGCCGTCGGTCAGGGCGATGACGGTCTGCCGCAGCGGTACGTCCCGAAGGATCAGCAGGGCGCTGCGCCCGTGCCGGTCGGCCCGGGCGGCGGTCAGCTGCTCCTCCGCGAGGGTGGCGAGGTCTTTCACGTGGTGCTCCCGTACGTACGTGGTGCGGACACACCCGATCTGCTGACTCCTACCGCTCCCGCGCCTGCCCCGTGCCCGCGACGCCAAACCCCCGCCCCGGAACCGGGACGGGGGCCCGCCGCCGGCACCGGGCCGGCGCCCGGATCAGGAGAGCGGCGCGGGGGCGGACAGGGTCTGCCAGAAGTCGCACCGGTGGTCGGCGGCGAAGGTGCCGGCCGGCCGGGTGTCCGTCGGGCTCAGGATCAGGGCCGTGGTCCGCGGACCGGCCGGCGGCCACCGGACCTGACCCGGCGCGTTCGGGTCCGCGGACCGCGCGAAGGCACCCCAGTACCGCTTCATCCGGTGCGCGAGCGCGGCCTGGACCGGGGTCAGCGGCCGGTCGCCCATGGTGAAGTCGTGCAGGTAGGCCAGCTCGGCGCTGTGCGCGTTGGACATGTCCAGCCCCGGCACCTGCGCGCCGCGCAGGGTGGGGGAGTCGGGGTCGTCGAACTCGTAGAGGTACGTCGGCACCTGCGCCGAGAAGAGCCGCGCGGTCCCGTACGTCCCGCAGGCGAAGCCCGCGTCGGTCAGCACCGCCGACAGGGCCAGGTACGGGGAGGCGTAGCCGGTGACCGGGTAGCGCGCGAGGACCTCGTCGGCGGCCGCCCCGTACGTGGCCCGCACCTGGGCCGCGTACTGCTCCGCCGTCAGCCCCGGATGCGTGAACGCGACGAACAGCCGCGCCTCCGACCGGGTGCTGCCGATCAGGACGGGCACCTTGTTCCAGGCGCCGCCCCGGATCGCCTCCGCGGGCTCGACGGGCAGCAGCCCGTCACCGTACGAAGGGCCCGAGGTGGGCCGGGTCCGCGCCGCGCCGACCAGATCGGCCGCGGGTACGGCGCGCAGGCAGGCGGCGACCCGCTCCGGCTCGGCGCATCCGACGCTCGCGGCGAACGCACGGCCCTCGGCCTCGGCCCGCGCCCGGTCGGGCGGGCCCAGCAGCGTGCACGGACCGCTCTGCAGGATCGCGCGCCCGAACAGCCCGGCCGCCTGCGGCGAGGCGAGCAGGGCGCAGACCGAACCGCCGCCCGCGGACTGCCCGGAGACCGTGACGTTGCCCGGGTCGCCGCCGAAGGCCGCGATGTTCTCCCGGGTCCACCGCAGCGCCGCGATCTGGTCCATCAGCCCGAAGGAGCCGGAGGCGAGCGGGTTCTCGCGGCCCAGCTCGGGCAGGCCCAGGTAACCGAGCTGGCCGAGCCGGTAGTTGACCGACACCACGATGCTGTCCGTCAGCTCGGCCATCGTGCGGCCGCCGAACTGGGTTCCCGTGCCCTGGCTGTACGCGCCCCCGTGGATCCAGAGGATCACCGGCAGCCGCGCGCCGGCACGCGCGGTACGGGGCCGGTACACGTCCAGGTGGAGACAGTCCTCGCTGACGGCCGACGGGTCCGCGAGACCGAACGGCGAGAACTGCACGCACGCGGGCGCCTGCGTGGTGGCCTCGCGCACGCCGCTCCAGCGCCGCGCCTCCCGGGGGGCCCGCAGCCGCTCCTCGCCCACGGGGGCGGCGGCGTAGGGGACGCCCAGGAACTCCTGGGCGCCGTCATGATTCTGGCCGCGCAGCGCGCCCTGGGCGACCGCGACCACCGGACGCGGCGATCCGCCGCGCGGGGATCCGCCGCCCGGGGCGGCCGCGGGTGCGGGGAACGCCGCCGCGAGCACGGCCGCGGCGGCCAGGGGCCAGGCGAGCCAGGGGGTGAGCCGGGGCGCGAGCCGGGGGCCGCGCCGGGCACTGAGCCGGGGGCGGCGGCGGGGCCGTACGGGGTGAAGCCGCTCGGGGGGCTTCGTCATTCGTCCTCCTGAGGTCACGAAAGGTCACGGACAGGGGGGCTCACGGCAGCCGGTTCACGGGCGCAGCCCCGCGAGCAGGGCCGAGGTGGCGGCGAAGTCGGCGGGCCCGGTGTTCCAGTCGGCCTGCATCGGGCTGACGGCGATCTTCCCGGAGCTGACGGCCTCCACGTCCCCGCCCCGGACGGCGGGCCGCGGGACGACCTTCACCGTCACCTTCCAGGTGCCGTCCCCGGAATCGGTGAAGTCCGGTTCCAGGAAGGTCTGCGGGTCCTGGACCGTGGCGGCGACCCCGGCGGCCGTCCCCGTGCCGTCGGCGCCCACCACGGGGTGGTTCACGTTGAGCCCGATGCCCTTGGGCAGCAGCGGCCCGGACGCGGACCGCGCCCGCAGCCGGTCGATCAGCTTGACCGCGAAGTCGACGGTGGGGCCCATGGCGTTGACGGTCGTGACCGGGTCGGGGACCGTGAGGCCGCCCGTGCTCAGGGCGATGGCCGGGACGCCGTGCTCCAGGGCGGCGACCGCACCGCCGACCGTCCCCGAGTGCGTCGCGAGGCCCGCGACGTTCGGCCCGAAGTTGGTGCCGGAGACCACCAGGTCGGGGGCGCGCCCGGCGAACACCTCGGCCAGCCCGAAGAGCACCGAGTCGCCGGGGGTGCCGTCGACCGCCCACACCTTCGGCTCGGGGTGGCGCACCGCGAGGGTGGCGCCGCCCATCATCTTGGTCCCGGTGCCGCTCTGGTTGGTGAGCGGGGCCACGATGGTGACGTCGTGCCCGGCGGCGGTCAGCCGCTCGTACGCCTTGCGGATGCCGGGCGCGGTGTAGCCGTCGTCGTTGGTCAGCAGGATCCGCAGCGGTCGGGCGGCGGGCCCGTCCGGTGCCGTCGGCCTTGTCGCGGCCGAGGCCAGCGTGTGCGCGGAGGCGGCGGCGGGCGCGGTCCCGGCCAGGGCCGGCGTACACAGCAGCAGTGCGGCCAGTGGCAGAACTCGCTTGCGTCTCACAGGGGCTCCTTCGAAGGGGAGGGAGGGGTGACGGTGAGGGTGAGCGGGGTGGGACCGGCGGGCGCACGACCCTCGGCGCGCGCCCGCCGGAGCTTCGGCCGGGTGGGCGGGGTGGGTCAGCGCACGCCTCGGATGGGGAGGATGGCGAGCGCGCCCACCAGCGACAGGGCGCCGCCGACCAGGAAGAGCGGGGTGTACCCGCCCAGGGAGGTGACGACGGCGGAGGCGACGAACGGGGCGATGATCTGCGGCCCGGCGTTCGCGATGTTCAGGACGCCCATGTCGCGCGCGGCGTCCTCGGCCCGCGGCAGGACCAGGGTCACGAGCGCGGTGTCGACGGCCATGAAGCAGCCGAACGCGAGACCGTTGAGCGCGCTGAAGACGAGCATGCCGGTCCAGGTGGGGCTGATCACGGGCACGGCCATGACGAGCCCGGCGAGCGCGGCCGAGACGCCCACGAACACCTTGCGCCGGTTCCAGCGGTCGGACAGCAGCCCGCCGACCACGGTGGACAGCGCCATCGCGGCCATCGACACCGGGGTGAGCACCGCGATCGCGGCGGGCGGGGTCAGTCCGGCGGGCAGGGTGATGTGGTCGTCGAGGACGTAGAGCTGGTAGCCGACGACGGAGAAGTATCCGAGGACCATCAGGGCACGGCCGATGAAGGCCCAGCGGAAGTCGTGGTCGGCCAGGGCCGACAGGAACGCCGCCACCTGTGCCTTCCCGCTCGCCCGCGCCGCGGTGGGGACGGACCCGGACCGGGGTACGTCGCGGCAGAACGAGGTGAGCAGCAGCGCGGCCCCGGCGCCCACGGCGCCGAGCACCAGATAGCCCGTCCGCAGGTGGCCGGCGGTCTGGGAGGCGATGAGTACGCCGACCGTGCCGCCGATCGGCAGCCCCAGTCCGACCAGCGCGGAGGCGGTGCCGCGCCGGGCGGCGGGCACCCGGTCGGGCACGACCGCGGTGACGGCGGCCTGGTAGACGTTCATGGTCGCCTGGACGAGGCACCAGGCGATGCCGACGAGCAGGGCGGTGGTGACGCTGCCGAGGAGCGCGAGACCCGCGAGCGAGGCGAGGGCGCCGCCCAGGATCCAGGGGTTGCGCCGGCCGCTGCGGTCCGACAGGGCGCCGGCGATCGGGTTGAAGGCGGTTGCGAACACCGCGCTGACCCCGCCGATCAGGCCCAGGACCGCGACCTTGTCATCGGGGGCGATCGTGGCGATCTGGGTGGGCAGCAGGACGGATCCGACGCCCATGTAGACGGCCATCAGGGCGGAGTTGGCGACGAGCAGCAGGAGCAGCAGGCGGCGCTGCCGTGGGACGGGGGACGCGGCGGGCGTACCGGGGGTGCCGGACGCCGGGGAGGGGTGGGGGCCGGGGGCCGGCGGTTCGGTGACGTCGTTCGTGGCCATGACGACTCCTCGGGAACGGTGCGGGGACGGTGCGGTGCGTGGGCGTCGGCGGGGAAGGCGCGGCGGCAACAGCACCGGGTGGGGACCGGGGCGGGCGGAGCGCGCAGGCGGTGCCGGGTGGGGGTGCCGGGTGGGGGTGCGGGGTGGGGGTGCCCCGCGCAGGGGTCGCGGCGAAGGGGGTGAAGGGGTCGCGACAGCGACGCGACCGTGATGGTTCACGTCGGCGTGACGTACGTGGTGGTGTTACACGTGTTACCGGCGGCGCATGGAGACTGTGTAGCACCCATTCCATGGCGGGGCTAGAGGTCCGGCAGTCGCGTTGTGCAGATCGTGACCGAGGCGGGAACTCCGGCGCGATGACGTGTAACCACTCGGCGAGGGCTTGTGTGCCCAGCGTCGGAGGCGCCACGCTGGTCGTGGCCGCCCGGTGTCACACGTAGCGATGCCGGGCGCCGGTCCGCTCGGATATCGCACTTGATTGACGATCGTTGAATTGGCGCCATACTCTCGCCGGGTCGGCGCGTGCTCGGCGCGCGGTCCAGGAAGGAAGGCTCATGGTGCTCACGGCTCACTCTCCAGACCGGGACCCGGTCGTGGTGGACCTCCCCGCGGGGCGGCTGCGCGGCACGGCCGAAGGCGGGATCGCCGTCTTCCGGGGCGTGCCGTACGCCGCCCCGCCGGTCGGTGACCTGCGGTGGCGCCCCGCCCGGCCGCACCCGGGCTGGAGCGGTACGCGGGACGCGACGGCCGACGGCCCCAGCGCGCCGCAGCTGTACATGGAGGGCGGTGACCCGGTGCTGGGCGGCCACGGATCGCCGCCGTTCGACGAGGACTGCCTGACCCTCACGGTCTGGACGCCCGCGCCCGATGCGGGCCGCCGCCCGGTGCTGCTCTGGATCCACGGCGGCGGCTTCCTGTCCGGTTCCGGCTCACTGCCCCAGTACTCGGGCGAGACCTTCGCGCGCGACGGCGATCTCGTCGTGGTCAGCATCAACTACCGCATCGGGCCGCTCGGTTATCTCTACCTCGCCCCCGACGCCGCCCCCGACACCGACGCCGGCGGGGCGGAGGCGGGAGCCGAGGGCAACTACTGGCTCACCGACCAGCTCGCCGCCCTGCGCTGGGTGAGGGACAACATCGCCGCCCTCGGCGGCGACCCGGAGTCGATCACGGTCGCCGGGCAGTCGGGCGGAGCGCTGTCCACCGCCGCGCTCGCCGGCCACCCCGAGGCGCGCGGCATGATCCGCCGGGTGATCCTCCAGAGCCCTCCGTTCGGCCTGGACCTCCCCGACCCCGGCACGTACCTGGAGCGGACCGCCGCCTTCCTGGAGCTCGCCGGCGTCAAGACCGTGGCGGAACTGCGCGACCTGCCCTGGCCGTCGCTGATCGGCGCGGCGGGCGGGCTCTTCGCGCGGACCATGCGCTGGGGCTACTGGCCCACGCCGTTCCTGCCCGTACGGGACGGTGTCACGCTGCCCTGCCACCCGGCCGAGGCGCTGCTGCACGGAGCGGCCGCGGCCGACGTCGACGTGATGATCGGGTGGACCCGGGAGGAGGCGAACTTCGGCTTCGCCCTGGACGAGGGATGCGCGGCGGCGACGCGCGAACAGGTGACGGCACGGATCGCCCGGACCTTCGGGGCGCAGGCGGCCCCCGAGGTGTACGCCGCGTACGAGCGCGAGCGCCCCGGCGCCCGCCCGGCCGACGTCCTCATGGATCTGATCACGGACGAGCTGTTCCGGGTCCCCTGCGTGCGGCTGGCCGAGGCGCGGGCGGTACGGGGGCGACCGGTCTGGGCGTACCAGTTCGACCTGCCCACCCCGGCGTACGAGGGCCGGCTCGCCGCCGCGCACTGCCTCGAACTGCCCTTCGTCTTCGACAACTTCGCGAACTGGTCGCACGCCCCCTTCCTGGCCGGGCTCGATCCCGCCGTCCGCGGCACCCTCGCGTCCGCCATGCACCGGGCGTGGATCGCCTTCGTCCGCACCGGTGACCCGAACCACCCCGGGATGCCGGCCTGGCCCCGGTACGACACGCACACCCGCACCACCCTGTGCTTCGACTCCACCGTGACCGCCGCCGACGACCCCGCCGGCCCCTCCCGGCGGCTGCACGCCGCGGCGCGCGCCGAGGTCCCGTAGCCGGCGACAGGGCAGGCCGGGCGGCCGGCGGGCAGTCGCTGACGGAGGGAGCGGCTGCCCGTTCGGCATGCCCGTGAACCGGGCGGAAAGATCTAACTCGTGTAACCTGAAAGGAGCAGATGGTACGTCGACCGGAGGAGCGCTGAGACACGCCATGGCCAGGAACCAGCCCGCCACCGGAGCCGCCCCGGCGCCCGCGTCGATCACCAGCGCCGACGTCGCCCGCCTCGCCGGGGTCTCGCGCGCCACCGTCTCCTTCGTCCTCAACGACACCCAGGGCCACCGCGTCAGCGCGGGCACCCGCGAGCGGGTCCTGGCCGCGGCCAGGCAGCTCGGCTACGTGCCCAACGCCACCGCCCGCTCCCTGCGCGCCGGACGCAGCAACCTGATCCTGATGCCCGTGTCGGTCTCGGCGATCGGCCGTCTGGTCAGTTCCTGGGCGGACGACCTGTACAGCGAGCTGGAGCGGTACGGCTATACGGCCGTGCTCCACGCGGGCCGCTTCGCCGACCCCCTCGACGCCGCCCGGGCCTGGGCCGAACTGCGGCCGACGGCGGTCGTCGCCATGGACGGCGACCGGTTCACCGCCCAGGCGGCGGACGTACTGCGGCGCGCCGGCGTGCGCGGCCTGCTCGCCTTCGCTGCCCGTCCGGTGGAGGGCGTCCACACCATCGGCTTCGACCACGCCCAGGTCGGCGCCGTCGCGGCCCAGCACCTCATCGCACGCGGACGCACCCGGATCGGCGTGGTGCTGCCGCAGGAACGCGGGCTCGACTCGCTGGCCCGGCCGCGCCTGGCGGGGGCCCAGTCGGTCGCGGCCCGGCACATGGCGACCGTCACCCCGGTCGAGCTCGCCCACACCCGCGAGTCGGCCGTGGACCTGGCCCGCCGCTGGAAGGACCTGGGGCTGGACGCCGTATTCGCCTACAACGACGAGTACGCGGCGCTGCTGATGCACGCGCTGCTGGCCGAGGGGCTCTCCGTACCGCAGGACGTCGCGATCGTCGGCTGCGACGACCTCGTGCTCTCCGCCCTCCAGGAGCCGCCGCTCACCACCGTGCGCCTGGACCTGCCGTCGCCGGCGCGGATCGCCGACGCCCTGCACGAGCTGATCGAGACGGGGCGGACGGCGCCGGTGCCGGCCATCGAGCCGGCCCTGGTCCAGCGCCGGACCACCTGACGTACGTCGGCCCGCGCTGACGCGGGCCTGCGGCGCGCCGTCCGGGCTTCGTAACGTTTGTCCGAAAATGCTTGTGCCCCCGGCAGGGGCGGTCTAGTGTGTTACACGTGTAAGCGCAACTCCAGCGACGTCCTCCCGCCGACTGTGAGCCTCATCGGCGCCCCCCAGCGCCCTGGCCGGTTGAACGAGTTTCCCGCGGTGCCGTCGCCTTCCCCCTCTGGGAGCACGTCATGCTCACCGCCCCTGCCTGCACCATCCCCCGCCCCGCGTCCCCGGGCGGCGACTGCGCCCACTGGGCGGCCCAGCCGACCCCCGCCACCGTTCCACTGGTGCGCTCCCGGGTCCGGGCCGTCCTGGAGGGCTGGCAGGTCTCCCTCGCCGTCGCGGACGCCCTGGTCCTGGCCGTGAGCGAACTCGTCGGCAACGCCGTGCGGCACGCGGCCCGCGCCTCCGACCGGCTGGGTGTGAGTGTGACCCTCGTTGGCGGCTGGCTGCAGCTCGAGGTCACCGACGGTGACCCGGTCCTGCCGCCGCCCGTCCACGAGGTCGACGCGGAGGCCGAAGGTGGCCGCGGACTGCTGATCGTCACCCTGCTCCTCGCCGAGCTGGGCGGCGAACTGGCCATGTTGGCCCACGAGTTCGGCAAGACCGCCCGGGTGCGCGTCCCTGTGGCCTGAGGTGTCGTAACGGGCCCCGGCGGACCCGTTCGACCCTGCGCCGGCCTGCGAATATCGCGAAAGATTGACGGTCGCCAAAAAATCGAGATACTAACTCCATCCTCCCCGCTGCCCCCTGAACGAGGTGCCGCCCCATGGAGCTCTCCCCGTCCGCGCACGCGGATTCCTTCTGCCGTGACCGGTTGCCCGCCTTCTCCCTCTGGCCCGAACTCCACTTCGATCTCCCGGAGCTGGACTATCCCGACCGGCTCAACGCCGCCGGCCGCCTGCTCGACGAGGCCGTCGAGCGGTGGGGTCCCGACCGCCCCTGCCTGCTGACCCCCACCGAGCGGTGGAGCTACGGCGACCTGCTCCGCCGCGCCAACCAGGTCGCCCAGGTCCTCACCGAGGACCTCGGCCTCGTCCCCGGCAACCGGGTCCTGCTGCGCGGCCCCAACAACCCCTGGCTGGTCGCCGCCTGGTTCGGCGTCCTCAAGGCCGGCGGGGTCGCCGTCACCACGATGCCGCTGCTGCGCGCCGCCGAACTCGCCGAGCTGCACGACATCAGCCGCCCGGCCGTCGCCGTCTGCGACCACCGCCACCTGGACGAACTCGACCGCGCCCACACCCCCGGGCTCACCGTCCTGGCCTACGGCGGCCCGGCCGACGACGACCTGACCGCCCGCTGCGAGGCCAAGAGCGGCCGCTTCGCCACCATCGCCACCGCCGCCGACGACGTGGCCCTGATCGCCTTCACCTCCGGCACCACGGGACGCCCGAAGGCCACCCTGCACTTCCACCGGGACGTCCTGGCCAACGCCGACACGTTCTCCCGGCACGTCCTCAGGCCCCACCGGGACGACGTCTTCACCGGTACGCCCCCGCTGGCCTTCACCTTCGGGCTCGGCGGTCTGGTGGTCTTCCCCCTGCACGTCGGGGCGTCGACCCTGCTGATCGAGCAGGCCGGCCCGCGGCAACTGGCCGATCTCGTCGCCGAGCACGGCGTGACCGTCCTGTTCACCGCCCCCACCGCCTACCGGGCGATCATGGCCGCCGGTGCCGTGGACCGGCTGGCCGGGGTGCGCCGCTGCGTCTCGGCCGGCGAGGCGCTGCCGGCGAAGGTGTGGCACGAGTTCCATGACGCGACCGGGCTGCGCATCATCGACGGCATCGGTGCCACCGAGATGCTGCACGTCTTCATCTCCGCGGCTGACGACGACATCCGCCCGGGCGCCACGGGCAGGCCGGTCCCGGGCTACCGCGCCGAGGTGGTGGACGAGAACGGCATGCCCGTGCCCGACGGCGAACCGGGGCTGCTGGCGGTCACCGGCCCCACGGGCTGCCGCTACCTGTCGGACGCGCGCCAGACGACGTATGTCCGCGGCGGCCGGAACATCACCGGGGACACCTATGTCCGTGACGCCGACGGGTACTTCTGGTACGTCGCCCGCAGTGACGACATGATCGTCTCCTCCGGCTACAACATCGCGGGCCCCGAGGTCGAGCGGGCCCTCGCCACCCACCCGTACGTCGAGGAGTGCGGCGTCGTGGGTGCGCCCGACGACCGGCGCGGCATGCTCGTGACGGCGTACGTCGTGCTGCGCGCCGGGGCCGAACCCGGTGCGGGCACCGTCAAGGAGCTCCAGGAACACGTCAAACGGGCCATCGCGCCGTACAAGTACCCGCGGGCCGTCGAGTTCGTGACCGCGCTCCCGCGCACGGGCACCGGGAAGCTCCAGCGCGGCGAACTGCGCAGGCGCGCCCACGAGGCCGCCGCTGGCGGTGGCGGTGGCGGTGGCCGGGCGCCGGAGCCGGACCTGCCCGGGATCACCGTCACGAGCCGGGTCGAGTGGACCGACACCGACGCGGCCGGCCACTACCACCACTCCACGGTGGTGCGCTGGGTGGAGGCCGCCGAGGCCGCCCTGCTGCGCCGGCTGGGGCTGTCCCATCTCTTCGGCAGCACGCCACGCGTCCGCTTCGAGGCCGATTACCGGGCCCGGCTGTGGTTCGGCGAGCTGGTGCGGACCGAACTGAACATCACCCGGGTGGGGACGAGCTCCCTCCACTACGCCTTCACCGTGCGCGGCGGGGCGGGGGAGGAGGCCGCCGCGGGCCGGATGGTCATCGCCCACGCGGCCGCCCGCGCGACCGGAACCACGCCCTGGCCCGACGACGTGCGCGAGGCCCTGACGAAGGCGGGCCCGCTGTCGCCCGCGCACCTCGTCTGAGGCGCATTCATGTTCTGGAATATTGACGAGCGTCAATTGCACGCAATAAATTGTGTTCCTGCACCACGAGGAGGTACGCCGTGCGCGTAGCAGTCATCGGAGGAGGGCCCGGCGGGCTGTACTTCGCGGCCCTGGCCAAGCAGCTCTCCCCGCACTGGGAGGTCACCGTCTGGGAGCGCAACGCGCCCGACGACACCTTCGGCTTCGGCGTCGTCTTCTCCGACGAGACGCTCGACGGCATCGCCCAGGCGGACCCCGAGGTCTACGCGGCCATGTCGGCGGAGTTCGCCCGCTGGAGCGACATCGACGTCCGCTACCGCGGCGAGGTCCTCACCTCCGGCGGCCACGGCTTCGCCGCCCTCGGCCGCAGGCGGCTGCTGCGCATCCTCCAGGAACGCTGCGCCGCCCTCGGCGTGGACGTCCGCCACCGCACCCAGGCCCCGCCCGTCGGCGAACTCGCCGCGGCGTACGACCTGGTGGTGGCCTGCGACGGCGTACGGTCGGCCGGCCGGGCCGCGTACGCCGACACCTTCGGCCCCGACCTCGACGAGCGCCACTGCCGTTACATGTGGCTCGGTACGGACAAGGTCTTCGAGGCCTTCACCTTCATCGTCGAGGAACGGGACTTCGGCACCGTCCAGGTCCACGCCTACCCCTATGACGACACCCGCTCCACCTTCATCGTGGAGATCGACGAGGCCGCCTGGCGCCGCGCCGGGCTGGACGTGTTCGCCGACCGCGAGCGCGCGGGCGGCGACAGCGACGAGGACAGCATCCGCTGGTGCGAGGAGCTGCTCGCCAGCCACCTCGACGGGCATCGGCTCCTGCCCAACAACTCCCGCTGGATCCGCTTCACGACCGTGCGCAACCGCACCTGGCGGCACGGCAACGTCGTCCTCCTCGGGGACGCCGCGCACACCGCCCACTTCTCCATCGGATCCGGTACCAAGCTCGCCATGGAGGACGCCCTCGCACTCGCCGCCTGCCTGAACGAGCACCCGGACGTGCCGAGCGCGCTCGCGGCGTACGAGGCCGAGCGCAAGCCGGTGGTGGAATCCACCCAGCGCGCGGCCCAGGCCAGTCTGGAGTGGTTCGAGAACGTCCACCGCTACACCGGGCAGCACCCGCGGCAGTTCGCCTTCAACCTGCTCACCCGCAGCCGCCGCGTCACGTACGACAACCTGCGGGCGCGCGACGCCCGGTTCACCACCGCCGTCGACTCCTGGCACGCGGCCCAGAGCGGGATGCCCACCGCGCCCCGAACCACGCCCGGAACCACGTCCGGTGCTCCGACGGACACCGCGCCCGATGCCACGCCCGATGCCACGCCCGATGCCGCGCCCGATGCCGCGCCCGGTACGACGGCCGGGCCTGCGCCGACGACCGCCGTACCACCGATGTTCCGGCCCTTCCGGCTGGGCGGCCTGCACCTGCGCAACCGGGTCGTGGTCCCGCCCGTCGCCCTGTACACCGCCCGCGACGGCGTCCCCGGCGACTTCGACCTCGTCCACCTGAGCACCCAGGCAGTCGGCGGCTCCGCCCTGGTCCTCGCCGGGATGACGGCCGTCAGCGCCGACGGCCGCGCCACCACGGGCTGCCCCGGCCTCTACACCGAAGCGCAGGAGGCCGCCTGGCGGCGCATCACCGACTTCGTCCACGGCCAGAGCGACACCTGCCTCGGCATCCAGCTCACCCACGCCGGGCGGCGCGCGGCCGGCCCGCCGCTGCTCGCGGCCTCCGCCCTGGCCTGGGAGGAGGGCGGGCCGGCGCCGCGCGAGGCCACCCGCGCCGACATGGACGACGTCGTGCGCGACTTCGTCCGGGCGGCCGAGCGCGCGCACCGTGCGGGCTTCGACGCCATCGAACTCCAGTACGGTCACGGTCATCTGCTGTCCGGCTTCCTCTCACCGCTGACCAACCTCCGCGACGACGCCTACGGCGGCGACCTCGAGCGCCGGCTGCGGTTCCCGCTGGAAGTGCTGCGCGCCGTACGCGCCGTCTGGCCCGCGGGCAAGGCGCTCATCGTCCGGATCTCCGCGACCGACTGGGCCGAGGGCGGTACGACCCCGGCCGACGCCGTCGCCGTCGCCCGGGCGCTGGCCGACGCCGGCGCGGACGCCGTGGACGTGTCCACCGGCGAGGTCGTCGCCCACGAGCGGCCCGCCCACGGGCGCAGCTACCAGACCCCGTACGCCGACCTCATCCGCAACGCCACCGGCATCCCCACGCTCGCCGTCGGTGCCATCTCCTCGTACGACGACGTCAACTCGATCATCCTGGCCGGCCGGGCCGACCTGTGCGCCGTGGGCCGGGCCCAGCTGCACGACCCGCTGTGGACCCTGCACGCGGCGGCCGCCCAGGGCTATCGGGGGTCCGCCGCGCCCTGGGCGCCGTCCTGGCGGGCGGGCAGCGCCACTCCGCCGGCCGCCCGCACCGACCGGGTCCCGCCGCGCCTGCACCTGCTGCGCCGGGACGCCGTACCGGTGCACCAGCGCTGGACGCCGCACCTGCCCGCCTCCGCATCCGCCCGCGCCGCGGCCACCCGCTGACCGGAAGACACCCATGGAGAACCTGCCCCGCTTCACCGCGGCGGCCGTCCAGGCCGCACCCGTCTACCTCGACCCCGCCGCCACCGTGGCCAAGGCCGTCGCCCTCGTCGAGGAGGCCGCCGGAAACGGCGCCGAACTCGTCGTCCTCCCCGAGGCGTTCGTCCCCGGGTACCCGTACTGGAACTGGACGATGAACCCGGTCCAGGGCTCGCCCTGGTTCGAACGCCTGCACCGCGCCTCCGTCGACCTCGAGGGCCCCCACGTCGACGCGCTGCGCGCGGCGGCCCGCCGGCACCGCGTCGTCCTCGTCATCGGTGTCAACGAGCGCGCCGCGCACAGCCTCGGCGTCCTGTACAACACCCTGCTGACCATCGGACCCGACGGCGCGCTCCTCGGCGTCCACCGCAAGCTGGTGCCCACCTGGGCCGAGAAGCTCACCTGGACGGGCGGCGACGGCAGTTCGCTGCGCGTCCACCGCACGCCCGTCGGCCCGCTCGGCGCCCTGGCCTGCGGCGAGAACACCAACACCCTGGCCCGCTTCACCCTGCTCGCCCAGGGTGAACTGGTCCACGCCTCCTGCTACATCGCCCTGCCCGTCGCCCCGGCCGACTACGACATGGCGGACGCGATCGCCGTCCGCACGGCCGCGCACAGCTTCGAGGGCAAGGTCTTCTCGGTCGTCGCCTGTTCGACCGTCTCCCCGGAGATCGTCGATCTGCTCGCGGGCGACGACGCCGCAACGCGCGCCCTGTTCGAGCGGCCGCGCAGCGCCCTGTCGGGTGTCTTCGGCCCCGACGGCCGCCCCGTCACCGAACCGCTCGTCGACGACGAGGGCATCGTCTACGGCGAGATCGACCTGGCCCGCTGCATCCGGCCCAAGCAGATGCACGACATCGTCGGCCACTACAACCGCTTCGACGTCTTCCGGCTGGAGGTCGACAACCGCCCCCGTACGCCGGTCACCTTCACCGCGCCGCCGCAGCCGCACCCCGTCACCGTGCACCCGGCCGCCGCGCACTCCGCCCCCGTGCACCCCGTCACCGCCATCACCGAGGAGGACGTATGACCCCCGAGCAGGACGACACCGTGCTGGGCCGCGCCCGGGTCACCGACACCCCCGAACTCACCCACTACTACGGCGAACTCGACGCCCTGGACGCCGGCGCCCTGTGGACCGTCGCCAACGACATCGAACCCTGGTACCCCCAGCCCAGGTCGGTTCCCGTGCTGTGGCGGTACGCCTCCTTGCGCCCCCTGGTCCACAAGGCCCTCGACCTGGTCAAGGCCGACGACGCGGGCCGCCGCGTCGTCATGCTCGTCAACCCCGGCCGCAAGGACGTCAGCGCCGCCGCCGGACTCCTCTACACCGGCCTGCAGATCATGGGGCCCGGCGAGGCCATGACCGCCCACCGCCACCAGGCCGCGGCCCTGCGCTTCGTCCACGAGGGCACCGGCGCGTGGACGATCGTCGACGGGCAGAAGCTCAAGGTGGGGCCCCGCGACTTCGCCATCACGCCGGGCGGCACCTGGCACGAGCACGGCAACGATGCCGACGACGCCCCCGTCATCTGGCAGGACGGACTCGACATCCCCCTGGTCAACGCCCTCGACGCCGGGTTCTACGAGGTCCACCCCGACCTCTATCAGACCCCCGGAGAGGTCATCAACTCCTCGGTCCTCAGCTACGGCGCGAACCTGTTGCCGTACGGCATGGAGAAGTGGACCCGGCCCTACTCCCCGCTGCTCGCCTACCCCTGGGAGGCGACGTACGAGGCCCTGCGCGACCTGGCCCGGGCGAGCGAGGGCTCCCCGTACGACGGGGTGATCGCCGCGTACACCAACCCCGTCACCGGCGGCCCGGTGATGCCCACCATGGGCGCCCACATGCAGCTGCTGCGCCCCGGCCAGGCCACCCGCGCCCACCGCCACACCGGCTCGGTGATCTACACGGCGGCCAAGGGCCACGGCGTCTCGGTGATCGCCGGCCGGCGCTTCGCGTGGCGGCAGGGCGACATCTTCTGCGTGCCGTCCTGGGCCTGGCACGAGCACCACAACCTCGACCCGTCCGAGGACGCCTGCCTGTTCTCCTTCGACGACTTCCCCGTCATGCGCGCGCTCGGCTTCCACCGGGAAGAGGCGTACGCCGACAACGGCGGCCACCAGCCCATCACCGACTGACCCGCGAGGAGCCCCCACCGTGCGACTGCTGACCTTCACCACCGGAATCACCGGAACCACCGACGACCACACCTCCGGCGGCCGCCTGGGCGTCCAGGACGGCGACCTCGTCCTCGACCTCGCCGCCCTCGCCGACCACACCGGCGCGGACCTCCCGCGCGACCTGCCGGCCTTCATCCGCGCCGGCGCCGCCGCCCGGGAGACCGCCCGGCTCCTGCTCGACGCCGACCCGGTCGCCCGCCCCGCCCGCGCCGTCCACCGGCTGGAGGACGTGACCCTTCTCGCCCCGCTGCGCCCCGGCAAGATCATCGGGGTCGGGCTCAACTACGTCGAACACGTCGAGGAGTCCAGCCGCAGCCTGGACACCGACAAGGAACTCCCCACCCGCCCCGTCCTGTTCGGCAAGCCCGCCACCGCCGTCACCGGCCCGGGCGCGCCGATCCGGCACGACGGGGACCTGACCGCCCAGCTCGACTGGGAGTGCGAACTCGCCGTCGTCATCGGCCGCACCGCCTTCCGCGTCAGCGAGGCCGACGCGTACGGTCACGTCTTCGGCTACAGCATCGTCAACGACATCAGCGCCCGCGACCAGCGCCGCTCCGGTCAGTGGTTCTTCTCCAAGGGCCAGGACTCCTACGCCCCCTTCGGCCCCGTCGTCGTCACCGCCGACGAGATCCCCGACCCCATGAAGCTGGACCTCTCGCTGCGCGTGAACGGAGTCACCAAGCAGAGCTCCAACACCCGCCACATGCTGTTCCCCATCGCCCGCCTCATCGCCGACATCAGCTCCGGCATGACCCTGGAGCCCGGCGACGTCATCGCCACCGGCTCCCCGTCCGGGGTCGGCGCGGGCCGGGTCCCACCCGAGTTCCTGCGTCCCGGCGACACCGTCGAGGCGACCGTCGAACACATCGGCACCCTCACCAACCCCGTCGTCGACGCCCGCTGACCCCCGTACCGAACCGAGGAGTACCCGTGCCGCCCCGCACCTTCCGCATCGGCCAGATCGTGCCCAGCTCCAACGTCACCATGGAGACCGAGGTCCCCGCGATCCTGCGCGCCCGCGAGGCCGTCGTCCCCGACGACCGCTTCACCTTCCACTCCAGCAGGATGCGCATGACGCGGGTGACCCCGGAGCAGCTGGCGGCCATGGACGCCGACTCCGACCGGTGCGCCGTCGAACTCTCCGACGCCCGCGTCGACGTCCTCGGCTACGCGTGCCTCGTCGCCATCATGAGCATGGGCCCCGGCTATCACCGCACCTCCGAGGAGCGCCTGCACCTGCGCACCGCCGAGAACGGCGCCCCCGCCCCCGTCGTCACCAGCGCCGGTGCCCTCGTCCACGGCCTGCACACCCTCGGCGCGCGCAAGGTCGCGCTCCTCGCCCCGTACATGCGGCCCCTGACCCGTACCGTCGTGGACTACCTCACCCACGAGGGCCTCGACGTGCTGGACCACCGGTCCCTGGAGATCCCGGACAACCTCGACGTGGCCGCCCACGATCCGGCCCGGCTGCCGGAGCTCGCCCGCGCCCTGGACCACGCCGAAGCCGACGCGGTCGTCCTGTCCGCCTGCGTGCAGATGCCCTCCCTCGGCGTGATCGAGGAGGCGCAGCAGCTGCTGGGCAAGCCGGTCGTCTCCGCCGCCGTCTGCACCGCGCACCAGATGCTGCGCTCGCTCGGCCTCCCGGCCGTCGCCCCCGGAGCGGGCCACCTGCTCTCCGGCGCGTACGCGCAGGCACCCCTGCCGGGGTAGGGCCTGTCCCGCGGCCCGGGGGCCTGGGGGAGGGCTCGATATGATCGCGACCGCACACAACGGAAGGCGATCATGTCGGACAGCCCCCTCAGGCCCAGCTCGTTGATCAACACGGTCTACGGAGCCTTCCTGCGCCGTCTCGGCGGCTGGATCTCCATCGCGGACCTGATCACGCTGATGTCGGAACTCGACGTCGACGGCCCGGCGGTGCGTTCGGCGATCTCCCGGCTCAAGAAGAAGGGCGTCCTGGAACCCGAGCGCCGCGGCGCCACCGGCTACCGTCTCAGCCCCGCCGTGCACCCCGTCTTCGACGAGGGCGACCGCCGCATCTTCGCCAGCCTGGAGCCCGCCGACCTGGCCGACGGCTGGGCGCTGGCCGTCTTCTCCGTACCGGAGTCCGAGCGCTCGCACCGCTACCAGCTGCGCACCCGGCTGACGTGGCTCGGCTTCGGCAACATCGCCCCCGGCGTGTGGCTGGCCCCCGGCCGGCTCCTCGACGACGCCCGCGGCATGCTCGTGCGGCTCGGACTGAGCGACTACGTCCACCTGTTCGCCGCCGACTACGCCGCCTTCAGCGACCTCGCCGGGACGGTCAGCTCCTGGTGGGACTTCCCGGCGATCCAGGAGCAGTACGCCAGCTTCACCGACACCTACGCGCCCGTCGCCGACCGGATGACGGCGGCGCCGGCGGCCGGCCTCGACGACGCCGACGCCTTCCGCCACTACGTCCCGATGCTCACCCAGTGGCGCCGCCTGCCCTACCTCGACCCGGGCCTGCCCACCGAACTCCTGCCGCCCGACTGGAACGCGGTCGCCGCCCGCCAGGTCTTCCAGCAACTGCACGGCGTCCTGCTCGACCCGAGCCTGCGCCACGTCCGCGAGGTCACCGGCCTTCAGGACGCGTAGCGCGCCACCACGGCCGCGGCGGCGGCCGCGATCCGGGCGCGCAGGTGCGGCGGTCCCAGGACCTCGATGTCGGCGCCCAGGGCCAGCCAGGCCGCCTCGGCGTGCTCCGGCGACTCCACCGGCAGCGTGGCCCGGGTCCAGCCCGCCAGCTCCGGGTCCGGGACGCCGCCGGCGGCCACCGCGTCGGCGTCGGCGCCGGTCAGCCGGGCCACCCCGCGCGCGGAGAGCCGTACCTCGGCCTCGCCCGTGTACAGCCGGGCCCGGAAGCCGGCCTGCGCCCGCTCCCAGTGCGCGGCGAGGTCGAAGTCCGGCGGCGGCGCGCACTCCTCGTCGGTGACGGTCAGCGCGAGGATCTGGTCCACCCGGTACGTCCGGGGCTCCGGCGCCGGGTCCGGCCCGCGCGCCGGGCCCTCGGCGGGCGCCGCCACCACGTACCAGCGCCCCGCCTTGAGCACCAGCCCGTACGGGCGCAGCCGGCGGTCCACATCGGTGGGTTCCTTCCAGCGGCGGTAGCGGACCTCCAGCACCCGGCCCCGCCACACCGCGTCCGCCACCCGTGGCAGGAACGGTACGCCGGTGCTCCGCGCGTACCAGCCGGGCGCGTCGAGGTGGAAGCGCGACCGCATCCGGTCGGCCTGGTCCCGCAGCCCGGGCGGGAGCGCGGCGCGCAGCTTGAGCTGGGCGGCCGACAGCGCCCGGCCGAGCCCGAGTTCGGCGGCCGGTCCCGGCACCCCGGAGAGGAACAGCGCCTCCGCCTCCCCGCCGCTCAGCCCGGTCAGCCGGGTCCGGTAGCCCTCGAGGAGCCGGTACCCGCCCCGGTGCCCGGCGTCCCCGTACAGCGGCACACCGGCCGCGGCCAGCGACTCGACGTCGCGGTAGACGGTCCGTACGGAGACCTCCAGCTCGTCCGCGAGTTCGGCGGCGGTCATCCGCCCGCGCGTCTGGAGCAGCAGCAGGATCGTCAGGAGGCGGCTCGACTTCACTGACACAAGGTGTCAGGGGAGCGCTCCTACGGTCCAGTCATGACTTTCGCGGAGAAACTGCTGACGGTCCCGCCCCCGCTCGTGGTCGGGGGCCGCCGGATCAAGCGCTACCACGTCACCGCGGACCCCGCCGGGATCGAGCCGGAGGTCGAGGCGGCGGCGTACCGCTTCCTGCCCGGCCTGCTGAGCACGCTGCCGGCGGCCGACGGGACGCCGCCGGGCGGCTTCGTCGTCCTCCACAGGGGAGGGGACGACGGGGCCTACCTCAACGTCTACAGCTGGGTCTGGGACAACGCGCTGCACTTCACGGGCGCGGCCGCCGGGCAGCCGGTGCTCGGCTGCCCGGACCGGGACCCGACGCACTTCGTCCGGCTGGACGGCTCGCTGATCGGCTGCGTGTGGGAGCTGCCGCCGATCGCCCACGAACGCGACGCCTGGGTCCGCCACATGCTCGACGACCCGGGCGCCGCGGATCTGGAGGCCTACCTCGCCGACTCGCTCCCGGAGGGCACCACGGGGGCCGGCTGACGGCCGCCGCGTCCCCCGCGGCGCCGGTCACCGCGGGGGGACGGCCAGACGCACGAAGTCGTCGTAGGTGCGCACGGCCGTGCCGGGGCGGGACTCGTGGAGGGCGGCGATCATCGCCGAAGCCAGTTGTCCGGCGTGCACCGGGCGGTACGGGCGGGCCCGGCCGACCAGGGCCGGGGCCAGCAGCGTGGCCGCGGCCATGCCCGCACGCTCGGCCGTCCGTCGTTCCTCGCGCGGCCCGAGGATGAAGGACGGCCGGAAGATCTCCACCTGCTCGTAGCCGAGGGCGCCGACCTGCTCCTCCATGTCCCCCTTGACCCGCAGGTAGAACGCGTGCGAGGCCGGTGCCGCGGCCATGGAGGAGACCACGGCGAGCCGCCGCGCGCCCGCGTCGTGCGCCAGGCGGGCCACCGTGACCGTGTAGTGCTGGTCGATCCGCCGGAAGGCCTCCTGCGACCCCGCCTTGCGGATCGTGGAGCCCAGCGCGCCGTACACGTCGTCCACCACCGGGACGTCGTCCGGTCCCAGCCCGTCGAAGTCGACGACCCGGGTCTCCAGGCGGGGGTGCTCCACGGCGGGCGGGCGGCGGGCCAGCACCGTGACCCGGTCGTAGAGCGGCTCGCGGAGCAGCCGCGCGAGCAGCTGTCCTCCCACCAGGCCGGTGGCGCCGACCAGGAGTGCGCTGCGGGTCACGGGTGCTTCCTCTCTGCCGCGGGGACCGTGCGGTCCGCCGCCCTGCCGGCGGCGGTACCCCACGTGTGGGAAGGCTACTGCGGGTCCCGCGCGCAGCCGTGCCGATCCGCGCGGGACCCGCAGGGACGGGGCGGGGTCGGGGGAACGGGACCGGAGTGTCACAGGAGGTCGCTAGGCTTCTGGAATGACCATTTCGGACGCGACCACCGCCTCCCCCGATGCCCTGCAGGTGCTGCACCGCGTCTTCGGGTACGACTCCTTCCGCGGCGAGCAGCAGCAGATCATCGAGCACGTGGCCGGCGGCGGCGACGCGCTGGTGCTGATGCCGACCGGCGGCGGCAAGTCGCTCTGCTACCAGATCCCGGCGCTGGTCAGAGAAGGCACCGGAGTGGTGATCTCCCCGCTGATCGCGCTGATGCAGGACCAGGTGGACGCGCTCACCGCCCTCGGGGTGCGGGCCGGATTCCTCAATTCCACGCAGGATCCGTACGAGCGGCAGGCCGTCGAGCAGGCCTTCCTCGCAGGTTCGCTGGACCTGCTCTACCTGGCACCGGAGCGGCTGCGCACCGAGGGCACCCAGCGGATGCTCGACCGGGGCACGGTCTCGCTCTTCGCGATCGACGAGGCACACTGTGTCGCCCAGTGGGGCCACGACTTCCGGCCCGACTACCTCGCGCTGTCGATGCTGCACGAGCGCTGGCCGTCGGTGCCGCGGATCGCGCTGACCGCGACCGCCACCGAGGCGACCCACGCCGAGATCGCGGCCCGGCTGGGGCTGGAGGACGCCCGGCACTTCGTGGCCAGCTTCGACCGGCCAAACATCCAGTACCGCATCGTCCCGAAGAACAATCCGGCCAAGCAGCTGCTGGACCTGATCCGGGCCGAGCACGAGGGCGACGCCGGAGTCGTCTACTGCCTGTCGCGGGCGTCGGTGGAGAAGACCGCGGCCTTCCTGGTGGAGCACGGCATCGACGCCGTGCCCTACCACGCGGGCATGGACGCCCGCACGCGCGCCGCGAACCAGGCCCGCTTCCTGCGGGAGGACGGCGTCGTGGTGGTCGCCACGATCGCGTTCGGCATGGGCATCGACAAGCCGGACGTGCGGTTCGTGGCCCACCTGGACCTGCCGAAGTCGGTCGAGGGGTACTACCAGGAGACCGGCCGCGCGGGCCGGGACGGCGAGCCGGCGACGGCCTGGCTGGCGTACGGCCTCCAGGACGTGGTGCAGCAGCGCAAGCTGATCGACGGCTCCGAGGGCGACGACGCCCACCGCCGCTCGCTGGGCCTGCACCTCGACGCCATGCTCGCGCTGTGCGAGACGGTCACCTGCCGCCGGGTGCGGCTGCTGGCGTACTTCGGCCAGGCGGGCGAGCCCTGCGGCAACTGCGACACGTGCCTGACGCCCGCCGAGTCCTGGGACGGGACGGTCGCGGCGCAGAAGCTGCTGTCGACGGTGTGGCGGCTGGCCAAGGAGCGGCGCCAGAAGTTCGGCGCCGGCCAGATCATCGACATCCTCCAGGGCAAGAAGACGGCCAAGGTCATCCAGTTCGACCACGACGCCCTGTCGGTCTTCGGGGTCGGGGCGGACCTGAGCACCGCGGAGTGGCGCGGGGTGGTCCGCCAGCTCCTGGCGCAGCGGCTGCTGGCCGTGGAGGGCGACTACGGCACGCTGGTGCTGACGGACGACAGCGGCGAGGTGCTGGGCGGCCGGCGCCGCGTCGAGATGCGCAAGGAGGCGCCGGCGGCCGCGGCGGCCCGCAAGACGCCGGGGTCGCGCTCCGGCTCCGGCTCCGGGAAGGGCGCGCGGGTCCCGGTCGACCTGCCGGAGACGGCCGTGCCGGTCTTCGAGGCCCTGCGGGCCTGGCGGGCCGCGACCGCGCGCGAGCAGGGAGTCCCCGCGTACGTCGTCTTCCACGACGCGACGCTGCGGGAGATCGCCACGCAGCTGCCGGCGACGGTGACGGCACTGTCCACGGTCAACGGGGTCGGCGAGGCGAAGCTGGCCAAGTACGGCGAGGGCGTCCTGGAGGCCCTGGCGGCCGCCGCTCCCGGGGCGGCCCCGCCGCCCGCCGCCGCACCTGCCGCCGTGCCCGCCCCGCCGGCGCAGCGCGGGCCCGGCCACGACGCGCTCTCCGACGAGCCGCCGTTGGATCTGTCTGACGAGCCGCCGTTCGATCCCTTCGACGCCTTCGACGAGGAACCGCCCTGGGACGACGAGCGGTAGCCGGCTCCGGACGGTGCGGGGCAGGGCCAGCGCGGGGCAGGGCCGGGGTCGGACGGGGGTCAGGCCGGGGTCAGCTCCGCGCCTCGGCCACGGCGGCGGGCGCCTCGTCGAGCTCCCACGCGTGACGCTTGAACTCCCGCACGAAGTCGGCGTGGTCCTCCCACTGGCGGGCGATCCCGCGCAGCACGTCCCAGTGGTGCTCCACCGACTGGTCGATGACGCGGCGCAGCGCCGGCTCGGCCGTCGCACGCTTCTCGATCAGCCCCTTGACGGCCGACGCCTCCAGCACGGCGTTGCGCAGGGCGCGCAGCGCGCGGGAGGTGTCGTCCATGGCGAACCCGCTGTCGCTGCCCGTCTCCTCGGCGAACAGCGGCGTGAGGCGCGCCTCGATGAACGCGGTGATCCGCTCGAAGTGCTGCACGTCCATCAGGACTCCATCTCCTGCCGCGCGACCATCGAGCCCGGCATCTCGGGTGTTCCATCTGCGTTGGGGGCGACGCCGACCGCTGGCCGGTGCCGACGGCCCAGGATATCCGCCGTGATCAGACGCCCGCGCGTGCTCCCCGCGGCCCCCCGGCCACGGTGTCGACGGGATCGGCGGCGCAGGCGGTGTCGGTGGTGGCGGCCTCGTCCGGGGACAGGCACCGGCCCCGGGTGAACGCGGCCGTGAACTCCGCCTCGCCCAGCACCGCACGGGCGCGCGCGGCCGCCCGGTCGACGTCGACGCGTTCGGCCGGGGGCAGCGGGGTGCCCATCGACGCGCGCAGGGCGGCCGCCGTGCCCAGCAGGGTCGCCGCGCGCACCGGCCGGTCCGCCGCCGCGTGCGCGCCCGCCAGGCCCTCCAGGGCGAGGGCCAGCGCCCGCCGGTCGCCCGTGCGCCGGGCGGCCGACAGGCCCTCGCGGTGCAGGGCCTCCGCCCGCCGCGCGTCCCCGGCCTGCTCGGCGGCGTACCCGAGCTGCGCCAGGATCAGGGCGGTGCCGGAGTCCACGCCGAGCCGGCGGTTCCACTCCAGCCACGGCTCCAGCAGGGCCCGGGCCGTGTCCAGGTCGCCCCGGCGGCGCGCCCCGAGCGCGAGCCCGGTCTCGGCGAACTGCTGCGCGGGCCGGTGGGACTGCTCGACGGCCAGCCGCCGGGCCTGCTCGTGGTAGTCGGTGGCCCGCGCGTCGTCCCCGGTCAGCAGCGCGATCCGGCCCAGCCGGGCCAGCCCGAACGAGGCGCTGGTCCACAGCCGCAGCTCCTGCGCGTCCCGTACGCCGTCCCCGTGCAGCCGGGCCGCGGCCTCGTAGTCCCCGCCGATCTCGGCGAGCACGCCCAGCTGTTCCGCGGCCTGCAGCGAGCCCCAGCGGTCGCCGAGCTCCCCGAACAGGGCCGCCCCGGCTTCCGCGTACCGCCGCAGCGCGGCCAGGTCCCCCTGGTACAGGGCACGGGAAGCGCGGACGGCCAGGGTGGCCGCCTCGCCCCACCGGTCGCCCAGCGCACGGAACTCGGCGCCCAGCGCGTCCAGATCGCTCTCCTCCTCCGGCCGGTCGACGGGACCGCCGAAGCCGCACCGGCCGTAGGCCAGCAGCCACCGGCCGCGTGCGTCCGCCCCGGCGAAGTCGTCGTCCGGCGCCACCTCGACCCCGGTGAGCAGCGCGAACGCCGCACGCCGGATCCGGGCCGAGGCGTACGCGGGCCGGCGGCCGGCCCGGTCCCCGGCGGCAGCCCCGGCCTGTTCCAGGGCCTGGTCCAACGAGCGCAGCGCCTCGCCGACGCGGCCGCGTACGTGCCAGTACCAGGCGAGGGAGTTGACCAGGCGCAGCCCGTCGGGCCCGGCGTGCTCCAGCGCGGCCCGCAGATTGGGCGCCTCGGTGTCGAGCACGTGCAGCCAGCGGCGCTGGTCGCCGCCGTGCAGGAGCGGCGCCGCGTGCTCGGCGAGCTCGGTGAAGTGCCGTGCGTGGCGCTGCCGCAGGGCCGCCGCCTCGCCCGCCTCCTCGAGCCGTTCCCGGCCGTACGCGAGGACCGATTCGAGGATCCGGTAGCGCGCTGGCGGGTGCGCCGCGGCGACCAGCGAGCGGTCCACGAGCCGGGTGAGGAGGTCGA
The DNA here is from genome assembly GCF_055582305.1 of Streptomyces sp. NPDC042102. Lineage (NCBI taxonomy): Bacteria > Bacillati > Actinomycetota > Actinomycetes > Kitasatosporales > Streptomycetaceae > Streptomyces > Streptomyces sp. NPDC042102. The sequence goes on from NZ_JBVJDL010000001.1 coordinate 1,586,938, forward strand.
GGACCTCGTCGGCGGTGATGCCGTCTCCGGCGCACACCGCCTCCGCGGATTCCAGCGTGAACCCGCCGGCGAACACGGCGAGCCTGCGCATCAGGGTCCGCTCGGGCGGCGCCAGCAGTTCCCAGCTCCAGTCGATCGTCGCGCGCAGGGTGCGCTGGCGGGCCGGGGCGTCGCGGCGTACCTGGTCGAGCAGCCGGAAACGGTCGTGCAGCCGGTCGGCCAGGGCGTGGACGCCCAGGACGCGGACCCTCGTCGCCGCCAGTTCGAGCGCGAGCGGGATGCCGTCGAGACGGCGGCAGATGAGGGCGACGGCCTCGGTGTTCCCCGGCTCCAGCGCGAACCCGGGTGCGCAGGCCGCGGCGCGGGCCACGAACAGCTCCATGGCCTCGGCCTCGGCGAGCGGCGCGACGGCCTCCAGCACCTCGCCGGACAGCGCCAGCGGCTCCTGGCTCGTGGCCAGGACGCGCACCCCGGGCGCACGGCGCAGCAGCAGGCCGACGAAGGCGGCGAGGGGAGCGACGAGGTGCTCGCAGTTGTCGAGGACCAGCAGCATCCGGCGGGCCGCCAGCGCCTCGGCCACCGCGCCGGCCAGGACGTCCGCCGCCCCGTTCCGGGCGGCAGCCGCCCGTACGTCGGCGTCCAGGTGCACGTCGTCGTCGCGGATGCCGAGGGCGGCCGCCACCGTCTCGGCCACCTCGCCCCCGGATCCGGCGAGTTCGACGAACCACACCCCGTCGGGGAACCGCGCCGCCGCCGGCTCCTCGGCCAGGCGGGCCGCGGCCGCCAGGGCGAGCCGGGTCTTGCCGACGCCGCCGGGCCCGGTGAGGGTGACCAGGCGGTTCGCCTCGACGAGGGCGCGGACCCGGGCGGTCGCGTCCTGCCGTCCGACGAGCGCACTGACGGGTGCCGGCAGGTTCGTACGCGGCCGGGCGGGTGGCGACGTGGCGGGCGACGGGATGGGTGAGGGGGGTTCGGTGGCGGGCGCCGCGGGGGCCGGGGCGGCGGGGTTCGGCCCGGCGGGGGCGGTGCCGGGCGGTGCGGGTTCCCCGGCGAGCGCCGGGTCCTGCCGGAGGATCGCCGTGTGCAGGGAGGCCAGTTCGGGTCCCGGGTCGATGCCCAGCTCCTCGGCGAATCGTTCCCGCAGCGCGGCGTAGGCGGCGAGGGCCTCGCTCTGCCGTCCCGAGCGGTACAGGGCGCGCATCAGGGTCGCCCACAGCCGCTGCCGCAGGGGATGGAGGGCGACGAGGGCGGCCAGCTCATCGGCGAGTGCGGTGTGTTCACCGAGGCCGAGGCGGACTTCGGCCAGCTCCTCCCGTACGGTCAGCCGCTGTTCCTCCAGGCGGGCGATGGCGACCCGGGCGAATCCGGCGTCGCGGAAATCGGCGTACGCCGACGCCTGCCACAACCCCAGTGCCCGCGTGAGCAGTTCCGCCTTCGCCGCCGGATCCGTCTCCTGCCGGGCCCGGGCGGTCAGCCGTGTGAAGCGGCCCGCGTCCACCGCGTCCGGCGCCACCCGCAGCGCGTAGCCCGCCGGCCCGTACGCCACGAGCGCGCGGGCCCCGGGCTCGGCCTTCGCCAACGCCCGGCGCAGCTGGGAGATCTTGGTCTGCAGGCTGTTGGCGGGATTGCCGGGGGCGGCGTCGCCCCACAGGTCGTCGATCAGCGTGTCGACGGGCACCGGCCGGCCCTCGTGCACCAGCAGATCCGCCAGCAGGGCGCGGACCTTGGCCTCCGGCACGGCCACGGCCTCCCCGTCGTCCGTGCGGACCGTGACCGGACCGAGTACCTCGAAGCGCATGGGAACACGCTATCCGGCGGCCGTGCGTGGACCGTCAGCGGTTCGTGCGCGGGGGCCCGCATCGTGAAGTCCGTGACCGGGACCGGGAACGGATCCGGGAACGAAAACTGAAGGAAGCCAAGGCAATTGAGAACGGGCCGGCCGTCGCTGCCGTCCCCGCCGAGTACCTGGAGCGCACCCCATGTCCCTGCCCACCTCCTCCCGTGAGGTCCGCCTCGTCTCCCGCCCCGTCGGCGAGCCCGTGCCGGAGAACTTCGCCCTCGTCACCGCCACGATCCCCGAGCCGGGCGAGGGGGAGATCGTGGTCCGCAACACCTGGATGTCCGTCGACCCGTACATGCGGGGCCGGATGGACGACGCCCCCTCCTACATCCCGCCCTTCGCCCTCGGCGCCGCCCTGGAGGGCAGCGCGATCGGCGAGGTGATCGCCTCCCGCGCCCCGTCCGTGCCGGTCGGAGCGGCCGTCACCCACTTCCTCGGCTGGCGCGAGTACGCCGTCCTGGACGCCGCCGCGGCCACCGTCGTCGACACCACGCTGGCTCCGCCCGCCGCCCACCTCGGCCCGCTCGGCACCACCGGCCTGACCGCCTACGCGGCGCTCACCCGCACCGCTCCGGTCCGCGAGGGCGACGTCGTCCTCGTCTCGGCGGCCGCCGGCGCGGTCGGCAGCGTGGCCGGACAGCTGGCCCGCAAGCTGGGCGCCTCCCGGGTGATCGGCTCGGCCGGCGGCCCGGACAAGACCAAGAAGCTCCTCGACGTGTTCGGCTACGACGCGGCCCTCGACCATCGCCAGGGCAACCTGGCGCAGCAGCTCGCCCAGGCCGCCCCCGACGGCATCGACGTCTACCTGGACGCGGTCGGCGGCGACCACCTCGAGGCGGCCATCGGCGCGATACGGCCCGGCGGGCGGATCGCCATGGTCGGCGCGATCAGCGGCTACAACGCCACGGCGCCCGCGCCGGGACCCGGCAACCTCTTCCGCGCCGTCGCGGCCGAGGTGACGCTGCGCGGCATGATCGTCAGCAGCCACTTCGACCTCTTCCCGGAGTGGACCGGCAAGGCGGCGGGCTGGCTGGCCGACGGCAGCCTGCGCACCGAACAGACCGTCGCCGACGGCATCGAGCAGGCACCGGCCGCCTTCCTGGGGATGATGCGCGGGGCCAACACCGGCAAGATGCTGGTCCGGCTGGGCGACCACTGATGCCCGCGACCACCCCGTCCACCGGGACGACCACGTCGGCCCAGCCCACCGAGAGCAGAGGATCCACCGTGTCCACCACCTCCGCGTCCGTCACATCCGCCGAGAACCCCGAGAACCCCGAAAACCCCGGGTCCGCCCGGCGACGTGCGCTGCTCGTCCTGGCCCACCCCCGGACGGACTCCCTGACGGCGCAGCTCGCCGGCCGGGCCGCGCGGCGCCTCGAGCGCGACGGCTACGAGCTCGACGTACTCGACCTGCACGCCGAGCAGTTCGACCCCCGGATGTCGCCGGAGGACGAGCCGGACTGGGCGGACACGGGCAAGCGCTACAGCGCGGAGGTCCACGCGCACATGGCGCGGGTCGACGCCGCGGACCTGATCGTGGTGGTCTTCCCGCTCTGGTGGTTCGGCCTCCCCGCCATCCTCAAGGGGTGGATCGACCGGGTGTGGAACAACGGCTTCTCCTACGGCCTCAGCACCCCGCGGCTGGCGGCCAAGCGGATGGTCTGGATCGGCCTGGTCAGCTACGGGCGCGAGCGGTTCACGGGGCTGGGCTGGGACGAGGTGGTCACCCGCACCCTGCGGGACGGGATCTCCGGTTACTGCGGTATCGAGGACGCGGCGGTGCACCTCGTGTACGACTCGCTGACCGTGGGGGACGGCGCCCTGGCGGAGGTGGACACGGCGCTGGACGCCGTGTCCGCGCCCGCCGCCGCCACCGCTGCCGACCGGGTGGGGCCGCAGGCGCGGCGGTAGCCGGTGCGCGCGCTCCCCGCGGCCACCTGCGCGCAACCGGCCCCCGGGGCCGCCGCGGATCCGGTTCAGTGCCCGGCCGGCCCGGGCAGCAGCCGGCTCAGGACCTTGTCGAGCCGGTCCTGCCTCGTCCGCGGCGTGAGAGCCTGGAGCACCGGCAGCATCAGCTGGTAGCGCCCGGACTTGTCGAGCGCCTCGAACGCCTTCCTGGCCTCGGGGTTCGCGTCGAGCAGGGCATCCAGGTCCGGCGGGACCGTCGCCGTCCTCTGCGACGCGTACGCGGCAGCCCAGCGCCCGTCCTCCTGTGCCTTGCGCACCTCGGCCAGGCCCGGTGCACGCATCCGTCCGGCGGCCGTGAGCGCCGCGACCTTGTCGACGTTCACCTGCGACCACAGGCTCCGGGTCCGCCGCGGCACGTACTTCTGGAGGTAGTACGGCGCGTCGGCCGACCGCCGCTGCCCGGAGATCCAGCCGAAGCACAGCCCGGCGTCGACGAGTTCGTCGTCGGTCACCGACGGGATGCCGGAGTTCCGCCGGGCCACCTTCACCCACACGCCCTCCTGGCGCGTGTGGTGGGCGGCCAGCCAGGCCTCGAACGCCGCGGCGTCCGCGAAGGCGATGATCTCTACTCCGTCGAGCTCGTCCATGGGGCTCAGGCTACGCCGGACGCCCCGGGGCGCGCCGCCCTCGTGCACCATGGGCGCATGGAGAGGGAGAAGCGGGCGGAGAAGCGCGGGGAGACGGCTACGGAGTTCGCCGGGCTGGAGCGGCGGGCCCGTGGGCTGGCGGCCGCGGGCGGCCGCCGGATCCTGGGCATCGCCGGGCCGCCCGGCGCCGGCAAGTCCACCCTGGCCGCACGACTGGCCCGGGCGCTGGGCCCCGCGCTGGCCGTCGTCGTACCGATGGACGGATTCCACCTCGCCCAGGGCGAGTTGGTCCGCCTGGGGCGGGCCGACCGCAAGGGCGCGCCGGACACATTCGACGCGGCCGGCTATGCGGCCCTGCTCCGCCGGCTGCGCGGGCCGGGGGCCGGTGTCGTCTACGCCCCGGCCTTCGACCGCGCGCTGGAGGAACCGGTCGCCGGAAGCGTCCCGGTGGGCCCGGAGGTGCCGCTGGTGATCACCGAGGGGAACTACCTGCTGCACGGGGCGGGGGAGTGGGCGGAGGTCGGGCCCCTCCTCGACGAGGTCTGGTTCCTGGCCCCGGACGACTCGCTGCGCGTGCGGCGGCTCGTGGACCGCCATGTGCGCCACGGCAAGGAGGAGGCGTACGCCCGGGACTGGGTGACCCGCTCGGACGAGGCGAACGCCCGCCTGATCGCCCCGGGACGCGCCCGGGCGGACCTCGTGGTCCTCGCGGTGGACTGAACCGGCCGCCGGCCCGGCGGCGTACCCGGGTCAGTCCCCGCCACTGCTTGCGCCCCCGCCGCCCGGGAACCCGCCGTGGCCACCACCGTCCCCGTCCCGCCCGCCGTGGTCGCCGGTACCGCCCTTCCCGCCGTCCTCGTCGTCGAGTGCCTTGCCCGTCCGCCGCAGGGCCCTGCCCAGCCCCGACGGCAGCGACGGTCCGAGGACGACCCGGCGGAACATCCGGTCGCCGACGGCGCCTGGTCCGTCGAACACGTACGCGGGAAGCGCGCCGGACCGCCGGGCCGCCTCCAGGTGCCGCCGGCCGCGCCGCGTAGGACGCCGCCGCAGCCGTCCGAGCAGGCCACGGACCATCAGCTGCCGCTCGGCCCGTGCCACTTCGCCGCCGAGGCGTACGGCCTCCAGTACGGCTGCCACACTCGCACCGCGCGGCGGACACGCCGCCAGCAGCCCCCGCTCGACCTTGCGCCCGCACGGCTCACGCGGCCGGGGTTTCCGGCTGCCGGCCCCACGCGGTGATCAGGCCCGGTGAGAGTCCGGCGCAGTCGGGCGAGTCGAGGTAGCGGATCGCCTCGTCGATCGCGGCATCGTCGACCAGCTCCGTGGCCACCATCGCCGCGCGTACCCGTTCCCAGGTCTCCGCCCAGAACCGGCTGATGGGACTGCCCGGCAGCAGCGGCGGAACGTGGATCTCGGCCGCCACGGAGCGCAGCCCGGCCGCGCGCAGCAGCCCCGGGTACTGCGGTACCCAGGAGACGTCGGTTCCGATCGTGTCCCGCAGCGCCTGCCACATCGCGCGCATCGCCCTGGTGTACGGGGTCACCGGGGCCGACGCCGTGGTCAGGTCGACGGCGTCGCCGAGGACCAGGACCCCGCCGGGCGCCACCAGCGAGGCCAGCTTGGCCACCTCGAGCCGCGGCCGCAGGTGCATGAGGACGAACCGGGCGTGCACCAGGGCGAACCGGCCGGGGTCGAAGTCCGGGTCGGTGATGTCGGCCTCCAGGGCCGTGAGGCCGGGCAGCGGGCGGGCGGTGAGGAAGCGCGTGTCGCGGTCGACGGCCAGGACGCCACACGGGCCCGGCGCAGGAGCTGGCGCGCGACGGTACCGGTGCCCGCGCCCAGGTCCAGGCAGCGCCAGCCCGGGCCGGCGCCCAGCCGCGTCAGGCGGGCCAGGGTGATCTCGTCGTACGCGAGGGCGCCCAGATCGATGCGTGCGTCCTCGCCAGCCTGCTGCGGCCGGAACGCCGCCTCGCCGTACCGGCCGCCACCGTTCGGGGCGGACCCGGGCGGCTGTTGTTCAGGCTGGGTGGGCATGGGCACCTCACCACCTCGACCACTGCGGGGGCCGCGGACCGCGGACCGGGGGCCACGGGTCGGTCCTTCCATGGTGGCGCAGGGCTTCGGCCGGCACGACAGCTGGCGCGGTTCCGGCGGGCGGACGGCGGCGGCTCATCGGCGCCAGGAAGGAACGGAAAGGTGGAAATCATCTGAAACGGAAAGCCTCGACTTGATGCAAAATCGTGACAAAGTGCCCCGTGTCCGGTGGTGACGGCTGCAAGGCGGCGGAGAAAACTGGGCGGCCAACGAGAGCCGAGAGGCGTGCCCCGAGAATCAGGATCTCCCCAGCGATCTGACAGTTGCCTGCAACCGATTGCGGAGGTAGCACGATGCCCTGCTTCACGACGGACTTCCGAGAGGCCCTCACGGGCCGTCAGCCTGTGCGACGCTCCCCCGGAGCATTGACGTTTCTCCTCCTGCCGCTCCTGACCGCCGGCATGCTGGCCGGCCCCACGACACCAGCCCACGCGTCCGCCCCCTACGGTGCCAAGGCCGTCGAGGTGGCGGCCTCCAAACAGGGCTCGCCGTACCAGTACGGCGCGACCGGCCCCAAGCGCTTCGACTGCTCGGGCCTGACCCTCTACGCCTTCAAGAAGGCGGGCCGCCGCCTCCCGCGCACCGCCGCCCAGCAGTACGAGCACACCCAGCGCATTCCCGAGGCCGATCGCGTACCCGGTGACCTGGTCTTCTTCCCCGACGGCGGCACTGTGGGCCACGTCGGCATCTACGCCGGGCACGACCGGATCTGGCACGCCCCGCGCCCGGGCACCTATGTACGCCTCGAACGCATCTGGAGCGCGGCGGTCCGCTACGGCCGGGCCCTCTGAACGTGCCGGCCCCGCGGCGATCCGCCGCCCGGTCCCCGCCCCCGGCGCACCGGGGCGCCGGGACCCGCGGGCAGCACTGGAGGTCACCAGCCCCGACGGCTGGGCCTGGGCCACCGCCGAGGGCACCGTGACCCTGACCGCCGGGTCCTGATGACGATGGCGGTCGACCACGTGTACGGCTCGAAGCTGCGCTGACGCCCCCGGCTGTCAGCAGCCGCCGCAGTTGTAGAAGACCACGTCCCAGTGGTTGCCCTCGTCGGCGTAGACGTTGCCGGCGCCGGAGCGCCACTGGGGGGCGCCGTCACCGCGTACGCCGATGTACGTGAAGGTGTTCTTGATGTAGGAGCCCAGGCACGCGTACTTGCTGAAGTCCAGCTTGTAGCCGTTCCAGTGCGAGTACGTGCCGCCGGCGTGGCCCGTCTCCGTGCCGCCGGTGATGTTCAGCGCGCACCCGCTGGCGTTCCTGAGGGTCTGGGCACCCTGTGCCGTGGCCCGGTTCAGCTGCTCGAACGACGTGCACGAGGGGTTGTTCCGGGCGGAGCAGCCGCCCGACGAGGACCAGGTGATCCCGGCGGCGCGGAACATCGAGGTCGCGGTGGCGTGCGAGATCTTGGTGGCCGCGTGGGCTTCGGTGGCACCGGCGAGCACGCCGGCACCGGGGGCGAAGAGCGCGCCGAGGACGAGGGCGAGTGCGGTGAGGAGCGGGCGGATCTTCACGGGGAATTCCTCCTGCGGGTGGCCGTGACCATGCCATGGGACACGGGTACGGGTGCGCGTGCGTGGGTGGTTGCGCGTGGGTGTGCAGGTGGAGCAAGGAGATGGTGCCCGAGCCCTCCCGGGGTCCGCCAGAGGGGCGTGGGACGCGACCGGTCGTACCGGCGGACGGTGCGGCGCGCCCGCACCGGCGGCCCGCGCGGCACGCCAAGTGACTCGTGCGTACTGCACACCGCATCGGTGACAGGCGTGACTGTCGTCCGGCCCGCCGGGCGTGACACCGTCGGACCTGCCGCCGAACGAGGGAGCAGGTGTGAACAAGGGGTACGCCGCCTACTGCGACGCCGACCGCTGGTTCTACGACGCGCCGTACCGGCGGGCCGAGAAGAGCTACCCGCAGGCGCTCGCCCCGGTCCCGTCCGGATGGCGCTCCCACCGCAGCGGGGACTGGCTCGCCCTGCGCCCGCAGGCCGTCGAACTGCCCGCCCAGGGCTGGAAGATCCACGTATCGGCCTGCCTGGACGACGCCGAGCAGGTGCTCGCGGCCGTGTACGCCTACTGCGTCGACCGGCGGATCGCCTTCAAGTTCGTACCGAGCCGTTACCTGCTGCACCTGCGCAACGCCAAGTACGCCGACCGGGCGGCGAGCGGGAAGTTCCTCACCGTCTACCCGGCCGACGCGGAGCAGTGCCGCCGGATCTGCGAGGACCTCGACGCCCTGCTGGCGGGCCGGGCGGGCCCGTACATCCTCAGCGACTTGCGCTGGGGCGCCGGCCCCGTCCACGTCCGCTACGGCAGCTTCACCCTGCGGCACTGCTACGACGAACACGGCGAGCTGGTGCCGGCCATCGAGACCCCGGACGGCCGCCTGGTCCCGGACCCGCGCGGCCCGGTCTTCCGGCTGCCCGACTGGGTCGAGCCGCCGGAGTTCCTCACGCCCCACCTCGCCGCCCGCTCGGCCGTGACCCTCACCGAGGTGCCGTACACGGTGGAGCAGGCGCTGCACTTCTCCAACGGCGGCGGTGTGTACGCCGCCAGGGACAGCCGTACCGGCGAGCGGGTCGTCCTCAAGGAGGCCCGCCCGTACGCCGGCCTCGCCGCCGACGGGGCCGACGCCGTGGCCCGCCTCCACCGCGAGCGCACCGCACTGGAACGGCTCGCGGGGCTCGACTGCGTCCCGGCGCTGCGCGGCTCCTTCACGGTCGGCGACCACCACTTCCTGGCGATGCAGTACCTCGAGGGCAAGCCGCTCAACACCTACTTCGCCCGCCGCCACCCGCTCATCGAGGCCGACCCCGGCCCGGCGGAACTGGCCGCCTACACCGAGTGGGCCCTCGCGGTGCACCGGAAGGTGACCGAGGCCGTCGACGCCGTCCACGCCCGCGGGGTCGTCTTCAACGACCTCCACCTCTTCAACATCATGGTCGCGGAGGACGACGGCGGGGGCGACGGCGCCCGCGCCGGCCGCGACGGTCGCGCGGCCGGCTTCGGTGAACCCTCCGTCGCGCTGCTGGACTTCGAGGCCGCCGCGCACGTGGACGAGGGACTGCGCCAGACCGTGGCCAACCCGGCGTTCGTCGCCCCGCCCGACCGGCGTGGATTCTCCGTCGACCGCTACGCCCTGGCCTGCCTGCGCCTGGCCCTGTTCCTGCCGCTGACCAGCCTGTTCGCCATGGACCGGGCCAAGGCGGGGCACCTGGCCGCCGTCGCCGCCGAGCAGTTCCCCGTACCGAGGGACTTCCTCGACGAAGCCGTCGAGGAGATCCTCGCCGGTACGGAGGACAGCCCTTCGGAAGCCGGGCCCGCCCTGTCCGGCGTGACGTCCGGGTCCCGGACCAAGTCCGGAACCGGGCCCGGGTCCGGACGGCCGTACCTGCCGGTCGCGCCGGGGGACTGGCCAGCCGCCCGTACGTCGATGGCCTCCGCGCTGCGCGCCGCCGCCACCCCGGACCGCGAGGACCGGCTCTTCCCCGGCGACATCGCCCAGTTCGCGACGGCGGGAGGCGGCACCTGTCTCGCCAACGGAGCCGCCGGTGTCCTCCACGCCCTCGCCGAGACCGGCTTCGACCCCTGGCCCGAGGCCGAGGAATGGCTGCTGGCCCAGACCAAGGATCCGGCCTCCGGTACCCCGCTCGGCTTCTACGACGGCCTCGCCGGCACCGCCTGGCTCCTGGACCGGCTCGGTCACCGCGACCGCGCCCTCGGCCTGGCCGGCCAACTGCTGAGCCAGCCCTGGCAGGAGCTCGGCCCGGACCTGTACGGCGGGCTCGCCGGCGTCGGCCTCGCCCTGGACGCGCTCGGTACGGCCACCGGCGAGGGCGAGTTGCACGCCGCGGCGCTGCGCTGCGCCGAACTGGCCGTCCGTTCCGCGCCGCGGACCGCCCGCGCCGGGCTGCTGCACGGCAACTCCGGCCCCGCCCTGCTCTTCCTGCGACTGTACGAGCGCACCGGCGACGGGGAACTGCTCCAGCACGCCGCGCACGCCCTGCACCGTGACCTCGACCGCTGTGTGACCAGTGCGTTCGGCACCCTCCAGGTCAACGAGGGCTGGCGCACCATGCCGTACCTCGGCGAGGGCAGCGCCGGCATCGGCATGGTCATCGACGACTGGCTGGAACACGGCGGCGACGAACGCTTCGAAGAGGCCCGCCGCGGGATCGTACGGGCGGCCCAGGCGACCTTCTACGCGCAGCCCGGCCTGTTCCGCGGTGCCGCCGGGATGATCCTCCACCTGGCCCGCACCACGACGCCCGGACCCGGCACCCGGCCCGACGACATCACGCGCCAGATCGACGCCCTGGCCCGCCACGCGGTGCCGTACCAGGGACATCTGGCCTTCCCCGGCGAGCAGATGATGAGGCTGTCCATGGACCTCGCCACCGGCACGGCCGGCGCCCTCCTCGCCCTCGGCGCCGCGGCGCCGGGCGGGCACGCGCACCTGCCGTTCCTCCCGCCGCCGCGGTCCGCCGCGGCGCGCCCCTGAACCGGTTCCGCACCACGGGACCGTGACCCATCGGAACACTCACAGAGAAGAGGAATCAGACATGACGCTTCTTGACCTGCAGTCGATGGAGACCCCGAAGGAAGAGACCACCGAGGCCGCGCTGACCGGCGGGGGCGGCGGCGGCAGCCGCGCCAGCCTGCTGCTCTGCGGGGACAGCAGCCTGAGCATCACGACCTGTAACTGACAAGGTCCCCTCCGGGCCCGGGCGGTTCGCCGCCCGGGCCCGGACCCGTACCCGATCCCTGGAGGCGAACGCGGATGACCCCGCCCTCCCCGCCCCCGCCCCCGCCCTCCCCGCCCCCGTCCGGGTCGGTGCCCGGCGCCGCGCCGGACGACGCGCACGCGGAGGAACGCCGGTACGCCGACCGGGCGTTGCTGTCGGCCGCCCGGCACAGCGGCGGCCGTACGGCCGCGCTGCTCGGCTGCTCGCTGGCGGCCGCCGTGACCGCGCTCGCGGAACCGGCCGTACTCGGCCACACCCTCGACCTGCTGCTGGCCCGCGACCCCGCGGGTACCCGGTGGACCGTGCTGTGCGCCGCGGTGATCGTCGCCGAGGTCCTGCTGGAGGCCGCCGCCCTGCGGCTGACCGGCTCGGTCGACGCCCGCAGCACCGCGTGGCTGCGCCGGCTCGGACTCGCCCGGCTGCTGGGCGCGGCCCCGCACCAAGCCGCCCGCCACGCACCCGGAGACCTCGCCGCGCGGCTCACCGCGCACGCCGCGGAGGCCGGCACGGTCCCGTCGGCCGTCGCGGCCGGGGCCGCCGCGCTGCTGCCGCCGCTCGGGGCGCTCGTGGCCCTCGTCCTCATAGACCCCTGGACAGCGCTCGCCTTCCTTGCCGGACTTCCGCTCCTGGCCCTGTTGTTGCGTGCCTTCGCCCGCGACTCCTCGGCGAGCGTGGGCCGTTACCAGCAGCTCCAGCTCGCGACCGCCGGCCGGCTCGTCGAGGCGCTCGCCGGGGCGCGGACCATCGCGGCCGCCGGCACCGCCGACCGCGAACGGGCCAGGATCCTGGCCCAGTTGCCCGAACTCCACGCCGAGGGACGCCGGATGTGGCAGGTCTACGGCGCGACCATGGCCCGCTCCACCGCGCTCATGCCGCTGCTGCTGTACGCGGTCCTGGCCGTGGGCGGCGTCCGGCTGGCGGCCGGGGCGCTCGGCGTCGGCGACCTCCTGGCCGCCGTCCGCTATGCCGCGCTCGCCGCCGGGGTCGGCGCGGTGACCGGGCGGCTGGCGGCCGTCGTACGCGGCAGGACGGCCGCCCGGCGCACCGCCGCGCTGTTCGCGCTGCCCGCGCTGGAGTACGGGCGGTCGGAGCCGCCGGCCGGCGGTCCCGGCACCCTGGAGCTGCGTGACGTCCGCGTGGTGCGCGGCGGGACGGCGGTCCTGCACGACGTCAGCCTGCGGATCCCCGGCGGCACCACGGCCGCCGTGGTGGGCCGTTCCGGCTCCGGCAAGACCCTGCTCGCCGCCGTCGCCGGCCGCCTGACCGACCCCGACGCCGGTCAGGTGCTGCTGGACGGCGTACCGCTGCGCGACCTGACCGCCGAGGCGCTGCGCCGGGAGGTCGGCCACGCCTTCGACCGGCCGGCACTGCTGGGACGGACGATCGCCGACACGATCACGTTCGGCACGGGGGCGGGGGCGGGGGCGGGGGCGGCCCCGACCTTGGTCCCGGACCCCGGAGCGGCCCCCGGTGCCGGCGCCGGCCCGGGGGGTGCCGGGCTCGCACAGGTGCGGGCGGCCGCCCGGGCGGCGGGCACCGACCTCTTCGTACGGCGCCTGCCGCACGGCTACGACACCGCCGTCGCGGACGCGCCCATGTCCGGGGGCGAAGCCCAACGCCTGGGCCTGGCCCGGGCCTTCTTCGGCGCCGGCCGGCTGCTCGTGCTCGACGACGCCACCTCCAGCCTCGACACCGTCACCGCGCGCGAGGTCGAGCGGGCCCTGGCCCGCGAGGTCCGGCCCGGTACCCGCCTGGTGGTCGCGCACCGGCTGTCCACGGCCGCCCGCGCCGACCTGGTCGTCTGGCTGGAGGACGGGCGGGTGCGGGCCACCGGTACGCACGCCGGACTGTGGCGGGACCCGCACTACCGGGCCGTGTTCGCCGTCACCACCGAGGTGCCGCCGGAGCCGGAGCCGGCGTCGTACCGGGGGCAGGAGGTGGCCCGGTGAGCGAGTACGGCGCCTGGCAGCGGGTGGCTCCCGAGGGCCGGCGGTTCCTGCGCGGCCGTACCGGCGCCCTGCGCCGGCTCGCGGCCTGGTCGTTGCTGGAGGCCGCGCACACCTTCCTCGGCGGCTACGCCGTGGCCCGCGCCCTCGACGACGGGTTCCTGGCCGGCCGTACCGCGACCGGACTCGGCTGGCTCGCCGTCGCCGGAGCCGGGGCACTGGCCGGCGCGCTCGCGCTGCGCGGCGTGTTCGCCGGACTCGCCGACCTCGTCGAGCCCCTGCGTGACGGACTCGTGCGCCGAGCCGTGCGGCAGGCCCTGGACCGCGCCGTCGCCGACCCGGCGAAGGCCGCCGACGCGGGCGTGGTCTCCCGGCTGTCGCGGCAGACGGAGATGGCCCGGGACTCGTTCGCCGGCCTGGTGCTGACGGGGCGTTCGTTCGTCTTCACGGCGCTCGGCGCGCTGGCCGGCATGGCGGCCCTCGCCCCGGTGCTGCTGATCGTCGTCCTGCCCCCGCTGCTGCTGGGCCTGGCGGCCTTCGTGGCGACGCTGCGCCCCATGGCGGCCGTTCAGCGCGGCTGCCTCGACACCGACGAGGCGCTGTCGGCCGGGGTCGGGGCCCTGGGGGCGGGCCTGCGCGACATCGCCGCGTGTGGTGGCGCGGCGCAGGCGGCGGCGGGCGTGGAGCCCCTGATCGCCGCGCAGGAACGGCTGACCCGGCGGCTGTCCCGGTGGGCGGCCCTGCGGACCCTGGCCCTGGGCACGGCGGGTCAGCTGCCCGTGGTCGCGCTCCTGGCAGCGACGCCGTGGCTGCTCGGGCGGGGGGTCACCGCGGGCGCACTGGCGGGCGCGCTCACCTACCTGGCCCAGTCGCTGCTGCCGGCCCTCAACGCCCTGATGGCGGCGCTCGGTACGGCCGGAACCCGGCTGCTGGTCGTCCTGGACCGCTTCTGCACCCCACCCGCCCCCGCGCCCGCCCTCATACCCCAGCCACCGGTCCGAGCATCAGCTCCCACGACGCCGGCCGCCGTCACACCGGGCGTTGTGGAGCCGGATTCCGCGGCGCGGGCCGCCCTCGCGCCGGGCGCCGTAGCGTCGGCGCCCGGTGCGGCCGTTGGCGGCGGGGTGGGTGTTGGGGGGGTGCCCGCCCTGGAGTTGCGTGCCGTCAGTTACGCGTACGGGCCGTGCGCCGCGCCCGTCTTCGAACGGCTCGACCTGGTCGTGCGGCCGGGGGAGCATCTCGCGGTCGTCGGGCCCAGCGGGATCGGCAAGTCCACCCTCACCGCCCTGCTCGCCGGGCTGCTCACGCCCGACCGCGGGACGGTCCTCGTCGCCGGGGCGGCGGCCCGGCGGGCGTCCGGCGCCACCGGGCGGCCCGACCCACGCCGCACCCTGCTGCCGCAGCAGGCCTACGTCTTCACCGGCACCGTACGCGAGAACCTCACCCACCTGTGCCCCGATCCGGCGGACGCCGGGCCGGAGCACGTGGAGCGGGCCGTGGCCGCCCTCGGGCTGGACGGGCTCGTGGACCGCCTGGGCGGGCTGGACGCCGTACTCGACCCCGGCCGGCTCTCCCGGGGCGAGAGCCAGCAGCTCGCCCTCGCCGCCGCCTACCTCTCGCCCGCCCCGCTGCTCCTGCTCGACGAGGCGACCTGCCACCTGGACCCGCGGACCGAGGAACGCGCCGAACGGGCGCTCGCCGCCCGCCCCGGCACGCTCGTCGTGGTGGCCCACCGGATCTCCTCGGCGGCCCGCGCCGACCGGGTCCTCGTCCTGGACGGGACCCGGGCGGTATGCGGGACGCACGCGGAGCTCCCGGCCAGATCGCCGCTGTACCGGGAGCTCGTCGGGATGTGGAACCAGGGCCCGGACACGTGACCCGGTCGGCACGCGGGCGGACGTGACGGGACGGGTCAGACCCAGCCCGCCCGCCGTGAGATGCGGATCGCGTCGACGCGGTTGCGGGCGCCGGTCTTGCGCGTGACGGCGGCCATGTAATTGCGCACCGTGCCCGTGGCCAGGTGCAGCGCGTGCGCGATCTCGGAGATCGAGTCGCCCTCGGCCGCCCGCGCCAGGACGCTGAGCTCACGCGGACTGAGCGGCACCGGCTCGGCCTCCATGAAGGCGGAGGCCAGCGACGCGTCGATGAAGCGCTGCCCCTCCGCGACCTTCCGTACGGCCCGTACGAGCCGCCCGGGCGAGCCGTCCTTGTCGACGTAGCCGAGGGCCTCGGCCTGGAACGCCCGGCGCAGCGGACCGGGGGTCCCGGTCGAGGCCAGCACCAGCACCGGCGTGGGCGACGACAGCACCTGGCGGTCGCCTCGTCCGTCCCCCGCCAGGGCGGCGGCCGCCCGTGGACAGTCCAGGTCGACCACGGCCACGTCCGGGCATAAGGACTCCGCCTGGCGCGCCGCGGACCGCCAGCCGGCCGACGTGACCTCGAAGGGCCCTTCGGATCTCAGCAGGGCAGCCAGCGCGGACCGCACCAGGCTGACGCTGTGCAGAACGAGGACCTTCGTCATTGCGTGCTCTCCTTCGGTGACGAACCAACAGCACCCACCCGGCTGCCCCGGGGACGGGTTGATGGAACGTCACTGCGGGGGCGCGCGGGCGCACATCGCAACGATTGGCCGAGATGCTCCGGGCACCCATTTCGTCTTTGGCGGGGAAGACGCTTGAAGGAGGGTCGCATTCCGCTGTCGCCCCGGACGCGCGGGCGCGGCGTGGCACGGCGTGGCGCGGGTCGTACGGTCCGTCGGCTATCGCCCGTACGTGGCCCACGGCCCGAGGCTGAACCCGTCGCCCGTCCCCGCCCGCCGCACCTCCACGGCCCCCGCCCCGCCGAAGTGGGCGGGTACGACCAGCTCGCGCAGGTCGGCGGCCCGCCCCAGGATCCGGCGGCGGCTCACGGTCGCCTGCCGCGCGTCCAGGCAGAAGCAGCTGTTGCAGGAGGGCTCGACGATCTGGACCGGGCTGTGCAAGAGGTCGCCCACGAACACCGCCCGGTCGCCCCCGGACGCCAGCCGCAGCACGGACGAGCCGGGCGTGTGCCCCGGCGCCGGCTCCAGCGTGAGGTGCGCGTCGATGCGGTGGGACCCCTCCCACAGCACGGCCTGCCCCGCCCGGTGGACGGGCGCGACGCTGTCCTCGTAGACCAGCCGGTCGTCCACGCTCCGGCCGCCGCCGTACGCGCCCCGCGGGCCGAAGTGGAAGTCGTCGGCCGCCGGGATCAGATACGTGGCGTTGGGGAAGGTCGGCTCCCACTCACCGCCCGCGTCCCCGGCGTCGCGGGTGTTCCAGCCGACGTGGTCGGCGTGCAGGTGGGTGTTGACGACCACGTCGACGTCCTGCGGCCGGACGCCCGCCCGCGCCAGCGCGCCGAGGTAGTCGCCCTGCCACTGGTGGAAGGCCGGCGAGCCGGGCCGCTCACGCCCGTTGCCCACCCCCGTGTCCACCAGGACGGTACGCCCGCCGCTGCGCAGCACCCAGGACTGCAGTGCCATCACCGCCGCCCCGCTCTCCGCGTCCACGTGCTCCGGTGACAACCAGCGGGCGTTCTCCCGCCACACCTCGGCCCCCGCCCCCGGAACCAGCTCCGCCGCCGGAGCGAACGCGCCCCGCCATTCCACGACCCGGACGATCTCGACGTCCCCCAGCACGATGCTGCTCCGCTCGCTCGTGTTCTCCATGGCACCGACCCTAGGAACCGCGGTTGAGCATCTCCATGCTCCAGAGGTTCATCCCCATACGTGTACAGCTCACCATCGAGGCTGCTGCGGCCGCTGCGGGGATAGCCTGGCCCGCATGGATGTGGTGAGCGACGCGATCTCGGCCGTACGCACCGGACGTCCCTCCTCGGAGCGCGTGCGGGCGCGGGTGGGGGCGGGGGCGGGCGGGAGCGGCTGGCGCGTGCGGTTCGGCGCCTACGAGGGGGCGGGGTTCCACGTCGTACTGGAGGGCGGCTGCTGGCTGTTGCCCGACGGCGGCGAGCCGGTCACGCTCGGCCCGGGCGACGCGGTGCTCCTGCCGCACGGCACCGGCCATGTCATCGCGGACGGCCCCGCCGACGCGGCCGCCGTGGCGCGGGCGGTGCCCTTCGAAGCATGGCGGGACGGGTGGGCGGGCACCTCCGCCCTGCCAGCGGAGCCCGGTGCGGCGGTGGTGGAGATGCTGTGCGGCAAGTACCGGCTCGACCACAGCCGGGCCCACCCCCTCATGCGCGAGCTGCCGCCCGTCGTCCACCTGCCGAACCGGGTCGGCAGCCACGGCGAACTCCGCTCCGCCATCGGCCTGCTGGGCGGTGAGCTGGGCGGCGAGGTGGGCGCGCGGCGGCCCGGCTCCTGCGTGGCGGTGTCCAGCCTGCTCGACCTGCTCCTCGTCTACATGATCCGTTCCTGGATGGCCGAGGCCAGGGCGGGCATCTGGCCGGCGGCACTCAGCGACCCGGTGACGGCCGAGGCGCTCCGGGCCCTGCACTCCGACCCCGCGGCCCCCTGGACCAACGACCGCCTGGCCCGGGAGGCCGGCGTCTCCCGCCCGACCCTGGCCCGCCGCTTCACCGCCCTCGTCGGCCGCCCGCCGATGGCCTACCTGACCTGGTGGCGGCTGAACCTCGCGGCCGCCCAGCTCCGCGACACCGAGGACCCCCTGGCCGCCATCGCCCGCCGCGTCGGGTACGGCACCCCGTACGCCTTCTCCCACGCCTTCACCCGGCAGTTCGGCACCCCGCCCAGCCACTACCGCGCCCGGACCGGCCCCCGGTAGTGGTCAGCCGAGGAGCTTGTACGTCACGTCCTTGGGGACCGGGTGCGGGGCGGTGTCGGTGTACAGCAGGCGGATGGTGGTGAACCGCTGCACGTCCGGCTGCTCTTCCCACGGCTTCGGGTTGGCCAGGGTCACCGTGACCGGGTACGCGTGGAAGCGGCCGGCCGCGCAGTAGGGGCGGCAGTCGTTCACCAGGTCCGTGCCGGTGGCCGTCGCCGTCTTCGGCCCCCAGGTGTCCCAGTCCAGCCGGACGAGCCGGTTGTTGCCGTCGCCGCAGGCCAGCAGGTACTCGTCGGGCCGTACCTGCGCCTCCGAGAAGCAGTCGACGAGCACGACGGGGTCGGGGGCGGGATCCTGCGCCGGAGCCGTGGCGGCGGAGGCGGACACCGTGCCGCCCGCGAGCGCGGCGGCCGCGCACACCAGGACGGCCGTCCGCAGCCTCGTCAGCCTCGTACGGGCCGGGGGAGCGGGCCTGCCCTCTCCTGAAGCGTCCACGGGACCTCCTCGCGCCGTCCGTCGCCGTACAGTGCAGCCTTGCCCAGCTTCCCCCATCCGGGCGCACCCCGCACCCGCTGGGCCGGACGGGGCCCGGTGGCGGGGCTGTGCATACTGCTGGGTATGAAGCCGCCGGTCGCCACCCGTATCCACCTGATGATCAGCTTCGTCCTGGTGACCTGCGGGGTCGTGGGCGGGGCCTGCGTGGGCCTGCTCGTGGGCGGCCGGACGACGGCCCTGATCGCCGCGGCGGCCGCCGGGCTGGGCGCGGGCGCGGGCTCGTTCCTCGCCCGGCGCCAGGTGAAGGCGTACCTCCAGCCCGATCCCGTCCGCGTCGACGGATACGCGGAGGGCATCGCCGACGCGGTGCTCGTGAGCATCGCGACCTACCAGGCCGCCGTCTTCCCGCTCACCGCGGACGGCGTGAGCGACGAGGAGCGGGCGGCCCGCCGCACGCTCGCCTACCGGATCTCCGCGTACGACGGCCTGCCCCTCGCCGTCCGCGTCTCGGCGGCGGCCGCCCTGGAGGCCATCGACGAGGCCCTGGACACGCACCGCGCCCAGGCGGCGGTGAAGGCCCTGTCCCTCACGGTCTACGAACACCGCACCGGCCGCTGACCCCCACCCCGCCCGCCGCCCACCCGCGGTTCTTTCCCTATTCCGCCGCCTGCTGGGCGCAGGTCCGGTCCCGCTTCGGCAACGTGCCGGTCGCCAGGTACCGGTTGACCTGCTCGTCCACGCACGCGTTGCCGTACAGGCCGTAGATCGCGTGCCGGTTGGCGCCCTCCAGGGTGATCAGCCGCGAGCTCGGCAACTGCCGGTGCAGGTCGACGCTGCCGCGGTACGTGGTGCGCGGGTCGCCGGTGGCCGCGACGATCAGCGCCGGGGTGTCGCGGCGTACGCGCGTGGGCTCCTCGCGCGGCCGGTCCCAGAACGCGCAGGGGTTGATGTTGTGGGTCATCGGGCCGAAGAGCGGGTGCGCGGCGCGGACGCGCTCGATGTCGCGCCAGTAGACCTCGGGATCGCGCGGCGCGGCCACGTCCCCGCAGACGATCGCGGCCTGCACGCTGCCCGAGGCCGCGTTCTCGCCGCGCAGCCCGAACCGGAGCATGCCGGCGAACTCCGGCGACAGCCACGTCGGTTCGCCCCGCGCCGCCCGGGCCATTACGGACACCTGCTCGCCGAGCGCCGCCCGCGCCGCGTCGGTGTCGTCCGCGAGGCCCATGAACAGCAGGGTGGGCACCTGGCTGTCGTCGACCTGGAAGACGTCGGGAGCGGTGCCGAGGGTGAGCGGGCCGCGTGCGGCCGCCGCGACGATCAGGTCCACGGCGGCCAGCACCTCGGCGCGGGTCCGGCCGAGCCGGTAGGTGTCGTGGCGTTGCGCCGCCCACGCGGCCCAGTCGGCGAGCACCCGCTCGTTCTCGCGTACGAGGCCGGTCAGCATCCGGGGGCCGTAGTCGCCCGGGGCGATCGCCCCGTCGAACACCACGCGGTCGTAGCGGCCGGGGAACATCTGGGTGTAGACCGTGCCCAGGTACGTGCCGTACGAGTAGCCCAGGTAGGAGATCTTCCGCTCGCCCAGCGCGCCGCGGATCACGTCCATGTCCCGGGCCGTGTTGCGGGTGCTGATGTGCGGGAGCACCGAGGCGTCGGCGGCACGGCACTTGTCGGCCAGACCCTTCTGGAGGGCGACCTGGCGGTCGAAGCCCGCCCGGTCGGCGCCGGCCGAGAACCAGGCCGTGCCGACCGGCCAGCCGCAGTCCAGCGGGGTGCTGCGGCCGACGAAGCGCGGGTCGAAGCCGACGATGTCGTACCGCGCGCCGACCTCCTTCATGGCCGCGCGGGTCTGGGGCGGCGACTCGACGGCGCCGCCGCCCGGTCCGCCGTTGTTCTGCAGGATCGCGCCGATGCGGTGGCGGGTGTCGGTGGCCCGCAGCCGGGAGACGGCGACGGTGATCGTTCGGCCCCGGGGGTCGGCGTAGTCGAGCGGGACGGTCACGTCCGCGCACTGGACGCCGGCCTTGTCGAGATCGCGGCCCTTGGTGTCGTCGGGGCCCTGGACGCAACTGCCCCAGGCGAGGCGCTGCTGGTAGTAGCGCTCGAGGCCGGGGGTGCCGGCGGGGGCGGCGTCCGGGCCCGGGGGCGCCGCGGGCGCGGCGAGGGCGGGGGTCGCGGTCACGCAGGCGGCGAGGGCGAGGCCCACGGCGGCGGAGCGGCGGGCGGCAGGGCGAAGGGGGGTCACGGGGTCTCCTCGTGCTGGTTCGCGGGGTGGTGGTCGGTGGCGCGGAAGCCGGTCCCGGAGCGCGGGGCGCCAGGTACTTCGGTGAGGGGGACGGCGAGGGCGAGGGCGGTGCCGGGGCAGCCGGGGCCGTCCGTCGGCGATGCGGCCGCCGCCGTCACCGCGGTGGCCGATGCGGTGACCGCCGGCCCGCCTGCCGGCACGGTCGCCGACCCGCCCGCCGACCCGGTCGCCAACACGGCCGCCGGCACGGCCGGTTCCGCCGCGCACCGTGCCGGTCGGCGACTTCCCGAAGGGGATCGCTTCCTGTCCCGCCGTACGTGTGTCATGCAGCTAGACGTTAGGAGCGCGGCCGTCCCCGCTCGATGGGGCTGTCCCCCGAACCGTGGTGGGGCCACCTGCACCTACCGGATCCCGCCACCCTGATCAGCCGTCAAGAATCCTGCGCCGGAACGGACTTCGGGCCCGGACTCCAGGCCCCGACTCCGACCCGTCGACCGGCCCGGTTAGAGTGCCGGGCATGGCGATCGACGCGGATGTGGCGGTGGTGGGGGCCGGGCCGGTGGGCCTCGCCGCCGCACTGCTGCTCGCGCGGGCGGGGCTCGACGTCGTGGTACTGGAACGCCGTCCCGGTCCGGTCACCGAGTCCCGCGCGACGGACGTGCACGCGCGGACCCTGGAGGCCCTGACCCCGAGCGGGCTGGCCGAGGCGCTGCACCCGCTGGGACGGCGCGTGGACACTGTCGAGATGTGGTCGCGGGGGCGCCGGCTCGGCGGCTTCGACCTGACCCGGCTGCGCTCCCCGTACCCGTACATCCTGACCGTCCCGCAGTGCGCCACCGAGGGCCTGCTCGCCGAACGGGCCGCGGCCGCCGGCGTGCGCGTGCACCGCTCGGCGGCGGTCCGGTCGGTCGAGGAGGACGCGGACCACGTCACCGTGCACACGGACGCCCTCGAACCGCTGCGCGCCCGCTGGGTGGTCGCGGCCGACGGCGCGTCGAGCACCCTGCGCGCCCTGGCCGGTACGGCGTTCCGGGGCCGGACCTACGCCGGTACGTGGCAGCTCGCCGATCTGCGCGTCGAGGACCCCTCGCTGGACCCGGCGCGCGTGCACATGGTCGGCGGACCGCGCGGCCTGCTCGTGGTGCTGCCGATGCACCTCGACGGCTGGGCCCGCGTGGTGCTGCACCTGCCGCACGAGCCCACGCCCGGCCCTCCGCAGGACGCGGGCCCCACGGAGGGCACGGCGGAGGGCACGGCGGCGCTCACCGCCGAGGCGGCGGCCCGCGGCTGGACGGCGACCGTCCGCGAATGCCGCTGGACCAGCACCTTCCGTACCCACCGGCGCCTCGCCGCGGGGCACGGGAGCCGACGGGTGCTGCTGATCGGCGACGCCGCCCACGTGTGCAGCCCGGTCGGCGGGCAGGGCCTCAACCTCGGCCTGCGCGACGCCGTCTCGCTCGCGGCCGTCCTGCCCGCCGCGACCGCGCGGCGCGGCCCGGGGACGGACGCGCTCACGGCCTGGCGCCGCTCGCGGCGCGCCGACGCCCTGGGCGTGCTCGCCCGCACCGACCTCGCCACCCGCGCCTGGACGCTGCGGTCGGCACCCGCCCGTGCCGTACGGGACACGGCCCTGCGCGGTGTCCTCACCACCCCGGCCGGCCGCCGCATGCTCGCCGAGGCCGTCGCAGGCCCGCGCCCGGCCCGCGCCCGCGCCCGCGCCTGACGTGACCGGCGGCGCCTGATCCCCGGGGCCGGGCGGCGGGCACCCACCGGTGAGGGCGGTGCCCGCGGGCGGCGCGGCACCGGATCCTGACCGCCGGTGCCCGCCCCCGGGGACCGGGCCGTGCCGTGTGACCATGTCCCTCGGCACATCCGCACCACATGGGGGGACCATGCGCACCCGTACCACCGTCGTCAGGGCCGGCATCGCCGCCGCGCTCGCGGCCTCGCTCGTCCTGACCGGCTGCACCGCGGCCGGGGGCGGCCCGCGGCAGGGCGGGAGCGCCGCGGCGGCCCCGGCTCCGGCTCCGGCCGCCGGCTCCGGCTACGAGGGACCGCGGCCGCAGGACCAGAACCTGCTCGCCTGGACGGGCGACCCCAACGACGCGGGGCACGTCACCGCCCAGTCCGCCGCCGGCGTCGGCGGCCGGGTCACCCTCGTGCGGATCGTGCTGCGCGAGGAGATCACCTGGTCCAACATCTGGCTGGGGCTGGCAGGCCTCGATCCGAACGCCCAGCTCGCGAACTGCTACCTCGGCGTCTATGACGCCAAGGGCACCCTGCGCGCGTCCACCGCGGACATATCACCGCTGCTGATGACCGAGCCGATCGCGAAGCCGCTGCCGCTCGCCAAGCCGTTCACCGCCGCCCCCGGAACCTACTTCGTCGCCCTCCTGCTCAACGGCACCTGGGCCACCAACGCCCTCACCCTCAAGGCGACGGGCGCCGGCATCTCGGTGAACGCGGGCCTGACCCCGCCCAACCTCCGCTACAGCACGCTCCTGACCGGCCAGACCTCCCTGCCGGCCACGGTGAACCTCGCCGAACAGTCCACCAGCACGATCAACACCGGCTGGGCCAGCCAGTGGTACGGGATCTCCTGACCGGCGGCAGCGGGACATCGGGTCCCGGTCCCGGTCCGGGCCCGGGGCGATTCCCGGACCGCGCGAACACACACAGAAGTGGGGAAGCATGACGGTTCTGCTGCTCGGAGTCCTGGCGCTCGCCGTGGGCGGATGCGTCTGCGTGGTGTGGGCCCAGCGTGGCGGCCCCCGCTGGGTCCGCGCCGTAGCGGCCGTCACCCTCGCCGCGGGCGATCTGGCCCGCCGCTCCGGGCGGCGCCGCCGCCTGACCGGCGGCAACGGGGGCGACGGCGGCGGGGGCGACGACTAGGACGCGGCCGCCGCGCGTGGCCCCCGGTGGACGAGTCGGCGGGGTGGCGTGACGATGAAGGGGCGGGCCTTGCGATCCGGTCATTTTCCCCAGGCCTGGAGCAGGCGGTTGCGAGGTGCAGCGATGCGATGGCGACGTACAGCGGCTCTCACGGCGGTCGTGCCGCTCACGGTGTGGTGCGTGTGGTCGGCTCCGCCGGCCGCGGCGGCCAGTACGCACACCATCAGCATGAAAGGGACCCTGACCGTGTCGAACGGCCCCGGTCTGTTCTCGGGCCGGACCACGACGAACACCCCGTTCGACCGGCTGGTCAGGCTGAGTCACGACCGGCCGACCGACACCTTGACGGCGTCGGCGTGCGCGGGTGGTGAGAGCCGGGGCGAGCTCACCGTTCACGTCGAGCTCAGGTCCAACGAGATGGTCGTGGCCACACCGAAGCTCCGCCTCTTCGAGGGGTCCAACTGCCGCTCCAACGACCTGGACGGCACGGACGAGGGCATTCAGCAGGGCTTCAGGCCCGGCAAGACCCTGAGCAAATGGCAGCTGTCCGTCGACAGCGACGAGACCGGCTCCGACGACTCCACCCGGGTGAGCTTCACCCTGAAGCACTCCGCCGGCACCGGGATCGGCATCGGCCGGCCGGCCGAACCGTCGAACGTGATCGTCACCAGGGACGCCGCCGACCCCACCAGCGTGAAGGTGGAGTGGACCGACACCGCGACCGACGAGACGGCGTACCACATCTTCAACAGCTCCCTCCAGCAGACCAAGGGCGTGCCGGCGAACAGCGAGTCGTTCACCTGGACCGGACTCCCGCTGGGCAGGCAGTGCTTCCAGGTACGCGCGGTCAACGACGTCGGCCCGTCCGACTTCACCCCGGTGAACAGGGGCGAGTGCGTCTGACCCGGCCGCCGGCTACGCGGTCCGGATCGCCCTGACCAGCCCGGCGACGAGGTTCGCCCGCTCGGCCATCGCGTCGATCACCACGTACTCGTGGTCGGCGTGCGCGCCGCCCCCGACCGCTCCCAGGCCGTCCAGTGTCGGAACCCCGAGCGCGGCCGTGAAGTTGCCGTCGCTGCCGCCGCCGACCGCCTTGCCCTCCAGGCCGGGCAGCAGCCGCCGGGCCACCGCGAAGAGTTCGGCCGAGGCCGACTCGGGCATCGGGGGCCGGCCGATGGCGCCCTGGACCGTGATCTCCGCCTCGTCGAGATGGGGAGCGAGCGCCGCGAACGCCGCCTCGACGCGTTCGGTCTCGGCGGCCGATTCGACCCGGACGTCCACGATCACGGTCGCCTCGGCCGGCACCACGTTGTCCAGGGTCCCCGCGGACGCGACGGTCGGAGTCACGGTCGTCCCGGCCTCCGCGCGGCCCAGCGCCGCGATGTCCAGGACCTGGTGTGCCGCCTCGATCAGGGCGTTGACCCCGGCCGCCGGCTCCAGGCCCGCGTGCGAGGCCCGGCCGGCGATGGAGACCTGGAACGTGCCGCAGCCCTTGCGGCCGGTCTTCAGGGCTCCGCCGTCGGCGGCGCCCTCCAGGACGAGGACGGCGCCGCAGGCCAGCGCCCGCTCCTCGATGAGCGCGCGGGAGGAGCGGGAGCCGACCTCCTCGTCCGCGGTCACCAGGATCTCGACGCCCGACAGGTCCTCCAGCGACGCCAGACCGTGCACCGCCTGCACCAGACCGCCCAGCATGTCGAAGACGCCGGGCCCGGTCGCGTGTCCGTCCGCGACCGCGAACGGCCGGCGCTCCAGGGTGCCCAGCGGGAACACCGTGTCGTGGTGACCGAGGACCAGCACCCGGGGATCGCCGCCGGCCGACCAGTGGACGTGCGGCCCGGCCTCGCTGCCGATGAGGACGGCCTGCCCGCCGAGGCGGCTCTCGATGACGGCGGCGACCGTTTTGGCCGAGGTCGCCAGGGCGTCGAGATCGCGCGAGGGCGACTCGACCTCCACGAGCGTACGGAGGTCCTCGATCATCGCGTCCACACTCACCTGGACGATCTTGCGCAGCGTCATGCCCGCCAGGGTAGCCGCCCCGCCGTCACGGGCCGTCCGCCCGCGAGCCCGACGGTCCACCGAAACGGTGTGAACACCCGGCCCAGAGCGCTGAGTTGGGGGCCGTGACGAGTCGCTCGATGTCCCCCGGGCGTGGGTTCCCGCACGGTCACCCGTACGGACGGCGGTCAGCGGGCCGCCCGGGGTGGGGCATGATCGGGGGATGTCTGATCGCATCATTGCCGCCTGCGACGGGGCGGCGAAGGGGAATCCGGGACCCGCCGGCTGGGCGTGGGTCATCGCCGACGCCCAGGAACGACCCCAGCGCTGGGAGTCCGGTCCGCTGGGGCGCGCCACGAACAACGTGGGCGAGCTCACCGCGCTGCGGCAGCTGCTGGAGGCGCTCGATCCGGGGACCGCCGTCGAGGTGCGGATGGACTCCCAGTACGCCATGAAGGCCGTGACCCAGTGGCTCCCGGCCTGGAAGCGCAACGGGTGGAAGACCGCGGCCGGCAAGCCGGTCGCCAACCGGGACCTCGTCGAGAGCATCGACGCGCTGCTGGCCGACCGGGAGGTGGAGTTCCGCTACGTACCCGCCCACCGCGAGGACGGTGACCTGCTGAACGCGATCGCCGACCAGGCCGCCAGCGACGCGGCCGCCGGCCAGCGGGCCGCCGGCACGGCCCTGGGCGACACCGCCGTGCCGGTGCCCGCCCCGGCCCGCAGCGCCCCGGCGCGCAAGGCCCCGGCCCGGGCCGG
Source organism: Streptomyces sp. NPDC042102 (assembly GCF_055582305.1). Taxonomy (NCBI): domain Bacteria; kingdom Bacillati; phylum Actinomycetota; class Actinomycetes; order Kitasatosporales; family Streptomycetaceae; genus Streptomyces; species Streptomyces sp. NPDC042102. The sequence goes on from NZ_JBVJDL010000001.1 coordinate 1,613,254, forward strand.
GGCGAAGAAGGCGGCGGCGCCCGCGCGCGGGCGCGTCTCGCTCACGGCGAAGTTCCCCGGCACGTGCCCATGCGGCCGGTCGTACGCGGCTGGTGAGACGATCACCAAGGTCGGCACCCGCTGGGGACACCCCGACTGCGGCGGCTCCTGAGGTCCGGCGCCGGGCCCGGTTCAGTAGCCCGGGCCGTACCCCAGCTGGAAGGCCAGGTGCGTCAGCTGGGTGCGGTTGACGGCCCCCGTCTTGCTGCGCAGGCGCCGCAGGTAGGTGTCGACGGTGTGCGGGCTCAGTCCCATCCGCCGCGCGATCATCCGGTAGGTGTCGCCCTGTGCGAGGTGGGCGAGGACTTCCTGCTCGCGGGGGGTGAGGGCGGCCGGGGACGGGGTGGGGGTGCTCAGGGTGGTGTGGGGCACGGGGGGCTCCGGGAGGTCGTGGTCGGGTGGTGCTGCGTAACGGTTCTGCGTAACGGTGCTGCGTGACGATCAGTCGGTGCCGGAAGGGCGCCTGCGGGACGGCACACGGCACACGGTGCATCGCGCCCCGCGCATGGCTCGATGCCGCTGTCCGAATCGCCGCGCCCGATGGGTTCCCGCCGTCGTGGCTGTGGCGGCGGGCGCCGTCACCGGTACGGCCGCGACCTGCGTCGACGCGAATTCCCGCGGGATACGGGCGTGTTCCAGCATGTCCCTCCGGCTGTCGGGGCGGTCGGCGACGGGCTGACATCCCGCCGACGTTCGCCCGCTGTTCGCCTGGAACAGACTTTCGCCCTGCTTATGCTGACGCCAGGGGGCGGGCACCTCACCAAGGTGACTGGCAGCAAAGCGACCCGGGGCGAACAGTGCAAAATGGGGCAAGAGTGTTGTCTGACCTGAACGACGTGGATCTCGATGTCTATGGCTGGGTGCTCGAACACCGGATGATCGGAGCGGACGCCGTGGCCGCCGGCACCGGGCGTGACCCGGAGGAGGTCCGGCGCAGCGTGGAGCGGCTGCTCCAGGCCCAGTTGCTGCACCTGAGCCCCGGCGACCCCGCCGTCGCCTACGCGGTCGCCCCGGACACCGCCGCCTCCCGGCTGGTCGCCCCGCTGGAGGCCCAGATCCGGGAACGGCAGCGGGAGATCAGCGGTATCCGCGAGGACCTCGGCCGCTTCGTCCCGTACTACCTGGAGCGGCGCGCCACCGGCGAGGCGCTGGAGGTCCTGGAGAACGTCGAGGACGTACGGGGCGCCCTCAACCGGGCCTCGGACCAGTGCACCCGGGAGGTCCTGACCTGCCAGCCGGGCGGCGGCGGCCGGGTCCCTGAGGCGATGCAGGAGGCGCTCAAGCGGGACGAGATCATGCTCCGGCGCGGCATCTCGATGCGCAGCCTCTACCACCACACGGCACGCTTCAACGGCCCCAGTCAGGCGTACGTCGCCGCCGCCTCGGCCCTCGGCGCGCAGTACCGCACCGCGCACGAACTCTTCGGCCGGCTCATCGCCTTCGACCGCGAGCTGGCGTTCATACCGGTGAAGGACGGCAGTTGGGGCGCCGTGGTCATCCGGGAGCCGTCCACCGTCGCCTACCTCTGCGACATCTTCGACCAGACCTGGGACCTGGCCACCCCGTTCTCCAGCGCCGTCGGGCAGGGGCTGGAGGAGGTGGCCCGCGAGATCCACGAGACGATCATCCGGCTCCTCGCGGCCGGGCTGAAGGACGAGGCCATCGCGCGGCGGCTGGGCATGTCCCTGCGTACGGCGCGCCGGCACATCGCCGACATCATGGAGGAGCTCGGCGCCGGCAGCCGCTTCCAGGCGGGCGTCGCCGCGGCGGCGCGCGGGCTCTTCGACCCGGATCCCGCCGACGGCCCCGAGGCCGGTCCCGCCGCCTGATCCGCCGGACGCCGCCAACCCCCTCCCCGCGTCCGGCCGCGCGGACGTGACGTGCGAGTGTCGTGCGTATGTCGCGCGAGTCCGGGAACGTGCTCTCGTGACTGGCACGCCGCGCGCCGGGTGCACGATGCTTCCCGGGCGGGGGGCCGTGACCCCGGTCCCCGGTGTGCGCACGCACGGTGCGCCGGCCAACGGCAGCAAGGGGAGAGGCGTCTTGATGATTCCGCCGGACGACGGACCGGGGGGCGACCGGGCCGACCGGCACCTGCGGGAACTCGCCCTGTTCCTCTCGGTCCACCTCGACCGGGCGCCGGGCGTCCTGTGGCCCGAGCACGAACACCCGGTCTTCGACGCCGGGACCGGCCCCGCCGATCCGGGGGTCCGTGCGTCCCGGCTCGCCTCGCTGGCCGCCGGACTGGGCCGGCTGACGGGCCTGCGGGCCCGCGCGGTGCCCGCAGGCGCCTTCGACACCGAGGGGGCGGGGCATCTGCTGGTCCATCAGATCGCGGGCGCCGCCACCTGGTTCCTCGCCGGGGACGGCGGCGCGGGAGCGGCCACGGCGCCGTCCCTGCGCTACCGGCTGCGTCCCGGCGAGGTGCTGTACGTGCCCGCCCGCTGGAGCCGTCGCGCCGAATGCACCGCGGCCGCCAGCTGGACGGTCGTCTGCCTTTCCCCCGCATGACGAAAGGAATGAGATGCCTCCCGCGAGGCGTCTCATTCCTCTTTGGTGTGTCAGCGGTCAGCGGTCAGCGGTCGGTGGTCGTCAGTGGAGCAGTGCTCAGCCGCCCCACGAGGTGTCGCCCTGGTCGCGCAGTCCGCCGGTCGCGCCGAGGTGGGTTCCTCCCGTGAGGACGACACGAGGGTGGCCGGTGCCCCCGGCCGGGGGCGTGGTGCCACCCTCCTCCGCGTGGGCGGCGGTGGCCGGCATGAGCAGAGCGGCCGTCACGACGGACAGGGCCAGTACGAAGCGCTTGAGCATGGTGTCCCCCCAGGGATCCGGTGGTCGGGCGTGGCGCGGGCCGCTTCGTGGGCGACCCGCGCCGGTCGTGCCTTGCGGAACCAACCCTGCCGTCCGCGGTGAACCGCGGCGATGGGCGCGGGCGTTCATCAAGCTGCCTGGCGCTAAAGTGAAGGGCGGCAGATCATTGCAAACCGGATGTTCCGGACGTCGGTCGATCCAGCTCCCGCCACACCCGGAACACCAGCGGCGCCAGGGTGACCCCCAGATAGACCACCGCGATCCCCAGGAGCGTCGACGTCAGACCCCAGTGGTCCAGCACCAGCCCCGCCCCCAGCATCCCCAGCGGCGTCGCCGCCAGCGCGCAGGCGACGAGCAGGCCGAACACCCGGCCGCGCACGGGCCCGGGCACCCGCTCGTACGCCACCGACATCATCAGCGGGCCCACGATCCCCGACCCGATCCCCGACAGGGCGAGCAGCCCGAGCAGTACGGCGGGCGGCGGCTCGGCGGCCAGCGTCGCGCACCGCACCGCGCCCACCAGAGCGAACGCCCCGACGAACAGCGCCCTGCGCGGCAGGCGGTGCCCGGTCCAGCCGTACAGGCCCGCCCCGAGCAGGGCGCCGGCCCCGATGGCGGTCACCATGGCCCCGAACAGGGCGCTGCTGTGCAGGACCCGGGTGCCGTACGCCGGGTAGAGCACCCCGTTCAGCGCACCGTCCAGGGCGTTGGTCACCAGCAGGACGGCCGTCATCGCGCGCACCAGCCGGTCGCCGTACACGTACTGCCGGCCCACCCGAAGATCCCGCAGGTACGACGATCCGCCCGCGGCGCCGGCCTCTGCGCCGGCCGTTGCGTCCGCGTCGCCGTCGGCCTTCGCGTCCGTCGTCGCCGCGGGTACCAGCAGCGCGACGAGCAGCGCCGAGACCAGCATGGCCGCCATGTCCGCGCACAGCGTCCGGACCGGGCCCGCCGTACCGATGAGCAGGCCGGCCAGCGGGGCGCCCGCCATCAGGCCCACCCGGCGGGCGCCTTCGACGGCGCTGGTGGCCCGCTCCGCGCCGACGCGGGCCCGTGCCATCGCGTCCGACAGCAGCAGCTGCTTGGCGGTGTCCGCCGGACCGCGTGCCGCGCCCACGACGAAGACCAGGACGAGCAGGACGGGCGGGGCCAGCAGGTCCACGGCGTGCAGCAGCGGGATCAGGCCGAGGGCGGCGGCGGTCAGGCAATCGGCGCCGATCCCCGCGGCCCGGGCGGGCAGCCGGTCGAGCACGGGCCCGGCCAGCACGGCCGAGCAGAGCAGCCCCAGCATCTCGGCCGCGGCGACGAGCCCGGTCCGTGTGCCGCTGCCGGTGCTCTGCAGCACGAACCAGGGCACGGCGATCAGCGTCATCGCCACGCCGAGCGAGGTGATGCCGGAGACGGTGACGAGGGTCAGCAGCGGCGTCAGGCTGCGCGGCCCGGTCGCCTCCGCCGCCGCGGGTGCTTCCGCTTCCGGCGCTTGCGCCACTGCGGTCGCTCTGGTCACAACGGTCATTCCTTTCCCGGCACTCCGCGTGCCGCCCGGCACCCCATGTGGGGCGCCGGGCGGCGTACGGTGCGTGCCGTGCGGGTCGGTCGGTGGGTCGGCCGGGTCAGCCGGCCATGCTCAGGCGCAGGCTGCGCGGACGCATGTCGGTCCACACCTGCTCGATGTGCGCCAGGCACTCCTCCTTGCCGCCCTCGAACCCCTGCGGGTGCCAGCCCAGCGGCAGCGGCCGGCCGGCCTCCCAGAGGGAGTACTGCTCCTCGTCGTTGGCGACGACGAGGTAGGTCAGCTGCGTCGTGGTGTCGTTCATCGTTCTCTCCTTGAGGTGTCGAGGTGTTGACGTGGTACCGGTTCTCGGGGTCAGACGGTCCGGTGACCGTCCGGTGCCGCCGCTGCGAGGGCCTCGGCGAGCCGTTCCGCCAGGACGGCGGCGTACGGCGGGTCCATCAGGGTGTGGTGGTTGCCCGGGATCGTGGCGTGGCGCACCGCCGCCCGCGTCCGCGGCCGCCAGGGCGCCGGATCCACCAGCGGGGTGGCGAGCTCCGCGTGCCGCTCCGTCACCGTGAAGAGGTGCAGGTCCGTGGCGAGCACGGCCTCCGTGCGGTACGCCGCGGACGCCGCCCCGTTGGCCTCGGCGACGCGCAGCATCCGCCGCAGCGCCGCCACGGCCGTACGCCGGGGCAGGCTGCCGTTCTCGCGGCCCCGCCGTACCAGAGCGTCGAGCAGGGCGTCCTCGTCCAGCTCCCGCGCCTGCCGTGCGTCGAGCCCGGCGGCGATGCCGTAGCGCAGCAGGTCCGGATCGCCCGCCGTGGCGTCCGCGCGCGCCGCCGGACCCGGGGCGGCGGTGTCGACGAGGCCGAGGAAGGCGACCTCCTCGCCGGCCGCCTCCAGGCGGGCCGCGATCTCGAACGCCACCGTGCCGCCGAACGACCAGCCCGCCAGCAGGTACGGACCGGCCGGCACCTCGTCCCGGATCGCCGCGAGGTAGCGCTCCGCCATCTCGGCGACCCGCTCCAGCGGCGCGTCCGCGGTGTTGTAGCCGACCGACTCCAGCCCGAGCACCCGGCGGGGCCCGTCCGCACCCGCGCCCAGCTCGCGCACCAGGTCGCGGTAGCAGACCACGTCGCCGCCGCGCGGATGGACCAGGATCAGCGGCGGCCGGGACGGATCCCCGTCGGCCAGCGGCACCAGCAGCCGCGCCGAGGCGGCCGCCGCCTCCGGCAGCGCCTCGCACAGCAGCTCCACGGTGGACTTGCGGAACACCAGGTTCAGCGGCAGCTCCACCCCGAACTCCCGGCGTACCGCGCCCATCAGCTCGAAGGCCTTCAGGGAGTGCCCGCCGAGCGCGAAGAAGTCGTCGCGCACCCCGACCGGTGCCGTGCCGAGGACCTCCTCCCACAGCCGGGCCATCCGCAGCTCCGCCGCGTCGCGCGGCGCCACCCCCGGCGTGCCGCCCGTGCGGGCCGCGTCGACCGACGGAGCGGGCAGGGCCCTGCGGTCGAGCTTCCCGTTCGGGGTGAGCGGCAGCCGGTCCAGCGCCGTCAGCACGCCCGGCACCATGTACGCCGGCAGGTCCTCGCGCAGGAAGTCCCGCACGGCCGCCACGTCGCCCGCCCCGGCCCGCCAGGTCATATAGCCCACCAGCGTCGCCCCGACTCCCTGGCCGTGCACGGCCACGGCCGCCGCGAGCACCTCGGGGTGACGGGCGAGCGCCGCCTCGATCTCGCCCAGCTCGATCCGGTGCCCGCGCACCTTGACCTGGCCGTCGGCCCGGCCCCGGTACTCCAGGGAGCCGTCCGGGAGCCGGCGCACCAGGTCCCCGGTGCGGTAGAGCCGGCCGCCGGCCGTGTACGGATCGGGGACGAACCGCTCGGCGGTCAGCCCCGGCCGCCCGTGGTAGCCGCGGGCCACTCCGTCGCCGCCGATGAACAACTCACCGAAGACACCGACCGGTACGGGCCGCATCCGCTCGTCGAGGACGTACAGCCGGGTGTTGGCGAGCGCCGAGCCGATGGGCACCGGAGCGTCGCCGTCGCCGGCCGTCAGCCGGTGGGCCGTCGACCACACGGTGGTCTCCGTCGGTCCGTACACGTTCCAGACCGGCCCCAGGGCGGCCCGCATCCGCGCCGCGAGCGCCGCCGGCAGGGCCTCGCCGCCGCACAGGGCGCGTACGTGCGGGGCCTGCCAGCCGCTCTCCATCAGCTGGTGCCAGGTGGCGGGCGTGGCCTGGACGACGGTGACGCCCGCCGCGTCGAACTCCTTGGCCAGCAGCGTGCCGTCGCGCGCGGTGTCACGGTCGACGACCCGGACGGTGGCGCCCCGGGTCAGCGGCACCAGCAGTTCGAGCACGGCGATGTCGAAGGAGACGGTGGTGACGGCGGCGACCGCGTCGCCGGCGGTCAGCTCCAGGCGGTCCGCCATGTCCCGGGCGAAGTTGGCCAGCGCCCGGTGCGGCACCATCACGCCCTTGGGGCGGCCGGTCGAGCCCGAGGTGTACAGGGCGTACGCCAGCTGCTCCGGAGCGACCGCGCCCGGGTCCGCCTCCGCGTCCGCCTGGCCACCGTCCGGTACGGCGAACAGCGCGTCGAGGTCCACCACCCGTACGCCCTCGGGCACCGGGAGCGCCCCGGCCGGGCCCGCGGAGGCCACCAGCACCCGCGCGCCGCTGTCGCCGAGCATGTACGCGACCCGGTCGGCCGGGTACTCCGGGTCGACCGGCACGTACAGCCCGCCGCCGCGCAGCACGCCCAGCAGGGCGACGGGCAGCAGGGCCGACCGCTCCACGCTCACCGCGACCGCGGTGTCCGGCCCGACACCGAGCGCGGAAAGCTCCCCGGCCAGCCGGCCGGCGAGGTCCCACGCCTCGGCGTAGGTCAGCCGCCGCATCCCGTCGTCGAGGGCCACGGAGTCCGGCGTACGGGCCGCCTGCGCGCCGACCAGCGCGTGCAGCGGTAGCGCCGGCACCTCCTGGGCGGTGTCGTTCCACCGGTGCAGCACCTCCCGCTCCTCCTCGGCCCCGAGCAGGGCCAGCGATCGGACGGGGGCGTCCGGGGCGGCGACGGCCGCGGTGAGCAGCTCCACCAGGGCCGCCGTCATCCGCGCGACGGTCTCCCGGCCGAAGAGGTCGGTGGCGAACACGGCCTCGCCGCGCAGCTCGCCGTCCTCCTCCGCGAAATACAGGGAGAGGTCGAACTTCGAGGCGCCGCTGCCGAGTTCCACGGGCTCGGCCGCGAGGCCGGGCAGCGTGGGCGCGGGCGGCCGCTCCTCGCCCAGGACCAGCATCACCTGGAACAGCGGGTTGCGGCTGAGGTCGCGTTCCGGGCGGACCTCCTCGACCAGGCGCTCGAAGGGCACGTCCTGATGGGCGTAGGCCCCCAGCGCCGTCTCCCGGGCCCGGCCGACGAGCGCGCCGAAGCCCACGTCGCCGGACAGGTCGGTGCGCAGCACCAGGTTGTTGACGAAGAAGCCGACGAGCGGCTCCAGTTCGGCCCGGTCCCGGCCCGCGACAGGCGAGCCCACCGTGATGTCGTCGGAGCCCGACCAGCGGGCCAGCAGCGCCTGGACGCCGGCCAGCAGCACCATGAACAGCGTCGCGTCGTGGCGCCGGCCCAGCGCGCGCAGCTCGCGCAGCAGCGGCGCGGGCAGCACGAAGGGCAGCTGGTCGCCGCGCCCGGAGGGGGTGGCCGCGCGCGGCGCGTCCGTGGGCAGGTCCAGCGGGGCGAGCCCCGCCAGCCGCTCCCGCCAGTACGCGAGCTGGTCCTCGACCAGCTCGCCTGTCAGCCGGTCGCGCTGCCACGCCGCGAACTCCCGGTAGGAGACAGCGAGTTCCGCGAGAGGTTCGGCGCCCGGTTCGGTGCGGGCGCGGTAGGCGGCGAAGAAGTCCTGCCAGAACACCCCCACCGACCAGCCGTCGAACGCGATGTGGTGGGCGACGAGGACCAGCAGGTGCTCGTCCTCCGTGATCCGCACCAGACGGGCGCGCAGCAGCGGTGCGGTGGCGAGATCGAAGGGCCGGGCGGCGTCGGCCGCCGCCAGCTCCCGGGCCCGCGCCGCGGCCCGCGCGGCGCCCAGCGCGGCCAGATCGGTGTACGCGGGCGTGAACACGGCCGCGTCCTCGGGCACGAGCCGGGCGCCGGCCCCACCGGCCCCGTCGGACCCGTCGCCGCCTTCGCCGTCTGCGGCGATGCGCGAGCGGAGGACCTCGTGGCGCTCCACGACGTCGCGCAGCGCACCCAGGGCGGCCGCGGTGTCCAGCTCGCCCCGCAGGCGCATCGCGCCGGGCATGTTGTAGTCGGGGCGGCCCGGCTGGAGGCGGTCCAGCAGCCACAGCCGCTGCTGGCCGAAGGAGAGCGGACCGGGGCCGGCGGGCAGCGCCGGGATGGCGGCCCCGGCCCGGGTGTCCAGCGCGGCGAGCGCCCGGGCGAAGTCCTCGGCGACCGGGTGGCGGAAGAGCAGCTGCATCGGGATCTCCCGCGCCAGCCGCGACCGCAGCCGGGAGACGACCCGGGTGGCGCGCAGCGAATGGCCGCCCCGCTCGAAGAAGTGGTCGCGCATGCCGACCGTACCGCTGCCCAGCACCTCCTCCCAGACCTCGGCGACCGTGCGCTCCAGCGGCGTCCGCGCGGCGACCGCGACTCGGTCGCCGGCCCCGTCCGCGCCGGGCGCGGGGGCGGGCAGCGCCCGTCGGTCCACCTTGCCGTTGGGCGTCAGCGGCAGCGCGTCCAGCACGACCAGCGACGAGGGGACCAGCGCGGCGGGCAGGACCTCGCGTACGGAGTCCAGCACGGCGCCGGGCCCACCGGCCGGACCGGCCGGACCGGCCGCACCGGCCGCACCGGCCGCACCGTTGAGGGGGTCCCCGCCACCGTCCGCCGCCGCGCCCCGGACGCGCCACACCACGTACGCGACCAGGGCCTTGTCCTCGCCCTTGCCGTGGGCGGCCACCACCGCGCGCGCCACGTCGGGGTGGCGCAGCACGGCCGCCTCCACCTCGCCGAGCTCGATCCGGTGGCCGCGTACCTTGACCTGGTTGTCGCGGCGCCCGTGGAACTCCAGCACCCCGTCGGCCCGCAGCCGCACCAGGTCGCCGGTGCGGTACATCCGGCTGCCGGGCGGACCGTAGGGGTCCGGCAGGTACGCCGCGGCCGTCCGGACGGGATCGCCGAGATAGCCGAGGGCGACCCCGCGCCCGGCGATGAACAGCTCGCCGATCGCACCGCGGGGGAGCGGTTCGAGGTGCGCGCCGAGGACCAGGACGCGCGCCCCGGGCAGCGGCCGGCCGATCGGGATGCGACCGGAGGCGATGTCGGCGTCCGTGACCACGTGGTAAGTGGTGGTGTTGGTGCACTCGGTGGGGCCGTACTGGTTGACCAGCCGCAGCCGGTCCGCCGGCCCCAGGGCGCGCGCGGCGCCCGCCAGCCCGGCGGTCAGCGCCTCCCCGGTCGTCATCACCAGCCGCAGCGCCGGGCAGGGCTCGGCCACCGCGTCGACGAGCGGGGCCAGCATCGAGGGGACGATGGACAGGACGGCCGTGACGTGCTCCGTGCGCAGCAGCCGGGCCAGCGCGTCGGGATCCGCGGCCTCGTCCGCCCCGGCCAGCACCACCCGGCCGCCCGTCGTCAGCGGGGCGAACAGGTCCCGGACGGACGGGTCGAAGGTGAGCGCCGTCCGGGCGAGCACCGTGTCGTCCTCGCCCAGACCGAACGTCGCGGTCAGGGCCGCCAGATAGCCGGTGATCGCGGCATGCGGCACCGCCACGCCCTTGGGGCGGCCGGTCGAGCCCGAGGTGTACAGCAGGTAGGCCAGCCCGCCGGGCCCGCCCGCGCCGGCCGCCGCGTCCGGCAGGGGTTCCGGGGACAGCGCGTCGATCCGCGGCTGCTCCCGGTCCAGGTCCAGGTCGAGGACGGGCACGGCGGCCGGCAGGCCGTCCGGGACCCCGTCGGGCAGCCCGCCCGTCAGCACCAGCCGCGCCCCGCTGTCCGCCAGGACCGTGGCGATCCGCGCGGCCGGGTGGCCGGCGTCCACCGGTACGAAGGCGCCGCCCGCCTTCAGCACGGCCAGGACGGCGACCACCATCCGCGTGTCGCGTCCCGTCATCACGGCGACCGGTGCGCCGGGGCCGACCCCGTGCTCCCGCAGCCGCCGCGCCAGCCGGTTGGCCGCCGCGTCGAGCTCCGCGTACGTCATGGAGCGGCCCGCGCAGGTCACCGCCACCGCGCCGGGCCGGCGCCGGGCCTGCGACTCGACGAGCGAGTGCAGCATCGGGGCCGGGGCCGGGGCCGCGAGCTCGGTTCCCTCCGCCGGGGCCGGGCCGAGCAGCGCCGCCCGCTCCTCCGCGGAGAGCACCTCCAGCCGGGACAGCCGGTCCCCGGGCCGGTCGGCGGCCGAGCCCAGCAGCCGCAGGTACGCGGCGCCGAAACGGTCCATCGTGGCGCGGTCGAAGAGGTCGGTGGCGAACTGCAGCGTGCCCGTCAGACCGCCGGGGTGCTCGGTCATCGCCAGACCGAGGTCGAACTTGGCCGTCCCGTTCGCCGTGTCCAGCGACTCCACGCGCACCCCGTCCAGCGGCAGCGCGTCGAGCTGCTCGGGGTGCAGCTGGAACAGCACGTCGAACAGCGGGTTGCGGCTGAGGTCGCGCTCCGGCCGCAGCTCCTCCACCAGCCGGTCGAAGGGCACGTCCTGGTGCTCGTACGCGGCCAGCGCCGTCTGCCGCACGCGGCCCAGCAGTTCGGTGAACGCGGGATCGCCCGACAGGTCGGTGCGCAGCACCAGGGTGTTGACGAAGAAGCCGATCAGCGGCTCCAGTTCGGTCCGGTCACGGCCCGCGATGGGGGAGCCGACCGTGATGTCGTCCTGCCCCGTGCAACGGGCCAGCAGCGCCTGGAAGCCGGCCAGCAGCACCATGAACAGCGTCGCCCCGCGCGCCCGGGCCAGCGAGCCCAGCCGCGCGGCGAGCTCCGCCGGCACCTCGAAGGTGATCACGTCGCCCGCGCCGGAGCGCGCCTGCGGGCGCGGCCGGTCGGTGGGCAGCTCCAGTGCGGCCAGCCCCGCCAGCGTCTCGCGCCAGTGCGCGATCCCGGCGTCCGCCGCGCCCTCGCCCAGCCGTCGCTGCTGCCAGTGCGCGTAGTCGCCGTACTGGACGGTGAGCGCAGGCAGCGCCGGGCGCTCGCCGCGCCGCAGCGCGCCGTACGCCGCCGACAGCTCCCGCCACAGCACCGGCATCGACCAGCCGTCGCCGACCGTGTGGTGCAGGACCAGGACCAGAAGGTGCTCGTCCGCGCCCACCCGTACCACACGGGCCCGCAGCAGCGGGGCGGCCGTCAGGTCGAACGGCGCGGCCGCGTCGGCGTGCGCGAGCCCGAGCGCCCGCGAGCGGGCCTCCTCCGGCGGCAGGTCGCCGAGGTCGGTCAGGAGCGGTACGAACACCTCCGCCGGCGCCACCCACTGCACGGGCCCGTCGGGGCCCTCGCCGATCCGCGAGCGCAGCACCTCGTGCCGCGTCACGACGGTGCGCAGCGCCTCCAGCAGCGCGTCGGCGTCCAGCGGCCCGTCCATGCGGGTGACGACGGGGATGTTGTAGTCGGGCCGGCCCGGCTGGAGCTGGTCCAGGAACCACAGCCGCTGCTGGGCGAAGGACAGCGGAGCCGGCTCCCCGGCCGGCCGGGGCGTGATGACGGCGCCGGCGGACCCCGGGCCGGAGCCGGAACCCGCGCCCGCCGCGGTGCCGCCGTGCAGCGCGTCCAGGGCGGCGGCGAACCGCTCCAGGACCGGGTGCTCGAACAGCAGCCGCAGCGGCACCGCGCCGCCCAGCCGGGCCGCGAGCCGGGAGACCACCCGGGTGGCGCGCAGCGAATGGCCGCCGAGCGCGAAGAAGTCGTCGTGCCGGCCGATCCGGTCGACGCCGAGCACCTCGCCCCACACGGCCGCGGCCAGTTCCTCGCCGGCCGTCGCGGGGGCGGCGAACTCCGCCCTGCGCACGCCCTGCCCGGCCGGTGCCGGCAGGGCGCGCCGGTCCAGCTTGCCGTTGGGCGTCATCGGCAGCGCGTCCAGCGGCAGGATCGCGGCGGGCAGCATGTACGCCGGCAGCCGGGCGGCCAGCGCGCGGTGCAGCGCGTCCGGGTCGGCGCTCTCGCCGGGCACCGGGACGACGTAGGCCACCAGCCGCTGCTCGCCGGGCGTGTCCTCGCGGACCACCACCGCGGCGCGCCCGACCTGCGGGCAGCGCGTCAGCTCGGCCTCGATCTCGCCCGGTTCGATGCGGAAGCCGCGGATCTTGACCTGCTGGTCGGCGCGGCCCAGGTAGTCGACGGTCCCGTCGGGGCGCCGCCGGGCCAGGTCGCCGGTGCGGTACATGCGCGCGCCGGGCGGGCCGTAGGGGTCGACCACGAACTGCCGCGCGGTCAGCCCCGGACGGCCCAGGTAGCCGCGGGCCACGCCCGTGCCGCCCACGCACAGCTCACCGACCGCGCCCTCGGGCACCGGACGGCCGCGGCCGTCGAGGACGTACAGGCGGGTGTCGTCCAGCGGGGTGCCGATGGGCACGCGCCCGTCGACACCGTCCCCGGCGCGGGCGTCCAGCCGGTGCCGCAGCGCGAACGTGGTGGTCTCGGTGGGACCGTACGCGTTGGTGAGCAGCGTGTCCGGGGCCGCTTCCAGGGCCCGGCGGAACGCCTCGGGGGAGGCGGCCTCGCCGCCGGTCCACACCTCCCGCACCTCGGTGAGCAGCTCCACGCACTCGTCGACCACCAGGTTGAACAGGGCGGCGGTCAGCCACAGCGTGGTGATCCGGTGCTCGCGCACCAGCCGCGCGAGCGCCGCGGTGTCGATCCGGCCGGGCGGCGCCATCACCACCTGGCCACCGGCCAGCAGCGGCACCCACAGCTCGTACGTGGAGGCGTCGAAGGACAGCGGGGAGTGCGCGAGCACCCGGCGGTGGGCCGGGCCGAACGAGGCGTCGCGGGCGAGCGCCGCGACATTGGCGTGCGTGACCGCGATGCCCTTGGGCTCGCCGGTCGAGCCGGAGGTGTACATCACGTACGCCAGCTGGTCCGGGGCGCACGGCGCGGGGGTGTACGCCGCCCCATCCGGCCCCTCCGTCCCTTCCGGCCCCTCGCTCGCGGTCGCGTCCAGCACCGGGACGGGCGAGGCGGCCACCGCCGCGTGCGCCGCCGTCACCGGGTCGGCCAGCAGCAGGCGGGCGCCGGTGCGCTCGACCATCCAGTGCAGCCGCTCCACCGGGAAGGACGGGTTCAGCGGCACATAGGTGCCCCCGGCCTTGAGGACGCCCAGCAGCGCCACGGGGACGTGCACCGAGCGCTCCATCAGCAGCGCCACCGCGCACTCGCGGCCCACGCCGGCCCCGGCGAGCCGGGCGGCCAGCCGGGAGGAACGGGCGTCGAGTTCGGCGTACGTGAGCCGCTCCGCGCCGCACACCACCGCATCCGCGTCCGGGGAGCGCCGTACCTGCTCGGCGAAGAGGTCCACCAGCGTGGCGGGTGCCAGGTCCGCGCGCGGCGTGCCGTGGCCCCGGCCCACCAGCCGGGCCGCCGCGCCGGCGGACGGCAGCAGCTCGGCCAGCGGCCGCTCGGGCGCGTCGGCGGCCGCCGCCAGCAGCTCCAGGTAGTGGCCCAGCAGCAGTTCGGCCGTGGCGGTGTCGAAGAGGTCGGTGTCGAAGACCAGCGAGCCGGTGCAGCGGTCGGCGCCCTCCGCGACGAACACGCTCAGGTCGAACAGCGAGCCGCCGAAGTCGGTGCCGACCGGCTCGGCGGTCAGGCCCGGCAGCCGCAGCCCGGCGGTCTCGTCCTGCGCGGACGCGAACATCACCTGCACCAGCGGGTTGCGGTCGCCGACCCGCTCCGGGCTCAGGTGCTCCACGACCCGGTCGAAGGGCACCTCCTGGTGGTCGTACGCGTCCAGCGTCACGCGGCGGACCCGGCCCAGCAGCTCCCGGAAGCCGATCACGCCCGACAGGTCGGTGCGCAGCACCACGGTGTTGACGAAGAAGCCGATGAGAGGCTCCAGTTCCACCCGGTCGCGGCCCGCGACCGGGGTGCCGACCGCGATGTCGTCGCTGCCGCCGCAGCGGGCCAGTACGGCCTGGAAACCGGCGAGCAGGGTCATGAACAGCGTGGCGCCCTGGGCCTCGGCGAGCCGGCGAAGCCGGTCGGTGAGGCCCGCGTCGAGGGTGAAGCCGAGGCTGCGCCCGTCGCCGCTGCGGCGGGTGGGCCGGGGCCGGTCGGTGGGCAGTTCCAGCGGCTCCAGCCCGGCCAGGCACCGCTCCCAGTGGCGCAGCTGCCCGTCCATGGCGCCGCGCTCGAAGCGCTGGCGCTGCTCACGGGCGTAGGCCTGGTAGTCCAGCCGCAGCGGCGGGTCGGGCAGCGGCCGGCCCTGGACCAGCGCCGTGTAGCCGGCGGAGAGTTCCTGCCACAGCAGGGTCATCGACCAGCCGTCGGTCGCGATGTGGTGGACCACGAGCACCAGCAGGTGCTCGTCGTCGGCGAGCCGGATCAGCAGGGCGCGCAGCAGCGGGCCGGCCGCGAGGTCGAACGGCTTGCGGGCCTCGGCACGGGCCAGGCCGAGGGCCCGCCGCTCGCGCTCGGCGGCGTCGCCGCCCCCTTCCGGCGCGGGGGAGCCGAGGTCGAGCAGCGGAAGCGGCACGGCCTCGGGGGCCGGCAGGACGACGGGGTACGGCGACCCGTCGCGCTCCTCGAACACCGTGCGCAGCGGCGCGTGCCGGGCCACGACGGCGGTCAGGGCGCGCCGCAGCGACTCGGCCCGCAGCGGGCCGCGCAGCCGGACGACCTCCGGTATCGCGTAGCCGGGCGTGCCGTCCGCCATCCGGTCCACCAGCCACATCCGCTCCTGGGCGAAGGAGGCGACGGGCGGGGCGGGTTCGGCACCGGTGCCGGGAGTGTCCCCGGCGGCGGGTGCGGGGGCGGGGGCGTCGGGATCGGTGCTGCCGGGCGCCGCGGCGTCCGAGGACGCGGCCAGCGCGTCCCGCACACGGCGGCGCAGCAGCTCACGGGCGGCGGCCAGGCGGCTGTCCACCGCGGCCGGCCGGCTCTCCTGGGTGGTCACGAGGTCTCTCCCTGAGGTACGAGTGACAGCGCGTCATCGGCCGTGGCGGCCGCGATGTCCGCGAAGAGGGCCGTCTCGATCGCGACGGCGAGCTCGGCGACGGTCCGTTGTTCGAAGAGGGTGTGCAGGGGCAGTTCCAGGCCCAGCGTCTGGCGCAGCCGGGCCGCGACCCGCGTGGCGCTCAGCGAGTGCCCCCCGAGGGCGAAGAAGTCGTCGTGGCGCCCGATCTCCGACACGTCCAGGACCGACTGCCACACCAGGGCGACCAGTTCCTCGGTCTCGCCCTCGGGAGGTTCGTGACCGGTGGCCGCGGTGGCCGGGGCCGGCAGGGCCCGGCGGTCGAGCTTGCCGTTCGGCGTGACCGGCAGGTCCTCGACGAGGACCACCAGCGGCACCATGTACTCGGGTAGCGTGCGGGCCAGTTCGGCGCGCAGCTCGGCCGGGTCCGGGTGCGTCCCGGGCGCGGGCACGACGTATCCGACGAGCCTGCGCTCGCCCGGGGTGTCCTCGCGCACGACCACCGCCGCGCGGCCGGAGCCCGGGAGCCGGGACAGCGCCGTCTCGATCTCGCCGAGCTCGATCCGGAACCCGTGGATCTTGACCTGGTCGTCGGTGCGGCCGAGGTACTCCACCGCCCCGTCCGCCCGGAACCGGGCGATGTCGCCCGTCCGGTACATCCGCGACCCGGGCGGCCCGAACGGGTCCAGCGGGAAGCGCTCGGCGGTCAACTCCGGCCGCCGCAGGTAGCCGCGCGCCAGCCCGGCGCCCGCCAGGTACAGCTCGCCGGGGACCCCGATCGGGACGCGACGCCCCGCCGGATCCAGCACGTACAGCGCGGTGTTCCAGATCGGCCGTCCGATGGGCACCGGTCCGGTGTCGGTGCGGCGGCAGTCCCAGTGGGTGACGTCGACCGCCGCCTCGGTGGGCCCGTACAGGTTGTGCAGCGGCACGTCGAGCACATCGAGGAACCGGTTCTTCAGCGCCTCGGGCAGTGCCTCGCCGCTGCAGATCACCCGCCGCAGCGACCGGCACGCGCCGGCCGCCGGGTCCGCCACGAAGGCGGCCAGCATGGACGGCACGAAGTGCACGGTGGTGACCGACTCGCGCCGGATGACGCCGGCCAGGTACGCCGGATCCTTGTGGCCGCCGGGCTCGGCGACGACCAGCGCCGCCCCCGTCAGCAGCGGCCAGAAGAACTCCCACACCGAGACGTCGAAGCCGAACGGGGTCTTCTGCAGCACCCGGTCGTCGGGCCCGAGTCCGTAGCGGTCCTGCATCCACAGCAGCCGGTTGACGATCGCCGCGTGCTCCACGACCACCGCCTTGGGCCGCCCGGTCGAGCCGGAGGTGTAGATGACGTAGGCCGGGTGGGTCGGCAGCGGCGCCTCGCCGGGACCGCCCTCAGCGCCCCCGGCCGGGCCGTCCGGGCCGTCCGCCGTGTCGGGGCGCACCCGGGGCAGCCCCGGCGCGGCCGGGAGCCCGGCGTCCACGTCCGGTGTGGTCAGCAGCAGCACGGGTGCGGCGTCCTCGAGCAGGTAGGCCACCCGCTCCGCCGGCAGCGAGGGGTCGACCGGCAGGTACGCGGCGCCCGCCTTCAGTACGGCCAGCAGCGCGAGCACCATCCCGGTGGAGCGGTGCAGGGCGACCGCCACGATCGTCTCCGGACCGGCCCCGCGCGCCCGCAGCACCCGGGCCAGCCGCCCGGCGCGCGCGTCGAGCTGCGCGTACGTCAGCCGCTCGGCGCCGAAGACGGTGGCCAGGGCGTCCGGGGTCCGGGCGGCCTGCCGCTCGAACAGCTCCACCAGGGTGGTGGCGGGGACCGGGACCGGCGTGCTGTTCCACTCCTCCAGCAGCCGGTGCTGCTCGGCGGAGAGGAGGTCGACCGAGCCGACGGGGCGGCCGGGCTCCTCGGCCACCGCGGTCAGCAGCCGCTCCAGACCGTCCGCGACACTGCGCGCGGTCCGGGCGTCGAGCACGTCGGGCCGGTGGTCGAGGTGCAGCCGCAGCCGCTCGCCGGGCAGGACGATGAGGTTGACGGTGTAGTGGGTGGCGTCCGCGCCCTCCACCCCGCTCAGCCGGACCCCGCCCGCCAGGTCCCGCAGGGACTCCAGGTCCAGCGGATAGTTCTCGACGACGACAGTGGTGTCGAAGAGCGTGCCCAGCCCGGCCGCCCGCTGGATGTCGGCCAGCCCCAGGTGCTGATGGTCCATCAACTGGGCCTGCTCGTCCTGGAACCGGGCGAGCGCCGTCAGCAGCGGCTCCTCGTCGCGGATCCGGAAGCGCACGGGCAGGGTGTTGATCAGCAGGCCGACCAGCCGCTCGATCCCCTCGACCTCGGCCGTGCGGCCCGAGACGGTCCCGCCGAACACCACGTCGTCACGGGCCGTCAGCCGGCCCAGCAGGACCGCCCAGGCGCCCTGGACCACGCTGTTGAGGGTGACGCCCGCCGCCCGGGCCCGCTCGGTGAGCCGGGCGGTCCGCTCCGGCGAGAGCTCCAGCGTGATCCGCTCGGGCAGCGCGTCGAGCCGGTTCGGGTCGGCCGCGCCCAGCAGGGTGGGCTCGGCCAGGCCCGCGAGGGCCCCGCTCCAGGCGGCCGCGGCCGCCTCCCGGTCCTGGCGTCCCAGCCAGGCCAGGTAGTCGCCGTAGGCGACCTCCGCGACGGTGGCGGCGGGCTCGGCGCCGGCCGACTCGGCGCCCGTCGACTCGGCGTCCACCGACTCGGCGTACGACGTCAGCAGATCGCGCAGCAGTACGGCGGACGACCAGCCGTCCCACAGGATGTGATGGTTCGTCATCACCAGCCGGTGCCGGGCCTCGCCGACCCGGACCAGGGTGAAGCGCACCAGCGGCGGCCGTTCGAGGTCGAAGCGGCGCATCCGGTCCTCGGCCAGCAGCCGCTCCCAGGCCGCCCCGCCGTCCGCGGCGGCCGGACCGGTGAGGTCCACCACCTCCCAGGGCGTGTCGACCGCGGCGGGTACGACCTGCACGGGCCGGTCCAGGCCGCGGTCGGTGAACGCGGCCCGCAGCGCGCCGTGCCGTCGCAGCAGCCGCCCGCAGGCCGCGCGCAGCGCGTCCGCGTCCAGCGCGCCGTCCAGGGTCAGCACGATCTGCCCGGTGTACGCGTCCATCCCCTGGGCGTCGTACGCGGCGTGGAAGAACAGGCCCTCCTGGAGGGGCGAGAGCGGCAGGACGTCCGCGAGCCCGGGACAGCGCTCGGCCAGGCCGTCCACCTCCGGCCGCGTCAGCCGGACCAGCGGCAGGTCGCGCGGCGTCAGCCGGGCCGGGCCGGCCGGGGCCGACCAGGCGGCCAGCTCGCGCAGCGCCGCCTCCCAGGCCGCGACGAGGGCTTCGGCCTCCGCCGTGGAGACGAGGGCCTGCGGCCAGGTCAGGACGGCGGTCAGGGCCGGGCCCGCGGGGCCGTCCACCGCCAGCGCGTCGATCTGGAGGCAGTGGTCGACCGGCATGGCCGGGTCGGCGTCGGCGCGCAGTCCGCCCGCCTCGGGGGCCGGGGTCCAGGGCGCCTCGCCGGAGCCGTCGAAGCGGCCGAGGTAGTTGAACAGCACCCGGGGCCGGGGGAGTCCGGCCAGCGCCGCCGCCGTGCCGGGGCTGAGGTGGCTCAGCAGCCCGTAGCCGGTGCCGTGGTCCGGCACGGCGGCGAGGCACTCGTGGACCCGCCCGACCAGCTCCGCCACATCGGGCCCCGGCGCGGCCGGGGCGTGCGGGCCGGACTCCTGCGCGTCGAGGCCGCGCAGATCGAGCCGGACCGGGTACTGCGTCGTGAACCAGCCGACCGTCCGCGACAGGTCGTGCACTCCCGTACGGTCCGCCCGCCCGTGGCCCTCCAGGTCGACCAGCAGCGCCTCGGGACGGCCTCCCGGTACGGCGGGGTCGTGGGCCGCCAGGGCGAGCGCCGCCAGCAGCACCTCGGTGGGCCCGGTACGCAGCGCCGCGGGCACCTCGGCCAGCAGCCGACCGGTGACCTCGGCGGGCAGGGACAGCGTCAGCGTCCGGGTCGTGGCCACGGTGTCCCGTACCGGATCGGGCACCCGGTCCCACAGGGCCGCGGCCGTACCGGCGACGGGTGCGGCGGCGGGCGAGGTGACGGGCGCCAGGGTCTGCTGCCAGAAGGGCAGTTCGGCCAGCACCTCGGGGGAGCCGGCCCGCCGCTCCAGATGACCGGCCCAGTCGCGGAAGGAGGTCCCGGTCGCCGCGAGCCGCACCGGCCGCCCCGCGGCGACCGCGTCCCACGCCTCGGCGAGGTCCGCCATCAGGATGCGCCAGGAGACGCCGTCCACGGCCAGGTGGTGCACGCACAGCAGCAGCCGCCCGGGGACGTCGGCTCCGCCGTCGAAGTGGACCGCGCGCACCATCCGCCGCTCGGCGGGGTCCAGTTCACCGGCCGCGTCCGCCGCCGCCCGCTCCAGGAGAGCGGCGCGGGCCGTGCCGTCGAGTCCGGCCGTCCCGATACGGCGCAGCAGGCCCGCGGCGGCCACGCAGCCAGGCTCGCCGACCGCGCACAGCGCGCGCCCGTCCGGGCCCTCGGTCACCCGCATCCGCAGGGCGGCATGCCGGTCCAGGACCGCCTGCAGGACCCGGACCAGCCGCTCCTCGTCCGCCCCCTCGGGCAGGGTGAGCACCAGGGACTGGCTGAACCGGCCCACGGGCCCGGGGCCGTCCAGCAGCCAGCGCATGACGGGCGTCGCGGGCAGCTCGCCGTACTCCTCGGGGGTGTCGGCGGCGGCCGCCGCCGGGGCGGCGTCGCCCACCGCCGCCGCGAGGGCGGCCGCGGTCTTGTGCGCGAACACCTCGCGCAGCGTGAACCCGAAGCCCTGCGCCCGGGCCCGGCTGACCAGCGTGAGCGCGGTGATGCTGTCCCCGCCGAGCTCGAAGAAGTTGTCGTCCGGCGTGGCGGGACGGCCCAGCGCCTCGGCGAACAGCGCGCCGAGCCGTTCCTCGACGGCCGTGTACGTCCGCCCGGGCCGCGCCGGTGCCGTCACGTCGGCCGGCGCCTCGGGCACGACCAGCGCCTTGCGGTCGACCTTGCCGCCCGCGGTCAGCGGCAGCCGGTCCAGCGCCACGAAGGTGTGCGGCACCATGTACCGCGGCAGGGCGTCCTCCAGATGGGCCGTCAGCACGTCGGTCCCGGCCACGGACCCGCCGGGCACCGGGGCCACGAAGGCGACCAGCCGGCGGCCCGCGTGCGGCGCCTCGTGCACGACGACCGCCGCCTGGCCGACCGACGCGTGCCGGGCCAGTACGGTCTCGATCTCGCCCGGTTCGATCCGGTGGCCGTTGACCTTGACCTGCTGGTCGATCCGTCCGAGGAACTCCAGCTCCCCGCCGGCCGTCCAGCGCACCAGGTCACCCGTCCGGTACATCCGGGCCCCGGGCACGGCGGCGAACGGATCGGGCACGAACCGCTCCGCCGTCATCCGGAGGCGTCCCGCGTACCCCTGGGCCAGCCCGTCGCCCGCCACGCACAGCTCACCGGCGGCCCCCGGCGGCAGCAGCCGCAGCCGGGGATCCACCACGTACGCCCGGTGGTTGACCATGGGCCGCCCGATCGGCGGCACCCGGCCCGCCGACGGCGAGGCGCACCGGTGCATCGTCACCGAGACGGCGGCCTCGGTCGGCCCGTACGCGTTCCACACCGCACGCCCGCCGGCCGCCCACCGCTCGACGGCGTCGCCGGACGGCGCCTCGCCGCCCGTGGACAGCACCCGCAGCGCGGGCAGCGCGTCCGGGTCGAGCAGCGGCAGCAGGGCGGGCGGCAGGTCGGCCACCGTGACGGCGCCGTCGGCCAGCAGCGCCTGGAGCCGGTCCACGTCCACCCGCTCCTCGTCGGTGGCCAGCACCAGCGTGCCGCCGCTGAGCAGCGCGCCGAAGACGTCGAGGACACAGACGTCGAAGGAGAGCGAGGCGAAGCCGAGGAACCGCTCGCCCGCGCCGACGCCCGTGAGCGCGAGGTGCCCGAGGACGAAGTCGGCCGCCGCGGCGTGCGACACGAGCACGCCCTTGGGCTCGCCCGTGCTGCCGGAGGTGTACAGCAGGTAGGCGGGCGCCGCGGCGGGCAGCGGCACCGGCGGCGTGACGAGGCCCGCGCCGTCGCCCGCGTCGCCCGCCGGCCCCGCCGGTACGACCGCCGGACCCGCCGGCAGGCGGTCGGCGGCGGCTTCCCCGGCCACGACCGTCCGGATCCCGGCGTCGGCCACGACGTACGCGATCCGGGCCTTCGGCAGCCCGGGATCCAGCGGTACGTAGGCCGCGCCCGCCTTCAGGATCCCGAGCAGCGCCGCGACCATGGCCGGCGAGCGCTCCACGCTGATCCCGACCGGCTCCCCGGGCGCGGTCAGCGGCCGCAGCCGGGCCGCGACGTCCCGCGCCCAGGCGTCCAGCGCGCCATAGGTGAGCTCCTCGCCGTCGCAGACCACGGCCACGGCGTCCGGTGTCCGCGCCGCCTGCTCCTCGAACAGGTGGTGCAGGCAGCGGTCCACCGGGGCCCCGCCCGTGCCGCCGTCACCGAGGACCGCCAGCCGGGCGCGGTCGCCTTCGGTGAGCAGGTCCGGCGCGTCGACGGGGGCGTCGGCGCCCGCGGCCGCGAACCCGACCAGGAAGCGCGTGAACCGCTCCAGGTGGCCCGCCAGCTCCGCGGCGCCGGCGTCGGCGGCGTCCACCTCGGCCTGGACGGTCAGCGGGCTGTCCCCGCCGCGGTCGTAGACGTTGAGCGACAGGTGGTCCACCGGACCGACCGACAGGTTGTGCGCGGTCGCCGGGGCACCGGCGAAGGACAGCGCGTAGTCGAACGACATGAGGTTGACCGCGGCGTCCCACATCCGGTCGCCGGACGTCTGCTCCTCGATGCGGTACCGCTGGTGCCGCAGCACCTCCTTGATGCCGGCCGAGGTACGCCGCACCAGCTCACCGACGCCCGTCGCACCGGTGACGGTCAGCCGCAGCGGAAGGACCTTGGAGAACATGCCGATGGTCCGGCGCGCCGCGGGGGTGACGCGGCCGGTGACCGGCAGGCCGAGCACGATGTCCTCGGCACCGTTCATCCGGTGCAGGTACGCGGCGGCCGCGGCCATCACCAGCGCCGACCACCGGGTGCCGTACCGCCGGGCGGCGTCCCGCAGCGCGCGGGCGTCCTCGTCGGTCAGGTCGCGCCGGACCCGTACCACCTCGCCCGTCGGCCGGGCCGGGGCACTGCCGGTGAAACCGACGGGCTCCGGGGCACCGGCCAGCTTCGTACGCCAGAACGCACGGTCGCGCTCGTACTCCTGCGACCCCCGGTAGGCGTCCTCCTCCGCAACGATCTCCCGCCAGGGCGCGGAGCCGGACGCCGGTACGGGGGTGCCCGCCACCAGCGCGGAGTAGACCTCGGCGGTCCGCCGGGCCACCAGGGAGCCGCTCACGCCGTCCATGACGATGTGGTGGTAGCCGTGCAGCCACGCGTACGCCTCCGGCCCGGTCCGCACCAGCAGGTGCCGGCTCACGTCACCGGTGGCGAGGTCCATCGGCCGGGCGAGCTCGGCCCGCATCCGCGCCTCGGCCTCGGCGACCGGATCGGCGGACCCGCTGACGTCCACCGTCTCCAGCAGCAGCGGGGCCCGGCCGGCGGGGACCTGCCGTACGGAGCCGTCCACTTCGGCGAAGCGCATGCCGAGCACGTCGGTCTCGTCCCGGACCCGGCGCAGCGCCTCCTCGAAGAGCGCCGGGTCCACGGCGCCACGGATCTCCAGGTACTCGCCGATGGTGTAGTCGCCACGGGTGGGGTCGAGTTGCTGCGCGAACCAGACGCCGGCCTGCGGCGACGTCAGGGGCAGGAACCCGCGGTCATCAGTGGACATGCGGTGCTCAGTCTCCTCGGTCGGATCGGTCGGATCGGTCGATCAACGACGACGTGAGCCACCCTCCGCGACGGCCGGACCGCCCGACAGTCACACAAACGCGCCCCTTGACAGGCGCCGCGGAAGGAGGGGCCGGTCCCGGTACCGGATTGTCGTGACGGGGGACGGTGGAACCGGGGAACCGGCGGCCCGGCCTCCCGCCTCCGGCCGTCGCCGGGTGGGCGCCCCGGAGGCGGCGTAGCCTGGTCGGAACGCCGTATCCGCCCCGTGAGCCAGGGAGGCGGCGCATGACCGACCCGCACGGCTTCCTCCGGATCCCCCGCCGCCCCGTCCCCGCCCGTCCCGCGGCCCTCCGCCTCGGCGACTGGCGGGAGGTCTACGCCGGCCAGGCGCTGCTGCCCCTGGTGTGCGAACAGGCCGACCGCTGCATGGACTGCGGCCTCCCCTTCTGCCATCACGGCTGCCCGCTGGGCAACCTGATCCCCGAGTGGAACGCCTATGCCGCGCACGGGGACTGGCGGGCGGCCGCGGAGCGGCTGCACGCGACGAACAACTTTCCCGAGTTCACCGGCCGGCTCTGCCCGGCGCCCTGCGAGGACGCCTGCGTTCTGGCGATCAACGCCGATCCGGTGACCATCAAGAACGTCGAGCAGACGATCGCCGACCAGGCGTGGGAGTGCGGGTACGCCGAGCCGGCGCCGCCCGGGCGGCTCAGCGGCAGGACGGTGGCCGTCATAGGCTCCGGCCCGGCCGGGCTGGCCGCGGCCCAGCAGCTGACGAGGGCCGGGCACACGGTCGTCGTCTACGAGCGCTCCGACCGCGTCGGCGGACTGCTGCGCTACGGCATCCCGGCGTTCAAGATGGAGAAGGCACACCTGGAGCGCCGGATCGCCCAGATGCGGGCCGAGGGCACCGCCTTCCGTACGGACACGGACGTCGGCGGCGGCGTCGACGCCGCCGACCTGCGGCGCCGCCACGACGCGGTCGTCGTCGCGGTCGGGGCCGGCGAACCCCGGGAGCTGCCCGTACCGGGCCGCGAGCTGCACGGTATCCACCAGGCCATGGACTACCTGACCGGTGCCAACCGGGTCGGCGAGGGCGACGTCGAGGCGCCCGCCGTCACGGCCGAGGGCGCGCACGTGGTGATCGTCGGTGGTGGGGACACCGGTTCGGACTGCCTGGGCACGGCGCTGCGACAGGGCGCGACGTCGGTGGTCCAGCTCGACATCCGCCCCGAGCCGGGACCCGGCCGGCCCGATGCCGAGCCCTGGCCGCTGGTGCATCCGCAGGTGTACCGGATCTCCCACGCCCACGAGGAGGCGCGCGGCCGCCACGGCACCGATCCCCGGGTCTTCGCCAGTGCGACCCTGCGCTTCGAGGGCGACGCGGCGGGCCGGGTGCGGGCGCTGCACCTGTCCGAGGTCGAACCCGCGGCGCGGCGCCCGCTGGTGGGCACCGAGCGGGTGATCGAGGCCGGGCTGGTCCTGCTGGCACTCGGCTTCTCCGGCCCCGAGCGGGCCGGTGGTCTGGGCGAACAGCTCGGTCTCAGCCGGGACGAGCGGGGCAACTTCGCGAGGGACGCGGGATTCGCGGCCCTCGGCGCACCGCCGGACCGCACGGACGGGGTGTTCGTCGCGGGCGACGCCGGGCGCGGTCAGTCCCTGGTGGTGTGGGCCATCGCGGAGGGCCGCTCGGCGGCCGCCGCCGTGGACCGCTACCTGACGGGCCGAACAGAACTCCCGGCCCCCGTCGCGGCGCACGACCGCCCACTGTCGGCATGACTGGCCCGGCCGGCCCGGTTCGGGCCTGACGGCCCGGACAGGGCGGACGGCCAGGCGGACGGCCCGGACCGTCCGGGGTGCCCGTGCCCGGGCGGTCCGGAGCCCTTCCAGGGCAGCTCGGGGCTTCGTGGGGGCTGCCCCGGAAGGGCCGGCGATGACGGCCCCGCCGGGACCAGGGCAGGCCGACCACGTCGGGGACGCTGGGCGTGCCGGGCGTGCCGGGCGTGCCGGGGACGCCGGGCGTGCCGGAGACGCTGGGGGCGTCGGGGACGCTGGCCACTCCGAGGCCGCCGGCCCACGGCAAGGACGCCGGCCATGCCATGGACGCCGGCCACGCCGAGGACGTCAGGAACGCTGCGCATGCCGAGCATGCCGAGCATGCCGAGCTGGTCGAGGACGTCGACCACGCCGGGCATGCCCAAGTCACGTACGTCGATCGCGTCGATCGCGTCGAGCGGGCCGCGCAGGCTGCGCGGGCCGTCGAGGCCGTGAACGGCGGGCGCGCACGGCCCGGGCGCCAGCGGTCTCGCCCGCGGTTCCAGGGCCGCGTCCGCCGGCCCGGCACCCCCCTGCGGTCAACGGTCCGGGCCGTGATCGTCCGGGACGTCCGCCGTGCCGGGCGGGGCGCGGTGCGTGATCCTGGTGCCATGGGCGCTGATCGCGGCCGCACCGGCCTGCGGGGCACGGGGGCGTACGCCGCGGCGGGCCGCCGGTCCGTCCGCGTCACGCTGGCCGCGTGCGCCGGGTTCTACCTCTTCCGCTACGGCCTGGACCAGCGGACCGCCGCGACGTACGCGCTCTTCGGTGCCGTCTCCATGGCCGGCCTCTCCCGGATCCCGGGCACCGGCCGCCAGCGGGCCGCCGCGCTGGTCCGCCTGCTGCCCCTGGCCTGGCTCCTGATCGCGGCCGGCACCCTGCTGGCCGTACACACCTGGACCGCGGTCCTCGGCATGCTGGTCATCGGCTTCACGCTGGCGTTCGCCGCCGCGGCGGGGCCCCGGCCCGCGGGGGCCGGCCCCGGGCTCCAGCTGCTGTACATCCTGCCGAGCTTCCCGCCGTACGCCCCGGACACCCTCGACGAGCGGCTCATCGGAGCGACCGTCGGCATCGGCCTGCTGATCGCCGCCGAGGCCTTCCTCTTCCCCGATCCGCCGACCGTCCCGTACCGGGAGATCGCCGCCCGCGCCGCCGGTACCGCGGCACGGTGCGCCGCGGCGGCGGACACGGCCCCGTACGCGGTGGGCGGTCCGCTCCTGGACGAGGCCCAGCGGGTGAGCCAGTCCCTGCGGCCCTCGCAGGTCGCCGAGGCCGACCGGCCCGCCGGCCCCTCCCTGCGCGAACGGGCACTGGCCCACACCGGACTCACCACGCGCACCCTCCTCAACCGTCTGACCCGGCTGCCCGCCGCCCCGCCCGGACAGCGCGGACAGCCGGACGCGGATGCCGGGCCGGACCTGCTCCGCTCCGTCGGACGGCTCTGCGAGGAGGTCGCCGCGCAGCTGCATGGCGCGGGGCCCGGGCGCCCCGGGAAGCGCCCCGGCCCCGGCCCCGGCCCCGAGCCCGAGCCCGAGCAGCCCCTCTCCGCCCGGACCCGGCTGGCACAGGACCGGGCCGCGGCCGCCGGGACGGACGCGGGGGACCCCGACACGCTGCGCCGCCGAGCCGCCCTCATCGAGGTGGCCGACGCCGCGCTGGCGATGGGCACCGGAGCCGACCTCGCCGTACGCGGCCGCGCGGCGGGGAAGGAACTCGTGGACACCGGACGGTTCTGGTACGCCCACCACAGAGCTCCCGCGCTGTGGTGGTACCGGCTGCAGGGCCACGCCGCCGGGCGGTCGGTGTTCTTCCAGAACGCCGTACGCCTCGGCCTCGCGCTCGCCGCCGCCCGCACCGTCGCCGGGCTCGACACCCTCCCGCACGGCTTCTGGGCCATGCTCGCCACCCTCTCGCTCACCCGTACCACCGTCACAGAGACCCGTGCCTCCATCCGGCAGGCGCTCACCGGCACGCTGATCGGCGCCCTCGCCGCCGGCACCGTGCTCGCCCTCGGCGGTACGGATGTGCTGATCTACGGGATCGTGCTGCCGCCGCTGATGCTGTTCACCTTCACCGTGGGGCCGGTCCGCGGCATCGGCTGGGCGCAGGCGCTGTTCACGCTGGTCGTGGCCCTGGTCTTCGCCCAGCTGGCCCCGGCGACCTGGAGGCTGGCCGAGGTCCGGCTCCTCGACGTACTCATCGGCAGCGCGATCGGCGCGGTGTTCGGCCTGCTGGCCTGGCCCCGGGGGGCGCACGACGAGCTGGGTCGGTCGGTGGCCGTGCTGCTGCGCGGGGCCGCCGAGGTGGTCGTGGCCACCGCGGCCGCGCTCGCGGCGGGCGGCGCGCGGCAGACGGGGCCACAGCCGGGCCACGGCTCGCTCCAGCACAGCCTGGCGATGGCCGAATCGGCGTTCGCGCAGTACCAGAGCGAGGGGGTGCGGCCGGCCGATGACGCCGACCGGCCCGCCGTGGACTGGCAGAACGCCCTGATGACCGCCCACCACACGCTGTGGGGGGCCCGGCGGCTCCTGGAGCCGGCCCCGGGTTCACCGGCCACGGCGCCACCCCTGGGCACGGCCGAGGCCGAGGCCGTCCTGCGGCTCGGGGACCGGGTCGCCGGGCGGATGCTGGTGGCGTCGGCCCACCTCGACCCCGGCGACGACACCCCCAAGGCCCCGGTCGGCTCGCGCCCGCCGGCGCCGCCCCCGCCGGAACCGCCGGGCGCCCCCGCCACGTACTACGCGGCCGTCTCCTGGCTGGAGTCGCTGCTGGCCGACCTGGACCGCGTCACGGCGGGCGCGTCGGCGACCGCCCCGCCGCCGACGCGAGTACCGACGCCGGACAGGCCCTGACGCCGCATCAGCCAACGTCTGCCCTGCCTGTCGGTCAGGGCATGGATGCCAGCCGCCAGCCCACCCTTGATGAGATCGAAGACCACCACGCCAGCCACACGGTGCCTGATGCGGCACCAGGCCGCGTATCGAAAGTATTTTCTAGGGAGCGTTGGGCTGCTCGGCTACGGTACGAGCATGGTGAATTTCGTGCTGGTTGCAGGTGCACGGCTCGGGGCGTGGGCGTGGGACGAGGTGGCGCCGTGTCTGCGTGCGGCTGGCCACGGCGTTTACCCGTTGACACTGTCCGGCCTTGCTGACAAGCGGGGTGTCCCGGCGGGGCAGGCGACTCACGTCCAGGACATCGTTGCCGAGGTGGAACGCCAGGGCCTGCGTGACGTAGTCCTGGTAGGTCACAGCTACTCGGGCATTCCAGTCGGTCAGGCCGCGGAGCGGATCGGGGACCGGCTGGCCCGCGCGGTATTCGTGGACTCCAATGTTCCAACTGACGGCGAGTCGTTTGTCTCCGCCTGGCCGGACGGCGGAGCGGCGGTAAAGGCATCGATCGCCGAAAATGGAGGGTTCTGGCCGCTCGCGCCAGCTTCTCACTACGATGGCGAGGGTCTCACTGATGAGCAGATCGCACGCCTCGTCCGCGGCTCGACGCCTCACCCAGGCGCCACGCTGACCGAGCCCGCCGTGCTGACGAGGCCGCTCAGTGAACTTCCGGCGACTTACATCCTGTGCGTGCTCGCGGGGGCTGAGCCCGAGGATGCCGAGCCTGACAAAGACGTAGCCGAGCTAGTGGACAGCAAGCACTGGCGGCTGATCAAGATGGACACCGGGCATTGGCCGATGTTCTCCCAGCCGCGCGAGCTGGCACAGATTCTCCTCGATGCTGCCGTGGAGTGACAGATCTTCCACGCTCCGGGTTCCTTCTGGACGCGCCTCATGTGCGGACCGCTGGTTTGTCGTATCGCGTGGCGACGGCACGGTGCCTCTTGAGGCGGTTGATCCCGCACTCGACCGCGTGGCGCTCGCGGTAGTCGACCAGGTCGAACTTCGGCGGCCGACCGCCGCGAGAGCCGCGCTGCTTGCGGTGACGTGCTTGGTCGGCCCTGTCCGGGATGGTGCAGCGCATCCCCCGGCGACGCAGGTAAGCGCGGTTCTTGCGGGAGGCATACGCCTTATCAGCACGCACCCGATCGGGACGGACACGTGGTCGGCCCGCCCCAATGCGGCGGTTCCTTCTGAAGATCACCCCACGTTTCGGGCCGGCCGCGTGCTGATGGGCGCGGCACACGGTGGAATAGCTACTCAGGTCCCGTAATCGCACCCTTCGCATCGGCCATGGACTGGAGCCGGATGACGACCTTGTGCCAGGTACCGTTCCGCTGCCATCGGC
This sequence comes from Streptomyces sp. NPDC042102, assembly GCF_055582305.1. Classification (NCBI taxonomy): domain Bacteria; kingdom Bacillati; phylum Actinomycetota; class Actinomycetes; order Kitasatosporales; family Streptomycetaceae; genus Streptomyces; species Streptomyces sp. NPDC042102. The sequence goes on from NZ_JBVJDL010000001.1 coordinate 1,642,584, forward strand.
GGAACAGGTCGTAGATCCGGCCCCAGGGCCCGTACACAGTGGGCACATCCCGCCACGGAACGCCCGTTCGGACCCGGAACCGTATGCCGTTGACCAACTGCCGCCGGGGCCAGACAGGCGGCCGTCTCGCCTTCGCTCCCTTCGGTAGCAACGGCTCCAACGCCGACCACTGTTCATCAGTGCCTGTTTCGGATCCCCTGCGCGGACTAGCTTTGAGTCCTAGGCTGGGCTGGTGTCGAAGGACGCGAGCAAGGCCTGTCGTTCCAGACAGTAGTGGGTTGAGCGGCGGCTGCGACGGCTCCTCGCCGCTGTCCAGAGCGGGGCCGGCGAGTGTGAGTGCCGTGAGTGTGGTGCTCACGGCTGCCGGGCCAACGCAGAGCACCTGGTTCCACTTCGAACGCGACACGGAGTGGTTCCACAACGAGATCTACGACTACGGCATAGCCGCCCTCGCCCCGGACCGCCGCCGCCTGACCATCCTGGCGGCGACGGACACCGACTAGCTAGGCGTCAGGGTTCTTGCCCTTGGCGGCGGTGGTGATGCGGCCGACCTGGAGCTTGGCGAACGATTGCAGGTCGTGGTCCTTGGGCAGGGACTCGCCCACCACGAGGGCGACGACGGTACCGACACGCAGTGACGCGCTCGTGAACTCCTCCTTCGTGTAGGCGTCCGTCTCATCGGCGCCCGCGTTGACGGTCAGCGGCTTGAGCTTGTCGGGCTCGCGCTCGTGACTGCTGGCGACCGCCGACTTCATGCCCACCTTGGCGTTCTCAACGGAGTCGTAGGCGATGAGGGTGAACGTCACATCCGTGTCGACATCCGTGTCCGACATGGAATATGCGCTTGTCGCGATGGAGGTGAGGCCAGCGCAGCTCACGCGGGCCGCCTGCTCACACTCCTTCCGGGCCTTGCTGCCCTCCTTGACGAGCGGTTCCTGCCCCTTCCAGCCCTTCGGGGCGGCGAGCTTGCTCGGGATGGCCTGACCCAGCTGGGACGGGTTGAGCGGCGCGCTGGCGGCGCCGCTCCCACCGCTGCCGCTTCCGTCCGAGCAGCCGGCCAGTGCCAGTATCAGCGTCAGGCCCACGGCCACACCGCACGTCCTTTGAAGCATCATCGCCTACACCCCGTTTTTCATGATCCTCTGTCAGTCGTACTTACATATCACGGAGTCGGGTCGTGCGGACGGGCAACGAACTGCCGGTCGAACTGTTCACTGCCTGCTTGTGAGGCCGCCATGACAAGTGGTGTGGCGGCGGGGTGCGGTGCTGACTTGCGTAGGCGGGGTGGGTGCCTTGACGTGCCTGGTCAGAACACGGGTGAGAACCGCTCTGGGGGCTTGCGTGTCTTGGTGATCCGGCGGGTCATGAGGGTGATGGCTGCCCAGGTGATGAGGGTTTCGGAGTGCTGGATGAGCCGTTCGTAGTCGCGTGCGTGCCGGCGGGCCCGCATCATCCAGGACCAGGTTCGTTCCACTACCCACCGGCGGGGCATTTTGCCCAAGTCACGAGCTTGCCCGCGTAGGCAGAGTCCGCCCAGACGATGGTGGTCTCGGGGTGCTTGAGGCGGAGGCGGAAGAGGACTTCCTTGGCCGCGTGGCTGTCGTGGAGGTCGGCGGGGGTGACCATGACGAGCAGCGGCAGGCCGCGAGTGTCCACCATCATGTGGCGCTTGCGGCCATTGATCTTTTTGCCCGCGTCGTAGCCGCGTGTGTCCCGGCCGACGGTCTCGGCGGCTTTGACGGACTGGGAGTCGATGACGGTGGCGACCGCGCGGGGTCCTTTGCCCATGTTGCTGCGGATCCGCCCGGCGAGGGCGTCGCGGATCTGGTTGATGATGCCGCGGGCGGCCCAGCGTTCCATGAACCCCCAGACGGTCCGCCAGGGTGGGTAGTCCGCTGGCAGGGCCCGCCATTTGCAGCCGGTGTCGACGACGTAGCGGATCGCGTCGACGATCTCGCGCCGGTCGTGTTTCTCGGGCCGGCCGCCGGCGGTGGTTTCGCAGGCCGGGACGGGCAGCAGGGGTTCGAGCAGGGCCCATTCGGCGTCGGTGGTGTCGGAGGGGTAGCGGCGTCGGCGCATGGCGGCTGGCCTTCAAGCCGGTGCTGCCCGGGGCCCGGCCTTCGGCCGGGCCCCGGGCAGTGAGGGGTCAGTAGCTGTTGACGAGGTCGAGGGTGGACTCGATCGAATTGAGCTGGGCGGTGATGTGACGGACCCACTTGTCACCCGGGTGGGCGGCAGCGTGGGGAGCGACGGTGCCGGTGATGAACCGGCGGAACTCGGTGAGCTTCTCCTTGATCACCTTTCGTTCGTATGCCTCCAGGGCGGCTCGTTCGGCTCCGAGTTGGTAGCCGTCGGTCCGCGTCCAGATCAGCGGGGGCCATCCCTGGTCTGCGATGACGTCTCGCAGGGCGGCCAGTCCGGCCCTCACCTGGCTGGGGGTGAGGTCGCTGGCGCGGGTGAGCTGGTGGAAGAGGAGTCCGGCCGGGCGTGCTTCGAAGAGCACGAACCGGAGGGTGTCGGCGTGCCGCAGAGCGGCGACGCCCCGGCGCCGTGAGGCGCGGGGCATGGCTACTGGCCTCGGAGGAGGGCGGCGAGTTCGTCGTCCATGTCGACCTTGCCGGTGTCGACGGCGTTCTCGATCCAGTCGAGGGTGGCCCGCACCTTGGCGATGTTCTGGTGGACGATGCCCTGTTCGTCCTCGGTCAGCTGGCGGTCCCGCAGGCCCGGGACGGCCCTGCCGGCCGCGGCGACGAAGGAGTGGCAGGCGGTGACCAGGTCCAGGAACTCGACCGTGCGGTTGATCTGCTTGACCGCCGGTGCGACGAGGCTGGTCCGCTCGAAGTGCTCGCGGGCCTGGCGGCCGCGTTCGACCTGGGCGTGGTTGACCTGGTGGCGGGCGGTGTCGTCGCTCATCGCCCTGAAAGCGACATCCGGGCGCCGCAGCAGGCCAGTGGTCACGGTCGCGGCGACGGTCTCGTCACGGGTGAACTCCTCCACCACCCTGACCCGGTCCTCGACTGCGACCTGCGCCGAGACCGCGGGCCGGCGCAGCAGGTCGGTGGTGACCACCGCGGCGACTTCCTCGTCCTGGGCGAGGACGTGGATCGCGCTGATCTTCTCCTGCTTGGAGACCGGGTTGTCGACCTGCCAGCCGAGCACGCGGCTGGCGTCGTCCGCGGTCCACCGGGTCTTGCCCTTCGGCGGGCGTTTCACGGCCGCGAATCGCTCGTCCTCGTCGTCGACGCTGGCCAGGATCCGGTAGACGGTGAAGGAGACGCCGGCCTGCCGGTGCTCCTTGGGCCAGCGGGAAGCGACCCAGCGGGCGTTGTTGACGGTTCCGAACTTGAGGCCGATGTCCTCGGCGAGCCGCATGAGCGACTCCTTGACGCTCCATCCGCCCTCGGGCCGGGAGCTGTCCCGGGCTCGTAGGGGTTCGATCTCCAGGGCGCGGTCACCGATCGTGAACTGGCCGCGGGAGTGCTGGTCGACGACTTCGCGGAGTTCGGCCACGATCTGTTCGTATCGTGACGGGCTGACGCTTCCGATCTTCTCGTTGTCCTCGGGCATGGTGTGTCACCACGCAGCGCGGGCCCTGGCACGGCCGTCTTCCTGCCGTGACGGTACAAAGCCCGCTCGTTACCGAGAGTCAGACCGCAAAGAGGAAGATCACAACGAAAGACCGCAAATATCTGGGAACTGACCAAACTTGGACAACTGATGCGTTCGCGCTGCGGTTACTGTGACCGGTCTGCGAACGGATCGTTCCGCCGCCAGGCCCTCACCTTGCACTTCGGCGAGCAATACACGGCCGCGAATCGCCGGTCCACCCCCGCGATACAGCGGGCCCCGCACTCGCGGCACTCGCCCTCACCGACCCCGCCCTGCACCGCGGCAAGACGCCGGCGCAACCGACGCTCCACCCGCCACTGCCTGGAACGACAGGCCGCCGAGCAGAACACCGCGTCCGGCCTGGCGCCCGGCCGAAGCCGGTCGCCACAAGCCCGACAGGCCCTCTCCACAGCCTTCTTGGCGTCCTTCGACACCTGCCAAGCCTAGGCCCCCAGGCTAGCCCGTACAGGGGATACGAAACAGGCAGTCAGTGAGATCACCCCGCCCATGGACGAAGAGCATTCATTGCGACAGATCCACTTCCCGATACAGGCCCTAGTTGCCGCGGGCGTACGGGCCGATCCCGATCAGGCAGTACACGTACTCGTTGACGGTGATCCCGCCCCGCGTGTAGCGGTGGGAGAAGGAGTACTCCGTCCTGGGGTTGGAGTTGCACCGGTTCAGGTCGGAGGTCAGCGGGATGCGCTCGATCACCCGGTAGTGCGCGTCGGACGCCGAGCAGGGGACCTCGTGCATGCCCGTGACGCGCTGCGCCGTCGACGAGTCCGGCTTCGGTCCGTTGAGGCAGGTGCCCTGGTCGAACGGGTCGGCCTCGGTCTCGGAGGGCAAGGGGCCGGGATAGGCCGGGGCGGACGACGGGGTGGGTGTGCCGTCCGCCGTGGGCGAGTCGGAAGGGGTGGGCGTGTCGGTCGCGGTCGGCGAGTCGGAAGGGGCGGGGTACGCCACGGTGTCGCCGTCGCTCCAGCCGGCGTACAGGACAAGGGCGATCACCAGCGCGGCGACGACGCCGAGCGGCACCAACCAACGCCGGGCCCCGGCCGTGCCCGCCGGCCCGGGCCGCCCCGGACCCGGCGCCGGCCACGCGGCCGCGGGGACCGCCACCCGGATGCGCAAGTGGACCTCGGCGTCACCGACCCGGGCCCGTACGAGGGCGCCGTCCTGGGCGGGCGGAATTCTGAGACGGGCGGTGCCGGTGGGCAGATCCACGGTGAGGATCACCCCGTAGGCGGCCTGTTGCGGGGTCAGGGTGACGGGGATCTCATGCGACGACACCGGCGGCTCCAAGGGGTGACGGCGTGCTGCGGGCGCTGCCCGGGTGAACCCTCACGGATTGTGCCCGCTCCGCGCGGGGTGACGCAGCGGTTCCGCCGCATCGCCCGGCCCCGCCCCGGCGATCGCCGCCGGCTCCCGCGCTAGTGTTCGTCCGTGAGCCTTCATGTCGTCGTAGGATTCGGGCCCGCCGGGGCGGCCACCGCTCGACTGCTGGTCGGGCAGGGGCACTCGGTGCGGGTCGTGACCAGGTCGGGCCGTGGCGCGGAACCCGGTATCGAGCACGTCGCGTGCGATGCCACGGACCGCGAAGGGCTCGCAGCGGCCGCGCGGGGCGCGGACGTGATCCACCACTGCGCCGCCCCGCCCTATCACCAATGGGTGAGCCAATGGCCGGCGCTGGTCTCGTCGGTCTGCGCGGCGGCCGAGGCGACCGGGGCCGTACTGGTCATGCTCGGGAACCTCTACGGCTACGGTCCGGTGGACGGGCCCCTGACCGAAGGGCTGCCGCTCGCGGCCACCGGGCCCAAGGGGCGGGTGCGCGCGGCCGGTTGGGAGCAGGCGCGCTCCCTGCACGAGGCGGGCCGCATCAAGGCGGTCGAGGTCCGCGCCTCGGACTTCTTCGGGCCCGGCGTGACCGCCGGCGGCCACCTGGCCGAACGCGTGGTGCCCCGGCTGCTGCGCGGCAAGCCGGTCTCCACGCTGGGGGATCCGGACGCCCCGCACAGCTGGACCTACCTACCCGACGTGGCCCGGGCCCTGGCCGAGGTCGCGGGGGAGCAGCGGGCCTGGGGCCGGGCCTGGCACGTCCCGACGCACCCCCCGCTGTCCGTACGGGAGATGGTGGACCGGCTGGCCGCGCAGGCGGGGACGGGACCGGTCGCGGTGCGCCGGCTGCCGTCCCCCGTCCTGGGCGTGGGCGCCCTCGTCTCGCCGCTGCTGCGTGAACTCAAGGAGATCCGCTACCAGTTCGACCGCCCGTTCGTCCTCGATGCGACCGCCTACGAGGCCGAGTTCACGGTACGGGCGACCCCGCTCGACCAGCAGATCGAGTCGACGGTGGACTGGTGGCGCGCCCGCCTGACCACGACGGCGGCAACCCCTTAGGGCCTGTCCGGCGGATCAGGGTCGGGACCAGCCCTCCGGACCGGCCCTCCGTACGGGAGGAGTTGCGCTACGCGGTGCCGGTGCCGGTGCCGGTGCCGGCGTCCCCGTCCAGGGGGACCGTCAGTCCGATGCCCTCGGCCGCCACGGCGATCGCGAAGTCGAAGTACGCGGACTCGTCGCGGACGCTGTCGTGGGTACGGCTGAACACCTGGAACACCAGGAGCCCGATCAGGTTGCTCCACAGCACGATCCCGCGCTCGATGAGGTCCGAGAACGGCGCCCCGGGTACGCCGCCGAACAGCGCCACCGCGTCCGGCAGGAGCAGCGGCGGCCCCGGTATCGTCCGCCGGGGCGGGGTGAGTTCACCGGCCTCCAGCGCCGAACGCACGATGGCGGCCAGTGCCGCGGGAGTGCGCGCGGCGGCCGGGACCGTGTCCTGCGGGGCGTGGTACCCCGGCACCGGGGAGCCGTAGATCAGCGTGAACTCGACGGTGTGGGCGAAGGACCACGCCCGCAGCGCCCGCGTCACCGCGAGCAGTCGCGCGCCGGCCGACGCGCCTGACTCCAGGGCCGCCCGGTCGGCCTGCTCCATCGCGGCGGCGGAGGCGTCGTAGGCGTCGATGACCAGCGCGGTCAACAGGTCGTCCCGGTGCGGGAACACGGCCGCCACGTCGGCGACGGCGAACCCGCCCGCCTCGGCCACGGCCTCCGGGGTCAGCCCGAAGGCCCCCGTCCTCACGAGCAGTTGGCGCGCGGTGTTCTTGGCGGTGTCCTCGAGGGCCGCCGCGCGCGTGGTGGTGTCCTCGTCAGCGTGTGCTCCGGAAAGATCCATGGCCGAACCGTACCCGTCCGTCGACGCACCATCGTGTGGACGGGGTGGCGTACACCCGGCTCAAACCCCCTGGGGGAGCGCGAGCACGGGGGCGATCAGGGCGCGGATCTCCTCGTCCTGGAGGAACGCCCGGTAGTCGCCGTACACCGTCAGCCGGCGGTCCGCGTCCCGCAGCGCCGTCAGTGCCTCCCGGGCCGGCGGGGTCACGTGTCCGTGGTGGGCGAGCGAGAGCAGCGCGGCGCGCAAGGACCCCAGGAGCTCCCGGTCGGCCGCGTACGTCAGCACCGTGGCCTCCGCCTCCGCCGGATCCATCAACGGCGGTTCCCACGGCGGCGGGTACGGATCCGTCTCCCCGGGGAGCAGCGGGTCCTGCCCCCAGGCCCGGAGCACCTCCCGGAGGTCGCGGATCAGCCAGCCGGAGCGGGCGACCTCGTCCCGCAGCGCCTCCCGTACCGCCGGCAGCAGTACGGCGGCGTGCGCGGTGAGCGGGCGGAGCACGTCGGCGACGTCCGGCGGCCGCGGGTCACCGAGGGCGTAGCCCCAGCCCTGCAGGTCCCGGTACGGTGCCACGAGCCGGTCGACCAGATCCGGCAGGGCGCGCGGGTCGCCGATCCGGGTCAGCGCCCACCGCGCGTGATCGCCGACGGTGCCGTCGAAGAACTGCGACGCGCCGGTGTCGTCGAGGAGCGCGGCGAGCCGGTCGGCGTACGGGGCCGACCGGGGGCCGAGCACCGCCAGCAGGTGCGCGGCCTTGTAGCGCACGTCGTCGTCCGGGTCGGCCAGTAGCCGGGCTGCCAGCGGCAGAAGGGCGCCAGCCGCCGACGGCCGGTCCACGAGGATCCGCCACCCCACGTCGAGCGCGCACCGGCGCAGCTCCGCGTCGTCCGTGCGGCCCCCGGCCGCGGCGAGGGCGGCCACGAACGAGAGCGCCACCTCCGGATCCCGGCCGAGCAGGCCGACGACCCAGGCCGCGACGTCCTCGCGGTTGAACGGGTGGTCGCTGTGCGGGGCGTACCAGACCTGCTCGAACTGCGGGGCGAGCGCCGGGTCGGTGAGGAGTTCCAGCAGCATCGCGTACGCGCGCAACGGCGCCCGCGGATCGATGGACGCCATGGCCACCACGGCCGCCACCCGCAGCACCGGGTCCGCACCGCGCAGGACACCGTCCAGCACCGCCCGTATGGCGGTGGCCGTCGTCCCCTCGGGGTCCTCGGGGTCCCCGGCGGCCCCCGCCCCCGCCCCCGCCTCGCCCAGCGTCAGCAGCAGGGTCACCCGCACCGAGCGGTCGGTCTCCTCGCGCCACCGCTCCAGCAGATCGGCGGGCCGGCCGGCGATCAGCTGGAGGGCACTGCGCCGCACCTCCCGGTCCGGGTCGCCCGTCAGGGTCCGTACGCGGGGCCACTGCTGTCGCCAGGCCGCCTCCCACGCCGGGTCCACGGCCCCGGCCCCGGACCCGGTCCCGTCGGCCGCGCCGTTCTCCGCGAGCCCGGCCAGCAGGAAGGCGAGGTCCGGCCGGGCGACCGTGCCGGGGGAGAGGGCCAGGTCCACGAGGAACGGCAGCGCGGCCGTGCCCGCGTCGGTGATCCGTCCCGTGGCCAGTACCAGGTCCTGCACCGCGCAGTACGCGTGCTCCACGGCGTCCTTGCCGGTGGTGGCGTCCGCCCGCGCGAGCCGGCGCAGCGCCCTTGGCAGCTCGGTGGCCGGCCGCCAGTCGGGCCGTACCGACTCCAGTGCCGCCCAGTCCACCGCGTCCAGCCCGCTCAGCATGTGCCCCCCGCCGTCCCGTGTGTCCGGGGCATCCTGTCATCCGGCGGCGGGCCGGTGCAGAATTTTCCGGTCACGCCGATGAGTTCCGGGCGCGGCCCCGGTCTACCCCTGTGAGCGGCGCCGGAACGAAGGTGAACCATGTGGTGGATCACCTTCACCTCGGCCGCCGGAATCAGACAGAGTGGGCGTGCCCACGAGTGATCCGTTGGTCAAGCAGATCTGAGGGACAGACACATGCGTATCGTGATCAGTGAGTTCATCAGCCTCGACGGCGTCGTCCAGGCTCCGGGCGGCCCGCAGGAGGACACCGACGGCGGCTTCGCGCACGGTGGCTGGTCCCACCCCTTCTTCGACCCCGAGGTCATGGGCGACGCCATCGGCGAGGCGATGAAGACGTGCGAGGCGCTGCTCTTCGGCCGCCGCACCTGGCAGACGATGGCCGGGGCGTGGCCCGAGCGGGCCGGCGACCCCTTCGCCGACCAGATGAACTCCATCAAGAAGTACGTCGTGACGCGGACCCTCGGCGAGGATGAGCTGACGTGGCACAACACCACGGCCATCCCCGGCGACCGGGCGGTCGACCGGATCCGCGAGCTGCGCGCGACCGAGGGCGGCGACCTCGCGGTCATGGGCAGTCCCACGCTGGTCCGCACGCTCCTCGCCGAAGGCCTGGTCGACGAACTCCGGCTCATGATCATGCCGGTGCTCCTCGGCGGCGGGAAGACCATCTTCCCCCACGACGGCACGCTGCGGACGCTGGAGCTGGTCTCCACCGTCACCAGCAGCACCGGCGTGCACGTGTGCACCTACCGCCCGGCCGTCCACGGCTAAGTGCGGGTCCGGGAGCGGAATGAGTGGCTCCTGGGTGCTGCTAGGGTGACGTGCGCCCGTCAAGGCGGGCCTCTTCCAAGTGTTGATACTTCAACGGGGGTTGAACGTGAAGCTCCGCCATGTCCGCGCCGTCGCCGTCTTCGGTATCGCCGTCTTCGCCCTGACGGGAGCCCGCGGCTCGCACGGGGGAAGCTGCGGCGGTGGCAGCAGCAGCTCCGGTTCGAGCGGCGGCTCCAGTGGCTCCAGTGGCTCCAGCGGTGGGAGCACCTCCGGCGACACCACCTCCGGTGGCAGCACCTCCAGCGGCACCAGCGGCTCCAGCAGCTCCAGCGGCAGTGACAGCAGCAGCACCAGCGGCAGCACGTCGGGGGGTTCCTCGGTCCCCGGCGGTTCCAGCAGCAACAAGGCCGAGCGCGACATCAAGATCGACAAGTGCCGGCTGGACGCCACGGGCAAGAACCTCGTCGCCCGGCTCACCGTCACCAACAGCGGCTCGCTGGACCAGACGTACAACATCACCGTGAAGTTCCGCGGGGACGCGGCCTCGAGCGTGATCCCCGCCACGGCCCGCGTCACCGGCCTCAAGGTCAAGGCGGGTGCGACCAGTCAGACCGAGGCCACGACGGCGTACACCGGCAAGGGCGACGGCAGCGAGTACAAGGAGTGCTCCGTCTTCACCGCGTCGAAGAGCAGCCTCTGACGTACTACCGAACGGCCCCGGCGCACCGTCAGCGGTGCGCCGGGGGAGCATGAAGAGCGAGCGTGAACGGCAGCAGCGCAGGCGTCAGCCCGCTGCTGCCGACGCGTTTTCCGGGCCCGGCCGGTCCGCGGCCGCGGCGAGGACGGCGTGGATCGCCACCTCCATGGCGCGCGACGCCGTGCGCTGATCCAGCCCACTGGTGCGCCAGTGGTGCCACGCGCCCCACGTGGCCACCCCGTCCAGCGCGTTGACCAGATCCTGGCGGCGCTCCCGTGGCAGGGGGTCGAGCTCCTGGGCGAAGACCTCGGTCAGCCGCTGCCGGGCCGTGTCGAAGGCCTCCCGGGTGACCCGCTCGATCCGCTCGGACGGATGGTCGAGCCGCATGATCGCCAGCCGTGCCGGCGTGATCCACTCCAGGATCCGGGCGCGCTGTTCCACGAGCGCGGCGACCCGCAGCTCGCGCGGCCCCGTCGTCGGCAGGGGCTTGATCCGGGCGTCCAGTTGCTCCAGGCGGCGCGTGATCGCGGTGTCGACCAGCTGCGCCATGTCGTCGAAGTGGTGGAACACCGAACGCCGCGACACGCCGGCCCGCTCGGCCACCCGGTCGGCGGGGAACTGCGACTCGCCCTCGTCCAGCAGCGACAGCAGGGCGTCGGCGATCTTCTCGCGGGTCCGCCGCCCCCGCTCCGCCCGGCCGTCCGGCGCGCCCGCCGTGCCGGGCTCCGCATCCTTCACCTGGACTCCTTCCCTCGGTTGACATTGTTGCACTCCCAATGCAAGCGTAAAGCTGCACGCCGAGTGCAATATGTTTCAGGTCGGTGCGCGGGGCACGCGCCGTGCGGCCGCGCGCCGCGCGAGAGGAGCGGACGACGCCGATGTTCGTGACCGTGGGGCGCTGGTGCGCCCGCAGACCCAAACGGACCGTGGCCGCCTGGCTCCTGCTGCTCGTCGCCCTGGCCGGCGCGCTGGGCGCGGTCGGGCGGGTCACCTCCGAGGCCGTCTCGATCCCCGGCAGCGACAGCCAGGCCGCCGCCGACGCGGCCGAGGCCTTCCACGGCCCGGCCTCCGGACGCCAGCCCCTGGTCCTGCACACCGCCGCCGACGCCCCCGCCCTCACCGCGCCACAGCTGGTCCGGGCCGTCGACGAGGCCGCGCGCGCCATCGCCGGCGTGGACCACGTGGTCGCCGTGACGACCCCGTACCAGCCCGCCGGCCGCGCGGCCCTGGCCGCGGACGGGCACACCGCGTACGTATCGGTCGAACTCGACCTGTCGGGACGGGACATCACCGCCGACGTCACCCGCGAGATCGTGGCCGCGGCGGCCCCCGCCGAGGCGGCCGGGATCGAGGTCACCCCCGGTGGCGACCTCGCCGCGGCCCTCGGCAAGGGCGCCACGCGCCACAGCGAACTCATCGGCCTCGCGGCGGCCTTCGTCATCCTCGCCGTTGGCTTCGCCGGCGTGGTGGCCGCCGGCGTACCGCTGGTCGTCGGCGTCCTGGGCCTGGGCGTCTCGCTCGCGGCGATCGGCCTGGCGGGCCACCTCATCGACATGCCGTCGTCCGGCACCACCATCGCGGCCATGATCGGCCTCGGCGTCGGCATCGACTACACCCTCTTCTGCCTCACCCGCTTCCGGACGCTGCGGGCCGAAGGTGTCGGCGTCGAGGACGCGGCCGTGCGCACCATGGCCGGCTCCGGCAAGGCCGTGGCGTTCGCCGGGTGCGCGGTCGTCACGGCACTGGCCGGACTCGCCCTCGGCGGACTGCCCCTGCTGTACGCCCTGGCACTGGCCCCGGGCATCGCCGTCCTGACCGCCGTCGCGGCGGCCCTCACGCTGGTACCGGCCCTGCTGGTCCTCCTCGGCCGCCGGCTCACCCCGAAGCCCCCGACCGCCGCACCCTCCGCCACCCCCGCCGCGCCCGCCGAGGCCCCGTCCGTCGCCCGCGCCGAGGCCGTGTCCGCCGGTCCGCGGCCCCATGGCTGGGCGCGCGTCGCCGAGCGGGTGGCCGCCCGGCCGTGGCGCCACCTCCTCGCGGGCCTGGCCCTGGTCGGCGTTCTCGCCGCGCCCGCCGCCCAGTTGGCCTTCGGCCAGCTCGACGCCGGCACCAAGGCCCCCGGTACGGCGGCCCGCACCGCGTACGACCGGCTCGCCGACGCCTTCGGGCCGGGCGTCAACGGCCCCCTCCAGGTCACCTGCACCCTTCCGGACCCGGCCGCAGGCCCCACCGACCCCCGGATCGCCGGCGTCACCGCCGCCCTGACGCGGACCTCCGGCGTCGCCTCGGTGAGCCCGGCGCAGCTCAGCTCCGACGGCGTCCAGGTCCGCTGGCAGGTCACCCCCGCCACCGCCCCCGCCGACCCGGCCACCGCCGCCCTGGTCGACCGGCTGCGCGACACCACCCTCCCCGGGGCGACCGGAGGCACCGAGCCGACCGCGCACGTCGGCGGCGCCCCCGCCGTGCAGGCCGACCTCAACGAACGCCTCGCCCGGCGGATGCCGCTCGTCGTCGGATTCGTCCTCGCCGTCGCCGGCCTGCTGCTCCTGCTCGCCTTCCGGTCCCCGGTCCTCGCGGTCAAGGCCGCCGTGATGAACCTGGCCTCCGTCCTCGCCGCGTACGGCGTCCTCACGGCGGTGTTCCAGTGGGGCTGGGGCGCCGCACTGATCGGCCTGGAGGGACCGACCGCCATCCCGGGCTACGTCCCGCTGCTGATGTTCGCCGTGCTGTTCGGCCTCTCGATGGACTACGAGGTCTTCCTGCTGACGGCCGTCCGGGAGTCGTACCTCCGCTCCCGTGACAACCGTGCCGCCGTGATCGACGGGCTCGGCACGACCGGACGGATCATCACCTCCGCGGCGCTGATCATGGTCAGTGTCTTCCTGAGCTACCTGCTGTCCGACGACCCCGTCGTGAAGATGTTCGGCATCGGCCTGGCCACGGCCGTCGCCCTCGACGCCACCGTCGTCCGCGGCATCCTCGTCCCCGCCGCGATGATCCTCCTCGGCCGGGCCACGTGGTGGCTGCCGGCCTGGCTCGACCGGCTGCTCCCCGACGTCGACATCGAGGGAGAGGTCGAGGTCGAGGACAAGAGCAAAAGCAAGGGCGAGAGCGGGACCAGGCGTGAGGGAGCGGCCGAGGGCGGCGCCGAGCCGTACGCCGCCGCCCCCGCCGGGATACGGGCACCCGCATCCGCCCCCGCATCCCGCTCCGCAGCCGTGTCCCCCGCCCCGACGCCCCCGAGGGAGTCATGACCCCACCCACCCCCCTGCGTACGCCCCGGCCGGCCACCACCGCGGCAGGCGGACCCGGCGGACCCGCCGGCCGGCGCCCGCGCCCCAGCCGCCGCCGGTTGCTGGCCGCGGTGTCCCTGTGCGCGTCGGCGGTGCTCCTCCCGGCGGCCGACCTCGCCGCCGCCGCGGTCGGCGAGCACCGGATGGCCGATCGCATCGCCGAGCGCCACCCGCGTCTGACCGCCGCGCCCGAGGTCGGCATCGACGGCTTCCCCTTCCTGTACGACCTGGCCCGGGGAACCCACCCCCGCGTACGGATACGCGCCGAGGCCACCACGGCGCAGGGGCAGCCCGTGAACGCCTCCCTCGACCTCACCGACGTCTCCGAGGGGTCCGGCGGCACGTACACCGCGGCCACGGCGGTGGGGGACTTCACCGTGCCCTACTCCGCCCTCGGTACGCGGCTCGGTCCCGGCACCACGCTGTCCGCCGCCGACGGCCGGCTGAAGATCGGCCGCAGCTTCTTCGGGTTCCCCGTGACGGTCCTCGCCGAGGTCGGCCTCGACGGTGACACGGTCACGGTGCGCCCCGTCTCCGCGTCCGTCGCGGGCCGCGCCCTCGACCCGTCCGACCCCAGGATCGCCGAGGCCTTCCAGGGGCGGGACCGCACGCTCCCGGAGTTGCCGATGGGCATGGAGCCGGACGGCGTCTCGGTCGACGCCGACGGGATCACCGTCCACGCCCGGGCGGAGCACGTCACATTGGGCTGACGCCGCCGCGCGGGCCCGCCGTGGCGTGGCAGGGCCACGTGCCGCCGTGCCGAGGGGCAGAATGGACGGCATGTGCGGCCGTTACGCCTCCTCGCGCGCCCCCGGTGACCTCGCGGACCTGTTCCGGGCCCGCTGGGACGCCCGGGAGACCTTGGCCGCGAGCTGGAACGTGGCCCCCACCGACCCGGTGTGGGCCGTCCTCGAACGCCCGGACCGGGAGAGCGGCGAGGTGGCACGCCGCCTGCGGGCGCTGCGCTGGGGGCTGGTGCCGTCGTGGGCGAAGGACCCGGCCGTCGGCTCGCGGATGATCAACGCCCGGGTGGAGACCGTCCACGAGAAGCCGGCCTACCGGCGGGCTTTCGCCAAGCGCCGGTGCCTGCTGCCCGCGGACGGCTTCTACGAATGGGTGCCCGTGCCCGCCACCGGCACGGCGAAGGCGTACAAACAGCCGTACTTCATCGCTCCCGCCGACGGCACGGTGATGGCCATGGCCGGCCTGTACGAGTTCTGGCGCGACAAGGCCGTCGCCGACGACGACGACCCGGACGCCTGGCTGATCACCACCACGATCATCACCACCGAAGCCACCGACGCGGCCGGCCGCATCCACCCCCGGATGCCGCTGGCCCTCGACGCCGACGACTACGGGGCCTGGCTCGACCCCGGCCATGACGACCTCCACGCCCTGCGTGCCCTGCTCCACACCCCGGCCGGCGGGGACCTGACCGCCACGGCGGTGTCCACGCAGGTCAACAGCGTCCGCAACAACGACCGGCACCTGCTGGACCCCGTCCCCGACCCGATTCCCTGAGGTGCGCCGCGCGGCGCGGGCCAGACCCTGACCCGGACCCTAACCGTGTCCCATCCCCGCCTTAAGCCCGCCTCAAGATCCTGGCCCTCGGCTCCGTACTGCCCTTTTGTCCGATTCCGGATCACTAGCGTGCTGCCCGATCCCCCATCCCCGCACCGATGAGGCAGGCAGTCATGGCGCGCAACTCACACCGTCGCAAGGCAGGCGTCCCCGCGAAGGCGGCGGGGGCCGTGGCCCTCGCCACCGCCGTCGCCGGCAGCGCGATCGCCCTGACCGGGACGGCTCAGGCCGCCTCCGTGGGCGCCGCTTTCACCAAGTCCAGCAGCTGGTCCACCGGTTACACCGGCCAGTACGTCATCACCAACCACGGCGACAAGCCGCTGAAGAACTGGACCCTCGAATTCGACCTGCCCGCGGGGACGGCCCTGTCGTCCCTGTGGAACGGCGAACACACCGTCAGCGGCAGCCACGTCACGGTGAAGCCGCCCCGCTGGGCGGACACCGGGCTCGCCCCCGGGGCCTCCGTCACCGTCGGCTTCGTGACGTCCGCGCAGGGCACCCCGGGCAGTCCCACCGGCTGCCTCATCGACAAGGTGAAGTGCTCGGCCGGCACCGGGCCCGCGCCCGTCCCCAGCGGCCGCCCCACCGCGCAGCCCACGGCGACCGCGCCCACGGCCACGGGTACGCCCACGGCCCCGCCGCGGCCGACCACGCCGCCGACCGCCACGACCGCTCCGACGGCCACCGCGACCCCGACGCGCCCGCCGGGCGGCGGCACCACCACGGCCGCGCCCTTCGCCCCCTACGTGGACACCTCGCTGTACCCGGCCTACGACCTGCTGGCCACGGCCGACCGGACCGGGGTCAAGGAGTTCAACCTGGCGTTCATCACCTCGGGAGGCGGCTGTGAACCGCGCTGGGGCGGGGTCACCCCGCTCGGCTCCGACCAGGTGGCCGCGCAGATCGCGGGCCTGCGGGCCAAGGGCGGCGACGTCCGGGTGTCCTTCGGCGGCGCCGCCGGCTCCGAACTCGCCCTGGCCTGCTCCTCCGCGGCCGATCTGGCGGCGGCCTACGGCAAGGTCGTGGACGCCTACGGGCTGACCAAGGCCGACTTCGACGTCGAGGGCGCGGCCCTGCCCGACACGGCCGCCAACACCCGGCGCGCGCAGGCCATCGCACTGCTCCAGCGCCGGCACCCCGGGCTGAACGTCTCCTTCACCCTGCCCGTCATGCCCGAGGGCCTGACCCAGCCGGGGGTCGATCTGCTGGCCGACGCCCGGCGCAACGGGGTGGCCGTCTCCGCGGTCAACATCATGGCCATGGACTACGGCCCGGCGTACAGCGGGGACATGGGCGGTTACGCGATCCAGGCGGCCACCGCCACCCAGGCGCAGCTCAAGGGGGTCCTCGGCCTCTCGGACGCCGCGGCGTGGAAGGCGCTCGCCGTGACCCCGATGATCGGGGTCAATGACGTGGTGAGCGAGATCTTCACCGTCGAGGACGCCGGCCAGCTCGCCGGCTTCGCCCGTACGAAGGGCCTGGCCTGGCTCTCGATGTGGTCCGGGGCCCGTGACCAGCAGTGCCCGGGCGGCGCGAAGAACAGCGCCGACGCCACCTGCTCGTCCATCCTCCAGGAGCCGCTCGCCTTCACGAAGGCCTTCGCCGCCCGTTCGTGACGGCGTCGTCCCGCGCGCGGGAGGCCCGGCCGGCGGAAGCCGGGCCGACAGCTCGTCAGAACGCGAAGACGGCGTTGCCGTTGAGGGTGGCGTTCATGGCGCAGGAGTTGCCGAAGGTGTACTTCCACGAGACGCGGCTGCCCTGCCAGACGCCGTCCGCGGTCACCGTGACCGGGTCGTAGTGCATGGGGCACGCCCGGTCCGGGTTCGGGGAGGCCAGCAGCCGGTCGAACGCCCCGTCGGTGGCGTTCAGGGCGGCGCAGGCGGCCTTGGGGTTGGGGTGGGTGCCCTGGGCGGACGGCGCGCAGCTGAGGGTGGAGGCCCGCAGGACGGTCGCCGTGTCGCCGTCGCCCTTGGCGACGGCGAAGACCATGGCGGACGGGGCGTACAGGCTGGCGGGCTTGGCTTCCGCGATACCGGTCGCGCCGGCCAGACAGAGGAGGGCGGCGGCGGAGACAGCGGCGAAACGGTGACGCACGACGGGACTCGCTTTCGATTCAAAGGTTGAACGCGTAAATGTTTTGCGTTCCTGCGGTTTGACCTCGTTGAGTCTGTCCGATGCGAAGGTGCCTCGCATATCGATGACCGATTTACGGACACCTCGTTCGGATAGCGGGCGCCGGATGGTCGTTCGAGCAGCTCACGCGGGACGTACCGCACGGTATCCACAGGAGAACAGGGAGTGATCGCCGTCGCGACGTGCCGCCTTGAACCCGCTGACCAGCGGCCGGCGAAGCGGCGTTCATCGAACGGCCATCCAGCTTGACCGGATACCGCCGCTCGGGCGGCCGCGCGCACCGCCCCGATCCGTCCCGGGTCGCCCCGAAACCGCCCGAACTGCCGTGAGGTGCGGGGGAGTCCGCCCGCTGTGGGAATATGATCTTCCGATTGCTCGAAGGAGCTCGAAGGAGGGGGTGGGCGCAGTGTCGTTCGAGGAGGAGTGGGGGCGGGCCAAGGCGGGCGCCTCGGACCGGTCGGCGCAGGCGAGCACCCGCCTCAACCAGGCGGGCGCGGGTTCCGGTGCCACCGGGTCGGCCCCGAGCGGCGACGGCTTCCAGGCGAACACCGCCTCCATCAACGGCAACGCGCACCTGCTGATGGAGATCGCGGGACTGCTCTACGCCGGCCGCATGGACGGCGACAACGCCACCGCGCCCCGCTCGCCGCGCGCCCACGCCGACGTGGCGGCCGCCGTCCTCGACTTCGCCACGTTCGCGAAGGACCAGTACAACGACACGGTGGCGCTCCTGGCCGGCCTGTCGACCAAGCTGGAGTCGTCCGGCAACGCGTACACCGAGATCGACGAAGCGGCCCGGGCACAGCTGAGCGCCCTCGTCGAGTGCGGCGTCTACCGCAAGCCCCAGGACGTGGTGGCCTGAGATGACCACCTACCGCACCGACGTCCGCTTCCTGGAGGACGCCAGCCCCGCCCTCATCGACCGGGGCGCCCAGGAGTACGCGCGCCTGCACCGGCTGATGGAGTCCACCGACGACTCCTTCCTCAAGGCGGCCCGGATCGACTGGCGCAGCGAGGCCCGCGACCTGTACGTGGGCCGGCTCAAGGAAACCAAGGCGCTGGCGGACACGCTGTCCGCGGCCTTCCGCTCGGTCGGCACCGCCCTGGCCGCCTACGCCGACGCCGTCACCACCGCCAAGGGCCACTACCGCAACGGTGTGAGCAGCGAGGTCGAGCTCGCCCGGGTCATCTCCCGCGAGGCGACGGCCATCACCCCCACCGCCCGCGCCGCCACCCCCATGCGCCAGTGGGAGGACCTGCGGGGCACCACGGGCGTCCTGGACTTCCTGGCCGAGGTCACCGTGGACGTCGACGCCATCCGTGAGGACGCCGACCGGCTCCACGGCCAGGCCGCCGGCCACTACGACGACGCCCGGCGCGTGGAGTCCGAGGCCCGGCACACCTGTGTCGCCGCGATCCGCGCGGCGCGCCGGACCATCCCCGAGTACCAGGGCCCGGCCGGCGACCCGGCCGCCCTGCTCAGGGGGCTGGGGCCGCTCCAGCGGGAAGTGCGCGAGGCGGGCTCCGGCCCCCTGCTCCAGCTGCCGGGCACGGGCGTGAAGACCGACGAGATCTCCACGGTCGGCGGGAACGTGGTGGTCACCGAGGCCCTCAGCCGGATCTCGACCCGCGTGGCGGGCCTGCCCGACGCACCGGGCCACTACCTGCCCTTCTGGTCCAACTCCGACGAGGGCCGCCGCGAGTACATCACCGCGCACCGGGAGCTGATCCGGGCCGCCGCCCACGACTCCGGGCTGCCGCCGGAGATGGTGGCGGGCATCGCCTGGAAGGAGGTCGAGGGCGACCCGACCTGGCAGGACGACATCGCACAGGGGACCCGCAACGCGTTCTCCGGCGGGCAGGCCGCCGACCTGACCTCGATGGGCCCGATGGCGATCCAGGTCCGCCGGGCGGCCGAGGTCCTCGGATACGACCCGCACCACCTGACCGACGCGCAGCGCGACGTCGTGGTCGACGCGGTGCGCGACCCGGCGAAGAACATCTTCATCGCCTCCGAGTACCTGGCGCAGCTCAAGGCCGAGAGCGGCTTCGCCGACGTACCGCCCGAGCAGATGACCCGCGCGCAGATGCAGGAACTGGCCGCCCGCTACAACGGAGGCCCGTACTACAAGGACCCCAACGCCGAGCGGTACGGCAGGCAGTTCGACGACCACGTCGACCAGGCGAAGGAGGCCCTCGGATGAGCGGCGACGGCAAGCGGGCCGGATGGCTGGGCACGGTGGTCTGCGCGGTGCTGGTGGCCGCCGGAAGCCTGCTCGCGGCGTACGGGGTGTGGTTCGCCTACACGTCCCTTCCCTCGAACGGCGACTGGGGACCGGAGGAGGCCGCCTCCGCCCGCAACGCCGCCGTGTTCGGGCTCGTCCTCTCGGGCGTCACCGGCCTGCTGGCGGCGGTCGCCGTCAAGGGCGAGTGGCTGCCCCGCTGGTGGTACGCGGTCCCGGCGCTGCCCGCCGTCGCGGCGCTGCTGCGGCTGACGGTGCTGGCGCCGTGACGGCGCGCCCCCGGCGGCGGTGCCGGCCCGCGCTCCCCGGAGCCGGGCCGGACACCGCGCCTGTCTAGGACACGGTCAGGAACCGGGCCGTGCTCGGCACCCCCTGTGCGTCGAGGGCGAAGAGCATGTAGGTGCCCGGCAGGACCACCCCCTTGTCGGCGGGCAGTTCCACCGCGTACGAGCCGGTCCCCGCGCCCGTGGCCGCCAGCGGCACGCGCCGCTGGTCGTTGTCGGTGGAGTGGGTCGCGGCCGCGGCCCGCATCAGGACGAACGACGCCACCTGTCCCTGCGTGGTCACGGTCAGCGTCGTCCCGGCGTCCGCCCGGGAGGGCACACCCCCGGTGATCACGGGCCGCGCCTTCTCGGAGCCGTCCGCGTTGAGCAGGTAGGGCGGCGTGAACACCGCCCCGTCGGCGTGATTGGTCGCGCACTCGCCGCACAGGCCCCCGCCACCGGAGAAGATCCGCCCGTCCGGCAGCAGGTTCGCCACGCTGTGGTAGTTGCGCGGTATCGCCATGGTGGCGAGCGGGGTGAAGGTGCCGGTCGCCGGGTCCCACAGCTCGGGGGTCAGCACGGACGTCGCGTCGCTGAAGGGCACCGGGTAGGCCTGACCGCCGAAGACGGCCACCTTGCCGTCCGGCAGGACGACGCTGTTGCTGAAGGCGCGGGCGTGCCCCATGTCGCCCGTACGCGCGGCCCGTACCTCGCTGCCGTCGATGCCCACGGTGTACGCGCGCCGGGTGGCCGGCGACTTCTCGTAGGCGGGCGATCCGCCCAGCGTGAGCAGCTTGCCGATGTCGTAGGCGACGGCGTTGCCGGTCATGGCGTCCGGGCTGTCGGCCCGGGGCCCGGCGGCGGTGATGCCGCCGCCGCCCTGGGTGGAGATCCAGTTCATCTGCTTGCTCGGGCCGAGCTGGAGCACCTTGCCGCCCGACGTGGCGTGCAGCCACATGTGGTTGTCGGCCCGGTAGGGGCCGGCCGGGTCGGCCGTCAGCGCCGGCGCGGCCGGTACGCCCGGGAGGGTGCGCCAGGTGCGGGTGTCGGGGGACCAGACCTCGCCCGCCTTGTCGGTGCCCGCCGTGCCGCTCCAGGACCCGCCCAGCACGAACGCCTCACCCGTGGAGAGCAGCGTCATGGCCTGGTAGCCGCGGGCGATGTTCATGCTGGTGGTCGCGGACCAGGTGTCGGTGGCCGGGTCGTAGACACTGGCCTTCTCCGCGTTGCTGCCACCGGTGACCAGCACCCGGCCGTCGGCGAGCATCACTATCCCGGGACAGAACATGTCGTGCCCGGTGTTGTCGATCCGGCGCTGCGTCACCTTGCCGGTCTTGAGGTCCAGGATCGCGGTCTGGGTGTAGCCGTTGCTGCCGCCGAAGCGGTCGAGTGCGTACGCCGACCACGCCAGCAGCTTGTCGCCCGGCAGCACGGCGGTGGCCACCGGCACCAGCGGGAAGCCGGTGATCCGGCCCCACGAGCCGTGCGCGGCGGGGTTCGCCGGTCCGCTGAGGCGGATCTCGCCCGCCGAGGTCCACGGACCCCGGCCACCGGCTTCGGTGGTCACGGTCAGCCGGACGAAGCGGGTGCTCTCGGCGCGCGTGAAGGTGGCGGTCTTGACGGTGTCGTCGTCCCGCCAGGTGCCCGCGGCCACCGGCGCGCCGAAGGCGACACCGTCGGCGCTCGTGGTCACCGTGTACGCACCGGCCCGCCCGTTGGCCCCGTCGGCGCGGGGCTGGTAGACCAGCGCGGAGACGACGGCCGTGCGGTGCATGTCGATGGTGATGCTGTGCGGCAGCGGGGCGACGGGTGCGGACCATTTGCTGTGCCAGATGGTCGTGTTGTCGCCGTCGAGGACGCGGCCGGCGCGGCCGTTCTCACCGGCGGTCTCCTCGTCGCTGGCCGTCGCCGTCCAGCCGGTGCGCGACAGGTCGACCGTGGCCGCCGGGGTGCCCGGGTCGCCCAGCAGGTTGATCTCGGCCGCGGAGGTCCAGGGCCCGCGCCCGCCCGCCTCGGTCAGCGCCGTCAGCCGTACGAACCGGGCCCCCTGCGGGGCGAACCCGAGCGTCTTGGCACTCGCGTCGTCCGCGAGCGTGCCGGTGGCCACGGGGCTGCCCCAGGTGGCGCCGTCCGCACTCACGCTGAGGCTGTACTCGCCCGGGCGCCCGTTGGGCCCGTTGGTGCGGGGCTGGTAGACCAGCGCGGAGACGACGGCCGTGCGGTGCATGTCGATGGTGATGCTGTGCGGCAGCGGGGCGACGGGTGCGGACCATTTGCTGTGCCAGATGGTCGTGTTGTCGCCGTCGAGGACGCGGCCGGCGCGGCCGTTCTCACCGGCGGTCTCCTCGTCGCTGGCCGCCGCCGTCCAGCCGGTGCGGTCGAGGACGGGAGCCGTGGGCTCCAGGGCGTTCGCCGGCGCGATCCCGTGGTGCGGGGACGCCTGTGCCGGCTGCTGCTCGAAGGGCACGGGAGCGGGACGGGGTGCCGGGGCGGGACTCGCGACCCCGAGCAGGGGAGTCACCCCGACGAGCAGGGATCCGAGGGCGAAGACGATGAGGACGTAGGAACGGCGTATCGCGCGAGGCAGCGCGGGAATGCGCCTGGACTGCAATCAGACCTCCTGGGACGAAGCAGGCATGCCTCCCAGAAGATAGGTCAGTGGCAGTTCAACTCGGGTCACAGCCAGTGGAGTTGGCTCAAACGCACGGATACGGCCGAAGCCCGCCGTGCGAGGGGCTCGGGGACTCAGGGACTCAGGGGCGCACCGCGCTCAGCAGCGCCGCCGTCGGGGCCATCCGGGTCGGGGGCTCCCAGGTCCAGGTGCGCACCGCGCTGAAGCCGGCCGCGCGTACGGTGTCCGCGAGCGCGGGAAGGGCCAGGGGGAGCCATGTCTCGTGGGCGCTGAGGACCATGCGGCCGCCGGGGCGCAGGACGCGGTGGAGTTCGCGGAGGGCGGCCGGGACGTCGGGCCAGAGCTGGAGGGTGTTGACGGAGATCACGACGTCCGCCGAGGCGTCGGGCGCGCCCGTGCAGGCGGCGGTTCCCGGGGCGAGGCGGACGCGGCCCCGCCGGATCTGTTCCGCGCAGCGGCGGCGGGCCATGGCGAGCATGACGTCGGAGGGGTCGACCCCGATGACGTGGGCCGAGCGCTCGGCGGCGGCTTCGAGGCCGACGCCGGGGCCGGGGCCGACGACCAGGACGACGTCCCGCTCGGCGGGCGCCGCGAGGGCGACGGCGTGACGTTCGGTGGCGGCGTTGCCGAGGGCCATCAGCCGGCCCCCCAGCCGGCCGAGCAGACCGCTGGGCCGGCCAAAGCCGCGGATCAGGAGCGGGCGCGCGAGTGCTTCCACGGCCCCATCGAAGCACGCCGTCGCCCCTGGCGACCGGCGACGCCACCGAGCGTGGCGGACCGGACACCGGGCTCAGTGACCGCCGGTGAAGTCCCAGGCCTCGATGTCGCGGTAGTGGATCGGTCCCGGGCCGCGGCCGATGTTGCTGCCGACCAGGTGCAGACGTGCGGCCGGCCAGGTGCCGCCTGTGAAGGAGGCGAGGCCGGTGGCGGCCTCCGGGACGCTGGCATGGTCCCCGCGGCGGGACCGGGCCAGCGTCAGATGCGGACGCAGTGGCCGGTCCACGAAGTCGACGCCGCACTCCTTGACCAGGCCGCGGACCTCGGCGGTGAGCAGGTGCAGCCCCTCGAGATCCCCCTCGACGCCGCTCCACAGCACCCGCTGGTCGAAGTGCCCGCCGCCGTGCAGCGCCAGCCGCAGGGGCCGGCGGGCGGCCGCGAGGTCCGCCAGGGGCCGCCGCAGCGGCGGAACGGCCCGTACCGGCAGCTCGCCGAGGAACGCCAGGGTGATGTGCCAGTCCTCGATGCGGTTCCACCGCATGCGCGGGTACGCCGCGTACGCGGGCCCGAGCTCCCGCGCCAGCTCGTCCTTCGCGTCGTCGGGCGGGGCGAGCGCTATGAACACCCGGACCGTCGAGGACTGTGTCTGTTCCTTCACGACAACCTTCCTACACCACCGGCCGCCGGACCCGCCGGGGCGGCCCGGGGGCGGCGTACCGCGGCCGGTTCGCCGTGGTACGCCGCCCCCGGTGGCCGGCAGCTCACCGTCCCCGTGTCCCCGACGGGGGTGGCTGCCCCTCCGGATCAGCCGTGGTCGCGGTGGTCGCGGTGGTCGCCGTGGCCGCGGCGGCCCCAGGACTTGCTGTCGACGACGTTCCCGCGGTGGTCGCGCAGCGTGGCGGTGTCACGCTCGTTCCACACCTGGTGACGGCGGTCCTGGTAGACGTCGCGGTAGCTGTCGCGGCCCTCACCGGTGTGGACCTTGACGCTGGAGCGGCCCTCCAGCCGGAAGCCCTTGAAGCGGTAGCGGTTGCCCTCCCGGTCGGTCAGCGTGAAGCCGCGCAGTTCCACGGCGCGCCGGCCCGTGTTCTTCACCTCGACCCACTCCCTGTTCAGGGCGCGGTTGTCGTGGCTGTGGCCGCGGTCGCGGTCGCGGTCGCGGCCACGGCTCTCGTGCTGGACCTCCCCGATGACGACCGACGAGCGGCCGCGGCGGTCGTACCGGTCGTGCCGGTGGTCGTCGTCCGCGACGGCGGGCAGGGCGGCCGCGCCGATCAGGGCGCCGGCGGCCAGGACCGTGGCGAGTACGCGGCGGGTCGCGAGAGAAGCAGACATGAAGAGGACCCCTTCAATGGTCAGCCCTGCCCGGCTCGTACGAACCGGGCGGGGTCGTGCGGTTCCCGGCGTCGTGCCGAGGACCCACACTCTGGACCCCGACCACCCCGAAAAGCCACGAAATCGACCCGTGTTGCACAATGCGGATATGTCCGTAACTGTCGCTTGTAAGGGGCATACGTCAAAGGCGGGTTGACGCGCGGGCGCCGCTCGCGGCCCCGGCATGCGGATCCCGGGTTCCAGTGCTGCCGCCCGTTCTTGCGCCGAACGGGTTCCGGACTCCGTAACAGCGACGCCGATGGCGCGTCCGGCGGGCGGGCGGCCCCGGCGGTCTGGGCTCTGGGCGCGTGCGTGGCCGGGCCCACCGGCCCGGACGAGCTGACGGCGACCCCCGGAGCCGGGGGTGCCGCCCGGCAACTGGCCCTGTCGGGCGGGGTGCTGGCCGTGCGCCTGGCCGGCCGGCCGCGGGGGCACGGATGCGGGCGGGCCGTTTCCCGGCCCGCGCCCGCCGTCCCTCCGTGCGCTCCCCCGGACGGAGCACACCCCGCTGGGCAGGGCTCGCCATGATCAATACCCTGGCGCCCGGCGCGTGACCACGCGTCTGCCGGACGAGGGAAGGGGAGCGACCCCAGTGAACTCCACGATGGTGCAGCGCATGGCCTGGCTCACCGCGACCACCGCGCTGCTGACGGCGCTCGGTACGACCCTGGCCGGCGCCGTCGGCGAGTGGCACAGGGTGGGCGCCGACGCCCGTGGCGGCGTCAGCGGCGTCGCCTTCGAAGGCCGTACCGGTGACGGCGCCGGCGTGCGCGTGCTGGTCGTGCACGACAACAAGCGGTCCGGGCAGCAGCGGCTCTCGCGGCTCACGCACGGGGACGGCTCCGACGGCGTCTCGCCGATCACCTGGGACGGACCCGAACCCGTCGACCTGGAGGCCATCGAAGCCATCCCGGGGATGCCGGGGGAGTACCTGGCGCTCACCGGCCGCGGCATCGTGTACCGCATGAAGGTCACCGGCTCCACGGCGACCGTGGTCGACCACACGCCCCTGCCCGCGATCGGCACGGGCGACGACTTCGAGAGCTTCGCGCTCGTCGCCCGGAACGGCCGGCTCGTCGCCCTGTGGGCGGACCGCGGCGCCGGCGCGGGCCGTCCCGCGACGCTGTACGCCGCGCCCGTGACGTTCGCCTCGTGGGGGCAGCCGCTCTTCGGTGACGTGACGCGCCGGGCGTACCGGGCGGCGTACCCGGCCGAGGACGGCACGCGCCACATCTCCGACATCTCGGTGACCGGATCGGGCCGGATCCTGGTGAGCTCGGCGGCGGACGCCGGTGACGACGGACCGTTCGACTCCGCGGTCAGCGACGCGGGCCGGGTGACCGTGTCGGCGGCGGGCCGGCCCCGGATCGCGCTCGAGGCGTCCCCCACGGTGCTGGAGACCTTCCCCCGGTACAAGGTCGAGGGCGTGGAATGCCTGCCCGGATCCGGCGACGCCCTCCTGGGCACCGACGACGAGAACGGCGGCGGGTACGTGACGACCCGGCCCCTCTGCGGAGCCTGACGGCCGCCTGACGGGTCACCGGGGGCGGCCGCCCGGCGGGCCGTCGGGGGCGGTCACGTGGCGCGGTGCCCGCGCCCGCGCCCCGCCCCCGACCGAGTTCACCGCGCGCACGTCCCAGGTTCGTCCTCTCAACTTCCTTTGGACACACCAGAGTTCGACGCTCTGCGGCGATCGGTCAAGCAACCGTCCCTCATGCCCCTGACGATGGGAGTCCTCCGTGACCCTGCACCGTCGCACCAGGCCGGCCGCCCTTCCCCTGGGTGCCGCCGCGGTCGTCCTCGCCACCGCCCTCACCGCTCCGGCGGCCGCGCACCCCGCCCCCGCCCCCGCCCCCGGGACCGCCCGGCCCTCCGCCGCGCTGCCCGCCGTGACCCCCACGGCCGAGACCGCGCCGCTCTTCGACGACGAGGCCGGCGGCAACGCCGACGCGGACGACCCCGCGATCTGGCGCAACCGCCTCGACCCCGCCCGCAGCCTGGTCATCGCCACCGCCAAGGAGGGCGGCCTGCGCGTGTACGGGCTCGACGCGCGCGAGGTCCAGGCCCTGCCCGCACCGGCGGGCCCCGGCGCCGACGACGCGCCGGGCCGGTTCAACAACGTCGACCTGGTGCAGGGTTCGCGCCTGACCGCCGGGCGCGCCGACATCGCGGTGGTCACCGACCGCGGCAACGACCGCCTGCGCTTCTACCGGATCGACCCCGGCCGGCCGCACAGCCCCCTCACCGACATCACCGACCCCGCCGCCCGCCCGGTCTTCTCCGCCGGCCAGACGGAGATCAACGAACAGCGCACGGCGTACGGCCTGGCCACCTGGACCGATCCCGCCACGGGCCGGTCGTACGCGCTGGTCAGCCGCCGCCACGAGACGACGGTTGCGCTCCTCGAACTCCTCGCCGCGCCCGGCGGCACCGTCGGCTACCGCACGGTCCGCACCCTGGACCTGCCGGGCTCCTTCCGGATGCCGGACGGCGGCACCTGGACGCCGTGCGCGGAGCCCGGCGAGCGCCCCCAGGTCGAGGGGATGGTCGTCGACCCGGCCAACGGCATGCTCTACGCAGGCCAGGAGGACGTCGGCATCTGGCGCGTCCGTGCCGACCTCACCTCCCGTCCCGAACTCGTCGACACGGTCCGCGAGTACGGCGTACCGGCCACGTACGACGAGGAGAGCGAGGAGTGCGTCCCCGGCGCCGACCCCGGTCACGGCGGCCGCCGGCTGTCCGCCGACGTCGAAGGGCTCACCCTGATCGACGAGCCCGACGGCGACGGCTACCTCATGGTCTCCAGCCAGGGCGACGACACCTTCGCCTTCTACGACCGCGAGGTCGACGAGGACAACGAGTACGAGGCGGGTCTGCGGATCACCGCCCGCACCCGTGAGCTCGACGGCTCCGAGGAGTGCGACGGCGCGGCCGCCCTCAACCAGCCGCTCGGCCCGCTGTATCCGCGCGGCCTGCTCGTCGTCCAGGACGGCCACGACGCCCCGCACGACGGGGCGCGCACCGCGACCGGCTTCAAGTTCGTCGACCTGGGCAAGGTGCTGGACCGCATCGACGACTGACCCGCCGGGCGGGCGTGCCGGGCGGCGGCCGCGGTCGCGGTCGCCAGTACGTTGGCCGGGTGACCGAACACCACGTGCTGACCTGGGAAGTGATGGCGAGCGGCGGGCTGGAGACCGCCTGGGTGGAGATCGACGGGGGCCCGCCGGGGCCGGCCGGGCTCCGTGCCCGCGGCAGGGCCGTGGGCACGGAGCCGGAGCCGTACTGGCTCAGTTACGCGCTGGAGGCCGGCGAGGACTTCGTCACCCGGCACCTGACCGTGCGCGTCGAGGACGCCCTCCGGGTCCGGGAGCTGGACCTGCGGCGCTCGGCGGCCGGCCGGTGGAGCGTCGACGGCCACCCGCGGCCGGACCTGGACGGGGCGCTGGACTGTGACCTGGGCCTGTGCCCGCTCACCAACACCATGCCCGTCCTGCGGCACGCCCTGCACCGGGACCCGGGCGAGCAGGTGTTCCTGATGGCCTGGGTGTCCGTGCCCGACCTGACCGTCACGGCCTCCCGGCAGACGTACACGCACCTCGGCCGCACCGGCAGCGCGGGCGCCCGGATCCGGTACGCCTCCGGGGACTTCACCGCCGACGTCGAGTTCGACGAGGACGGCCTGGTCGTCACCTACCCGGAACTGGCCCGCCGCCGCGCCACGGCCTGAGGACCGGCGGGACGGACCCGGCGGCGGCGCCGGGTCCCCTGCGAGCCGTGACCGGGACCGGGTCCGTGACCGTGACCCGGTCCGGGACCGAGACGGGGGCCGGGGTCCGGGTCAGGCTCCGCTGGCGTCGAGCATGCCCTCGCGCTCGACGATCTTCACGCGCTCGCGGCCCTGCGGCTCGCCCAGGGCCTTCTCGGCCGCGTCCAGCCGGTACCAGCCCTCCCACGTGGTGTAGCGCACGCCCCGGTCGGCCAGGAAGGCGTCGACGGCGTCCGGCGCGGGCGTGGCCGGCGTCAGCAGACGGCCCTCCGCGTGGTCGGCCAGCAGGTTCGCCACCGTCTCGTTCGCGTCGCCCTTGGTGTGCCCGATCAGACCGATCGGACCGCGCCGGATCCAGCCCGTGACGTACGTCGACGCCATGTGCTGCCCGCCCTCGATCACGCGGCCGCCCTCGTCCGGGACCGTGCCCGACTCGACGTCCCAGGGCAGCTTGGGGAGTTCGTCCGAGAGGTAGCCCACCGCGCGGTAGACCGACTGGACGTCCCACGTCGTGAACCGGCCGGTGCCCTTGACGTTGCCGGTGCCGTCGAGCTCGGTCCGCTCGGTGCGCAGGCCGACGACCTTGCCGTCCTCGCCGAGGACCTCGGCCGGCGACTCGAAGAAGTGCAGGAACAGCTTGTGCGGGCGGTCGCCGATGTCGCGGATCGCCCAGTTCTCCAGGGTCTTGGCGACCATGTCGGTCTGCTTGTTCTTGCGGCGCTCGGCGATCGAGCCCTCGTCGTACTCGATGTCCTCGGGGTTGACGATGACCTCGATGCTGGGCGAGTGGTCGAGCTCGCGCAGCTCCATCGGGCTGAACTTGGCCTGCGCCGGGCCGCGGCGGCCGAAGACGTGCACCTCCAGCGCCTTGTTGGCCTTGAGGCCGTCGTACACGTTCGGCGGGATCTCGGTGGGCAGCAGCTCGTCGGCGGTCTTGGCGAGGATGCGGGCGACGTCGAGGGCGACGTTGCCGACGCCGAGGACGGCGACCTTCTCCGCCTCCAGCGGCCAGGTGCGCGGCACGTCCGGGTGGCCGTCGTACCAGGAGACGAAGTCGGCGGCGCCGTAGGAGCCGTCGAGCTCGACACCCGGGATGTCCAGCGCGCGGTCGGCGGTGGCGCCGGTCGAGAAGACCACGGCGTCGTAGAAGGAGTGCAGGTCGTCGAGCGAGATGTCCGTCGGGTAGTCGACGTTCCCGAAGAGGCGGACCTGCGGCTTGTCGAGCACCTGGTGCAGGGCCGTGATGATGCCCTTGATACGCGGGTGGTCGGGGGCGACGCCGTAGCGGATCAGGCCGAACGGCGCGGGCATGCGCTCGAAGATGTCGATGGACACGCCGGGTTCGGCGGCCGCCTCGGACTTCAGCAGCGCGTCGGCGGCGTAGATCCCCGCGGGACCGGCACCGACAATTGCTACGCGCAGGGGGCGAGGCATGACAAGTTCCCTTCGAACGTCCAAAAACGCGATCAAGGGGAACTGTAAACTAAGGGTATCCTAACTGAGCACCCGGCCCCTCTTTATGACCCCATCAACGGGATTTATGACCGGGGGATGAGGGGTGCGGCCGTCGTGGCCGCCAGCTTCTCCAGGCGCTCCAGCCGCTCCCGGGTCTGCTCGTCCAGCGGCACGTACGCCACCAGTCGCGGGCCGGAAGCCGGCCCCAGCCACAGGTTGGTGTGCTCCAGGTACAGCAGGCCCACGTGCGCGTTGCGGATGTACTTCGCCTTCGCCCCCTGCCCCACCACCTCGTGGCGCGCCCACACCTCCCGGAACTCCGCCGACGCCCCCTCCAGCCGGGCCAGCAGCGTCTTCCACGCCGGTTCCGCCAGGTGCTCGGCCATCGCCGCCCGGAACTTGGCCGCCATGGTGCGGTGCGTGGCCGGCAGGTCCACCACCGCCGCCCGCCACTCGGGATCCGTGAAGGCCAGCCACATGCAATTGAGGTCCTCCGGCCGCTTGCCCGCCAGATCACCGAGGAGTCGGCCGTACGTGGCGTTGTGGGCGAGGATGTCGTAGCGGCTGTTCTGGACGCACGCCGGGACGGGGCCCAGCTGGTCGAGCATGGCGCGCAGGGCCGGCGTCACGCTGGGGCAGGGCGTGTGGGGCGTCGGGTCCGCGCTACCGGCCAGCGCGAACAGGTGCGCGCGTTCGCTCGCGTCGAGCAGCAGCGCCCGCGCGACCGCGTCCAGCACCTGCGCCGACACCGTGATCTCGCGCGCCTGCTCCAGCCACGTGTACCAGGTCACGCCCACCGACGACAGGTGCGCCACCTCCTCGCGGCGCAGCCCCGGCGTCCGCCGGCGCGGCCCCCGCACGAGGCCGACCTGCTCGGGCGCGATCCGTTCGCGGCGGCTGCGCAGGAACTCGGCCAGCTCGTGCCGGCGGACATCGCTTCCAGGGGCCACGGTCGTCATACGTCCAGCCTGCCCGACCGCCCATCCTGTTGCCAGGTAGTGCTGGTACCCGGATAAGCACACTCTGGTACCCGTCTGGCGGTGGGAGGAGTCTCGGAGCGTGACTGAGACCACCGTACGCACCACCCCCGTACCCCCGGCGCCCCCGGGCCCCGCCCCGGCGGCCGGGACCACCGTCGCGCACCTGGGCGGCACGGGCCTGTTCACCGTGCTCCTCGGGGCGGCGCTGCCCCTGATCGACTTCTTCATCGTCAACGTCGCGCTGTCGGCCATCGAGCACGACCTCGCCGCCGGGCCCGCGCTGCTGGAACTCGTCGTCGGCGGGTACGGCGTCGCGTACGCCGTCCTGCTCGTCCTCGGCGGCCGCGTCGGAGACAGCCTCGGCCGCCGCCGGCTCTTCCTCGTCGGCATGGCCGCGTTCGGCGTCACCTCCCTGGCCTGCGGACTGGCCCCGGACGCCTGGACCCTGGTCGCCGCCCGCGTCGCCCAGGGCGCGGCCTCCGCCCTGATGCTGCCGCAGGTGCTCGCCACCATCCAGGCCACCACCGAGGGCCCGCGCCGGGCCCGGGCCATGAGCCTGTACGGGGCCACCGCCGGGCTGTCCATGGTCGCCGGGCAGATCCTCGGCGGGGTCCTGGTCGCCGCGGACCTCGGCGGGACCGGCTGGCGCGCGGTGTTCCTGGTCAACGTCCCCGTCGTGCTCCTGGGCCTGGTCCTCGCCGTACGCTCCGTCCCGGAGACCCGGGCCGGCCGGGCCGCCGCCGTGGACGTGCCGGGGACCCTCCTGCTCGCGCTGTCGCTGGTCTCACTGCTGCTGCCGCTGACCGAGGGCCGGGCCGCCGGCTGGCCCCTGTGGACCTGGGTCAGCCTCGGGGTGTTCCCCGTCGCCGCCGTGGCGTTCTACGTCACCGAGCGCCGGGCCGACCGCCGGGGCCGCACCCCGCTGGTGCCGCCGAGCCTGCTGCGGCTGGAGTCGATGCGGCGCGGTCTGGTGCTGCTGGTGCCGTTCTCGGTCGGGTTCAGCGGCTTCATGTTCGTCCTCGCCGTGGTGCTCCAGCAGGGCCTGCGCATGGGCCCGGTGACGGCCGGGCTGGCGCTGGTGCCGATGGCCCTGGCCTTCTTCGCGGCCTCCCTGGCGGGGCCGCGCCTGGTCGGCCGCCACGGCAGCCGGGTCGTCACCGCCGGCGGCGTGCTCCAGGCGGCCGGCATCGGGATCCTGCTGGTCACCCTCCGGTACGGCTGGCCGGACCTCGGCCTCGCCGAACTCGCCCCGGGCGTGGCCCTCGCGGGGCTGGGGCAGGGTCTGCAGCTGCCGGTGCTGATGCGCCTGATCCTGTCCGACGTACCCGCCGACCGCGCGGGCGTGGGCGGCGGCGTCATGATCACCGCCCAGCAGTCCTCGCTGGCGCTCGGGGTCGCCACGCTCGGCAGCCTCTTCCTCGCCCTGGTCCCGGCGGCGGGCATGCGCACGGCGGTGTGCGCCACCCTGCTGGTGCAGCTCGTGCTGATCGCCCTGACGGCGCTGCTCAGCCTGCGTCTGCCGGGCATGCGCTGAACGGCGGGCGCGGGGCAGGGAGGTGGGTGCGGGCAGTGGCCCGGATGGGCTACAGTAGATCTTGAGCTCGCGCCGCGGTCCGCGGTGGTGGGCCTGGCGTTGGTGGTCCAAGGAAAGGCACCCCACTTCCTGTGGGGAGATGCAGGTGCAAGGCCTGCCCAGCGCTCCACGGAAGACCCCGGCCCCCTGTGGGGGCCGGGGTCTTCGTCATTCGCCGGGACGGACCTGGTTCCGGGCGGTAGCCTCTCCTCCATGATTGACGTGGGCATGGCGAAGTCGAGAGTGCGCGGACACCGCCGGGGCGGGCGGTACGCCGTCGTGTCCCTGCTCCTGCTGGCGCTCCTGGGCGCGGTGTCCGCGGCGAGCGCCGCGCCCCCGCCCGGCACCCGCTCGGCCACCGCCCCCGTCGGCCCCGCCGTCGCCTCGGACTCGGCCACCGCCCGCTGGGGCGACCGCCGCCTGGACGAGGTCGCCTTCCTCACCACGCACAACGCCTTCACCAACTACGAGGACTCCCGCTGGAGTTCGGTGAACCAGGCCGAGTCGGTACGGGCCCAGCTCGACAACGGCGTCCGCGGCCTGAGCCTGGACACGCACTGGTACGAGCGCAGCACCTGGCTGTGCGTCATCAGCTTCGGCAGCGACTGCTACCCCAGTGACGTGTACCTGTGCCACGGCGACTGCAAGGCCTTCGCCGGTGCCACGTACGCCCTGCCGCGGCAGTCCTTCCACGGCACCCTGCGGACCGTGGTGGACTTCCTCGCCGCCCACCCCCAGGAGGTGGTGACCGTCTTCCTCGAGGACTACGTCAGCGCCGACCAGCTGCGGCAGTCCCTCGACAGGGTCGGCGGACTGTCCGGGCTGCTGTTCCGGCCCGAGGAGTGGGGCGTGCGGCAGCACGGCTGGCCGAAGGTGGCCGACCTCGTCACCGCGGGGAAGCGCCTGCTGATCTTCTCGGACCGGTCCGACCGCGAGCACCTGGGCGTCATGTACGACAGGTCCTGGACGGTGAGCAACTACTGGAGCCTGGGGGACCTGGGCAACGACCTCGCGTGCGTCAGCCGCTGGTCCGACGTACCGCTGGACCGGCAGGAGCCGGGATTCCGGCGGCTGTTCACGATGAGCCACCACCGCAACGTGCCCACCGTCCTCACGGCGGCCCTGGACAACGGCGCCAAGCTGCGCGACCGCATCGCCGAACGGTGCCGCCCCGCCGCCGGGGGCCGCGGGCCGAACTTCGTCTCCGTCGACTTCCACCGCCTGTCGGACGGCAGCGGCCACACGCCGGCCTCGGTCGTCGCGGAGCTCAACGCGAGTCCGTCACGCTAGTCCCGCACGCGGGTCAGTCGCGCGAGGGTGTGGGGCCCGGGTTCAGGCCTTCAGGGCGTGTCCCGCCACGGTCAGGGCCAGGCGGCGGGGCGCCAGCGTGGACGCCGTGGCGGAGAGCCGGTTGCCGAGACCGACGACGATGCTGGGCGGGGTCGTGGCCCGCTCCAGCGCGCGGCGCGTCGCGGTGACCACCTCGGCGGGGGTGGCCATCCGGCCGACGGCGGCGTCCGGGGTCCCGACGACGTCGAAGAACTCGGTGCGCACCGGACCCGGCGAGACGGCGAGCACCCGCAGGGAGGAAGCCCGTGTCTCGTACGCGACGGCCTCGGTGAAGTTCAGGACGAAGGCCTTGGTCGCGCCGTACACCGCCATCGACGGGGTCGGCTGGTAGGCGGCCGAACTGGCGATGTTGACGAGCGCGCCCCGGCCGTCGGCCACCAGCGCCGGCAGGAACTGCCGCGTCAGGTCCGCGACCGCTGCCACGTTGAGCTGGATCATCTCGCTGACCTGCGCGGGCTCCTGGGCGGCGAACGGGCCGTGGCTGCCGAATCCGGCGTTGTTGATCAGGGTGTGGACCGGGACGCCGAGCGTGTCGAGCTCGGCGTGCAGCGCGGCCGCCGCGCCCGGCGCGGCGAGGTCCGCGGCGATCGGGCGGGCCTTGACCCCGTGCCGGCGTTCGAGGTCGGCCGCCAGCTCCTCCAGCCGGTCGACACGCCGGGCGACGAGGACGACGTCCGCCCCGCGCTCCGCCCACTGCCGGGCGAACTCGACGCCGAGGCCGGCGCTGGCCCCGGTGATCAGGGCGGTGGTTCCGCGGTAGGTCATCGACATGGTCGGCGCTCCGTTCCGGGGGAGTGCGGGCAGATCGCCCGCGATGGGCGATACTTTCGAATGTAGACAGAGAAAACATTGTTGTCAATGACAACATCGCATCCTCCGGAGGAAGGGGAGACCGCCTTGACCGGCACCGATGCGCCCTACCACCACGGCAACCTCCGCGAAGCCCTGCTGGCGCGCGCGGAGACCGTCCTCGCGACCTCGGGGGCGGACAGCCTGTCCCTGCGCGCCCTCGCGCGCGATCTCGGGGTCAGCCACGCGGCGCCGGGCCGCCACTTCCGTGACCGGCAGGCGTTGCTCGACGCGCTCGCCACCAACGGCTTCGTCCGGCTCAACGAACGCCTCCGGGCGGCCGTGGACGCCCCCGGTCCGGTCGCCGGGCGGCTCGCCGGCATGGGGCGCGCGTACGTCGGCTTCGCCGTCGCCCACGCACCCCTGCTGAGCCTGATGTTCACGGCCAAGCACGCCGACGACTCCAGCGCGGAGCTGCGCGAGCGCGGCCACGAGAGCCTGCGGATCGCCGCCGAACTGATCGCCCTCGCCCAGCGGGAGGGCGCCGTACGGGAGGGCGACCCCGCCCGGCTCGCGCAGGTGGCGTTCTCCACGGTGCACGGCCTCGCCGCCCTGGCCGTCGGTTCCCTGCTCGAGGACACCCCGCTGTCCGAGGCGACGGATCTCGCCCTCGACGTGCTGCTGACCGGCCTGCGCCCGCACCCCGGGATCCCGGCGCCGCCGGGTTCCTGACCCCGGTCCGGACCCCGGTCCGGTCACCGTCCGAGGACGTTCATCAGGATGATCGCCAGCAGGTTGGCCAGGATGATCGTGACCGTGGCGATGATCATGCCCCAGGCCCTGCGCGACTCGTCGAACTCCACGTGTCGCCTCCCGACCGCTCGTGGAGGGGCGGACGTACCGCCCCTTCCGGCCGGAGCCCGCCCGGGCCTGCCGGCCTTCCGCCATCATGCGCCGGCCGGGCACACCGCACATCTCGGGGAGGGCGGCTCCGCGGCATATATCGTTTGCCGCCCGCCGGCCCGGCCGGATAGGAAGTCCGCGGACTGGAAGCCGGATTCGGAGGTCTGGAGCCGTGGTCGACCCCTTGACCATCAGTGACGAGGACCGGCGGTCCCTCGCGCGCTGGGCCGGCGACTGTGCCGAGCGGGTGCTGCCGCTGTTCGAGGCGGCGGCTGCGCACGACGCCCGCCCGCGCGAAGCGATCGAGGGCGTCCGGGACTTCGTGCGCGACGGGAAGCGGACCGCGCGGCTGCGCTCCCTCGCGTGGGCGGCCCTCGCTGCCGCCCGCGAGGCCGGTGATCCGGCCGCCACCGCCGCCGCCCGCGCCGCCGGCTACGCGGCGGCGGCCCCGTACCTCCATCCCCTCGTCACCCCGCACCAGTCCAGGCACGTCCTCGCGCCCGCCGTGTACGGGGCGCGCGCCCGTGAGATCGCGGTCGGGAAGGGCGCCGGGCCCGGGGACGAGGAGATCCGGTGGGCGAGCGGACACGCGCCGCCCGAGGTGCGCGCGATCGTGCGGCAGCTGCCCGCCCGCAGCCCCGGCCGCAGCCGGCTGGACGCGCTGTACCACGCGCTCGACGCGGCCCTGCGGCACTCCTGACCGGGATCGGGCCGGCCTTCCGGCATCCGGCATCCGGCGCCCGGGCGCGCCAGCCGCCGGCGCCACGGGGGGGGGAAGATCATCATTTAGGGTCGGACCCGAACGCAGCAGGACCACGGGGAGGACGGACGAGCATGACGACGACCGCACCGCGCGATCGCGGGGACGGCTGGCACGGGGACCTGCTGGACCTCGACGCCTACCTCGCACGCATCGGCCACACCGGCGAGCGCGCACCCACGCTGGCGTGCTTGCGCGCCCTGCACCGCGGGCACACCACCTCGATCCCGTTCGAGAACGTGAGCGCCGTCCTCGGCGTCCCGCTGCCCCTCGACATCGAGTCCGTCCAGGACAAGCTCGTCCGCAGCCCCCGCGGCGGCTACTGCTACGAGCACGTCACCCTCTTCGCCGCGGCCCTCGAAAGGCTCGGCTTCCGGTTCACCGCCCTCAGCGGACGGGTCTCGCTCGGCGCGGACAAGATCCTCCCGGCGACCCACGCCCTGCTGGCCGTCACCCCCGCCGACGACGACCGGACCTGGCTGTGCGACGTCGGTTTCGGCGGCGGCCCGCTGGAGCCGGTCGAACTCGCCGACGGGGCCGAGTCGGAGGTCGACGGATGGCGTTTCCGCATGGAACGCCGTCCGGACGCGCAGGGCTTCGCACACTGGTGGCTGCACCAGTACGGGCCGGACGGCTGGGTCGACCGGCACACCTTCACCCTGAACCCGCAGTACCGGATCGACTACGTGGTCGGCAGCCACTACGTCGGCACCCACCCCCGCTCGCCGTTCGTGAAGCGGTTGTTCGCCCAGCGGTTCAGCGCCGCCCGGCACGACCAGATCGACGGACTGACCTGGAGCACCACGCTGCCGGACGGCACCCGGACCGAGAGCGAGATCGAACCGGGCGACCTCCGGCGGGTCCTGCGGGAGGACTTCGGCATCGAGCTCGACGCCGACGTGATCACCCGGCTGACCGCGGGGCGGCCCGACACCCCCTGACCAGCGCGGCCCGCCGCCCGCCGCGCCTACGGCTGCCGCAGGTCGTCGCCGCGTGCGGCCGGGCGTCACCCGAACGGGTGCGTATCGAACCCGGGTACGGAAAGGGCCGACGTACCGTGAAGCGTGCGCCCTACGTCCGGTTCCCTCATCGTGGCGGCCGCGCTGTGCGTGAGCACGGTGTCCTGCACCGCACCGTCGCAGGTCACAGTACCCGTGCGGCCCGCCGCGCGGGTGCCCGTGCTCGCCGCCGCCGTCACGGACGTGCCCCCCGGCAAGCTCGGCGCGAGCCACGGGCCCGGGTGCCCCGTGCCGCCGGAGCGGCTGCGCCTGATACGGATGAACCACTGGGGGTTCGACGGCCAGGTGCACCGGGGCGAGCTGATCGCGCACCAGGACGTGGTGAACCCGCTGATCCAGGTCTTCGGCCAGGCCTTCGAGGCCCGGTTCCCGATCCGGCGTATGCGGGTGACGGCCGAGTACGGGGGAGACGACCTCCGGTCGATGGCCGACGACAACACGTCCGCCTTCAACTGCCGGCCGGTGGTCGGGGATCCCGGGAAGCTCTCCCGGCACGCGTGGGGCGACGCCGTGGACATCAACCCCGTCGAGAACCCGTACGTCGACGTGGGAGGGACGGTGCACCCGCCGGCGGGCCGGGACTACCTGCGGCGCGAGCCCGTCCGGCTCGGGATGATCGACGGCGGCGGTGTGGTGGTACGGGCGTTCGGTGCCGTCGGCTGGTACTGGGGCGGCCGCTGGAGCAACCCGGACTACCAGCACTTCTCCGCGGGCAGCGGCTGAACCGGCCGCTCAGCCGCCGGTGCGCCGGGTCAGGACCAGGAGGGCGTCGACGAGGTCCTCCATGGGCGCGCCCGTGGCCAGCCGGCGCAGCTGCTGCCCGAACACCACCGCGACGACGGCCGGGGCCATGCGTTCCGCGTCCGGCAGACCGAGGCGGGTCAGGATGCGGGCGGCCAGCCGGTCGTACGCGGCGAAGCACTCGGCCGCGGCGGCGCGCAGCCGCTCGTCCCGGCCGGCCTGGACGTACAGCTCGAACGGAGCGATGTGCCGGCTGTCGAAACCGTCGCCGCCCGCGACCAGGGCCACCACCTCGGCCGCCTGCCGGATGTCGAGGCAGTCGTCCGAGCACTCGTCGGCCAGGGCCGTGAAGTGCCGGGTCTCCTCGGCCACGAAGAGCAGCAGGCTCTCGCGCAGGAGCTCGTGCTGGGTGGCGAAGTGGTAGGTGATGGACCCGAGCGAGACCTCCGCCTCCTTCGCGATCCGCCGGTTGCTCACGGCGGCGATCCCGTCCTGCCCGATGATCCGCAGCACGGCGTCGATGATGTTCTGACGGGTACCGGAGGCGGGGCCGGGCACGGCGGCCGGGGCGGAGTCGCTGGACATGACGGCATTCTGCCGCAGCGCCTGACGGCCCGTCCGGGCACCCCCGGCGAGCCCCGGCGGCCGGTGCGGTGCCCGCCCGGCCCGTCCCGGCCTCTGGACAGACCTCTCCCGCCATCCCTACTGTTCGTTCGAACGAACAGCCCAGGAAGGGGAGTTGCCGTGGACGTACGCGAATCGCAGGTTCTGCTCACCGGTGCCACCGGAGGGATCGGTACGGCCCTGGCCGCGGCCCTGGCGGCCGAGGGCGCCCGGCTCGTGATCACCGGGCGGCGGGAGGAGGCGCTGCGGGCCACCGCGGACGCGTACGGCGCGCGCCCGGTCGTCGCCGACCTCGCCTCCCGTACGGACGTCGCCCGCCTCGCCGAGGAGTGCGCGGACACCGACCTGCTGATCGCGAACGCCGCGCTGCCGGCCAGCGGCGAACTCCTCGACTACACCGAGGACCAGATCGACCGGGCCCTGGACGTCAACCTGCGTGCCCCCGTGCTGCTCTCCCGGCTGCTCGCCGAGCGGATGGCGCAGCGCGGCCGCGGCCACATCGTGCTGGTGGGATCCATCTCCGGCAAGGCGGCGACCCGCTCCTCCTCCCTGTACAACGCGACCAAGTTCGGGCTGCGCGGCTTCGCCCTCGCCCTGCGCCAGGACCTCATCGGTACCGGCGTGGGCGTCTCCCTGGTCCAGCCCGGCTTCGTCCGCGACGCCGGCATGTTCGCGGCGACCGGCGCCAGCACCCCGAACCGGATCCGCACGGTCACCCCCGGCCAGGTGGCCGACGGCGTCGTACGGGCCGTCCGGCGCGACCTGTGCGAGGTCAACGTGGCCCCGCTGGAACTGCGGCTGCTGAGCGCGGTCGCGGGCCAGTTCCCCCGCTTCGCCGAACGGGTCCAGGCCAGGGCGGGCTTCGGCGGCGGCTCCCTGCGCAAGATCGTCGAGGCCCAGCGCGCCCACCGGTAAAGCCTTCCCGGGTCAGGGGCCGTCGGCGCTCACAGCGGGTCGCCGAGGGGGCCGTACTCCGCTTCCAGGTGCTCGGCCCAATGGGCGGCGAAGTCCGGTTGTGTGCCGTCGGTGTCGGTGAAGCCGTACTCCCGGTACAGGCCCCAGGTGGCCAGGGCCCGGCCGGACTTGGCCATGACGTCGGGGTCGGCGGCCAGGGCGGCGACGGCCCGGCCCAGGTAGGCCGGGGTCTCGGAGTGGGCGAAGTTCGGGTCCTGGGCCGCGCCGTCGCGCCAGTTGGCCTCGGTGACACCGAAGTGGTCCAGCAGGGCCTCCGAGCGCAGGAAGCCGGGCGTGATGGCCACGGCGGCGACGCCATGGGGCCGCAGCTCGGCGGCTTGGGCGACGGCGAGGCGGATGACCGCGGACTTCGCCAGGTCGTAGAAGAACGTGCCGCGGTAGCGGGCGGTGTTGCCGTCGGTGACCTCCACGACCAGGCCGCTCCTGCGGGCGACCATGAGGGGAAGTGCGAACCGGCTGGTGATGACGTGGGTCTCCACCGCCTGTCGCAGCAGCCGCAGACCGGTGTCCAGGTCCTGCTCCCACACGGGGTGCTCCCAGTCGGTCAGCGGGTCCCCGCCCCAGACGGAGTTGACCAGGATGTCGAGCCGTCCGCCCTGTTCGGCGGAGATCCTGTCGACGAGGGCCCGGACCTCGTCGGGACGGCTGTGGTCGGTCCGGACCGCAATGCCCAGCCCGCCCGCGGCGGTGACCTTCCCGGCGGTCTCCTCGATGGTTTCCGGACGGTCCAGTTCGGAGCGTCCGCCGGTGCTGCTGCTGCGGCCGGTCACGTACACGGTGGCGCCGGCGGCGCCGAGCTCGACGGCGATGCCCCGGCCGCCGCCCCGGGTACCGCCGGCGACCAGGGCCACCCTTCCGGCCAGCGTGCGTGCGTCGGTCGTCATGATTCCTCCAGGTCGTGGCCGTGGTCGTGGTCGTGCCGGGGCGGAAGGTGGGGGGACAGCACGATGCCGAGCTCGTGCCGGAGCCGCTGCTCGAGGGTGCCTTCGCGGTCGAGCGCCCAGGTCAGGCCCGCACCGGCGATGATCGCCTGGATGGTGCGGGCCAGCGCCGCGGTATCGGTCCCGGTGCGGAGTTCGCCCGCACCGGCCGCCTCCGTCAGCAGTCCCTCGATCGCCCGCTGCTGCGTGCGGTGAACGGCCAGCGCGCGCTCGTAGAGCTCCGGATCGCCGAGATCGATGCACAGGAACGCCAGATGATGGGCGAAGCTCTCCGGCGTGGCCATCTCGGCCGCCGACTCCGCCGTCAGCGCCGCCAGGGCCCCGAGCACCGAGTCGTGCGACCGGCGCGCCCGCTCCGCCAGCTCGCCCGCGTCCCGCTCGGACCGGTCGGCGAGTGCCAGGAGCAGGCCGCGCTTGGACCCGAAGCGCTGCACCAGGGTCGCCGGTGCGAGCCCGACCTCGCGCGCCACGGCGGCCAGCGTGAAGCCCGTGGGCCCCACCCGTCCCATGACCTGCGCCGTCGCGCGAAGGATCACCACATCCTCGACCCCGCGGGGACGACCCATCTCCGCCTGCCCTCCGATAGTAAATGTACGTTCATTTATTAAACCACGTACAGAGGGCCCGGCGGTGGCGACGACGAGGAGGCCGATCCCCGGTACGGCACTAGCCGGGGCTGTCCTCCTGCGGTGCCCGTCGCGCCAGGTGGGTCGTGAGCGCCTCGTGGGTGAGGTGGAGCCCGGTGCGCAGGACGGCGTCGTGACGGGTCGGGTGAGCGGTGCGGTGGGCGGCGTCGAGTGCGCGGGCGCGGCGCAGCGCTGCGGTGCAGTCCGCTCCCCGCAGGGCCTCGTCGAGCGCGCGGGCCGTGGCCCGGAGCAGCGGGGCGAGGTCGCGCACGGCCCCGTCGGGCACGGTGGCCCGGTCGCGGGCCCGGTCCGCCAGTTCGTCCACGAAGAACTGGAGGGTGAGCGCGGTGCGCGCCGCCAGGCGCAGCCGGGGCCGCAGGTCCGCCAGGCGGGCCCGGTCGGCGCCCCGCCACGGCACGAGGCGCAGCCGCGCGGTCGTCCCGTCGGCCTGGGCGGCCAGTTCGCGGGGCCGCTGCCAGAGCCCGTCGGCCTCCGGCCCGGCGGAGGCCGGCTGTCCCAGGGCCGCCCGGGCCGCGATGCCGTCGAGGAGGGCGGACAGGTCGGCCCGGTACGCGTCCAGGCCCTCCCGTACCGCGCGGCAGGGGTCGGGCGGCCACAGCAGCGGACCGAGGAGGGCCACGACGGCGATGCCGACCGCGCTCTCCGCCAGCCTGGCCAGCGGGTATCCCGGCACCGGCGTGGCGTAGATCAACAGGGCGGAGATCAGGACCTGCTGGTTGGGGGCACCCGCCCCGCCCAGCAGGTACATGCCCGCACAGCCGCAGACCAGCATGAGCAGGAACGAGGTGGTGGAGACCGGGAACCAGTGCAGGACGACCACGCCGACGAGCACCCCCACCACGACCCCGGCGAGCCGTTGCAGGGCCAGCCGGGGAGCGGCGAAGAGGTCCCCGCGCAGGATCAGCACGGCGGGGAGGGCGGCCGGCACCGGGGCCGTGCTGGTGCCGAGCCGGACGCACAGGCCCCACGACACGGCGGCGCACACGACCAGGCGGGCCGCCGGCCCCACCGCCGCGCCGAACCGGCGTCCCGGCGCGGCGGCCGGGGGCGCCGGCCCCTCGGCCGCCGCGGACCGGACCGGCTTCCCGCGGTCCGTCACCGCCGGGCGGAGGCGTGGGCGCCGACGCGTTCCGCGGTGGGAGCCGCGCGCCGTCGCCCCGGGTGACCGGTGGCGCACGGGAGCATCCGGCCCGCGCCGGTGCGGGGCCCGGGCGGCCCGGCGACGGCCCCGGAACCCGGCGGCTGCTGTGCGCTCATGGCGGCGATCGTAGGCGTACGGCGGCGGGGCCGGAGGCAGCCGCGCCGCAGCCCGCCGCCGCCCGTTCGACACCGAGCGCCTTGCCGGAGTGGGCGCCGACCACGGGCGATCAAGATGTACCCGGCGGACTGCCGCGACACGAGCGAGGACGTACGGATCACCCTGCTCGCGGCACTGTGCCCGCCCCGTCAGGCGGAGATCACTCCAGGACCTCATCGGTGGGGGACGGGTACGCCCGCAGCGCGGAGTCTGCTCTCGGTGAGCGCGGTCAGCCGGACTGCGATCGGTGCCTGGTCCTCGCGGTGGTTGTTGATCAGCCTGTACTGGGCGGAAGCCTTGGCCCATGCCTGCAGGCTGGCGTGATCCCCCAGCAGCGCGGGGTTGGCGAGGTATCGGTCGGCCATAGCAGTCGCGAGTTCTTCGATTCTCGGGTCGTCCGGTTCCCAGGTCTCGGCCTCCCGGGCGCGCTTGGTCAGGTCGATGTACTCGGGGTCGTCCAGCCCGTGTTCGAGTTGGGTCAGGAAGCCGTCGAAGCCCTCCGGCACCATCGCCCGGGCCAGTACCAGGGCCTCGCGCTGCGCGGCCACGTAGTCGGGGCCGAAGCCGAGGCCGGGCATCCGGTCCAGGACCGCGCAGGCGCGGTCGGGCAGCAGGGCCCGGTCGCCATCGGCGAGCCGGTGCAGGGTGTCGCGGCGGGCGGCCAGCTCATCGATGCGTTCGGTGAGCTGCCGCTCGACGTCGGTGAGCGCGGCGCCGAACTGCTCGGCGTCGCCGTCGAGCATGGGCCCGATCTCGGCCAGTGGCACGCCCGCGGCGGCCAGCGTCCGTACCTGTACCAGCTGCAGCAGCTCGCCGGATCCGTACCGCCGATAGCCGGAGCTGTCACGTTCCGGCTCGGCGACCAGGCCGAGCTTGTGGTAATGCCGCACGGTCTTCACCGTGATGCCGACGAACGCCGCCGCCTGCCCGATCGTGACCCCGTTCCTCATCGGCCCAGCCTGTCGCAGAACACCGCGTCGACGAAACGCTGCTGTGCGGTCCGGAATGCCGGTGCTATCGACAGGTCGGCGTCGTCCACCCAGGTCAGCCCGGCGGTCAAGGTCCTGCTGCCGTCGGAGGTGGCGTACATCAGCGCCGCCGAGCCCATGGTGGCGCCGTTGTGGTGGAAGACGGTGCCACCCTCCGTTTCCTGCGCGAACACCCCCAGGCCGTAGCCGACCGTCGCCTCCGGCGTGCGCATCTCGGCCAGCAGCTCGGCCGACAGGAGCCTGCCGCCCATCAGCGCGGAGAAGTACGTGTGCAGATCCTTGGTGGTCGAGATCATGTCACCACCGGCCCCCACCCAGGACGGGTTCTGACGGGTGACATCGACCGTCCGCTCCTGCCCGGCGTCTTCGTACCGGTAGTAGCCGTGGTTGTGCGGCTCGGGGATCTCCGGCGAGGCACCCGGCGCCACGGTGCCGGTCATCCCCAGCGGCCCCAGGATCAGCCGCTGCAACTCCTCGGCGAACGAACGGCCGGTGACCTTCTCGACCACCAGCCGGGCCAGCACGTAGTGATCCGCCGGTCGAGACCGAGCTCGGGCAGGTAGTCATCGGCCGGGGCGTCCAGGCCGATCCTGCCCTCGGCCACCAGGAGGAGCACCGAGGCGGCGACGAAGTTCTTGGTGCTGCTGCCGATGCGGAAGTGCCCGTTCGTCAGCGGCTTGGCGCTCTGGCCCAGCTCGCGCACACCGGCGCTGCCGACCCACTCGCCCTGCTCGTCGTTCACCCGGAGCTGGATCCCTGCGAAACCGGACTCGGCCAGCTCCTCGATCGCCTTCTGCAGCTCCGTACGATCCTGCCCCTGACCGGAAAGGCTGGTGGACATGGTGCTCCTTCACATCGGTTGTGCCCGGTCGGCGTCGTGTGCCGATGCGACGAGCCTCCACCCTGCCCCGAGGTCAACCTCAACTGTGATCCAGCCCACGATCGCTTCCAGTCGGCGTGGCCGGCAGCGGGAACGGGGTCCTGTCCTTCCCCGCGCCGCCGTCGTCCTCGTCCACCCCACCCTGAAGCTGATCCTGACCCACGCGGGCGGCTTCCTGCCGTACGCCGCCCAGCGGTTCGCGGTGGTCGCGCGCCTGCACGCCGGCCTCACGCCCGAGGGCCTCCTGGAGGACCTGCGGCGCTTCTACTTCGACACCGCCCTCTCGGCCGGCCCCGCCGCGCTGCCCTCCCCGACCGCGTTCGCCGCGCCCGGGCACATCCTCTACGGCAGCGACTTCCCCATGCTCCCCGAGGACTGGGGCACCGACTTCGACGCGGGGCTGGACGCGTACCCGCACGGGGACGACGGGCAGCTGCACGCGATCAACCGCGGCAACGCCGAGCTGCTGCTGCCCCGGCTCGCCCGCGCCTGAGACCGCGCTGCCCGCCGCGACTCCCGCCGCCTGCCGGGGCACCCGCCGACCGCCGCGCCCGGCGCTACCGGCGGCGCGGCCAGGGCGGCCGGCGGCGGGAGATGCGCGACCTGCGTCCGGACGGCGCCGGCGCGGCCAGCGCGAACGTCACCGTGATACGCGCCCCGCCCAGCGGGCTGACAGCGATGTGCATCGAGCCGCCCGTCGCGGTCGCGGCCCGCTGCGCGATGTCGAGCCCCAGTCCCGTGGAGCCGGTGCTGCTGCCGCGCGAGAGCGCCCGGTCCGGGTCGGGGATGCCCGGTCCGCCG
This sequence comes from Streptomyces sp. NPDC042102, assembly GCF_055582305.1. NCBI lineage: Bacteria > Bacillati > Actinomycetota > Actinomycetes > Kitasatosporales > Streptomycetaceae > Streptomyces > Streptomyces sp. NPDC042102. The sequence goes on from NZ_JBVJDL010000001.1 coordinate 1,687,443, forward strand.
TCCTCCACGACCAGCTCCACGGCCTGGGCCGTGCGGACGACGTGGACACCGAACGGGGTCCCGGGCGCGGTGTGGCGGAAGATGTTGCCGATGAGCGCGTCCACCACGGCGGCGATGTCGTCGTCGGACAGCGCGACGGCCGTGGGCTCCTGGGTGAGGTCCAGGGTGCAGCAGCGGTTCTGCTGCTCCGCCAGGACCGACCAGAACGCCGTACGGCGGCGGACCACGTCGGCCGCCTCGCAGCGCGGGGCCGCGGCGGGCGCCCCCGCGCCCCCGGCGCCCGGGTGGCCCGCGGCCGCCTCCGGACCGAGCATGCCCTGGCCCATGGGTCCCACGGCGAGCGGGGTGCGCGCGGCCGCGATGATGGCCCGCAGCTCCGCCTCCAGCTCGGCGACCGCGGCTTCGACCCTGGCCGACTCCGGCGTACCGGCCATGCGTTCCGACGCCAGGTGCAGGGCCGTCAGCGGGGTGCGCAGCCGGTGGGACAGGTCCGCGACGAGCTCGCGCTCGACGGCGAGCAGTTCGGTCATCCGGTGGGCCATCGCGTTGAAGGCGACGCCCGCGTCCCGCAGTTCCTTGGGGCCCATGGGGTCCACCCGGGTGTCCAGGTCGCCCTGGCCCAGGGCGTGCGAGGCCTGCGCGAGCCGCCGGGAGGACCGTACGACCTTCGCGCCCAGCCGGTCGGCGACCAGGACCGAACCGCCGATCAGACCCACGGCGAGGAAGGCCATGACCGCCCACGACCGGGTGACCCCGCGGCTCAGTTCCTTCTCGGGAACGAAGTTCTCGATCACGGCCACCTGGTCGTCGGCGAGGACCACCGGCTGCAGGCAGATCCAGCCGCCCGGGATCTCCTGGGAGATGGACTCCCGTCCCCGCTGCGCCCGTTCGAGCAGTGCCGCCGGGGCCTTGGACGGACCGAGCGCGCCGCCGTACGGCAGATGGACGACCAGCCGCTCAGCCGCGTCCAGGCTCGCCGCCGACTCCCGCAGGGCGGCCGGATCCGTGGTGAGCGTCAGCACGGGCGCCAGGGCGGCGGCCTGTTGCTCCGCCGCCGTGACGCCCTGCTCCTTGACCAGCGACATCACCAGCGCGGCCAGCGGTATGAGGAAGGAGAGGGCGACCATGGAGGTCACGGCGAGCGCCACTCCGGCCAGTGAGCGTCTCACCGCGGCGCCACCAGTTTGATGCCGACGCCGCGGACCGTCAGCAGGTAGCGCGGGGCCGCCGCCCGTTCGCCCAGCTTGCGGCGCAGGGACGACAGGTGCACGTCGACGGTCTGGTCGTCCACGTACGGCTCACGCCACACCTCGGTCAGCAGCCGGCGCTTGGAGACCACCTGGCCGCTGTGGTGGGCGAGGAACGCCAGCAGGTCGAACTCCCGGCGCGTCAGCCGCAGCTCCCGGCCGGCCAGGTACGCGGTGCGGGCGCCCGGGTCCACCGCGAGCTCGCCCACGGTCGTGGGCCGCAGCGGCTCGGCCGCCGGCGCCACCGGTGCGCCGGACGCGGCACCGGCGGGCGGCGGCACATGGCTGGTGCGCCGCAGGACGGCGGACAGGCGCGCGATGAGCTGCCCCCCGGAGAAGGGCTTGACCAGGTAGTCGTCGGCGCCCGCGTTGAGCAGCTTGATGATCTCCGCCTCGTCGTCGCGGGCGGTGGCCACCAGCACGGGCACGGAGGATATGCCCCGGATCATGCGCAGGGCGTCCCCGCCGTCCAGATCGGGCAGCCCCAGGTCGAGGACCACCGCGTCGACGGGCGTCTGGGTGACCTCGCGCAGCGCGCCGAACCCGTCGGCCACGCTGCGCACGGCATACCCGTGCTCCGCCAGGACCTCGATCAGTGACTGGCGGATGCTGGGGTCGTCTTCCACGACCAGGACGCTCGGCATGGGGACACTTTAGGGGGCGTCGAACACGGGGCCGTCGCCGGTGACGCGCAGGCGCACGGGACGGTCGGAGACCGGAATGGTGCAGCCCTCCCGCGTGCTGCAGCTCGCGTAGCCGAGCAGGACCGTCGCGTTCCCCGTGCCGTCGGCGCGCACGGGCAGCGTGGCGGTGACCGGGCCGTCCGGGTAGACGGGGACGGGGGCGTCGACCCCGGGCAGGCTGATCGACCGTACCTCGGCGTCGGCGGTCAGCCTGCCCTCCGCCGCGAGGGAGCCGGTGACGGCCATCGCGGTCGGCCGGCCCACGCCCTCGACGCCGGTGGGCGGCAGATCGGCGCTGTAGAGGTGGAACCCCGGCTTCTCGGGCGTGAAGACGGCGGTCAGCGTGCCCTTCGAGGTGCCCTTCGCCGTGTCCTTCGACGCCTGCCAGCCGGACACCGACAGCGTGACGGTGACCCCGTTCTCGGTGAAGCGGGTCGTCGCGGGTGTGGATGCGGGTGCGGCGGCCGCGCCGGAGCCGGCTCGGGTGCCGGTGCCGGAGCCCTGCGCGGGCTGCTGCCCGCAGGCCGTGAGGGCGGCCACGGCGACGAGGGCGGCCCCCATCCGGGCGGTGCGCGCATGCCGTACGTACGGGGAAGCGTTCATCCGTCTCTCTCTGTCTCTTCGTGCTGGTGGTACATCTGTTGTGCGGACAGGCCCTACAGGGCCGTGGCGAAGCCGGCGCTCCACACCTGCAGCCGGTACACCAGGTCGTTCCAGAACCCCGTGGCCAGCGCCACGCCGACGAGGACGAGCATCCCGCCGCCGATCCGCAGGACCCACGTGTAATGGCGCTTGACCAGGCCGAACGCCCCCAGCGCCCGGCGGAAGGCCAGCGCGGCCAGGACGAACGGCAGCCCCAGCCCGAGGCAGTAGGCGGCCATGAGCAGGGCGCCGCGCCCCGCACTGGCCTCGGTCCAGGCCAGCGCCTGGACGGCGGCCAGGGTCGGGCCGATGCACGGCGTCCAGCCGACCGCGAACACCGCTCCCAGCAGCGGCGCTCCGGCGAGCCCCAGCACCGGCCGCCGGTGGCTGCGCAGTTCCCGCTGCGTCCACCCCGGAAGGAACCCCATGAACGACAGGCCCATCAGGACCGTGAACACCCCGAGCACCTGGGTGACCGCCTCCTGGTGGGCCAGGAGGGTACGGCCGGCGTAGCCGAACAGGGCGCCCCCGGAGACGAGGACCGCCGTGAAACCGAGGACGAACAGCAGCGCGCCGGCCGCCATCCGGCTGCGGCGTCCGCCGCGCGCGGCCGCCAGGTCGGCGACCGACAGGCTGGTCACGTAACTGAGGTAGCCCGGTACGAGAGGCAGGACGCACGGCGACAGGAACGAGACCAGACCCGCGACGAACGCCACGGGGGCCGCGATCGCGAGCGTTCCGGTCAGGAGGGAAGCGGTGTCGGTGGCGGCGAGCGCCCAGGGGCCGGCCGTCGTCACTGCGCCTGCTCCTGCTCCTGCGCCTGCTCCTGCTCCGACTTCGACTCGGGCACCGGCTCCGGCTCCGCCACCACGCTCGCCAGCAGGGGCCGCAGCTCCTCGTCGGTGACGGCGCCCCCGATGCCGGCCGCGATGCGCCCGCGCCGGTCGATCACGAGGGTCGAGGGAATCGTCTGCGGGTTGAGCAGCGCGGGCGGGAACCGGAGCAGGAGGGCACCGTCCGGGTCGTGGAGGCTGGGGAAGCTCAGACCGTGCGCGCGGACGAACGACTGCGCCGCCGCCCGGTCCAGGTCCCTGGTGTTGATGCCGAGGAACGTCACCCCCTGGCCCCGGGTCTGCCGGCTCAGCCGCTCCAGGTCGTCGGCCTCCGCGCGGCAGGGACCGCACCAGGAACCCCAGACGTTGACCACGACGACCTGGCCCCGCAGGCCGGCGAGGCTGACCGGCCTGCCGTCCAGGTCGTCACCGGCCAGGGCCGGCGCGTCCTGCCGGGCGCCGGGGGCCACGACCCTCGCCCCGTCCGCCGGCCGGACGGCGCCGCCCGCCCGCCCCGCCGTGCCGGGGGCGCCCGTATCGCCCCCGTCGTCCGTGGCGAGGCCGGCGAGGACCAGGGCGGCCGCCACCACGAGGCCGGCCCCGGCCGGTGCGGCGACGGACCGCCGGCGCGGTGGTCTCATGACGCCCACTTCCGGAGGAAGGAGTTGATGCCGTCCGCGGTCAGCGAGGGGTTGCCCGTCACGTGGGTGTCGGTGCGCACCGTGCCGGACGGGGAGACCACGACCAGGACGGGCATCGTGTACGTCCCGCCCGAGGGGCTGTACTTGCGCAGCAGCGCCGAGTTGGCGGAGCTGTCGCCACCGATGTCGATCTTCACCAGGTGGTACGAGGCCCCCAGGATCGCCGCCGTCTGCGGCTGGGCGAACACCTTGTCGGCGGCCTTGCAGTTGCCGCACCAGTTCGCGCCGAAGTCGAGCAGCACCGTGCGCCCGTCGGCCTTCGCCGCGCGCAGCGCCGCGTCGATCTGCTTCTGGGCGTCGGCCGAACTGTCGTAGCCGGGGCCGGGTATCCGGGCCGGCGCGGGCGCCGTGGACGCGCCGGGCTTGCGGCCTGCGGCGGAACCGGTCTGGGTGCGCGAGGGGGTGGGCGAGGACGCGGGCCGGGTCCCGGCGGACGCGGACGCCGACGTCGAGGGCGATGCGGACGGCGAGGCCGACGCGGTGGGCGACGCGTCCGTTGCCCCCGTCGTGGACGCCGCCTCCGGGGTGAGGGTCTGCGCGGACCGGCCGGGCGCCGATGCGGCGGATCCGGTGGGCTGCGAGGACGGCCCGCAGGCCGTGGCCAGCCCTGCCGCGACCACGGCCGCGGCGACGAGCGGCAGTCGCCTCCCCAGGGGCGCGGCGGAGCGGACGGGTCGGAGCATGCGAGAACTCATGGCGAAGACACCCCAAGGCACGGTTCGGACTGCGGGAAGGGCGAGAACGCCTCCCGGCACGGTGAAACCGGCGGCCCGGCGCCGCGCCGGGCGTCGCGTTCGGCACGTCCCGGCGCCGAGGGCCGCTCGGCTGACGCGAGCATAGGTCCGCCCGGCGCCGCCGGAACCGCCTGTGCCGGATCTTGAGGTTGCCCTAAGGAAGAGCTCACGTTCCGCTTCGCCGGAACCCGGTCCAACAGGGCCCAGAACGCGGTGAAGGCGGCGAACGCGGTGAACGCGGTGAACGCGACGAAAGGGACCGGCGCGGCCGAGCGGAACGGAGCGGCCGGAGCCGATGGCCGCCGGGACGGGCGGTCGGCGCGTCGTTCTCGCGCGGTCTCAGAACGAGGTCTCGCGGACGCTGGCCTTCGCCGTCGGGTTGATGGTGGCCGTGATGACCGACTCGTGGCCGGGGCCGCTGAACGTGACCGTGAGGGTGTGGTCCGCGGTCTGTGAGGTGGTGGCCTTGAAGCCGCGGGCGGGGATCGCGGAGATCAGGCACACGCCGCGGCCGCCGTACCGCACGGTGGCCTTGCCGCCCTGCGCGGGGACGGTGTGCAGGCCGGCGCCGCCCTGCTCGCAGTCGACGTTCCGGGGGGCCGGATCCCGCGGGGTCTCGGGCGCGGCCTTGGCGGGGGTGGGGCTCGCGGCCGGGGAGGACGGCCGCGGCGACGTGGTGGGCGAGGCGCTGGCGGACGGGCTCGGGGACGGCGCGGGGGGCGAGGGGCTCTGCGCCGTCCACGCGGGCGGCGTGTCGATGACCGTCGGGGCGGACCGCGCGACCGGGGGCGTGTGCCGGGTCGAGCCGACAACGAACTGGACCGTGGCGAGCACGGCAGTCACGCTGGCGGCCGTGCACGACAGCCATATGAGCAGGTAACGCGGAATACGGGGCACCGCCCCATAGTGGCCGACGCCCCGGCCGCCGTGACACCGGCTCCCCCCTCCGCTCCGGTTCGCTCCGAAGGGCCGCTTCGTACCGGTTCGCCCCGGCGAACGCCGACGTCCTCCGGCCCGGATACGGGTCGGAGGACGTCGGGGCCGCCAGGCGGCCGGTGGGGGGTGCTTTGTGGGGGGTGCCTGTGGGGGCGGTGAGATACCTCGGGGCTTGCCGGGGGGTTACGTGGGGGGCTTGCCTCAGGGCTACCTGGGGGCGCCGAAGTTCTGCGTCCACCACGGGCCGCCGTCGCCCTTGTGGACTCCTATGCCGATCTCCTTGAAGGAGCAGTTGAGGATGTTGGCCCGGTGGCCGGAGCTGTTCATCCACGCGTTCATGACCGCGGTGGCGTCGGCCTGACCGCGGGCGATGTTCTCGCCCAGGCGGGACCAGGCGTACCCGGCGGCCTCCACGCGGCTGGTCATGGTGGACCCGTCGGGCCCGGTGTGGGACATGACCCCGCTGCGCGCCATCGTGTCGCTGTACGCCCGGGCGGCCGCGCTCAGCTTGGCGTTGGAGGTCAGCGGGCCGCACCCGGCGGCCGCCCGCTCCTTGTTGACCAGGGAGAGGACCGCGGACTCGGCGTCGGTGTTGACGGTCCCGCCGCCGGAGCCGGAGCCGGAGCCGCCGCCCGAGCCGGAGCCGCCGGATCCGCCCGATCCGGAGCCTGAGCCACCGCCCGTGGTCGTGGCGGGCTTGCGCGTGGGCTTGTCCGCCTGGGTCGGCGCGGACCCCGCGCCGCCCGTGTCGCCGCCGGCGGCCGGCTTCGGGGGAGTGGGGGATCCCGTGGTGCCGGCGTCGGGCGTCCCGGACGGGCTGGCGCTCGCCGTGGCCGAGGCCGTGGCGTCGGCGGTGGGCGGGGGGACGGCTGCGGTGGCGGAGGCGGTCCCGGTCCCGTCGGTCGCGCCCGGCGCCGCGGAACCGGCCTTCGTACCGGCGGCGTCGGCCGCCCGGTCGTTGCGGGCGTCACCGTCGGAGTCGGCCACCGCCACCCCGACCGCCACGGCCGCGGCCGCCGCGGTGACCGACAGCACGATGCGGGTGCGCACCGCCTTCCTCCGTCGTGCCTCGACACGGGGCGACGTTTCGGGAGTTCGGCTGCGGCTCATGCCGGTAACACCTCACAGGAGAAGGGGAGGAGGGGAGTCCGCCTGAGCTTAGGTCGGTGATCAGCCAAAAGAGCCGCCAGGAGGGCCACTTCACGTTCCCTTAAGGAAGCCCGCAGGGAAGCCACAGGGACGAGCCGGACAATCCCCTCAAGTCGCCCGGGTCACCTCGCCCCGGGCCGGTGCCGGGCGGGCCCCGACGCCGGACTTGGGACCTCGCCAACCGGCATGCCCCGCCCGAGGTTTCACGCCCCGGCCCCGCTCATGGACCCCGCGCAAGGGAGCCCGCTCATCCCTGCCGGTCGAGGAGGCGCCGCAGCCACCGGGTGCGGGCCTCGCGCGCATCCTGGCTGACGGTCGCCCGGGGCGCCAGGCTGTCGAAGCCGTGGCAGCCGCCGGGCCACACGTGCAGTTCCGCCCGGCCGCCGGCCTGCCAGATCGCGTTCGCGTACGCCACGCCCTCGTCCCGGAACATCTCCGCCGACCCGACGTCGAGGTAGGCCGGGGGGAGTCCGGCGAGGTCGGTGGCCCGGGCCGGGGCCGCGTACTGCGGCAGGTCCGCGCTGCCGTGGCGCTCGCCCAGCAGTGCCTGCCAGGCGGTCTCGCTGGAGGTGAGGTCCCAGATGTCGACGCCCGTCATCTGCCGGGCGGAGAAGGTGCCGAGGCGGTCGTCGAGCATCGGGGACATCAGCAGCTGCCCCAGGGCCCCGGGACCGCCGCGGTCGCGGGCGAGCAGGGCCAGGGCCGCGGCGAGCCCGCCGCCGGCGCTCTTGCCGCCGATGACGATCCGGTCGGCGTCGATACCGAGGTCGGCCGCGTGTCCGGCCGCCCAGACGAGTCCGGCGTAACAGTCCTCCAGCGGACCCGGGTACCGCGTTCCCGGCGCGAGCCGGTACTCGACCGAGACGACGGCCAGTTCGAGGGGCAGGGCCCACTCGCGCAGGATCCGCGGGAGCACGGACCACGCGTTGCCCATGACCATGGCGCCGCCGTGCATGTAGTACAGCAGGGGCAACGGCCTGCCGAGCCCGGCCGGCCGTGCGCTCACGAGGGTGACGTCCGGCGCTCCGGGCGGTCCCGGCACGCACAACTCAGCCACCTCGAACCGGCCGTCGGCCCGCAGCTCCTCGACGGTGGGCCGGGGCCGGGAGGTGGCGTCCCGCGCCTGCCGGTCCGCGAGGTTGTCCGGGGTCATCGGCTCCCGGACCTCCTCGCCCAAGGCCGCCAGCACGGGGCCCAGTTCGGGATCGAAAGGAGGAACTGCCGCGGTTCGGGCCCCCGTACCGCCGGCGCCCACTCGCCCGTTGTCCATACGGCGTAGCCAATCACACCGCCCGCGCTCGGCAACCGCCCCCGCGACCGCCTGTTGCCTTCAGCGGGGCCCACACCTCGCTGCCCGCCTGGTCCGGGGCCCGCCCCGGGGACGAGGTGTACGCACTGCACGTCAAGCAGCGCGTCGTGTTCGTCGTCAGCCGGATGCGCGTGGTCGACCTGGAGCGGCGCGACTGCTGCGGCGCCGCTCCCGCGACGTGGCAGGACCCGGCGTTCCCCGGGCACGCCGACTGGTCGATGCTCGGTGGCGGCGGCTGCGGCGCCGCCGTGCACGTGGAGGCGGCCTGCTCGAACGGTCGATCAGCCTCCAGGGGTTCTACCGGCTGACCGCCGAGTCCGCCGGCGAACTGGCGGACGTCGTCAGCGCACCGCCGACCGGCCCCTGACCTTCATGCGCCCGGGGGAGGGACGCGGGCGGACGAAAGGGACATCATGGGGGTGTGGACCTGTCCTCTTCCGGAGCCGACGGCGGCCGCGGTGCCGGGGACGGCGTGCCAGGGTTCCTGGAGGTGGCTCCGACCCCCCGGACCGCGGTCGTCTGGCTCCCCCCGGCCCCGCTGTGGCCCGCCATCCAGGACATCCGCGCCGTGCACGACCCCCAGATCCGCCGTTGGCCGCCCCATGTGAACCTGGTCTTCGGCTTCGTCCCGGAGGCCGACTTCCCGGTGGCGGCCCTGCTCCTGGCCGCCGCGGCCGCCGGCCGGGCACCGTTCGCCGTACGCCTGAGCGGAGTCCGCTCCTTCCGGCACCGTGCCTACGCCACCGTCTGGCTGGACCCCGCCGCGGCGGGCCTCGCCCCGTGGACGGAGCTGGAGCGCGCCCTGGTGGAGCCGTTCCCCCGCTGCGGCGGACGGTTCCCCGCCTTCACGCCCCACCTGTCCCTGGGCCGCACCCACGACCCGCGGCATCTGGCCGCCGAGTGCGCGGCCCGGCTGGGCAGCATGCCGGCGCGCGTGGACGAGATCGTGCTGCTCTCGCGCCGCGGCGACGGCCCCATGCGGCCCCGCGCCACGATCACCCTGGGCACGGGCGCCGTCCACTGGCACACAGAGGGCTAGCGGGCGCTGCCGAGGTTGCGGTCGTCTTCGGCGCCCTCGACCATCAAGGTGGTCTCCTCGATGCGGCTGAAACGGCCGTCGGGTGCGAACTCGCCGAACAGGTAGACCTCCAGACGCACCGTCGAGCCGTCCGTCTTCGTGACGTGGGCGGTGTGCCGGTCGGCGTACTTGCTGCCGTCGTACAGCTCCTCGTGCACCTCGACGTGTCCGTCGGCGACGACATCGCGCAGGTGGGCGATGTGCTCGACGAACCCGGCGCGGTCGGACCACTGCCCGTCCGTGCGCTGGCGGTAGTCCGGGGTGAAGTGGCGGTCGGCCGCCTCCTCGACGGAGAGGTCGCGGTTGAAGAGCAGGTCCTTCAGGGCGGCCTCGATGCCGGTACGCGTCATGGGACTTCCTTGGGGTGAGGTAGGGCGAGGACTGCGGGGGGCCGGAGAGAGGCGGGACCTGGCGATGTTTCGGATGCGCCGGGTACGGCCGCCCTCAGCCAGTACCGCAAGGACGGTCGGGGCCGATGACTCCTCTGCGGCGTGGAGCTGGAGCCAGTTGGAGGCTGCGAGCAGGGTCTCGGCGCCCCACGGCTCATCCAAGGTCATCGTTCGCAGCAGAGTCCACTCGCGCAGGCGTCGGGCGGAGAAGTCGTCCCTCGCCACGGGGCCGGTCATTTCGAGGCACCAGGAGGGATAGCCGGGGTCCGTGAGCAGTTCAGCGGCCCGCCGGTCGAGGTACTCGCACACGGCGCTGTTCGCCATCCCCGCATCGGGGTCGGTGAGCACACGGGTGACGAGAGCGGCCGCGTCCTCGGCGGGCACCTTGTCGAACGCCCGGCGGTAGCGGGCAAACCGCACGTGCTCGTCCGGCTCCCGGTCCGGATCGTCAGCTGAGACCGCGTCGTCCAAGATCAATCCCTTTCGACCTCTGGGGCTGGAGGCCTGCCACCACCGTGGCGGCTGAGTACTCATCGAACCATGGCGATCTCCGGCTACGAAAATCTGCGCGGCTTCACGGCCGAGGGCCCGTTCGGCTAAGTGCGTTGTCCCGGCCCTCACCGCCACCCTGGCCGGGTCGGCGGAGGCGAGGGCCGGGACGGTCACTTGCCGTGCCGTCAGCCGAAGACGTACAGAGCCCATCCCCGGGCCCCCGCGAAGACGCAGGCGTGCTCGCCCACGATGGCGGAGCCCGCCTCGTAGCACTCCTCGCTGGTGCCGTAGTAGCCGACGAGAACGGGCCGGTTCGGGGCAGCGGCCGTTACCGCCGCCGGGCTGGCCGGGCCGACGGCGAAGGCGGTGCCGACACCCCCGGCGAGGGCTGCGGCCAGAGCGATGCCGGCCGTCCAGCTCTTCGTGGTGTGCATGTCGTCCTCCTCAGCGGTCCGTCTCACGGGGCATGCCGGGTACGGCAGCGGCGTGAGCTCATACCGGGTGACGGGTCCAGACCTGTGCGCCGCCGTTCCGGCACACGGCCTGCCGGACCTCGCGGCGGCTGCCGTCGCTCCATCCGGCGTCGTCCAGGCACAGACCCGTGAAGGCGTTCTTGACGGCCACTGCGCCGCCGCCGAGGTCCACCAGCTCCCAGCGCTCGCCGGGGCCGCCGAGGCAGCGCTGCTGGGTGACGTACGAGCCCGGCCAGCTGCCGGCGGCGCTGGCGCACATCCCCGAATGACGGGGCTGCAGCCGTGTGGTGGGGTCCGACCCGGTGAACTGCGAGACGAACTGCTGGTTCAGGGCCCACTTGCAGTCGAACTGCTGGATCACCGCGTTCGGGTCCTGCGACCCGCCCCGGACGTCCAGGCACTTGCCGGTGACGGCGTTGCGGTACTGGTGCGCGCCTCCGGGCACGACCTCGGCACCGGTCGAGGAGGCGGCGTGGGCGGAGCCGACCCCTCCGACGAGACAGGCCGAGGCGGCGAGCGCGAGGGCGCCGGAGCGCAGACGCAGTAAGGACGATCGGATCACAGGGACTCCCTGGTCGATAGTGTCGGTCGTATCGGTTGTGTCACGCGTACCGGTCGTGTCGGTCGCGTCGGTCGTGTCCGAGGACAGCCTTGACGCCGAGAAAAGTACCGAGATCCACTGAAACCACGGCACCCACCCGTTCAGGGGGGTACCGGCGGGGGATCTCGTCACAGGGGGGTACGGGAGTGGGGCTTCAGCGTGCGCGTCGATGGGCCGTGCAGGCCACCGGGCTCTTTCGGCTCGCGCACCTGGCGGTTGCCGTCAGCGTCGTGATCACCGACCCCGTCGACGTTCGAGCCGTTGTGCTGTTGGCCTGTGTATGCGTCATCACGGTGTTCCTCTACGCCCCGGCACTCGTGCGCGGCCGGTTCGCCGCCCGGGCGGTCTGGGCCGACGTGTTGCTGACCGGTTGTGTCCTGCCGTTCGTCGCCGTCGCACTCATCGGTGACGGGCCGGCGGTGGATCCACACGGCTGGCTGATGGTTCAAGGGCTGTCGGCTGCGGCAGCCGCCGTCGTGGCGCTCGATCAGCGAGGCACAGCCCTGTCCGTCCTGCTCCTGCTGGTGACATCACCGGCCGTATACGGGGTGGTGCCGAACTCCGACTCGGCGAGGGCCTTCGAGCACGTCAGCGCACTCCTCGTCAGCGTGACCTCGGTCGGCTCGGGCTGGTGGTACCTCCGCCGCCAGGGGGTGTCCCTGGACGCCGCGCAGGAGCAGGCGGTCGCGGCCGAGGCCGCCCGGGCACGGCAGGCCGAGCGGACGGCGCACCATGCGGCACTGCACGACACGGTGCTCGCCACGCTCACCACGATCGCGTCCGGCCGCGTGGACGCCAATGCGCCGGCGGTCCGAGACCGCTGTGCCCGGGAAGCCGCCTACCTGAGACGCCTCGTTCAGTTCGACGAGACGCCACACCACACGTACGAGCCTCGTACGACCGGCTCCCTGGGCCTGGGCGCCGCACTGGAGGAGGCAGTCCGATCCGCGGAGAGTCTGGGGCTGACGGTGAACGCGCAATACCACGCTGTGCCGGATCTGCCGCGGGAGGTCGCCGAAGCCCTGGCCGCCGCCGTGTCCGAGGCACTGAACAACGTACGCAGGCACGCGGCTACCCGGGTGGCCCACCTCACCGCCGTCGGCGACACGCGTGGGGTGGAGGTCACCGTGGCCGACCGCGGCGTCGGTTTCGACGCCTCCGATCCTGCCCGCCGCGCCACGGGTACCGGACTGCGCCGATCCGTATTCGCCAGGATGGCATCCATCGGGGGACATGCAGAGGTGGACAGCCGCCCCGGCGAGGGGACCGTCGTCGAACTGCGCTGGCCGGCGTGATCGACATCGCCGCGGTCGACGATGACCGCATGCTCCTCGACGGGCTCAGCTCCTGGCTGTCCGGCCAGCAACGACTGCGGCTGCTCGGGACCGCGGCAACGGTCGGCGAACTGCTCGCCGGGCCCGCGGGGAGGGCCGACGTGGTACTCCTCGACCTCGTGCTGCGCGACGGATCCCGTCCGGAGACGAACGTACGACGGGTACGGGCGGCCGGGAGCAAGGTCCTGGTCATCAGCACGGTGGCCGACCGCGACAGGGTCGTGGCCGCAGTGGCAGCCGGAGCCGACGGCTACCTCACCAAGAACCACGCGCTGGACTCCCTCGTCGAGGCCGTCGAAACCGTGGCGCGGGGCGGCACGGCCCATTCCCCGGAACTCGCTTTCGCCTGGGTCCACGACAGCGGTCCGGCCCGGCCGCACCTGGCTCCCCGGGAACGGCAGGTACTCCGCGACTACGCGTCCGGTCTGACCCTGAAGGCCACTGCCCGGCGCGCGGGAATCAGCATCAACACGGCCAAGTACTACTTGGACCAGGTGAAGGAGAAGTACCGGCAGGTGGGCCGCCCGGCGTACACGAAGATCGAACTGGCCCAACGCCTCCATGAGGACGGCCTGAGCACCTGACGCGCGAGACGGCCCCACGAGCGAGCGCCCGCAGCACGTGACGGGCCTGCGGTCCAGTCCTCCGCGGCCGACGTCACTCCGCCCGGCGGGCCAGGCTGGCCATCGGGGAGCGCAGGGCCCAGCCCAGAGCTTCGTACAGGGCCCTGCCGTCGGGCGTGCCCACCAGTATCCCGTCTCGCGCCCCCGCCTCCCACGCGGCGTTCTGCAGCGTGCGCATCACCAGGGCGCCCAGGCCCCGGCGTCGCTGGTCCGGGGAGGTCTCGATCTGGTCCACCACCGCGGTGCGGCCGGCCAGGCCCACCTGACCCCTCGCGGCCAGCTGCCCGTCCCGGGTGCGAACCAGGGCCTTGATCACCCCGCCCCGGCTCCAGGACGTCAGGGTGTATCCGGCTGGCGGCGCACCGGCCGGAGCCGGGGCGAGCTGCAAGGTCATCAGGAAGCCGGCGATGTCCGCCTCCCACTCGTCCCCCACCCAGGGCCGCACCACCTCGTCCGGAGCGAAGAGCTTCAGCCAGGTGGCCGGCGGGGCGGTGGCGGCCAGTTTGCGGACGTCGGCCTCCGCGGGCACGGGTACCACGTGCCGGGCGACCTCCTTCGGCAGCCCCACGGCGATGGTCCACCCCCACGGTTCCTCGACCGGGTCGGCCGCGCCGCGCGAGACGGTCCAGCCGTCGATCCACTGCTTCACCCAGCTGGTGATCCGGTCCTCCGACATGATTCCCCCACATGTAATGACCCGCTTCCTGTAAGGGTTATTACATCATCACGTGTCGCCGGTCAGGGGAACTGCTGTGTCGTCACGCGTGAGCTGCGGAGTTTTCCAACTCCGGACTCGACTGCGCGGGTCGACCAGGCGGTGCGCCGTCTCCCCGATCGACCTGGGCCACGAAGTGAGGAGCCCGCTCCAACGGTTGAGCCCTTTCGGCCGGCGGCTCTCGCGCTCGGGGTGATCCCGCCGCCCGCCGAGTACGCGCGCCCCGTAGGCTGCGCCCGTCGAGGGAGGGGTCCCAGGCCCGTACCCGGTTTCTACGGCACGTTCGGCCCCGTGATCATCCAGGAGTGCCCGAAGCCGGGCCACGATGCCAGACGCTGGGTCGCGGCCCCGATGGCGTCATCCGGAGCCAGGCGGCCGAACACCCGCCAGCCGCGTCACCGGCCTGCCCGGACAACACACCTGGGTTCTGCCTCCGCTTGAGGCGGTTGATGCAGGGTTCGACGCTGTTCCGCTGCTTGTAGAGCTCGGCGTCGAAGCCGGGCGGGCTACCGCCTCGGCGTCCTCGCCGCAGGCGGTGACCGATCTCTGATCGGGCAGACGCATCCGATCAACTGACCAACCCGGCAAAGAGGCACGCGCCGGCCAGGAGACCCCAGCCGGCTGCTCCGGCGGGGCAGGCGGGCCCTGGTCAGATCGTGACCGGGCCGTGGGCGGTGGCGAACTCGACCGAGACCAGGCCCGGTTCCTCATCCTCGACCCAGGTGACGTCGATCTGGTCGAGGGGGTGGTCGGCCGGTTCGCCGAGGAATTCGGCGATGGAGGCGGCGTCGCCGGCGATGGAGACCCCGTGGATGGTGGTGGAGGTGCGCGGTTCGGCGCTCGGGCGCTCCTCGATGGGGACCAACCACTGAAGGAAGTAGGGCAGTTGTGGGTCCTCCATCAGTTCCAGCACGCCGATCTGCTTCCACCTCAGGTCGAACCCGTCGGGGCGGACACGGTGGCCCTCGGCCGAGGTGCGGCCGAGGCGGGCCTCGACCGGGGCGATGTCGTCGACGGAGACCACCCAGCCGAGCCAGCCGCCGCCCTCGGCGGCGCGGCGCGCGACCGCCTGGCCGAAGGGTGCGCGGTCGGCGGCGGGGTGGTCGAGTGTGGTGACCACCTCGACGTAGGTGCCGCCGCTCAGCGGGAGAATGAAATTGCGGGTACCGAATCGCGGGTGCACGCCCCCGTCGACGAACCCGGCGCCGAGGGCCGATCCGATCCACTGGACGGTCGAGACGAAGCTGTCGCGGGCCACCGCATAGGACACGTGATCAAGTCGCACTGCGCCATCGTCACCCGACAACCCGCACAAATGCCGGCGCCACGCCCGCCGCCCCGGCCGCGTCCGCCGTGGATTCAGCCGTGGAGCGGATCGATCACCGGCATTCCGGCGGGGGAGGCCCGGTCGAAGCCGGGCAGCAGCGCTGCCGCCTCGTCGAGGCGACGCCCGACCGGCTCAGCCGCCGTCCGGTGCGCCGGCGCCGCCCTGGACGCCGGAGTCCCAGACCAGGCGCGCGGCACGCAGCACCCGGGAATGATGACCGCCCATCAAACCGGTGCAGCGCACCAGGTACGAGCCGTCGAGCTGGCGGTACACCAGCCGGCGGCGTTCCTGGAGGAAGGTGCCCACCTGCATGGTGCGTGCGGCCTGCTCCAGTGCGGCCTCGGCCTCCTGCCGGGTGCCGTCGAGCTCGGTCACGGTCTCCAGCTGGCCGCCGTCGTCCCCGCGCCGTTCCGAGACCCGTTCCGCCGTGATGATCCAGCGCTCGCGCCGCAGATCGTCCCCCATGGCCTGCCCCCACTCCCCGTCCGTCGCGATGCTCCGCATCGTGCCCGGCGGCAGGCTACCGGGTCGGGCGCAACGGGCGCCCGGGAGCGTCGTACCGGTCCGGGCCGTGACGTCCGGTTGGATGGGCGGTCAGGGCAAGGACAGGGGCGCGGGCGCGGGCGGAGGCACGGGCGCGGGCCGACCAGATCGCCAGGAGCCGGCATGAGGAAGATCAACGCGCAGCTGTTCATCTCGGTCGACGGTGTCGTCGAGGCTCCCGACCAGTGGCACTTCCCCTATTTCAACGACGAGATGGGG
This sequence comes from Streptomyces sp. NPDC042102, assembly GCF_055582305.1. Classification (NCBI taxonomy): domain Bacteria; kingdom Bacillati; phylum Actinomycetota; class Actinomycetes; order Kitasatosporales; family Streptomycetaceae; genus Streptomyces; species Streptomyces sp. NPDC042102. Next base: position 1,703,471 of record NZ_JBVJDL010000001.1, read on the forward strand.
GCGGCCGTCGATGCCACCCTCGGTACGGCCGACACCCTCCTGCTGGGCCGCAGGACGTACGACAGCTTCGCGGGGGCCTGGCCGGCGCGAGAGGCGGCGGGCGGCGAGGACGCCCCCTTCGCCAAGGTCCTCGGCGACGCCCGCAAGATCGTCGTCTCTCGCTCGCGGCTGACGTTCACCTGGCGCAACTCCGAGCAGCTGGAAGGCGGCCTGGAAGGGGCGGTCGCGGCGCTGAAGGACGGTCCGGGCTCGGCGATCTGGATCAGCGGCTCCGTCTCCGTGGTCCGCGCTCTCCTCGCCGCGGGCCTCCTGGACGGACTCAACCTCCTGGTGCACCCCATCGCCGTCCGCAAGGGGATGCGCCTGTTCGACGAGGCCGGGGCCCCGGTCCCGCTGGAGCTGGTCTCCGCCGAGACCTTCCGGACCGGAGTGCTGAACCTCCTCTACGCCCCCGCCCCCGCACCGGCGCAGGCCGGCTACGAGGACGTCACGGGTCACCTGCCGCAGAAGGGCGAGGGGTAGGGGAGTCCCGCCCGTGGGCGCGTGGCGCCGCGTGGTGCTGCGTGGTGCTGCGTGACGTCGGGATGGCGCCAAGCGGTGCCATGTGGCGCCATGAAGGCTTGACGTGGCGCCATTGTGGCGCCATGATGAGGGCATGGACCTGACCCCCTACGTCGCCCGCCTCCGCCATGAGCTCGCGGTCGCCGCGAACGCCGGTGGCGAGGAAGCGCGTGCCCTGGCCGAGCGGCTGACGGCGCCTCTGGAGTCGGCCGCCCGGCTGACGCTCCTGAACGCGCTGTCCGCGGCCTCGGACGAGATCACCCGCGATCTGGCGCCGGGCTCGGTGGACGTGCGGCTGCGGGGGCTGGATCCCGAGTTCGTGGTGATGGTGCCGTCCGCCCCGGAGATGCCCGGCGACGGGGCGGGCCTCTCCGGCATGGTGCCACCCATGGTGCCATCGGTGGCGTCCGCGGCGTCAGGCGTTGCGGACGGCGACGAAGGAGCGACGGCCCGCGTCAACCTGCGGCTCCCCGCTCCGCTCAAGGCCCGGGTGGAGGAAGCGGCGGCCGGGGAGGGGTTGTCCGTCAACGCCTGGCTCGTACGGGCGGTGGCCTTCGCCCTGGAAGCGGGCGCACCGCAGGCCCGGCAGTCCGGCCGCACCGCGCGCATGGGCCGGAGCCATCAGGGCTGGGTCCGCTGACGGCCGGCCCGTCACCGGGGTAGCGCACCTCCGCGGACGCCGCATCGCCACCGTGGGGATCGGCGCGAGCGGGCGCCGCGACACCCTCGTCGAGGCGCGACCCGTCACACCCGCAGGACCGCGCGACGCGCAGCATCACACCACTGCATGCCATGTGACATGGCACAGCCAGCCATGTCCACATCCACGTCCACGTCCACACCCCATCCGGTTCCCAGGAGGACCCATGCAGCAAGAACCCACCGCCGCAGGTGCGACCACGGGCGATGCCGAACCCGTCACGCTCCCCAGGCAGCGCGCCGCCGGCTGCCCCTTCGACCCCCCGGCCGGCCTGGCTTCCTTGCGCGAACGCGCATCACTGATCCCCATGGCCTACCCCGACGGACACGTCGGCTGGCTGGCCACGGGTTACGCCACGGTCCGCTCGATCATGGGCGACCCCCGCTTCAGCTCGCGCTACGAGCTGATCCACTACCCCTTTCCCGGCGGCCCCGAGGGTCCGCTGCCCCCCGCCCCCGTGGGTGACATGACCGGAATGGACGCCCCCGAGCACACCCGCTTACGGCGGCTGCTCATGGGCAAGTTCACCGTCCGCCGCATGCGCCTGCTCACCGACCGGGTCGAGGAGATCACCCGGGAGCACCTGGACGCCATGGCGCGCCGGGGGCAGCGCGCCGACCTGGTCGAGGCCTTCGCCCGGCCCCTTCCCGCCCTGATGATCTGCGAGCTGCTCGGCGTGCCCTACGCCGACCGTGAGCGCTTCCAGGGCTACGCGGACACCGTGATGACCACGGACGCGAGCCCCGAGGACCAGTACGCCGCCATGACCGGGCTCCAGGAGTACATGGCGGAGCTGGTCGCCGCCAAGCGGGCCGAACCCTCCGACGACCTGCTCGGCGACCTGGCCGCCGGCAACGACCTCACGGACGAGGAACTGGTCGGCGTCGGCGCCTTCCTGCTCGCCGCCGGCCTCGACACCACCGCCAACATGCTCGCCCACGGCACGTTCGCGCTGCTCAGCAACCCGGCCCAGGCCGAGGCGCTGCGTACCGACCCGGACCTCGCCCCGCAGGCCGTCGAGGAGCTGATGCGCTACCTGACCGTCGCCCCCACCGGCGTGCGGTCCGCGCTGGAGGACGTCGAACTGGACGGCCGGCTGATCAGGGCGGGCGACACCGTCACCCTCTCCCTCGAGGCCGCCAACCGCGACCCGGAGCGGTTCCCCGACCCGGACGTCCTGGACCTGCACCGCAAGGCCACCGGCCACCTCGGCTTCGGGCACGGCATCCACCAGTGCCTGGGCCAGCAACTGGCCCGCGTGGAGATGACCGTGGCCCTGCCCGCCCTGCTGCGCCGCTTCCCCACGCTGCGCCTGGACGTACCGGCGCAGGAGGTGCCCCTGCGGACCGACATGAACGTCTACGGCGTGCACCGGCTGCCGGTGGTCTGGGACGAGGCGTGACCGGCGTGGACGTGCGCGTCGACCGCGACCGCTGCCTCGGCGCCGGCATGTGCGTCCTGACCGTCCCCGAGGTCTTCGACCAGGACCAGGACGAGGGGCTGGTCGTCCTGGTGGACGCCCGGCCGCACCGGGACCGCGCGACGGCGGTCCGGCTCGCCGCGGGCGTCTGCCCGGCCGGCGCCATCACCGTCACGGAGCCGGGCCCCGCCGCTCCGTAGCGCGCCCCCTTCTTCGGGGGCGCCGGTGTCCGTACGGCGCTCGCGCCCCCCTCCTCAGGGGCGCCGGCGACCGTACGGCGCCCGCGCCCCCTCTCTCCTCCCGCCTCACCACGGGATCCGTCCTCACGCACGATCCGTCCTCCACTCACCGACAGGACCTCACCACCGTGGCTACGCTCCTTTCCACACTCGGCCGCTTCGCCTTCCGACGGCGGGGCCTGGTCGTCCTCCTCTGGCTCCTCGCCCTCGTCGGCGCCGGCTTCGCCGCCTCCACCGCCCCGCCGCCGCCCGCCGACACCTTCTCCATGCCGGGCACGGAGTCGCAGAAGGCGTTCGACCTCCTCCAGGAGAAGTTCCCCGACGTCCGCGCGGACGGCGCCACCGCCCGCGTCGTCATCCGCGCCCCCGGCGCCGAGCAGATCACCTCGCCCGCCCGCAAGGCCCAGGTCGAGCAGCTCGTCGCGGACCTGGCCAAGGCGCCCGAGGTCGCCGCCGTGGCCGACCCGTTCCAGGCGGGTGCCGTGAGCGCCGACCGTACGACCACGTACGCCTACGTGACGTACACGGCGACGGCCACCGAACTCACCGACGCGGCGCACGACGGACTGACCGGGGCGATGGAACGGGCCCGGGGCACCGGCCTGGTCGTCGAGGCGGGCGGCGACGCCGTCAAGATCGAGCAGGCCATGGGCGGCACGGGCGAACAGCTCGGCCTCCTGGTCTCCGCCGTCGTCCTGCTCCTCACGTTCGGCTCGCTGGTGGCCGCCGGAATGCCGCTGCTGACAGCGGTGATCGGCGTCGGCATAGGCATCAGCGGCATCACCGCGCTCGGCAGCACCCTCGGACTGTCCTCCACCACCTCCACGCTCGCGATGATGATCGGCCTCGCCGTCGGCATCGACTACGCCCTCTTCATCGTCTCCCGCTACCGCTCCGAGATCGCCGAGGGGCGCGCGCCCGCCGACGCCGCGGCCCACGCCGTCGGCACCGCCGGCTCGGCCGTCGTCTTCGCCGGCCTCACCGTGATCATCGCCCTGGCCGGGCTCGCGGTGGTGAACGTACCGATGCTCACCAAGATGGGCCTGACCGCGGCCGGAACGGTCGCCGTCGCCGTCCTCGTCGCCCTCACCTTCGTCCCCGCGCTCCTCGCCTTCGCCCCGGTCAAGGTGCTCGCCCGCGCGGAGCGCAAGCGCTACACCGGCAAGCCGCTGTCGAAGCGGCAGCAGCGCAGGGCGGACCGGGCCGCCGCCGGCCGGCCCAACCTCGGCGCCCGGTGGGCCTCCCTGGTGCTGCGCCGCCCGGTCGCAGTCCTGCTGCTCGGCGTCCTGGGCCTGGGCGCCGTCGCCGTGCCCGCCGCAAGCCTCGAACTGGGCCTGCCGGGCGAGGGCACCATGGCCCCGGAGACCACCCAGCGCAAGGCGTACGACATGCTGTCGCAGTCGTTCGGCCCCGGATTCAACGGACCCCTGACGGTCACCGTCGAGGCGAAGGACGCCAAGGCGGCGGCCGAGCAGGTCCGCGCGGCGCTGGAGAAGGCCGACGGGGTCGACGCCGTCGCCCCCGCCACCGCCAACCCGGCGGGCGACACCGCCCTCGTCAACGTCGTCCCCGCGACCGGTCCGACCGATTCCCGGACCGAGGACCTGGTGCGCTCGCTGCGCGGCCTGGCGGCCGGGCTGGAGTCCCGGACGGGCGCCACCGAGATCCTGGTCGCGGGCCAGACCGCCATGTTCATCGACTTCTCGCAGACCCTGGACGACGCCCTGCTCCCGTACCTGGCCCTGGTGGTCGGCCTGGCGTTCCTGCTGCTGATGCTGGTCTTCCGCTCGGTGCTGGTCCCGCTCAAGGCGGCGCTCGGCTTCCTGCTGTCGGTGACCGCGGCCCTCGGCGCCGTCGTGGCGGTCTTCCAGTGGGGCTGGCTCGCCGGCCTCCTCGGCGTCGACCACCCGGGCCCGGTGATGAGCACCCTGCCGATCTTCCTGATCGGCGTGGTCTTCGGCCTCGCGATGGACTACGAGGTCTTCCTGGTGTCCCGGATGCGCGAGGCGTACGTCCACGGCGCCCGCCCCGGGGAGGCGGTGGCGACCGGATTCCGCTACGGCGGCCGGGTCGTGGGCGCCGCCGCGATCATCATGACCAGCGTCTTCTCCGGCTTCATCATGGAGGACAACGACTTCGTCAAGATGATCGGCTTCGGGCTCGCGGTCGCCGTCCTCTTCGACGCCTTCGTCGTCCGCATGGCCCTCGTGCCCGCCCTGTTCGCGCTGCTCGGTACGTCGGCCTGGTGGCTGCCGAAGTGGCTGGACCGGCTCCTGCCCAACGTCGACGTGGAGGGCGAGAAGCTGACGCGGCACCCGCAGGGGACGGCCCCGGAGCGCCACCTCGTGAGCTGACCGCCCCTCCCCCTGTCACCTGCTACCGCACCGGCCCGGCGGCCTCCTCGCCGGACCGGTGCGCTGCGTCGTGGCGCCGCCTGACATGATCGACTCCCACGGGCGCGAACCCGGAGCCGCCGCCACCACGCAAGGGACCGGAGCCGCCGGAGCCGCCGGAGCCGCCGGACAAGGAGGACCTGCCGCCATGAAAGACGACCTCTCCCTCTACCTCGGCCTGCCCCTGGGCCTGATGGCCGTGCTGCTCGCCGCCTCCGGCGTCGCGACGCTCGCCACCGGCTGGATGATGCCCCAGCAGCGCCGGCACATCGTCCGCCCCCGGCTGTTCGGCTGGGCCCAGCTGCTCGCCGCCGCCGCGCTCGGCGCCCAGCTGGTCGGCCTGCTGGCCGTCGACGCGTCCTACCGGCCCATGGTCACGATGCCGGGCGCCGTGTTCCTCCTGCTCGCCCTGGCCCTGATGCCCAGCGCCCGCCGCCCGGCCCGCACCCGCCGTACCGGCTGACGGCGAGGTGCCGCGCCCGCGGCCGCTGCCCGTACGGCCACCGCACTAACCGGCGAGGGCCGCCCGGACGAGCTCGCCCTGCTCGCCGAGACAGCCGAGCCGCCGGCCCGTCACCGGAGCACCGTCGGCGATGTTCCGGTCGTAGGTGACCTCCTCGACCCGTACGGGCCGGGTGCCGACCGTGACATCGAGCGACCGGTCGTGGCCGGCCACCACCTGCCGGCGGGCGCCCGGCAGCGCGGCCGCCAGGGTGGCCGCGTCGGCCTCCCGACCGGGGGCGTACCGGATCAGCGGGGAGCCGGCCGGACGGCCGGCGGGGGCCGACGCCGACGTGTCGGTGACGGCGAACCCGCCGGCCCGCAGGGCGGTGGCGACGCCGGCGTCGTCCACGCGGACCGCGATCGCGGCCGGGTTCGCGGGCACGGGATTGCGGGCGACCGGCTGGATCCGCGGGTCACCGGCGACCGGCCGGTCGGCGGCCAGCGCCGCCCACAGGGCCCGCGCGCGCTCCTCGTGCCACAGCAGGGTGGAACCCACGCCGGGGACGCGGTGGTCGAACTCGCGCATCGCGACGGTGGCGAACTCGGTCCGCTCCGGGCTCAGCCGCCCGAGCGTCAGACCGATGCGGACCAGGTCGGTGAGCCCGGTGCCCGCGTCGGTCCGTACGGACTTCAGCAGTGTCCGCACGGTCGTGGCCGTGGCCAGGGGGTCGGCCAGGGCGCCCTCGGCGGTCAGACGGGTCAGCAGGTCCGACACCGCCCGCTGCTGACGCCTGACCCGGCCGAGGTCGCCGGGGCGTCCGACGTGGCGGGCCCGGACGTAGCGCAGGGCGCCCCTGCCGTCGGTGTGGTGGAACCCGGGGATCAGGTCGAGACCGGAGTTCTCGTCCTTGAAGTGCGTGTCGGTGCACACCGTGGCCCCGCCCAGTCCGTCGACGGCCCGCTCGAAGCCGGTGAAGCCGGTCTCGAGGTAGTGGTGGACGTGCAGCCCGGTGGCCTTCTCCACCGTCTTGACGGTCAGGGGGCCGCCGCCGCGGTCGTACGCGCCGTTGATCTTCCCCTTCACGCCGCTGCCGTCGGCGTACTCGACGTAGGAGTCGCGGGGGATGGACACCACGCTGGCGCGCCGGCCGTCCCGCGACAGGTGGACGAGCATCATCACGTCGGTGCAGTTGCACCCTTTCCCACCGACGTGCAGCCGCTCCTTCTCGGCCTTGGACAGCCCGGCCCGGCTGTCGGTCCCGACGACGAGGATGTTCGTCCCCCGGTCCGGGCCGGAGCGGCCGGCCGGACTACCGGCCCAGGCGGCGCCGGAGACCAGGGTGGTGAGCAGGGCCAGGGCGGTGGCACGTCGGAGCAACGCACACTCCAGGGGGAGGAGCCGGTGGGCTGACCGACGCTAGCGGGCCGGGGCGGCCCGGTCCCGGCCACACGCCCGGGGCTGGTCCGGCCGGTGCGCCGAACGCCCCCATTTGCCTCGTCCGCCGAGCCGCCCGACATGACGAGTGAACGTCGTACACGCGAACGACCTGCGGATTCCCGGTGAGGTTCGCCACGTCCGGGCCCGCCGCGCAGTGAGCTATCGTCCCTGCGGTGAGACTGCCAATACCCCCACTCGCCCGGCGGACGTCCGGCCCCACCCGGCCTTCCGCATCCGGTGCCCGACTCGGCTGGCTGGACGCGCTGCGTGGCGTCGCCGCCCTGATCGTGGCCCTGCACCACTTCGACGTCCTGCGGCTGCTGCCGTTCGGCGGGGTGGTGTGGCGGAACTTCGACATGGGCCTGTTCGGCGTCATGCTGTTCTTCATCGTCAGCGGGTACATCATCCCGGCCTCGCTGGAACGCCGGGGTGACGTCCGGGGCTTCTGGATCGGGCGGATCTTCCGGATCTACCCGGCCCTGATCGCCGCCTTCGTCGTGCTGATCCTCCTGCTGCCGGAGGGCGACGGCTCCATTGCCCTCCTGCGCACCGGCGACGACCCGGTCTCGCTGACCGCCAACGGCCTGATGCTCCAGGACTTCCTCGGCGTCACCAACGGCATGAACGTCACCTGGACGCTCTGCTACGAGATGGTCTTCTACTTCCTCGTCACCGCCCTCTTCACCCGGGGCCTGCACCGGCAGAGCGCCCCGATCGCGGTCGGTTTCGCCGCGGCCGCCCTGGCGCTCGGTACGGCCGTCGGAACGGGTACGCAACTGCTGTCGGCGCACCTGGGCTCGCCCCGGCCGCTCCTGCTGATCGTCACGCCGATCGTGCTCGCGGGCCTCGCCGGCGCGCTCAGCGGCAACAGGCGGCTGACGCAGGCCGGCGCGCTGCTCCTCGGCGGAACCGGTCTGGCCCTGGTCGCGCTGAACGGCCGGGCCCCGCTGTTCGAGACCGCGATGATCTTCGCGACCATGTTCGCGGGCACCGTGGTGTACCGGGCCCAGCACGGTGAACTCGGCCGCCTCCCGGCGCTGCTGGCCTGCGGCGTCGTGATCGCCGCAGGGGCGCTGGTCGGCCCGCTGTACAACCGCGGCGAGGTCGTCGAGCACACCTGGACCGCGAGCTGGCAGGCCTGGACCCTGTCCTACCTGGGGGCCTGGGCCCTGTTCGGGCTCGGCTTCCTCGCGCGGGGGCGGCGCTTCCCGAAGGTGCTGACCTGGCTCGGCGCGATCAGCTTCTCCGTCTACCTGGTGCACATCCCGCTGCTGCACGTCATCGAGCCGCTGGTGGGCGTACCGCCGGTGCCGTCCTCGACGCCCGGCCGGATCGCCTGGACGGCGATCTACCTGGGCGCGGTGCTGGGCCTCAGCCACCTGATGTACCACTTGGTCGAGATGCCGATGCAGCGCCTGGGGCGCAGGGTCCAGCAGGCCGCGAACCGCCGCCGGCCGCAGCCGGCCCCCGCGGCCCCGACCCCACCGGACGCCCCGTCCCCGTCTCCGGCCTCCGCCCCCGCCCCCGCCCCCGAAACGATCCTGACGGGCCCGCCCCGCTCCTGACCTCCTCCGGCCCCCGCAACCGCGGGGGCCGGCGGCCTTCCGGGGGTCGCGTACGGGTGCGGCTCCCTGGGATCAGCCCTGGTCCCGGACGCCCCACGGGGAGCCGTACGCCGTCAGCAGGTCCAGGAACGGGCGCGCGGGGAGGGCCTCCGGGCCGAGGACGCCGGCCCCGGCCCACGCCCCGCCGGCCAGCAGCTCCAGCGCCACCACCGGGTTGACCGCGGTCTGCCACACCACGGCCTGCGATCCGTACTCCCGCATCGACCACTGGTTGTCCACCACGTGGTAGAGGTACACCTCGCGCGGCAGGCCGTCCTTGGTGCCCTTCACCCAGGTGCCCGCGCACGTCTTGCCGGACATCCGCTCGCCCAGCGTGGCCGGGTCGGGCAGGCACGCGGCGACCACGTCGCGCGGGGAGACGCGTACCCCGGCGCCGTCCGCGCCGCGCACCGCGACCGGCTCCGTCGCATCCAGGCCCAGCGCGTGCAGGGCCCGCAGCTTGCCGATGAAGTCCTCGCCCAGCCCGTACTTGAAGGTCACCCGCCGGGCGTCCACCCAGCGCGGGACCAGCAGCACCTCCTCGTGCTCGACGTTGACGCACTCCACCGGGCCGATGCCCTCCGGGAAGTCGAACACCTCGGGCTCACTGAACGGCTCCGTGGTGAACCAGCCGCGATCGCGTTCGTAGACCACCGGCGGGTTCAGGCACTCCTCGATCGTCGTCCAGATGTTGAACGAGGGGGCGAAGTCGTAGCCCTCGACCGTCAGGTTCGCCCCGTCACGGATCCCGATCTCATCGATCTCGTCGAACAGCTCGTCGGCCGCGTACCGGGCGAAGACGTCCGACAGACCGGGCTCCACGCCCATGCCGACCAGCGCCAGCCGGCCCGACGTCCGCCATGCCTCCGCCCGCGCGAACTGCTCGTCGCCCAGCTTGACCCCGCACTGCGCGTACGGCCGGCCGGGGTGCGGCCGGGACAGCGACATCGCCATGTCCAGGTAGTGGCTGTCCGCCGCGAGCGCCGCCTCGAACAGCGGCATCACGAACCGCGGGTCGGTCGCGTTCAGCAGGACGTCGCAGCGCTCCCGCGTCAGGAGCGCGGCCACCGCCGCCTCGTCGGAGGCGTCGATCCGGCGCGCGCTGAACCGGCCGGCGCCGGCGCCGTCGCCGAGCGCCGCCACGGCCGCCTCGGCGCGGGCGAGGTCGTAGTCGGCGACCACGAAGTGGTCGAAGAAGTCCCGGCGCGCCGCGATCCGGGTGATCGCGGTACCGACGCCACCGGCGCCCACAAGCAGAACACGCATGACGAAACCCTCTCTCGGTGAGGCCCACGGAGGTCCGCGCCCCATGGGAAGGGATGAAAGCCGGGCCCCCGAGACAAGGTCAATGGTGTTGGCATAAGGTCCCTCGTGCGGTCGCCGGTCCGGTCGCGGCCGTACGTCGACATGTCTGCACGTCCGGTATGTCCGATGTACCCCCGCATCCGTACGTCCGTACGTCCGTACGTCCGTACGTCCGTCCCCGTGGAGGAAGGCGCCCGATGGCGAAGCAGGTCGTCCCCGAAGAGGCCCGCAGGCGGCGGCGCCCCACCCGGCAGGGCACCGTGCTGTCCGAACGTCTGATCGTCGAAACCGCCCTGCGCATGCTGCGCGAACACGGCAGCGCCGGACTGTCCGCCCGCCGGCTCGGTGCCGCCCTCGGCGCGGACCCCAGCACCCTCTACCGGTACTTCGACGGCATGGACGGCCTCACCCTCGCCATCGGCGAGGAACTGATCGGCCGGGCCCTGGACGGCTGGGCGGTCACCGGGGACTGGCGCCCCGACCTGCGTGACCTCGGCCTGCGCATCCACGGCGCCTACCTCGCCCACCCGCAGGCCGCCGTCCTGACCGCCGGCCGCGTGACCGGCCGGCCCCGAGAGATCGCCGCCGACGAGGCCGTTCTCGGCGTGCTGCGCACCGCCGGCTTCCCCGACGCGGAGGCGGTCCTGATCTTCCACGCCTTCATCGACCAGAGCCTGGCCTTCGCCGCCCTGGACGCCGGCGCCCTCGCCCTGACGGCGACCTCCCGGACCTCCGACGAGAAGCAGTGGGAATCCACCTACGCCCGGCTGCCGGCCGAGGAGTACCCGAACATCGCGGCCACCGCGCGGCTGCTGGCGGCCCGCATGAACCGCAGCGCCTACCCGGTCGCCCTCGACATGCTGCTCGCGAGCGCCGAGGCCCGGCTCCGGGCCCTGCGCACCGGAAGCCGCTGACGGGGTGCTCCACCCGGACGACGCAGGCCAGAGGGGCTCCCGTCCATGCGGCGGCCCGCGTGAGCGATACTCGACGGAACGCAACCGTAAGGCGCATAACGGCCGTTGACGGCCGGGGGGGAACGGACATGGCTCTGGACACGGGGGAGCGAGAGGCAGCGGACCGCGCACGGTGGGAGCGGATACGCGCGGCGGCCTGCGCGCTGCTGGGACTGCTGCTGCTCGCGCTCTGCGCCGCCGTGACCGTTCCCGTCGCCGGGGCCATCGCCGACGAACGGGCGTTCCTGGACGCCCGGGCGTGCGGCCCCGCCGAGGAGGACGCACGGAGGGCGGACGACTGCCTGCGCACGATCCGCGGCACCGTGCGCACCGCCGGGGAGGCCACCAGCGGCAGAGCGGTGGTTGTCTTCCGCGTACGGCTCCAGCCTCCCGTCCCGGCCCCCGCCGACCGCTCGATCGACCTCGAGTCGAACGGCGACCTGGCCCACGCCATCAAGCCGGGCGACGAGGTGGAGGTCGTCACCTGGCGCGACGTCCGGGTATCCGTCAGCCGCGACGGGGTCACCGAGAGACTCCACAAACTGCCGGACGACGCCTCGATGTTCGTCGGTCTCACCCTGGTCGGCGTCTGGCTGTCGCTGATCGCCTTCCTCGCCGCGTACGGCAGCGCCCGCCGGGCCCGCGGCCTGGCCGCCGGCCGTCCCGTCACCGCCCGGGTGCGCTTCGGCCCGGCGAAGTGGATCGCCGTGGCGGTCATACCGCTCGTCGTGGCGTTCGGCTGCCTCAGCCTGTGGGACGCGTGGACGGCGGCGGCCATGACCGTCCTCGTCTGGGCCCTGATCGCCCTCCCCGCCACGTACGCCGCCCTGCGCTGGGACAGCCGGTCCGCCTGAGCCGCCCCGTTACGCCGGGCCCCGGCCGGGCCCGCCGAGGAAGAGCGGGTTGGTGAACGCCGCCAGGGGGCCCGGGAGTCCGGGGACGGTGGGGGCGCGGCGCAGCTCGGCGCGTACGTACGTCGTGCGGCGCGGGGTGGTGGGCCACGCCACCGAGCCGGTGCCGGAGGCCGGGAGCGCGGTGGTCAGCAAGGTGCCCTGGTCGGTGACGAGGGAGAGGGTGCAGCTGGGCGCGCCCGAGGCCTCGCAGTGGACGGTGACCGGCTCCGCGGGCTCCGCGGGGAGGTGTTCGCCGATGCCCGCGCGCCGGCCGCGGCTGCCGACGGCCGTGAGGGACACGGTGACCGCGGCCGACTCGGCGACGTACGCGCGGCCGGCGCGCAGGCCCGCCAGGATCGCGTCGCGGCTCAGCTCCTCGGCCAGCACGACCGTCTGCGGCCCGCCCACCCGGTCGGGGTCGCGGTGGGCGTCGCTGCCGCCCATGGCGGGGGTCCACGGCCCGCCGGGGCGGACGGTGGCCAAGGTGGCGTCCCAGGCCGCCAGGCTCACCTCGTCGTCGGGGGTGAACGGGCCGTTCCACACCTCCACCAGGTCGGCGTCGGCGAAGCCGAACTTCCAGTTGCAGCCGATGCAGGTGGCGTGCGGGTGCGCCGGGACCACCAGTCCGCCCGCCCGGCGTATCGCGTGGGCGAACCGGCCGAAACGGTTCTCGCGGGCGCGGTAGCGCCAGTCCACGAAGGTGCCCGGGTCCGTGCCGATCGCGAGGACGTGACCGTTGCGGGTGGTGATCTCCTCGCCCGTGAGGATCAGCAGGTCGTCGCCCCACAGCCCCTGCCAGGCCCCGTGCGAGGAGTGGGTGTTGTGTTCGGAGGTGTTGATGAAGTCCAGCCCTGCGGCGCGGGCCAGGGCCGCTATCTCGGCGGGCGTGCGGCGCCCGTCCGAATGCACGGAGTGCAGGTGGCAGTCGCCGCGGTACCAGGCCCGGCCCCGGCCCCTGGCCCGCTGCGGCGGGTGCACCGGCCGGGGCGTGCGGCCCGGGGCGCCGTACCGGAGCGTGATCGTCACCGTGTACGGCAGTCCCTGCGGGGCCACGGTGTAGGGGCCGAGGAGGATGTGCCAGGTCCCGGCGCGCACGGGGCCGGGCAGATAGCCGGGGGTGGCCGCGTCGGCGCGCAGGAAGAACGAGCTGCGGGCACCGCCCGACCAGCCGCGGAAGCCCTCACCGCCCAGGCCGGTGCCGCGCTCGTCGAAGACGCCGATGTCCAGGGCGTTGTTCGGGGTGCCGGCCGGGACGCTCGCCTTCTCGTACGTGTAGGAGACCTCGATCTCCCGTACCCCGCGCGGTACGTCCACCGGCAGTTCGACGAAGTCGGGCGCGCCGGGCGGCAGGGTGCCGCTCACCGTCCGGGTCTCCTCGCCCGCTCCGGCCGCCCCCGCTCCGCCCTCGCCCGCCACGGCCGGGCCGGCGAAGCCGACCCGCCCCAGGGTGAGGACGGTGGCCGTACCCGCCACGAAGACTGCGCGCCTGCCCAACGATCCGCTCACGCCGGTCACATCCCAGGGTGTGGAGAGACGGGGGTGGTGCGTTCCGAGTCTGGTGCCGCAACGTTAATTCTCGCGCACGGGCGGGGGACCGGGGTAGAGACGCCGCCTTACGGAGCGCCCGGGAGTGGGGAATGCGTGAAGCGGCGGCGCGCGGGCACCGCGCTCGGCAGGATGGGGGCATGGACCGTGGAGATATGGGGCCCTCGGGCGCCCGTCCGCTGGTGGTACGGGTGCCGGTGGAGCCGGTGGAAGCCGCCGTGGAGGCCGACGCCGTGGACGCCGTGGCACGCGCGGGCGACGTGGCCGTCCGCGGCCCGCTGTTCGGGGTGGCCACGCAGAGCGCCGGGGACGGGGCGCGGTGGCGGGTGATGGTCCCGGTGACCTCCGGCTGCCCGCAGATGGCCCGCGACAGTCTCAACAGCAAGCTCTGGTTCCGCGCGAAGGACGAGGCGCGGGACCGGGCCGAGCGGCGCGCGCTGCTGGCGGCGGTCGCCCGCCTGGAGAGCGAACGGGTCGACGAACTGACGGTGGGCACCACCCGGTTCCGGGTCGTGCGCGCGGAGGAGTACGCCGGCCTGGGCGCCCACGGCATCGAGCCGCCCCGCCCCACCGACCCGGAACCCCCGGCCCCGGACTGGAACCGCAGCCCCCGGATACCGCGGGTGGACGACGGCCTGCTGCTGGACCCGGACGCGCCGGTCACCCCGACCCAGGCGCTCGAGCAGCTGGCGCTGCGCACCCTGGCCTACCGCGGCGACCGGTTCCCCGAGGACGTGCGCGAGGACTCGCTGCGTGCGCTGGACACGCACCCCGACGTGCTGCTGCTGCCGGCCACGTTCGCGGTCGTCGAGCGCACCGGGAACGGCTGGAAGCCGGTCAACGGCCCGCACGTCAGCGCGCACGAGGCCCGCAAGTCGCTGGACTTCTGCCTGACGTGGGCCTGGCCGCGGATGCGCGGGCTCATCCCCGTCGACACCGACGTGGAGGCCGACGCCCGCAGCGTGGCCGCGGGCGGCGGACCGTCCGCCGCCGGGCTGGCCCCGTACGCCGAGGCCTCCGAGAGGCTGCGCACCGGGCGGCGCGTCAACCGGCTGGAACTGGGGGACACGGTCTACCAGATCGGCCGGACCCGCCGGCTGCTGCGCTGGGGCCCGGACGGCCCCGAGGGACCGCGGCCGTCCGACACCGACAGCCACGACCCCGAACGCATCCACCTCGGGCTCGACGAGGACGGCAACGTCATCCCCGAGGACTGAGGGCTCGGTCACAGAACGGGACCCTTATGGGCCGCTTGCTCCGTATGTCACGCTGAAGGTGAACCGGGCCGTGCCACCTGCCGCGCGACCCGGCCGAGCCGATCGACACGGATGCCGCCCATGCCCCTGCCGTTCCCGACCCGCGCCGTACCCGTCGTCCTGGCGGGTGTCGCGACCGCCCTGCTGGTGGGGTGTACGCCCTCGGCCGCCGCCGGTCCGTCGGCCGCGCCGCCGGCCTCACCGCCCGTGTCGGCCCCGGCCGCCGCGCCTGTGGCCTCCACGCCCCTGGCCTCCGCGGCGTCCCCGGCGGCCGGGGCACCGTCCCCGGCCGCCGGGCCCGTGGCCTCGACGCTGTCCATACCCTCCGCGGGTGTCACCGGGCTGCGCGTGGTGCCCTACGAGGGCACCACCGACGACGTACCCGGCACCCGCATCCAGGACCGCGGCGTGGCGGCCAGCCCGTACGGGAGCCGGGGCGGGGTCGGACCCGGTCAGGTGGGCAACTACCTGGTCACCGCGCATCGCCTGTCGGCGGGCGGCCCGCTGCGCGACCTGCCCGCCGTGGACGAGGGCGACACCGTCCTCGTGACCGTCGGCGAGACGGTGTACACCTACGAGATCGTCGCGACCCGCAAGACGTCCTTCCGGTCGGAGCGCTCGCTGAGCGAACAGCGCGCCGCCGTGCCCGGCGCCCCCGGGGCGGCCCCCACCCAGGCCATGATCACGATCTCCACCTGCGCCACGCCCGAGGATCACGCCGAGGGCAACTTCTGGAGCGACGCCCAGGGCAACCCGGAGCACCGCATCGACAAGATAGGCGTCCTGCGCAAGACCACCGGAA
Organism: Streptomyces sp. NPDC042102; assembly: GCF_055582305.1. Taxonomy (NCBI): domain Bacteria; kingdom Bacillati; phylum Actinomycetota; class Actinomycetes; order Kitasatosporales; family Streptomycetaceae; genus Streptomyces; species Streptomyces sp. NPDC042102. The sequence continues at coordinate 1,719,024 of NZ_JBVJDL010000001.1, forward strand.
GCCCGCGCCCCGCGGGCTGAGCCGGTCCGCGGGCAGGGACACCCGCCGCGGGCTGTGCCGGTCCGCGGGCACGGGCACCCGCCGCGGCGCGGCCGGCGGCGACGGGGTCAGCCCGTGGCGCGCAGGGTCCGCCGGGCCGTTTCGCGCAGGTGGCGTACGACCTCCGGGTCGGCGTCGAGGGTGTAGTCGGTGTCCAGGGCCGCGAGGGTCTGCGCGATACGGGCCAGCGAGTCGTCGGAGGCGTCCACGCGGCAGGTGTCCGCCGTACCGGCGCGAACGCGCGGCCCCAGGCCCCGGGCGCGGGCGCGCACCTGCTCGGCGGGCGCGCGGACGGTGGCGACGGCGCGGTAGCGGGTGGGCGCCGCCGAGAGCCGCCGGGCGACGAAGGCTGCGGGGTCGTCGCCGGGTACGGGCCGGGGCGGGACGCGCCGGCCGGTCGGCGCCGGCCCGGACATCCGGTCGAGGCGGAAGACGCGCCAGTCGTCCCTGCCGATGTCGTGGGCGAGCAGGTACCAGAAACTGCCCGAGGCCACCAGGTGGCAGGGCTCGACCCGGCGGGCCGCGCTCGCGCCCTGCCGGGCGGTGTAGTCGAAGGTGAGGACCTCGTGGTCGCGGCAGGCGACCGCGAGCGTGGCGAGGAGCCCGGGGTCGGTCCGCGGCCCGCGGTCCTCCCAGGTGATCCCGGCGACGGACCCCTGGAGCGCGGTGACCTGGCCGCGCAGCCGCCGCGGCAGGACCTGTTCGAGCTTGGCCAGCGCGCGCAGGGCGGTCTCCTCGATCCCGGTGAGGCCGCCCGCGGCGGTGCGCAGGGCGACGGCGATCGCGATGGCCTCGTCGTCGCCCAGGAGCAGCGGCGGCAGGTCCGTCCCGGAGGCCAGCCGGTAGCCGCCGCCGTGGCCGCGGGCGCTGTCGACCGGGTAGCCCAGGTCGCGCAGCCGGTCGACGTCGCGGCGCACCGTGCGCACGGTCACCCCGAGCCGGTCGGCCAGGTCGGCGCCGGCCCACTCCCGGCGGGTCTGGAGCAGGGACAGCAGGCGCAGCATCCGCGCGGTCGTGTCACTCGTCACGCCCTCCACTATGCCGCGTTCAAAGGACAGGAACTGTCCTGAATCCCTTCTACGGTGGCACCTGCCCAGCACGCCGCACACCGGGAGGTTTCCCCATGAAGATCACTGTTCTCGGCACCGGGGGCGGTGGCCGCGCGCACGCCGCCAAGCTCGTGGAGCTCGGTCACGAGGTGTTCGTCGGCACCCGCGACCCCGAGGCCACCCTGGCCCGCACCGAGCCCGACATGATGGGCAACGAGCCCTACGCCCGGTGGCTCGCGGCCCACCCCGGCATCACCCTGCTGCCCTTCGGCGAGGCCGCGGCCGCCGCCGACGAGCTCGTCATCAACGGCATCGACGGCCACAACGCCCCGGCGGCGCTGTCCGCCATCGCCGGCCGGCTCACCGGCAAGACCCTCGTCGACTACGCCGTCCCCTACCTCTACGGGCACGCGAGCGAACACCCCTGGCCCACGCCGTGGGGCGTGATGCCCGCGCTCGACCCGTGCGACACCGACAGCCTCGGAGAGCGGATCCAGCGCGCCCTGCCCGCCGTCAAGGTCGTCAAGTCGTTCGTCACGCAGGAGCAGAGCACCGTCGTCGACCCGGGGTCCGTCGGCGGCGGCGACCACACCATGTTCCTCGCCGGCGACCACCCGGACGCCAAGGAGCGGGTCACCGACCTGCTGCGGGCGTACGGCTGGACCGACATCCTCGACCTCGGCGCCCTGGTCTGCGCCCGCGGCATGGAGATGTACGCCCACCTGCACTCGGCCATCGGCTTCGGCCTCGGCCAGGGGGCCGGCGGCCACTTCGGCATCAAGGTCGTGCGCTGAACCCATGGCCGCCCTTCCCCGTATCACCGCCGCCGAGCGCCGGGCCCGGCTGGCCCGACGGCACCTGCTCACCGCCTCCGGCAGGGCGACGACGCCCCACGAGGTGGCCGACGCCCTGGTCGGGCTGCACGCCACCGACCCGGCGACCGTCTTCCTGGCCGTGGCCGCCCGCACACACGCCCCCACCGTCGCCGCCGTCGAACGGGCCCTGTACCGGAGCGCGGGCGAGGGCCCCGTACCGGACGGTCCGGTCGACGGGCCGCACGACGGGCCCGCCGGCGGCCCGGCACTGGAGCGCGTACGGTGCATGCGCGGCACGATGTTCGTCGTGCCGGCCCGGCTGGCCCCGGCCGTACGGTCCGCGACCGTCCGGGACGGCGGCGCACGGCACCGCGCGGACACCATGGCGCGACTGCGCGAGGCCCTCGGCTGGGACGACCGACGCTACGCCGCCGTGGAACGGGCCGTCCTGGACGCCGTCGCCGCCCGCGACGGCTCCACCGCCGCCCAACTCGTCGCCGACGTACCCGCCTTGGGCGAGCGGATCGTCATGTTCCCCGGCAAGCCGTGGGAGACCCGCCAGCGCGTCGGCTCGCAGGTCATCGGCGTGCTCGCCGCCGAGGGCCGGATCCGGCGGGCCCGCCCGGCCGGATCCTGGACCTCCGCGCAGTTCCGCTGGACGCCGGCGCACCCGCTGCCGGACGTGCCCGCCGCCGAGGCCAGGGCCACGCTCGCCCGGCACTACCTCGCCGCCTTCGGGCCGGTGACGGTGGCCGACCTGAAGTGGTGGACCGGCTGGACCCTCACCGACACCCGCAAGGCCGTCGCCGCCGCCGGCGCACAGGGCGTCGAGCTCGACGAAGGCACCGGTTACGTCCTGCCCGGCGACCTCGGAGTGATGGCCTCCGACGAGAGCGGCGCGGCCCTGCTGCCCGGCCTCGACCCCACCCCGATGGGCTGGCGGCACCGCGACTGGTACCTCGACCCCGGCCACACCGCCGCGCTCTTCGACCGCAACGGCAACATCGGCCCCACTCTCTGGTGGAACGGCCGCATCGTCGGCGGCTGGGCCCAGCACGCGGACGGCCACATCAACCACCACCTCCTCACCGACCCGGGGAAGGCCGCCCGCGCGGCGCTGGCGGAAGAGGCCGACCGGCTGTCCGCCTTCCTCGCGGACAGCCGCGTCACCCCCTGCTACCGCACCCCACTGGAGCGCCGGCTCGCCGGGGCCGCGGGGCGTACGACTCTCATGTGATGGGGTCCCCCTCCTCGAACGTGAGAGGACTCCAGGCGGCACCCGCCGCGCGCGGGGCACCGGGAGCACCGGCCGAGAAGGGCGGCCCCCGTTGTGAACTCGCGCACACGTTCCGCCCCGGTCCGCGCCGTCCCGCCCGTGGAATGGGTCACACCCGGCCGGGGTGTCGTGCGCCCGTACCGCCCGTCCCGCCGTGTCCACGGGGTGGGCGACGTACATCACAGCCCTTTCCGAAATGGGGCAAATCGGACCATATCTCGCAATCAACTCGATTGCCGATATACGCCACTTGATCCTGCGTCAGTCGAAATCGTGCGATGCATAATCGAGCCCGGTCGTCTCCGAGAGCGGTGGAGCCGTCGGGGCGCCGGCCGAGCTCTCGGCGGAAGTCCGCCCCGCACCGATCCCCAAGGCGTTGCCGATGTCCCTGCCCAGCCGCCCCCGCCTCGCGGCCCTGATAGCCGCGTGCGCCGTCGGCGCCGTCGGTGTGACGACCTGGGCCTACGGACACGCCGGAGCCGGAACCGGAGCGGCAAGCGCGCCGCCGCCGGAGCGGGTGGCCACGGACACGGCGCCGCGGCCCGGCGTGACCGGGAGCTCCGTCCTCCAGGTCGTCGCGCACCCCGACGACGACCTCTTCTTCATGAACCCCGACCTGAGCCGCTCCATCGCCGCCGGCGCCAAGGTCGCCACCGTCTTCCTGACCTCCGGGGAGTCCGACGGCCGCAACGAGGCCCACGGTTCCCACCTGAACGACCCCGAGGGCCCCGCCGACCGCGCCGCCTACGCGGAGGCCCGGCAGAACGGCATACGCGGCGCCTACGCGGAGATGGCCACCGGCGACCGCACCAGCGCGTGGCGGCGCACCTCCGTACCCACCGCCGGCGGCGGCAGCGCCGAGGTGGACGTTCTCCTCGCCCGGCCCGAGGTCCACCTGGTGTGGATGCAGATGCGCGAGGGCCGCAGCATCTCCGAGGACAATCCGGACAGCCTGCGCGGCCTGTGGGACGCCAAGGTCCCCGCCCTCGGCTCCCTGCTGACCTCCGGGACGCCGGTCGAGGAGGCCTTCTCGTACACCAGGGACCAGGCCGTCGACGCCATAGCGGGCGTCCTCGCGATGTACCGGCCGACGACGATACGCATGCAGGACCCGACGCCCGGCCGCGCGGAGGGCGGCGGCCCCTTCCACGACCACCAGGACCACATATACGGCGCCCGCTTCGCGCAGGCCGCGGCCGAGCGCTACGCGAAGTCCGCCGAGCGGCCCCACTTCGCGGTCCAGAACTACGTGAACTACCTCAACACCTCCCTGCCGCCGACCCTCGACGAGCGCACGGCCGAGGAGAAGCTCGGCTACCTCAAGACCTACGCGTGGACGGACCGCGAGGACTGGTGCGGCAGCCCCGCCGGCTGCGGCGACCGCAAGACCGCGACCCGGCCCACCGGCGCGGGCTGGAACAGGGCCCTGCGCTACAGCCGCGGCGAGGGCACCACCTGGATGACCGAGGGCGTCCCCGGCCGGCTGTGGGCCTTCGGCGTCCTGGACGCCCAGATGGCGTACTGGACGCGCCAGGGCCCCGACGCCCCCTGGCAGGGCCCGCGGTTCCTGCCCGGCACGGGCACCGGCACCGGCATCGACGCGGGCGCGACGGCGGTCCGGCTGCCCGACGGCAGGATCGCGGTGTTCGGCACGCGCACCACGCTCGGCGCGACGGCGCAGGGCTACGGCCGCGACGTCGTCCACACCGTCCAGGACGCCCCCGACGGCACCTTCGGTCCCTGGCGCTCCCTGGGCACCCCCGACACCACCGACATATCCGGCACGTCAGCGATCAGCGGACCCGCCGTCGCCGTGGACGCCGAGGGGCGGATGACGGTGTACGTGCGCGACTCCGGGCGTACGCTGCGCGCCCGTGCGCAGACGGCGCCGGGCGGCACGTTCGGCCCCTGGCAGGTCCTGGGCGGCGCCGCCCTCCAGGGCGATCCGGTCACCGCGACCGACGCGGCGGGGCGGTCCCACGTGTACGCGGCCACGGCCGGGTCCGTGCTGGCCTGGGTCCGGCCCGGCCCGGACGCCCCGTTCGCCGGCCCCTTCCCGACGGGCCTGCCGGCGACCACCGGCACGCTGACCGCGCGACCGGAGGGCGACGGCGTCCGCCTGTACTTCCGCATGCCCGGCACGGGCACCGTCGCCACCAGCCTGGCCACCACGGACGGCGCCGCGCCGACGCTCACGCCGGTCACCGAGGCGGGCGGCCAGGGCGGCTACGGCGCCGTCGGCGCCGCCGGCTCCCTGCTCGCGGGCCGTGCGGGCACGGGCACGGTCAGCGTGTCGGGCGTGGACGGGGCGCGGCCCTGGCACGAGTCCGGGATGTTCTACTCGGGGGCCCCGGCGGCCGTGGCCGGGCCGGACGGTACGGCGGTCGCGGCGGCGCTCGGTCTCGACGCCGGCCTGCACGTCCTGGCGGCGCCCTCGCCCGGCCCCGAGCCGATCGGCGACCGCGCCCGCCCCGCGTGGCACCCGGCGGTCCCGCCCCGCACGGAGGCCCAGGCCGCGAAGCGGCTGCCCTAGGTCTTGCCCGGTCACCGGTGGACAGCAAGGATCGTGGCATGTCCAGCGACCGTCTCATGCGCATCCACAGCGCCGAGTTCCAGGCCATGGCCGAGAGGGTCCTGCGGGCCACCGAGCTCACCTCCCGCCTGAACGTCCTGCCTTTCGACGACGAAGCGGGCAAGGCGGAACTGTTCGAGCAGATCCTCGGCAAGCCGCTGCCGCCGAAGGTCACGATCTATCCGCCCTTCTACACGGACCACGGCCTGAACCTCGACCTCGCCGAGCGCGTCTTCATCAACCAGAACTGCACGTTCCTGGACTACGCCGGCATCCGGATCGGCGAGCGCGTGATGATCGGACCGAAGGTCACGTTCATCACCAGCGGCCACCCGGTTGATCCCGAGGAGCGGCGGCTGTACCTCACCGGCGCGCCCATCGACGTGGCGGAGAACGTGTGGATCGGTGCCGGTGCCACGATCCTGCCCGGCGTCAGCATCGGCCGTGACGCGGTGGTCGCCGCCGGCGCGATCGTCGCCGATGACGTTCCGCCGGCCAGCCTGGTCACCGGAAGCAAGGCGACCCTGCACCGAACGTGGTGAAGGCTTTTCCGCTGGCTCACCGACCCCTTGGAATGGAGCATCCAGGCGCATGGCCCACGAGCGCTACGGCCGCCGCGGCGGGGTGGGCAGCCCCGGGCCGTCGAGCGACACCAGGGCGAGGACGACGATCGAGCCCGTCCACGCGAGGGGAGCGACCGACGACGGGGTGCCCGCCGCGTTCACCTTCTCCGGCAGCTCGCCGAGCGCGTTCCGCTTGGCGAGCACCCAGTCCAGGACCCGCCCGGCCTGCGCGGGCCGGCCCGTGCCCGCCCACGCGAGCGCGAAGAAGGCCGTGCTGGGCGTCCAGGCGTTCTGCCCCCAGGGCGCCATCGGATCGTTCCCGGGCGTCAGACCCCCGTTGGGCAGCAGCAGGGCCCGGTACGTCGCCTCGAGCGCCTGCGGCAGCCCGGCGGGGGCGGCGTTGAACGGGGGCGCGAGGAACGCCACCGCGCTGTCGTGCCCGCCGCGCCCGTCGACGGTGCGCCGGTACCCCAGCGGGGCGAACGCCGTGGTGATCCCGGCGGAGAGCCGCCGCGCGGCACCGGCCCAGCGCTCCGCGTCCGCCGGCCGGTCCGTCTCCCGGGCGAGGTCCGCGGCCGCGTTGAGCCCGGCGAGCAGCGGAGCGGCCGTACCGATGTTCGGCGTGGCCGTCATCAGCTCCCAGTAGTCGGGGGACGCCGGGGGAAGCCCGTCCGGCCGCAGGGAGCCCGCCACGTGGTCGGCCGCCCGGCGGATCATCGGGTACAGCGCGGACAGCCGGGCGCGCCGGCTCGCCGGGCGGGCCTGCTGGTACCACTGCCAGGTGGCCCAGGGGACCCAGCCGCTGGCGTCGAGCTGCCACCGCCGGCCGTCCGGAGGGCCGGACCCGTCGAGCTTCGTACGCGCGTCCCAGGTGCCGTCCGCCCGCTGCGTCGCGGCGCTGTACCGCAGGATCCGGTACGCCTCGGCGTCGTGGCCCGTGTGCGCGAACGCCGCGGCGACGAAGGCGGAGTCACGCGGCCAGGAGTACATCCAGCCGGCGGTCCACCCCGCCGCCAGCGCGCCGTTGGGCCGGAGCAGGGCGCGCATGGCCAGCAGGGCCCGCCCGGCCGCCGCGCGCCGGGCCGGCGACCTGCCCGGGACCGTGCCCGCGGCCAGCCAGGCGCGGCTGCGCTCGATCTGCCGCCGCGCCGCCGGATGGCCGGACGGCACCACCGCCGAGACCGTGCCTCCGTCGGGCAGGTACCGCCACCGGCCGGAGGGCAGGAGCAGGACGTTGCTCCCCTCGACGTACCGCGCGCCCCGGGCGGTGGCCGCCAGGACGCCCTCGGCGGTGGTCGCGTTGGAGAGCAGCCCGACGGTGGGCGGGGCCAGCAGCGACAGGGGGGCGGGCAGGGCGGGCACGGGTACGGAGAGGCCCACGGCGTCACCCCGGCCGTCGTGCCCCGCGGGCCCGGCGAACACGACCGGCCGGGCCGCCTCCGCGCGCCGCCCGGCGGGATGGCCCGCCGTGCACACCGGGAGTGCGATACCCGCCAGGGACGCGGCGACGGCCAGCCACCGCACGAGCCGGAAACCCCGCATCGCCACTCCCTCCGTGGGGCCTTCCGGCCGCGCGGCCGCCGGATCCGCCGGGAGCCCCCATCCTTCAAGAGCCCCGAGCACCCCGCCACGGCACACCCGCCGCCCGGGTGAGCCGGGCCCGACGCCGCCGAAGGGCCCGCGCCGGGAGCGGCCCGCGCCGGGCGGGCCTTGGGTGGGGCGCGCTCCGGGTGGGGTCCGGGTCGGGTTGCACGCGGACGGCAGGTGCCGAGAAGCCGCGGCGGGAGGGCGCACGCCCGGCTGGGTGCCGTTCCCGGGGGTGCGTGGCGGGAGCGGTTCGTGTGGGGCCGGGGTCGCGTCGGGACGGGGGCTTTGCGGCGGGTGCGCCTGCCGAGGGTGGACCGGGCGGGTCCGCCGCCCGTGTCATCCGTCTGGCGACGCCCGGATGCCGGACCCCGGGGTCCGTGCCCACCATGGGAGCCCGCGGGCCCCGCGGCCCGCCGGGCCGGGCTGCCGCCCGTACGGCCGCGCACCGCACCGCCCCGTCCGGTCGCGCACAGCGGCGAAAGGGGTGGTGCATGGGCACGGCGTCGATCGAGGGCGGCGAGGACCTGCGCACGCGTCCCGCCGCGGCGGGCCACGCCACCGGCCGTCGCCGCGCGCCCCGCGCGATCCTGCCGGCGGCCGGGATCACGCTCGTGGCGGCCGCCGGCGCCCTGATCGCGGTCGGATGCTTCCTCGGGCTCTACGTGCGGCCCACCTCCGACGACTGGTGCGCCGGCTGGAAGTCCCGGGACCTGGGCGTGCTCGGCATCACCTCCGACTTCTACGCCACCCAGAACGGCCGGGTCACCAACGCCTTCCTGAGCGGTGTCCTCTACGGCGACTACGGCGGCCACGCCGCCGTTCCGCCCGGAATCAAGATCCTCCCCACCGTCATCGCCGTCACGTTCACGGCCGGCCTGGTCCTGCTGGGGCGCGAGTTCGTCCGGCTCCTGGGCGCACGCCCCCGGCCCCTGCTCCTGATCGCCTGCGCCCTGGTCGTCCAGGCGCTGGTCTACTTCGGCGGCACCCGCAGCTACCAGGTCCTGCTGTGGGCGCCCGCCACGATCTCCCACACCATCCCCAGCGTCATCGGCGTCTGGGCGCTGCTGCTGGGAATGTGGACCGTGCGCCATCCCCGCCCGGCCGTCCGTACGGCCGGCTTCGCCGCGGCCTTCCTCATCGGCTTCGCGCTGGGCACCCTGAGCGAGCCGTTCGCCTTCGTCAGCGGTCTGCTCGCGGCCGCGGCCGGACTGCTGGCCCTGCCCCGCCTCGGCCTGGCACGGAACTGGCGCCCCTTCACGTGGTGCGCGCTGTGGTGCGCCGGCCTCCTGTGCGGGCTGGCCGTCCTCTTCACGTCCCCCGGCGCCCGGTGGCGCCGCGCCCAGGAGCCGCCCGGGGAGTCGCTGCTGTCCGCGGACGGGCTCCGCGGCACCTTCGAGGGCTGGCTGCACATGTGGGACACGGTCACCGGCCAGTGGGCCTACCTCGGAGCCGCGGCCGTCGGCGTCCTCCTGGGCGTGGGCGTGGGCCTGGGCGTCGGCGGGACCACGGCCCGGGGCCCCGGCGCGGGACCGGGTCAGGACACCGGACCACCAGGCCCGCGGCGGCCCGCCCCGCGCCCCCTGCTGATCACCCTTCTCCTGCTCCCCGTACCCGTGGTGCTCCTCGGATCGTTCGCGGTCGCGCTGGGGCTGCGCAGCGGCTACGGCCCGAACGGGTGGACGTACGCCCGGACCTGGACCAGCTACCTGGTCCTGATGGAGCTGGCGCTCTGCGGCTACGGCGCCCTGCTGGGCGCGTGGGGCAGCCGGTACCCGGCGGCCCGCGGCCGCCGTGCCTCCGGCCCGGTCCTCGGGGCGGCCGCCGCGACGGCCGGCTGCCTGGCGCTGGTCTCGGTGGCCGCGCTCGTCCCGAACGTCCAGGCACTCACGACCGCGACCGTCACCCGCGCGGTGGCCTGGGACGCCCAGAACGCCCGGATCCGCGCCGAGGCCGCGCGGGGCGCCACGGACGTGGGGTACCGCCGCCTCCCCATCGGGAACCTCGCCGAGCCCTTCTACACGTCGTCCTACGAACGCGACTGGGCCGCCGCCTGCGTGTCGAAGTGGTACGGCGTCACCCGCATCCACCGCCGCTGAGCGGTCCCCCCACACACAGACCAGGAGGACCCCGAGTGGCGGACGACACGACCCACCGGGCGGCCCCGCGCCCCATGACGGAGGAGGCCTTCCGCGCCCTCTGCGCCGACCTGCGCGACCACGCGGTCAGCGGCCCGGAGCACGGGCGCGGCGCCCTGGCGTACCTCACCCCCGAGCGCGTGGCGGCGGCAGCGGCCGGGGTCCGCCACGGCCGCACCGTGTCGCTGGCCGCACCCATCGAGACGTGGCCCGGTCCGGACAACCCGCAGTGCGCCTCGTACCGCGTGACGGGCCCGGCCGAGGCCGCGACCGGCGCCCCGGGCGTGCACTTCGCCCTGGACCACTTCGCGATGAACGTGCACGGGGACGCCGACAGCCACCTCGACGCCTTGTGCCACGTGGTGTTCGACGGCGAGCTCTACGGCGGCGTCCCCGAGGCGGCCCTGCGGACGGGCGGCAGCCGGCCGATCTCGCTCGACCTGGTCCGGGACGGCATCGTCGGCCGTGGCGTGCTCCTGGACGCCGCCCGGCTGCGCGGGCTGCCCTGGCTGGAGCCCGGCGACTGCGTGACCGCCGACGACCTCGCCGCGGCCGAAGAGGCCCAGGGCGTCCGCGCCGGCCCCGGCGACCTGCTGTTCGTACGGGTCGGGCACCGGCGCCGGCGCCGCGAGACGGGCCCGTGGGACGCCGCGCACGCACGGGCGGGTCTGCACCCGCACGCGGTGCGTTTCCTGGCCGAACGGCAGATCGCCGTCCTCGGCTCGGACGGAAACAACGACACCGCCCCCAGCCCGGTCACCGGCGTCGCCTTCCCCGTCCACGTCCTGGCGATGCGGGCCCTGGGCGTGCACCTCATGGACTACCTGGACCTGGAGGAGCTCGCGCGGCTGTGCGCGGAACTCGGACGCTGGGACTTCCTGTGCACGGTGGCCCCGCTGCGGCTGCCGGCCGCCACCGGCTCGCCCGTGAACCCGATCGCCGTCCTGTGACCGTACCGGCACCGGGGCCCTTCGGGGTGCCGCACCGGCGAGGGCCGTATACGTTCGAAGAGGGACCCCGCTGTGACGGACAGGCCCGGTGAGGGCGCGGCACCACAGACCGAGGACGGACGGTGGTCGCGGTGAGCGACACCCCCCACTACGACGCCATCATCATCGGAACCGGCGCCGGCGGCGGCACCCTCGCCCACCGGCTCGCCCCCTCCGGCAAACGCGTGCTCCTCCTCGAACGCGGTGACTACCTCCCGCGTGAACGCGACAACTGGGAATCCACCGCCGTCTTCGTCAAGGGCAAGTACCGCGCACCGGAGTTCTGGTTCGACAAGCACGGTCGCGAGTTCCCGCCCGAGGTCAACTACTACGTGGGCGGCAACACCAAGTTCTACGGCGCGGCGCTCTTCCGGCTGCGCCCCGAGGACTTCGGCGAACTGCGTCACCACGACGGGCTCTCGCCCGCCTGGCCGATCCGCTACGAGGACCTGGAGCCGTACTACACGCAGGCGGAGCACCTGTACCTGGTGCACGGGCGGCACGGCGAGGACCCCTGGGAGGGGCCGGCCAGTGCGCAGTACGCCTATCCGCCGGTGGAACACGAGCCGCGCATTCAGCAGTTGAGCGACGACCTGGAGAAGCAGGGCCTGCACCCCTTCCACCTGCCGATCGGGGTGAACCTGACCCAGGACGCCGACGGGCGGGCGACCCCGCACAGCGTCTGCATCCGCTGCAACCGGGTGGACGGCTTCCCGTGCCTGGTGCGCGCCAAGTCCGACGCCCAGGTGATCTGCGTGGAGCCGGCCCTGGAGCACCCCAACGTGGAAATGATCACGAACGCCCACGTGGTGCGGCTGGAGACCGACGCGACGGGCCGCAGCGTCAGCGCGGTCGTCGCCCGGCTCGCCGGCGGCGAGGAGGTCCGCTTCTCGGCGGACATCGTGGCCGTCGCCTGCGGGGCGGTCAACTCGGCGGCGCTGCTGCTCGCTTCGGCCGACGACCACCATCCGCGCGGCCTGGCCAACAGCTCGGACGTGGTCGGCCGCTTCTACATGCGCCACAACAACCTGGCCCTGATGGCCGTGTCCAGGGAGCCCAACGACACGCAGTTCCAGAAGACCCTGGCGCTGCACGACTGGTACCTGGGCGCGGACGACTGGGACTTCCCCCTCGGCGGGATCCAGATGCTCGGCAAGTCCGACGCTCAGCAGATCCACGGCGAGGCCCCGCGCTGGGCGGGCGCGGTGACACCGGACATGCCGTTCGAGGTCATGGCCCACCACGCCGTCGACTTCTGGCTGTGCGGGGAGGACCTGCCGCTGCCCGACAACCGGGTCACCCTGGACGGCGACGGCCGGATCCACCTCGCGCTCGACGAGACCAACAACATGGCGGGCCTGGAGCGGCTGCGGCACAAGCTCCAGCACATGCTCGGGCACCTGGGCATGCACGAGCACCACCTGCTGGACCACAGCATCTACCTGCACAAGGGCATGCCGATCGGGGCCACCGCCCACCAGGCCGGGACCGTCCGCTTCGGCACCGACCCGGCCTCCTCGGCCCTGGACGTGCACTGCAAGGCGCACGACCTGGACAACCTGTACGTGGTCGATACGAGCTTCTTCCCGAGCATCGGCGCGGTCAACCCGTCCCTGACGGCCATCGCGAACGCGCTGCGGGTGGGCGACCACATCCTGGAGCGGATCGGCTGACCCGCGCGGTCCGGGCCGGGACACCGCCGAACGGGCGAAGAACCTCAGCCGGGTGACGCAATGCGGACCGCCGCGGGCGGCCGCGCTCCGGCGCCGGTGGTTGTGTGGCGCCCGGACCCGCCCGGGCGTCCTCACGCGGACCGCCCGGACTGGCCCGGACAGCACGGGACACGGTCGCGGAGGAGGCGGTCAGAGTTGAGTTCCACCGAGCACGTACCCCGGGGCGTGATTCCCGCACATCTGCTCCGGGGCCAGAAGGTGCTGGTGACGGGCGCCAACTCCGGGATCGGCAAGGCCACGGCCATCGGCATGGGCCGGGCCGGGGCGGACGTGGTGGTGAACTACGTGGCCGGCCGCGAGTACGCCGAGAAGGTCGTCGAGGAGATCACCTCCTTCGGGGTGCGCGCGGCGGCGTACGAGGCGGACGTGTCCGACGAGGACCAGGTCGTCGCGATGACGAACCGGATGGTCGAGGAGTTCGGGACCATCGACATCCTCGTCGCCAACGCCGGACTCCAGCGGGACGCCGCGTTCACCGACATGACCCTCGCCCAGTGGCAGAAGGTGCTGGACGTCAACCTGACCGGGCAGTTCCTGTGCGCCCGCGAGGCGACGAAGGAGTTCCTGCGCCGCGGGGTCGTCCCCGAGGTGTCGGTATCGGCCGGCAAGATCATCTGTATGAGCTCGGTGCACCAGATCATCCCCTGGGCCGGGCACGTGAACTACGCCTCCTCCAAGGGCGGCGTCCAGATGATGATGGAGACCCTGGCCCAGGAGCTCGCCCCGAAGAAGATCCGGGTCAACGCGATCGCCCCCGGCGCGATCCGCACCCCCATCAACCGCAGTGCCTGGGACACGGAGCAGGCCGAGCGGGACCTGCTCACGCTGATCCCGTACGGCCGGGTCGGCGACCCGGAGGACATCGCCCACGCGGCGGTCGGCCTGGCCTCCGACCTCATGGACTACGTCGTGGGAGCGACCCTGTACGTGGACGGGGGCATGACCCTCTTCCCCGGCTTCGCCACCGGCGGCTGACCCCACCCGCGTCGGCCCCCGGGGGAGACACGCATGCACACCACGGTCCACCTGCTGGCGGACGTACCGCCCCAGATGCTGCCGGCCCGCTCGCTCATGGCCTTCACCCTCGCCTCGCACATCATCCTCGTGCCCCTGGGCGTGGCCCTGCCGCTGATCACCCTGATCATGCACGGCTACGGACTGCGCAAGGGCGATGCGACCGCCCTGCTGCTGGCGCGGCGCTGGTCGGCGGTCATGGCCGTGCAGTTCGCCATCGGGGTGGTCACGGGAACCGTCCTGTCCTTCGAGTTCGGCCTGCTCTGGCCGGGCCTGATGGGCCGGTGGGGCGACGTCTTCGGGATCGGCTTCGGCGTCGAGGCGTGGGCGTTCTTCCTGGAGGCCGTCCTCATCGCCATCTACCTCTACGGCTGGCGCCGGCTGCCCGCCCGTACCCACTTCCTGCTCGGGCTGCCCCTGCCGGCCACCGCCCTCCTGGGGGCCTTCGGCATCCTGGCCGCCAACTCCTGGATGAACACCCCGCAGGGCTTCCGCCTCGACGACCAGGGCAACCCCGTCGACGTGGACGTCTGGAAGGCGATCTTCACCCCGATGTTCGGGCCGCAGTACTGGCACTTCGTGGTGGCCATGCTGCTCACCGCCGGATACGTCGTCGCCGGCGTGTACGCCGTCGGCTGGCTGCGCGGCCGCCGGGACCACTACCACCGCCTGGGCTTCACCGTGCCCTTCACCGTCGCGGCCGTCTTCACCCCGGTCCAGTTCATGCTCGGTGACGCCATCGCCCGCGCCGTGTTCCACAAGCAGCCGGTGAAGTTCGCCGCGATGGAGATCGTCTGGAACACCGACACGCACGTACCGGAATACCTCTTCGGCCGCCTCCATCCCGACGGGACCGTCTCCGGCGGCATCAAGATCCCCCAGCTCGACTCCATCCTCGCCGGCTTCAGCCCCGACACCCAGGTCACGGGACTGACCTCCGTCCCCGCCGACCAGCGGCCGAACGCCACTCAGGCCACCATCGCCCACTGGGCCTTCGACATCATGGTCGGCATCGGCTCCGTCCTCGTCCTGCTCGCCCTGTGGTACGGGATCGTCTGGCTGCGCCGCCGCCGGCTGCCCGCCTCCCCGTGGTTCTACCGCAGCGCCGCGTGCGCCGGCGTGGCCAGCGTCGTCGCCGTCGAATGCGGCTGGATCACCACGGAGGTGGGCCGCCAGCCGTGGATCGTCTACCAGAACATGAGGGTCGCCGAAGCCGTCACCGCGACCCGCTCCGGCGCCCTGTGGACCATGTTCGGGCTGGTCGTCGTGGTGTACGTGCTCATCTTCGGCGCCTTCCTGGCCGTACTCCTGAAGATGCGCACCCGATGGCGGCTGGACGACGAGGCGCGCGGTGCGGGAGCGACGTCGCCGACACCGGAGACGGACACCCCCTACGGCCCCCGCCCGGCGGTCGCGGCCGGCGGCACCGCCACCGACCGCGGCGACGGCCCGGCGCCGACCGAGGGGGGCAAGCCGTGACCGCCGCCGACGTCATGGCGGTCGTCCTGCTGCTCGCGATCGCCGCGTACGCCTGCGCGGGCGGTACGGACTACGGCGCGGGCTTCTGGGACCTGACCGCGGGCGGGGCGGAGCGGGGCAAGCGCCCCCGGTGGCTGATCGACCACGCCATGGCGCCCGTGTGGGAGGTCAACAACGTCTGGCTCATCTTCGTCCTCGTCATCATGTGGACCGGGTTCCCCGTCTTCTTCCAGACGGTGTTCCTCGCCATGTGGCTGCCCCTCGCCCTCGCGGCCGTCGGCACCGTCCTGCGCGGCGCCGGCTTCGCCCTGCGCAAGCCCACCCGCAGGCTCGCCGGACGGCGCGTCTTCGGGGCCGTGTTCGCCATCGCCTCGCTGCTCACGCCGTTCTTCCTGGGCGCCGCGGTGGGCGGCATCGCCTCCGGCCGGGTGGCACCGGGCACCGAGCCGTCCGCGCACGCCTGGTCCAACCCCACCTCCGTGCTCTTCGGCCTGCTCGCGATCGTCGCCACGGCGCTGCTGGGCGCGGTGTTCCTGGCCGCGGACTCGGTGCGCTTCGAAGCCCCCGACCTGCACGCCTACTTCCGCCGCCGGGCCCTGGCCGCCCTCGCCGCCCTGGCCGTCCTGGCGGTGGTCACGCTGTTCGTCACCCACGGCGACGCCCCGCACGTCTGGCACGGTCTCACCCACGGCGCCGGGCTGTTCTTCGTCATCGTGTCCGCGGGGGCGACGCTGGTGACGGCCTGGCTGCTGCTGCGCACCTCCGCCTCCGGCGTGTGGTCGCGGGTCACGGCGGTCGCCGTCGTCGCCTCGGCGGTCATCGCCTGGGGGATGGCGCAGCGCCCGTACCTGATCCCGGGCTCGCTCACGGTGGCCGAGGGGGCCGGGGCGCCCGCCACGCTGCACTGGCTGCTCATCGTCACCCTCGTGGCCCTCGCCCTGGTCTTCCCCGCCGTCTTCCTGCTGTACCGCCTCGACACGCGCGGCGAGCTGGAGCCCCTCACCGATGCCGACCTGCGGCGGGGCGGCGGCCCGCAGGGCCGGGACTGACCCCGCGGGGCCGGGCCGGGCGCGGGCGGGAGGGACGGGAACACCGTGAGCGAAGACGAGATCCTGCTCGGCATCGCCCTGACCCTGGTGCTCGCCGTGGGCTCCCAGATCCTGGCGAGCCGGCTGCACGTGCCGTCACTGATCGTGCTGCTGCCGGTCGGCTTCACCGCCGGGGCGCTGACCGACGTCATCCACCCCGACCAGCTCGCGCCCGACTTCCCGGCGCTGGTGTCCCTGGCCGTCGCCGTCATCCTCTACGACGCCGGCCTGGGCCTGCGCCTGCACCACCTCACGGGCGAGCCGCGGTCGGTGGTGGTACGGCTGATCGTGCCGGGCGTCCTGATCACCTGGGCAGCCGGACTGGGTCTGGTCATGGCCCTGTTCGACGTACCGCTCACGGTCGCGGTGATGATCGGCGTGATCCTCGTCGTGTCCGGTCCGACCGTCGTCGGCCCGCTGCTCGATCACGTCCGGCCGACCGACCGGGTACGGAAGATCCTGATCTGGGAAGGCTCCCTGATCGACCCGATCGGCGGCATCCTGGGGGCCGTCGCCTTCCACGTCATCGTCCACATCCAGTCGGGCCGGGGGCCCAGGTTCGGCATGTTCTTCGGGAGCCTGGCCGTCGGGCTGGCGGGCGGCGCGGTCGGGGTCCTCCTGCTGTGGGCGACCCTGCGGCGGATGCGGCTCGGCGAGACGCTCGGGACGCTCGCCCAGCTGGCGGCGGTCGTCGCGGTGGCCGCGGGCTGCGACATGCTCCTCGACGACACCGGGCTCATCGCGGCGATCGTGATGGGCATGGCGGCCGCGAACCTGCCCGGGTTCGACATGCCGGCCCGCCGCCCCTTCTTCGAGACCGTCGTCCAGCTCATCATCGGCCTGCTGTTCATCTCGCTGTCGTCCACGGTCGCGCCCCGGGCCGTGGTACCGGTGCTGCTCCCCTCGCTGGCCCTCGTCGCCGGACTCGTCCTCGTGGTCAGGCCGCTGGTGGCCTGCCTGGCGACGGCCCGTACCCACCTCGGCTCCGGGGAGCGGGCGTTCATCGGCTGGATGGCACCGCGCGGCATCGTCGCGGCCTCCACCGCCGCGACGTTCTCGGCCACCCTCGTCGACGACGGCCTCTCCGGCGCGCAGGACATCCTGCCCGTCACGTTCCTGGTGATCGTCGGCACCGTCCTGGTGTACGCGCTCACGGCCCGGCCCGTGGCCGCCCGGCTGGGCGTCGTCCGGCCCGCCCGGACCCGGCCGCTGCTGGTCGGGGGCGCGCCCTGGGTGGTCGATCTGGCGCTGGCCCTGCGCACGGCCGGGCTGGACGTGCTGATGTGGGCGGGGCTCGCCCGGGAGCGGCGCCGTATCGAGGAGGCCGGCCTCGAACTGGCACCCGGCGAGCTCCTGGCGGCTGCGGCCGACCCCGGGGCCCGCCTGGAGGGGGTCACGGCGGTCTTCCTCTGCACGGACGACGACGATTTCAACGCGCTCGCCTCCGTCGTCGTCCAGGACAGCGTCGAGGGACCGGTCTACCGGGTCGGCCCGCCGCCCGACAGCAGCGGGGTCGTGGCCCCGTACACCGGCGGCGCCGTCCTCTTCGGCCCCGAGCTCGTCCGCGACGCCCTCGCGGCGCGCCACGGCCGGGGCGCCCGCTTCCTGGTACGGCCCGCCTCGGATCCCCTTCCGCCCGGGCACACGACGCTCTTCGTCGTACGGCGCGACGGGCAGCTGGAGCCGGTCGGCGCGGCCCACCCGCGCGCCCCGGCGGAGGGCGACTCCCGGGTGCTCCTCGGCCCCGCGCCTACCGCAGCTGCGCCCGGTTCAGCGCCGCGTCCAGGGTGATGGCGGCGTCGATGAGGGCCAGGTGCGTGAAGGCCTGCGGGAAGTTGCCCAGCTGGCGGCCCGTCAGGTCGATCTCCTCCGAGTACAGGCCGAGGTGGTTGGCGTACCCGAGCATCTTCTCCAGCACCAGCCGGGCCTGGTCGATCCGCCCGGCCCGCGCCAGCGCGTCGACGTACATGAACGTGCACAGCGAGAACGTGCCCTCGGAGCCGCGCAACCCGTCCGGCGAGGCCTCCGGGTTGTACCGGTACACCAGGCTGTCGGTGACCAGTTCCTGCTCCATCGCGTTCAGCGTCGAGGTCCACATCGGGTCCCCGGGCGTCAGGAAGCCCACCGTCGGCATGCGCAGCAGCGACGAGTCGAGCACGTCGCTGCCGTAGTGCTGGACGAACGCGCCGCGCGGCTCGCTCCAGCCCCGCGCCATGACCTGCTCGTAGAGCGCGTCCCGGGCGGCGCTCCAGCGCTGCGCCGGAGCCGGCCGGCCGGTGGCCTCCGCCATCCGCAGCGCCCGGTCGAAGGCCACCCAGGACATCGCGCGGCCGTAGGTGAAGTCCTGGCGGCCCCCGCGGGTCTCCCACAGGCCCTCCTCCGCCTGGTCCCAGTTGTCCGCCAGCCAGTCCAGGACGTGCAGCAGTCCGGTCCACCCCCGGTACCCCAGGTGGATCCCGTGGCGGTGCGCGAAGGAGATGCTGTCCATCGCCTCGCCGTAGATGTCGAGCTGGAGTTGCGTCGCGGCGCCGTTGCCGATGCGCACGGGAGCCGAACGCTCGTAGCCCTCCCAGTGCTCCAGGCTCTCCTCCTTCAGGTCGGAGGAGCCGTCGACCGTGTACATGATGTTCAGCGGCCCGGAACCCCCCTCGCCGCCGGCCCGTTCCTTGATGCGGTCGTCGAGCCATCCGATGAACGCCTGGGCCTCCTCCGTGAACCCCATGCCCAGCAGGGCGTACACGGAGAAGGAGGCGTCCCGGATCCACGTGAACCGGTAGTCCCAGTTGCGCTCCCCGCCCAGCTGCTCGGGCAGGCCCGTCGTCGGGGCGGCCACCACGGCGCCGCTGGGGGCGTACGTCATGAGCTTCAGGGTCACGGCGGAGCGCTCCACCGCCTCCCGCCAGCGACCCGTGTAGTGCGACCCGGACAGCCAGGTCCGCCAGAAGCCGATGGTCTCGTGGAACAGCTGCTCGTACTCGGCCAGCGGGACCTCGCGGGGCGGCCCGTCGGAGCCGGTCTCCAGGACCAGCCCGCGCTGCTGTCCCGCGCTCAGGCTCAGGGTGAGGTGCAGATCGTTCTCGCCGGTCAGGGAGTTCGCCAGCCGCTCGTCGTCCGGTTCGCGGATCGGGTGCAGGGTGAGCGAGGCCCCCTCCGAGGTGAACACCGCTCCGTGCTCCGTGACGTGGAGCTCGTGCGGCTTGCGCCCGTAGTCGAAGCGCGGCGCGACGGAGACCTCGAACGTCATGCTGCCGCGCACGCAGCGGACCATGCGGACCAGCCGGTGGCGGGCCGTGACCGTGGTGCCGGTCAGCGGCATGAAGTCCACCACCTCGCCCGCTCCGGCCTCGGTCATGAAGCGGGTCACGAGGATCGCCGTGTCGGGGAGGTACAACTGCTTCGTCGCGTACATCGCGTGGGCCGGCCGGACCGTGCAGTGCCCGCCCTTGTCCTTGTCCAGCAGGGCGCCGAAGACGCTCGGTGAGTCGAACCGCGGACTGCAGAACCAGTCGACCGTTCCGTCGATGGTCACCAGCGCGGCCGTCTGCAGGTCTCCGATCAGACCGTGGTTCTCGATCAGCGGGTACTTGTCCATCACGGCGTCCTTCCGGCTGCGAGACGTCACCCGGATCCGCTCCCCCGGCCAGGTTAAGCCCGGGACCGGCCGGGGGCCCGCCGAGATCGGAACGACGCTCCGTTTCACGGCCTACGCCTGCGGCCCGGCGGCCGCGGCGCGGGCGCGACGCCAGAAGCGCCGCTGCAGGCGCAGCGTGAGCAGGCCGACGAGGACGAGGACGACCACGTTCAGCAGGAGCTGCAGAAGTGAGCCCCAGGCCTCGGACCCGTCGGCGAAGGCGAGCGACACGGCGATGTCCGAGGCGGCGGGGATCGTGGTCACCGAGATGAAGACGCCGAGGAGGGCGCTGGCGCGTGCCTCGGTGAGCGAGACGATGCCGACGATCCCGGCGAGCGCGGCCACGACCAGCGAGAAGAAGTCCGGCGTGTCGATGAGGTGCGACACCGGGCGCAGGCCCTGCCGGAAGGCCTCGGACTCCAGGCCCGCGGCGCGCACCAGCACCGAGAAGGCGAACGTGACGACGATGGCCAGCAGGAACCCGGCCGAGAGCGCGCGCAGTCCCTCGCGCACCCGGCGCCGGTTGCCGCGGTCGAGGCCGAGGGCGATGCCGGCGATGGCGTTGTACTCGGGTCCGACGACCATGGCGGCCACGATGAGGATCTGGGAGTTCGTCATGATGCCGACCGAGCCGATGAGCCCGGCGACGACGAGGAACAGGTAGAAGGAGGGCAGGTAGGTGCCCTCGGCCCGGATGTGGGCCTCGACCGCGGCCCACAGCGGGGTGTGGACGAGCGCGCTGGGCTGGTCCGCCTCCAGCCGCTCGGCGCGCTGCGAGAACATCATCTCGACGTCGTCGACGGCGATCGACCCGGTCCGGTCGACCCCCAGGGCGCGCAGCCCGCCGAGCACCCCGTTCGCGGCGCCCTTGACCACATCGCATTCGACCGTGTCGCCGTCGGGTGCGCGCGCCGCGGATTCGCAGACCACGAGGTTGAGGACCTGGCCGTCCGCCGTGAGCAGGTCGACGGTGCGCCGGGTGAGCTCGGGCGGCGTCACCATACGGAAGTGGATCAGGTCCATCCGACCCTCCTGTGGGCGTCGGCCCCGCGGCCGGGCGGGGTGGCGTCACGATGCTCCCCGCGACCGCCGCCGCCGGGGCGCAGGCCCGCCGCCGGGGGGCCGACGCCCGCCCGAATGGCAGCCGGGCGCGCAGCGTGGCCGTCGGCCGTGGGCCGGTGGGCCCATCGGGCGACTTGTGCGCGGGAATCCGTCCGAAGGCACGTGTCCCGCTTGCTCCGTCCCGTGTCCGCTCCCAGGCTCCCCCTGTGCACGAGAGCCCGTCCGGACAGCAGACGATCCTGCGGTACCACGACCACGTCGCGGTCGTCGTGGAGCTCGGGGCGGCGCTGCGGTCGTACGCCGTGGGGGACCGGCAGCTGGTGGCCGGATTCGGCGCCGAGGACCGGATCACCGCCGGCCGCGGCCAGATCCTCCTGCCCTGGCCGAACAGGATCGGCGGCGGGCGCTACCGGTGGCACGGCGAGGTCCAGCAGCTCCCCCTGACGGAGCCGGAGCACGGCAACGCCATCCACGGACTGCTGCGCTGGACGTCGTGGCAGGTCGTCGAGGCGGACGGGCGCCGGGCGGCACTGGAGGCCACGCTCTGGCCGCAGCCGGGCTACCCCTTCCACCTGCGGGCCCGGGCGGAGTACGTCCTGGGCGACGCCGGCCTGGAGGTCGGCGTGACCGCCTGGAACCGGGGCGACGGCGTGGCGCCGTACGGCATCGGGCAGCACCCCTACCTCACGGTCGGCACCGGGACGGTGGACGAGGCGCTGCTGACCGTGCCGGCCGGGACGTGGCTGCGGACCGACGGCGCGGGCCTGCCGGTGGGGGAGGAGGAGCCGGTGTCCGGTACGCCGTACGACTTCCGTACGGCCAGGGCGATCGGCGGGACGGCGCTGGACACCCCGTTCGGCTCCCTCGACCGGGACGCGCGGGGACGCCCGGTGGTCCGGCTGGCCCACCCCTCCGGTGCGTACGGAACGGACCTCTGGCTCGGCGAGGGCGCGGACTACCTGCAGATCTACACCGGCGACACGCTCCCCGCGCCGCAGCGGCGCCGCGCGGTGGCCGTCGAGCCGATGTCGTGCCCGCCGGACGCCTTCACGAGCGGCACCGCGGTGGTGGCCCTGGCGCCCGGTGCGCGGCACACGATGCGCTGGGGGATCACCCCGTGGGGAGGCTGAGGGGGGAAAGCGGCGCGGGGAGTGCGGCGCGGGGAAACGGCGCGGGGAGTGCGGCGCGGGGAATCGGGGGGAATACGGCGGGGGCACCACTCGTTCCCGGGTATAGTTGAATCGTAAACAACCTCGGGAAGGGGAGCCATGCAGTTCGGGATATTCACCGTCGGTGACGTCACGCCCGATCCGACGACCGGACGCGCGCCCAGTGAGCACGAGCGCATCAAGGCGATGCTCGCCATCGCCCAGAAGGCCGAAGAGGTCGGCCTCGACGTCTTCGCCACCGGTGAACACCACAACCCGCCGTTCGTGCCCTCCTCGCCGACGACGATGCTCGGCTACATCGCCGCACGCACCGAGAACCTGATCCTCTCCACGTCGACGACGCTGATCACCACGAACGACCCGGTGAAGATCGCCGAGGACTTCGCGATGCTCCAGCACGTCGCGGAGGGCCGCGTGGACGTGATGATGGGCCGCGGCAACACCGGTCCCGTCTACCCCTGGTTCGGCAAGGACATCCGCGACGGCATCGACCTCGCCATCGAGAACTACGCGCTGCTGCGCCGCCTGTGGGACGAGGACGTCGTCACCTGGAAGGGCAAGTTCCGTACGCCGCTCCAGTCCTTCACCTCGACCCCGCGCCCGCTGGACGGCGTCGCGCCCTTCGTCTGGCACGGCTCCATCCGCTCCCCGGAGATCGCCGAGCAGGCCGCGTACTACGGCGACGGCTTCTTCCACAACAACATCTTCTGGCCCGCCTCCCACACCCGGCAGATGGTGAACCTGTACCGGGAGCGCTACGCCCACTACGGGCACGGCACCCCCGAGCAGGCCGTCGTCGGGCTCGGCGGCCAGGTGTTCATGCGCAGGAACTCCCAGGACGCGGTGCGCGAGTTCCGTCCGTACTTCGACAACGCGCCGGTCTACGGCCACGGCCCCTCCCTGGAGGAGTTCACCGCCCAGACGCCGCTCACCGTCGGCTCACCGCAGCAGGTCATCGAGCGGACCCTGTCCTTCCGGGACTACGCCGGCGACTACCAGCGCCAGCTGTTCCTGATGGACCACGCGGGCCTGCCCCTGAAGACCGTCCTGGAGCAGCTCGACCTGCTCGGCGAAGAGGTCGTCCCCGTGCTGCGCAAGGAGTTCGCGAACCTGCGCCCGGCCGGCGTCCCCGACGCCCCGACGCACGCGTCCCGCGTGGCGGAATCCCGGCAGTCCTCGCAGCAGTCGTCCCAGCAGTCCTCGGACCGGGAGGAGTCCCGGTCATGACGAACCTCGTCGTCGTATCGGCGGGCCTGAGCTCCCCCTCCTCGACCCGCCTCCTCGCCGACCGCCTCACGGCGGCGACCCTGTCGTACCTGGACGCCGAGCCCCGGGTCGTGGAACTGCGGGACCTGGCCACCGACCTGGCCCAGCACTTCGTCACCGGGTTCCCGTCCGACCGGCTCGCCGCCGCGCTCGACGCGGTGGCCGCCGCGGACGGCCTGATCGCGGTGACGCCCGTCTTCGCGGCGTCGTACAGCGGCCTGTTCAAGTCGTTCTTCGACGTCATCGACAAGGACGCCCTCACGGGCAAGCCGGTGCTCCTCGGCGCGACCGGCGGCACGGCCCGGCATTCCCTGGTCACCGAACACGCCCTGCGCCCGCTGTTCACCTACCTGCGCGCCCTCGCCCTGCCGACCGCCGTGTACGCGGCCTCGGAGGACTGGGGCGAGGAGGGCCTGGCCGAGCGCATCGCCCGGGCCGGCTCGGAACTGGCCCGCGCCATGGCCCCCCGGACCACCGCCCCGGACCTGGACACCGCCGCCGCGATCGCCCCCCGCTCCCTGACCGGGGCGATCACCTCGGTGGACCCGGCGGACGGCTTCCAGGTGGTGCCGTTCGAACGCCGCCTGGCCGCACTGCGCGTCGAGTAGCGGTCGAACAGCGGGGGAGCGCGGCCGGCGGTCGCGCCGGTCAGACCATGGGATGCGGCAGGGCGCCGTCGGGGATCCAGGAACCGTGCAGTCCGGCGCCCACCCGGTGGGGCAGGTGGACGGTCGCGACGCGGCCGAGGCCGGAAGCGTCGAGGACCAGCAGCTGCGAAGCGTCCTGCTTGAGGTCGGACACGACGGTCAGCAGATAGCCGTCGTCCTCGCGCAGGGCGTGCGCGGCGGGAACGAACACCGCCTCGCTCGGCATCCGGGCGTCACCCACCTGGTGGATGCGCCGGGCGCCCGTGGTGCGGTCGTACTTGACGACGCCGTAGCCGCCGTAGCCCTGCTCGTCGGGGAACGAGACCGCGTACTGGTAGCGGTTCTCCGAGCCCAGGAACTCCTCGTTGAGGGTCGGGAACTCCACCGGCAGGTCGTCGATGATCTGCTCGTCGACGGTGCCGGCGGCCGGGTCGATCACCCAACGGCGGGTGTAGGAGCGCGAGACGGGCTCGCTGCCCCGCCCGGGCGCCCCCACCCACCAGTTCCACGACAGCCGGAACCCCTCGCGGTCCACGGTCGGGCCCTCCAGGACGATGCGGTCCTGTCCGTCCTCGTAGGCGTTGGAGACGTGGAGCATGTTGCCGGGCTCGATGGAGAACCAGCGGACGTGCGCGGCGCCGTCGCCACCGCGCGGCATGACACCGATCCGGGCGGTCTGCTGGTCGCTCCAGCTGTACGGGATGCCGGAGTGCTCCGTGGCGTCGAAGGTCACGTTGCCCTCGACGAAGACCACATGGCGGCGCGTGAGCGCGAAGTCGTGCTTGAGCGCGGCGGTCGCTCCCGGAACCTCGGCGCTGTGGAAGATCTCGCCCTTGGCGTCGGCGATGTAGTAGGTCAGGAAGGGTGGGAACGGCGCGGAACCGAAGAAGTGGAGTTCCCCGGTCACCGGGTCCTCCTTGGGGTGCGCCGTCATCGCGCCGCGCAGCTTGCCGTCGAAGTCGTGCGCGCCGACCGTCTCCAGCTCCGGGGTGAGCTCGAAGGGCAGGTTCGCCTCGCACAGTGCCAGGAGACGTCCGGCGTGCTCGATGACGTGGGTGCCGGCGGTGCTGGCCGTCAGGTCCGGACCGTGCTGGGTCATGTACGGGGCGCCGTCCAGGGCCGGGGTGCGCACCCAGCGGTTGCGGTACCACTCGGCGCGGCCGGCCCGCAGCCGGATGCCGTGGACCATCCCGTGGCCCTTGAACCAGTGGGTGGGGGTGACGCCGGGCCTGGGGTTGTGCCCGTTGCGGAGCAGCCGGCCGGCCAGCTCGGGGGGCAGGGAACCCTCCACGGTGAGCTCGGTGGCGGTGACCTCCTCGACGACGGGGGTGAAGTGGCCGGACAGGTACGGCTTCGTGTGCGTCATGGGCAGGAATCTCCGTCGTGGACGTGGGTGTCGCAGGGCAGCCTCGCCCCGGACGGTGTCCACTCGGCAGTGCCACCGGGGACGGGCACTGTCCACTGCTGTCCACTGCTGTTCACACCTGTCCACCGGCCCACCTGCCCACCGGGCCGGGCAGCGCTGTCGGGAGCCCCCTCACCCCCGCGTGCCGTGCAGCTCCTGCTGCCACAGGGCATCGCAGAGCAGGTCCAGCCCCTGTCGTACGTGCCGGCGGTAGGTGCCGTACGGCAGGCCGAGCCGGCGGGCGGCGGCCTCCTGGGTGGGCGCGCCGGAGAAGTAGCCGGCCGTCAGGGCCTCGCGGGCCCGTACCCCGCGCGTGTCATGGGCCAGGTCGTCCACGGCCCGGCGCAGCAATGCGCGCAACTCCGCGACAGGATCGCCGAGATCGGCCGCCAGGCGGGTGCGCAGCAGGGCGCAGGCGGCGAAGGCCCTCGTATCGCGCCAGTGCGCCAGCGCTTCCCGTACGGCCTGGTCGAAGGCGTTGCGCGAGAGCGGTGACGGTCCGGAGGGGACCGGCGCGCTGGTGTCCGAGGTGGTCGAGGTGGCCGAGATGAAGCGCTGGAGCCACGCCTCCACGGGCACCTCGCGCCAGTCGACGCCGAACAGCCCGTACGTGTACGGACCGACGCGCGGGCGTGCGCCGGTGTCGCCGAGCGTGCCCTCGACGCGCGCGGCCCAGGTCTCGGCGTCCCGGAAGACCGCGAAGCCGTAGGCGCGACCGCGCGCGCGGGCCGCCTCCGCCTGGGCCCGGGAACTGCTCAGGTCGATGACCCGGGAGGGCACCTGGTACCGCTCGGGGTAGACGGAGAAGCGGCTCACGCCGATGTGCTCGCCGGGGCTCACCGGCGCGGTGGCCTCGGTGTGGTCCCACGCGGCGGCGACGACGGGATCGGTCGCCAGGTCCTGGGGGTCGGGCGGGGCCGGCAGGGCCAGGCGGGCCGTGAACGCAACGATCCGGCCCGTGCTCACGAGCCGGTACACGCTGAAGGCCTGCGGCTGGCGCCGCGCCCAGTAGCGGACCAGTTCCGCGGAGGCGGCGCCCTCCGTCTCCTCGGCCATGCGCAGCACCGTATCGAGGTCGTCCGGGTGCAGGGGGCGGTCGTGCACCTCGTCCTCGCGGGACCAGGAACGCAGCCGCGCCAGGGTCTCACCCTCCCGGAAGAGGTAGAAGAGCTCGTCGGTGACGGTCCACACCCGCTCCTCGGGTGCCTCGCGCAGGAGGCGCAGGTACTCGTCCGCCAGCCGCCGGCGTACCGTCTCGAAGGCGTTCGGCGCCCGCCAGCGCAGGTCGGCCGCCAGCGTCTCGCGCGCGGCGTCGTGCGGGTACAGCCCCCGCTGCGTGGACTCCATGAAGGGCAGGTCCCGCAGCCAGGAGAACAGCGGATGGACGTCCTCCTCGGGCAGCACCGCGGCGAGCAGCTCCTCGGACGTCGAGTGGGCCTGTGCCGCCACCTCCAGGGCCCGGCGGTGGGCCGCCGTGGGCACTTCCCCGATCAGCCCGGTCAGCAGGGTGCGCAGGACGTCCGCCGTGGGGGCCCAGATCTCCTCCCTGCCGCAGCCCGCCGATCCCGCGGCGGCCGCGAGGGACAGGGCCAGCGGGTTGCCGCCGGCGAACCGCAGGACCCGGTCCCGCAGTTCGGGCCGGATCCGGGCCGCCACCAGCAGGCTGCGGGCCTGCTCCGCGGAGAACGGCCCCAGTTCGGTCACGTGCAGGAGCCGGGACCACGCGGGGTCGGCGGTCCACTGCGGCTGCGGAGCGCGCCGGCCGGCCAGGACGATCAGGGTGTCGTCCGCGGCACGGGGCAGGAAGTGGTGCCACAGCCAGCTCTCCAGCCACTGGCAGTGCTCGAAGGAGTCCACGAACAGGACCGTGCCCGGTACGTCGAGGAAGGGGCCGGCGGCCTGCTCGAAATCGGCCGGGTCCCGGCTGACGAAGCGGCCGTCGAGTTCGACGAGCAGCCGGCCCGCCGTACGGGCGTGGTCGGCCATGCGCCGGAGCAGGGTGGACTTCCCGATGCCGCCCGGCCCGCACACGTAGAACGCGAACGGGGCCTGCGGGTCGCCGGCCAGCGCCGCACGGAAGCGCTCGAGTTCGTCGTCCCGGCCGACGAAGGCCTGTACCCGCGCCCTGCTCAGTCTTTCCCCCACGGACACCATGGCGGGCTCCCTTCTGACGTCGTCGCGGCGCCCGAGCGCCCTCGCTCCCGCGGCGCGCCCGGCACACCGCGTCCGGCACACCGCGTCCGGCATGTGGAAGGCCGGTTTCCCGCCGGTTCCGCGCCACGGTTCGAGATCCTAACGGAGGCCGTGCACACGGTACTTGAGGCGATTCGCGGCCTTTTGTCCCTCACCGGGCGGGGGTGAACTCCAGGGGGAGTGCGACGGGTCCCCTGGTGTACAGGCCGGCCTCCTGATAGCGGGAGCCGGGGCGGTGGCGAACCTGGTCGAACAGGGGAAGGAGCAGCGCCGCGACCGTCTCGATCTGGGCGCGCGCGAAGGCCGCGCCGACGCACTGGTGCAGCCCGGCACCGAAGGCCAGGTGCTGGGCCGCCGCGGTGAACGAGCGGGCGGTGCCCAGGTCCGGGCGGTGGATGTCGAAGGCGTCCGGAGCGGTGAAGGCAGCCGGATCGCGGTTGGCCGCGCCGATCATGCAGAAGACGGTGGCACCGGCGGGAACGGTGCCACCGTCGAAGACGGCAGTTGCCGCCGCCTGGCGCGGAATGAGCTGGACCGGCGGGGTGCGGCGGAGCGTCTCGGCGATCGCGGCGCCGAGCAGGCCGGGGTCGCGGCGGACCTGGTCCAGCTGCTCGGGGTGGTCGATCAGGTGCTTGAAGAGCAGGGCGAGCGTCTTGTCCGCGGGTTCGGTGGCGGCGACCAGCACGTTCACGACCAGTGCGGTGACCTCGCGGTCGGTCATGGTCACCCCCTCGAACTCGGCGGTGCACAGCCGCGATATCAGGTCCTCGCCGGGGTGGCGCCGCCGCCGCTGGATGAGGGGGAGGAGGTACGCCTCCAACCGCTCGGCGCGGTCCAGGCAGTGCCGGCGGCGCTCCGGGGTGAGGGTGACGCTCGTGATGAACTCGGCGACCCCGCTGTGCCAGTCGGCCACCTGCCGCCAGTCCTTCCGGTCCAGACCGAGGACGTCGAGCGTCACCTGGACGGCGAAGGGTTTGCCGAAGTCGTTGACCAGGTCGATCCGGCCCGTCGCGAGGAACGGGGCGAGCAGCTCGGCGGCGTGGCCGCGGACGGCACGGATGTGTTCCTGGAGCGCCGGACCGGTGAACCCCCGTACGACGATCCGCCGCTTGGCGGTGTGCTCGGCGCCGGTCATCTGCGCGAGCACCGGCCCGCGCATCACGGGCTCGGCACGCACCTGGAGCGTCTCGGTGGTGAAGGCATCGTGGTCGGTCAGCACCCGCCTGACGTCCTCGTGGCGCGAGAGGAAGTAGCTGTCGACCGCCGGCTCGTAGTGCACGGGAGCCCGCTCCCTCAGCCGCGCGAAGCAGCGGTAGGGGTCGGTGGCGAAGTCCTCGGACAGGACGCTGAAGGGGGGTTCGGCCACGGTCATGGGGAAGCGGACCTCTCAGGACGTGCGGTGGGGGGTGGGGGTACGTGGGGGGAAGCGGTCCCGAGCCGTGGCCCGGTCACCTGCCGAACAGGAAGAAGCGGGCCGGGACGAAGACTTCGTGACCGGTCGGGAAGCGTACCCGTACGCCGGACTCGGTCCAGGTGGTGGATTCGATCCCCTCCGCCCCCAGGACGCTGTCGACGTCCACCCAGTGCCCGTAGGACGGGCTGGAACCCCTGCCGATCACCATCCGGTAGGAGTGCCGTCCGGACAGCGTGTGCTCGTGCACCAGCGCCAGGGAGTGGGGGAACGGGTCGTCGTAGACCACCGTCGCCGGGGCACTGCTGCGGTACGTCACCTCGGTCCGCGGCCACCACGCCACGGTCAGGAGGGCGGCGGTCAGGACGACACCCGCCGCACCGCCCAGCAGTACCCCGCGGATCCCGTACCTCCGTCCGGGCCGTGCGCTCCGGCCGGAACGGTCAGGCGTCTGCGCGTCGATGATGCCCCTCCAGGGTCGGTGCGGGGCGGAGATCGCCCCCCGCGAGGAGGACGCGGTTCCGGGGCGATCGGTTGTCATGACCCCTGACTCACAGCAGGCCGGGGTCCGGCGGCCCGGCGCCCCGGCGGCCCCGTGGCCTCCCGGTCGACACCGCACCACCGCGGCGGGACGATGGGAACGGAGGGAGGCGGCGCGCCGTGCCCCCGCACCACCGCACCACCGCACCACCGCACCACCGCACCACCGGGCCACCGGGCCCGCCCCACGTCCTCCATCCGGCCGTCCGTCCCGGGCCGGCGGACGTCCGGCCCGAGCGCCTGCCCGCCAGGAGCGCCATGAACCGCCTCGTCCGAACCCGCCGTCCACACCGCACCACCGGGGGACCGGCGCGCCGCGCCGTCCTCGGCGCGGTCCCGCTCGCCGCCCTGCTCGCGCTCGCTCCGGCCGCCGCGGCCGTGGTTCCCGCTCCGGCGGCCCTCCCGGCCACTTGTCACCTGCGGAGCATGCCCGCCGACCAGTACCACCTGGGCTGCCGCGAGGGCTTCGACCTGGGGATCGCCGCCGGTAACGAGACCGGCCTGCAGTGCCAGCGGATCCCGCCCCCGCTGGCGCCGGTCAACCCCAACCCGTTCGAGCGGGGTAAGCGGCAGGGCTACGTGGAGGGTTACAACCAGGCCTTCAAGCACACGTACGAGAGGAACTGCGACCTGCCCCAGCTCCCGCCCGCCCAGCGGCCGCAGCAGACGCAGACCCCGGAGAGCATGGCCGCCGCGGGCCAGGTGGCGGGAGCGAACTGGGGCAAGGAGGACGCCCGGCTGACGTGTTCGCGGGAGCACGCGACGCTGACGCCGCCGGCCAAGCCGGACGCGCTGATCCTCGCCTACCAGAACGGCTACCGCGTCGGCTACGACGTCGCCTACGACGAGGCGTACCGCGAGTTCTGCATGAAGAAGTGAGCCTGCCGAGCCCCTGCGCCCTCTGACGCGGGGCAGGGGTGGAGTACCGGTGCGGGGCGCGTCCTCACTTCCCCGCGTGTTCGAGGGCGGCGACCTCCCGTACCGCGTCGGCGACGGCCCGGAAGTCCTTGCGCAGGATCGCCCCGTGGTTGCTGGGCACCTTCGCGCTGAGCCGGATGTTCGGGTTGCGCTCGAAGACCTCGCCGAGCCCGGCGCGAATACGCTCCTGCTCGTCCCCCTTGCTGCCGAGGGACGTTCCCGACGCGAGCACGTACCGCACCGGGACGGTGATGGCGTCCAGTACGGGGCCCAGCTCGGCCGTGCTGCCGAGCCGGCCGAGCTCGATGTTGCTGTCGGCCTGCTCGTCGGCGGTCATCCGCGGGACCAGGCCCGTCGGGCGCAGCAGCGGCATGAACCAGCCCATCCGCCGGAACATCTTCCGGATCCGCTGCTCCATGGCCTCGTCCAGCCAGTCGTACGGCGCCGCGCCGTCGACCAGCACCGCGCCCAGGGCGCGGCCGGGATTGCGGCGGGCCCAGTGCGTGGCGACGTACGCCCCGTAGGACCAGCCCACCACCAGCGCCCGCTCCACGCCCCTGGCCGCGAGAACGGCATCGACGTCCCGGACGGCGGCCTCGAAGGAGTAGTCCGCGGAGCGCCCGGACCTCCTGCCGCGGGCCCGCTCGTCGTACGTGATGTGCCGCCACCCGGATGCCGGGCCCGTCCCCAGGTCGGCGAGGACCCGCCGCCAGTAACCCTGGGTGGCGAACTGGCCGTTGAGGTAGACCACCGGGACGCCGGGACCGCCGGTGTCGGTGACGGCCAGGGCCGTGTCGTCGACCGGCACCATGCCGGTCCAGTGCGCGTCGGTCGAGGGCGAGCCGTGCTGCGTCATGGTGGTGCTCCTTCGGTGGCTGCGGGTGGGCGGACGGGCCGGGCGGACGGTCGGGCGGGCTGGTGGTCAGAGGCTGCGGGCGGTGATGTCGCCGTGGCCGGTGGTGGCGCGGATGTCGAGCTCGGCGGTGGCGTCGGCGTTCCGGAGCGCGTTGTTGATCCGGCCGTAGCCGGTGCCGGCGTCGAGGCGGGCGCTGACGCCGTGGGCGGCGGTGATGGTCACGTCACCGGCCTGGGTGCCGAGGACGACCGTGCCGCGCACGGCCTCGTCGACGCGGATGCCGCCCTTCTGGGTGCTGATCTCCGCGGGGCCGGTGAGGCGGCCGACGAGGACGTCGCAGGCGAGTGCGGTGAGGCGGACGCTCGCGGCCTCCTCGATCTCGGCCGTGCCGTGCGCGCCGTCGAAGGCGAGGTCGCCGAGCCGCCCCGCGGTCCGCAGTTCGGCGGCGGCCGCCGTCGCCTCGACGCGGGAGCCGGCGGGGAGCTGGACGGTCACCTCGACGGAGCCGGTGGACCCGAGGATCTGCTGCTCCGCGGCCGGGGCCGTGATCCGCAGGACACCGGAGCCGTGGTCGTACCCGACGGTGGTCCGCTCGGCGGCCTTCGCGTCGCGGCTCTTCGAGGGATCCGCGGGCCGGACCTCGACGGCGGTGGCGGTGCGGTCGCCGGCGATCAGCCGGATGCGGCCCGCCGGGATGCCGAGGACGACGGCGATCGGGGCGGGGGTGTCGTACTGCTGCTGCATGGTGCGCTCCTTCGCGGTTCTTGCGCTCGTTGTTTCTGACACCAGAAACGCTACGTAGCATTCACGAATCACGCAACATATTCGTTGCGTAAAAAATCTATTGATGCAGGTCAGAGGCGAGAATTCATTGCAACGGGTATCGATTTAACGCAACGTCAACCGAAGGGATCGTTGCATTGGGTGAAGGGTGAACGCTATGCTGGCGCCCTCACGGAACACGAAGGAGATGCCGATGCCGGGAGGCAGGCTCACTCAGCAGGAGCGTCAGCAGATCGCGCAGGGCGTGGCCGACGGGCTCGCCTACGCGGAGATCGCCAGACGTCTCGACCGCCCGACCTCGACGGTCACGCGCGAGGTGCTGCGCAACGGCGGGCCGACCGCCTATCGCGCCGATCTGGCCCACCGCGCCACCGAACGCCGAGCCCACCGGCGCAAGAAGACCGCGGCCCCGGGGCCGCAGGCGCCCGCGCACGCCCCCGGGCGCGACGCCGAGGCCGTACGCGAGTACGAGGAGACGTTCACGACCCTGCTCATGCAGTCGGGCCTGCCCAAGATGATGGCCCGGGTGCTGACCTGCCTCCTGACCGCCGACGCGGGCAGCCTCACCGCGTCCGAACTCGCCGGGCACCTCCAGGTCAGCCCGGCGTCCGTCTCCAAGGCGATCACGTTCCTCGAGGGCCAGGGCCTCGTCCGGCGGGAACGCGACGAACGCCGCCGCGACCGCTACGTCGCCGACAACGACGTCTGGTACCAGTCGACGATGGCCGGTGCCCGCGCCAACATCATGCTCGCCGAGACCGCCCGGCAGGGCGTGGCCATCCTCGGCCGGGACACCCCGGCCGCGGTCCGCCTGGAGAACATCGCCCGCTTCGTGGAGTTCGTCGGCGAGAGCATCGCCCGCGCCGCGGACCAGGCCCGCGAGATCCTCTCCGCGCAGCCCGCGCCGGGCCCCGGCCCCGGCGCCGGCCTCGGCCCCGGCCCCGGCGCCGACGGCGACGGCGAACCGGGCCGGGGCCGGTAGCGGCCCGCGCCGTCAGCTCGCGGCGCGCCCGGTGCCGAACACCTTCCTGACGAGCCCGTCCAGCGCCGCGGGGAACACCTGCGCCGGGTCCATCGCCGCGTCCCCGGTGGTCAGTCCGGCGGTCAGCGTCCGCCCGCCGTCGGGCGTGCTGTACATCAGCGCCCCGTAGCCGCCGGGAGCCCCGCCGTTGTGGTGGTAGACGGTGCCGCCGTCCGGACCCAGGTCCTGCCAGCCCGAGTTCGCGTACGCCGGCGCTGCCGGCCCACTCGCCCCGCTCGTCGTGCACGCGCATCTGTATCCCGGCGAACCCGGGCCCGCGAGACCCTCCACGCGCGTTCCGGAACCACCCCCGGCCCCACTCGGAGGCACCCGTTCCGCCCACCACGGTGAGCGCCCGCCTAAACCCAGGGGTGTAACTCTCCGGCGATCTCGCGCGGGCGAGAACCACGGGCCGGCGCGCGGGCGTAATACGACCAACAAGCCTGCACGCACGCGAAGTTGGGGGAACACGGGTGGGAACAGCCTCAAGGGCCGCGACGGCGGCGCTGGCCGCTGCGCTGATCGCGGGGGCGGTGCTGGCCGACGGCGGGCGGGCGCTGGCCGCCGGCTCCACCGCACGGGACGGTACGACGGCATCCGTCAGGCCGTCGGCCGGGACGTCGGCGAAGAAGCCGGCGACCGTGACGCTCATCACCGGCGACCGGGTCGTCGTCGGCGCCGACGGCAGCGTCAGCCGGCTCGTCCGCGGCAAGGGCCGGGAGGGGATCGCCTTCTCGGTACGCCGCGAGGCCGGGCACACGTACGCCATCCCGCAGGACGCCCACCGCCTGGTCACCGGCGGCGTCCTCGACCGGCGGCTGTTCGACGTCGCCCAGCTCGTCAGGGACGGGTACGACGACGCGCACCGCAGCACGCTGCCGCTCATCGTCAGCTACCGGCGCGACGCCGCCGCACCGGGGAAGGGCGGGCCCGGAGCCTTCGCCACCACCCCCGACGCGTTCGCCGGGCTCGCGCGCGAGCGCCGCCCGCTGCCCGCCGTCGACGGCGAGGCCTTCCACGCGTCCAAGGCCGATACGGCGGCCCTGTGGTCGACGGTCACCGGCCGCACGCCCGCCCGCACCGCGGGGGCCGCCCCCGCCACGCCCATCGCCCGCCTGTGGCTGGACGCCAAGGGCCGCGTCGCCCTCGACCGGAGCGTGCCGCAGATCGGTGCGCCCACCCTGTGGAACGCCGGCCACACCGGCAAGGGCGTCACCGTGGCGGTTCTGGACACCGGCGTGGACGAGACCCACCCCGACCTGCGGGGCGTCGAGACGGCGCAGGCGAACTTCTCCCACTCGCCCGAGATCACCGACGTCTACGGGCACGGCACGCACGTGGCCTCCATCATCGGCGGCTCGGGCGCGCGATCGGGCGGCGGTTACAAGGGCGTGGCACCCGACGTACGGATCCTGGACGGCAAGGTCGTGGGCGACGACGGCACCTGCTCCGAGTCGAGCGTCGTCAGCGGCATGCAATGGGCCGTGGAGCAGGGCGCGAAGGTCGTCAACATGAGCCTCGGGTTCTCCGACTCCCCGGAGGCCGACCCGCTGGAGGAAGCCGTCGCCCGGCTCTCGGACCGGGCCCTCTTCGTGGTGTCCGCGGGCAACGACGGCCCCGACCCCGGCACGATCGGCTCGCCCGGCAGCGCCCCCGAGGCGCTCACCGTCGGCGCGGTCGACAAGCAGGACCAGCTCGCCGACTTCTCCGGCCGCGGCCCCACGGCCGACGGGACGGCCAAGCCGGACCTCACCGCCCCCGGCGTCGAGATCACCGCCGCCCAGAGCACGCACACCGCCTTCCCCTCGGACACCGGCTACATCGCGATGAGCGGCACCTCGATGGCCGCCCCGCACGTCGCGGGCGCCGCCGCCCTGCTCCTCCAGCAGCACCCCGCCTTCGGCGGAGCCCAGATCAAGGCCCTGCTGACCGGATCGGCCCGCCCCCACCCGGCGCTCAACGCCCACCAGCAGGGCGCGGGCCGGGTCGACCTGGACCGCGCCGCGAGCGCCGTGGTCGTCTCCGAGCCCGGCACCCTCGCCTTCGGCAAGCAGTCCTGGCCGCACGCCGACGACGAGCCCGTCGTGAAGACCCTCACCTACCGCAACGTCGGCACCCGGCCGGTCACCCTGCGGCTGAGCGCGTCCGGGACCGACCCGGCGGGCAACCCCGCCCCGGCCGGGATGTTCACCGTCGAGGACGCCGAGCTCACCGTGCCCGCCGGCGGCACCGCGCGGACCACCGTCACCGCCGACACCCGCAAGGGCACGGTCGACGGCACCTTCGGCGGCACCGTCCTGGCCGCCGGCGACGGCCAGTCGGTGCGCACCGGCCTCGTGGTCGAACGCGAGGTGGAGTCGTACGACCTCACCCTGCGGCACACCGGGGGCAGCGGTTCCGACCCGCTGGTCTACTACGCCACGGTCACCGGGAACGACGCCGGGAGGCCGGTGCCCGTCGACTTCCCGTACGACCCGACGGGCGTCGTCACCCGGCGGCTGCCCAAGGGCGACTACCAGATGGAGAGCTTCGTCCACGACTACAGCCCGGACGAGCGGCTGGCCGTCTTCGTCCAGCCGGTACTGAAGCTGACGGCCGACAGCACGGTCACCCTCGACCTCCGCAAGGCCAAGCCGTTCGCCGTCACCGCCCCGGACCCGGCCGCGACCCTGGTCAACGCCACCGTCGGATACCACGACATGACCGCGGGCGTGGGCAACACCTGGTACACCGACGGCAGTACGCAGATCCTCACGGCCGCGCTCGGCCCGGCCGGCGCCGACCTGCGCGCCCAGTACAACGGCGTGTGGAAGAAGCCCGGCGCGGCCGGCGCGAACACCGACTACCGGCTCGCCTTCCACCGGACGGGCAGCTGGTTCACCGGTCTGCGGTGCACCGTCACCAGGGCCGACGTCGCGGAGGTGAAGCTCGGCTTCGGCGCGTCGGTCACCGGGGCCAGGGCCCGGATCTGGGTGACACCGACCGACCCGGGCGGTTTCGGCACCGGGGTGTGGGAGCCGGCCGACCAGAGCCTGCCGCTGGCCGCCACCACGTACGTCAGCGCCGCCGGCGTCCGCTGGTCCTGGTCCGCGACGCAGGTCGACGCCGAGGGCGAAGGGCGGATCGCCTACCACGAGGGCCCGGTGGCCTACCGGCCGGGCTCGCGCCACACGCTGAAGTTCAACACCGGTGTCGTCGGCCCCGATCTGGACGCGGGCGCCGCCGACGCCGACCAGGGCGCCCACCGGACCGGCGACTACCTCGACACCAAGGTCCAGCTGTTCAACGACGGCGCCGGCCACTCCGGCTCGTCCGTCGTCACCGACGGCTTCGCCCGGCTGGAATCGGGCGGCCGGGTCATCGCCGAGGGGTCCGCCACGGACTGGCTGAGCGCCGAGGTCCCGGCCGGCTCCGCGGCGTACCGCCTGAGCATGGAGGCGAGCCGCGCACCGGAGGACACCGCCACCAGTACCAAGGTCGCGGCCGTCTGGACGTTCACCTCGGCCCGCCCGCCCGGGGAGGAGTCGGTCCGGCTGCCGCTGTCGACGGTACGGCTCGCGCCGGACCTCGCCCTGGACGGTACGGCTCCGGCGGGCAGCACCCTCAAGGTGCCGCTGCTGCTGGGCGGGGCGGCCGGGGCGGCCGGTCGGGTGGCCGAACTGGCCGTCAGGGTCTCCTTCGACGGGGGCGCGACCTGGAAGCCGCTCGCGGTGCGGACCGACGCGAAGGGGGCGCGCTCGGTGAGCGTGAAGCACCCGGTGACGGCCGGGGCCGTGTCCTTCCAGGTGGACCTGAAGGACAAGGGCGGCAACACCGTACGGGAGACGATCACGAACGCCTATCTGCTCGCCGCCCGCTGACCGGCTGCGTCACCATCCGCCCGGATCCGTGACGCGGCCGAACGCGACCGGACGCAGCCGAACGCGGCCGCCGACTCCCGGGAGTCGGCGGCCGCGTCCTGCGCTCCCGCCCCTACAGCAGGTCGAGTTTCTCCTCGAGCCACGCGACGAACCCGGAAACGGTGATGAAGGTGCTCGCGGACGCACCGGTGCCCATGAGGGTGGTGCCGCCCCCGTGGCGGGTGAGGATGAAGGCGATCAGCGCGGCGGCGAGCCCGCACAGGAGCGCGATGGTGAGCGCCATGACCCTCTCGGTCTTCGTCGGGCGATCGGTCGTGGGCGTGCTGGCTGCCATGGCAGGCGGTCCCTCCCCGCTCGTTCCTGCCCGCCCCGGTGGGGGCGGGCCGCCGTCCGGTGGGCGGCATGGCCCGAGGACACCGCGCCGGACACCGTTCGCTCCATACCAAGTCCGTTCCTGAACGGTTCTGATGTCCGTCCAACACGCCACCTGACGCGCGGATCTGCGGGATCCTGGGCGCCGGCCGAGTGTCGAGGGAGTGGCGCACATGAGCATGTGGCGGGCGCGGTTGTCCGAAGCGCGGACCTGGCAGGAGTACCGGGGGGCGCTGCACGCCCTGCGCGAGGGCGGTCCCGCGTTCAGGAGCCTGCCCGCCCTCAGCGAGGAGATGGCCGGCCGCGGTATCCCGGGCCTCCAGGCGTACACCGGGGTCGCGACGTACAACGCACTCGTGAACACGGACTCGAGCCGGAAGCCCAAGTGGGACCAGGTCGAACTCCTGGTCCGGATCTGTGCCGAGTACCAGGGCGAGCCCGACGTCACGGCGGTCGTCGCCGACTGGGCCGCGGCCTACCACCGGTGCGGAGGCGACCCCGGCCCGCGCTTCCCCGTCCCCCGCGCGGCGGTGCCCGCATCGCGCACGCCCTCCCGGCGGGTGCGGTCCGCCGTGCTCACGGCCCTCGTCGTGCTCGCCCTGGCCGGGACGGGCCTGGGCATCCGGGGCATCGTCGGCGCAACGGGCGCCGAGGGCACGGACGGCAAACCCCCCGCGTCGTCACCGCCCGACACGGCGCACCCCAGGGCTACGGCGACCGGCCCGACGACCGGCCCGGCAACCGGCCCGGCAACCGGTTCGGTCAGCGGCCCGTCGACCGGCCCGGCGGACAAGGGCCCGCTGTTCCTCACCTCCTCCTGGCCCACGTACGAGGACTGCGACGGAGCCACGTCCGTCGCGATGCCGGCCGGCGGCCCCCCGCTGTCCTCGTTCCAGCCCCAGGACATCGACTTCCGCAAGGACGTCACTGCCAAGGGCGGCGCGACCTGGGGAGCTGGGCACCTGTACCTCACGCTCAGCGCGGAGGAGGGCAAGACCGTCGTCGTCCAGGACATCCGCCCCTCCACCCCACGGCCCATCCGGATCGGCCCGCCCGCGTGGATCGCGGTGACGCAGGGGGGCTGCGGCGACACCTACAACCGTGTCTTCTCCTACGACCTGGACCGGGCCGTCCTGACGGACCGGGGAATCGACGGAAAGCCCGAGCCCGGCATGAAGAAGGCCAACGCCAACCCACTGGGACCGGCCTTCACCGTCAGCGCCACCGATCCGGCCATCGTGCGTGTCGACGTGTCGGCCTGCGAGGGCAACTACGAATGGGGCCTGATCGTGGACTACGCCCACGCCGGCCGTGTCTACCGGCAGAGCGTGGGCCCGTTCCGCTCCATGGGCGTCCTCGGCAAGGACACCGTCGGGTACACCCCCGACCCGATGACCTACCTGTACGGCGCGGCCGGGGCGCCGCCGGCGAAGGGAGTGCTCTGCCCCTGAGGGTTGTCCTGCGGTGCCTGTGCCGTGCGCCCCAGCCATGCACTGATTCGGTAACCGATGGCACGACGCCAGACGCACACTGATGGTATGCCGGAATAATGCCCCAGCGGCCCGCATATGGTGCCGACATGCTGAGTGAATTCCTGCAGGTGGGCGTCTTCGTGGCCGGACTCTGGTGCCTCGTGGCGACTGTCAGGCGCGCGGCCGGCGGTGACCGGTGGGCGCGCTGGACCCTGCTGCTGTCCGCCCTGACCTGCGGGCTGTACCTGTGGGGCCTGACTCACCTTCTGGTCCTGGACATTGGCGAGATGTGCGAACTCACCTTGCACGCCCGCTTCGACCCCGACGAGCACACGGAGACACTGCTCCCGCTGTCGAAGACGTGCAACGCGGAAATCGACCTGGTCCCCGGCTACGTGAACCCGGTGCTGGCCGTCCTCGCCTCCGCGACCTCGGCGGCCGGACTGGGCACCGTCAGGTGCGCGCTACGCGCACAACGCCATCCCGTACGTCGTTGACCACGGTGCCTGGTGTCGCCGCTCTCCCTGTTGTTGCTGTGGCGTGGTGGACCGGTCTGCCTTTTACTTGTAGACATACAGAGAGTGGCCAGCGCCGGGCCTGGGCGCGAGCGCCCACTCATCCCCACTGGTGTTCCGATCCAGTACTTCCTCCATCAGATGCGTCAGCTCTGTGAGCACATCGGCCACCCCGGCTTCTACCGGATGGCCCAGATCCGCATGACCGCGGAAGGTGAGCTTATGCTGAAGCTTCGAACATGGGGCACGGCCATGCTCGTGCTATCGGTAGTCGCCCTGACCCTCGCTCCAGACCGCACGCTGGCTGCCACTTCAAAGGCCAACCTGTCCACTGCGGTCTATCTGTCTGATGGCTCTCGGTTTCCGGGGTGGTCGCAGTGGAGTGACCGGGATGGTGGCTGGATTGATGGAACTCCGTGGGTTGCTGGGGACTTCAATGGTGACCGGAGGGCCGATCTTGCCACTGTCTGGAACAACGGTGGTTCGAATACGATAACGGTGAGTCTGTCGACCGGTTCGGGTTTTAGGCGTAGTCATTGGGCCACGAATGCGGGTGGCTGGGTGGGGACGACCAAGTGGGCTGCTGGGGATTTCAACGGCGATGGGAGGAGTGACATCGCCGCTTCTTGGAACAATGGCGGCAACCTGTCCACTGCGGTCTATCTGTCTGATGGTTCCCGGTTCCCGGGGTGGTCGCAGTGGAGTGACCGGGATGGTGGCTGGATTGATGGAACTCCGTGGGTTGCCGGGGACTTCAATGGTGACCGGAGGGCCGATCTTGCCACCGTCTGGAACAACGGTGGTTCGAATACGATAACGGTGAGTCTGTCGACCGGTTCGGGTTTTAGGCGTAGTCATTGGGCCACGAATGCGGGTGGCTGGGTGGGGACGACCAAGTGGGCTGCTGGGGATTTCAACGGCGATGGGAGGAGTGACATCGCCGCTTCCTGGAACAATGGCGGCAACCTGTCCACTGCGGTCTATCTGTCTGATGGCTCTCGGTTCCCGGGGTGGTCGCAGTGGAGTGACCGGGATGGTGGTTGGATTGATGGAACTCCGTGGGTTGCCGGGGACTTCAATGGTGACCGGAGGGCCGATCTTGCCACCGTCTGGAACAACGGTGGTTCGAATACGATAACGGTGAGTCTGTCGACCGGTTCGGGTTTCAGGCGTAGTCATTGGGCCACGAATGCAGGTGGCTGGATGGATACGACCAAGTGGGCCGCCGGGGATTTCAACAGCGATGGGAAGAGTGACATCGCCGCATCCTGGGCCAACGGCGACACGTCTGCGCCTGGAGATTGCCAGAGGGCGGAAGAGCGGTACGCCGGCTATGTCGACAAGGTTCCCCAGACCGACGCCGACGTCGTCAACGCCGAGCACGCGCTGCTCTACCTCGTGAACGTGGAGCGCTCGCAGCGTGGTCTGCCGCCCCTCTGCTTCAACGACCGCCTCGCCCCCGCTGCGCGGGCGCACTCCGAGAACTGGGCGACCGCCCCGGATCGAGGCTGCCCGTCCAACCCGAGGTGGTCTGTATGCGGTCACTGGGACTCCCGAGCGGGATACGCCTGGCCAGAAGACCGCATCGCCAAGTCGGGCTACGGCCCGCATAGGGCGATGACCGAGAACACCCAGAACGGCGGAGGGCAGAGCACCGGCACGAATGTCGTGCCTGCAGGGTGGACCTGGGGCACCCCCAAGGCCGCCGTCTATTGGTGGATGAATCACGACCCCCAGAACAACTACGCCGGCAACGGGCATCGCCGAGCCATCCTCGACCCTCGATTCCATGACGCAGGTCCCGGTGTCGGCCGCTACACCGATCGTTTCGGCAACCGCGCCGCGACCTTCACCCTGATGTTCGGAGGCCGCTGATCCGTCCGTCGGCGGCCGCCGCCCCACCCTGATGTGCCGGACAGACCCTGGGGAACCGCCGCGCCAGAATGTCCGAATATCGATGGTCCTGGGGGGAACACAGCGCGCATTCATGCCAGTTCAGAAAGGTAACCGGGATGGGCCGGGCCCCTCACCGCTCGTTCCGGACCGGCAGACCTTGGCAAGGAGTACCGTGCGCATTCTCTTCACCGGACCGGCCGCGGCCGGCCACCTGTTCCCGATGATCCCGACGGCTCAGGCCCTGCGCGCCGCGGGCCACGACGTGTTGTTCGCCTGCTCGCAGCCACTGAACCGGATCCGCGAGGCGGGGTTCCCGATCGTCGAGATCGGCGACGGCCGCACCATCCGGGACCTGATGGAGCAGTCCACCGACGACGGGCCGCGCTACGTCGCCCCCGACCTCACCCAGGAGCAGATCCTCGAACGGGCGGCCCACGGCTTCGCGTTCATCTCCCGCCCCACCGTGCACGACCTGCTGGAAGTCGCCGAGACCTGGGGGCCGGACCTGCTGGTCTACGACTCCTTCCAGGCCGCGGCCCCGCTGGTCGCGGCGAAGCGCAAGATCCCCTCGGTGATCCAGAACTTCGGCATCACCCCCGGCCTCGGCATGGTCACGCGGCTCGCCGCCCACTTCACCGAGGCGTACGAGACGTACGAAGTGGAGGGGCCCGCCGTACCCACGGCCTTGAACATCGTCCCCGCCTCGCTCGGCGGTGACCCGGGCGGCCTGCGGATGCGCTACCTGCCGTACAACGGCGGCGGGATCGTCCCTGCCGCGCTCCTGCGCCGCGGCAGCCGCCCGCGCGTCGCCATCACGCTGGGCACCGTGCTCACCGAGCTGGACGGTGTCCGCGCCATCGTCCGCCTGATCGAGGCCGCCGCCTCCGTGGACGCCGAGTTCCTGCTCGCCGTCGGCGACGCGGACCTCACCGCGCTCGGTACCCTCCCCGACAACGTCCGCCCGCTGCCCTGGGTCCCGCTCGCCGAGCTGCTGACCGCCTCCGACGCGCTGGTCCACCACGGCGGCTCCGGTACCCTCCTCACCGCCGTGCACGCCGGTCTGCCCCAGCTCCTGCTGCCCCAGGGCGCCGACCACTTCACCAACGCCGACGCCCTCACCGCGACCGGCGCCGCCCTGCGCTCCGCGTCCGACGACGTGGACGCCCCGCTCCTGACCCGCCTCATCACCGACGCGGCCCTGCGCGAGGCGGCCGTCCGCGTCCAGGCGGAGAACGCCGCCCTCCCGACCCCGGCGGAAACGGTCCCCGCCCTGGAGGCCCTGACCGGCTGAGCCGAAGTCACGGATTCGCGCCACGGCCCGGCCCCGCCCGGGGGCCGGGTCCGTGCCGGTCCCACCGAGGAGCGCCGCTCGCCGCCGGCCGCCCGCCCGTTGGGCCAGAAGGCGTGGTCTTCGGCGCGATGCGGGCGTGTCGAGGCCGGTGGTGGGAAGTCGTCGGGCGGGTCGGGGGCGAGGATCGAACGGCCCCGTCCCGACCCCGGCAGCCCTGGAGACCCCGTGCCCCTTTCCGAAGCCGAGCGGCAGTCCTTCCTCGCCGAACCCCACATCGGAGCCCTGGCCGTCGCCCGCCCCGACCCCGGGCGCGCGCCCCTGGCCGTACCGATCTGGTACGGCTACGAGCCCGGCGGCGACCTGTGGATCACCACCGGCCGCGACTCCGCCAAGGCGGAGGCCCTCGCGAGGGCGGGCCGGTTCTCCCTCCTGGCCGACCGGGTGTCGCCGACCGTGCGCTACGTCAGCGTCGAGGGCCCGGTGGTGTCGACCGAGCCGACCACAGAGGAGGAGAAGCGGAACATCGCCACCCGCTACCTCCCGCCCGAGGCGGTGGCACCCTTCCTGGAGATGGCCGCCCGCGAACACGGCGCCCAGCTGACGATCCGGATGCGCCCCGAGCACTGGCTGTCGGCGGACCTCGGCGGACTCTAGGCACGCCGATCGCGATCGGCGCCGGCGGCCTAGCCGGCGGCGCGGCCCTCGCCCGCCATGAACCGCCAGACCAGGGCGTGTCCCAGGATGATCAGTCCGATGAGCAACAGCGCTTCGGCCTGGATGGGGCGCAGCCCGATGTGCCCGGCGAGTTCGGGGAAGGCGCCGACGACGGCGATCAGGGCGTAGAGCAGTGTGGCACCGGCCTGCTGCCGGGAGACGAAGCGGTCGCCGCGGGAGCGGGCCAGCAACTGCAGGGTGCACACACAGCCGATCAGGGCGAGGACGACGAAGGCCCCCCGCCAGATCTGGGGCTGCTCGATGCCGCCTACCTG
This sequence comes from Streptomyces sp. NPDC042102, assembly GCF_055582305.1. Classification (NCBI taxonomy): domain Bacteria; kingdom Bacillati; phylum Actinomycetota; class Actinomycetes; order Kitasatosporales; family Streptomycetaceae; genus Streptomyces; species Streptomyces sp. NPDC042102. The sequence goes on from NZ_JBVJDL010000001.1 coordinate 1,762,660, forward strand.
GGCGAAGAGGCCCATCAGGGCGGGCAGCAGGAAGGACAGGTAGATCCCGCCGACGACGCGCCGCAGGGCGGGCTCGCGCATCCAGTCGGCGTGGCTCTGGACGACGTTCCACCAGAGGCCGACCAGGGTGAAGCAGGTGGCGGAGAAGAGGGCGTAGAAGGTGTTGACATCCATGGACGACGAGCGTGGCAGCGAGCCCGCCCCCGGCGGGCGCCACACGCCCTGCGAGGACCCCACCCCGGCCGGGACGGCCTAGCGGAGCGCGCCCCAGGAGGAGTGCGCGCTTGACCTTGACACGGTGACAAGGTCTTCACTGCGGTCCAGGAGGTGGTGTCCCGATGACCACGGCGAAACAGGACGCGCAGGTGAGCGCGGAGCAGGGCGCGGACGCGGATGCGAAGGCGGAGACGGGGAAGGCCCCGTGGGGGCTGGAGGACGGCCGTGCGTCGGTGCGGCTGCGGGCCGCGCTGGCGATCGGTTCGGTCCCGGACCCGGACCCGCGGAACGTCGAGAAGCTCATCGAGCGGTGCGCGGTCGAGCCCGACTTCTCCGTCCGCGAGATGCTGACGTGGGCGCTCACCCGTCACGCACCGCACGTGACGGTTCCGCGACTCGTCGCCGAGCTCGGTTCCGGGCGGTCGCAGGCACGCAGCCAGGCACTGCATACTCTGTCCAAGATCGGTGACCGGCAGGCGTGGTCGGCCATCACCCGGGCGCTCCTGTCCGACGCCGATGACGAGGTCGCGCGCACTGCCTGGCGGGCGGCGGTCGCGCTCGTACCCGACGGGGAGGAAGCCGAGCTGGCCCGGGCGCTGGCGGCGCAGCTGGGCCGGGGCGGGCGTGAGATGCGACGGAGCCTCAGCCGCGCGCTGATCGCCCTCGGCGAGAGCGCCGTCCCGGCCCTGCGGGCCGCGACGGCGGATCCCGACCCCCGGGTGCGTCACCACGCGGCCGCCACCGAGCGGCTGCTGCACGACCCGGACGCCGGATTCGACGACGCGATCGAGGAGGCGAAGCGCGTGGTGGCCCTGCGGGACCAGCCAGGAGGAGGAGCGTAGGCAGTGCTGATCGGTGAGGTGGCCCGGCGGTCCGGGGTCAGTGCCCGCATGCTCCGGCACTACGAATCCCTCGGCCTGGTGCGGCCGACGGGACGTACCGTGTCCGGGTACCGGGAGTACTCCGGTGACGACATCCGGCGGATCTTCCACGTCGAGAGCCTGCGCTCACTGGGCCTGTCGCTGCGCGACGTCGCGCGCGCCCTCGACGACCCGGGCTTCCGGCCCTCGGAACTCGTCGACGACCTCGTCCGCCAGACGCAGGAACGCATCGAAGCCGAGACGGCGCTGCTCACGCGGCTGCGCCGGATCGGTGCCGCGGAACCGGCGGACTGGGAGGACGTGCTCCAGACCGTCGCGCTCCTGCACGCGCTGGGCTCGGAGAGCGCCGGCCGGCGCCAGCGCGCGGCGTTGGCCTCGGTGTCGTCAGGGTCCGCGGGGGCCTCGGCCGACGAGGCGCCCGTACCGGTGGAGGCACTGGTCGAGGCGGCGTTGGGCGAGAGCGATGCGAGCGTCGCGGGAGCCCTTCGGTGGGCGGTGGCGCAATCGGGCGACGGCGCGCTGGAACCGCTGGCGGCGGGCCTGGCCTCACCGGTGGCCGACGTACGGGAACGCGCCGTACGCGGCATCGCCGAGATCACCGGCGAGCGGGCGACCGCTCTGCTGCGGGACGCCCTCGCGCACACCGACACCACGGTCCGCGGGCTCGCGGCCCTGGCGCTGGGCGCCCGGGGCGTGGCGGACGCGGTCCCGGCGCTCGTCGACCTCGTCGTCGAGGGCAGGAACGACGTCGAGGCGGCCGACGCGCTGAGCGCGCTGGCCGGCCGTCCCGGGGCGGCCGAGCCGATCGCCAGCACGCTCGTCGGCCGGCTCCCACGGGACCCCGCCGGGGCGCCCGCACGGCGTCGGCTGGCGCAGGCACTCGTGGACATCCCGGGTGACACGGCCTCACGGGCCCTCGGGACCCTCGCGCACGACGACGACCCCGCCGTCGCGTTCACCGCGGCGTACGTCCTGACGCTGCGCAACCCTGGCTGACCGTCCGCGCCGCCCCAGTGCCGTTCGCACGGGAGCGTGCACCCTTCGGATTCGCCGGACCGGCGCGTGACGGGCGGTCTACCGTGGCGTCGTGCCGGGCTTCCTGCCGCGGCCCGCTTCCGGGAGGTTTGTGTGCCGTCGCCCTGTGACCCCGAGTTCGCTCCCGCCGGTGATGTGGGCGCGGCCCTGATGCTGATCGATTCCCGCCTCAAGGCCGTCCACGACGACAGGGGCGAGGCCGCCCCGGAGAACCAGCTGCTGGCCGACCGGTTCACCGCCTCCCTGGGCCCCCAGGAGGCGAAGGAGGTGCTCGACGGGGTCTGCACGATCATGTACATGATGGTGCGATGGCTGCGGCTGGCGCACGAGCAGCACGGCAAGGACGTGATCGAGTACGTCGTGCCCAACCTCGTCGCCTCACTGCGGATGATGCCCAGGAGCGTGGGCCCGGAGGCCATCCCCACCATGGCCGGCATGGTCATCGCGGCGGGTACGGGCCTGAGTCCCAACCTGTGGCGGGGCCAGTACGGCAAGTGGACCGAGGCGGAGATGAGGCCGCTGGAGGCCACCGCCTTCCTCCTCGCGGAGCACATCAACCGGATCACCGACGACCCGGACTTCGCCACCCGCATGATCGCCGAAGCCCTGTCCGGGGCGGACCACGACTGACGCCCGCCGACGTCCGGAAAAAACTTCGGACGACGATGTCGAGAAGCCGTGGCCGGCTCCGTCCCCGGGGTGAACGCGACCACAATGGGGCGCACCAGCACCGAGGAGAACCACCATGGCCAAGTACCTGCTGCTCAAGCACTACCGCGGCGCACCGGCCGCGGTCAACGACGTACCGATGGACCAGTGGACGCCGCAGGAGATCTCGGCGCACGTGCAGTACATGAACGATTTCGCCGCCCGGCTGGAGAAGACCGGCGAGTTCGTCGACGGTCAGGCACTCGCCCCCGAGGGGGCGTGGGTCCGCTACGACGGCGAGGGACGCCCGCCGGTCACCGACGGTCCGTTCGCCGAGACCAAGGACCTGATCGCCGGATGGATGATCATCGACGTCGACGGCTACGAACGCGCCGTCGAGCTGGCCGGGGAACTGTCGGCCGCTCCCGGGGCGGGCGGCAAGCCGATCCACGAGTGGCTGGAGGTGCGCCCGTTCCTGGCCGCGCCGCCCACCATCACGGAGTGACCGCCACATGACGGCACCGATGGACGAGGCCCTGCTCAGGAGCCTCACCCCGAGCGTGCTCACCGTCCTCGTCCGCCGTGGAGCCGACTTCGCGGCGGCCGAGGACGCCGTGCAGGACGCCCTCGTCGAAGCGGTCCGCGTCTGGCCGGCCGACCCTCCGCGGGACGCGAAGGGCTGGCTGGTCACCGTGGCCTGGCGCAAGTTCCTCGACGCGACCCGCGCGGACGCCGCCCGCCGCCGGCGCGAGGACCGCGTCGAGGAGGAGCCGGTGCCCGGGCCCGCGGCCGCGGTGGACGACACGCTCCAGCTCTACTTCCTGTGCGCCCACCCCTCGCTGACCCAGGCGTCGGCGGTCGCGCTCACCCTGCGCGCCGTCGGCGGACTGACCACCCGCCAGATCGCCCAGGCCTACCTGGTGCCCGAGGCGACCATGGCCCAGCGCATCAGCCGGGCCAAGCGCACCGTCTCCGCCGCACGCTTCGACCGGCCCGGCGATGTCGCCACCGTGCTGCGCGTCCTCTACCTGGTCTTCAACGAGGGGTACTCCGGAGACGTCGATCTCGCCGCCGAGGCCATCCGGCTCACCCGGCAGCTCGCGGCCGTGATCGACCACCCCGAGGTGGCGGGGCTGCTCGCCCTGATGCTGCTCCACCACGCCCGGCGGGCCGCCCGGACCGCGGCCGACGGCGCTCTGGTGCCGCTCGCCGAACAGGACCGCGGCCGGTGGGACACCGCGCTGATCTCCGAGGGCGTCGGGATCCTCCAGGCGGCCCTCGCCCGCGACCGGCTGGGGGAGTTCCAGGCCCAGGCCGCCATCGCGGCACTCCACGCCGACGCGCGCACCGCCGAGGAGACGGACTGGCCGCAGATCGTCGAGTGGTACGACGAGCTCGCGCGCCTGACCGACAGCCCCGTCGTCCGGCTCGGCCGCGCGGTCGCCGTCGGCGAGGCCGACGGACCCCAGGCCGGCCTCGCGGCGCTCGCGGAACTGGACGCCTCACTGCCCCGCCATGCCGCGGCGGCGGCGTACCTCCACGAGCGCAACGGCGACCTGGAGGCGGCGGCACGGCTGTACGCCGAGGCGGCCCGCCGGGCCCCCGACCTCGCCGAGCGCGACCACCTGACACGCCAGGCCGCCCGCCTCAACACCCGCCGCCGCTGACGGGCCGGCCCCGGCCCCCCTCGAGAAGGGGGCCGGGGCCGGGGCGCAGTGACGGGAGCCGGTGGCTCAGCGCAGGGTGAACGGTGCGACGTGGGTCGTGGTGTCCGCTCCGCTGATGGTGAACTCCAGGTTGTAGGTGCCGTTCGGCAGCCCGCCCGTGCTGACGGGGAGGCTGTAGGCGGAGAGGAAGGGGGTGTAGGTGAACCGGCCCGTGACAGGCCTGGTGACGGGGCCGGTGACACGGCGGGCGGTCAGCGTGATGTTCGGGCTGGAGAGGTTGTTGCCGTTCGCGTCGCAGATCCGGAGGCTGATCACGACCTGGCCGAGCAGCCGGATCGGGCGGTTCGGGTCGTAGAGCAGGCAGATCCGGTACGCCACGTTGTAGGTGACGCTCTTCGTGGAGGGGTTCGTGGCGACGTCCGTGGCGTTGACCGTGAACGTGTGCGAGCCGAGCGTCGAGGTGTTGACGGGGCTGCCGTCGGGAACCGTGCCCACGCAGCCGGCCGGCCCGGAGGTCGCGTCCGTGCACGAGTAGGACGCGGTGACCGGCTGGCGGTACAGGTAGGTGCCGGCCACCGGGCGCACGATGGTGATCACGGGTCCCGCGGTGTCCAGCCGTACCGTGATCGTCTGCGGTGCGGAGGTGTTGCCGGCGGCGTCGGTGGCGGTGTACGTCACGGTGGTGACGCCCTGGGCGGTGATGGCCACCGCGGCGGATGCGCCGGAGACGTCGGTGGACCCGATCGGCTGGGCGCCGCTCGCACTGTAGGTGATCTTCAGGACGCCGGATCCGCAGGAGCCGTCCAGCGCGCCGATGTTGACGAGGGCGGGGCTGGTGGTGTTCCAGCCGGCACCGTTCGGCGGCGGTGAGACGGTCGCGAAGGCGGCCGGAGCGGCGGTGTCCGGGTCGTAGGTGAACCGGCCGGCGGCGGTGACCGGACTGGTGCCGTTGACGTTGGTCACGGTGACGTCCACGGTGCCCCGCGCCTGCCGGGGCGCGTCCGCGGTCAGTTCCTCGGGCCCGATGACGTTCACGTTCGTGGCCGGCACGGAGCCGAACATGACGGTGGCGCCGTGCGTGGGGAACTCCGTGCCGCGTACGGTCACGCGGTTCACGCACTGGGCGAGTTCGGGCGCGTGGTCCGGGGCGACGCCGGTGACCGTGGGCGGGGACAGCGTGACACGGTCCATGGCGGTGCCCCAGTCACCGCCGAAGATCCCGGTGCTGGCGGTGGGGCCGATCTGCTGGACCGTCCAGACGTCCTTGGGGTTGCTGGGGTCGCGGGCCGTGCCCGAGTAGTCGCCCCAGCGCAGTCGCCCCGGGGCGCAGTTGCACACGTAGGCCTGGGTGCCCGCGGCGTAGAAGTCGCCGAAGGTCCTGGCCGGGAAGTTGCCGCCGGGTACCGCGATCGCGACCGCGGTGGGGAACGCGGTGGAGGAGGACGCGGTGAATCCGGAGAACAGGTCGTCCTCGTCGTTCAGGGCCAGCGAGCCGTAGTAGATGTCGCCGCCCACCCAGCCGAGGTCGAGGTTGGTCGCCAGGGTCTGGGTGCCGGCGGTGGAGATCTGGATGTACCGCTGGCAGACGTGGACCGCGGTGTCGCCGACCGGGGTGCAGCTGACGTTGAAGACGCCCCAGAGGCGGTTGTTCTGCCAGGCGGTCGACAGCATCCGGTCGTCGTTGGTCTCGATGAAGTCATCGCCCCCGGCCGGCTGGGCGGCGTCGGGCGGTGCGTCGGCGGTTCCGATGGCGACGATGTTCTCGGTCCGGTTGACCGTGCTGACGCCGGGCACGCCCGTGATGGTGGTCACCACGACGTCGGTGCGGTCGTGCTCCATCGCGAGCTGGTCGTCGATCGCGGACAGGGAAGTGGCCGGGACGACCTCGCTCCTGGTGTTGTCCTGGCCGAACGTGGTGAGGTTGACCGTGCCGCCGGCCAGCAGGTCGGCCTTGTTGACGACCACGGTCACCTCGCCCAGGAAAGCCCGGGGGGTGGTGAGCATGTTGTAGTTGTTCCAGCTCAGCGTGACCTTGTCGTTGGTGTAGCCGAGCTTGGGGCGGTCGTGCTGCACGTTGCCGGTGTTGCTGCCGGCGACGTAGACGGTCCAGTCCCCGCGGGGGTCGGACGTGTCACTGACCGCGACGTCGACCTCGTCACCGCCGGTGAGGAGCCCCTCGTACGCGGCGAAGAACCGGCCCGACCCCGCGTCGTAGTGCACCCGCGGATCGCCGCCCGTGTTCGCGGCGAAACCGAAGAGCGTGCCCAGGTCGAACGGCGCGCCCACCGGGTTGCCCGCTTTGTCGTAGATCTGCCCCGACCGGTTGATGAACTGCACGACGTGCGTGGGCCCGACCGCGAGCTGCGTGTCGGAGGGGGTGGTCCGGGCGGCCGTGTCGTTGTCCGCGTTCCCCAGCGAGCGGAACGTCTTGAGCCGCTCGATGACGGCCGTGGCCGGCGCCGCCTTCGGGGACGCACCGGTCTTCGCCGCCTTCGCGGCCTTGGCAGTGGTCGGGGTGAGGGCCGCGCCGGTGACCGGCAGGCTCGCCTCCCGCCGCGGTCCCTCGGCCGCCCGAGGCTTCGCAGGGGCGAGGTCGGGCAGTGCCTGTGGCGGGGCGGTGCGCCGAGGCCGTGGCAGTGACCGGACGTCGACGCGCCGCTTGGGTGAAATCCGGGTCAGCGCCACCTCGCCCTCCGCCTGCGAGGGGGAGGCGCTCGTGGCGGGGATGCCGGGACGCGGCTCCGCTGCCGCTCCGGCCGCCGGCGCCACCGCCGTGAGGGTGACGGCGAGCGCGAGGAGCACCGCGTGCGGCCGGCCGCGTGCCGGGAGGGTCCCCCTCGGGCTCACTCCGGGGAACCGTCTCACAGACATGGCCTCCTCCCTGCCTGCCGCTTCGGGAGTCCGGCGTCGCCTGCGGATCGCCAACGGGCCGTCATGGTCCTGCTGCAGTCGATGATCACGGCCCGGTGTCTAGCGGATGTGGCCCCGCTGTGCTTCCTTCCGTGGCCCGGCGTGCCGGGACAATCCCCCTCATGGGTCTACGCGCTGGGCATCGGACGGGAGGTGGCTCCCCCCGAGGTGCCCCCTGCGCTCAGATCTCCTTGGTGGCCTCGAGGCGGGTGATCTCCGTGGCGTACGCGGCGGTGCGGACCGCCGACGTGCCCGCGGCGTACAGGCCGGCGCCGACCGTGGCCAGGGGGAGGGAGAGGAGCAGCGCGGCGAGCATCGGGCCCACGTCGCGCTCGGCGTCGCAGAGCTCGCCCACGTCGTCCACGTACGACACCTTGACGTCGCCGTCCTGGTGGAAGGCACGGGACTCGCACTCGATGGGCTTCTTGGTCACGCCGCGGTCGATGGTGAACGGGAAGACGAGCAGGTAGGCCACCCAGAGCCAGATGAGGGCGGCCGCGGCCATCAGTCCCCGGCCCCACCCCTGCTCGCGCAGGCCGCGCACCCGGAATTCCCTGTCGTACGCCTGTGCCAATGAGTTCATGGAGGCGAACCTAGCGCAGGCCGGCTCCGCGCCGACCGAAGGGTCTGAAGTGCTGGGCCGAATGGTCCGCCAGCCCGCGCGCCACGGATCTCTCCTTCCTATGGTCGAAACGATGGAAGAGCGAGGGAAAGGGGCCTGCTCCGCGAGCGGCCGGCGTTCCCGCCTTCCCTCCATCCGCAGGGCGCAGCCCGCCCTCCCCGAGCAGAGGAAGACGACCATGGGCGACCAGTACAACGTGACCGCGATGGCCGACGACGGAGTGGCCAAGAACGTCGAGTACACGGGCAGATACCTGGTTCTGCTCGATCAGGACGACCCCCAGGCCGGGCTCGACGCCCTGTCCTCGGGGGCCGGAGTGTCGGTGGCCGAGCACGTCCAGGCGGGTGACTCCGCCACGCGCGCCCTCCAGCAGGGCGGGACCGTGGTCCTCGACGAGCTGGGCATCGCCATCGTCGAGGCCGTCGACGGCGACCAGCGCCTGGCCCTGGAAGCCACGATCGCCACGACGCGGAGCCTGGTCGGCGCGGAACCGGAACGGGTGCTGCACGCCTACCGGGAGAGCACGGCGGACCACCCGGTCGAGTACTACGAGGGCTACCTGCACGGTGTGGCCGACCTCGTCGAGCGGGTCCGGGGCAACGGCCAGGTCAAGCAGCCGCCGGCGCGGGCCGCGGCCGTTCCCCAGTGGAGCGAGGCGCAGGCGACCTGGGGCCTCCAGGCCATCCTGGCGACCGAGACGGCCCTCACGGGCAGGGGCGTCGGGGTGGCGATCCTCGACACCGGCATCGATGAGGACCACCCGGACCTGGCGGCACGGCTGCGGCAGTCGGCGTCCTTCGTGCCGGGACAGGCCGTCGACGACGGCCACGGCCACGGCACCCACTGCGCCGGGACCGCCTGCGGCCCCAGGAACCCGGCCACCGGGCCGCGCTTCGGCGTCGCGTGCGAGGCCGACATCTACGTCGCCAAGGTGCTGAGCAACCAGGGCCGTGGAAGCGACGGGCAGATCCTCGACGGCATCAACTGGGCGATGGACCAGGCCGGGGTCCGGGTCATCTCGATGTCCCTGGGCGGTGCGGTGGCCCTCGGCGCCGGTTTCTCGCGCATCTACGAGCGCGCCGCCCGCCAGTGCCTCAAGCGCGGCAAGCTGATCATCGCGGCCGCCGGGAACGAGAGCCGGCGCCCTCTCGACCTGCGACCGGTGGGATCGCCCGCGAACTGCCCGTCGGTGCTCGCGGTGGGAGCGATCGCGCCGGACTTCACCATCGCCCCGTTCTCGTGCGCCGGCCTCAACCCGAACGGCGGCGGGGTCGACCTGGTGGGCCCGGGCGTCGACGTGCTGTCCACCTGGCCCAACGGCGGATACCGCCGGCTGGCGGGCACCAGCATGGCCACCCCGCACGTCGCCGGTGTCACCGCGCTGCTCTGGGAGCAGAACCCGAACGCGACCGCCGCACAGATCATGACGCTGCTGCGCGCGGGCACGCGCGACCTCGGCCTTCCGGCGTCCGACGCGGGCCGAGGGCTGGTGCAGGCACCCTAGGCTGGTCAGGACATGACGAACCACCTGGAGGCGACATGGACCACGTGACCGGCGACGGGCACACCCCGCGTGAGGGGACGCCCCGCGTCAGGGTCGTCGTCGCGCTCGACCCGGACCAGTTCGACGCGGCGATCGAGGCCGCCCGGGGCGCCGGACTGATCGTCGAGTCCGAGCAGCGGGCGATCGGTACGGTCGTGGGGACCGTGCCCGAGGACGCGCTGGCCGCCCTGAGCGCGGCCCACGGCGTTGAGGACGTGGAGCGGGAGCGCGGCTACGAGTTGCCGGATCCCGGCTCTCCCGTGCAGTGACCGCCTCCCCCGCGGCCCCCGCCCGCCTCGACCTCGAACCGCGGCCACCACGCGCGCACTTCGGCGCCGCCCTCGTGCGGTTCGCCGGCGCCCGCCGCGCTCAGGACGCGTCCTGGTAGCGGGCGGCGAGCGCGCTGGCCCGCTCGCGCAAGGCGGCGCGCAGCGACCGCGGGGTCAGGGCTTCCGCGTCCAGGCCGAGCTGCCACAGCGCCCATTCGGCATGCCGTACGTCCTGGAAGGTCACCTCCAGGCGCAGCCGGCCGTCCGCGTCGGGTTCCTCCGCGCGGACGGCCAGCGCGGTGTCGAGCAGCTCCTCCCGCCGCGCCGGGGCCACCCGTAGCCGCACGGTGAGGTGCTCGCCGTCGGCGAGGAACCGCGCGGATCGCTCCCGCCAGATCCGGTCCAGATCGACCCGGTCCGGCCGCTCTGCGGTTTCGGGGAGTTCCTCGGCCGCCAGCACCCGCGACAGCCGGTAGGTGCGGTCCGAGCCGGATCTCGTGGCCAGCAGGTAGCCGCGGTCGCGCACGGTGACCAGGCCGATCGGGTCCACCGTGCGCCACCGCGGTGCCTGGCCCGTGGCCGCGTAGTGGATGCGCAGTTTGTGTCCGGCGAGCACCGCGCGCCGTACCTCGATCATGGTGGTGCCGGACACCTCGTCCGTGACCGGCCGGCGCGAGAGCAGGTCGGTCTCCGGGTCGACGAGAAAGCGCTGGACCGCGTCGCTCGCGGTGGTCCGGGGGCCCTCGGGCAGTGCGTCGACCACCTTCCGCATGGCCGAAGCGAGCGCCGAGCCGAGGCCGAAGACCTGCTCGCCGCGCCCCGATCCGGCGGTCAGCAGGGCCAGGGCCTCGTCATGGTTCAGGCCGGTGAGCTCGGTGCGGAAGCCGGGCAGCAACGCGAAGCCGCCGTGCCGGCCGCGTTCGGCGTAGACCGGGACGCCGGCCGCCGACAGTGCCTCGATGTCACGCAGCACGGTGCGGGTCGATACGCCCAGCTCGCGGGCGAGCGTGTCCGCGGTCAGCCGGCCGCGCTGGCGCAGCAGGAGTACCAGGGAGACCAGCCGGTCGGCGCGCATGCGGGAACTCTAACGAAATACACGACCGAGGATGTCGTGATTTCTTGGCAGGCTCGGGATCGCGACGTCGCAGCCGATGGACGTACGCACTTCCCCCGCATGGAATCGAATGGAGCTGACATGGCAATGGCACGCACGGCGGTCAACCCGGTGACCTGGTCGGTGGAGTTGGGGTTCAACCAGGGCGAGGTCGTCTCCGGGCACACCCGGACCCTGTACATCTCGGGACAGACCGCGATGAGCGAGGACGGCAAGCCCCGGCACGAGGGCGACATGGCGGCGCAGTTGGCGCTGAGCGCCGACAACCTGGAGGCCGTGCTCGCCGAGGCCGGCATGACCCTCGCCAACCTCGTCCGGCTCAACGTCTACACGGATGTGGATCTGCTGTTCCAGCACTACGGCGGGCTGGCGGGGCGGTTGGGCGCCGCCGGGGTGGCGCCGACCACCACGATGCTCGGGGTGACGCGACTGGCGATCCCCGGCCAGATGGTCGAGCTCGAGGGAACCGCCGTCGCCTGAGGTGATGTGACGTGATGTGAGGTCGTCGGCGGGGGGGCGAAGGACGACGCCCGGGTGCCGCCCGCCGGACGGCCGCCTCGACGAGCTCCGGGCGTCGCCGGCCGGTGCGCGCAGTGCCAAGGGTCGCTCCAGGTGGCCCAGGCCGACCGGGAAGCGGCGCTGTCGGCGGGGGAGTTCAACCTCTGGAGCTCGTCCCTCCCCTCCCGCAGCAGGGCCCCGGTCGGCGGACCGAGGACCGCGCCGTCCGACGCGATCGTGCTGCACCTGCCCCGCTCCCGGGTCGCCCTCCCGGAGGCCAGGGTGGACCGGCTCCTGGCCGGCGGGTCGCTGTCGCACCAGGGCGTCGGGGCCGTCCTGGCCCGGCACCTGACCTCGGTGGTCCAGGAGGCCGAGCACCTCGGCGACATGGACGGCCGCCGCCTCGGCGCCATCACGGCGGACCTGGCGACGGCCTTCCTCGCGCACCACATCGACGCCGCGGACAGCCTGCCGCCGCCGACCCGGCACCGTATGCTGCTCGGCCGCATCGACGCCTTCATCGGCGACAACCTCGCCGACCCGGCCCTGTCCCCGCAGGTCGTCGCGGCCCGCCACCACATCTCCGTCCGGCTGCTCCACCGGCTCTTCGAGGGGCGGGGGGAGACGGTGTCCGCGACGATCCGCCGGTGCCGGCTCGAACGCTGCTCGGCCGATCTCGTCGACCCGCACTACGCGGACCTGCCGGTCCATGCCGTGGGCGCACGCTGGGGGTTCAGGGACCCCGCGTCGTTCAGCCGGAGCTTCCGCGCCGCCTTCGACCGCACGCCCCGGGACCACCGTCACGCGCACGGCGCCACCCCGTAGGAAAGGGGGTCCCGTTCGCGGCGTGCGGTAGCTTGCCCGCCATGACTGTTCTCGGACCCGTCGCCTGGCCACCCGCCCCGATCACGACCGACCGCCTCGTGCTCCGCGCATCCGAGGCCCGGGACCGTGCGGCGTTCATCGAGTTGTTCGCCTCGCCGGAGGTGGGTGCCTACGTCGGCGGTGCCCGGCCGCGCGACGAACTCGAGCGCGCGGTGCCCGAAGTGCCCGGCCGGCGCCCCGGGTTCTTCGTGATCGATCTCGACGGCGCGATGATCGGCATGGTCACGCTCGACCCGCGCGACCCGCAGCGTCCGGGTCACATCCGTCCGGGCGGCGCGGAGACCGAGCTCGGCTACATGTTCCTGCCGGCGGCATGGGGACGCGGGTACGCCGCCGAGGCCTGCACGGCGGTGCTCGACTGGCTCGGGGCCGCGCGCCCCGGCGAGCCGGTGGTGCTCTGCACGCAGACTGCCAACGACCGCGCGATGCGGCTGGCGGTGAAGCTCGGTTTCGCCGAGGTGGAGCGGTTCGAGGAGTTCGGCGCCGAGCAGTGGTTCGGGGTGCGGCCGTCGGCGACGCCGGCCGGGTGAGCCCGCGCACCGGTGGGGGGCGTGGCCGCCCGCTGACCCGGCGAAGGACCGGGCCGGTCGGCGCGGGGATCAGTGCACTGTCGTGCCAACTCCGGGGCACGGAAGGAAAAGCCGGGCGGCGGATCCGATCGTAGTTTCGGGGTGTGCCCGCCGCGGAGGACGCGGCGGGCCCGATACCGATCGTTCCGAAAGGACCTCCCGTGTTCGACGTCACCAAGGTGCAGGCCGCCCCGAGCGCCGATCTGCTCACTCCCGACAACTCGGTCATGCTCTTCGTGGACCACCAGCCCCAGATGTTCTTCGGCACGGGGAGCGGCGATCGCGCCGCCATCATCAACAGCACCGTGGGTCTCGCCAAGGCGGCCCGGGCGTTCGACGTGCCGGTCGTGCTGACCACGGTCGCCGCCGAGTCCTTCTCCGGGCCCCTGCTGCCGCAGCTCGCCGAGGTGTTCCCCGAGCAGGACGTCGTCGACCGTACGTCCATGAACGCGTGGGAGGACGAGGCGCTGGTGGCCGCCGTCAAGGCGACCGGGCGCAAGAAGATCATCCTGTCCGGTCTGTGGACCGAGGTCTGCCTGGTGCTGCCCGCCCTCTCCGCGCTGGAGCAGGGATACGAGGTGTACGTGGTCTCCGACGCCTCCGGCGGCGTCAGCCCGGCCGCCCATGAGCACGCGCTGCAGCGGATGCTGGCCGCCGGCGCCGTGCCCGTCACCTGGGTGCAGGTGCTCCTGGAGCTCCAGCGCGACTGGGCGCGGCAGGAGACGTACGGCGCGGTCATGGAGATCGTCAAGGCCCATGCCGGCGCGTACGGCCTGGGTGTCGTCTACGCGCAGGCCGTCATCGGCGAGCACGCGGCCGGCTGACTCCCTTGGATACCGGCATTCTGATCCTGCGTCTGCTGGTGGGTCTGCTCATCGCCGGCCACGGGGTGCAGAAGGTCAGTCCGTACCTGGGGGGCAGGGGGCTCGACGGCGGTACGGAGGAGTTCCGCGCCGACGGTTTCCGCGGCGGGGTCCTCACCGCCCTGGCGGCGGGCGGCGGCCAGATCGGATCCGGCCTGCTGCTCGCCGCCGGCGCCCTCACCCCGCTCGCCGTGACCGGGGCCGTCGGGGTCATGACGGTCGCCCTGACCGTGAAGTGGCACAACGGCCTCTGGGTGCAGAACGACGGCTACGAGTACCCGCTCGTCCTCATCGGCACCGCCGCCGCTCTCGCCGCAACCGGCCCCGGCGCCTGGTCCCTCGACGCGGCCCTCGGCCTGACGCCGTACCCGCTGTGGTGGGCGGCCCTCGCGCTCGCGGCCGGGGTCGGCAGCGGGCTGCTCACCCGGCTCGTCCTGCACCGGCCCGCCCCACGAGCGCGGCGCACGGCCGCCCCCGGCGGGCGCTGAGCACGAGCCGTACAGACCGGGTCCGGCCGCCCTGGACCCCCGACCGGCGGCCGGGCCCTCCCACCCTTCCCACCCTTTCCACCCCTCCCACCCCGGCGACCCCTCGCCGGGCCTCGCGTCCCATGACGCCCCCTCACGCACCAGCCGTACCGCAGGAGTACCCGATGGACACCGCAACCCCACCCACCACCGCTTCACCAGCAGCCACGACCGCGCCTGTGACCGCGGCCCCGGGCGGCGGTCAGCCGCTGCTGCACCAGAAGGGCGCCGAGACCCAGAGGTTCGGCACCCTCAAGCAGCTGCCGATCGGCCTCGGCCACGACAGCCGCATGTACGCCTGCCAGCGGCTCAACCGCGTACTCGCCGACACGCAGATCCTCTACTCCCTCTACAAGAAGCACCACTGGCTCATGCGCGGAGCGACCTTCTACTCGCTCCACCTCATGCTCGACGAGCACGCGGACGCCCAGCTCGCCGTGGTGGACTCGCTGGCCGAGCGGATCATGAGCCTGGGCGGCGTCGCCGTCGCGGACCCGCGCCACGTCGCGGAACTGACCGCCGTTCCCCGGCCGCCCGACGGCGTGGAGCCGGTTCCCGTCATGCTGTCGAGGCTCCTCGACGCACACGAGCGGATCCTGATCGACGCGCGTGACGCTGCCGCCCGGATCTCGGCGGAGGGCGACGAGGGCAGCACCGACCTGCTCGTCTCCGAGGTCATCCGCACCGGTGAGGCACAGGTGTGGTTCCTGGCCGAGCACCTGGTGGACACCCCTCTGGTGCGCGGCTGATGGAGGACACGTACGACGTCGTCGTGGTCGGCGGCGGGCCGGGCGGCGAGGTCGTCGCCGACCGGATCGTCCGGTCGGGACTGACCGCCGTCGTCGTCGAGGCCGAGGCGGTCGGGGGCGAGTGCTCCTACCGCGCGTGCGTGCCGAGCAAGGCCCTGCTGCGTCCCGGGGCGGCCCGCGACGACGCCCTCGCGGTCGACGGGGCCCGGCAGGCGGTCACGGCGGCACTCGACCCGGAGCGCGTCCTGGCCCGCCGCGACCGCTTCACCGGCCGCGGCGACGACACCGGCCAGACCGACTGGCTGACCGGCGCCGGCATCGCCCTCGTACGGGGACACGGACGGCTCGCCGGCGAGCGCCGGGTGGCCGTGACGGGCGCCGACGGCACGGTCCGCACCCTGCGGGCCCGGCTCGCGGTCGTGCTCAGCCCCGGTACGGATCCCGTGCTGCCGCCGGTCGAAGGGCTCGACCGGATCGGCGTGTGGACCAACCGGGAGGCCACGACGGCCAGTACGGTGCCGGGCCGGCTCGTCGTCATCGGCGGGGGAGTGGTGGCCTGCGAGATGGCCACCGCGTGGAGCGCGCTCGGCTGCGCCGTGACCCTGCTCGTACGCGACCAGGCCCTGCTGACCGGCTGGGAGCCGTGCGCCGGCGAAGAGGTCACCCGGGGCCTGACCGGTAGGGGAGTGACGATCCGGTTCGGGGTCTCGGCCACCCGGGTCGCCCGCGACGCCACCACCCGCCGCGTGACCGTGGAGACCGACGACGGCGCCGCCCTCGGCTGCGACGAGGTGCTGGTCGCCGTCGGCCGCCGCCCGCGCACCGCGGACCTCGGCCTGGAGAGCGTCGGCCTGCGGGCCGGGGGCCCGCTCACGGTCGACGACACCTGCCGTGTCACCGCCCTCGACGACGCCTCCCACGACCGGGTCTGGCTCTACGCCGTCGGCGACGTGAACCACCGGGCGCCGCTGACCCACATGGCCAAGTACCAGGCGCGCGCCTGCGCCGCGGCGATCGCCGAGCGGGCCGCGGGCCGTCCGGTCGCCACCGGTGACGGGCAGCCCTGGAGCACCCGGGCCGGCCACGCCGCCGTGGCGCAGGCCGTCTTCACCCGCCCCGAGGTCGCGAGCGTCGGGCTCACGGAACGCGCGGCACGCGAAGCCGGCCTCGCGGTCCGTGTGGTGGAGTACCGCATCGACGACGTCGCCGGCGCCGCGCTGCACGCCGACGACTACCGCGGCCACGCCACACTCGTCGTCGACGACACCCGCCGGGTCGTCGTCGGCTGCACGTTCACCGGCCCCATGGCGACCGAGCTCATCCACACGGCCACCGTCGCCGTCGTCGGGGAGGTCCCGCTCGACCGGCTGTGGCACGCCGTGCCCGCCTTCCCGACCGTGAGCGAAGTCTGGCTGCGGCTGCTGGAGGCGTACGGCCTCTGAAGCGATCCCGTCCCGCCCCACCCGCACACCCGACCTCCCGAGGAGAACCCGCATGCCGAACCGCCCGACCCTCGAAGGCGCTGCCCAGGCCTTCGCCGACACCACCGCCGCGCCCCCGTTCCTCGCCGTTGCTACCCTGCGCGAGGCCCTGGCATGAGCGGGCCGACGACGAGCACACCGATGCCGGACATGCCGGAGATCCCCGCCGCGAGCATGCCCGTGGCGGGCGTGGGCCCCGCCACGGCCCGGGAAACGGGAGCGCAAGCGGGAGCCGGAGCGGGAGCGGAAGCGGCCCGGGCCGACCTCCTCGTCCGCAACGCGAAGGTCTTCACCGGCGACCCCGGCCGCCCCCACGCCCGCGCCGTCGCGATCCGCGACGGCCGGATCGTGGCCCTCGGCGACGACCACGACCTCGCCCCCCTCGTCGGGCCGGGCACCCGGGTCGTCGACGCGCTCGGCCGCCGGGTCGTCCCCGGCCTGAACGACTCGCACCTGCACGTCATCAGGGGCGGCCTGAACTACGTCCTGGAGCTGCGCTGGGACGGGGTCCGCAGCCTGCGCCGCGCGCTCGCCATGCTGCGCGAGCAGGCCGGCCGCACCCCCGCGGGCCAGTGGATCCGGGTCGTCGGCGGCTGGACCGCCGAACAGTTCGCCGAGCGCAGGATGCCGACCGTCGCCGAGCTGAACGCCGCCGCCCCGGACACGCCGGTCTTCGTCCTGCACCTGTACCAGTCGGCCCTGATGAACCGGGCCGCCGTACGGGCCGCGGGATTCACCCGGGACACCCCCGATCCGCGGGGCGGCCAGATCGTACGGGGCCGCGACGGCGAACCCACCGGGGTCCTCCTCGCGGCGCCGAGCGCCCTCGTCCTGTACTCGACGCTGGCCAAGGCGCCCGCCCTCGACGAGGCCGCCAGGAGGACATCGACGCGGCACTTCCTGCGGGAGCTGAACCGGTTCGGGCTGACCTCGGCGGTCGACGCCGCCGGCGGCTTCCAGAACTTCCCCGACAACTACGCGACCGTCATCGACCTGGCCCGCTCGGGCGAGCTGTCGCTGCGGATCGCCTACCACCTGTTCCCGCAGACGGCCGGTCAGGAGCTCGCCGACCTCACCCGCTGGACCGAGACGGTCCGGCCCGGGGACGGCGACGAGTGGCTGCGGCTGAACGGTGCCGGTGAGAACCTCACCTGGGCCGCCGCCGACTTCGAGAACTTCTCCGAACCCCGTCCCGAGCTCGCCGCGGACTACGAGGGCGAGTTCGAGAAGGCCGTCCGGCTCCTGCTGGAGAACGGCTGGGGCTTCCGGCTCCACGCCACGTACGACGAGACGATCCGCCGCGACCTGGCCGTGTTCGAGAAGCTCGCCGCGGAGGGACTCTTCCCCGGCGACAACCGCTGGCTGTTCGACCACGCGGAGACCGTCTCGCCCGCCAGCCTGGACCGGATCGCGGCCCTCGGAGGCGCCGTGTCCGTCCAGAACCGCATGTCCTTCCAGGGCACCGCCTTCCTCGACCGCTACGGCGCGGAGGCCGCCGCCCACGCCCCGCCGGTCCGGGCCATGCTCGACCGGGGCCTGACCGTCGCCGCCGGCACCGACGCCACCCGCGTCTCCTCGTACAACCCGTGGGTCGCGCTGCACTGGCTGGTGACCGGGCGCACGGTCGGCGGCACGCGGCTGAACCCGGCCGGGAACCCGGTCAGCAGGGAGACCGCGCTCGGCCTCTACACCCGCGGCGGGGCCCGCCTCACCGGCGAGCAGGACGTCAAGGGCGTGCTGCGGGAGGGTTGTTACGGCGATCTCGCGATCCTCTCCGAGGACTTCCTGACCGTGCCCGAGGACGCCATCCCCGACATCGAAGCCGTGCTCACGGTCGTCGGCGGCCGCATCGTCTACGCGAGCGCGGAGTACGAGGGACTCGACGAGGCCGTCCCGCCCATCAGCCCGCAGTGGAGCCCCGTGGCCCATTTCGGCGGCTACCAGAGCGGTGCCCGCCAGGCCGAGCTGGTGACCGAGGCCGCCGCCGAATCCGAGCTGCACCGGCAGTGGCGCGCGGCCCGGGGCTCCGCCCCCCGGACACCCCAGCCGTTCCTCGACCCCTGCTTCGAGCACTGAGCGTTCCAGCACCGAGCGAAACGAGAGTTCCCCACGATGAGCACAACCCCCTCCGCACCCGGCGCCGAAGGCGCCGACGACCCGCCGCGGCCCCGGCCCGACGCGCCGCCCGGACGCCGCTTCGAACCGGACCTCCGGTCGATGACCCGCATCAACCTGCGCCCCATCGCCTCACCCATGCCGCTGGGCTTCTTCACGGTGGCGATCGCCTCCGTGATGACCGGGTGCCTGCAGCTCGGGCTCTTCGAAGCCGGGGCCCGCGCCGCCGTCGCCCTGTGCGTGCTGCCCGCCTTCGCCCTGCAGTTCCTGGTGAGCGTCCTGGCCTTCGGCGCCCGTGACGTCATCGCGGCGACGCTCATGGCCGTCTTCGCCGGCAGCTGGCTGGCGTACGCACTCGTCATGTTCACCGGCGCGCCCGACGGCCTGCCGGTGCTGGGCGCCTTCAACCTGGCGCTGCTCTGCTTCGGGGCGCTGATGGCGGCCGTGACACGGCCCAAGCGCGCCCTGTGGCTCGTCCTGGTGGTCTCCCTGCCCCGCTGGGCGGCCACCGGCCTGTCCGGGCTGACCGGCGCCGAGTGGCTCACGCGTACCTCCGGCGCCCTCGGCCTGCTGGTGGCGCTGGTCGCGATGTACGCGGCCTTCGCGCTGATGCTGGAGGACATGCGCAGCGAGGAGGTCCTGCCCATCGGCCGCAGCGGCCCGGCCCACGCCGCCGTCGAGGGCGACCTCGCGGTGCAACTGCGTAACCTGGAACGCCAGGCGGGTGTGCGCCGCACGCTCTGAACCACCGCCCCGCCCCCGAACACAGCGACCGCAACAGGAGCATGCATGCAACCGCAGGTGAAGGACCGGCCCGAGCGATCGCGCCATGAGGTCCTCGCCGGTGACGACGGCGTCGAGATCGCCGGATTCGCCGAGTACTTCCTCTCCGAGGGCGAGATCGCCTTCATCCACACCGAGATCGATCCCCGGTTCGCCGGCCAGGGCCTGGGCGGTCTGCTCGCCCGGGGCGCCCTGGACGACGCCCGGGCCCGCGGGTTGCACGTCCTGCCGTACTGCCCCTTCATCCGGGGCTGGATCGGCAAGCACCCCGAGTACGCGGACCTGGTGCCCGAGGCGCACCGCGCCCGCTTCGGCTTGTGAACCACGGGCCCGCGACAGCCGCCCGGCATCGTCTCCGCACGCCGCTGACCTCGAACGATTGGTCGATGCCGTTCGAGCGCTGATAGCTTCGGGCCGTCCCCCGAGAACGCCTGGGGGCGATCGGAGGAAGCACACCCATGAGGTCCGGCGCGAGGCTCGCGCTCGCCGTCATCACCCTCGTCGCCACGGTCACCGCCTGCGGTGCGCCCGGCGGCAGCGGCCCGCGGAACCGCGCGGCCGCCGACTGCGGCCCGTACGCGCGCTACGGCGAGCACCCCGGCACCGAGGTCACCGTCCACGCGTCGAACCGGGACCGGGAAGCCGACCTGTTCGAGGAGACGTGGGCGGACTTCGCGGCCTGCACGGGCATCGACGTCCAGTACGAGGGAGACGGGGAGTTCGAGGCCCGGATCCAGCTCCGGGCCGACGGCGGGAACGCCCCCGACGTGGCGTTCTTCGCTCAGCCGGGGCTCCTGGAGCGCTTCGCGCGCAGCGGCCGGCTCAAGCCCGCCGACCCCGAGCTCGCCTCGCTGGCGCGGCAGGGCTGGTCGGCGGACTGGAACCGCTACGCCACCGTGGACGGCACGCTGTACGGCACCCCACTGGTCGCCAACGTCAAGTCGTTCGTCTGGTACGCGCCGGCGTTCTTCCGGGACCGGGGGCTGGGCGTGCCCCGTACCTGGGCCGAACTGATGGACGTGACGGAGAAGGTCGCGGCATCGGGCGTCACGCCGTGGTGCGTGGGCGTCGAGTCCGGGGAGGCGACCGGCTGGCCCGTCACGGACTGGATCGAGGACGTCCTGCTGCGCCAGCAGGGAGCGGACGTCTACGACCAGTGGGTCACCCACCGGATCCCCTTCGACGATCCGCGCGTGATCGAGGCCATGGACACCGTGGGGTCGGTCCTGAAGAACGACCGGTACGCCAACGGCGGTTTCGGACCCGCCCGCTCGATGACCTCGATCACCTACCAGGAGGCCGGCCTGCCGGTCCTCTCCGGAGAGTGCGCGATGCACCGGCAGGCCTCGTTCTACGCCGAGCAGTGGCCGCGGGGGACCCGGATCGGACCGGACGAGGACGTGTACGCCTTCCTCCTGCCGGGAAGGGAGCCCGCCGACCAGCCGGTGCTCGGCGGCGGGGTGTTCGCGGCGGCGTTCGCCGACCGGCCGGAGGTCCGGGCCTTCCGGGCGTACCTGGCGAGCGCGGACTTCGCCGAGACGCGTATGAAGAAGGGCCCGTTCGTCTCGGCGCACAAGGACGTGGACCCGGCCGACGCCGCCAACCCGGTCGACCGGCTCTCGATCGAGCTGCTCCAGGACCCCAGGACGCGGTTCCGGTTCGACGGCTCGGACCTGATGCCGGCGACCGTCGGCGCGGGGACGTTCTGGAAGGGTGCCGTCGACTGGGCCGGCGGTCAGGCCACCCGGCCGGTGGCCGACACGATCGAACGGTCCTGGCCGAGTCCCTGATGTCGTTCGACCTGCTCGCCCAGCAGCCCAAACTGCTGTACCTCCTCCAGGGCGTCGGCGTGTTCGCGGCGGTGGTCTGTCTCATCCTGCTCGTGCTCCACCGGGGTACGGTGCGCGGCCGGGGCGCCGCCGTCCTGCTGCTGGCCCCCGCGCTCCTGCTCCTGACGGCCGGCCTGTTCCTGCCCGCCCTGCGGACCCTGATGCTGTCGTTCACGGACGACGAGGGCACCGCGTGGGTCGGATTCGACAACTACGCGTGGACGCTCACCGACCCCGGGGCCCTGCTCGCGCTGCGCAACACCCTGATCTGGGTGGTGCTGGTGCCCCTGCTGGTGACCGCGGTCGGCCTGCTCTACGCGGTCGCCGTCGCACGGTCGCGGCTGCGGTCGCCCGCCCTGTGCCTCCTGCTGCTGCCCATGGCGATGTCGTTCGTCGGTGCGGGCATCATCTGGAAGTTCGTCTACGCCTACCGCCCCGCCGGGGCGGACCAGATCGGCCTGCTCAACCAGCTCGTGGTGACGTTCGGCGGCGAGCCGCGCCAGTGGCTCGTGGACGCGCCCTGGAACGTCCTGTTCCTCGTCGTCGCGATGGTGTGGACCCAGGCGGGCTTCGCGGCGGTCCTGCTGACGGCCGCGATCCGGGCCGTTCCCGGTGAGCTGACGGAGGCGGCCCGGCTGGACGGCGCCCGGCCCCGGCAGGTCTTCCGGTACGTGACCCTGCCCGTGATCCGACCCGCGCTGCTCGTCATGGTCCTCGCCGAGGCGATCGGTACGCTGAAGGCGTTCGACATCGTCAAGGCCATGACCGCCGGCCGCTTCGGCACGGGCGTCCTCGCCCACGAGATGTACGACCAGGCGTTCCGCTACGGCCGGACCGGCCGCGGCGCGGCCCTCGCCGTCCTGCTCTTCGTCCTCGTGACACCGGTGGTGGCCCACCAGGTCCGGGCGCGGCGGAGCGCACGATGAGCCGGGTACGGGAACGGCTGACCTCCCGCGCGTTCGCCTGGGCCGCCGTCGTGATCGCGCTGCTGTGGACGACGCCGACCCTCGGCCTGCTCCTGTCCTCCTTCCGCCCCGAGGACGAGATCAAGACGACGGGCTGGTGGACCGTGTTCGGCGCGCCGCACCTCACGCTCGACAACTACCGCGAGGTCCTGTTCGGCCCCCGGAACGCGTCGGGCCGGCTCGCCGACCACCTCGTCAACTCGCTCGTCATCACCCTCCCCTCGGTGCTGTTCCCGCTGGTCCTGGCCTTCCTCGCGGCGTACGCGCTGGCGTGGACCGACTTCAGGGGGCGGGACGCCGTCGTGGTCGCCGTCTTCGCGCTCCAGGTCGTGCCCCTCCAGATGGCGCTCGTGCCCCTGCTGAGGCTCTTCTCCCGGGGGTGGCTGTTCCTGCCCGCCTGGAACCTGGACGGTCCGGCCCGGTTCGGTCACCTCTGGTTCGCCCACACCGCCTTCGCGCTGCCGTTCGCCGTGTTCCTCCTCCACACCTGCCTGGCCGGACTGCCGCGCGAACTGATCGAAGCGGCCCGGGTCGACGGCGCCTCGCACCGGACGGTACTGCTCCGGATCGTCCTGCCGCTGGCCGCGCCCGCTCTGGCCACGTTCGCGGTCCTGCAGTTCATCTGGGTGTGGAACGACCTGCTGGTGGCGCTGACGCTGTCCGGCGCGGCGACCGAGACGGCGCCGGTCCCGGCCGCCCTGGCGGCGATGGCCGGGACCCGCGGCAACGAGTGGCAGCGGCTCACCGCCGGAGCGTTCGTATCGGCCGTCGTCCCGGTGATCGTGTTCCTCTCCCTCCAGCGGTACGTCACCCGGGGACTCCTCGCGGGATCGGTCAAGGGATGACCGCGCGGGAGGAGACCGGGAGCCCCGGCCCGGACGGCCCCGACGTGAGCCGCCCTGACGTGAGCCGGCCCGACGTGAGCCGGCCCGACGTGAGCGGCCCCGACCTGAGCCGGCCCGGACTGCGGGGCCGCGAGGCCGAAATCGGCCGGCTGCGCGCCCTGGTCGAGGCCGTGCGCGGCGGCGGCGGGGAGATCGCCGTACTGCTGGGGGAGCCGGGGATCGGCAAGACCGTCCTCCTGGAGGAGACGGTCGCCTTCGCACGCGCCCACGGGTTCCTCGTCAGCCAGGGACGCGCCGAGGAGCTGCACGAGCTGGCGCCGCTCGCCTCCCTCGCCTCGGGTCTCCTGCACGGCGACCCGCCGCTGCTGTCCGCGGTGGACTTCGCGGACCTCGCCGGCCACCACGACCAGCGCATCTGGCTCGTGGAACGGCTGGCCCAGCTCATCGAGGAGCGCTCGGCGGGCGCCCCCGTCCTCATCGCGATCGACGACGTCCAGTGGACCGATCAGCTCAGCCGGTTCGCCCTGAACGTCCTGCCGGCCCGTCTGTTCACCTCCCCGGTCCTGTGGCTGCTCGCCACCCGGGAGGACCCCGGCCTGCGCGCGGACAGGCCGCGCACGACGACGGTCGCGCTGCGGCCGCTGTCCGGCGCGGCGCTCGCGGAGCTGGCGCGCGACGCGCTCGGCGAGAACGTGCCCGAGCGGGTCACGCACCTCCTGGACGGCGCGGCGGGCAACCCGTTCCTCGCCTCGGAGCTGCTGGCGGGCATCGCCGCGTCGGACGCCGACGCGAACACACCGCCCGAGCGGCTGGTGGCCGGCGTACGCGGCAGACTGGCCGCCCTGCGGCCCGGCACCCTGCACTTCCTGCGGATCGGCTCCGTCCTGGGACGCGCGTTCCGGCTCGCCGACGCCGCGATGCTGTGCGGCAGCCCCGCCACCGAGCTCATCGGCGCCGTCGACGAGGCGGTCACCACCGGCCTCCTCCACGACGACGGCGAACGCCTGGTGTTCCGCCACGACCTGCTGCGCCAGGCCGTGTACGCCGACCTCGCCCCCTCGGTACGGCGGGCGCTGCACCGGGAGGCGGCGAGCCGGCTCGTCGCGGCGGGCCGGACCCCCGCCGACGCCGTGCCGCACCTGCTCCACAGCGCCGACCCCGGGGACCACGAGGCGGTCCGGCTGCTGGGCCGGGCGGCCGCGGACGTCCGCGCCGTCATGCCCGACCTCGCCGCGGACCTGGAGTCGCGCGCCCTGGACCTGCTGCCGCCCCACGACCCCGAGGCGTTCGGAGCCGGGGAACGCGCCATCGCCGCCCTCACCCGAGCCGGCCGGTACACCCGGGCCCGGGAGACCGGCGACATGCTGCTCGCCCGGCAGCCGCCGCTGGAGACCTTCGCCCGTCTGCAGTGCTCGCTCGGCGACGCGCTGTGGCACCTCGACGACATCCACGAGCTGACCCGCCGTACGTCGGCGGCACTGGCCGTGGTCACCGACCCGGCCGTCTCCGCCCGCCTGACCGCCCGGCAGGCACTGGCGCAGTCTCGCGGCCGCGATCTGCGCCTCGCGCGCCGGACCGGGGAGCGGGCCCTCGCCGCTGCCGGGCGCTCGGGCGACCGCGAGGCCCGCGTCGCCGCCCTGTGGGGGCTCGGCGAGATCGCCCTCAACGCCGGCGCGTGCGAGACGGCCGTTGGCCACCACGCGGCGCTGGCCGCCTTCGACCCGGCCTTCCTGCCCGAGGAGGTCGTCGCGCGCGTCCACATGGACGACTTCGACGGCGCCGACCGCCTGCTGAGGGAGGCCGGCGACGAACCCCTGCGCCCCGCCATGCTGATGTGGGCGCAGGGCAGCCTCCGGCTCGGGCTCGGCCGCCTCGACGACGCGGAGAGCGACCTCGTCACCGCCGAACGGCTGGAAGCGGACATCGGCGTGCCCGGCAACCTGGTCAACATCCGGGTCCACCGGGGCCTGCTGGCGATGCTGCGCGGCGACCGCGACGCCGCCCGCGAACACCTCGGCATCATCAGGGCGACGACGGCCGCCCGGCCGAACGCCGGCAACCACGCAGCCCACCAGTACCTCGAGGCCGTCCGCGCCGACGCCGACGGCGACCACGCGGCAGCGGCCCGTCAGATCCGGTCCACCCAGCGCGACCACCCGTTCGGCCGCTGGCGGATCCTGCGCACCCGGTTCGTCGACGCCGTGACGATCGCCCTGCGCGCCGGGGACACCCCGCTGGCCGAGGACCTCGCGGCCCAGGCCGCCGCGTACGCCTCCCGCAACCCCGGCGTGCCCACCGCACAGGGGATGGCGGACCACGCGGCCGCCCTGGTGACCGCCGACACGCGACGGCTTGAGCGGGCCGTACGGATCCTCCGGGACGGCCCCCGCCCCCTGCACCTCGCGGCGGCCTGCGCCGACCTCGGGCGCGCCCTGCCGGCCGCCGCCGCGGTACCCGCCCTGACCACGGCCCACGAGATGTACGTGCGGGCCGGGGCCGCCGCCGAGGCCGACCGGGTCCGGGCGGACCTGGACCGGGCCACGTCCCGCGCCGGC
Source organism: Streptomyces sp. NPDC042102 (assembly GCF_055582305.1). Taxonomy (NCBI): domain Bacteria; kingdom Bacillati; phylum Actinomycetota; class Actinomycetes; order Kitasatosporales; family Streptomycetaceae; genus Streptomyces; species Streptomyces sp. NPDC042102. The sequence goes on from NZ_JBVJDL010000001.1 coordinate 1,788,229, forward strand.
CGGCGGCGCGCCGCGACCCGGCCGCGGCCCCGCCAGGGCTGGGACGCGCTCACCGCTTCCGAGCGCAAGGTGGCCCGGCTGATCGCCGCGGGCCACACCAACCGCTCGGCCGCGGCGGCCCTCGTCGTCTCCCCGCACACCGTCAACACCCACCTGGCCTCGGTCTTCCGCAAACTCTCCGTCAGCTCCCGGGTCGACCTGACCCGGTTCCTCCTGGCGCGGGCGGAGACCGGGGCGGCCGGCCCGGCCACGCCCGCCGACACTGCACCCGTGGGCAAGAACCAGTGCATCGCCCGACAACAGACGGCTCCTTTCCCGCCCTAACGTGACGGCGTCAAGGGCCGCGCCGACGCGCGGACCAGCCGCACCACGAATCGAGGAACCACCCGTGTCGTACATCACCGTGGGCCAGGAGAACTCCACCGCCATCAACCTGTACTACGAGGACCACGGAGCCGGCCAGCCGGTCGTCCTCATCCACGGGTTCCCCCTCGACGGCCGCTCCTGGGAGCGCCAGAGCGCCGCGCTGCTCGACGCCGGCTACCGCGTGATCACCTACGACCGCCGCGGTTTCGGGCAGTCCTCCCACCCGACGACCGGCTACGACTACGACACCTTCGCCGCCGACCTGAACACCGTGATGGAGACCCTCGACCTGCGCGACGCGGTCCTCGTCGGCTTCTCCATGGGCACCGGCGAGGTCGCCCGCTACCTGTCCGCGTACGGCTCCGCCCGCGTCGCCAAGGCCGCCTTCCTGGCCTCGCTGGAGCCCTGCCTGCTCAAGAGCGACGACAACCCGGACGGGGTCGCGCCGAAGGAGTTCTTCGACGGTGTGGTCGCCGCCGTGCAGGCCGACCGGTACGCCTACTACACCTCCTTCTTCCACGACTTCTACAACCTCGACGAGAACCTGGGCACCCGCATCAGCGAGGATGCCGTCCGCAACAGCTGGAACACCGCGGCCGGCGGCGGCACGTTCGCCGCGTCCGCCGCGCCGTCGACCTGGTACACCGACTTCCGCGCCGACATACCGGCCGTGGACGTCCCCGCCCTGATCCTGCACGGCACCGCCGACCGCATCCTGCCCGCGGAAGGCAGCGCGCGCCCCTTCCACAAGGCGCTCCCCGCCGCCGACTACGTCGAGATCGAAGGCGCCCCGCACGGCCTGCTGTGGACCCACGCGGCCGAGGTCAACGCCGCGCTCCTGGCCTTCCTCGCGAAGTGACGCCCGGCGTGGGCTCCGCCCTCGAACGGCAGCTCGCCGACCTGCGCTTCGACTGAAGCCCGGGGAGGCGTTCATACTGATCCGCCGTACCGCGCGTGGAGCTCCGGCGTCATCCCGTGCGGCCCCCGGCCGGCGGAAAAGGGTGAACGGCATGACGACAGGGCCAGGCCCCTCTTCCGAGGACCCCGCCGGCGGGCCGACGCCGCTGCGCGGCCGGGAGGCGGAACAGTCGTTCATCGAAGCACGGCTCGACGCGCTCGGCCGCGGCGAGGGCGGGATCGTACGGATCGAGGGCCCGGCGGGGATCGGCACGTCCAGGATGCTCGTGGCCGCGTCGGCGTCCGCACGACGGCGCGGCATACGGGTGTTCCACGGGGGAGTGGACCCCGACGCGCCGCCGGTCCCGCTCGGCCCGCTGCTGGAGGGGCTGCTCGCGGGTCCGGAGCCGCTCGCCGACGCCGACCGCCTCCGGAACCTGGCGACGGTGCCCGGTCAGCGGTTCTGGCTGCTGCGGGAACTGGCCGACCGCCTGCGGGAGGCGGCCCGTGACCGGCCACTGCTGATCGTCCTCGACGACTTCCAGTGGTGCGACGACCTGACCCTGCTCACGCTCGGCACCGTCGTGACCGAACTGGCCCCGCACGCGATCCTCTGGCTGGTGGCCGTACGGGGTGCCGTCGTACCGCCGGGCGTGCGCACGACCCTGGACCGGATGCGACGGGCCGGCGCGCACGAACTCGTCCTGGGGCCGCTCACGGACCGGGCGAGCGCGCGGATCGCCGAGGACGTCCTGGGCGCGGTTCCCGGACCGGACGTCCTCGGCGTCGTCCGCAGCGCCGGGGGCGTGCCCGCGCTGCTGGTCGAACTGCTCGGCGCCGTACGGGAGGAGGAGGCGGTGACGACCGGGAACGGTACGGCGCGACTGACGGCCGGCGCCTTCCCGGTGCCCCCGCTGCCCTCCGTCGCCCGCCGCCTCGACCGGCTCTCCGGGGCGGCGCGCGAGCTGGTGGAAACGGCCGCCGCCGTGGGCGGCCCGGTCACCGTCGTGCGGCTCGCCGAGCTGCTCGGCAGGTCGCCGGCCGCACTGATCACCGCGGTACGGGAAGCCCTGGACGCCGAACTGCTCGCGGAACAGGGCGACTTCCTGGCCTTCGGCCACGATCTGGTCCGCCGGGCGGTCGCGGCCGGGCTGCCGCCCTCGGTACGCCAGAGCCTGCGCCGGCACGCCGCGGACGAGCCGGGCGGCAGCGCCGCGCCGGCCGACGGTCCGCCCGCCCCGCGGGCCGGTCAGGGGCGCCCCGGCGATGACCGCAGCGAGACCGACCGGTTGCGCACCGCCGCGGCGGAACTCGCGAGCACCGCTCCCGCGGCGGCCGCGGAACTGGCGCTGCGGGCCCTGGACGGCATCGCCGCGGACGCTCCCGAGCGGCCGCGGCTCGTCGCCGAGACCATCCCGCTGCTCTGGCAGGCCGGGCGGCCGGCCCGCGCGCGCGACCTCGGCGCCTCGGCCCTGGCGAGCGGCGGGCCCGGCGGCGGTGCCCCGGTGGCGGCCCCTGGGGCCGAGGACGAGGCACGGATACGCCTCGCCCTGGCCCGCCTGTCCAGCCAGTTCGACTTCACCGAGACGGTCCGCCAGGCCCGGACCGGCGCAGCGCTGCCCGGGATCCCGGCGGACCTGCGGGCCCGGCTGCTGGCGCTGGCGTGCCTGGGCCTGGCGATGTCGGGCGAGAACGAGGCGGCCGAGCGGGCCCTGCCCGCGGCGCTGGCGGCCACCGGGGAAGCGGGGGACCGTACGGCGGAAGCCACGCTGACGGTGGTCGAATCGGCCGTCCGCTTCGCCCGGTCGGACTGGGCCGACGCCCTGCGCCGGGCGGACCGGGCCGCCGCCCTCGCCGCCGGCCTCGGCATCGTCCATTCCTTCTGGGTTCCCGAAGCCCTCTGGCACGGTTTCCTGCTGAACCTCGCCGGCCGCTCCGGCGCGGCGCTCGCCGTCGCCGACTCCGGTGTCCGCGGCAGCCGGAACCAGGGCCAGGCGGCCACCACATGTCTGTGGCTCATGAACCGCACCCGGGCGCTCCTGGACGCCGGACGGCTCGCGGACGCCCGGGCCGACGCGGCGGCCGCGGCCGCGCTGACGGACGAGCTGGGCCTCGGCGACTTCGCCGACCTCACCCTCCGGTACGCGATGACGCGCGTCGCCCTCCACACCGGCGACCGGGCGGCCGCCCGGACGTACGCGGCCGAGGCACGGCGCATGCGCGACGGCGGCCCGCCCCTGGTCCGCACGGTCGGCTCCTGGCTCCTCGCCTTGATGGCCGACGCCGAAGGCCGGTCCGACCGGGCCCTGGCCGCCCTCGGCGAGGTCCTGCCCGCGCCCGGCGCGCAGCGGCCCGCACCCGACCGGGACGAGCCGTCACCCACCGCCCCCGGCCCGTTCCTCGACGCTGCCCCGCTCGACCCCGCCGACACCCCCGTCCTCGTCCGTATCGCCCTGCGTGCGGGCGCACTCGAGCGGGCCGTGCCCGCGGTCCACGCCGCCGAGCGACGGGCCGCGCACAACCCCGGCGTTCCGCTCCTGGCCGCCGGCGCCGCGCACGCCCGTGGACTGCTCGACAACGACCTCGGCCACCTCGTGCGCGCGGTCCGGCTGTACGAGGACTGCCCCCGGCCGATCGCCCGCGCATCCGCCCTGGAGGACGCCGGTCGCAAACTCGCGGCCACCCGGCTGTCCGAAGCCGTGCCGTACCTGGAATCGGCCCTCGCCCTCTACACCCGGGCCGGGGCCGACCGGGACGTCGCACGCGTCCGCCGGCGCCTGCGGGCCGCAGGCATCCGGCGGCGGCCCTCGACGGCCGGACACGACAAGGAATGGCCCGAACTGACGGGCGCCGAGCTCCGGGTGGCCCGCCTCGTCGCCCAGGGACTGACCAACGCGCAGGTGGCCGAGCACCTCTCCCTCTCGCCGCACACGGTGGGCTCGCACCTGCGCCGCGCCTTCACCAAGCTCGACCTCACCTCGCGCGCGGACCTGGCCCGTCTGGTGACCACCCGTGACGACGGAGCGTAATCACTTCGTATCCCCTGCCGGTGCCCCGTCAATGCACGATTCGTGCGATGTGCCGATCCCGGCCGTTCCTCAAAAATGATCAATGCCGCGGGCACGCCGGAGGGCGGCGCGCTCCGCGGGAACGCAGGTGGTCGAGAGAGGAACAGGGCATGACCGTCAGTCCCCAGCGAGCGCGACCCGGCAGTACGGAGCTCCAGGCGCTCGTCGACGACCTCGCGGAGACCCTGGGCCGCTCCGTCGTCGTCGACGACCCGCTGGTCCGCATGGTGTGCACGAGCCGCCACTTCGGCGACGAGGACCCGGTACGCGTCGGCACCCTGCTGCAGGGCCGCGCCGACAGCGCCGCGGTCCGGTACGTCCTCTCCGTGGGCGTGGCCCGGTGGACGCGCCCCGGATTCGTCGACGGCCGCCCGGACCTCGGACTGCTGCCCCGCTACGTCGTGCCGCTCCGGGCGCGCGGGCACCTCCTCGGGCTGCTGATGATCGTCGCGCCGGACCGGGCCCTCGCGGAACACGAGACCGCCGCCGTGGCGCGGGCCGCCGAGACGATGGCCGCCCAGATGTACGGGGAACAGCTGGCCTCCGACACCCGCAGGGCCGACGAACGCACCATGGTGCTGGAACTGCTGGACACCGACCTCGCCACGCGCACCGCCGCCCGCCGACGGGCCCTGGAACTCGGGCTGATCGGCGAGTCGGGCCACGTCCTGGTCACCACCGTCCAGCTGTGCCGCGGCACCGAGCCCGGGCGGCAGGCCGACACGGCCCTGTGGGCGGCGCTGGAAGGTCTGCGCCGGACGCGTACCGCACAGGGTCTCGTGGCGGTCTACCAGGAGCGGGCGGTCCTGCTCCAGTTGCGCGACCGGCCGCCCGCGCCGGAGGAGATCGCCGCCCAGTGCGCGCGCATCCTGGAGGAGCTGCGCACGTTCCTGGACCCGTCGGCGGTTCCCGTCATCGGCGTCGGCGGACGGCAGCAGGGCCTGGCCCACGCCTGGACCTCGTACGAGCAGTCGCTGGTGGCGGCCCGCGCGGCCCGCCGGCTGCCCTCGCTGGAGGGCGTGGGCGACTGGGAACGGCTCGGCGCGCTCGCGGTGCTCCTTCAGCTCCCCGAGCACATCCTGAACCCGTCCCTCGTGCCGGAGCCGCTGCGGATGCTCGACCGGGCCCACGGCGGCGACCGGCTGCGGGACACGCTGCGGTGTTTCCTCGAGAACGCCGGGTCGATCCCGAGGACCGCGGACGCGCTGGGCCTGCACCGCACCTCGCTCTACTACCGGCTGCGCCAGATCCAGGAGATCACCGGACTCGACCTGGACGACGGCGTCCACCGGCTCACCCTGCACCTGGGCCTCAGGACCGAGGAACTCCTCACCGCGGCCGCCCCCGCGCGCACGTGACCGGCCCCGGACCAGTCACGGAACGGCCCCGGACCCGACCCGAACCGCCCCGGCCCGCCCCGCTTCGACAGAACGAGAATGATCCACGCCCCGATTCCTACAGCACGCGGTGGTGGCGGCGCCGCGCCGCGTTCGAGGATGGCCGGGACGGGGCGGGCCCGCCGGCCCGCCCGTGAACAGGAAAGACACGATGAACGAAGTGATCACGACCGACGGCACGCGGATCGCCTACCGGGACACCGGCGGCGAGGGCGTCCCCCTGCTCCTGCTGCACGGCTGGGGCCAGACGCAGGAGATGTTCCGACACCAGACCGCGGGCCTCGCCCCCGGCCGTCGCATCGTCACCCTGGACCTGCGCGGGCACGGTCTGTCCGGCAAGCCGCGGTACGGCTACCGCATCGCCCGCCTGGCCGCGGACGTACGGGAAGTCGTCGACCACCTCCGGCTGGAGCGCTTCGACGCGCTCGGCTGGTCCATGGGCGTATCGGTCTGGTGGAGCTTCATCGACCAGTACGGCACCGGCCGGATCCGGCGCTTCGTCGCCGTCGACCAGCCGGCGGCCGTCGCCGCCGCTCCCTGGCTGACCCGGCAGGAGCAGCAGGAGTCCGGTGCCATCTTCGACGTGCCCGAACTCCTCGCCCTGTGCGCCGCGCTCGCCGGGCCGCAGGGCGACACGGTGCGCGCCGACTTCGTGCGCGGCATGTTCTCCGGCGATCCCGACCCGGAGCTGCTCGCCTTCGTCGCACGGGAGATCACCTCGACCCCCGCGTACGCCGGCGTACCGCTGCTCTTCGACCACTGTGCCCAGGACTGGCGCGACGTCCTGCCCCGGATCGACGTACCCACCCTGGTGATCGGCTGCGAGGGCAGCCACGTGCACCCCGACGCACAGCGCTACATCGCCCGGCGGATCCCCGGCGCGCGGCTGCACGTCTTCACGTCCGGCGAGGCGAACTCGCACTTCCCCTTCCTGGAGAACCCGGCCGCCTTCAACGCGGTGGTGGAGGAGTTCCTGGAGGAGTTCCTGGCCGAGGAGTCCCCGGACGCCCGGTCCTGACCCGGCCACCGCCACGTACCGTTCGGTGGGAGTACCCATGAAACAGACGCTGACCCCGACCCCCTCGCGGCTCGTGCAGGTCCTTTCCACGATGCCCGGCGGCGGCGACGGAACGTTCCTCTACCTCGGCATGCACGTCCACGGACCGGTCACGGTCGTCCGCGACGGGGCGACGAGCCCTCTGCGGCCGGGCGACCTCGTCTTCTGCGACCCGGCCCGTCGCCACCTGCTGCGCTTCGGCGACGACTGCCAGATGATCTTCTTCCGGATCCCGCGCTGCTACGTGGGCGTCACGGAGCCCGAGCTGCGGCGGGTGGTGGGCGTCCCCGTGCGCGGCGGCGAGGGCCTGGGCGCCCTGGTGTCGGACTTCCTCACGGCCTTCGCCGCGAAGTCGGAGTTCCGCCGGTCCACGATCGGGGACGGGCCGGCCCGAACGGCCGTTCACCTCCTGTCCGTGCTGGTCATGGAGCTCCTGGAGCCGGTCGCGGCCGGCGAGTCGGCCCCGGCCGGCCCGCCGAGGGCAGGCGACGAAACGCTGTCCCGGATCCGGTCCTTCATCGAGGAGCACCTACGGGACCCGGACCTCTCCCCGGAATCGATCGCACGCGCCCACCACATCTCCGTCCGCTACCTCCACCGGCTCTTCCAGAACGACAGCATGACGGTGAGCCAGTGGGTGCGCCGGCGCAGGCTGGAGTCCTGCCGGATCGAACTGGGCCGGTCCCGGCGCCGGTTCACCGTGGCCGCGGTGGCCCGCCGCTGGGGCTTCACCAGCCCCTCGCACTTCAGCCGCTCCTTCCGCGGCGCGTACGGCATGTCCCCCACCGAGTGGCAGTCCCTGGCGGCCTCGGCCCCGTCCCCGTCCCCGGCACCCCCGGCGGCGCTGACGAGGACCGTGTCATGAGCGCGGACGGTCCCGCCGTAGCGCGATCGGACTCGCGGCGCAGGACATAGAATTCGCCACCGTCTCCGTACACTGACGCGCATGGCATGCCGTATCAGTGAGCTGGTCATCGACTGCGCGGACCCCGAGGGGCTCGCCGCGTTCTGGAGCGAGGTCCTGGGCTACGTCGAACTCGGCCGGGAGGACGACGGAAGCATCGAGATCGGGCCGCCCGGCGCCGGCTTCGGCGGCCTGCAGCCCACGCTCATCCTCAACCCGAGCACCGACCCGCGGTCGGGCAAGCTTCCCCTGCACATCGACGTCAACCCCACCGACCGCGACCAGGACGCCGAACGGGAGCGGCTGCTCGCGCTCGGTGCCAGGCCCGCCGACATCGGACAGACCGGGACCGAGAGCTGGTACGTCCTGGCCGACCCCGAAGGCAACGAGTTCTGCCTCCTGCGCACCCGGCTCCAGCCCCTCTGACCGACGACGGTCCGCGGCGGAGCGTTGTGGGAGCGTGTGTCCGGCTCCGCGCGCCCGGCGCGCACGACCGGCCCGCCGCGGGCGGCCCTCCCGGCCCCGCCGTCATGGGCCGGGAACGGCCAGGTCGATTGTCACTCTATTCCCGCCTGGGGATGACTTGCGTGGTTTCACGGTTCTTCGCGCGCTTATGCTTCACCCGCTATGACGGAAAGTCAGAACTCCCCCTCCTTATGCGAAGCAGCCGACGTGGTCGTCCTCGGCGCCGGTCCCGCCGGGCTCGTTCTCGCAAACCTCCTGCACGCCGCCGGGATCGACTGCGTCGTCCTGGAACGCGCCTCCCGCGCCCATGTCCAGACCCGGGCCCGGGCCGGGTTCCTCGTGCCGAACACCGTGCGGATCCTGGACCGTCACGGCCTCGCGGACGGCCTGCACCGGCACGGCCGCCGCCACGGCACGTGCGAGTTCCGGACGGCCGACGGCCGGTTCCGCCTCGACTACGGCACCCGCGGCCACGGCGAGCAGCACCACGTCTACCCGCAGCAGAACCTGGTCACCGACCTCCTGACGCGCTACCTCGACCGCGGTGGACGCATCCGCTTCCACACCGAGGCGCTCGCCGTGCACGACGCCGACACCCCCCGGCCGTCCGTCACGACGCGCGAGCCCGACGGCCGCCCCGCCCGGTGGGCCGCCCGCTACGTCGCCGGCTGCGACGGACGGCACGGAGCGGCCCGCCGCTCCCTGCCGCCGGGTGCCGTACGCCACCACCACGACCACGGCGTGACCTGGCTCGGCCTGCTCGCCGGGACACCGCCGAGCCTCGACGCCGTCGGCTACGCCCTCCACGACCGCGGTTTCGCCGGACACATGGCGCGTACCGCGGAGATCACCCGCTACTACCTCCAGTGGCCGCGCGGTGTCCCGGCCGACGCCTGGCCCGAGCAGCGGATCTGGGACGAGCTCGACGTCCGGATGCGCGCCGCGGACTACGGCCCGCTGCGCCGGGGCACCTTCCTGGAACGCGGCATCGTCGACCTGACCTGCGACGTCATCGAACCGCTGCGGCACGGTTCGCTCTTCCTGGCGGGCGATGCGGCGAGCCTGTCGGCCCCGGCCGCCGCGAAGGGCGCCAACCTGGCGGTGCTGGAGGCCGAGCTCCTGGCGGAAGCCCTCGTCGACGCCCTCGCCCGGGGCGACATGAGGGCCCTCGACCGGTACTCCGACCAGTGCCTCGCGCACATCTGGCGGGCGCAGGAGTTCACCGGGTGGCTGACCCGGCTGCTGCACGCGGTTCCCGACCGGGACGAGGGTCCCGAATCGCTCTTCCACGCCGCTCTGCGGCGCTCCCGGCTCGACTCGCTGCGCACCTCGCGCGTCCAACAGGACTGGTTCGCCGAGAACTACGTCGGCGTGTGACGGCCGAGGCGGCCCCCGCCCCGTACCGCTCACCCGGCCTCCCGTCCCTGCCCGCGGGGCCGCCACCCTGCCCCCACCCCAGCCCAGACCCGTACTTGCCCGAGGACACCCCCCACGATGACGACGACGCTCTCCGACGAAACGATGCTTCTGGACGACACGGCACGCCTGCGCGCGGCGGCCGAGTTCGTCCGCGGGCACGACAGCGCCGCCCTGTTCCCCCTCCTCCTGCCCGGCCTCGACGGCCCGGACCTGAGGGCGCTGGCCGGGCACTGCCGGTTCGCCCACGCCGGGCTGCTGCTCTTCCCGCCGGACGAGGAGGGCCTGCGGGCCCGGCTCGCCGAGTGCGGGCTGGCCCCGGACACCCCTTCCCACCCCAGCGTGGTGGTCCGTGACCGCCTCGCCCGGCGCCACCGGCTCGATCCGGCGGAGCTGGACGTACGCATCCTGCGCCCGCAGGTCCACGGATCCGCCGGGGAACGCCGCGCGGTCGAGGTGTTCGCCCTGACCGTGCCCCCGCACTCCGGCCTGGAACGGATCGCCGCCCACGAACGCGCCCGCCGCCACGAGGCGCACCTCGCCTTCGAGGTCGAGCACCCGGACCAGCTGGCCCTGCGCGGCCTGTGCGCGATCCTCGTCCGCCACGGCGCGCGCCCCGACGGCGGCGGCTACAACCCGCACGAGGACGGCACGGTCCTGTACTTCACCGCCCCCGCCGATCCGGCCTGCGGATACCGGAGGCTGGAACTCTACGTACGCGGGGACCACCGCGACGCCCTCGCCGCGCACCTGGACCACCCCGACCGGCACCATCCCGGCGATGGCACACGGCCGCCCGCCGAAACGCTCCTTCGCCTCCTGACCGGCGCGTGGACGACGCAGGCACTCGCCGCCTTCGCCCGGCTGGGCCTGCCGGACGCGATGGACCCCCGCACCACGTACCGCGCCGAGGACCTCGCGCGGCTGACCGGCACCCACCCCCGGGCCCTCGCCACGCTCCTGCGCTACCTCGCCATGCTCGGCGCCGTCACCCAGGGCCAGGAGCCGGGCGGCTTCCGGCTGACCGGACTCGGTGCCCTGCTGCGCACGGACGAGCCGGGGTCGATGCGACCGCTGGCCCTGCTGTACGGCGGCCCGTTCTACCGTTCCTTCGGCGGCCTCGACCACGCCGTGCGGACCGGAGAGCCGGCGTTCGACCACCTCTTCGGCGAGAACCACTTCGACCACTTCGCCCGCGACCCCGACCTCGCCGACCTCTTCGACCGGTCCATGGCCGCGAGCTCACGGATGTTCCAGCCGCTGCCCGCCCACCCGGTCATCACCGCCGCGGCCCGGGCGTCCGCGCCCGCGACCGTCGTCGACGTGGCCGGCGGGACGGGAGAGCTCCTCGGCCGTCTCCTCACCGCGCACCCGCGCCTGCGCGGGATCCTCCTCGAACGCCCGCACGCCGTCGAGGCCGCCCGCCGCCTGCTCGACGCCGCGGGCTGCGGCGCGCGCTGCGACTACCGCGCGGGCGACTTCGCCGACGTGCCGCCCGGCGGCGACGTGTACGTCCTCTCCCGCGTCCTGCACGACTGGGACGACGACCGCTGCCGGGAGATCCTGCGTCATTGCGCCCGCGCGATGCCCGCCCACGCGGACCTGCTGGTCGTGGAACGGCTGCTGCCCGCCGACGGTTCCCCCTCCCTGGCCACCGCCTGGGACCTGCACATGCTGTGCAACGTCGGAGGCCGCGAACGCCGCACCGGCCATTACGCGCGCCTGCTCGCCGACGCGGGCCTCGAACTCGTCGGCCACAGCCCCCTGCCCCTGGACGCGCACGTCCTGCACGCGCGCAGGGCCGCCGTCCCGCCCGCCACCGCCCGGCGGGACTGAGCCGGGCGTGTCCTCGGGCGGCCTCCCGGCCGCTCGAGGACGGGCGGGGCGACGGTCACGCCGTGGAGCGCACGGCGGGATCGACGAAGCGGCGTACGAAGGTGAGGGCGGTGTCGGCGACCTCGCGCCAGCCGTGATCGATGGTCAGCGAGTGGCCGCGGCCGGGGATCTCGGTGATCTCGGTGACCGCGTGCTCGTTGTGCGCCTGCTTCTTGTAGGAGGCGTGGGCGATGGCCCAGGGAACGGTGTGGTCCTGCTGCCCGGAAATGATCAGCAGTGGTCCGCGGCCGGCCGCCGTGGTGTCGACCTTGGCCTCGGTCCACGGGTTGAGGTTCGCCACGGCCGCCTGGAAGAGCGGCTCGCCGGGGGCCGGGACGGCGAAGGTGCCGTACAGCTCGCGTGCTTCCTCCTCGCCGACCGCGTTGGCGAACGCGTAGCGGAACTGCTCGTACGTCAGGGGCACCGCCCGGTGGTAGTTGGCCGGGTTGCCGAGGACCGCGCTCGCGGCGCGCAGGGAGGACAGGGGGAGTGGCAGCACCCCGCGGAAGGGGGCCGGGTCGATGGCGACGGAAGCCCGGGAAAGGCCCCGGCCGGCGGTGATCTGGGTGATCAGGCCCCCGAAGGAGTGGCCGATGACGACGGGCTCGCGGTCGAGCCTGCCGATCAGGTCGCAGAAGTGGTCGGCGACCTGTCCCACGCTCTTTCCCGCGAAGACCTCGGGGTGGGCGTGGGCCTCCTCGACGGTCTCGGGGTCGTCGGGCCAGCCGGCGAGGACGGGCGCGAAGCCGGCCTCGTCGAAGACGGCCGCCCAGCGGTCCCAGCTGGTGGGCAGCAGCCACAGACCGTGGATGAACACGACGGGGACGCGATCGCAGGCGTTCGCCGCCTCGACCTGCGCGAGGTCACGGGCGTAGGAGGGGGTGGTTCCGGGTGACGACACGGGTTGCTCCTCGAAGGTGATGGGGGATCAGGTGGCGGTGGACCGGGTGAGGGGGGATCAGGCGGAGGGGGAACGGGTGGCGGACCGGAGCGGCGGCGCCGGTGGTCCGGAGTCCATCCGGCGGCGGCAGTTGACCCAGCTCCGGGGCGTCATCCCGTACGTTCTGCGGAACACCGTGCTGAAGTGGCTCGCGCTGGCGAACCCCCAGCGGTGCGCGACGAAGGAGACCGTGGGAACGTCCCGGCCGGCCCGGGCGAGCTCCCGCCGCGCCTCCTCCAGCCGGCGCTGCTGGATCCAGCGGCCGAGGGTCGGTTCCTCCTCGGCGAAGAGCCGGTACAGGTAGCGGACCGAGATGTGGTGGGCGGCGGCGATCGAGGCGGGCGAGAGCTCCGGATCGCCCAGGTTGCCCTCCACGTACGCGCGGATCCGCGCCAGCAGGTGGCCGGGGCGTCCGTCCCCGGCCGCCGTTCCCGAGGCCGCTTCCGCGACGAGGGTGGTCATCAGGTCCGTGACGTGACCGGCCACGCGGTGCCCCAGCGTGGTGCGCCCCGCCGCCACGGCCCCGGTGAAGCCGGCGAGGAAGGGCGACACCAGAGCGCCCACCCCGTCCCCGGGCCGGATGGCCGTGGCCAGCACGGAGCTGAGGTGCCGTTCGGGAACGGCGAGGGCCGACCGGGGCAGCCGGATCATGTGTGTCCGGCCGCGGTCGGGAAAGTCCAGGGTGACCGGACGGCCCGTCACGAACACTCCCATGTCCGCCTCGGCGAGTTCGGCCGTCCTGCCCTCCTGGGCCACCACGACCGTTCCCGCGGCCTGCACGACGGCCACCACGTACGAGGCGTGGCCGCGCTCGGCGGGCGGGGGAGTGCGGCGGATCCGGTGCGGAGCGGTGTCGAGGGTCGCCACCCGTACGTACGCGCAGTCGCCGACCGAGATGGCCCCCCGGAACGACGCGGTGTCGTGGGGCAGTACCACCACCGGCCCCAGCGTGCTGCCGACCCGGTCGGCCCAGAACGACACCGGGTCGGGCTCCGCGGCGGCGGAGGGGTGCGGGAGCGCGGCCGCGGCGGGCCCGTCGCTGCTGTGGGCCGGGCGGACCCGGCACGGCCCGCCGAGCTCGTCTGCTGTCTTTCGTGCCATGGCCGCAGCCTGCCCGGCACCCGGGCGCGTTCGAATCCCGGAAAACCCCCAGTCCCGTGCGGTGGAATCCACAGGGGACCGTGCGGCGGTCCCCACGCGGGGCCGGTCGGACCTGCCCGGACGCACCCCACGCCGTCGGTCGGCGCAACGGGTATCGTCCCTGCATGATCTTGAAGGGCCGGGAGGCCGAACGCGCCCGGATCGACCGGCTGCTCGACGACGCACGCGCCGGGATGAGCGGCGTCCTGGTCCTGCACGGCGACGCCGGCATCGGGAAGACGACGCTCCTGGACCACGCCGTCACCGCCGCCTCCGGTATGCGCGTGGCCCGCCTCGCCGGGATCGACGCCGAGCAGGAGCTGGGTTTCGCGGCCGTCCACCGCGTGCTGCTGCCGTTCCTCGACCGGCGCCGGGAACTGCCCGACCCCCAGCGCGCCGCACTGGAAACCGCGTTCGGGATGATCTCGGGCACGGCTCCCGACCGGTTCCTGGTGGGCCTCGCCGTACTCACCCTGCTCTCCACCGCGGCCAGGGCGCAGCCCCTGCTCGTGGTCTGCGACGACGCCCAGTGGATCGACCAGGAGTCCCTCGACGTCCTGGCCTTCGTCGCACGGCGCCTGCACGCCGACGGCATCGTGATGCTGTTCGCCCTGCGCGACGACGCCGAGGGCCGACGCGTACCGCCCGGCCTGCCCGAGCTCCACGTCACCGCGCTGCCGGCGGACGACGCGCGCGCCCTGCTCGCCGACCACACCGACGACGCCGTCGACCACGTCGTCGCGGCGCGCATCCTCGCCGAGGCCGCGGGCAACCCGCTGGCCATCCGCGAACTCGCGCGGAGCACCGCCCCGGGCGACATCGCCTTCGGCGGGCCGCTGCCCATCGGCCGGCGTCTGGAGGACCGGTTCCTCCGGCGCACCGGCGCCCTGCCCGGCCTGACGCGGACGGTGCTGCTCGCCGCCGCGGCCGATGCCACCGGCGACCTGCGTCTCGTACGGCAGGCCCTCACCCACCGGCTGCCCGTCACCCACGAGGAGGTCGCCGCCGCGTTCGAACAGGCCGAGCGCGAGGAACTGCTCGTCCTGCGCACGGCGCCCGGCACCTCCCCCTTCCGGCACCCGCTCATCCGCTCCGCCGTGTACGCGGGCGCCTCCCGGGCCGACCGACGGGCCGTCCACGCGGCCCTGGCCGCCGTCACCGATCCGCTGACGGACGCCGACCGCCGGGCCTGGCACCGCGCCGCGGCCGTCGACGGCCCCGACGAACACGTGGCCGCGGAGCTGCACGCCTGCGCCGAACGGGCCCGGGAGCACGGCGGATACCTCGCCCAGGCCGCCTTCCTGCAACGCGCCGCCGAACTCACCCCGGACCCGGCCGACCGGGCCGGCCGACTGCTGGAGGCCTGCGCGGCGGCCCTCATGGGCGGCGCGCCGCGACGCGGCGAGGAACTCCTCGCCCTGCTGGCCCCCGGTCCCGGGCTGCCCGTCCTGGGCGCCCACGCCGACCGCCTGCGCGGCCTGATCCACCTGATGCTCGGCCGGGAGGGCGCGGTCCGCCTCCTGCACGACGCCGCCCGCGTGCTGGCCGGGCACGATCCCGGCGCGGCCCGCGACACCCTGCTGGAAGCGGTCGACGCGGCGATGGTCGTCCCCCGGATCGGCCCCGCCACCAGCACCCGCCAGGTGGCCGGTACGGCGCTGGCCGTCCTGGCCGCCGCCGGGGGGCCGCGCCCCCCCCCGCCCCGCCGCGCCCCCCCCCCCCCCCCCACACACCCCCCCACCCCCCCCCCCCCCCCCCCGGCCGGCCGGGGCCCCCCCGCCGCCGGCCGCCC